>CAWCLD010000002.1:0-992379 GCA_963796355.1 uncultured archaeon
GTAAGCGCCACGAAGGCGCTGGACTCTGCTTCGCTGAAGAAGATGGGCTACAAGGACCACGAAGACCTGGCTGCGAAGATGGTCAAGGAGGAGATCCGCCTATCGGCCGTCGAGGGCCTCAGGCCCTTCTTCAGGCTGGCACCCCCAAGGGGTGGCTTCAAACGATCAATGCGCAGGGCGTCCTCGGAGGAGGGACTACTCGGGAGCAATCCAAACCTCAGCGAGCTCGTTGGGAGGATGCTCTAGGTTGCCGACCCGCACCAGAAAGAGCAGGAAATACAGGGGGAGCAGGACACACGGCTACGGGCAGATAGGCCAACACCGGCACTCCGGTTCGAGGGGCGGACACGGCAACGCCGGTCTCCACAAACACAAATGGAGCTGGCTGGTCAAGTATGACCCCGATCACTTTGGGAGGGACCCCTTCAGACCCCCTGGTCACCCGAAACCGACGACCTGGGTGAACGTGGGCAACCTGGACAATCTGGCGAAGGGGAAGTCCATAGACTTGACGTCGATGGGAATCCAGAAGCTGCTCGGCTCAGGCACGGTCGGGGCGCCCTACGAAGTCAGGGTGGACTTCTGCACGAAACGGGCTCAGGCTAAAATAGAGGCTGCGGGCGGAAAGATGACAGTCAGGGAGTAAGGCCTCTTCCATTGGCTTCGATGCGCGATTTCATGAAGAGCGTAGGGACCGTTCTTCCTGAGATACCCAAACCAGAACAGAAACCGACCCTCAACGAGCGGTTCATCTGGACGGGCCTCGCTCTCGTAGCCTACCTCGTAATGGCTACCACTCCGCTCTACGGGTTCGGAGGACCAGGGGAGCAGCAGGACCAGCTGGCCTTCCTGAGGGTCGTCTTCGCGTCGGCCCAGGGGACGCTCATGGAGCTTGGTATCGGGCCCATCGTGACGTCGGGCCTGATACTGCAGCTGTTGGTCGGAAGTGACATCATCAAGCTCAAGATGAGCGACCAGGAAGACAGGGCCATCTTCGGGATAGCGACCAAGCTCCTCACGATGATAGTGATAGTGGGCGAATCCGCGGCCTACATCCTGGGCGGAGCCCTTGGTAGCTTCTGTACGGCGTCGGTTACCAGCAACTGTTTTCACGGCACGGGTGGTGAAGTGGTGATCTTCGCGCAGCTCTTCGTAGCGAGCCTCATGGTCCTCCTGCTCGACGAAATGATCCAAAAGGGATGGGGGCTCGGGAGTGGCGTCAGCCTCTTCATCCTCGCGGGAGTCGCCCAGACTGTGCTGTGGTACGCCTTCGCCCCGGTGACGTTCGCGCCCTCGCAAGGGGTCACGGCGTTCTTTGGTTTCGTCCCAGCCACGATTAGTGCGTTCTTCACGAACACTCTGCCAAGCATAGTCGTCCGTAGCTACAAGTACCCCAGTCTCCTGACCTTTGTGCTAACCGTTGTGATGATACTCGTCATCGTTTACATCGAGGGCATCAGGGTTGAGTTGCCGATCACGTCCATAAAGTATAGGGGCTTCCAGGGAGTCTACCCCATCAAGCTACTCTACGTCTCGAACATCCCGGTCATCCTGGTCTCGGCGCTGGGTGCCAACGTGACTTTCTTCACTAGGCTTCTCTACAACTACGCGGGAAGCAGCGGCAATTGGTGGCTTCCTTACATCGGACAGTGGGGTGTCAAGAACTCCTCCTACCCTACAGGGGGCATCGTCTACTACATGACCGCCCCGCAGAGTGTCGAGCAGACGGTCTCAAGCCCCATCCATTCGATCATCTACCTCGTCTACCTGATCGGGATGGCCGTGGTCTTCGCCAAGCTCTGGGTGGAAATCGGCGGACTGAACCCCAAGCAGGTGGCGAAGAACCTGATGGACGCGAACGTCCAAGTCCCTGGCTTCAGGAGGACTGGCCTCTCGATAGAGCAGGTCCTGAATCGGTACATCCCGACGCTCACGATCATAGGCGGCGTCTTAATCGGATTGATAGCGGGTGTCTCGGACCTTTTCGGGGTCTTCGGCACGGGCATCGGCATACTCCTGATGTGCGACATCATCCTGCAGTACTATCAGATGCTCTTGAAGGAGCAGGTGGAAGAAATCTCTCCAGCTCTCGCCGGCCTCATAGGAGCTGGCTAGGCGCTTGAAGCTAAGGGTCGTCGTCGTCGGGATTCCTGGCGTAGGGAAGACCACGGTCGTAGAGAGGCTGAAGTCCAGGCTCGAGGGCGCGAAACTGGTGACCTTCGGCACCGCGATGTTCGAGGAAGCAACGAAACGCAAGTGGGTCAAGGATAGGGACGAGATGAGGAGACTCCCCGTCGGAAGGCAGAAGAAGCTCCAGACCATCGCGGCGGCCAGGATCTCGAAGATGGCCGACCAAATCGTCCTGGTCGACACTCACCTGTTCATCAGGACCAAGGAAGGATTCTGGCCTGGCCTTCCCTTTGAGGTGGTCAGGGCCTTGAACCCGACGCACCTGATCCTGGTCGAAGCCAGCCCGGAAGAAGTCTGGGCGCGAAGGGCGGCAGATGCAGCTAGGTCGCGCGACTCGGTAACCAAAGAGGAGCTGGAGAAGGAGATGGAGCTCGGGCGCGGATTCCTTGCCGTGTCGTCGACGCTGACCGGCGCTCCGATGCTGATAGTCAGGAACGCAGAGGGGAAGGCGGACGCTACGGCTGAGGCCCTGGCTACCGTCATCAAGGAAGCCGCGCGATGAACGCAGCAAAGAGAGCGAGAGAAGTGAGACGCTCCCGGGTCGGAGACAGGCGGTCTCTATTGGTCGCGTTCACTGTCGTTGTCTTTGTGGCTGGCCTGGCGATGGCCTTGCCGGCCCTTGCCCAG
Source organism: uncultured archaeon (assembly GCA_963796355.1). Classification (GTDB taxonomy): domain Archaea; phylum Thermoproteota; class Nitrososphaeria; order Nitrososphaerales; family Gagatemarchaeaceae; genus UBA183. The sequence goes on from CAWCLD010000002.1 coordinate 2,818, forward strand.
AGCACCACTAGCACTTCCACGAGCACGGGCCCAATCACGGTCACCGTCACGACCACGACCACGGTCACGAGCATAACCCAGAGCACGAGCGCCTCCACGAGCAGGAGCCAGAGCACGAGCACGAGCACAACCCAAAGCGCGAGCACGACCCAGAGTACTTCATGTCCATCCACGATAGGCGCTAAGGTCTGTCTCAATCACCCTTCTGGGGGTCCCGGCGAGAGGATAATCATCACCGCGTCAGGCCTTGTTGCTGACCACAGCGTCAGCGCGACGTTCAACGACACGCTACTATCTTTGGGGACCTGCATCACGAACTCGGCAGGAGAACTGAACGGCTGCTCCTTCTTGGTGCCTGATGTCGCCTCGGGTTCTTACACCGTCGCGATCTCCGACGGGACCAACAGCCCGACAATCGCCTTCAAGATTCCTTCGATTACAATCCCAGAATCAACCCTGCTGATCACGATGACAGCAATCGGCCTGAGTCTAGTAACCCAACTGGTCACCAGGAAGGTGGTGAACCTGGACGCTGAGAGACGGATGAGGGCCGAAGTCTCGGCCTTCACCAAAGAAAAGAGGGCGGCCACGCTCGCAAAGGATCAGGTCAAGCTCGAGAAGCTCAAGAAGAGGGAACTACCGATGAGGCAGGAACAAGCCAGGGTCTCTTCTGCTAGGCTGAAGGTCACGGCAATCACCTTCGTACCTCTGCTGCTGGTGTACTACCTGATGGCGTCCTTCTTGGGCGGATTCAGCGTCGTGGTCGCAAACTCGTCGATTCCGATTCCTTACCTTGTGGGCGCGGGTGGAACGATGGCCCTCTTCTGGTGGTACATGCTTAGCTCGTTTACATTCTCCACTCTGTTGACCAAGCTGCTGCACACTGGAACCTAGCGGGCGCTCAACAATGGAGGCCATCATAATCTCCGGGATGTCAGCGGTAGGGAAGACCTCCGTGTCGAAGACGGTCTCCAAAGCGCTGGGCATCTCAGCAGTGGGGGGAGGTGACGTGCTGAAGGAGATGGCAGTCGAGGAAGGCTACTTGTCCGGCGGCGGCGACTGGTGGGACACCAAAGAGGGAATGAGTTTCCTCAAGGAAAGGAAGAAGTCGTCAGGGTTCGACAAGGAGGTCGACTCTAGGCTGCTGCAAAAGGCGAAGAGAGGCGGTGTCGTGATAACCAGCTATCCTCTCCCATGGCTAGTGGAGAAGGGGCTGAAGGTCTGGCTGTCGGGAAGCGCCAAGAGCCGGGCGAGGAGGATGGCTAAGCGCGACGGGATGACGGTACCACAGTGTCTCAGGGTCATCTCTGTTCGCGACAGAGAAAACTACAAACTCTACAAGAAGATCTACGGAATCGAGTTCGGGAAGGATCTGAGACCCTTCGACCTGGTTGTCAACACCGACCCGATCGACGAATCAAGGGTCGCAGAGATTGTCCTGCACTACGTCAAGAACAGGACTGACTGAATTGCAGTCCCAGAAGATGGTGGTCGTGGACGAGGAGCCCGTGGACCCGGAGCACGGGTGGGACCCTCGGGCTCGGCCAGTGGAGGTGATGTTGGACTACGGCCTGATCGCCCTCGACAAGCCGCGGGGTCCGACGAGCCATGAAGTCGTGGCGTGGGTGAGGAAGATGCTGGGCATCGATCGGGCAGGCCACAGCGGTACGCTGGATCCTCCGGTCTCAGGCCTTCTCCCAATCGGCCTCGGCCAGGGCACCAAGGCACTGAGCCTCCTCCTGCTCTTCCCCAAGGAGTACAGAGGAGTGATGAGGATACACGCTTCTGTCCCAGCCAAGCAGCTGGAGGCGGTAGTCGCGGAGTTCACCGGAGAGATATTCCAGAGGCCCCCTCAGAGGTCATCTGTCAGTCGTCAGGTGAGGAGCAGGACGATCTACGATCTAGACCTCGACGAGGCCAGGGGTAACCTGCATCTCTTCAGGTGCCTCTGCGAGTCCGGGACCTACATCCGTAAGCTAGTCTACGATATCGGAGAAGTGCTTGGAGTCGGCGCGACCATGGTCGAACTCCGCCGTACGATGGTGGGACCTCTCAAGGAATCGGACGGCTTCGTGACTATGCACCAGCTAAGCGACGCGGTCTTCAGACTGCGAGGCGGAGAGGAGTCGGCCCTCAGAGCGATGGTTAAGCCGATTGAAGATTCGTTGGGCGCCACAAAGAGGATTATGATACGTGATTCTGCGGTGGACGCCATCTGTCACGGCGCGCGCCTGGGGCTTCCTGGTGTGCTCTCCGTGTCAGCAGGGATAACGAAGGGCGACATCTTAGTGCTGATGTCGGCGAAGGGAGAGCTCGTGGCGATTGGGAACGCGATGCTTTCCACGAACGAGATGACTTCTTTGAAGAAGGGTCTCGCTTGTTCGACCGAACGTGTCATCATGAAGCAAGGGACTTATCCGAAGCTGTGGAAGAGCCATGCTTCCGCGAAGGCTGTGTAGTCGATTAGACCCCTCACCAGCGGAGCCTCCGTAGGGTGTTCCCAGTCAAGGCGAGCCTGTGCGGCTTCTCTTTCAAGCTGCGCCCACGCTTTTAACCCCCACAATCGGGGACCGGGACTGCCGGGGTCGCCTAACCTGGTAGGGCGCAGTCTGCGGTCGGCGTAAGCCTGGAACCACCTCTGCCGGCGAGCCTGTCTCGCGAAAGCGGGTTGTGGGTTCAAATCCCACCCCCGGCGCCTCGTCAATCCATGCTGTCCCTCAGCAGAGGACGGATTGTTCTCTTTCCAAAAACACTATAAAGCCAATGAACATTGCGAAGTCAAGTGAAGGATTCCGGCTCCGAGCTGAGGTTGGGCCTCACTTTCGACGACGTCCTTCTCGTTCCCAAGTATTCCAATGTGAGGTCGCGGAAAGACGCAAACACGGAATCGAAGTTCTCCCGCGGAATTCCTCTGAGCATCCCGATCGTCAGCGCCAACATGGATACGGTGACGGAATCGACCATGGCCATAGCGATGGCCCGCCTCGGGGGGATTGGCGTCATACACAGGTTCCTTCCACTGGAAGTGCAGGTGGCGGAGGTGGTTAGGGTCAAGCGGTCCGAAAGTGTGGTCATCGAGGACCCGATCACTCTAGGCCCAGACAGGACCGTGAGAGACGCTTGGGAGGCCATAGGGGAGCACGCGATAGGGGGGATTGTCATAGTGGACGCGAATCGGAAGGTCTTGGGGCTGGTCACGAGGAGGGACATCCTCCTTGAAAATAACCTCGGCCGGAAGCTGAGCGAGGTCATGACGGCAAGGAAGGACCTCATCACGGCAGCCAAAGGGGTCTCACTCGACGAGGCGGAGAAGGTCCTGCGCGTGCACAAGGTCGAGAAGCTCCCACTGCTCGACAGGGGTGGAAGGCTCGCAGGCCTCATTACTTCGAAGGACATAATGAAGCGAAGGCAGTTTCCTTCAGCGACGAAGGATCAGAAGGGGCGCCTCAGGGTCGCAGCCGCGGTCGGGGTGAAGGGTGACTACTTGGAGCGGACGGAGAGGCTGCTTGAAGTCGGGGCGGATTGCCTCGTGGTCGACATCGCGCACGGCCATTCGACTTATGCAATCGAGACGCTGAAGAGAATCAAGAAAGAGTTCGGCGGAGTCGAAGTCGTTGCAGGCAACGTCGCCACTTCGAGGGGCGCGGTCAACTTGATCAAGGCGGGAGCCGACGCGGTGAAGGTGGGTGTAGGCTCAGGGAGTGTGTGTGTCACGCGTGTCGTCACAGGTTCGGGAGTTCCGCAGTTGACCGCCATAATGGACGCCGCTCGCGCGGCCCAGGACTACGGCGTTCCGATTATCGGAGACGGCGGGATCCGGAACCCAGGCGACGTCACGAAGGCGCTCGCAGCTGGTGCCTCCACCGTAATGATCGGGAGTCTCTTTGCCGGGACTGAGGAGAGCCCGGGTCCGACGATTCTGCGTGAGGGCGTCCGCTACAAGTTCACCAGAGGCATGGCCTCCCTCGCCGCAACAGTCGACAGGAGGATTAGGGAGGGCGGAGGAGGCGCCACCAAGGAGTCCGAGATCATAGAGGAGGTGATCCAGGAGAGTGTACCCGAGGGAGTGGAAGGGTTGATTCCGTACAAGGGAAGAGTCGAGGAAGTGGTCAAGGAACTGGTCGGCGGACTCCGTTCGGGAATGAGTTACTCAGGCGCCCATAGCATCCCAGAACTTCAGAGGAGAGCCGAGTTCCTCCGGATCACTTCAGCCGGTTACAAGGAGAGCCTCCCACACGACATACAGAAGGTAGTGTGACATGGGAAACCTGTCAGTGGTTGGCCTGCAATGGGGCGACGAAGGAAAGGGCAAGCTCGTGGACTATCTTGCGGGTCAGTATGACGCGGTCGCCAGGTTCAACGGAGGAAGCAACGCTGGTCACACGGTCGTAATCGGCGAGAAGAAACACACCTTCCACCTTGTCCCTTCGGGGGCGCTGAAGGGGAAGGAGCTTCTGATAGGGGCGGGAGTCGCTCTGGACCCCGTCGTCCTCGGCGAGGAGCTCTCCCTCCTGCCGGACAAAGTCAGAGGGAAGCTGCTGATTGATGGGAGATGCTCCCTTGTCTCACCTTTCGATAAGGAGCTGGACGTCGTTCTCGAACAGATGAGGGGCAGCTCGGCAATCGGGACGACCCGACGGGGAATCGGCCCCGCCTACGCTATGAGGGCCCTGCGCCTCGCCCTGCGCACATCGGACCTGTTGAACAACCCTGATACCACAGCGTCCTCCCAGCTCTACTCTCGGCTTGGGGTGGACGCGTCCGGCTTTCCTGCCTGGGTGGAGGAGTCGAAGCGGGTCCTGGCCGGACTAGTGGGTGACGTCGGTTCGCGCGTCGTCGACATCGGACGCGCGGGGGGCTCAGTCCTGTTCGAGGCCTCTCAGGGCGCCCTGTTGGACCTTCTGCACGGCTCTTACCCGTTCGTGACGAGCTCGCACACTATCGTCAGCTACATCCCTGCTAGCCTGGGCATACCCCTCTCCGAGGCTGGGGAGCCTCTCGGCGTGATGAAATGCTACACCACCAGGATCGGGAGTGGACCCTTCCCCACGGAGATCAAGGACTCCACCTCTGACCAGATCAGGTCCGTGGGCGGCGAGTACGGGGCAACGACAGGGAGGCCCAGGAGGGTCGGCTGGCTCGACCTCGTCGCCCTCGGATATGCAGTCAGGCTCAACGGCGTGAAGAGCATCGCAGTCTCCAAGCTCGACGTCCTCTCGGAGGTGAAGGAGTTCCGGGCGTGCGTCGCATACCGCCACATGGGCTCCGAAACTCGTGATTTCCAACGCTCGCTCGGGCATTTGCAAGAAGTCGAGCCCGTCTACGAGTCACCCTTTACAATGTACGGCGCCGAGTACCGCAGAGAGCTGCCGGCCCAGGCGAAGAAGCTCGTTGACTACCTTGAGGCGGCGCTGGGGGTTCGCGTGAGCTTGGTCTCGCACGGCGAGGAGAGGTCGAGAACAATTGAACTATGATTCTATCTCTCCAATAGACGGTCGGTACAGGAAAGAAGCCGAACCCCTGGCCCAGTACGTGACGGAGCGGGCGCTCGCCGAGGAGCGCGTCCGCGTCGAGTTGGCGTACCTCACGTTGCTTGTGAAGCTGGGCGTCGCGCCGAACCGAAGGGTTCCCAAACTTTCACTTTCGATGGAGAAGGTGAAGGCCCTGGAAGCGGAGCTGGGTCACGACGTGAAGGCTGTCGAGGTCTTCCTCAGAGACTCCCTCAAACGCGCCGGCGTCGGCGAGCTCGGACCATACATCCATCTCGGGCTCACCAGCGAGGACACAAACAGCCTAGCTTTCGCCCTCTTGCTCCGCTCCGCCCTGGAAAAGGTCATGGTACCAAGGTACTCGAGTCTCGCGACCAGGCTAGCGGCGATTGCCAGACAGGAGGCCAGGACGGTGATGCTGGCTCGCACACACGGCCGACCGGCAATACCCACAACCTTCGGCAAGGAGATGGCAGTCTTCGCCGTAAGGATCGCAGAACGCGTTTCTCTCCTAAGGTCGATGAAGCCCATGGCGAAGTTCTCGGGGGCCGTCGGGACCTACGCATCCTTCACGCTGATGGGGCGAAGAGACTGGCGGAAGACCCTGGGCGACTTCGTCTCTGAAATGGGGGTTGAGGCTGCCCCCTATTCGACCCAGATAGTCCCCGGTGAGAGGCTCTCGGACATACTCCACTATGTCATGAACATCAACCAGTTGATGGTCTCGCTCTCGCGCGACCTTTGGCTTTACCAGACCCTCGACTACGTCCACTTTGCCCGCCCCGGGAAGGTCAGCTCGTCGACCATGCCCCAGAAGGTCAACCCAGTCGACATCGAGAACGCGGAAGGGCAGGCTGAGATCTCCAACTCACTGCTGCCTCTCCTCGCATATAGGCTTCAGATGACCAGGATGCAGCGCGATCTTTCAGACTCCGTGATACGACGCATGGTGGGGCAGGCACTCGGCCATTCCCTTGTAGCCTGTTCGAGGCTGATAGGCTCGCTCGACTCGATGAATATCGAGAGAGCGACGATGGGCCGAGACCTCTCCAATCATCCGGAGGTCTACGCCGAAGCCGAGCAGGTGTCGATGAGGCTCAAGGGAGACGAACGGGGGTACGAGAAGGTGAAGTCGATGTTTGAGAAGGGAAACTTCGTCCCGTCTATCAAACGGGCCGAAGCCTACCTCGGCGCTGCACCCCAGATGGCCCTCGAATGTCCGAGGGTGGTCGCAGAGCTGATGCGGTCTAGAGCTTGAAGACCCAGCCGAGGTCAGGCGGGTGGCTCCTCTTCTCCACTCTCTCGTTGAGGGCGTGCACCACGACGGGAAGAGCGAGAGTTATGTCGGCGTACAGCGTTGCCTTCTTCGCCCGCGAGGAGATCTTTCCCCAGCTGATTGCCTCTTCGAGCGTGCACCCAGACAGGCCTCCCCACTGAGGGCTGTCAGCCGTAATCTGGATGGCGTATTCGTGCGGAGTCTCCTCCTCTCCTCCTTTCGTGAGCGACTTGATTATCGTGGAAAGCTGAATCATGTCCTTGGGCACACCTCCGCCAAGATAGACAACGCCCGTCCGCTTGGTCCTCTCTGCTATCTGTGCTAGCTCCTCCATGTCCTTGGTCTGGTCCAGCTTGATCAGCTTCCCTTTCCGCCTCTTGAGAAGGCTGAGGGCCACTCCGTATCCGCTGTCGATGAGTCCCGGCGAGTAGACCGGAACCTTGGCCTCGTACGCGGCGGCGACAATGCTGTCGATACCCTTCTTCGAGAGGTACTCTCCGAACTGATAGAGGAACTCTCTCGTCGAGTAAGTCGTCTCTTCGTCGAGCGCACTCGCGAACTTGTAGATGGTATCTTCGAGCTTCCTGTACTGCAGTTCGTCGGCATACACGTCGTAGAACCTGTCGATCTTGAGCTTCAGTAGCTCCTCGTCGTCGGCGAGCATTGTCCCTTGGTAGTAATGGTAGCCAAGCGCTTCGAGAATGTCCTCGGAGATGTTGGCTCCGGTGCTCACAAGGACGTCGACGTACCTCTTCTCTACCAGCCATCTGATTATCTTCCACTGTCCGGTCGTGCTGAGCGACCCCGTCAGACCTAGGAAGACCGTCAGGTCCTTCTGCCGGGCCATCTCGGCCCAAATATTCGCGACCTCCCCAAGCTTCTTCCCCTGGAAACCGGTCTGAGCCATCTCTTCCAACAAATCGGAGATGCTCTTCTTGTCCACTTCAATCGTAGCCACAGGTCTTGAGAGGGCGTCCTTCTTTGATACCACACCACGCTGTCGCAGAAACCGCTTAATTGCCTTGCTCACTTGACCGTTACTGACTTCGCCAGGTTGCGCGGGTAGTCTGGGTCGTTCTTTCGCGCCACCGCGAAGTGGTATGCCAAGAGCTGAAGCGGAATCACCTCGACCACGGGCATGAACTTCGCCTGAACCTTGGGCACGTGGATGAAGTACCTGTAGACCTCATCCGCAAGGTCCGAGATGCCTATCAGATCCGCCCCCCTCGCCTTCAACTCCTCAGAGTTGGAGAGGGAATCGGCGTGGGTGTCCCCAGAGGGGTTTATGATGACCACAGGAGTTCCCTTTTCAATCAGGGCAAGCGTTCCATGCTTCAGCTCGCTCGCAGGCATCCCTTCAGCGTGCACGTATGAGAGCTCCTTCAGTTTGAGCGCACCCTCGAGCGCGACCGGGCTCTGGTATCCCCTCGCCACGAAGTAGAAGTCGGACTTGTCCTTGTACCTCTGCACAATCTCCTTGATCTGCTTCTCGGTGCCCAGAACCTTGGTGATCGCTTCAGAGAGTTCCTGAATCCCGTCTGCCCTCTTCCTGCCGAGGACCGCATCCACGACCATGTTGGCTACCACCACCTGCGCTGTGAAGCTCTTCGTCGCAGCGACTCCGACCTCGGGCCCGCAGTTGAGCAGCAGAACGAGATCGCTCTCCCTCGCCAGCGTCGACCCGGCAGCGTTGACGATCGAAAGAATCTTCGCTCCCCGCCGTTTGGCCTCCTTGACGGCTTCGAGCACGTCCGCGGTCTCCCCGCTCTGGGAAAGCACGACCACGACCGACCCTTTGCCAAGGAACCCTGCATGCTCCCTCAGTTCGCCCGAAACCACCGCATCGCATCTTATGCCAGCCTCCTGGTTCAGCCTAGACTTCATGAGCAGCCCCGCATGGTAACTGGTCCCCGAGCCTGTGATGAAGAGCGACTTCGCTCTCTTCAGCGCGCTCGCGAACTCGGCGACCCTCCCAGGGTCCTGCACAGACGCTCCGACCACGGTCTGCGGCTGTTCGTTGATCTCCTTGAGCGTGTAGTGGGCGTATGAGGCCTTGGAGAGGTCAGCTAGCTCCCAGGCCACCTGCGTAGGCTTGCGTCTCACCTCCCTTCCGTCCCATCCGACAATCCTCACTCCGTTCTTCGTGATCTCGACCGTCTCCTGGTTGTCCAGGAAGATGGTCCTGTCCGTGTGCTCAATGAAGGCCAGCACATCGCTGGCGATGAACATCATCCCATCACCCACCCCGACGATGAGCGGGGCGTCCCTTCGGGCGCCGATCATTACGTCCGGCCTGTCTTGGAAGAGAACGGCGATGGCGTACTGCCCGGTGAGCTTTTTCGTCGCTCTCATCGTCGCCTTGAGTGGGTCCTTGGTCTTCGCATACTCCTCCTCGATGAGGTGTGCGATTACCTCCGTGTCTGTATCGCTCTTGAACCTGTGACCCTTGGACGTCAGGCCCTTCTTCAGCGGAAGGTAGTTCTCGATTATTCCGTTGTGAATCACGGCAACAGTTTCATTGCACGCAGTTTGGGGGTGCGCGTTGCGGTCGGTGACCCCCCCGTGAGTCGCCCACCGCGTGTGAGCCATCCCGATGTTGCCCTTCAATCGAGAGAGTTTCTTCCTTCCCTCGATCTCACTGATTCTTCCTGCGGCCTTGCGGACGCTTAGCCTCCCATTGCTTACTGTCGCCATGCCAGCCGAGTCGTATCCGCGGTACTCAACCCTCCGGAGCCCGTCCAGCAGGATGCCGGAGACCGACTCCTCCGCGACGCAACCGACTATCCCGCACATAGTCGGCGTCTCGAGGCCCGGCGTAATAAGCTCCGCAAAACGCTTTTCTCTACCATGCATGATAGGTTATGCACGCTTACCCCGTCAAGCGCTTCGTCATATCGCCTACCATGCATAACTGTTTTCTAGTGGTCGAGCGCTAGGGCGGACCATGCGTGAAGGCCTGCTTTTCGACCCGAAGTCGAAGGAGCGAATGGCGAAGCGCGTCCTTGTGTCAGAGAAACCTGACGCTTTCAGGCCGGCTTCAGGCAAAGTGGGCCAGAGGATCCTCACGCTGCTCGCGGCGGGCCCCCGCTACCCGGCTGAAATCGCCCGAGAACTGAAGACCCATCACCAGACCATCTACTATCACGTTGGCCGCCTTGAGAAGGCGGGCCTGATCACCCGCATCAGCAGCGAATCGATACGCGGAGGCGAAGCGAACCTATTCGCGCTGTCTTCAGACGGGTACGCCGTCGAGTTCCAGGTCCGAGGCGAGCCGTTGCCGACCCTGGAAGCCTCGGCCAGGTCGAGGTCACTGGGACGATTCTTCAAAGAGTTCTTCCGCGACGGCGAACTCGACGGGTGGATAGTCGTCGGCTCACCTCTCCCACACGGGGCGGCCGGCTCTCAGGCCCGTGACGGGCACTACGCCATCCAGCTTGGCTTTGCGCTCGGCCAGTTCGTTGCGCTTCCGGAGCGCTTTCCAGTCAAGCTTGACGTCGACGTGAAGGCGGAACACCTGAAGGGTTCGAATCTGATAGTCGTCGGGGGCCCGAGGACCAACGTCATCTCTGAAGAGCTCAATCAGCACCTCCCTCTGCGATTCACACAGGGAGGCTTCTGGGGCTCAATAGTCGACAACCAAGGCAGGTCCTACAACTCTGAACTCGACTGCATCGTCGCCAAGATCGAGAATCCCTGGGAGGCCGGCAAGACCTGCGTCCTCGCAGCCGGGCTGACGGGCGCCGGCACAAAGGCGGCCATCATTGGGATATGCAACTTCGCGGACCTGCTCTTCCAGAGATACGATTCGGGCGGATACGCCTGCCTCCTCAGAGGAACCGATAGGGACGGCGACGGAAAGGTTGACTCTGTCGAACTTCTGAAACGCGTGTGAGCCCTAGGCTCTTCTTCCCCTACGGCCGCCTTTCTTCCTGGTCGTATCGTGGGGAATTGGCGTTACGTCCTCAATTCTTCCTATCCTGAACCCTGCCCTTGCGATGGCTCTGATGGCAGCCTGTGCTCCCGGCCCCGGGGTCCTCGGCCCCGTTCCTCCGACAGCCCGGACCTTGATGTGAACTGCGTTGATGCCCTTCCCCTTCGCCACATCTGAGGCAGCCGAAGCACTCCGCATTGCGGCGTAGGGCGACGATTCGAACCTATCGGCCTTCACATGCCTGCCTCCTGACGAGAACGAAATCGTTTCGGCCCCGGTCAGGTCAGTGATATGGACGATTGTGTTGTTGTAGCTCGAGTAGATGTGCACGACACCCCAGCGGTCTCTCGCAATCTCTTCCTCAGATGCCAATCACTTTCACTCCCCTGGCGCAGGTGGTTGGGCCACCGCTTGCTCCTTGACTTCGACCTTCCCCTCCGCAGCAGGAGCACCCTCTGCCACGGCCTCCGGGGCTGGGGCGGCTCCTTCCGTCATCCCATTGACCGTGACAGTACTCTCCTCGTCATGCCCGACTTCATATCCTGGAATCGTGATAACCCTTCCCCTAATTGCAACGTGACCATGCACGATCAGTTGTCTCGAGTGAAGTGGCGATAGCGCCATCCCCTTCTTGAAGACCATCGTCTGAAGCCTTCTCGACAATAGGTCTTCGACCGTGAGGCTCAGGATGTCGTCGAGCGTCGCAGCCTCTGTGACCAGCCCTCTCTTCCTCAGACTGTCTAGCAGTTTCTTCTCTTCTCTCAACCTGACCATTTCCGTAGCCGCGAGGAGAGTCCTCGCCTGTTTCCTTATCGAACTCAGCTGCGTCTGTGATTTCCAGAGTTCTCTCTTGTTCCTCAACCCGAATGTGCCAAGTAGGTACAACTCCTGCGCCAACTGGTCAGCCCTCCAGGGACTGCGCGGTCGGCTGTACTGCTTTCTGGCCTTCCTCGGGTCTCCCAACTCTTACTTCTCTTCCTTCTTTTCCCCTGCTTCCTTCGCTGCAGCGATTAGAGCTGCCTTCCTTACGCCCACGGTCCTTCCCTTCCTGCCGGTCGTCCTCGTGCGCTGGCCCCGGACCTTCAACCCAAGGCTGTGCCTTACGCCCTTCCAGCTCTTTATGTTCTTCTCATCATCTACGTCTCCCTTGATCACGAAATCCAGGTCTGAGCCCAGCAGCTGCTTCGTCTCCCCAGTGTCCGGATCGTTCCTCCTATTGTAGTACCACGCTGGTAGCGATGACTTCGTCGCGCTCTGGATGGCCTTCTCAACCTCGCGGACCTGATCTTCGCTGAGTGTCCCGAGCCTTGCCCTGGGGTCGAGGCCTATCCTGGAGGTCACGACGCTCGCGAAATTGTAGCCGACTCCGCGTAGGTCAGAAATCGCAACAATGAGCTTCTTGCTCCCGTCAAGGTCCCTCCCGGCAACCCTGACGAGGTGCCTGAACTCTGTTGCTACCGACATATTCCTGACTTGCCCGTCACACTAAGGTTATAAATCTTGAAGGCTCTCATCTTGGCAAAAGAGGTGGCAGACGCCTCGTCGCCTCGGACAGCCCAAGGGCCTGCTAAAACTTTTTAACCACAACTCGTTCCCGACCCGCGAAACACGGCGTTTTATGAGTATGTATCGCAATCCAGTCGGTGTGGTCATTGCTTAGGGTAAAGGTCCTAGAGGAATCTGGGAACTCGGTCACGCTTCAGCTTGAAGGGATTGATCGGTCTTATGCCAACGCCGTGAGGCGCTTCTGCATCGCCGAGGTGCCCGCGATGGCGATTGACGACGTGGTCATATTGGAGAACTCGTCCGTGCTCTACGATGAACTCCTCGCCCATAGGCTGGGGATGATACCGATCAAGACAGACCTGGAGAGGTACAACCTGCCTGAGGACTGCGACTGCGGGAACCCCTTGGGTTGCCACAAGTGCAGGGTCCTCTTCGTCCTCGACGCAAAGGGCAAAGACAAGGTGTCGACCGTATACTCGGGCGATCTGGTCTCGGAAGACAGGGAGGTCAGGCCGGTCAGCGAGACCATCCCTCTAGTGAAACTCGCCCAGGGCCAGTCAGTGAAGCTTGAAGCGTACGCCCGCCTCGGGAAGGGCAAGGAGCATGCAAAGTGGCAGCCCTGCACGGTCGCGGCGCTCACGGAGGGGAAGAGCGAGGGAGTCCACAACCTGATGGTCGAGTCGGCGGGCGGCCTGCCAGCAAGGCAGATCGTCACCAAGGCGATAGAACTGCTCGAGAAGAAGCTCAAGGAGATACAGGCCTCGGTGGGAGAGGCTGCAGCATGACCTCTTCCAACCCTCTCCACAGGCAGATGTCGGTGATGCTGGAAAGGGCGGGCAAAGAGAAGAAGGCACCGATCTGGACGGCCGCCGCAAAGCTCCTCTCTAAGCCCGGAGGCACAAGAGTAGAGGTCAATCTGTGCAAGGTGTCAAGGATGGCCGAGGAAGGACAGGCATTCTTCGTCCCGGGGAAAGTCCTCGGTTCGGGTCTTGTTGACAAGAGGCTCGTCGTCGGCGCGTTCTCATTCTCAGCAAACGCCCGGTCCAAGTTGGAGGCGGCTGGGGGTTCCGCCCTCTCTGTAGACCAGTTCCTCAAGAAGTACCCGAAAGGGAGCGGTGTAAGGCTTGTCCAGTGAAGGCACGGTCTACGTGGACGCGACTAACCAGATCGCCGGAAGGCTCTCGTCGAAGGTCGCCAAGCTACTGATTTCAGGGAGGAGGGTCGTCGTGGTCAACGCAGAGAAATCCCTGATATCAGGCTCCAGAACATCAGTGGTGAGGCAATGGCAGGAGAAGCTCGAAATCGCGAGCCACGTCAACCCCATCTACGGTCCAATCCATCCCCGCAGGCCCGACAACATCCTGAAGAGAATGATCAGGGGGATGGTCCCCAGGAAAAAGATGAAAGGGGTCCTGGCCATGAAAAGACTGAGGGTTTACGTAGGCCTTCCGGAAGGCGTCGACGTGGCGAAGTTGACCCAATTCAAGGACACCACGGCCCCCAGACCGGTTCCCGTCTATGTCACAATGAAGGAGCTCTCGAAGACGCTCGGGTGGAACGAGTAGACTTGGCCAACCCGACGGTCAAAGCACCGGTGAAGAAGGCCCCCAAGTTATACTCAGGCGCACGGAAGACGGCGAGGGCGACGGCTGCGATCCAGCTAGGCGTCGGAAGGATCAGAATCAACGGCATTCCCGTCGAGCTGTGGGAACCGGAGCCGGCAAGGCTCCATCTGCTCGGCCCGGTCTCGATTGTAAAGGAGCTCAGGGACAAGTACGATGTAGACGTCAGTGTCTCTGGCGGCGGGTTCATGGGGCAGGCGGACGCCGCTGCGATGGCCCTCACTCGGGCTCTCGTCGACCAGGTGAGAGGGAACGAGATGAGAGAAAGAATGAATGCATACAATAAATATCTGCTTTCGGGTGACCCGAGACAGGCGGAACCGAAGAAGTTTGGAGGCCCTGGAGCGAGGCGGAAGAGGCAGAAGTCATACAGGTAATCAGACATGATGATACCAATCCGTTGTTTTACATGCGGGAACCTGATCGGGGATAAGTTCGCCTCCTTCCAGTCGAGGGTCAGGGAAGGTGAGGAGCCGGCGAAGGTGCTGGATGACCTCGGACTGAAGAGATACTGCTGCAGGAGCATGCTGATTTCTTCCGTCGACGTCATCGACCAGGTCCTCCCGTTCTACAGCAGGAAGGCAGACCTGCAGTAGTTGTGAGGTAAGCCCGACATTGTCCCTAACGGAAGACGACGAAGCGGGTTCTGCCGACAAGATGGTGGCACATCAACTAAGCGAGAAGGCCCTTCTTGCGACTGGCATTCGCATAGGGACGCCGGTCAGGACGAAGACGATGGAGCCATTCACAACGAGGCCCAGGCCCGATGGCCTTCACATGATCGACTACTCAAAGACCCTCCACAGGATCGACGTCGCTGGAAAGTTCATCGCCTCGACGGGCACCCAAAATACGGTCGTCTACACCAGCAGAGAGCACGGTGCAATGGCGGTCGAGAAGTTCTGCGAGCTTACGGGAGCCATGCCCCGGATCGGGAGGTTCATGCCTGGGACCTTCACAAATCCTCTGTACCCCGGCCATCTCGACGCTGAACTGGTAGTCGTCGCCGACCCGATGTCCGACTCCCAGGCCATAGTGGAGGCAGGGAGCCTCGGCGTCCCAGTCATAGCGGTCTGCGACACGGACAACGTCACTGATGACATCGATCTGGTAATCCCCGGGAACAACAGGGGCCGCAAAGCCATCGCAGCGATCTTCTGGCTCCTCGCGAGAGCGACGCTGACCCATGCAGGAGTGCTCGAAGCGGACCAACCCATGAAGTACTCAATAGAGGACTTCGAGACCAAGATCGAAGAAGAGCCGAAACCCGAGCTGCTAGAATAGCGTATATCGGACCCGCGCACGCGTCCGGATTCATGAAGCTCAGGAGAGCCGCCGTTGCAGGTTCGTTCTATCCCTCCGACAGGTCCGAGCTCTCGTCCATGTTGAACAGCTGCTACCTCAGTCCCCTCGGACCGGGCCATCCCCCCCCAGCCCCGCCGGGCGGTGCGAGCATCGTCGCGGTCGTAGCGCCCCATGCAGGGTATGAGTACTCAGGACCTGTGGCCGCCCACAGCTACCTGCACGTCTCCTCCCTGCGAGCCCCGGACCTGATAGTCATCGTCGCCCCGAACCACTACGGGGTCGGAAGCGGGGTTGCGACCTTCAAGGACGGAGAGTGGGAGACTCCCCTCGGCAGGATGCGAGTCGACGAAGAGGCTTCTTCAAAGCTGGTGCGTGATTCTGGAATCGTCTCCTTCGACCCTGAAGCCCATAGAATGGAGCACTCACTTGAGGTCCAACTGCCGTTCCTGCAGCAGATTTACGGAGATTCGATTCCAATCCTTCCCGTCTCTCTCCTCTTCCAGGACCTCGAGACCGCTAGGACCGTGGCTGCGTCTCTGGTCAAGGTGGTCGAAGGCAAGAGGGCTGTGCTCATAGCCTCATCTGACCTCACGCACTACGAACCGGCTGCAGAAGCGAGGGAGAAGGACACAGCACTCATTGATCAAGTGAAGCGGATGGACGTCGGTTCATTCTACTCGACGCTCGACAGGCTACAGGTCACTGCGTGCGGCTTCGGGGCGATCGCGACCGTAATGGAGGCCTCTCGAGCTCTCGGCCTCAAGAAAGGGGAGCTCCTCAAGTATGCAACCAGCGGCGACACCACAGGGGATAATAGCCGAGTCGTGGGCTACGCGTCTCTAAGATTCGTGTAGTAGATGAAAGCGATTGCAGAGGCGCCGTCCAAGGCCATCATCACTGGCGAGCATTTCGTTGTCCACGGCGCATGGGCGCTGGCAGCGGCGCTCCCGCGTATGGTCAGGGTCGAGGTCAGCGAATCCGCGAGTTTCAAAGTAATCTCGGACGAGTTTTCAAGTGCGGGCGCGTCTGGCCTCCGTCCGGTCGCAGGAGTGGTTGAGGCGATGGCGAGGGAGTTCTCGTTCGATCCCCACCTGACCCTCTCGATAAAGTCGGAGATTCCTGAGGGGTCTGGCCTGGGCTCTTCGGCCTCCACGATGGTCGCCGTGGCATCAGCCGTCGCACGGCTCCGCTCCCTCGACCTTCAGGTGTCGGACATCATCCACTTCTCGATGATGGGCGAGAGGAAAGTCCACGGCCACCCTTCGGGAATCGACGTCGCTGTCTGTACCGTCGGGGGGGTGGTCCTCTTCAGGCCCGGAACCGATCTGAAGAAGGTGTCCCTCAAGGGGCGGAGGTCTCTAATCGTCGCCTTTTCGGGGAAGAAGAGGAGCACGAAGCGCCAGATACGCAGGGTAGCAGGGGTGAAGGAAGCCTTCCCGAACCTCTTCGGAGGCCTCACAGAGGTGGCCAGCGAGGTCAGCCTGATGGCGACGAAAAGGCTCGCCGACGGTGATATGAAGGGCCTTGGGAGATTGCTGAGCTTCAACCACGCGGTCCTTTCTACGCTCGGCGTCTCAAACCGGCCCCTGGACAGGCTCGTCAACCTCGCCCTTTCTCTGGGGGCCTATGGCGCCAAGCTCACGGGGGCAGGGGGCGGTGGGAGCGTCATTGCGGTCGCTCCGAGGGGAAAGGAGAAAAGCATCATCTCGGGGCTCAGAGGGCGGGGGTTCGAGGCATTCCGAGCTGAAATCCCAGTCGATGGAGTGAAAAGTTGGCTAGAGCGGTGATAGTAAAGCTGGGAGGGTCGGTCATAACCGACAAGTCGAAGCCGTTTTCCTACAGGTCTGATGTTGTCTCGGCTCTCGCAGAGGAAATTGCCTCGTCAGACGAGAAGACGCTGGTGGTTCATGGGGGTGGTTCCTTCGGTCACACCGTCGCCAAGGAGCACGGGGTATCTTCCAACGAGGCAGCGGTGAGTGCTGCCGCCGTCTCCAAGACGAGGGAGGCGATGTACGACCTGAACAGCCTGCTCTGTAGGACTATGACGGAAAACAAACTCTTTCCCTATTCATTCTCGCCCTTTGACGTCATTATGAAGGCGGGAAGGGCGTCGGTCTCGCACTGGCTGCGCGGCCTCCTAAAGTCTGGTCTCACTCCCGTCACCTTCGGGGACGTGACGATCACGCCTGCCGGTTTCAAGGTCTTCTCTGGGGACCTGATGGTCCTCGAGCTGGCCAAGATTCTTGAACCAGAGAGATGCGTCTTCGCCCTGGACGTTGACGGGGTCTACGAGGAGGGGACGCGGGTGATCATCCCAGAGCTGTCGCCGTCGAGGGTCAGGAAGATGCAGGTCTCGAAGGGCGAGGACGTGACAGGGGGGATGAAGCTCAAACTCGAGGTCGCGGCCAAGGTCGCGGTCCTCGGCCCAAGGGTCTGCTTTGTCTCAGGCTACAGGCGCAACGAGTTCTCGAAGGCCCTGAAAGGCCTCGAGTTCTACGGGACAGTCATAAGATCCTGAGGGAAACCGATCCTGGTGAAGAACCTTGGCAGACCTTCAGGTCGAAATGAAGCGCGTGAAGAAAGCGGTCGACAGCCTGATTCTCGAGGAACTGCTGCCGAAGTCCAGTCCGGTCCCCGAGGTGGACCTCCTCTACAGGATGATGCGGGACTACCCTTCCCGACCTGCCAAGGGCATGAGACCCTTCCTCTGCGTGACTGCCTGCAGGGCAGCGGGAGGAGACGGTAAGGACGCGCTACTCACGGCTGCATGCATCGAACTCTTCCAGAACTGGATCCTGATACACGACGACATCGAGGACGATTCTGAGCTGCGCAGGGGGGGGCCCACTCTCCACCGCAAGTATGGTGAGCCTCTCGCCTTGAACGCGGGGGACGCACTCCACGCTCGCACGTGGAGCTCCCTCTCTCTGAATAGAGAGATCCTCGGGTCGGAGAAGACGGTCAGGATAATTGGGGAGTTCTCTAGGATGGTCAACGAGACGACCGAAGGACAGCACATGGAACTGGGGTGGGTCGCGCACAAGAGGTGGGATCTCAAGGAGTCGGACTACTACGAGATGTGCACCAAGAAGACGTCTTGGTACACGGTGGCTGGTCCGTGCAGGCTCGGCGCGATCGTGGCCGGCGCATCAGAGGAGCTCCTCGAAAAGCTGAAGGAATTCGGCCTGAGGCTAGGGGTTGCGTTCCAGATACAGGACGACACCTTGAACCTAGTCGGCGACCAGAAGAAGTATGGAAAGGAGAAGTCTGACGACATCCTGGAAGGGAAGAGGACCCTGATTCTCCTCCATCTTCTGGGGAGCGTCGGGCCTGATGAGAAGGTCAAGCTCGTCTCCATCATGAGCAAGGACAGGGCAGACAAGACTTCCGCAGACGTGTCATACGTGCTCTCCCTGGTCGAGAAGCACGACGCGGTAGGGTATGCGAGGAAGAGGGCGGTCGAGCTAATGAAGGAGGCGGTCGAGGTCCTGGGGGGCATCTCGTGGAAGGGCGACGCCGAGACCGCGGCCCTCCTCGGGCTTTTCGCAAGGTTCGCAGTCGAGCGGGAATGGTAGAGAATTCGGTAGTCTCAGACGAGGCGCTCGCCTCGATCGAAGCCTGGGCCCTGCTCAACGCCACCCGGCACGGCGGCAAGGCGGAAGTCGGGGCCGTCGTAGGAAGGGTCCTGGCCGAGTTTCCGGAACTTCGGCACTCGGCTGGACAGGTCGCGAAGGCTGTCCGGTCCGCGGTCGGGCGAGTCAACCAGCTGAGTCTTTCGGAGCAGGAGACTCTCCTGAAGGAGAAGTACCCGGACGTCGAGAAGCCAACTGAGAAGGAGGGTCGGGTCGGCCTTCCTCCTCTTCCCAATGCCATAAAGGGCAAGACCGCCTTCAGGATTCCCCCTGAGCCGTCGGGCTTCATGCACATAGGCCACGCCATGGCCTTCACGGTAAACTACATCTACACAGAAATCTACGACGGCGAGCTCTGGCTCCGGTTCGAAGACACGAACCCGAAGAACGTCGCCCTAAGGTACTACGAAAGCTTCAGGCAAGGGATCAAGTGGCTCGGGATAAGGTGGGACCACGAGAAGAACGTCTCCGATGACATGGACCTGATCTACGAGTACGGAAGGAGGCTCATCCAGGAAGGCAAGGCGTACTCCTGCTCCTGCAACCCGGAGAAGGTCAAACGGCTCAGGTTCGAAGGGAAGGCCTGCGTGCACAGGGACGCTCCCATCGAAAAGAGTCTGGACGTGTGGGAGAAGATGCTGGCGAAGAAGGTAGGCGAAGGGGAGTCCGTCATCAGGTTCAAGGGGGACATGCAGAGCCTGAACTACTCCCTACGCGACTCGAATCTCTTCAGGGTGATACAGAAGGCCCATCCTGTCACCGGAGAGCGGTACACCCTCTGGCCGACCTATGACCTCGCCAACACCATCGAGGACGAGGTCTGCGGCATCACCCACGTCCTGCGGAGTTCGGAGTTCAGGACTGAGCTTCAGAAGCAGATTCGCGATGCTCTTGGCTTCCGGGCCCTCGACGTGATCCAGTTCTCGAGGTACAACTTCAAGGGAACGCCAGTCCATAAGAGACTTCTCCGACCCCTAGTCGAAGAGAAGCTCGTCTCAGGATGGGACGACCCGAGGATGCCGACCGTTGAGGGGCTCAAGAGGAGGGGCGTAATCCCTGAGGCGATACGGGAATTCACCCTCCAGGTCGGGTACACAAAGTCGGAACACGAATACGACTGGAGCATGCTTCTCTCGGTCAACAGGAAGCTCCTCGACCCTCGCTCGAAGCGCATCTTCTTCGTCCCAGACCCGGTCGAGCTGAGCGTTGAGGGGGCGCCCAAGAGGAAAGTCACCATCCCGTTCCACCCAGAAATGGAGCTTGGCGAAAGAGAGATTGCGACATCAGACAGGTTCTTCGTGCCAAGGTCTGACCTAATGACAATGAAGAAAGGAACGGCGTTCAGACTCATGGACCTCTACAACGTTGAACTCACGTCGGCGGGGGCAGAACCGAAGGCCAGGTACGCGGGGGAGGAACTAGTCAGGGAGATGAAGAAGCTCCAGTGGGTTGCCTCTGAGGGCGTTGAAGTGAAGGTCCTTGAACCCGGCCTCCTGTTCAGCGAAGAAGGCAACTTCAACAAGGACAGCCTCGGCGAAGCCAGGGGACTCGCTGAGGCGGCGTTCACATCGCTGAAGACCGGGGAGATAGTCCAGTTCCCACGCTTCGGCTTCTGCAGAGTGGACTCATCCCGGACCTGTATCCTGACCTAGCGATAGCACAGTCGTGGCGTCCTCTCCCGCGTGCGGATTGAGGGCAGAGCAGTACGGCCGGTCGGAGCCTTCGACCGATGAGGGCAACCCGGTTCGAATCACCATCTAACCATTTATAACGGAGCCTCGGAAGGCGCTTCTGGGAGATATGCGTAGATGACCCCAAAGCCCTACTACGTGAAGATAGAGACCCCCAAGGAGGTTTCCGAGGCTGCGTACGAGGTCCTTAGGCAGGCTTCAAGAACTGGCAAGGTCAGAAAAGGCACAAATGAGACAACGAAGGCGATAGAGAGAGGCATCGCGAAGCTTGTCGTAATTGCCGAAGACGTCACCCCGCCCGAGGTCGTGGCCCACCTTCCCATCCTCTGCGAGGAGAGAAAGATTCCTTACGTCTTCGTTCCTTCAAAGGACCAGATCGGGCCTGCGATTGGGATTGATGTGCCGACGGCTTCCGCGGCCGTGCTCGACGCCGGTGAGGGAGGTCAGATACTGGAGCAGGTCACCCAGGAGCTGGCGAGGCTGAAGAAGGCCGCATGAGCAAACGAGAAGTCGAAACGCTTACTCCCGCGGAAGTCGTCCAGATCGTTGGGAGGACAGGAGTCGCAGGAGAGATCACCCAAGTGAGAGTCAAGATACTTGAAGGCAAGGAGAAGGGTCGGATTCTGACAAGGAATGTGAAGGGCCCGATAAGGCTCGCCGACGTGCTGGTCTTACGAGAGACGGAGCGCGAGGCGAGGAAGCTCAGGTAGAATCTATCTCGGCGTTCAGGAGCGGTTGAAAGGAGCTAGAGCCCGCTTATTGCTTTTATAGGATGACTCCGCGGGGTTTCAGAACCGAATAGGAAAAGGGTGTTCGTTTAAGATGTACGTTCCAAAGAGATGCGTTTTCTGCGGCAAAGATGTCCGCCTAGGTTCAGGGGTCCTCTTTGCAAAGAACGACGGCTCCACCAGATCCTACTGTTCCTTGAAGTGCAGGGTTAACGACATGAAGCTCGGGCGCGATCCGAGAAAGCTGAAGTGGGCCAGAAGGGGCAAGGAACAATGAGCGCTCCTGAAGAGACTCTGATTGTGGTGAAACCAGACGCGGTCAGACGCGGCCTCGTCGGCGAGATTCTGAAGAGGTTCGAAGCGAAGGGCTTCGCGATAAGGAAGCTCCACATGCTCACTATGTCGAGGGCCCAGGCCGAGGACTTCTACTCCGTCCACAGAGACAAGCCCTTCTTCGGGGAACTCGTTTCGTTCATCACTTCGGGCCCTGTCGTCGGCGCGGTCCTCTCGGGGAGAGACGCTGTGGCCACCGTTAGACGCATGGTCGGGGCAACCAAGAGCTGGGAGGCTGCGGCCGGAACAATCAGGGGAGACCTCGGTCTTGGGCTGACCGACAACGCGATTCATGCATCTGACTCCTCAGAGAGCTTCAAGAAGGAACACATAGCGTTCTTCGGCAAATCGGCCGGGTGAAGGGGCAATAAGAGAGGAGCTGGGTGACAATGCCGGAAGCGAAAGCGCGGCTGCGCCAACCCGTCGTAGTGGTCCTCGGGCACGTCGACAGCGGCAAGACGTCACTCCTCGACGCTCTTAGGGGGACCGCAGTCCAGGCCCGGGAAGTTGGCGGGATTACGCAGGAGATAGGAGCAAGCTTCTTCCCTCTCGAAACGCTGGAACGAATCTGCGGCCCGCTCCTCGACAGAGCGGGAGGCGAGCTTCGAATCCCGGGCTTGCTGATGATCGACACTCCCGGCCACGCGGTATTCTCCAACCTCAGACTCAGAGGAGGCTCTGCGGCCGACATTGCGATAGTGGTCGTCAACGTGCTGAAAGGTCTGGAGAACCAGACCTTAGAGAGCATCGATATTCTGAAGCAGCGGAAGGTCCCGTTTCTGGTGGCGCTGAACAAGGTCAACATGATCAAGGGGTGGAGGAAAGGGAGCAAGGGTCCGCTGCAATCTGTCCTGAACGACCAGCCTCCCGAGTGGAACGATGAGCTCGAGGAGAGGCTCTACAACGTCGTCGGTGGCCTCTCTAGACTCGGGTTCCAGTCGGATGCGTATTACAGGGTCAAAGAATTCCGCCAGCAGGTAACCATCGTTCCAGTCTCAGCCCGGGCGAAGACGGGCATCCCAGAACTCCTTGCTGTCCTCATAGGCCTCTCGCAGCACTTCCTGAAGGGGAAGCTCAGGGTGACAGATGAAGGCCGAGGAGGCAAGGGGATAATCCTCGAGATGCAGGAGGAAACGGGCATCGGAGAGACGGCGAACGTCGTACTGACCGAGGGAAGGCTACGCGTCGGCGACTCCATCGGTCTCGTAAGGCGAGATGGGGCGTTCAAGTCAAAGGTGAAGGCCCTGTTCATGCCCAAGCCCCTCGACGAGATGCGGGATCCGCGCGACAAGTTCACTCCGGTAGATTCCGTCTATGCCGCAGCGGGGGTCAAGCTCGTCTCCGCCGACCTGGCGGGGGTGGTGGCCGGGACCTCCGTGGCCTCTTTCGAGACTGACGCACAGTTCATCGCCCTCAAGGCCGAGATGGAGAAGGAGCTCACGAACGTCCTCGTGAAGACGGAGAACATGGGGGTGATTGTGAAGGCCGCAAGCGTGGGCGGGCTAGAGGCCCTGCTCAGGATGCTGGAGGAGAGGGGAATCCCCGTGAGGCGGGCGGACATCGGGGACATCACGAAGAACGACATCGTCGACGCCGAGGTTGTGGGGGAACACGATCCTTACCTCGCTGCGATCCTGGGCTTCGACTCTAGGGTCCTACCTGAGGCGGAGGAGTTCGTGGGGTCCACGCAGATCTTCGTTTCGGAGATCATCTACGAAGTGATTGACAACTACGCGAATTGGGCAGCGGCCAAGAGGGAGTCGGACCAGAAGAGCGCCCTCTCCAGCATGACCCGCCCGTGCAAACTGAAGGTCCTTCCTGGCGCCTTCTTCCGAAGGAACGACCCGGCGGTCTTCGGGGTTGAGGTGCTTGCAGGCCTGCTGAAGCCCAAGGTGAGGCTGATGTCAAGCGACGGCCGCGAGCTAGGGACGGTCGAACAGATCCAGGACAACGGCAAGTCCGTCGCTGAAGTGAAGCAGGGAGACAAGGTCGCGATATCGGTCGACGGTCCCACTCTGGGCAGGCAGGTTAAGGAGGAGGACACGATCTACACGCTGCCGAGGAGCCACGAAGCGCGGATGCTGCGGACCAAGTTCCTCGGTTCCCTCACAGAGGACGAGGTGAAGGCGTTGGAGGAGATAATCAAGATCAAGACTCCTTCCGACCCTCTCTTCGGCTTCTGATTGTTTATATTCACGCCACTGTCGGAGCCCCCCAATGGCGCAGTTCAAACTGGTTCTCTCCGACCCGAGGACAGGGAAGTCGGAGGTTCATGAGTTGAAAGACAGCAATGCGCAGCTTCTGGTCGGCAGGAAGATTGGCGAGGCTGTTGACGGGACCGCGATGGGTCTCAGCGGCAAGATTGTCATCACAGGCGGGAGCGACAAGGCCGGCTTCCCGATGCGGGGAGACGTCCAAGGCGGGGGCAAGAAGTACGTCCTGCTGACCCAGGGCGTAGGCTTGAAGACCGAACTTGAAGGCGGCAAGAGGAGGAAGCTCGTGAGAGGAAACACGATAAGCGAGGAGATCTACCAGGTCAACGCAAAGATGGCCATGGACGCCCCCAAGAGTGCCTAGAATTTCTGGAATGCATCCCATTTTCTCGTATTCATTCAGAAAACTCTCAGATGGATTGAAATACATCCCTTGCGCCGTTAGCCGAGGAAGTATCCGACTTTGACCAGGCTCGACGAAATCGACATGAAGATCCTATCTGCTCTCTATTCGGACGCCTCAGTCTCGGTGCCCGAGCTCAGCCGGCGGCTCGGCGTCAACCTCTCGGTCGCCTACAGCAGGATAAAGCGGCTCCAGAAGAGAGGCGTCATAGAAAGGTTCACCATCCAGGTTAACGAGGAGAGCCTAGGCATGAGGGCCGGAGCCCTTGCGGGCCTGAACATTGACCCGAAGTTGAGGGAGGCAGTCCTGGCGGAGATCGAGAAGATCGACGGCGTCCGACTCATTCGTGAGGTGACGGGACGCTTCGATGTCATCGCCAACCTGAAGGGCCAGTCTCTCGACGAGTTGCACAGGGACGTCAGCGACGTAATCGGGAAGATTCCCGGCGTATTACACGCGGAGATCTTTATGGAGGTCTCACGCCGCAGTCCTCCCATCCACTTTAGACTCGTGGACTGACTGGCTAAGATTCTTAAGCACGGAGGGACGGCCGCGAATTCGTGGACCCCCTCATCCTCCTCGACCAGGCAGTGGCGCAGGAGAAGGTCCCACGAGCGCTCGCCAAGAAGGTAAGGCTACGGATGGGCGTTGTTCAGCAATCCGTCGAGCGCGTTGAGAAGGCGAGCGGTCTCCGCTACCCTCAGTACTACATCGAGCCGATCCTGCCGGTTTCGAAGGGAGGAGGCGAGTACGGCCAGATGGGGGTCTTCTTCGCCAGGGTCATCCCGTTGACCGCGAGGGGAAGCCTGACGATCCTAGTCCAGTTCACAGCGGCCCTCGTCGCTTACGCGACGAAGGGAACGCTGGACGCCGTCGCCGGGCACGAGTTCACCCACTACGTGGAGCTCGTCAGAAAGCTAGCGAGGTCGGACATCGTCAGCGACGAGGTCGCCACGTCCCTCTACGAGGCGTCTTTCGCGGACAGGGAGAGGACCGTCCCGGCCAAGCTTCTCTTCTCTGACAAGGCCCTCGTAGGTCTGATAACCCGGAAGTTCAAACCGGAACTGTCGGACGCCGCCCTGAACAAGAAGGTCAGCGAGCTCTGGATTGGACGGGACCTCCCCATACGCTGGGTAGGCCCGGAGGCAAACCGAGTCAACCTTGAAATGGGCGTCATCGCCGGGGCCAAGTTCGACCCTGCCGTCGTCCGGAAGGCATCAGAGATCGAAGAGAAGATGAAGGCTTGAGGCTCACAGCGGAGGAGCGCCTCATCCTCGGAGGGATCGCCTCTTCGATGGTAGAACCGTCTTCGATAGCGGGGCTGGCCGCGTACGGCTCGAAGGTCGCTGGTTACGCCCGCCCAGACTCCGACTACGACCTGATCGTTGTCTCGAAGCGGTTCCGCGGAGGAATCAGGTACAGGTACGTCGAGAAACCCGTGGCAGCCTCGGCGCTGATCGTCGACGAGCAGCTTCTCGCACAGGACGCGCAGTCCTCCTACCTCGGCGAGTTCGTGGTCGGGCGGTTCCTCAACGTCTACGAGGTGATCGCGAACCCGAAGCTCTTCACGAGCGTCGAGCTCGAATACAAGAGGAGGGTCCTGACCGAGGCTCTTCTCGAGCTGTCTGAAGACTACGGCGACTTCTGCAGGCACCTGGTCGTCCCCTACGACTACTTCCTCTTCGAGAAGCTGGCAAAGAGGGCCGCGATGTACCCGCCTGCGCTCTACAGCTACGTCCAGACCTACACCTGCTCCCTCGGAGCCGAGAACCGAGGAATCTCGATGGCGGGCTTCGCCTCCGCGGCCGAATCCCTCGCATCCCGAGGCCTCCTGTCCGCGTCCCCCGCAGGCGTGATGATGGCCCCCGAGAAGCTGAGAGGAGACGCGTTCACTAAGGTCCAGTCGATCTTCTCGCTCACGACCCGGGGCCTGACGCAGTACGCCGTTCACGGCTACGCCGGGCGGGTTGGCCTCTCTGTCTACAGGAGGGAGGCGCAGTCGAAGCTGAAGCGGATGAGGGAAGCTCCCCGACCTTTCCCTGAACTGGAGAAGCCCAAGTCTCTGCTGAGACTAGAGGAGGGTGTGATGATTCCTGACGCGTCATTTCTCGAGAAGGAGCTGGCCGGCCTCATGGGGTTCACCACCCATTCAACGAGAGAACGCGACATCGGCGACCCCTATTCGACGGCGCGCGTCCTGACCTTCATCGACGGGGCCCACGAGAGCTCAGTAGTCGTCAAGAGCTATTCTGACGTCAGATCGCTCAAATGGGCTCTGTTAGGCATCTGGGCCGCTGCAGCCAACAAGTTCAGCATGACCCCGATGGCCAGGCTCGACAGAGAATACGCGATGACGAGGAGCCTCAGGAAGAACGGAATCTTGGTCCCCGCAATCTTGGCGGTGGCCCCGGGAGAGAGAATAATGGTAAAGGAGTTCATCAGCGGACCGGTCCTCTCGTCGGTCGTTGACGGGCTCCTGCGGGGCAGGTCAGAAGGCATGGGGCACATCTCCGCATATGCAGACCTCCTTGCTAAGGTGCACAGCGCGGGCCTGGCTCTGGGGGACGCGAAGGCCAGCAACGTCGTCGTATCGTCCCGCGGCCTCTACCTCACCGACCTCGAACAGTCAGTGCCCGGAGGCGACATGGCATGGGACCTGGCCGAATTCCTTTACTACACGGCGAAGCTCTCAACGCGGGAGGAGGCCATGGGCAGCGTGGCGAGGGCCTTCCTCGGGTCTTACATCTCTGCTGGCAGCAGAGAGACTGTAGCCAAGGCGAGAAGCCCAAAGTACTTCCGCCCCTTTCAGCCTTTCATTACCCCTGGCATGGCCCACATGCTGAGGGAGTTGATGGGGGAGTTCTGCTAGCGCGCGCATCATCCAAAGGCCGACGAAAACCACTTAGCCACGAAGCTTGTAAAAGGTTCGCTATGAAGATAAGGGAATTCTCCATAGAGGATTTCGCAGCCGTGTCCCAGCTCTGGCGTCGCTCGGGATTCGAGATCCGCCCAGGAGACGGCAAAGAAGAGCTCAGACGAAAGCTCGAGCGAGATTCCGACCTCTTCCTCGTGGCCGAGGAAGACTCCAAAATCGTCGGCGTCGTCATTGGGGCATGGGACGGTCGAAGGGCTTGGATCTACCACCTAGCCGTCAACCCTAGGTTCCGCCGAAAGCATATCGCAAGCAAAATGCTCCTAGAGGTCGAGCGCCGAATGAGAGAGAAAGGCGTCCCGAAGGTGAACGCGCAGGTGTTCGTTTGGAACGCCCCTTCACTGAATCTCTTCGAAAGCCTAGGATACAAGAAACAGAGCGACTTGGTCCAGATGGGCAAGACTCTCGGTGGCAACAAACAAACTGATGCCAAGACTGGTAGTTCGGGTCGAGAATAGCGAGGTTCACGCTCGGGACCAAAACCGATTCGACTCGTTCAGGACTGCCCTGGGAGGGAGTTGGACTCTAGGTTCGAATCCCTTCCTGAAGCAACTTGAGACAATCTGTTCAATCAAGTGCGGGATTGAACTCTAGGTTCAGGTTGCATCCTTCGTAGCCCCACTGAGGGTTCGAGTCGGGGGGATTCACTAGTCCGGGCTTGTGGAACCTTGGCATGAATTCTCCAATTACGGCCAAATTCCTAAGAATGCGAGCCGCCCTTGGTTTCAGATCCTTGGTCCCGTAGGAAGGGCGGGATTGCCTGTGTGGGGACGTAGCTCAGCTATTAATCACGCGGGCAGGGACTTAAGGTTCCTGGCCAAGGTTCCTGTCTGAACAGGTTCTATTCAAATGTCTCTCGTCTGGCAATCCCAGGCAGACAGCGCAGAAGTAGGTGTTTCCCTGCTGGTGATCCATTTCTGTCCCGTGAATCGCACAGCGCGTCGAAATCACATGAGAAGCGTCAGCATTCATAACCAATACTGCGTCTCTTATGTTGACACTGGACCGAGGGTGTGTCTGCATCTTAAGGGTCCTCATGTCAATGATGTTGATTACATAGATTCTTTGTAAGCATGATGAAGCTCCAATTCGAATTTCTGCTCGCGAAGAGCGAAGAAGAAGAATTCAAGGACGAGAGGAAGTTCGTAGCCTGCGAGCGCGCGCGCTTCTAGCATCAGGAAGAATTGGGCGAGCCTTTTCACAGGCGTGAATTTCGGATTTGCACTGTCGTGGCAGGGAGAACTCTTCTGGTAGAGATATCAGAACTTGGAGTATCTGGACAGGGGTTCACAAGGGGGACCTCTTTCACAAGATTATATATTCGCGACTTTGACCGGCATACATCGCATGGCAAACGACAGGGTCGTAGGCGGAGCGATTTTCGGAGGAAGCATCATCGGCATCGTCCTCTACGCGGTCCTCCTGCTCTATGCGTGGGAGATCACTATCAGGGTCACCGCCTTCGTCGGAGTGGCTCTGATTCTGGCGATTCTCGCCTGGATCGGGTACACGATGGCCACCACACCTCCACCTGAGCCGATAACGGAGATTCCAGAAACGGGGGCACCTTCGGGAGAGGCCAAGGTCGAGACGAAGACCAAAGTACAGTAGCTATTGTCCCAAGGAGGACAGTTGGCACTTTGCCGCTGTGACGGCGAAGTCGTAGTCGGAGATCACTCCCGCCCTCCTTCCGTGGCCGTACTCGGCGGCGGCCATAACCGCGTCGATCGTATCAAACTCCTCGTAGAAAGCCCGCAGACATTCAAGTTTCTCATGCATCCCGAAGAGTTCCAGTCGATATGGAGCAACCGAGAGAGGCGTCAGCATAATGTGGATTCCGAAGAAAACGACGATGTCGGATGCAGAGTTGTCAGCCTCGGAAGTGGAACATCAGGAGGGTAAATCCATATTATCGGTTCGTTTTCCGACAAATTACTTAAATAAGAATCCGAGGGAAATGCGCCCGGCACCCCTCATGCGTTGCATCCACACTTATGACCCTAGAGCATTTTCCCTAAAGATAAAGAGCCATTTGAGAAAAGCCATCATCACATCAAAACGAAGGGGCGCTTGGTTTTCGCTGAACAGGACGGAGAGATCCATCCTGTATCTGGCGACGCGGCTTGAACTGAAGTTCACAAGCCTCGACCTTCTCCGCGCGTTGACTTCAATACTGAAGAAGCTGGAGCAGCACGGAGAAACGCTGTACGCATGGCTCCAGAGAGGCATCAAGCTCGCTTGGGCCTTCTCCGAGTTCGCCGTCGCATCAGGGAACAAATCAGCAAGTTCGTGGAGGAACGACAGGTCGTATGCCTTGTACCTGGGCCAAGTCTTCTCGAACAGCACCAGAGGGCGCTCTGCGCATTGATTGTCACAATCAAACCAGCAGAACGGTGCAATCGTTGAAGGCCGTCCTACTGGTCGGCGGAGCAGGCACGAGGCTTCGACCTCTTACCTACGTGATCCCGAAGTGTCTCCTGCCAGTCGGCGGCAAGCCGTTGCTCGAGATGACCCTGAGATACTTCGAAGGCTACGACATAAGAGAGTTCGTGCTCTGCGTGGCCTACCTCAAGAAGCAGATCATGGACACTTTCAAGGACGGCGCGGCACTGGGGGTCAAGATACAGTACGCCGAGACCGAGCAGCCAATGGGCACCGCGGGGCAGCTGAAGACCGCGAGTGACTTCGTCGACGGGCCCTTCCTTGCGATGAACGGGGACATCATAACAAACCTGAATGTCGCCAACCTAGTGGCCGCTCACAAGAAGAAGGGAGGCATCGCCACAATAGCTCTGAAGGAATTCGGGGTCAGAATACCCTACGGCCACCTAATCGTGGACGACGACGGAAAGGTCACTGCCTTCGAGGAGAAGCCGACACTGAGCTACATGGCAAACGCGGGCGTTTACGTCCTCGAGCCTAGGCTCCTCGAATCTATCCCACAGGGAAGGGTCTGCAGCCTGGAGACCGAGACGTTTCCCTCCCTCATTGCAAAAGGGGAGCAGATCAATTCCTACTACGAGTCGGCCTACTGGGCAGACGTCGGTTCAATGGCGGACTTCGAACGGGTCAACAAAGAGGCGCTTTCCGAATCGTCCGCGCTCGTCAATTCCGGAGAAGGCTCGCAGTGATTAGACAAGCCGCCGTCATCGGGTTATCGCTGCTCCCATTCGTCCTGTCCTCAGGGGCTGCCTTCCTTGCTTGGGAGGCCGCCGCGGAGGTGGATACCGCCTGGCGGATGATCTTCATAGTTCTGGTCTGGATACCGGCGTTCGCCGGCGGGACTCAACTATTCTGGAGGGTGGTAGGGCTATTAGCTCCGAGACTGTAAGCTTGGGTTTAGCGGGATCGGTCGCCGCGGCGGTCGCCCTCGTTACGTCCTATTCAGTCGCTAGGTTCGAGAGCGTGAAGTTCCCTGCACTTGGAATCAGCGGCATAGACATCCACAAGCCCGACGGCCCCATAAGGGCCGAGATGGGCGGGTTTGCAGTACTAATCGCCCTTGCTGCAGGTTCGATGGTCTACCTTGGAGTCAACTTCACGTTGGATGGCCCTTCAGTCCTCTTCGCTGGGGCGGCGTCGACCATTGCGCTCACCGGCCTGGTCGGGGTCGCAGACGACGTCGTCGAGCTGAGCCAGAAGTTCAAGCCGTTTCTAATCGTGGCTGCTTCGATCCCCCTAATGCTCTGTCTTCTGAGCCGTAGCTCGATCTTCATACCTGTGATAGGAAGCATCCACCTGGCTCTCCTCTACCCCCTGATAGCGGTTCCACTCGCTATCACGACGTCGGCCAACTTCTCCAACCTCCTCGCGGGATTCAACGGTCTCGAGGCAGGATGCGCGGCGATTTCACTGGGCACGATGGCTTTCCTGTCAGACGCCACGGGACATCCTGCTGTTGCGGTGCTGGGGTGCATAGCAACCTTCGCCTACATTGGATTCCTCATCCTGAACTGGTACCCAGCGAAGATCTTCCCTGGCGACACAGGCACGCTGATGGCCGGGGCCGCGCTGGCGGCACTGGGCCTGGCATCGGGTCTCGAGTTCGAGGCTATAGTACTGAGCATCCCGGCAGCCATGGACTTCGCCCTGAAGATGATGCACAGGCACCCGTTCAAGCAGAGGCACATGTTCGGCAACACAAAGATCAGGGCAGACGGCACACTGGAACCGGCCGGCTACCCAGCGGTGGTCCACGCTTTCATGAAGGTCTCACCCATCACTGAGAAGGAACTCGTAGTCTCACTCCTGGCGATGCAGGCCGTATTCGCGTCGTTGGCAATCGGAATCGGATTGGTGTTCACATGACAAGTACAGGACCGGGTTCGGCACCTGTGGAGCCCCTGAAGGTCAGGAAGATCTGGGTGGCGATGAGCACGCCGTTCCAAGCGAACTTTTTCGCCCCGCTCATCAAGGAACTCAAGTCAGATTTCGACTTCGTCGTCACGGCCAGGGATCACGACAACATCCAGCAAATCTTGGACGCTAAGGGGATAGAATACATCCCAGTCGGAAAGCACGGGGGGCGCGATCTCGGCTTCAAGCTCGAGGCCTACGCCGACACAATCCGACAGCTGTCGCCGATCATCCAGCGCGAAAAGCCCGACATACTGCTGACCGAAAGGTGGCCTGAGGCGGTACGTACCGCGTTCGGTCTCAACATACCGTCCTGGACTATATTCTACGACGAGAGGGAGAAGCACGTCAATCAGATGGTTTTTCCGCTTGCGACAAAGGTCTTCGTGCCGAGGTTCTACACATTTCAGGAGCTGTATCAGAACGGCGTCATCGACCCGGAGAAGGTCGTCTGGTTCAACGGCTTCCATACAGGCTACCTGAAAGGGGCCCCGCTCGAGTCGGAGAACCCCTATGCTAAGCTGGAAATCGAACCACCCGTAGTCTTCGTCAGGCCGGAGCCGGAGTTCGCGAGTTTCTTCCCCAACCGCCAGCCCATTCTAGAGAAGGCCGTCGAGCTGGTTCACAAGAAGGGGAACGCTTCCGTGGCAGTGCTGCCCAGGACCGAGACACAGAAGCGGAGGTATACGAATATGGGAGTCAAGGTACTCGACGAATCGATGGCCGAGTCGCCCGTGGCCCACGCGGACGTCACCATGGGCGCTGCTGAGACGATGCTGATGGAGGCCTTCATTCTCGGCAAGCCGGCCGTGAGCGCAATCTATTGGGAGTTGTCAAAACCAGTCGTCGAGTTGCACAAGTACATCCCTCACTCCACGGACCCGAAAGAGATAGCGGGATACGTCGAGAACTTCCTTAATGTCAACCAGAGGACAGCGTTCAGCGAGAAGGCGTCGCTGCTCGTCCAGAACATGGACAACCCTGTGATGCTTATGGCGGAGGAAATCAGGAAGCTCAACCGAGGCAGAAAGGGGGCGGCAGTCCTCAAGCGGAGGTCGAGGATGGAGACCTTTGTCGACATAATCCAGGCTGCGGCTCTGCAGCCCCTCAGGCCGACGCATATCATGAAAGCCGCGAATATCTCTTACAACGAGTTGAGAGGCATCGTCGAGACCCTGGAGCGGAGAGGGCTCCTAAGGGAGGAGACAACACTCGGAGGCAAGTATTATCAAGCGACCCCCGAAGGACTCCGCCTCCTTCAGGACTACAGGATCGTTCACGATAGGTTGTTCGAAGAAGATTGAGTTTGGGATCAGAAGGGTGTGCAGTTCGGCCCCCCTGCCTGTCAAGGCATGAGGGCCTGGTCGTATGGCACCCCCCACACACCCTCAGCTTTCTTCTTCGACCGTGAATTCGATAAAAGCGTTATGAATCTCAGAATCATGGACATGATTATGAAGTTCATCTCACACAAGTGCCCGATTCGTCTCATCGATTCAGGGTATACCCTAACCCGTTCTCCCACAGTTCCACTGCCCTAGCATCGACACAAAGCATTGTCCTCAGTGATAAAGAGAAGTGCGAAGTCCGCCGCCCTTGGATGGGTGGCCTTCCGCGCCTCCCCCGAGCCGGACGTCCTCAGCACCGCGGCGCTTCGGATGATGAAGATAGGCCTTGGCCCTGGCCTCAGCACAGGCTACGAAGACGGAGCCAGGGCCGCCTGCTGCATAAGCGTGGACTTCGATGTCACTTCACCGGAGAGGCACTCTTGGAACAGGGCGGGCACCGAGTCCCTCCTGGGGCTCTCGGAGAAACACGGGATCCCCCTCACTTGGGCGGTCTGCGGAAGGACCGCCGAGGAGGACCAGCAAGCCTACCATTCCATACTAGATTCGCCGGTAAAGCAGGAAATAGGCGTGCACACCTACTCTCACGTCTATGCAGACGAGCGAACGGAGTCGGAGTATGAGGAGGACATTCGTCGATGCATTTCGGTCCTAGGGCTTTCCTCGCCGCCCACATCTTTCGTCTTCCCCAAGAACAGGGAGGGGCATTTCAGCCTGTTGAAGCGCATGGGGTTCACAGGCTACAGGGGAGCCCGAAGGGTCATAGGAAGCCCGGTCAGCAACGAAGGTCTCTGGAACATCCGTCCCGTGTACTACGTCGATCAGAAGTCATTGGGTGCGGCACCCCTGATTCGGAAGTTCATAGACGCGTGCATAGCCCGGTCAGCGGTCTTTCATTTGTGGACGCACCCCTGGAGTCTCGCCATCGACGGGAAGCCGGACGCCATGGTCTCGGAGGCAATGGAACCCGTCTTCGCCTACATGGAGGAGAAAGGCAAGGCAGGCCTCCTGTCGTTCAGCACAATGGGCGGGCTTTCTTCCTTCGCTGCCAGCCACGGGGGAAAGAGCTAGCCTGAGGATAGCCCAGGTCAACGTCTACTTCAAGCCGTTCATGGTCGGAGGTGCAGAGTGGTACGTTTACAACATCTCGACAGAGCTCGTGAAGATGGGGCACGAGGTCCACGTGTTCACCGCTGACCGTTGCAACGGCGAAAGGGCCCCTTCGACAGAGATGATAGACGGAATCAACGTCCACCGTCTTCCGTTGAAGATCGATTGGACCTACCGAACCAAGGTCTGGGACGGTCTCTACGACGCCCTCTCTGACGGCTCTTTCGATGTCATACACACCTACGACTACGCCCAGCCGCACAGCGTGGACGCGATCAGGGCGGGCAGAAGGGCGGGGAAATGCACGGTCCTGACGGTCTTCGATGTGCACTCCATGATCCCCCGTGTATGGTACAAGCAGCTACCGATGAAGTTCGTCGAGGGCTACATGGCGAGGCGTACGCTGCCGGGGACCGACCGAATCCTCGTGCGGGCCCCGAACCTCGTCCAACCAATCATCGAGCTGGGCGGCGACGCCGATCGCATTCTGGTGACTCCCTCCGGGATTCGCGACGCGTCTCTCGGAGATTTCGACGGGGCGCTGTTCAGGGAAAAATACAAGGTCGGCGGCTCGCCGATGATCCTGTATCTCGGCCGGCTCAACCCACTCAAGGGGCCGCAGGACCTGCTCGCGGCGGCCCCGACCATCCTGAAGGAGCATCCAGACGCTTCTTTCGTCTTTGTCGGGCCGGACCAAGGCGGATATGCGAAGACGCTCGGCGCCCAGGCCGATGGCCTTGGAATCGGACCACACGTCCACTTGGTGGGCCCCATATTCGACTTCGACGAGAAGATGCAGGCCTACGCGGCCTGCCAGGTCTTCGTCCTGCCCACTGCTTACGAAGGGACGAGCCAGGCGATCTTCGAGGCCATGTCCCAGGGGAAGCCCGTAGTCGCAACGAGAGTGGGGGGCGTCCCCTACCAGATCTCCGATGGCGAGGAGGGCTACTTGGTGGAGCACGGAGACGTGAAGGTGCTCGCGACAAGGATCAAAGAACTCTTGGGCGACCAGTCGCTCGCCGCGGAGATGGGACGCAAGGGGCGCGAGAGGGTCCGGTCAAACCGTTACTCCATCCTGGCGACCACTCTCTCCGGGATTTATGATCAGGCGAGGGCCAACAATTGAACCTGACCGGCTCACGGGTGTTGGTGACGGGCGGAGCGGGTTTCATAGGCTCCCACCTCACCGAGAGACTCCTCGAGATGGGCGCCTACGTGACCGTGTTCGACCGGTTTGACCGCTTCTACAAGGGCAAGGAGTCCAACCTGGTCACCGCCTCGGATTCTCCCGGGTTCAGGCTGATAGAGGGAGACATCCTGGACGGGGACAGGCTCGATTCCGCCATGAAAGAGGTCGACGTCGTATTCCACGAAGCGGGACAGGCAGGCGTCGGTTTCAGCATTGAGAACCCTCGCGCCACCAACGACGTGAATGTGGACGGGACCCTGAACGTCCTGTGGCTGGCGCGGAAGAACGGGGTGAAGCGGCTGGTGAACGCTTCTTCCTCCTCCATCTTCGGCAAACCAGATTATCTGCCCATAGACGAGTCCCATCCTGCGCATCCGACTTCTCCCTACGGCGTCTCCAAGCTCGCGGCCGAACAGTACGCCAGGGTCTTCCACAAGGTCTACGGGATGTACGTGGTCTCGCTGCGGTACTTCTCGGTGTACGGCCCGCGGGGAAGGCCCGACCAGGTGATC
This sequence comes from uncultured archaeon, assembly GCA_963796355.1. Taxonomy (GTDB): domain Archaea; phylum Thermoproteota; class Nitrososphaeria; order Nitrososphaerales; family Gagatemarchaeaceae; genus UBA183. The sequence continues at coordinate 38,392 of CAWCLD010000002.1, forward strand.
CACAGGTTCACCGACAGCCTCGCGCACGACAGGCCTCCCCTGATCAACGGAGACGGCTCACACACCAGGGACTTCACGCACGTCAGCGACGTCGTCGCTGCCACGACAAGCGCGGCGGAGAGCGAAGACATCGGCGGTGAGGTCTTCAACATAGGGTACGGCAAGAAGACCTCTATCTCAGAGCTCGCCGAGAAGCTGATCGCCCTGATGGGGCGGAGCGGGAAGGTCAGACCCTTGTACGTCGAGGAGTCGAAGGGCGACTTTCCAGACACGCAGGCAGACAACAGAAAGGCTCAGAAGCTGCTCGGTTGGAAGCCGAAGGTGAGCTTGGACGAAGGCCTGAAAGACTACGTCGAACGGTACACGTCAAAGGAGGCCGCTGGAAAAGCAACATGAAACAAGTGGTGGCGAGGGCCGGCAAGGTCGAGGTCGTCGAGGTTTCTCCGCCTGTCTGCAGGGATAAAGGGCTCCTGGTAAGCACAGAATTCTCACTCATAAGCACTGGCACAGAGTCTTGGGCGATAGGTTCCACTGAACCCATCGGTACCTCGAGCATCGTGAAGAGCTCCTCGCTCGCTGGAAAGGCGGTCAGACTTTCGAGGGAGGTGCTGCGACAGGAGGGTCCTGCCGGTCTGCGCGACTACGCGGACGTGGTCAGGCACCCCGAGCTTCCCCTAGGATACAGCTCCTCCGGAGTGGTGATCCAGGTGGGCAGGGACGTCACCGACATCGTCGTCGGGGAGAGGGTCGCATGCGCGGGGGAAGGCAAGGCGTGCCACTCCGAGCTCGTCTCCGTCCCCAGGAGGCTCGCAGCCCGGGTCCCAGAGGGGCTCTCGATGAAGGAGGCGGCCTTCTCGACCGTGGGTGCCATCGCCCTCCACGCGGTTCGAACTGCGGGCCTCCAGATAGGCGAGAGCGTCGGAGTCCTGGGCGTGGGGCTTGTGGGCAACCTGGTCGCGCAGACGGCGAGAGCATCGGGATGCCGTGTGGTCTGTCTCGACCTCCGTGACGACAGGCTAGAGCTGGCCAGAAAGCTCGGCATCGGCCTGCCTCTCAGGGTCGACGACCCGTCACTGGCGTCTCACATCTCCAACTTCACAGGAGGCATCGGCCTCGACCACGTGTTCGTCTGCGCCGCCTCGACAAGCAGCGAGCCGATCAACACTGCCGCCAGGCTTGCGAGGAGTCGCGGACAGGTCATCGTTGTCGGGAGGGTCGGGATGGAGGTCGAAAGGAAGGAGTTCTACCAAAAAGAGCTGAAAATGCTGATGACCAGATCCCTGGGTCCGGGGAGGTACGATCCAGTGTACGAGGAGCAGGGGGTCGATTATCCGCTCGAGTACGTGAGATGGACGCTGAACCGCAACATGGAGGCGTTCATGACGCTTGTGAAGTCGGGCCAGGTCGACGTGGAGAGCCTGGTCGGCGGGGAGTATCCGCTCTCTTCCGCTGCCGAGGCTTACGATTCACTGGAGACCCAATCCAAGACCGCCGTGTTGCTCAGATACGATCAGAGCGCGGAGGTCGCGCGGAGAATGGCCCCCGTGGTCGGGACGATGCAGCCCCAGGGGAGCGGGAGGATCAACGTGGCACTCGTCGGCCCAGGCGCCTTCGCAAAAGAGACGATGATCCCCTTGTTCAGACGGAGCAAAGACTTCGACCTCAGGTGGCTGGTATCCTCCGACCCCGTCCACGCGAAGCAGCTCCAACGCAGGTATAGGTTCGAGAAGAGCACGTGCGACTACGACGAGGTGCTGGCTGACAAGGACGTCGGGTTGGTCGTAATCACGGCGCCGAACAACCTCCACTTCTCAATGCTATCCTCCGCACTGCGAGCAGGGAAGCTTACACTAGTGGAGAAGCCACTCTGCATATCCCGGGCGGAGTTCGAGCAGGTGAAGGCGCTCCAGTCTGAGACAAAGATGCCTATCGTGGTCGGGTTTAACAGGCGGTACGCCCCGCTGGTACTCGAGATTCAGAAACGGATGAAGAGGATGGACGGCCCATTCGTCGTCAACTACAGGGTGAACGCGGGTTTCGTCCCTGCCAACAGGTGGTCGCAGGATCCCGAAGTGGGGGGCGGCAGGATAATCCATGAATGCTGCCACTTCTTCGACTTCTTCAACTTTCTACTGGGGAGCGGCGAGCCAAAGGTCTCGGTGGAGACTGCCGGTGTCACGGGCTCGGAGACTGTCGCCAGAGACAACATTTCCGTAGCGCTGCGGTACCCTGATGGTTCACTGGCCAACCTTCTGTACGTAGCCCTGGGGAGCAAGTCCATGGACAGGGAGAGAGTCGAAGTCTACGGGCAGAAGAGCTCAATGGTTCTCGACGACTTCAAAGAACTGACGATCTACGACGGGGGCAAGAAGACGACAAGTCTGCCAAGGAGCGACAAGGGGCACCGGAACGAGATAGAGCAGCTTGCCAGGCTGGCGAGGGGTCTGCCATCATCGATAATATCTACCGAGGAAGTGTTTTCCGCAACCGAGCTGACCTTCAGGGTAGACGAAGCATCAAGAAGGACGCTCCAGGGCTAGGTGCCCCTCCAACGCAAGGGTTCGCGTGCCCGCTCGTCAGAGTCGTGGGGCCAAATGTCGCAGGCTGAATCATTCGCCAAGCTGCACTCACGAGTCGGACGGAACTCGAGGATCGCAGGCGTCGGTTTCGTAGCACTAAGCATTCTGTTCCTAATCCTCTCTGTCTATGACCAGTTCGTCGTTTACGAGGTGGACTCTGTAGTGGCTTTCATAATTGCGGTCGTCCTGCTCTTCAGAGATCCCAGGGCGAGAGTCCAAGCAGGAGTCTTGGACGCAATGCAGCTCTCCTCAAGTCAGGCTATAGCCGAACTGGCCTCCGATGCTGATGGTTACGTGTACGTGCCGCTGGGAGAGGATGCAGAAGATGTCGTTGTCGTTGCCACGAGCTCGAGCTCTTTCAGTCTGTCAAAGGAGGGGCTTCGTCCGTCTCAGAAGAGGATAACCCCTCCCGGAAGAGCATTGGCGACCCTGTTCCTTAGAGAGTCGGGGCTGACTCACGCGACGATGGACGGGCTGGCGGTTTCACTACCGAGAATCATCTGCGAAAACCTTGGTCTAGCCGACTCCTTGAGCATACGCGAGAAGGGCGACAGGGTAGAGGTCATCATGCACGGGCCAGCGTCACTCTGCAGACAGAGATCTGCTGGGACTGACCCTGCATCTCGTGGGGTAGTCGGATGCGCCGTGGCCAGCTTCCTTGCGGTTCTCTACAGCAGCGCGTCCAAGAGACCAGTGGTCTTGGAGGATTGCGCTCATGACGAAGCCACAGACACGTGGAGCATAGGTTTGAACCTTGGACCAGCGGCAGGGGTGACCGGCTGATGGGCAACTCGACGCTCGGGGTCATTACCAAGATTCTCACTCTCGTCCCCTTTGTTGTCGCTCTCTATTTCTTCGATTTCACCAAGTTCGCCGTCATTTTCACTCCAAGCCTTCTCGCGTTCTTCGTCACGTCGGTCACTCTTCTCGTCATAGGCGTCATCCTCAAGGCCAAGATCCTCAGGGCGGCTTTGCAGCTCTCCAGCGTGAGCTTCGCCTGGGGGGCGCTCTTCCTCACATTCTCCGTGGCGGCCTACCTCTACGGACCGTATTCTCCGGACCTAGCCTGGTACCGCTATGAATCTCTCTACCTCCTCGTAATCAGCTACGTCGCCTTCAGGATTGGGACGAAGGTCCTCAGGGTCATGTCTCCCCTACTCCTGATCTTAGCTTTCTCTTTCGCGCCTCTGGGCCTCTTCCCGACTGCCGCCGAACCCTGGGTGAGCATAGAGGTCTTCTGGATCTACATCGGGGCATTCCTGGTCTACGCGAGACTCAGGTTGCAGTCAGTGCTGTTGCCCGTAGCAGTCGGAGGGATCGGGCTTGCGATGTGGCTAACAACCAATTACCTCCAACTCGGTCTGCCGTTCTACCTCTACGCTCTCCTGCCAGTCCCGATTCTGGTCCTCCTCGTGCCGAAGGTGCGCGCCTTCATCATGCTGCCCAGCGCGAAGCCCGCTGGCAAGTGCCCCGGGCACACCGTGCGAGCTGACGGCTTTTGCTCCATTTGTGGCGCAAGGCTGTCCGCCCCCGCAATCAAAGAGAACTTCGGACCTTGGGGGCTTCTTGCTGTGGCAGGAGTGACGGTGCTCCTTCTCTTCGCGAGTGTCCCAGCTCTGGCCTTCGTTGGAGGGGTTCCCTATGATGCGCAGTACACACCGCAGGGATATTCTAATTCCACGATTCTTGCAACCCCGAGCGGCTGGCAGGTGAACTCAACCACGGTACAGAAATTCCCTGGAGCCGATCTTTACGCCGTAGTCAGGGTATACGTTCCTCTTATCCATCCAGAGACAGAGAACTACACCGTGTACTATGAAGTGGCGGCAGGCCTGCCTGTGTCGAATATCCCGAATGGAGGTGACATCGCCGGTTGGAACAGGACCTCAAACGACTTCACCCAGTACGGTCCCTATCAAGGGTACCTTACCGCTTACACAACCTCAAGTCGTGTGATGCTCTCCTACCATGGGAGAGCGCAGATGCCCTTCGTGAACGATGGCACATTCCATGAGTACTATGTTGGTTTGGGGTTCCTGAGAGTTTTCAATAACACGAATGTAACCGCCGACTCATCTCAGTTCCTTGGAGACATAAGGACGCTCTGGCTCCCGGCAGTCAACGCCGACATCTCCTATTCGACTTGGACAAGCTTTCTTGGTAGAACCTACGATGGTGCGGTCTTCGTCACCCCACTCCTGCTCGTTGTCTCATCGATCGGTGTGATGTCCTGGTTTTCCGATCAAGCGTTGAGGCGAGACGAGCGTCTTGACCGATTCCTAACCCTGTTATCGGTTCAGCCCCAGAGCTCCTGGTCGATCCTATCTCTCCTTCTGGCGAGAAAGGACCACGCGGGGGCGCCACTGGACCTTGTGAGTGATGAGAGGCGAGGGGAATCTCACGATGCCGAGGGCATCGGGGCCTCCCTCGAGAGCCTGGAACAGCAGCATCTTGTGAGGAGACTCGTGGCTGAGGCAGGGTCCGACATTGTCTTGGTCTGGAAGGTAGTGGTATAACACGAGTAGAAGCAGAGCAACCCTGGCAGGGGTGATCGTCGTGGCCGCGCTCCTCTTGGTGCTTCCGTCGATTCCCCAGGGACGCGCCCAGGTTCCAGCCTATCCTTCGGCTCAAGTACTGGTGGAGGTACATGAATCCGTAGTCTACGACCTCTACGGGAGCAGCGTTTCGCAAGTCCACGGTTCTGTCAATGGCACAATATCTCCAATCGACTCTAGCACGACAATACAAGTCCTTAGCAATATTCAACCCTACTCCGCGTACCTCACGTGGGTGTTCGTGAACGGTTCTACGAGAAGCGAATCCGAGTTCCCGACTCCGGGTGCGGTTCCAACGTATTACTTAGTACTTCCCGCCAACACTGCATCATTCCAGTTTTCAATCCAAGGGTCGACGACTGGGGTTGAGTTACTTTGGAGGTACCTCGGAAGTGTGCCGGTCATCGAAGTCATCGGCTTGGACGTGCCGACGAGCTACACCACTCACATTGTGATCCCGTCCGGGACTATCCTGTCTCAAGAGTACGGACCGGGCGGAGGATCTACATCTTTCTCCTCCGCAACTTCCCCAAGCGGAGAGAGCGGTTATTCTTCGTACACCATTCAGCCAGGGGTCAGTCTCGTCGTTCTTCAATCAAATTTGTTCCTCCCCGCGAGTATCGCGATCACTAGCGCGACGCTCGTGATGATTGCGCTGGCCGCCCTGGGCTTATTCGGCCAGGGAAGGCAAATCCTTCAGAGACTGAGACGCAGTCTGCTCGGTCTTGTCTCGATACTGCACCTCTCCTCATTGCGCAGACTCCGTCCTGGTTTCAGATTTAGGAACCTCTTCCAGCCGCGAAAGCTGCTCGCCCTCTTCCTGCTGTGCGCCCTTCTCATGGCCTCGGCCGCCGCCATCGGAGGGCCAGACCCGAGGCTGAAGGCGTACGTTGTGGCGGAACCTTCTAGCGTGGCGGGCATACAGGAAAACCTCCAGAAGGTCGCCGGGAACACGCTCGTCATTACACCAACTCAGGATTTCACAGATTTTGCGGTCATGTCGAGCGTGGGGCAGTTCGAATTAGCCGTGTTCTCGAGTTATCCATCCGCTGGCGTAGCGGAAATCCAAGGATTCATCCTGCCAGGCTTGGCGAACGTCCCTGTCATAATGGTGGACAACAGCACAAACGTGGCACTTGCCAAGCTGATCGAGACTACCTATCCTCAAAAGGTCCTGCAAGTCCAAAACGCCGGTGCACTGACTTCTGGAGAGCAGCAGGAGTTGGCCAATCTTCTAGCCACCTCCTCAAGAACAAACCTGTTCGGTCTGAATCTAAGTATCGGTGGCTTCAATGCACTGCTGGCATTCGAGGCGGTTCTCTCGATTCTGCTGGTCTTCATTGGTTTCTGCTACCTTGGGTCACTAGCCTCAGACTCCTCTTCTCTGACAGATCTGACGCACCTCGTTTCTGTTCTGGGCGCGGGGATTTTCGTGTTCGTCTTCAGTGAAGCCATTTACGTGACGGTAAGTTCCTTGCTGGCCTTCCCTCTTTCTCTGCATGCAGTGATCTCAGGTGCCCATTACCTCACTGCCGTCGGCCTCCTGGGTTTTGGAGGGGGAAGCACGCCCAGGTTGGCTGCCGGGTTTCTGGGGGTTCTAGTCGGTGTGGTGGGGACAGGGGGGAGCCCTCCGATAGAGAAGAGCGATCTTGCGCTTGTCTTTGGGGTCGGCCTGTTTCTCATCGCTAATCCCTTCTCAATTGGCCAGTTCGTATTTCAGGGACTCCTTCTCTTCCTCCCGCTGGGGAACCTTACCTTCGGGGCTGCTTACGCCAGCTCCTTATCGCTCAAAGGTTTCATTTATGGGGTTGGCTCGGCGTTGGGAGCGGGTGTTACGCCTACCTACCTGATGTCTGCAGGCAAGATGCTTTTCTTCGCGGGCCTTGTCCCTCTTGCGTATCTGAGGAAGATGGGAAGGACGACCATGGTCATAGCACTGCTCTTGGTTGCTCTATTCGTGGGAAACGGCGGAATCCGCATCGGAGAGATGACGCCTGACAAGACCTTCATTGCAATCCTTCCGGGTCTCGTCACTGGTTTCGTGTTTGCGTTTCTCATTCTAGGCCTGGCCTTAATCGAGAAGTACGTGAGAGGGGTTCGAAGATTCAAAGGCTAGAGCCGGTAATCAGGCAGTTACGTTCGGCCGGGATCGTGGGGTACTCGCTGTTGGTAATGGCCACAGTCATCCCTGAGGTAATGCGCCTTTCGAATGCAATTGTAGTTCCGTACTACATCTTCGTGCCTGGATACTGCTTGGCGTTACTCCTTTTCCGAAGAGGGACGGTCATTGAAAGAGTCTTCTACTCAGTTGTCTTGAGTATGGTCATCTTTGCGTCTCTGTACTCCATAGAGACAGTTGTGCCTGGGTCTGCGAACATTCCGCTGAATGCCATAATCCCAATACTTACCATGATCGTATTCGCCTACGATTATTCCCACGGAAGGTAAAGATGCCTGCCGATGCCAAGCATTGGGCCTTTCTTGCTTAGATCGCCGGGGAGCCATTGAAAATACTTCTCGTCTCTTCCTCGTTCTTCCCCAAGATCGACGGTTCCACGAGGTGCGTCTATGACCATGCCAGGGGTTTGGCTGCGGAGGGGCACGTCGTTTACTTGGTTACCAGAGGTATTGAGGGCACGAAGAGAGCGGAGAACCTCGATGGCATAAGGATACACCGGACTTCGGTTTCATATAGGTCCGGGACGCCCTTGAACAGGCTCCGGATGATGCTCGAACAGGTCATCCTCATCATGGTGCTTAACAGGCGCGTGCGGTTCGACGTGATTCACGCCCACGGATACTCCTCCGGTTTCGCTGCCCTGCTCTGCCGGTACGTGTATCGCGTCCCGCTCATAATCACGACTCACGGGACCGAATTGCTGTGGCCGAAGCAGCTCTGGTGGAAGAGCGAAGCCGAGGTCAAACTCGGGCTCTTGTTTGAAAGGTTCGTCTTGGAACACTGCGACATCGTCATTGCCCAGTCCGATGGAGTGAAGCAGTACATGCTGCGCATCTACTCTCCTGGCCTGGGAAGCAAGATTAGGATGGTGCACACTGGCGTGGACCACAGGAAGTTCCGGCCTCCCTCACGCTTGACTCCCTCTAGGGTGATTCTGTTCGTGGGGGCCTTGTCTGAGATAAAGGGGGTGGGGGGGCTCATCGACTCTTTTGCTCAGGTTCACAGAGAGATACCGGAATCGAAGCTGGTGCTCGTCGGCGCGGGACCCAGGGGCGACTACTACAGGGAGTACGTGGACAAGCTGGGACTGAGAGACTCCGTCAGGTTCGAGGGCGCTGTCAGGGACGATGCCAGGCTGGCGCGCCTCTACTCTGATTCGGACATCGTCGTTCTGCCGTCCAACGTTGGCGGACCGATATCCTGCACCATAATGGAGGGGCTGAGCTGTGGACGTGCGGTCATCTCCACGAACGTGCCCGGAGGGATCCCAGATGTGCTCGATGGAGGCGTCGGGCTTCTCATTGAAAGGGGAGACTGGAGCGCGCTCACTGAAGACCTCAGGAGGCTGTTGACCGACGGGGAATTCCTATCAATGACCGAGACGCGCGCTCGGACCGCAGTGGAAGAGAAATACACGCTGGATTCGATGATATCGAAACTGACCAAGATCTACGCAGAGGTTAGCCGCTAAATGAACACGCAATTCCGCGAGAACGTCGAGGGTCTTCGCTTTCTTGTGACGGGCGGGGCGGGCTTCATCGGCTCACACATCGTCACCACGCTGCTCGACAACGGAGTAAGGGTTGCGGTCCTTGACGACCTTTCAAACGGCAGGGAGTCGAACCTGCCAAAGGGAAATCCGGGATTGGAGCTGTTCTCAGGTGACGTAAGGACGTTCGATTTGGACTCACTCGGGAAGGTGGATGGGGTGTTCAACGAGGCAGCCAGGGCGCTGCTTCCTTCGTTCGAGGACCCGCTTACGGACGTGGCCGTGAACGCTGGCGGGACCGCCAGAGTACTCGAATACGCGCGGAAGTGCGGCGCAAAGGTGGTCCACGCTTCTTCAGGAAGCGTCTACGGCAACCCTGTCCACATCCCGATCTCCGAGGACCACCCCGTGAGGCCAATCTCCCCCTACGGCGTCAGCAAGCTCGCCTCCGAGTACTACTGCCTGATGTACAAGAGCGAGTTCGGAGTGGACGTGACCGTCCTCAGGTACTTCAACGTCTACGGCCCTAGGCAGACGGTCAGCGAGGAGATGGGCGTCATCCCCATCTTCGTGAAGCGCGCACTTGCGGGGCAACCGCTGCGGGTCTTCGGGGACGGCAAGCAGACGAGAGATTTTCTGAACGTGGCGGACGTGGTGAGGGCGAATCTCCTGGCGTTCAGGGCCAAGGCTTCGGGTTCGATAATGAACATAGGGGGAGGAGGGCGGGAAATCAGCATCCTCGAGCTCGCCGAGAAGGTGGCAGGCATGTGCGGTTCCAAGAGCGAAGTCGTCCATGCCCCTCCAAAGCCCGGAGACATCAGGCGGCTCGCCGCGGACAGCTCGAGGGCCAGGGACCTCATCGGGTACACGCCCACGGTCACAATAGACGAAGGGCTGAAGTCGTATATCGAATACGCAAAGCGCTAGTCCCAGGAAGGTCTGCTACCTGGCACCCGACGTCCCCATCCCGTACCCCAGCGGTGCGGCGGTCCATGTCGCCGAGGTGGCAGCTTCTCTCCACGAGATCGGTCACGATGTCCACATCATAGCGAGGAGGAGTAGTTACGAGGAGCCCAAGGTCGAGACCATCGACGGCGTGACGGTACACCGAATCAACAGGTTCATCCTGAGACCGGGGGGACGAAGAGCGTCTTCAGGCTCACACGACGCCGGTACAGGGAGCGTGGTAGGCTCTCTGTACTACCTCTACCTACGGACCATATTCATGGTCTACACATCGCTGGTGGCGAGACGCGTGATAGGGCGCTACGGTCTGGACGCGATCGTAGAGAGAGAGACCTCGTTCGGAGCCGGCGGCCTCGCCTCACTCCTCACGGGCAAGCCATTGGTCCTAGAGATAGTCGGCCCGCGTTATAGCCGACTTAGCGCACGCTTGAGTTCGAGCATCCTGTACTATACTAATTCCATGCTTCATGACTGGGTGGACAGAAGAAAATGTGTGAAAGTCACGGCTGGTGTGAATCTGGGGCTCTTCAGGCCGGACCCCGATGCCCGAAAACTCATCAGGTCAAAGCTCCACCTCGGCGATGACCCTGTGGTAGGCTACGTCGGCTCTTTCCAGGAATGGCACGGCGTGGACGCCGCCCTGCATGCAGCCTCACTGTTGAAGGAAAGGGGTACGAGGGTCGCCCTCTTGCTTGTCGGTCCATCCTTCGAGTCGTACCTTTCAATCGCCAAGGAACTAGGAATATCTGAGCAATGCACGTTCGTAGGTCCGGTTGACTATAGGGAGGTCCCCGCGTACATCAACGCTTGCGACATATTGGTCGCACCCTACGCCCCTTCGAAGGACCCATTGCGCAGAGAATTTGGAATCGGCTCCCCGATCAAGGTGCTGGAATACATGGCTTGCGAGAAACCCGTGGTTTCGACGTCCGTGCCTCCGATCGACTCGATGCTGGGAGGCTCGGAGGCGATCGTGTTGGTGGAACCGGGCGACCCTGTCTCGCTCGCCGACGCCCTTGAAGGGCTGATCCTCGACCCTGTGAAGGCTGCCCGAATGGCAAAGAACGGGAACAGGCTGGTGGCCGAAAGGTACTCCTGGACGTCCTTCACCCGCGTCCTCTCGTCCCAAATTGCAGCAGCGTGAGACTATCGCCTCGGGCCAGCTTGTCTCCGTCGTCGTCCCGCTCTACAACGCTGAGAAGGACGTCCCGTCGATTCTCGGCGAAATCAGGAAACAGACTTACCAGAACGTCGAGGTCACAGTAGTTGACGACGGTTCCACAGACCAGACGCTCTCTGTCGCAGCCAAGGCGTGCAGCCAGATATCCAACGCCAGGGCAGTTGGGACTAATCACGGAGGAGCGTCCCATGCAAGAAACGTCGGGCTCCTTGCCTCTCGCGGTGACACGGCCTTCTTCATGGAAGCAGACTGCACCTATGCTGAGGACTACATCCAGAAGGCCGTCGAGTTGCTGGATGCGCAGCCCGAGATATCAGCAGTCTGTCTAACAGGTGCCCCTCTCAAGCTGAGGCACACACTGGCGGTGGAATGCATAGATGTCGAAAACAAGGTCCAGCACAGGCTGCTCAACGAGGGTAAGATCAGACCATTCTACGCCTGGGTCTACAGGAGGCAGGCCATCTTGAGCGTTGGCGGGTTCGACGAGAAGCTCTTCCAGGGGGAGGACAAGGACCTCTTCCGAAGGTTCGAGGGGGCGGGGTACAGAGTGGGATGGATACCCGGCGTCCACTGGTGGCATAAGCGCGATCAGACGCTGCAGGAGCTGGCAGGTAAGTGGTTCTCAAGGGGAAGGATGCGACTGCTCTACTCGCTCAAGCACAGACTCTTCGGGGAGATAATGCACACCCTGGCGCCATTGTGGCTCACAATAGTAGGAATCCTGGTCGCGTTTGCGGCGCCTCTGTTAGGGCTAGGAATCATTGTGGTAGTGGCAGCGGCGGTGTTCTTCTATTCTCTCAGGAACGTGTACATCTCCTGGCCCCTGGTCGCCCGAAAGCGAGTGTACATTGGATATCCGTTATTCGTACTTGTCAGGAACTTCTCGACGGCACTAGGCTATTCCTGGGCTCTGGTCGCAATCACCGTGAGACGGCTTGAAGGTAAAGAAGTCAGCTGGAGCAGCGTGTGAGGCTCGGAGCAACTGATCCGAGGCCCGGCGAGGCCGTCGAAGTGAACCCCAGTCTGAGGGTCTGCAGGCTTGTGTCTGACTACCCTGTCGGGGGAAAGCCCACCTACGGGCTGCAGCCCGTCTACTACTACCTTTCACGTGAGCAGGTCAGGATGGGCCACGATGTCCAGGTAATCGCTCACAGGATGGGTAACCAACCGACTCACGAAATCACAGATGGCGTCGAGATACACAGGGTCATGAAGCCTTTCACGTACGGGACGCGTCGCCTGTTGAAACAACTAACGGACGGTGGAAAGGGCTCCGTGGTTCACTCTCACGCCACGGCCGGGTCGTACGCCCTGAGGTCGATTATCGAGCTAGGTGCCCCGGTCGTGTCTCATGTGCACGGGACGACACGTTCGGCTTACATGCCGGCGGACTTGGAATTCGAAGGCATCAAGCTCAGCTATTCCCCTGTGAAGGTCACGCTGGCGTACATCAGGGAGATGATGGCGTGGAGCAGGGCAGACAGGCTAGTGGCAGTCAGCACGGCTGTCAGGGACGACCTCATCGCCAAGTACGGAATCTCCGAATCGAAGATTGACGTGGTTCTGAACGGCGCGGACCCTGACCTATTCAGGCGCGTTCCCGACGCGAAGATGCCCGGTCTCCCCAGTCTGGAAGGCAAGCATATCGTGCTCTATGTAGGGCACTTCGGGCTTCGGAAGGGGATCCTGAACCTGATCAGGGCGATGAAGGACGTAACGGCAGAAGTGCAGGGCAGCGTGCTCGTGTGCGTTGGAGGCGTCCCTGCCTGGCTCGGAAAGGCTGACTACTGGGCGTTCTTGAAGGGGTTCGCCCAACGGTGCGGGATAGAAGACAAGGTCTTCCTGCTTGACAAGGTCCCGAACGAAGCGCTGCCGATGTATTATTCTGCCGCAGATGTATTCGTGCTTCCATCCTATTACGAAGCGTTTGCGAAGGTTGTCATCGAGGCGATGGCGTGCGAGACTCCGGTCGTGGCCACAGCGATGGGTGGGAACTTGGACGCAGTCGGTTCTGATGCCGGGCTCTTGGTGAAGTTCGGCGATACGGGTGGGATCGCGAGGGCGATAATCACACTGCTGCAGGACAGCCGACTCGCGAAGAAAATGGGTGCCAAGGGGAGGGAACGGGTGCTGCAGAGCTTCACCTGGCGCGCCGTCGCGACGAGGATTGAAGGAGCGTACGCGAAGGCGCAGACAGAAAAGAGACACTGAATTGGTTCCCGGACAACCGCTCACCATCGGCCTGCTAACGAAAGGGACTCTTTACGGCGATGTCGTTGAGGAGATGCTCGACCATCAGGGAGTATGCTACGAAATAATCAAGCCCGGGTCGGATGGGAAGCTATACCCGATGGTCCTCCTTCCTGAGCAGTCTGACGATATGTTCCAGCGCGCTCTCGCCTTCTGCAGAACCAAAGAGAACGTGATCGTTGTCCCGAGAATTGTCAACCTTGCAAGGATTCGTCGCTGCCTGTCCGGAGTCGAGGACAATGAACGGGATAGCCTTGAGGTTCCGGTAAATGTCGCCGAATCTCAACTGCTGCAGGCCATTCGAGAGGGGATGGAGAGGGCGGGGGCCCCGCTGGTTGTGAAACCGTTCTGGCCGCATGGGGAGACTGCGTGTCTAGTAATGACACATGACATAGACTGGCTCCGCTATTCACCTTTTCACAAGGCGGTCTACAAGGGGACTGCCGGTCTCCCAGGAAAGGTCCGTGCCGCTATCCTAGCCCTTGGGGGGAGGAATTTCGGCTGGAATCTTCAATTCCTCGTCGAACCACATTCTGGTGTAAGATCAAGACCCACATTGTTCCTCCGCACGAATTACGAGGGCGACGCTGACCTCTTCGAGGATGCGGTGCGGGTGATCAAGGAAACAGGGTGTGAGATGGCAATTCACGCAGCCCATGACTCTCACTTGAAAGAAGACAACCTGAGGTCTGAGCTTGAGGCGTTCAAAGCCCAGACAGGGAACGTCCCGAAGGGGCTGAGATATCACATCCTAAAATTCAAGGTTCCGGACACATGGATCATCGAGTCTAAATGCGGCCTGGAGTACGATGCCACATTTGCGCGTAACCACTTCTTCGGCTTCCGCTCCGAGGTCTGCTATCCATACCGCCCTTTCGCAACGAAACGGCTGGACATACTGGAATTGTCAACGAGTTTCATGGACTGGACCGCGCTGAACCGAGGTCTTAGGGGCAGAGAAACCTTGGACGTCCTTGAGAACCTGATGAAAACCGTGGAGCGTTTCCACGGGGTGCTCGTGGTCAACTTCCACAACACCTATCTCAACAGGGACACCTTTCCCGACATAGTGGACGCATACGAATGGGTCTTGAAAAGGGCCGATGGACGTTATTGGATTGCCTCGGCACAGGAGTGCGCTAGCTGGTGGAAGGCTCGTCAGGCGGCTACTCCCAGCCCGCGCCTGCTAGACGACGGAGGTGTCGGATGGGACGGCGAGATGCAGCTGACGATATTCAACGAGACGGGCGAAAGACGACTGGCCAGGCCCTAGGAGGTCAAGCGTCTACTGACTACTATTCGGTCGGTCACCTTCCTGACCTATCACTACCCCCCTGAAATAGGAGGGATTCAAACGCGGATTTCGCGCTACGTAGAGGAACTGCTGGCCACGGGCATCAGGGTGACCGTGATTTTTGTGACATCAGACGTTAAGACTCTTTCTTGCTTGCGAAAAGGCGGATTTGTTCTGGTCAAGTGCCCGGGTGGCGAGGGGAATCTGGGGACGAACACGAGTCTGTTGACAACGGAGTTGATACGTTCATCGCCAGATGTAGTTCATGTATTCACGGGAGCGTCCACCCTCCTCGGCATGTTTGCCCTCCTTTGCGGGAGGCTTTTCCGGAAGCCCTCAGCGATGAGCGTATTCGGCCGGGAGGACGTGACGCTTCCTTCCAGGATATCTCGGATTGTCTTTCTTGTGTCCGCCTCTCTGGCAACCTCAATATCGACCAACTCTGAGGCGACGAGCGACCTTCTGCCTCCCCGGGTCCGCAACAAGTCGCACGTCCTGCTCGGTGGTTCGGACTGGATGTCCGCCAGCGCGCCCGCGGTCACACGCGGTTCCTCGGTCCTCTTCGTCGGGCGACTCGTTGGGAGAAAGGGGGTGGACGACTTACTGCACGCGTTCGCCGAAGTGAGGTCTCGAGTTGCGGAGGCGAAACTCGTGATTGTCGGGGACGGTCCAGAGAGGGAGAAACTCGAAAGGATGGTAGCCGAGCTCGGCCTCTCCGGAGCAGTCCGCTTCACCGGGACACTTCGCGGTAAACGGCTTCACGAAGAATACGAAAGGTGCGACGTCTTCGTCCTCCCATCCAAGGCTGTGCAAGAGGATGCGGCCAGCGAAGGACTCGGACTGACCCTCATCGAGGCGGCCATGCACGGGAAGCCGTTGGTGGGGACGGCCCACGGTGGGATACCAGAGGTTATCCAGGACGGCATCAACGGGTTGCTCGTACCGCCTGACAATCCGCATCTGCTGGCAAATGCTTTAACGAAACTGGTGAACGACAAGGAGTTGGCGAGGAAGATGGGCGGGAATTCACTCAAGAATGCTCGATCGCTGTACACGTGGAAGGCCGCGACTGACAGGCTCCTCCAGTCATACGAAGGGCGTGAATGAGGGATGGTGGTCATGAGAGATTCCGGAACTGACTTCGTGTCGAGGCTAGTCGTGGCTGCTTTCATCATCATGCTTGCCTCCCCCATCGTGGTTCAGACCGCTCGGTCAGTCTCGGAACCCACGGTTTCGGCCTCTGCACTCTACGCCGACTACGCCCTGGCTTCCCTGAATTCCAGCGCTCCACTCACGCAGAGCACCCTCTTGGCCCTCACCGGCGGGAACATGACTCTGTCAAGTTTCGAGAAGGTCATACAGAACCAATACCTGCCTTATGGAACAAGGCAGATACTCCTTGACATCGGGTGGCAGAACTATTCGGTGGGTAGCATTCCGTACGAGTCGTGGGTCAATACCTGGCTCACGGCATCTGATGTTATGGGGATTCAGGACGTGATTTACACAGGGCAGCTTACCAACGCTGGGGTGGGGTCGCAGTGGGTTCGCAGCCTGCTTCAGCTCGACGCCTCTTCTCAGACCTACTATGCGAACGGGACAGCCGCGGCATTCGTCTCGTACAACGACCCCGGCGTTGCAGTGTTCCTTGAACGTGACCTCTCGATCATCTACTCGTACTATGGAAACCATACCAGCTGGGTGGGCATAGGGACCGGCGCGCCCAGCAATGATCCGTATCAGAGCTCGACCCAGTTCATGCCGCTGATGGGATACTCCAACACCACAGTCTCGAGTTTCGTCAACACGGTGTACTACGCGCAGGACGTCAACGCGAGCGGCTACCTCCCTAACGGAACGCTCGACCCTCTCTGGTCCTCGTTCGCCGTCTCACCTTCGATTGTGCTGTCGTCAGGGCTCTGGATGACCTCCAGCCCCGCTAACGTCTACGGCGCCGGAGATGAAGCCAACTTCATCGAGATGCGTTTCTACCTCTCTCGAAGCGAGAGCAGCCTCCAGCTCGGATGGTACGGCGAGAAGGTCGGCAACCCCGGGCCTCTTCAGATTCAGGTACTAGGCGATCGAAACGGCAACCCGAGCAGCGTGGTCTACGGCAGCACCACGATGAACGGGGCGGATGCAGGTTCCACGACCGGATGGCAGATGCCCGGTCCTATCGCTGGCAACTTCTCAGCAGGATACTACTGGGCACTCTTCTCGAGCCCGACCAGCGACAATGCCAGCTACTACGAGATGTACTTCAACGACTATCTGGTCAGCGGCGACACCGCCTTGGCGCATGAAGCGTACGTAGGACCTGGGTTCCTGCGCGGTTCCTCGATTCTATGGATCAAGGACTCGCTCGGAACTGACGTGGTGGTTTACCCCTACGTCCAGGCGGACACGGGTCCCTCGACGACGCAGACCTTCGTCGCTTCGAACCTCTACACCTTCAATACCGTCTTCCTCTTCCTCTCCGACCGTGCCTTCGATCCGACAAACGGAACGCTCACAGTAAGTGACATGACGGCCAGCAACTCGAAACTGGCCACTGGCGTGCTCTCGCAGAACCTCATCCGAGGTCTGCAGAACTGGACGCCCATCAGCCTCAACAGGTCAGTAACTACGATACCCGGTCACACCTACCTGCTCACGATCAGCGAGCCCGCGTACTCGTGGAGGGTAGTGATGAGGGGGGTCTTCACGAGCCCGCCCGCTGCGGGTTTCCAGAATCAGTCCCGCTACTGGCTCTTTGAGCTAGGAAACATCGTGTGGGGGCAGGGCAGATATGACTTCACTGGGCTAACCCCGGACGGCAACGATGCAGTCACTAGTGACTACATGGACGCGGTGAGAGTTATCCCATCCAGTAACGAGTCGTTCACCTCCGTACGGATTCTCATGGCGAGCAACACCCGATTGGGCAATTACACGAGCGGAACCCTCAGCGTGGGCCTCTGGGCCGGAAGCCCAGATGGATCGCAGCCTATTGGTCCACCCTTGCAGGAGGTGAGTATCCCGGCCACCGAAGTGCCCGCCAACGGCTTCCTCAACGTCCCGGGGTTCAGCGAAGGCGTCGTCGCCGGGCGTAGCTACTGGATAGTCTTCTCGACGAACTCCACGGAACATTTCACCATCGGGAGGCTTTCTGGGGGTTACGCGTACTTGGCGAAGGCGTCACCTGATGGTGGGGTAAACTGGCGCCAGCCCACCGAGGGTCCCACGGAGTTCGCGTTCGTGGCCTCCTTCTCCTATCAGACCCTTGGGAATTACATAGAGGGATTCCCCTCCGTCACGCTTACTCCCAATTCCAAGTTCGCGCAGCCCTTTGTTGCTTCGAGTGACACACAGGTCGACGGGGTATTTCTCGGCCCGCTGCGGCCTGGGCCGGAGATTCGGGTCTCGATAGACGTGGACACCGGGCAGGGCGAGCCCTCTCTATCTCCCATAGCCTCCGGTGTCCTCAACGCAGGCAATATCACTCTCGATTATGGACTTGAGTTCGTCCAGTTCTCCTCCGTGGCGAATCTGCAGCAGGGGCAGAAGTACTGGCTTGAGGTCACTCCCATAGGCGGCGACTACGGCCTCACGCTGATTGAGTATCTTCCCTCGGCACCGGGAGTGCCTAAGAACACGCCTCCGTTGATGTCCTCAGATAATGGTCTGACGTGGGCGAAGGTGTCGAACGACACGAGTCTAATCCTCTACTCCCTGGCGTCGCCTGGTACTCCCCTCCGCTACTTGGGCACGAGCGTAATCGTCAGCGACCTCGCTTCGTACCATTCTTCCTCCGTGCAAAATGGGATTCTTCATGGCTGGAACGCCTTCCTAGAGGCCTCGAGACTGGATTTGTACAGCAAAGTAACGTCCTGGCTGAACGACGCAACGGGGAAGCAGTTCCAGTTCTTCACCTCGGTCAACGCGAACGTCGTCGTCCAGCTGAAGCCCGCTGACCTTACGGTGCTCAGCGAGAGCGAGCAGAGCACCACATGCGCCAACGCAGTAGACAGTCTCGTGTCCCAGATGCCATTCTCTGGCCGGCAATTCTACAGCGAGGATCACCTGAGCTCTTCCAGTTGTACATCGACTCTTCGTCCTCTTTCGGCCCTGCTCAGCCAGATGACCTACATGGGAGGAAGTTACGGTACATCCACCGGCGAGCATCTGCTCGTGGTCGGTGACTCCCAGGCCAGCAACCTGAGCAGAACCCTCTCTGTCGCTTACAACTGCACCTATGCCCAGCTCTCGATCGACCCCAACCTCGGCAACGAGGCGAACCTCGCTCAGTACAAGGCCATGCTCTGGACATCGGAAGTCGACCCATTAGGGTCCAGCAACTTAACGCAGAGACTCTCGGCCTACGTGGCGAACGGGGGGAGCTGATTGTTCTCCTGACCGATGGGAAATCGTCTACCGTGGCTAATCTGCTGAGTTCGCTCCCCATTCAAGGCTTGACCGGTCAGCGGGGCACAGGCGCCGCATTTCTCAACGCTTCGACCCTGCACACAAGCTATTTGGGCCTCCTTTCGATCATCAACGTCTCGAACTCCAGCTCTCTCGCGATATCTACTGACCTCACATTGGGGGTCCACAGCTACGGCCAGGGAAGGTTCGCATTTGTGGATTTGAGCTCCCCCACCTTCTCCCAGGTCTCGGACCTCTCGACGCTCCTTTCAAACCTCATCTCGGGAGCCAGCGGGAACGGCGGCCCATTCTGGTACGGTTCAATGCCGGCCGGAACACAATCGCCGCTGCTCTTTGCTATCCTCGGGAGCAGGGGACAGCCCGTGCTCTTGTGGTTCGTAAACCCGAGCGATTCCCCTGCAAGTGTTTCCCTCGACCTTAACAGCTCTTACTACGGCCTCTCATCCTCTCTGACAGTGGTCAACCTCGGTAACATGAGCGTCAGCTCCTCATCGGGACCAGAGGTGCAGATACGTGTCCTGGTTGCACCGCACGGCTGGGATCCCATCTACATCGTCGATTCCCACGCGACCTGGCTCACTGACTACACCAACGCGCTACTGAAGCGGGAGTTCGTCTACCCCAACCAGTCGTTACACGACCTCTTTGGAGAGGTCGGGCAGACGACTATCGCCGTGATTTCCTCCAATTCCAACGTAAGCGAGGTTGTCCTCAATGACAGAGGTCAACTGCCTGCGCTATCGAATATGAGTGCCTTGGTTGGCACGTCGCAGGGCTGGTACTTCGACCCCGGGACGAACACGCTCTTCGTAAAGTACATTGCCATGGGGCTCGACACGCTGCGAGTCCTCACGTCGCCGGCCAAGACGCAGGCACTCGCGGTCCCGGTGGGCGTACTCGTCGATGTTCTACTCCTATTCGTTGTTGTTGAAGTCTCACTCTTCGCCTTTGCCAGGTTTGTCAGGCCGGCCATAAGGAGGCAGGTAATGGGAGATAACCACTGAACGGTTCAAGCATGTCATCTCTTAGTCAATTACCTCGAATCTTACTTGGATTGATTGAGCTGTACTATAACAAATGAACGAATCACCTGACAGCTCCGACACTTCGAAGCGTAGCCTAGAACTCGGAAAGATGACAGCGGAAGGCGCAACTGCCCTCTTGTTTGGAGAGATTGCGTCGAAGCTGGTCGGCGTCATCGGCTCGATCGTGTTGATCAGGCTTCTCGTGAGTCCCACGATCTACGCTCCTATCGCCGCAGCTACTACTCTTCCAGGCCTTGTCATGCTGGGCGACCTTACCGGCGTAAATTCGGCGCTGACGAGAACTCTGGCCTTCAGCAAGAGAGAGGGGAATTCTGAAGCAATATGGTCCTCTTACTGGGTCGCGAACATTGTAAAACTCGTCACAGGCGCAGTGCTGAGCATGCTCGCCTACTTCATTGCACAACCGGTTGCTACGCTGCTTGGCAAGCAAAGCGTTGAGGGTTATCTTCTGGTAGCCTCATCTCTGCCACTGGTCTGGGCTGTTCAGGTCAACATCAAGTCCACCTTGATTTCTTTAGGCAGGGCTAGAACTTACTCATGGCTTCAAATTGTAAACGAAATACTGTTGAGTTTCGCACCGGTTCCCGTTGTTCTATTGGGTTACGGCGCAATGGGCGCATTGATCGCAATGGTGTTTGCGAACTTTGCCTATCTGGCCATAGGGCTCGCAGTAAGTACTAGCGCGGTGCTTGCTGATACTGACCGGCAGAGTAGAAGGATCACATATGGTGTGACAGCGAAAAAACTTGTGAGGTTCGGCCTTCCTCTCGGACTATCCAATAGCTTCAGCAGTTTCGTTGGTCAGATCATCAATCTGATAATATTGAGGTTCGTAAGCTTGTACGTCTACGGTCTGTACAGCGTCGCCTCTTCGGCTGCCGCTCTCATGAATTCTATCAACGATCCGTTGAATTCCATGACCTTTCCGATCTATTCAAGAATAAAGGGCTCGCAAGAAGTAGAGATCCTGCAGACTGTCTATAGACAGTCCGTCAGGTATTCCACGATGATAATGCTTCCTTTTGCGCTTTTCTTCATTGTCTACGGGCGGCCTTTCATGGCTCTATTCTTTGGGGGCACATATGCCGGCGGAGGAATATACCTGACCGTTTTGTCGGTGGGTTGGTTGACTGTCGGCATGGGTTGGACAGGAAACGTGCTTTCTTCCCAGGGCTTCTCCAGCTACACCGGCATAATGGGCATCATGTCGAGTGCTATCGGGGCAGCGGTTGCAATCGCGACGGTGCCGACTCTTGGTCTTTTAGCTTACATTCTTGTTAGCAATCTTGGTGCCATGCCAAGCTACATATTGCTAGTGAAAAGAGCGAAGTCGGATCTTAGTATCTCGCCACCTTATTCTTACGTAAAGCCATTCTATGGTGCCGCGTTGCTCTCTGGGATTGTTTCGTTCGGTCTGTTAATCGCAAATCTTGACCCTTTGATAGAGGTCATAGCAGGAGGATTCGTCGTAGCAATCTCCTTCATAGTATTCAGCGTTCTTCTCCGCGGTTTGACGTCTGCCGACGCAACGCGTCTTAGAGAGATGATTTCAACTCAGCCGAAGGTATCCAGATTAGGTAAACCGTTTATTTCGCTGCTTGACAAAATTATCAGATTCATTCAACGTGTTCGTTAGGTCGCTCCCTAAACATGGCCAGTGACACCTGAAATATTGGTCGCTTTGATTTATGGCATCCCATTCATTCCGATCGTCGTTTCGTGTATCTGTAGTAGAAGGCCCTAAGCATCCGAGGATCCTTCAAAATGTAAGCGAGCGCTGACCTGTAGCTTCTGTTTGCTATCAGACACTTTGCTATCTGTAGCCTTATTTGAGGTCCGTCTTCCCCGTTCAGGAGTTCAGGATCAAGCTGGAGTTGCTTTTCTATAATTCCCAACTTCGCTCGATAACTCTCGCGGATAGGTGCTCTGTGCATCATGCTGTTTCTTACCATCCTGTAACCATACAGTGGTTCGAGAATCCCGACGAAGAACCGAGTTCTTGCGAGTCTGAGCATGAACTCGTAATCTTCTCTTATCCTCAGAGTTTCGTCGAAGAGACCCACCTCTAACGCTGTCTCCTTCAAACAAACGATTGTCGCGCACATTGGGTCAACCACTTCCGTGATTAAGGCACTTACCGTGATCCTCTTCTTGATTTGACTCGGCTCCAATTTTTTCAGCGTTATGACTCTACCTTGTTCGTCTAATTTGGAATAATTTGTGTAGACCACCTCGTCCTTATAGCGACCCCCCATGGACATTTCCTGAATCTGGAGTTCGAGTTTGTCTGGGTAGTAGACATCGTCCGAGTCGATGAATGCTATGACCTTCCCGTTTGATTGTCTTATCCCATTGTTCCTGGTGTAGGAAAGACCTCTGTTCTTCGAGTTAGTGATGATTCGCACCCGGCCATCTGATTCATATCCTCTGGCTATCTCTAGGGATCGATCTGTCGATTTATCATCCACAATTAAGAGCTCGAAATTCGTGTAACTTTGGTTAAGAACACTCTGTATCGCCTGCGCTACAAACCTCTCCTCATTATATAGCGCCATAACTACGGAAACCTCCGGGTCCTTGCTTTCACGCTGTAAAGTCATTACGTCCAGTGATTTTTCAATCCATGAGCTCAGATAAATACATCGATGAGACCGGACCGCCCAAAGTCTCGAGGTCATCGTCGTCAACGACGGCTCCACGGACAACTCCGTGAGGGTTGAACAAGAAACGAATAATAGATGAGACGAATAATGAATTCTAGCGTGTGATGGCCCACGATTTTGGATCGGTTTAGATGGGAAATTGGCTATCGGGCGAATGCAATTAGGCGTATGCGGAAGCGAATCCCGGAGAAATTTGCCTATGTCAGATTTGTCCATAGGAACGTTCAAGGTTCGTCGAGATTTTTCTTTTGGAAATTGGGATTCAAGTCCCCTTTTACAACAGTTGTTCATGGCAGGAAATTCGAGGTTAGAAGTGAACACGATAGAATCGAATTGTCAAGTTATCTCTATGATGCATTTTCACCCTCGCGGTTTAGAATGGGCGAAGAATGTGGTTTGGCTTATGCTGAATTCGAGTTTAGGAGCAAGCAACTTCGATTCTATTTTAGAAAGGAGCTTACTCAAGATGCAATTGAAGTTCTAAAGGAGTATTTGCTTGGGGAACAATATGCGAAATTGGAAACAAAGAATAGAGATGTACTGGACATAGGTGCGAGTCTTGGTGACACTGCTATTTATTTTGCAATGCGAGGTGCCAAGCGCGTAATATCTCTTGAGGTGTATCCGGCTACTTGCGAAATCGCAAAGCTAAATATCGAAAAGAATGGGTTCGCTGAAATCATTACACTGCTGAACGAAGGTGCCGGGGTCAGCGGAAGTCTGAATCTAGACCGGAGTCTTCTTGCGCGTCGTTCGAGTGAAGCTCACGAATCTGGCGGTGATATTTCCATTCGAATCAGTTCCCTGCCAGAGATAGTCGCAAGATTCGGATTACAAAATGCAATCCTCAAAGTCAACTGCGAGGGCTGCGAGTACGATCTCTTTTCAGGCGCTTCGGACGGAGCGCTTCGACATTTTTCTCAGATCATGCTTGAGTATCATTATCGTGGCGCGGGACAGATTTCGAGAATCTTGAAGCAAGCTGGATTTTCCGTCAAGGTCTTCGACAGGGTGTACTTCTATAATCGAGGTTTCGTCAATCCGAGATGTGAGACGGGTTTCATTTTTGCCACAAGATAGGTGACCCCATCAAAGATTGCTTTCGGAATGGGTATAGAGAGATACGATTCGTCAATCTGCCCACCTGATTTCAATTCCATTTCCCCCACTCAACAGGTCCACGACCACGATTTCAGAATCATTGCCTGTCTGATTCGGGATGCTGTAAAATGATTGCTTGGTGGGTTGAGGGTTGCTATGGTGAACGATACAGATGCTTTATAGCGGATTTATCCGTACGAGAAGAAGTTGCGCGATGGTCAGGATGCCACCCGAGGTCATAGATTCCCGGAGATGACCGATGACACCTGATATCACGATCGTAATTCCGACTTACAATAGACATGTCTATCTCGGTCTGGCATTAAGAAGTGCCTTAGATCAGACCCTCCAAAATCTCGAGGTCATCGTCGTCAACGACGGCTCCACGGACAATTCCGTGAGAGCTGTCGAACAGATTCAGAAGACTGATTCAAGGGTGCACATCTTCGTCCACCAGAAGAATGGGGGACCATCGGCTGCCCTGAACACGGGCATCCGAAATGCCAAGTCAAGGTACATTACATTCCTTGGCTCCGATGACCTGTTTGCACCTGAGAGGTGCCAAGTTCTCTGCTCAAGGCTAGATGCCGAACAGGAGTCTTGCGTTGTTTATTCCGATGTGGTAGACATTGACGCAACTCAAACCCAGATGAGTGCGCAGCTTTCCAAGGCATCGTACAGACCAGAAGGAATGATATTTGCACGCATTCTAGGGGGAACATTCCGTTTCATAGGAGGACCCGTTACCGCGCCCAAGATTTGTTTCGATGAGGTCGGACTCTACGACGAAACGCTTCGAAAGTGCATTGACCTCGACATGGTGTTGCGGTTGTCCACCAAGTTTCCCTTCTGCTTCGAAAGATTATCCACCTATGGGTGGAGGTCGCATCCGGGCAGTTCAACCCTTGCCATGGATAAGGTTCAGCAAATGAAATACGAGTCTCGAGTTCTTGAGAGGCACCTACTGCATAATCTAGGTGCCTTGGACTCGAGCATGAAGAGAAAGGCATTCGACAGGCTGTTCGGATGCTACATTAGCAGTGGCCAATGGAGGAAACTCGCTAGGACGAGTTTCGTGGATTTGCAAGCATTCATTTCGGTGGTGACGATTCCTAGGAGAATGAACAGATTGAGTCTAGCAGTTACTCGTGGCTGAGAACTCCCTACCGTTAAGGCCGGGGACATCGGAATACAGACTTCGTCAGGACGACGCCAGATTCCTCAGCATAACCAAACACCCCCTTAATGTGAGTACTTTGCGGTCTTGATTCGGACCCCCTTCCCAATACATCATCTGATTCACTGCTACGCTTGGAGTTGGTTTCCTTAAGTAGATAACTGAGAGCTGGAAGTACTATCGGAAGTGGAGTGAAGGATGAGGGTATGCATGGTCGCAGACAAACAACTCCCGCGGGATAGACCGACCGGGATAGGGATCGTTGCATACAACCTAGCATTGGCCATGTCGCGACACGGTGTCGCAGTAGATTACGTCTGTAAAGGGTCCGGCGAAGACGAAATTCGCATGAATGATTACTTCACCATTCACAGAGTAAACCATTTTTCAAGAGACAATGCCTTCGCTGTCCGTCGAGTAATAAAGCAGACAGGATGTCGCCTCGTTCACGTTCATTCCAGCTCCGCTTTTCCCTCTGTATTTCTTTCAAAGCTTCTTGGCCGAGCAGTCGTATCTCATTCACACGACACAGAACCCTTGCACCCTCTCCGGCCCGCTCTCCTGCGACAAGCAGGAGTGGAGTTGAGTGACAAGATAATCGCTGTAAGCAAGGATACGCAGAGTAAGGTCATTAGAACGCATCGCGTCCCCCGTGACAAGGTCGATGTCGTCTACAATGGTGTCAACACGGGAGTCTTCCGGGTCATCAACGGATACGAGGAGACTCTGATTAAATACGGCTTAAGCAACCTCGAAGGCCTAATTCTGTCGGTTGGGGCTGTTCAGCGAAGAAAAGGCCAATGGAGAATCATCGAGAGCCTTCCGGCGATCTTGGAAAAATGGCCCCGACTAGCGTACGTCAACGTTGGGGTGGCTTACGATCCGTCTTATAGAGACAATTTAATTGAAAGAGTCAGGGAACTCGGATTAAGTCAAGCTGTCAGATTCATTGAAGGTGTCCCGCAAGAAGATTTGGTTTCGATCATGAATCTGGCCACGGTCTGCGTTCATCCCTCGACTCGGGAAGCATTCGGGCTCGCGGTCGCAGAGGAAATGGCATGTGGCAGGCCCGTGGTCGCGTTTGACGTATCTGCCCTGCCCGAGATCATTGAGAACGGAGTCGACGGCATATTGGTTGCTCCTGAAGATGCTCGAGGTCTCACGAACTCGATTCTCAATCTCTTGGAAGACTCATCGTTGTCTAAGAGAATCGGTGATGTTGCAAGACAAAAAGTTGCAGCCAGATTCACCTGGGACATAGCTGCCACCCAACTCGAAGGAATCTACGAAAGGCTCCTCTAAAATTGTTGAGAATGGTGGGCAGATTTCAGCTACGGCCACATGAATATCGGGCATCGAATAATCTATTTCTAATCTGGGTTTGAGCTCCACACGTCTTAAAGTTCGAATCCTTTCCATGACAATTCCCAAATGGCCAGGACGAGAACTCTTCAGGTTGCGACATTCCTCTTTCTGTTGCTGTTGCCCACGGGATTCGTTTCCAGTGTTAGTGTGGTACCAGTTGAGGGAGCGAGTGCTCTGTCCGCCTCAAATTCAGGGACTTCCTCGAACACTCAGACCAGCGCGCTCGGAGGCGCGGTTGGCTTTTGAAGCTCTCGAAGAGCTCCCCAAAATGGGTCCTTCCGTGCGCTTTGATAGGGCTCTTGATGCTGTCCGGCCTGGCGGCGATATTCTCCACTGCGAACAGCATCCGGCAGGCCGCCGCCTCATCGGGAAGTTCTGACTCCGCGTCTACCTATGGTGTGGGACTTACTGGAGCACCGGTTGTTTTGGATGGTCCTCCGCCAGGTTCTGACGGAACAGTTGCCCAAGATGAGATTTCTATCGAGGAGTATTTTGTCCCGTCAGCAATCAACTTCGTCTTTCTGGACATTGGCTGGGGAAATGAAGCTAATACTTCCACGACTGAAGTAGCGGGGGGGTATCAATCATGGGTCAACAACTGGCTCTACGCCTCCAATCAGTATGGAATAGACAACATCTTCTTCACCAAGCAATGGGGATACTTCTTTTCCTCGCCAAGTTGGGACCAAGACTTTCTGAACGAATATCCATCTGCAGTGACGGACAACGCGTCGGGTGTCGATGTCCCATTCCCGTCAAGTGGATGTGCAGGTTGTACAACTGAAAGTGGTTGGACTGATGCTTCACCTTTGGTATACAGAGCGTTCGAAGCAGACTTAAAGCAACTCTACACATGGTACGGCAACTACACTAATTGGATTGGATTTGGTGAAGGGGCGACAGGAGACAGAAACTACTACGGCAGCGGCACTAGCGGATCTATAAAGACTAGCAGGCCGTTTGATAACTTCACAATGGATGTGTATGCTGACAGCGTATTCTTCCAGAGGCTCATAGGTCCTGCGACGGGAGAGTATCTCTCGAATGGTCAGGTCAGCAAAATCTGGGAGATGTTTGTAAATGGCGAGCAAGATGCGGTGCTAAGTACTGGCGTACCTCTCGTCTATCCTCAGGACAACCAAATATCAAGTGGAGGCAGGTCTGGGAACGTCCTGCTGCAAAGGTTCTATGTCCCATTCGGAGAGGGCACATCTAGCTTCACAATAAAGAGCTATGTCGAGAAGGTCGGCTCTCCGACAGGAAGTCTGTATCTTTCCCTATTCACAGATAATGCGAGCACTCAGAACGGAAGACCAGTTCTTCAAAAAATTCTTGCTAATCAGACTGTTTCTGGCATGACAAGCTCTTTCTCATGGGTGTCTACGTCATTCACCGGAGTCACTCTTGTCGGTGGTGACTACTATTGGGCAGGGTATACGTCTTCAACTTCAGGGACGAGCAATAGCAATTACTTTGACGTTGTCTGCGACCAGCAGAATGTCTTCACGGACATCTACACTGCGGTGGCCTCGAATGGCCTTTCACACGCTAAAAGAGAAACAGGTGGAAGCGTTCTCTGGCTCCAGTCTGGCGGCAACACCATTACCGTCTATCCATACATGAACGTCGGCACCAATCAAATGGGCGGCACAGCATACTTCCAAGTGCAGTCAACGGTCAAGGCAAATGTCATCTCGTTTTTCGTCAGTGACAGAGAATACGATCCAAACAATGTGACCCTCTCTTTGGAGTATCCAAATGGAACTGTTCTCGCCACTGCTGAGTTCAGCATCCAGCTTGAGTACGGCATTGGGACTCTTTCGTATCTTCCCTTGCAGCTGAGCAGCACCGTGACCCTAGTTCCAGGAATAAGGTATCAGCTTGTAGCGAGTGCCTTGAGTAGAGACGGTTATGCTGGAAGCAGCGGGGTCGGGGTCACTCAGGATTACATAACTGAAACAGCAAACCCAACAAGTGCCGGATATTTGGGTCAGGCGAAATGGCCAGTATTCCAGCTCGACTACATGGTGCTTCAGTCAAACGGCGTGTCCAACTATAACTACCTTGGTGGAACCGACCTCTTTGATTCTCCTGGACATACTCCAGGCTCTGAAATAGCTCTTCGCTTCAAGGCAACAGCGACAGAGAGTCTGAGTGAATTTCAAGTAGAGGTCATAGGTGCAGGCTCAAGTTCTTCAGTTTTACAACTCTCATTGAGGAGTGACAACACGACCGTTGGGAGTCATCCGCAGTCTCTCAAAGATGGAGCAGCACTTGCCACAGCCTCGATGACTTTGGCATCTTTGGAATCATCATTCCATTCTGGTGCTCCGACAACTACCGGAGAATACGTGCTTGCCAACTTTACATCATTCACAGGTTCTACATCTCTGACGGCTGGAACATACTACTGGTTGGTTCTTAACGTGACCAAGAATAGCTACATCACACTCGAACGACTTGTAGAGCCAGAACACTTGACTTACGTTTCATCAGATGACTACGCAAAGACATGGGGTCCAGCGGCAGATGGGCCATCTGACCTCTCCTTCAACATCATCACCAACGTTCAAACAATCAACAATTTGGTTCTTGGTACGGCCAAATACCAGCTAGGCAAATTTGCCCAATCGTTCGAGTCACCTAGTGCCATCCAACTGACAGGGCTGTGGGTAGCGGCTAGCATCGGAGGCAGTCCTGCTGATGTGTCGATACGTCCCGATAGCGGCTCAGATAGCCCTACGTCCAAGGCGTTGGCGTCTGGCATCATCGAACAAAACGCCACCGGTGGGTCTCTCAACTATGTCAAGTTGAACCTTCCAGTGAATATCACGGCTAACACGAAATACTGGATTGTAATTGAACCAACACAATGTGTTGCAAGCTGTAGTCAAGCGACGTCTGTAACATTCGACATCTACAGTTCTTCAGCAGATTCTTCATCGGCTGACTATGGGGGCCAAACTCTCCATTATGAAACATCAAACAACGGTGTGACGTGGGTTTCTCCTGCGTCTTCTACTACAGGTGACATGCCATTCATACTTGCCACAAGCGTCTCCACCATCAGGACTTACAATACCAAGACGCTCTACAGCGAGCTCGTAGCTGACGACGCAAAGGCTTCTTCATATCCTCTAGAAGGATGGAATCAGTTCCTGAATTACGAGCAGGCGCAGATCAACTACGACCTCACACAGATGATGAGCGCTCTCGCGGGGAGAACGTTCATGTGGTTCACTGGTCTTGACACCAACGTCATTGAATCAATCCCGAACTTCAATCCCAAGTATGTTCTCACTCAAGCTGAAGGAGCTGGTGGAGGGTTTGGATGTGTCTCGCAGCCGCATTGTGGAGGAGTCGAAGGCTACTGGACCGGAGATGCTGATGAAAAGATCGAGAGCATTCTCTCCATGCCAAATCAAACTAACGTTATCGGGTGGTCAAGTTTCGGAGCACCAGGAGACAATGTTGGTGGGGTCACTCCAGAAGACTTGAACCAGCAGTATCTCGTCGAGCTTCCCCAATTGGCCACGGACAGCACTCTAACTGCCAACGATTGGTCTTTCGGTTCCAGCACGGGCCTCAACAACTTTACTCAGACCGCCCCCATGGAGGCTTTTGGAACCATTCTCAACAGGATGGACTACACTGGAGGATACTATGGAACAAGCACATCAACATTGAAGGTTCTTTGGATTGAGACTTCTTCTGATGAAGCGGTTCCAGCCTACCTAGAATCAGTCGCAAACGTGCGCTTGGACAGTGATTCTGATAGTAATCTCACGCAATTCGGAAACTTACAGCAGTTCAACGTGATAGTCAACCCGTCAGCCATTGAATCCATAACCGCGAGCGCTGTGAGCAGGATAATAGCTTACGTGAAGGCTGGCGGAGGGATAGCAGAAGACTCTCCTCCGGCGGCCTGGGAGGACAACATCATGGGGCTCTCTCCTAAGAACTCAGGGTGCTGCAGCGCGCCGTACACTGTCCTCGCAGGCAACAAGATAACAGAGCCGTACACTTCTCTGCCCGGATATGCCCCATATTGGGACGGGAGCTTCACGAAGATGTCCAACGAGTCTGCCACATTCGACGTGACTGACGCGAACGGCTATCCGGTCGTCAGCAGCAACAACTACTACTCAGGTCGCGGAGTCTTCGTGTCGATGGACAGGGCGAGGCTGCAATACGACAGCTTCGGAGACAGCTACATGACACTGCTCATGAACGGCATTCTCTACGCAGCCCACCAAGATAGCAAGATTCCAGCAGTTTGGACGACCACATACGCAACCAAACAACCATGGAACCAGTTAGTCTATACGGTTGACGGTTCGGTCGGCCATCCTCTACTGTGGGTCTCATCAAATTCGTCTTCCAGTCAGGTCTTCGATATACACCTGAACGCGACATTCTATGGGATAACAGGCTCCTGGATAGCAATCAACATGCAGAACATGTCAGTGATTGCGTCAGGCTCAGGCTCTGACATTCACATACGCGCCACAGTGAAAGCGTTCGATTGGCTCCCGATCTACATCATCAGCAGACCGGGAGACCTCCAGCCTGTCTATTCCACGTCAAGCATAACGAGTTCGTCGGTCTCGTCTTCCGGAGGCCAGTACGCGACTTCAGGACCACACAGCGCCTCGAGCTGGCTGATCCTCTCCATGGCCTCGCTCCCCATGTCAGTCACTAGCAGCAAGTCGAGTGAGTCGCTTTCCGCTTTTTCGACGCTCTCAGCTTCTGAATTCCTCCACGATAGGTGACTACTGCACGTCTATTGCAAGCGGAGGAAGATGCAATTCGTTCACCTACTTGAATCAACAGGGTTGGTTCTACGACAGCTCGAATTCCCTCCTGTATATTCACTTCCAGCAGGGAAGCCCGGCTATGATAGAGGTCTCACTAAGCCAGTCCAGTTCGACAACCTCGACCGAGACAACCACCTCTTCCAGCTACAGCACCACAGCGTCGACCACCTCTTCCAGCTACAGCACCACAGCGTCAACCACCTCTTCCAGCTACAGCACCACAGCGTCAACCACCTCTTCCAGCTACAGCACCACAGCGTCGACCACCTCTTCCAGTCTGACCAGCACCACGATGCCGTCATCGACAACGTCTGAGACGACTACCGTCGCGTCCTCGACGGGGACCCAAACGACCTCGGCGCCCCCTTCAAGCTGTGAGCAGACATCCTCTTGCAGCCAGAGCCCCTTCTACCCGACCATAACCATTCAGAGCGACGCAGTGAGTCCAGTTCCGATTTACGTGGATGGAATTGCCTACACGACTCCCTCGAGTTTCGCATGGCCTGTGGGATCCAACCACACTTTAATCCTGAAAGAGTTATCCGTGGGCACAGAGAGAGGCCAGAGCAAATTCGTGGGCTGGTCGGGAGGAGTCAACTCTACCTCTACGAGTCTCACGATTACGGTGCGAGGCGACCTGAGTCTGCTTGCATCGTACAAGAACCAATACCTTGTGAGCGTAGCGTTTGCTGACGCCGAAGGGAGAAGCGTGTCCCCCCAGAACGTCTTGATCCAAGGACCCGCAGGGGCTTTCAATCTTTCCGATTCAAGTCTCTGGCTCTACTCAGGCCTCTGGCTCTACTCAGGCACTTACCAGGTCACTCAAGCAGAATGGATGGGCACGAACGTCGGGTCGAGCCAGGACTTCCCGGTGACCTTCACAGTCGCAGATTCGAATGCAATCGTAGTTCCACTGCCGATCTACGACGAAGCCATTATTGTTACAGACGTTTATGGCCTTCCAATCAGTGGTGCAAACGTGACCATGACGGTGGGGAATCAGATTCAAGAATTGCTGACCAACAACACGGGCATGGCCTTGTTTAGACAAGTGCCATTGGGATATCTCAACGGAACCGTCAAGTATCTGGCATTCAGCGGGGACATCCAAATCTCGACTCCGGGCGAACATACAGAGTACGTAATTGTCACATTGAGCTATCCAGTCTTGATTACTATCTTTTCGATATGTGTGGTCGGGACGTACTTCGCCGTTAGGAGAATTCGTCGAAGACCGGTCCGCAACCGGGACTTCTACTCTTGGAACAGGGCAAATGACGTACGGTTGATTCGGTGTTGTAGTTAGTCTCACTGCGACGCTTCGTCGCTTTTCGTGAACATGGGACGTCGAACTCCGTGATTCGTGCGATAATCGTATAACTAACATAGGTGTGGCTGAGTACCCGTTGCTCTCACGGGGCGGTAGAATCGTGCTGGACCTGTTGCTCGCAGGATTACTTCTCTACATCGGTGTCTGGGTCTACGAGCTCGCGAATTGGGCTTCGCTGACTCTGCTCGGGTTCCAGTCGACTCTGTCGTTGTCGGGACTGTTGCCTGCAGGGGTATCGGGAGTGTCGACTGTTCAAGGAGACTTGGTCTTGGCCAAACCCCTACAGATTGCGGTGTCTCTAAGTACTGTATTGCCGTTGCTCCTTCTCCTACGCAGGTACAATTTGCCGGCTACCAAGTTCGCAGTAATCGGCACAGTGAGCGCGTACTGCGCAACGGCTTTCTGGGAAGCACTTTCAATTCCCTGGATTTCCGCGACGCTTGCGGGTCAGGCCTTTTTTGCGGGGCTGAACGTGATGACGATGTTCCTGCTGGTTTTCGCGTTCCAGAAGATGGCCCGACTTGACAGTCCTGGAGTGAGAATCTGTTGTTCTGGCTCGGCCACGTCTCGGCGATAAGCTGGGTGTATCAACACCCTAAGCTCCATGAAGAGGACTTCGTGAAAGAGTACCTGAAGGTCGAACCTTATCTCAGCCTGAATCCCTCGGAAGTCGTTGTCGAAGAGAGAGTCAAGGCGGAGTTCGAGGATCGTCTCGAGCGTCTAGAGAGGCAAATCCAAGAATACGCTTCGAAGCGCAGCGCCGAAACTAGCTCAACTTCTTCCTCAGGTCAATGACGAGTTCCAAAGCTTCGAGCTCTTCGAAGAGTGTTTCCGGGCTCCTGTGAAGCACGATTGGAATCCGACTCTTGAGCTTCTTCTCAAGGTCGCCCAGGATTTCTAGGAGCGCTTGGTCTTCTTGGTCCTTGCTTTCCAAGTCTTCTTGCTTCTCCAGCCCTTAAGCGCCTTATCAAGAACGGTATCCAGCCATTTGCTGTACTTATCGGGGTCTTTCCTAAGCTCTTCCAAGTACCTTCTTGCCTCTTCAGCCTCCTTCTGGGATGGCTCCTCGAGGGTCATGTTTCCTTCCATCGGGCGGCTCTATTTATAGCTGAAGTGTAGCCTGTTGAGCCCTATCTCAGCCTAAATCCGTCAGAGATAGTTGTCGAAGAGAGGATCAAGGCGGAGTTAGCTACACTACAACTCCTCAATTGGAGCACAGCAGTCCACTTCAGGAAGCACATCCGTAGGCGGGGACCCGCGACGATTTTTCTTACCGTTTGACTTTGCCAAGACCTAATAATGCTGAAAGTGCCCTTCAGGAACCAAAAGTGTCGGAAGTTGAGCAGGGATTTGACTTTGAGAACACTCATCATCACTTTCGATTCTCCGCAGTCTGAGGCGCATTAGTTGGAGAGCGACAAAGGGTCTGAAAATGACCCCGTGACGAAGGGGAATCCTGCGCGCATCCTGTTGGTGACCTTCGACCCGCCCGGTAACATTGGCGGAATCGAGGGAAGAGTCGAGGGGTATGTGAAGGAGCTATCAAGGCGAGGGGGAAGAGCGGAGGTTCTTGCGCTCGCGCCTGAGTACAAATCAGGAATCAGTACGTTCTGGGGCACAAGACTGTACGAATTGTCCTCCAGGCCAGCACAGGCATTGTGCTCTCTTCTTGCCACAGAGCGAGTTCTCGTAAATCGGAGGCTTGACTCGGTTTTCCTGATCAGCGGCGCCATAACATTCTACGGAAACGCACTTCTTGCTGAATCACGGCTAATGCGCCGCAAGACGGCTGTCCTTTTCTACGGACGAGACATCCTACAAGCAAGACGGGGCCCTCTAGGCCGAATGATGATGCACGCCTCGATTGTCCTGTCGAATATCGTCTTCACGAACTCCAGATTCACGGCCTCACTACTGCCTCCCTTCGCGGGCAGGAAGCAAAGAGTCCTATACCCGAGCGTGGACCCGAGATTGGGGTCGGCAGGCCCGTCGGGTCAGATGACCGGCCACCGCGTTCTTTTCGTTGGGAGGCTCGTCAGGAGGAAAGGGGCGGACGACCTCATCGACGCCTTCCGGTCGATATCCGAGGATTTCCCTGACTGGCGGCTGGAAATCGTCGGCGACGGCCCTGAAAGAAAGAGGCTGGAACGACTCGTTGCAGACCTGGGCCTGGGGGAGAAGGTCGAATTCTTCGGCTCACTGAGAGGCCGCGCCCTGTACGACCGATATCGGCTCTGCGACGTCGTTGCAATGCCTTCAAAGAGGTTGAGGGACGACGTAGAGGGATTCGGCACCGTCTTCCTCGAAGCCGGGATCTTCGGAAAGCCGTCTGTGGGCACACTCTCTGGGGGGATCCCCGAGTCAATCGTGGACGGCGAGACAGGGATCCTCGTCCATGAAGGAGATGCCAGACAGCTCGGGACGGCCTTGAAAAGCCTCCTGAGAGACCCTGAACTGAGGTTGAGAATGGGGCGAAAGGCAAGGGAAAGGGTTCTGAAGGAGTTCACCTGGCAACAATCTGCGGACCGCTTGGAAGAGGGCCTGTCAACACAGTAGGTCCGCCGGGTCATCCTCCCACTTAGTCAAATGTCCCGCCCGCGCCGTCCCCTCGACGAACCCTGGCAGGCTTAATGCCTCATTCTGTCAACTCAAGAAGTAGATGCTGCTGACCGTTGGCTCTCGTCCTCCCCCGTTGACGAAGGCAAGGAAGAGCTCGGAGCGTCTTTCTTAATTTCCGTCAATTCCCATTTTACCCTGACCGACCTCTGATCCGTTGCTACTCCCGCAGCCTGAAACTTGTAGGGAACATGGACAAGGAAGCTTGCGTCGAGCCTTTCTGTCAGGTAACTCTCCAGGCTCCGGTGCAGCTCGTCCCTGCCCGCAGACACTACCATCTGCTCCTGAGCTTCGACCTCAGCAACCTTCCTCCGCCTGCCTCCCTGTTTCGCAGCATCCCACCTTGTGAACGCGTCAGGGCTTCCGGTGAGAAACTTGTCAAGCACCCCACCTGCGAGAATGCTCACGTCTACCCCCAGAGCTACCCTCCCTTCACCACCCTTGGCCGTTCTCTTCTTTTCTCTGCCCAGCAGTTCGATACAGGTATCCATCAAGATGGTGACGTATAATTTGTCGGCGGTCTGGGCGCTCGCAAGGATGGAGTCCAGCTCCGCCTTGAGGCCCGAAATCACGCTGTCGAGGTCACGGTCCGACGATTGCACTATGAATCGCCTTCCCTAGTGACGATGCTTGAGACTGCACCTGCTCGATCGTGTGGGTCGCGGCCCAGCGCTCCAGGTTTGTCACGTACATGGAGGAGATTGTGAGAACGTCTGTTCTCGTGCCCTCCCCCCTCTCGTAGAAGTCGACCAGCGGCTTGAGGGCCCTGACCTTCTGCACTTCCTGCCCTGTCTGCAGGGCCTTCTGCGCGATTCCGCTGACCTTCGTCTCCATTGCCGCCAACGCGTCGTTGACCTTCCCGACGGTTTCGGTCACCGACTTCTCCAGCGCGCTGACGTTGTCCTTGACGTCTCCCGAGGTCTTGTTCACGCCCTTCAGAGTCTCCCTCTCGACCGTGGAGACTGACGTCCGGAAGCTCTCGATGTGGGATTCGAGGGACCTCAGCCCCTTTTCCGTCACTTCGCTGATTGATGCCTCCAGCTGGGACTTCCTGGCGTTGAGCGACTCGACTTCCGAGGTGAGGGTCTGTTTCTTGCTCCTTGCTTCCCGCATCCCCTCGTCCAGCGTATCCCTTGCGCGTTCGAGACTCGTGTACTTCTTGAGCTCCGCCGTGACGGTGCGGGTGTCCAGATCGGACCTGGATATGGCACCCTCCCACTCCAGCAGGTTGTCATCGTCGATTCCCTTCTCCTTGAGGCGTTCGTACGCCTCGATCTGTGCCTTCCTTGCCGAGTAGAGTTTGTCCTGGGCTTGCACCTTCTTTCCAGCCTCTTCGAGCGCCTTTTGGGCCGACCTCTCCTCGGACCGAAGCTTCTCGATTTCTCCCTTCAGGCCGAGCACGTGGTCGTAGTTTTTCAATAGGTCACTGATGAGCTGCTCGACGGCCTTCGGCGGAGTCACCTTCCGCTTTCTGGCGGCGAGTTCCACCGTATCCCTGATCTGCCTGATTGCCTCGATTTCCAGCCCAGCCCGAGCCAGCAGCTTCGCCTCGTCCAGCTCCCCCGTTCTCTTCTTCAGCTCGGCCAGAACTCTGCTGAGTTCCCTGCCCTTCCCCTCGACCTCCTCCGAGGTCGAAGCGAGTTGGCCCTTCTGAGACGCAATTCTTCCAGTCAAGTCCTCTGACTCGTTGAAGGTCGCGATCACCCTTGCCGGGTTGAACTTTCTCTCCAGAAGGTTCGTGA
This sequence comes from uncultured archaeon, assembly GCA_963796355.1. Taxonomy (GTDB): domain Archaea; phylum Thermoproteota; class Nitrososphaeria; order Nitrososphaerales; family Gagatemarchaeaceae; genus UBA183. The sequence continues at coordinate 75,166 of CAWCLD010000002.1, forward strand.
GGCATTTCTCCACGGAACCAAGGTCGTCCATGTCCAAACCCATCGACAGAAGGCGCTGCTTCGCCGAGACGTACGCCTTCGCTGCTGAGAGGCTGACCCCGTACTCCTTCTCTAGGTTTCCGATCTCCTTCCTCTTGGCATCCGCCCCGCTCTTCAGCGAAGAGAGGGTCTCGGTGGCATCCGCTAGCGTCTTGGCGGTGGTCTCGTAGTCCGACTTGAGCTCCTCGAACGGGCCATACTTCTCGAGCAGCCCATTCAGTGCGGCAAATTGACCCGCGACCGCGTCGGCGTCGTAGCCCTCCTTCTTGAGCCTCGCGTAGACCGGCAGGACGTATCTCGAGACATCGCCAACCGGGATCTTGTCCTCCCGTAGGGCGACGGCGAGCTTCCCTCCTCCAGCCATCTCCTCAAGGCTGACGGAGTTCCTCCTTGCGAAGCCGCCGACCTCCTTGAGGTCCTCAACGAGTTGGCTCACGCCAAAATCACTCGCTGCGGCTTCCAGACCCATTTCATCGACTTCATTATCGAATTCACGCTCAATATTTGTGACCGAACCGCTTCCTCCCTTCTTGTATAGCCGTTTGACCGTCCGGAAAATCTCGTCCCTGCGCATGTCGCGAAGGTACCCCTCGACGACCGTCTTCCTAACAGCAGGGGAGAGCGGTTCAGGCACAAAGGTGCAAAGCGTCTTGGTGATATTTACGCCGTCCGCTGGGCTGCGAAACCGACGAAGTCGTCTTCCTGAGGGCCGTCAGTCATTAGGCCATTTGGGTCAGACGACCACGCCAAAATGGTCACCGCCAAAGCCTCTGCAGTCGACAAACCATGATTGTTCGGTCAAGACAGAACAGAGGAGGTAGACTTGGTCACGCTGTCTTCCCTAGGTCCACCCTAGGATCCTAGCGCATTTAGTGTACAATACTATAACAGTACGGTAATGCCAAAAAACGGTTTGACCGGTTTGACGCATTTGGCCGATTTGACCGGTACGAGAGCCCTTTTGACCGTCATTTGACCGTTCATTTGACGCATTTGACCGATCTGACCAGCTGCTGAGTAGAAGTCAGTTAACTGTTCGACTACCAGGTCAGGTAAAATGCCAATACGAAAGTTACCTATGCGCGGAAGTCTCATGTACGGATACCGAGCTCACGAACCTCACTCAAGTTAGACGTGCCAATCGTGCAGATATTCCTCTCTTTTGAATCAGCCTCTCTGGTATGAAAGGTCTCTTTAGCTGGCGGAGATGCTTCTAGCCCTCTGAGAGGCGTAGTGGGGCGTTACTACGAGGCCTGGGGGCGGAGAGAAACCGGCGCAGGTGAGAGGCCAGTTGGCGGGCGAGGAGCAAGGTACCTGAAGGCCAACATCCAGAAGGCCATCACCCACACTATGAAGATCACGTATCCGAAATAGACGTGCATGGTTGTGCCCGCACCTACCCCCAAGAACTCGAAGGTGAGGAACACGACGATCAGCCTAAGGATATTGATCAGGAAGGCGCCGGCGAAACCTATCACGAACAGCGGTATGAGCTTTGAGATCTTCGGCTTCATGTCGAGCAATGCCATGGTCAACAGCATGCCGAAAGCGAGGATTCCCTGCAGACCCGTGCAGTCGCTTTCAACGTCAAGGTACAGTGGCGAACTACTGTTCGGATTCAGGACCACAAGGTGGCCTGACACCGAGGCGCCTATCCCCAGTACTGTCATTGACGATGCCAAGACATTGGCCATCCAGTCCTGCAGGGCCACATAGTTGGGCGCGTAGTTCTCAATCTGGTACCCTAGAAGCAGTATTATCCCATAGGTTGTAGGGACCCAGAAGAACTTGAGTGACCTCAGACCATAGAAGGCGATTGCTGCCCCAACAAATATGATAATCAGATCGATCATCCCCACTCTTGACCCGGCCGCTAGGTTCTCAGCATAGTCGGCAACTACAATGGAGCCACCGAGGATTACCTCTGACAGGTTGCTTCTCTGAGAAAGCGATTTGACTCCCTCCCACCTGAAAATGAACCAAGCAAACAACACGATGGACATAATGAAAAAATATGGATAATCCAACCCGACCCCGGGTACCCCTATGGGTGCGAGATACGCTGCAGCGAGCCCTAGGACAAATCCGTTTGCCCTTGTCAGGAACATCCTGTGTTCGTTAACAGCAAGGCTCGTCTGCGCGTATAAAAGCATGGATGTGTGCTGTGACCCGAAAATCCATCTTTCCGGCAGAGAGGTTCCTGACTTAGTACGGGGGACGCCGGGAGGGCCCGTTCTCCAGACACATGAATTTCAGGTTCACACGAATAAGGTTGTGCTTCATTCAGGTGAAGCAGCAACTATTGCTGGGGGCATCGGCGCTCAGGAGCCCTCACACATGTGAATTTGAGATTCATATACATGTGTTTGGCCTTCGCGAGACATATATACGCGCGGCGTATCTCAACCAACTAGACGAAGACATGAAGAAAATGAAAATCGGTCTCATCTCCCTCGCGATGGTCTTACTTTTCGCCTTCCCAGCAGTAACTTCAGTAATGGCATACAGTGGAAGCATTGCCTGCCTAACTCCTGCTTCCTGCGCGACCTCCGACACTGTCAGCTTGAACGGGCCTGGTTCCTCGGCAACACTGACGGTTTGGCTCTACGGTAGTACTGCTCCAGCTGGTGCAACAATATACTATTTCGTTTGCCCACAAACTGCAAGCACCTGCACTACTGCTACTGGTACCGGTCCCCAGACCGACCCGACGACGGGTTGGCAATGGAATTTCACTCCTGTATCTGGACAGACCGCCTCGGGTTCACCTTGTGCATCAAGCAGTTCCTGTGAAGGGAACGGCTTAGGAAACCCGTCCACAATGTCGTTAACAGTGACTGCGCCGACCGGGTCACTTGCGACCACTTACCCAACGGAACTCCTCACAATCTACGCGTGCTCCTTGACAGGCACTTCATACACGTGTAACTCCGAATACCAAACTGTAGCAACCCTGACAATCACCGCCGCTGTTCCACAATTCGCATTGGGTCTAGGCCTTGCAATGACAATTGGCTTAGTAGGCCTCGTCCTCGTGAAGAAGAGAAGCACATCGAAAATCGCGGGCACAGCTGCGACCGCAGCGGCAGCATAATCTGAGAAATTCGAACTTAACCGTTCGCGTGCCCGCTCCTTCGTTTTTCTGTCACCAAGTGTCAGTGCTGTTTGGAGCTGTGCTTGACCTTTCATCAGGGACTTCGAGAACCCGCGCGGCGTGGTATCACGGACGAGAACAGTGTTGCTTCGGCCTCTCTCTTAGGGCAGAACGGTTATGGTCCCATTCATCCAATTAGGGTAGGAGGGGTCCTGATACGTGTAGGTCCCCGTGACATTCAGTTCGATCGAATACGCCTTGCCGGGCATTATGGTGGGAGACCCTCGTATGTATCCAACGGGATTGCTGATAAATTTGACGAAATGGTTCGTAGAATCCTCATTCCTCCACATGATGGTGTTGTTTACTCCATGGACTACAGTAATCGTCGCAGGCTCAAAGTTAAGAGAAGGGTTCGTCGCTGCGCCTGAAGGAATAATCACGAGGACAACTCCCGGTGTGCTCTGAGAGCTCGTCTGAGTCGTGGACTCGGTTGGGGTGGTTGTTGTCTTCTTACTCGAGGCCGAAGTAGAGGTTTCCGTCTGAGATGTGACCGTGGTTGGAGTCGTTCTCGAACTCAAACTGGTCACAGAAGAGGTTGTGCTGCTGGAGTATGTGCTGCTGGAGGTTGTGCTACTGGATCCCGACGAGACACCAGGCGTCTGATTGCGAGCCAAGTACATGGTCCCATAGAACGCGGCAACTCCGACCAAGAGAACTATCAGAACCGCCATCAGTGTCCTCAGCGACTTCCTCAGCCGGGGCGGTCGCACTTCGGGAGGGGTCTGTTCTTTCACGGTGAGCGAGGCTCTCCTATTGGGTCTCAATGCCATCGCAGCCGCAGCGAGAGGTGCGCCAAGACCCATGGTCTACAACCCAAGGGTCCGATGAAGATAAAGGCCCCAGAGAATTGCCCCTGCAACTACTGAGCGCCCCTATGCCAGTTAATGCATGGCGAATCCTCATTCACGCGCCACTCCTAGGATTGGTATTTATTCCTGCGATACCGGGGGAGGGCTGGTCATCGTAGGGTGGAGCCGGTCAAGAATGCTCGTAGCAGGAGGCGCAAGACTCATCGAAAGTAATCTCGCCCAAAGCTTCGTTTCTTCGGAGTATGAAGTCGGAGTGTTGGATGACCTCTCAACGGAAGAGGAGGCAGACCCGGCCACGAATCTAGATCTGCTAAGGGTGCACGAGAAAGATTGACTGAGGGCCCTTCGAGCATCCTCGTGACTGGCGGTTGCGGCTTCATCGGCAGTCACATCGTGGACGCATTCGTCAGGAAAGGCTGGGAGGTTGGGATCCTTGACAACCTCAGCACAGGCACTGAATCGAACTTGAAGGCCGGCCGGAAGGTCCGTCTTCACAAGGGGGACATACGCGATTTTGACGTCGTCAAGAAAGCCATGAGCGGTTACAAGGCGGTCTCCCACCAGGCGGCGCTGGTCAGCGTAACCAGGTCCGTGGAAGACCCCATCTTCTCAAACGCCGTGAACGTCGGAGGTACACTGAACGTCCTGACTGCCGCACGCGATTCCGGGGTGGAACGCATGGTCTACGCCTCCTCTTCTTCCGTCTACGGTGAGACTGAAGCCCTCCCGAAGACTGAAACCATGCAGGCAAACCCCGCCTCTCCGTACGCCGTCTCCAAGCTCGCGGCAGAGAATTACTGCAGGACCTTCGCGAGTGTGTACGGCCTCAGGACAGTATCGCTGCGCTACTTCAACGTCTACGGTCCAAGGCAGAGGGAGGGGCCGTACAGTGGTGTCATCCCTGCCTTTGTTGGCAGCGTACTCGCCGGCAAGCCGCCGGTCATCAACGGCGACGGTTCCCAGACCAGGGACTTCACGTACGTCCAGGACGCCGTCCAGGCGAACGTCCTCTGCATAGAGAAGAACGTCAGACCTGGCGAAGTGTTCAATGTCGGTTCCGCCAGCCGGACCAGCATCTTGGAGCTCGCCGGGATTGTAGCGAGGCTCGGGGGCAAGCCTGGATTGAAGCCCGAGTTCAGACGGGAGAGGAAGGGCGACGTGAAGCACAGCTACGCGGACATAAGCAAAATCTCCGCCGCGGTGGGGTACAAACCCAAGTACACGCTGCAGAAGGGCTTGAAGGAGGTCTTCAGTTGGATGACAGGCTCGAGCCAGTAGAAGAGGAAGAAGTTGAACACAGGACTTCCCCACGCCATGGTTTCTACATGAAGGGAGGCGAGCGAGGCCCGCCCCACGGGTCTCAAGCAAATTCGCATTACGCATCTGGATGAATTATAAGCGATGGCGCGCGAAGCTAGACGAGACAGACTTGTCTGCAGGGCCCGGCATTCTTCGAGGGCGATAGCATGGCCGGCCGACGCGTTGTGCGAGCTACGCCTCCGCTGTCTGGCGTTCTTGCCTTGAACTATGTGCGTTCAGACCCCTGCGAATCACGAAGATTGTGACGCCTGCGCCCACAGCAGAGAAGCCGAGCGTCGCTTCACCTATCAAAGCCATCGGTGGCCCAGCCGCTGCGGGGTCAGACGACGGGCAGGGCACGCCCGTTCCGTTGCTCACGACGCCGCAGATGGTCGTGGTGGCGGTCGTTGTCACCGTCTGGGTCGACTGAGGCGGCGAAGCCACTGTGCTGGTAACCGTGTCTGTCTGCGTTATCTGAGGCGGAACGCTGGTCACCGTCGTCGGTTGGTCGACGGTGGAGGTTTCGGTGACTGTCGCCGTGCCTTGGGCGGCCGTTGCCGTCGAGGTCACCGTCGATGTGGTGCCCGGTCCGGTTGAAGTCTGCGTAACCGTCGTCGTCGATGTGGCCGTCGGGCCTCCGATTGACGTGACTGTGGAAGTGGCCGTCTGAGTCACCGTGGTCGGTGAAGCGGTGGTCATGGTAGTCGTCACGGTTCCGTTAGTGACGGTGGAGGTGACGGTGGTCTTGCTAATCGAAGTCTGTGTGGTTGTAGTTGTGCTCGGCGGTGATGTCGATGTCACGGTCGTGGTGCTGGTGGTGGCCGGCCCGGTCACGGTCGAAGTAACCGTAGAAGTCTGAGTCGAGGTTTGCGTAGTAGTTGAGGTACCGGGGGGAGAAGTGGTCGTCACTGTCGCGGTCGTTGTCGAAGCGGGAAGGGTCTGCGTGGAGGTGCTGGTCACAGTGGACGTTGCTGTGCTGGTTGCGGTTGAAGTGACAGTCGACGTCTTCGTAGAAGTTGTCGTGCTAGGCGATGTGGTGGTTGTGACTGTCGTGGTCGACGCGGGAAGCGTCTGAGTTGAACGTGCTGGTCAGGCTCGAAGTGACCGTCAACGTGACGGTTGTCGTAACGGGCGGCAGCGTGGCCGTAGACGTGCTGGAGGTTGTGGTCGTCTTGTTCTGGGATCCCCAGAGGGCTGTGCCCTCTGCAAGGGTACCGACGGAGCCGCCCACCACGATCTCGTTGCTCAGGATACTGGAGGACTGTGAGTTCCCCTCCACCCCCCAGCTGGTCCCATAGGACTTCGCGTAGCCGACAGCTGACCACGAGCTGGATTGCATGACGTCCATCGTCGTGCCGAACGTGACCGATGGGAAGGTGAAGGTGCTGTTGGCTTCTTCCTCTGACAGCGCATAAACAGGATAGGTCGAGCTAGAGACGCTCGCACCCATGTCGTTGGTCCCGAAGACGGTCCCGTCGAGAGCGTAGGCCCACGTGGTCCCGCTCTGCAGGTACATCGAGAAGGTGTGCGTTCCCGTGGTGACGGAGGTGATCCCTGTGAAGAGCTCCGTGTTGGTGTTCAGGTTCCATATCTGATAGAATCCGGTCGGCGTGCTCGAATCGCAGATGTAGTACCCCACTTGCCCCCATTCGTTGTTAGATAGGTCGTCGGCGACCCAGAAGGCCAGGCAGCCCGTCACGGGCGTGCTGATCACCTCAATTGTACCCTCAACGCCGGTATTGGGGAGAGCTGATGAATCAGTCGAGGCTGCGCCGACCCACCAGACCTGACCGGGCGAAGACAGCAGGGGCATCGGCGGATTGGGGGTCGCCCTGGGGGTCGAGGTGAATAATGCGATTGCGAAGGCTGTCCCGACCAGGAGCACCACCAGTATCGGGATTGCCGATTTCAACAGCGTAGTGTTCTGCTTTTCGCTTAAAGCGCATGTGGAGGGGAGTTCTTACTTTCGAATCTATATGGGCCATCTTGGGACAGAAGGAATTGAACGCATGACTTTCTTACACTACGAGCCACGAATGTAGGGAGGGAAGCGATGTCCGTCCCCAGGAGGACACTCAACTCGCCTGTAGTCGAAGGACGCTCCTTCTGAAACGAGGAGGAACTCGAGTGCCGTACAAATTCATATGATGATTCTGGATGACTTATAACCAATGATGTGGTTGAATAAGGCATCGGCGAGTGCACATTGAGAAACCCCTCTGTCTCCATCGTCGGTCTCGGGTATGTCGGGCTGACGACGGCGGCGTGCTTCGCGAGCAGAAGGATTAGGGTGGTCGGGATCGACGTTGACGAGGCCAGGGTGAAGAAGATACGGAAGGGCGAGCCTGTAATCATGGAACGTGGGCTGCAGCCCCTGTTGGACAAGGCGCTCAGGGCAGGTCACCTCGAGCTCCGGACAGATTTTGCGAAGCTGAACGAGACAGACGTCTCGTTCATCATCGTCGGCACGCCAGGCAAACCAGACGGGAGCATAGATACTAGGTACGTCGAGGGCGCTGCAAAAGAGATAGGGCGCTCTCTGAGGTCACGGGACGACTTCCACCTGGTCGTGGTCAAGAGCACCGTGGTTCCAGGCACCACTGTAGGGAGGGTCAAGCCAATCCTTCAGACAGAATCGAGAACCAAGGTCGGGGACAGGATCGGCCTTGCTGTCAACCCGGAGTTCCTATACGAAGGGTCAGCAGTCCAGGACACCCTCAGGCCGGAGGCCCTGGTCGTGGGTACGTCCGACAAGAAATCTTACAGCCTGCTGCTTTCGCTGTACAGAATGTTCTACGGAAGACTCCCTCCGACGATAAGGACGACGCCCGAGAACGCGGAACTGATCAAATATTCCATCAACGCGGTCCGGGCCCTGCAGGTGAGCTACGTCAATTTCCTCGCCAACATCTGCTCCAGGGTCGAGGGGGGCGAGATGCGTGACGTGGTGGCAAGTCTCGCCAGAGTGGCTAGGCTGGACAAGAGGTACCTCGGGGCTGGGTTGGGGTATGGTGGGAGCTGCCTTCCGAAGGACACGAAGGCGCTGTTTGCCTTCGCAGAGTCGATCGGCGTAGACGCATCACTCCTTGGTTCAGTCATCGAAGCGAACGAGAGACAGGCGCTTGAAGCGGTGAGAATGGCGCGAAAACTCGCGGGAGACCTCGGTAGGAAGAAGGTCGCTGTTCTTGGCCTCGCCTTCAAAGCCGGCACGGACGACGTCAGGGAGTCCACCGCCATCCGGGTGATCGGGGCTCTTCTCGACGAGGGTGCGAATGTAGTGGCCTACGATCCGGAGGCGACAAACAACGCCAAGTCTCTTCTGGGGGACAAGGTCTCCTACGTAGCGTCCGCCAAGGAGTGCATAACGGGAGCCGACGTCTGCATCGTCGCAACCGGCTGGGAGGAGTTCAAGGCACTGGAGCCGAGCCAATTCCAGAGGCTCATGAGATCCCCAGCGGTGGTGGATGGCAGACGGATATTCGACCCGAAACACTTCGGGGCCGCAGGAATACCCTTCCTGAGGGTCGGGACAGCGGCGAGCACCTTCCCCGCGAGAGAACATTGACAGTTCTTTTGTACAAGACGAGGTAACTGTTGTAGAGTTGAAGGACTTGATCCTTGATGTCACGTCCATGGATAGCGAGGCTGGCCCCGGTACCAACCAAAGAATGGGCATCGGGATGCGGACGCTAGTTGCAGCCTGTCTGCTCTACGGTGCGATGGTTCTCCTTTTCACCCTGATATCGCTCTACACAGCTCCGCAAGCTTCACAGATAGGGACCTTCCGGCCCATTCCGACAATACCATTTCATGAGCTGATTCTGGGCTTGCTGGGGCTCGGACTTGGCTTGACAGCTTCAGTTGCTCTCAGGAAGCTTGACCTAGGACTTGTCATTCTCGTGCCTGCACTCCTGGTACTGACAGATCTCGACCACCTTCCGGCCTTCCTCGGCCTGGCCCAGCCAATAAGACCAGCACATTCGGTCATTTTCATACTCTGCACAGTCGCGCTCATGGCAACGGTAATAAGAAAGACAGACGTGGAGATGGCTTCGTTGTCGGCATTCTTCGCCCATCTCTCCATCGATACCGGGGTCTTTCCCGCTTTCTCTCCCGTCTCCCTCCAATATTACGACCTCGCAGAATTCAGGATACCCTTTCTCATTGCGGCGGTCGCGTTCGCACTGGCTGCTGGGCTTGTGATAAACCACAACAGGCAAGGAGGAGTCGTCTGAATTGGTACACTCGAAGACTGCCATGCGCTCTGAAGTGGGCATCTTGACGGGCTCCGCCCAGGACCTAAAGAGGAGGCTGAAGTCAGGGGACCTGAAAGTAGCCGTAATCGGGCTCGGACGAATCGGGCTTCCTACGGCAGCGGTTTTTGCCGAAGGAGGCGCCAAGGTTGTCGGTGTCGACATAAGGAGGAACGTGGTGGAAGAGACGAACTCGGGGAAGTGCGCCCTCGTGGACGAGCCAGGTCTCCCCGAGCTCGTGAGACAGAATGTCGAAAGAGGGCGGCTCAGGGCTACCCTCGACCCTGCCAAGGCCATCGCTTTATCCGACTTCGTGATCATCTGCGTTCCAACCCCGGTTGACCAAACGAGGGCTCCCGACTACTCGGCCGTGACAGCTGCATCCCAGACCACGGGAAAGTCTCTTCGTAGGGGCAGCGTAGTCATCGTGGAGAGCACGATCGGCCCCGGAATCGCAGAGGATGTGATCCTGCCGATACTCGAAGAGAAGTCGGGAATGAAAGCAGGGGTCGATTTCGGTCTCGCAAGCTGCCCGGAACGTTCTGACCCGGGGAACATCGTAGCGAACATGAGGGCAGTCCCGCGGATAGTCGGGTTGACGGACCAGAAGTGCACAGAGCTTGTGGCTGCACTGTACGAGTCCGCGCTAGGGGTCAAAGTGATCAAGGCGAGCAATCCGAAGACTGCCAACGCGATCAAGCTCACTGAGAACCTGTACAGGGACGTCAACATCGCCCTGGCCAACGAATTCGCGCTGCTGTTCGAGGAATTCGGGATAGACGCAGTGGAAGTCATCGAGGCTTGCGCTACGAAGTACAACTTCATGCCACACTATCCGGGTGTCGGAGTGGGTGGACCGTGCCTCCCCAGCAATTCGTACTACCTGATAGTGGAAGGAATGAAGGCAGGCAAGATCCCTGGCCTCATCAGGATGGCAAGGGAGATCAACGACAGAATGCCAGACCACGTGGTCGAACTCGTCTCCGAGGCCCTCAACGACGTAGGAAAGACCGTTCGTGGCTCCAAGGTGGCAGTCCTGGGGGTCTCCTACAAGCCCGGAGTGAAGGACATCCAGCTCACCCCGGTGGAGAGGGTCGTGGCCCGGCTTACCGATATGGGGGCTTCGATCTCACTCTACGACCCCATGTTCAAGGGAGAGAAAGTGTTCGGGCTCCGGGTAAGCAGGAGTCTTGAGGAGGCGTCGAAGGCCGCTGACTGCATCGTCATCGGGACAGCACACAAGGAATTCGAGGCACTTGACCTTGGCCGCCTTGCAAGGCTCGCGTCGAAGAAGGCCGCCTTCGTCGATGCCAGGAACGTGGCAGACCCGAAGGAGGCCGCGAGACAGGGATTCTCATACAGGGGTGTGGGGCGAAAGTTCGTCTGAGCACGAAGAATGCTCAGACTCTTGGACTACAAACGGCTCTTCATCGTCTCGGTCGAGCTAGAAACGCGGCATGATGACGACGTGCCAACGAAGTACAGGCCTGCCGCAGGCGAAATCCAATAGACGACAATCGGGCGCGTTATAGTGCGACACTCGGTTCGTTTAGTCTCGCCCCGGGTTGTGCCCTGAAAGAAGCCCGGAGTTCCATGCGTCAATCGGAGCGAGACCGAAGCCTGCGACAGAACCGAGATGCTTGACGGACTTGATGATCCTGACCAAACCGACCATGACGACGATGGCGACGAATTTGATGAACGTGGCGAGCTTGGCGGAACGAGGCTAGGAACCCGACGGACCCAGCTGGGCCAACCTGTTGTTCGGGATTGCGCTTGACAGGGCCGATGATCTCGGAACCACTCCTGGAGCCGAGGAAGTGGGAATCAACACGAGACTAAGTCTTGACAACGTCCTAGTTTGATCAGAAAAGAAGGATGTCAGCGACAGGAGTTAGCCCATCGCTAACAATTCTTCCATTACAGCGTCGGAGTTCCAGCGAACTTACGTTTTGCTAGTAATAGGGCAGGGATGGCGAGTACCATCAAGAGACCCATACCGAGCGGGAACATTGGGACACCTGATGGCGGTGGGAAATTCGGACTTGAGGTCTTCAGGTACACAGGTACGCCAGTGCAGGCTGTCGAGCCTCCATATTGACTCGTCGATGTACTTGTTCCGACTGGATATGCGTTAATGGTGAACGAACCAGATACGCCAGGCCCAGAGCCAGTGCCAGACGTTGGGACTTTGACAGTGATGGTGTAATAGAAGGTACCCGCTCCGCTGAGCGGACCCACTATTATGTAGGCTGGACTGGAACTAGTCGTAACTGCACTCGTGCTGGTTATCGTTACCGTCCAAGTGGAGGGGGTGACACCGCTGATGTACACGTACATGTACGCGGCGTTTCCACTTCCCATGTCGTGGTAACTAATAGCATTCCCAGACGAAGAGAAGGTCGTTGTGTAGGTTGTGAGATAAATTGGACTTCCGGAGGATGTACCTCCTGTCAGGGGCGAGGGGGAGAAGGTGATGCTGTTACACACGCAAGCGTAGACCGGCATCACATACGCGCCGCCTATTGCTGCGAAAGTGAAAAGCAAGGCAAGGACTGGAATTGTATATCTTCTGCTGCTCATTGTTTGAAGAACTACCGATTCGAGTATATATGGCGTCCGAATGCGTGGTACACAGACATAGAGCCGAAATTCATGTAGTTCGATGCTCATAATCCATCTCGTCGCCCATAGTAGTCTAGACATGGGCACTGAAAGGGTCAGTGGGACCTGTTCGCATACCATCGCTCACAAACTCGTCGTGTCAGATGATCTTCTTGACGCTGAGAAGCTTCCCACTGTGCCTAAGCGAGATCTCTGGGCGCCGTAATTGTGACGCCTTGACCTTGAGCTCGTCTAGCTTGAGTATTGCTAGGAAGGCTGCGATTACCTCTGCTCTCTCTTTCCCGAGGCGTCTTTTCGGCCCTCAACAAGCCTCTCTCCGCCCTGACCCTCCCCCCCCGGTGGCTGTGACAGTTGACGTGGCCGTCGTAGGGGAAGTCACCGTTGAGGTCGTCGTGACAGTCTGAGTGGTGGTTGTCGGGGGCGAGGTAACCGTAGAGGTTGACGTCACCGTACCAGTCGAGGTCTGCGTGGCTGTGACCGTTGACGTCACGGTGGTGGGAGAGGTCACGGTTGACGTCGTTGTCTTCGCGGTCGTTGATGTCACGGTGGAAGTCGTGGTCGAGGTCGTTGTGCTCGTGACCGTCGAAGTTACGGGCGGGAGTGTCGCAGTCGAGCTGGTGGATGTGGAGCTTGATGTGCTCGTGCTAGATGAACTCGTGGTCGATGTGGTTCCGGTGCCCCAAAGCTGGGTTCCTTGAGGCAAAACGGCTAGGCTTCCACCGACAGTGATCTGATTGGCCTGCAATCCTGTGCCTTGCGTCGCTCCAATCACACCCCAACCTGTCCCGTAAGACTTCGCCGTTTGAACTGGATTCCAGGATCCTGATTCCATGACTTGCAACGCCGTCGAGAATTCTACCGCGGGGAAGCTGAAGGTGCTGTTCGCCTCCTCCTCCGACAGCGCATAGACTGGATAGGATGAACTCGAGGAGCTCGCACCCATGTTGTAGGTCCCGAAGACAGTCCCGTCCACCGAATAGGCCCAGGTAGTCCCCGACTGAAGGTACATCGAGAATGTGTGAGCTCCCACAGACACCGAGGTGTATCCGCTCGTGAGAACAGTAGTACTGTTGAGATTCCAGATCTGGTAAAACGCTATCGGCGTGTTGCTGTCACAGATGTAGTACCCGACTTGCCCCCAGACGCTGTTCGAGAGGTCGTCAGATACCCAGAACGCAAGACAGCCAACCACCGGCGTGCTGATGACTTGGATCTTCCCCTGTACCCCGGTGTTTGGCAGGGCGGACGAATCAGTGGACGAAGCCCCAACCCACCAGACTGAACCGGAACTCGAAGCAGCAAAGGACCGGACAGGATGAGTGCTGGCCGGGAGAATGGGGGTCGCCACCCAGACGTACAGACCCCCCGTGACGAGCAAGACAATGACGGCCAGGAATGCGGCCTTCATCGGTTTCTTCGGCTCCTTTGCATCATATATACCGTATGGACCAGGATTATCAGGTCAATATCGATAGAAGCAATCTAGATTGTCTACTCTGTCAAATGTGTGGACATCGCTCATCCCGAAGATTCTTTGAACGGCCAAACCCGGTCAGACGCGGCGTCGCTGCTGGGATAGGCTGGCGATTAATCCCGCTAGACCTTCTTTCATGCGCCAGAGCATCCCACACTGTTCCAGCCTGAGCGAGGAGAGTGGGAGCCTGTACTCGAGCATGACCTCATGGTCAAGGAGATTGGCGTACCGGAAGACCCGCGATGGAGCTCTCCGGGAGTTGCGCCGTGAAGTCATTTCTCCTGGTGACGGCTGATACCTGAAGTACTCGTAGAATCTCTGCGCTCTAGCGCGAGAAGAAACGAGCAACCCAAGACTCACCGACCCGAGGGAACCCGATTCAGTTATCCGGGGTCAAGATGCCGGGAAGGACGAACCTTGATCGGTAGAACAGCGCTCTTCGACCTTCTGGCCATCCTGACCGCGTCCCTGGTCGTCGTCGCATGCCTCCTATATGCGCAGGTTACCGGGACCTACGACGCGACGACATTCATGGTCAGCGTCGTGCTGCCTCTGGTTTTGGGCTCCGCGATCCTCTCGGTCAGGAAGGAGCGGACCCTCCTGTTCGCATTCCTTGCGTATCTCTGGGCTGTGGTCGACGACGCTCCCGTCTTCCTCGATTCCGTCATCACCTGGCCCGAAGTGACTCGGTTTCACCCGTTCCTCCCTCGCCTTTTCATGAACATCGTCATTCACGCACTCACGGCGCTCTTTCTGTATCTCACGATACGGGAGTCGATGAAGGGGACGAGCGTCGGGCTCCGGAACGCTCCCAGGGTCGTCATCCTCGCCTCGGTGGCGTTCGTTCTTGCCTACGCTCAAAACATCCCGCTGGCCGCAATTCAGAGCGTGGTGGAGACATCCTGGTATCCGTTCGACTTCACGGAGAAATTGGTCTCCATCTTCTTCCTCTATCTCGCCCTCAGGGAGGCGACGAAACTGAAAGCCAACCCTGCAGGAGTCGGGATCACCGGATTGTTGATGCTCCTCCGCCCGACAGCGCCTCGCTTAAGCGAGTCAGCAACTGCTGCTCAAAGCTAGCAGCTTCAAGCAACATGTAATTCCCTTTTCCGTCGGTGAACCGATTTGTCCGGGCCTATGTTCTGCACCCACGCGAACCCATGCCCAGCCAGCGGAGGTATCCGCGACCGGCGGAACGCGATGGGCTTGAGTGCCATCTGGCCACGTCCGGGTCCGTCAGCAATTCCTTTCCCATGCCCATTGTGGCAGGGTACCTGCTGGCCTATTCAGGTGTTACACTCTGGGTGAACACGGTGTACCCGCAGTGGCCGCACGTAAGGCGTCCCTTATGTTGCGCCATGAAGTAACCCTTCCCGCATCTCGGGCACTCCTTCCGCAGCCGTGCCAGAGACCCTTCTTCGACCTTGTACAACTTGTGGACCTGTATCCTGCGCTTTGGGGCCTTCGGCTTCTCTTTCTTTTCAGGCTTCTTTTCCTCAGCCGGGGCTCCCTCTGCCGGAGCTGGTACCGGCGCCGCCGCCGGGGCCGGAGCCGGGGTCGTCGGCTGTTGCTTCGACAAGCCTACTTCTTGGCCTCCGCCGCCGGGGCGGGGATCGCCGCCTTCTTCCGTTCCTGTTTCAGCTTCTCTCTTTCTTCCTTCGTCAGAACCCTCTCCTCCAGGTACCTGGGGTGGATCCTCTTCTTCACCTCCGCCGAGCCGTAGACGTAGAACCTGCCGATCATATCGGTGGTGCCCGCCTGACCGTCCAACCTTACTATGCCAACGTTCTCGGGTGCCACTCCCAACTCCTGAGCCACCGCGGCTAAGGCCTCCTTTCTGGTGAGCTTCCCTGCCCTGCCGTCGAACCGCAACTCAACGTATGACCTTTCGAGGACCTTCGAGTCGGACCTCTTCACTAGCTGCAACCTGGGCAACCCAGCTCCGCGGGGGATATAAATCAGTCCGCCTCAGCGTATCTCGGAGATCCCGATTTCAGCGAGAATGGCCCTGTTCCTCGATTTCGATTCGGCGTCGGCCCTCACCACAACTATCCCTTCGCCCGGCTGTCCGTAGAAGATGACCGCGAACACGGGAGCGAGGGCGATGACCGGTATCACCAAGAGGTCCTCTTCCCCCTTGACGGCCACGCGGACGGGCTTCTGTCCCCGGAGGGCTTCCCTGATCCCTTCTATCGCGCTTTCGGTGATGGTCCCCGGGGGGTTTCCGACCTCTATCTTCCTCGTATACGGCACCACAGGAGGGGCCCTCTTCCTCCTGTTCTCTCGGGAGTCGACCACCTGGACGTCGGGCACGCGGCCCTGAGCTCCAAGCGTCTCAGTCACCCTATCCCCTACGGTGATGACCATCGGCGCTCTCCTGACCACCTCCGCAAAGGAGTGAGCCTTCACCTTTTCGGCCGAGAAGAGTTTGCCCACGGGCCTCGCCAGCTTGGTTCTGAGACCTTCCGGAAGCCGGTAGACCTTTGGCAACCGTCTAGCTTACCTTCAGGGCGTATCTCCCTGGCTTCTCGATGCCCAGGGTCTTTGCTACCTGGGACCTCTCCGCGTTGATTATGATTATGAGACCGGACCACTCGCTGCTGAGCTCAGTGGAGCCATCTTTGGGACACGCCTTTTCGGTCGTCAGCATCTTGCACTTCCTGCACGCCAGTTCCTTCAAGCCTATCCTTCCTACTTCTCTGCCCTTTCTTCGACCTTTCGCTGCTTCTGGGCCTTGCCGACTTCCTCATCTATCCACTCGAGCGCCCCCAGAAAGGGCTGCCTGCAGGTCACTCCTATCTTCCCCATTGATATCCCATGCCCGAGGCTCACTGCCGTTATCCTGACCCTCACCTTGCTCCCGACCTTGAGCGACCTCTTGCTCTGGGAGGCCGTGATGATCCCAGATTTCACGTCGCTGGTCAGGTAGTCGTCCATTATCTGGCTGAGGTGCAGCAGCGCGTCTGCGGGCCCGATCCTCACGAACGCCCCAAAATCTGTCACCTCAACTATCTCGCCTTCGACGAGCTCCTGCTTAAGCGGGAAGAACGAGAGGACCTCGAAGGTGACCCTGTGGTACGTGGCGCCGTCCCCGGGTATGATCTTGCCCACTTTGTCGACCTCCACTCGGGTGACTAGAATCAGGTATCCATGCTCAGGGTTGATGGTGCTCTCGTACTTTATCTTTAGGAGTTCCAGGGCGACCTTCTCTAAAGGCGACCCGAACTTGTCAGGTGGGACGCGGACGACGTCCTCAAGGTTGACTAACTCAAACATTAATCCTCAGGAACCGCCCTCTCGTTTTGGGTAGCTGATATTAATCTTTGGTTCTCATGAAGAGAATCTATTCGCTCGACGGACGGAGCGAGGGCGGGAGGGCCCTCTTGTGGGCCGATTTCCTGTTCATCTCTAGGACCCGATAGGCGACCGTGCTGCTCACGCCCCCTTCAGTGGCTGCGCGGGGCACCGAACCTCCAGCATCGAAGAGGCAGTGCATGACGACGTCGAGCTTCTCGTAGCCGGCGGGCAGCTCCTCCTCGGCCGTATGCCCTGGCCAGAGCTGCGGAGAAGCCGGCTTGCTGACGATGGCGGCAGGGAGGCCAAGATGCTTGCCCATCAGTCGGACCTGAGTCTTGTAGAGGTGGGCGATCGGAAGGAAGTCAGCCCCACCGTCTCCGAACTTGGTGAAGAATCCGAGAAGTTCCTCGGACCTGTCCCCGGTCCCGACGACTAGCAGGCCCTGCGAGTTCGCCAGGTAGTACAAGATTGTCATCCTGACTCTCGCCTGCACGTTCGCACGCGCGAGCTTCACGGTACCAGAACCGGCCGCAGAGATCAGAGCATCGACGAGTGGAGAAATTGCTAGGCTGACCTTCCTGACTCCCCACTCGTCAGCCAGTCGCAAGGCGTCTTCTGTGTCGCTTGGTGGGGTGTGCTTCGAAGGGAGCAGCGCTGCAAGGACACAATCTCTGCCGAGGGCTCTGACGCAAAGCGCGAAGGCCACGGCACTATCCACTCCTCCGCTGAGGCCGACGACCACGCCTCTCGCACCTGACCTTGCGACGACCCTCCTGATGAAGACCACAATCCTCTTTTCTTCCCTCTTGAGGTCGGTTGCCGGAAGAGGCCTCGCCATCTCCCTGGCCGAGGAGGGCGGGAGCCTTAACTCCTTTTGCGGCTGCTCAGAGAAGTGCCACCCTGCCCGAGCGCAGCCCTACGACCCGGACCTTGCGTGCCCCGAGGGACCGGGCCAAGTCTCGGTCAGCCGTCGCCACGGCCGCGCCCATCGTAAGGGCAGCCGACATTATCTCCTCGTCAGTTCTCGCTTCACCACAAGGCACGCTTGAAAACTCCTCAGCGAGCTCAAGCGCGACCCGGGCCGCTCGACCCTTCCTTCCATCGCCCAAGGCCAGACGCCTAAGCTCGGCCAGAACACATTCGAGGGCCACTGGTTCGAACCTTCCGAGCTTCTCCGTGATGTCTTCGAACCAGGTCGTCGGGCGCTCGACCACCGCCATGAGGAAACTGCTGTCGAAGATAACCTTGGTCAAGGCCTACTTGAGGACGCCCGAGCCTATCAGGCGCCACCTTTCTGCTATCCTTCGGCTCAGCGCCGCCCGCATGCCGGTCTCGACCGCTACCGGCTTCTTGAGGTTGACCTCAATGACGTCTCCTCTCGCGGAGGTGACGACGGCTTGCGTTGAACGCTGTGCCCAGGTTGAGCCTCAGGTTCTCGCCCGGCCTCACCTTTTCCACGCTGACCAGCTCAGCCAATCCGACGGCAGTCTCGAGCAGATCCACGTCGAGCGTCATGTGCTCCAGGTTCGGAGGAAGGGTCCCAGGCCTTCCAATCACACTGCCGACCATCTGGTCTCCCTTGATGAAGGTGGGGTCAAGGTGAGTCCCGACTGCGACCAGACCCCCCGGCCCGACCTTGTCAGTCTGTCCCGCGCTCGTCTGCAGCCCTGAGACCTTGGTCACGACAGGGACGTACTTGCCGCTCCTTTCCTCCACCATTCCTGGCCTGAGTTCGATCTCTTCCCCGACCTTCAACTCTCCCCTGGTGAGGCTGCCGCCCAGAACTCCGCCGGAGAGGACTCCTATCTCGGCCCCTGGCCTGTTGACGTCAAAGCTGCGGACGACGTACATCAGTGGGTCGGCCTTCGCATCCCGTGCAGGGGTGGGGATGACCTCCTCGATCGCCTCGACCAGTGCGTCAATGTTGGTCCTCTGCTGCGCCGAGATGGGGACTATGGGGGCGTCCGAGGCGACGGTCTTCTCCACGAACTTCTCGATGCCCTCGCAGTTCTTCTTTGCCTCTTGGTCGCTGACCAGGTCTATCTTGTTCTGCGCTATCACGATCTTCTTCATGCCCAGCATCTGCAGCGCCTGCAGGTGCTCCCTCGTCTGGGGCTTGGGGACCGGCTCGTTCGCGGCTATGACCAAGAGGGCCCCGTCCATCAGGAAGGCGCCGGCGAGCATGTTGGTCATCAGGCTCTCGTGACCCGGGCAGTCGACGAAGCTCACCGCCCTCAGGAGGCGCGTCTCCCTGCCGCAGACGGGACACTTCGGGCTCGTAGAGAAGGCCGCCGGCGCGGGGGTCTGGGGGCATCTGTAGAACGCCGCGTCCGCGTATCCGACCTTGATTGTGATCCCCCTCTTGAGCTCCTCGCTGTGCGCGCTGGCCCAGACACCGGTGATGGCTTGGGTGACGGTCGTCTTGCCGTGGTCCACGTGGCCACTCGTCCCGATGTTCACTTCCGGCTGCCTTGGGAGGAGGTTGGGAGCCGGCGTCTGCTGAGCAAGCTGCCCTGACAAGAGGAACTCGCTCGACGCTTCCCCCTTTTTAAGAGTAGAGAGGCGATTCGGAGATGTGGGTTGTTCATCGGCCCACGCGATCCCGTAAAAACCCTGTTCTACCAATGGGAATGACCTGTTCTTGTGAGGAGACTAAGCCATGTGGGCTCGTCACTAGTCACACGCGATTGCTCTTGACGAGCTCTAGGAATGGGAACGATGTTCAACTCTTGAGAGTGGCATGATTCATTCCAAACTTCAGTTTCAAGATCAACAACAGAATCAGAAGGGCACTGTTTGCGCCGTTCCAGACGATTACGGACGTCAGTCCTAGGAACAGGCCATAGGCTAGCCAAAGCATCGTTCCAATCAGGAACAACAGGCTGAATGGCAGGCTTATCTCTTGGGCGCTCTTGAGTTTCCAGACGCGCAGAATCTGGGGAACCAGTCCGAGCGCCACGAACAGTCCTGCCGCCAATCCAAGTATCTCGATTTGCGACATTTTCTTGTCGAAGAGGAGAGTCCCTCAAAAAACCTTGGGGTCGTTAGAGCGCGCGCGAAATCGTCGTTCTTGATGATATGGAGACAGCGGGTGCGATTCTTGGGGGCCGGACACTATCAGGGCGTACCCCTCGGGATCGGAACCTACGAGCTGGGTTCCTTGAGCTTCAAGACGTCGGAGGCTTCGAATCTGCCTCTGGTCGGACCTTGCCGAGGTATCCTTTGAGGTCTGCCCTGTTGAAGTAATAAAAAGCAAGGTTCCCGATTCCCACCAGCAGGTACAAGAGGTTAAGGCCAAAGACGCCAAGCACCACGTAGACCACTCCAGCCCACAGTCCCAACAGCCATGCCCATGGTCTCGCTTTCCACAATCCGTAGCCTACGGCCACAGAAAGCACTCCGAGAATGACGTAGATTGCACCGAACGTGTACACGAGAGAAGCGCTGGCATTATGACCAACCGGCGAAACGAGGCTGGAGACCCCCGAGGCCGTCATCAGGATTCCCACGATAAAGTCTACCAGCATGAGGATTCTTGTACCGCGTGGTCGAGACGTACCCGACCTGGATAGCGGAGAGGGGGGGTGGACGGCCTGTCCTGGCTGCTGAAGAGCCAACGGGGCAGCGCAGTTTGGGCAGAACTTCGCCCCTGTAGGCACCTCTTTCCCACAGTTGGAGCAGTAGGTCAACCGACCTCATTTGCGAATTAGCTTAGTTAAGCATATCTTGTATCTTGGATACGACGTTCATCAGCAGGAGCCCCAATGCCGGTCACCTGCTTCTTCGAACGCTGCCAGGGCACCTTGGTGGCTCGAATTGACCTCGAGTAGGACGCTCGTCCAGGTCAGCGAAGCACGCTGGCTTTATAGGCCCTCAAACGCTTATGGTCAGGCTTGGGAGTATTGACCCACTGAATCGTGATTAATGCTTTCACCTTGGAGTCATTGAAGCCATGCACCTTCATGAATTCGAATCCCCTGGCGTTCTGGCCCTCATGGGTCAAAGGTCACGTCCAGCCGCCTGAACAGGCGGACAAGACTGTTCATCGAACTCGCCTCGACCCAGCCTAGGCCGAAGAGTCACAGACCGAAGGCGAGAGCTAGGACCAGATCTCTCTGCCCCCATTTCAATTCAGGAAGAACCATCTCCACAAGGACGCAGGGGCACAGGGCAAACCGCTTCACAGACGCCGAATTCGACGAGGCTTTCAAGAACCCTTGAATTGGACAAGCTCTTTCACTACGTCGTCGAGATGAGTCCTTGCAGAGGCACGCCAGAGGAGAAATTCCAAGACTGATTCGTGAAATTCATCAAATATGAGCTCAGGAATCAGTTTCGATGAAAATTTGAAACTCACGGAGTGATTGGTGTTGCAGCAGGATTCAGAATATGGAATATAGGTCCATTTCTTGCACCGTCGGACAATCAGAGGCCTATCTCATGCTCCAAATTGAATGGAGAGTCCACTTCCTGCCTCGATAGGGAAAATTGTGGACATTTTGTCCACCATAGTTAAATACAGATTCACGGAGCCTTCTTATGAAAATAAGAATGTATACGCAATCTAATGCGTATCTAAGAAAGACTAGCTCTACATTACTCCTAGCATTACTTCTGCTCTCTGCTCTTCTAGCATTTCTACCGATCGCTGTGGTGCATGGGTCAACCGGAACGGTTGACCTCGGAACAGTGGACAGTCTTACGCCATCAGCAGCGTACACCCCCGCCACCCACTTCGTCAACGTAACGGCAGGAAGCGCTGTGGCGGAGAATGACTGCACCTCGGTTCCGTGCAACAATGGTTACCTCGCAATCAACTTCTTTGGCGTTGACTTCTCTGGGTCCCAGTTCAAGCTCTATCTGAGCACCAACGGGTTCTCCCAGATCAACACAACAGCAGGTGAAACGTCTGACGTGCTCATGACGACCAACGTGTTCAATGTTGGCGCCCTTAGTGGTTCATTCGGCGAAATAGGCTCCACAGGATACTACATAGGTACTATTAGTGGTGCCTTGATTGTGGCGGGTCCAATCCCGGTCCAAATCTCGAACAAGTACCACTTCATCAAGGTCTACGACGGCTCATCGTCATCCGTGGCTGCCAGCATCAAGGAGATTGGCATCCTGCCAGGGTTGACCACCACGCCAACTTCAGGACCAGCGGGAACTATCGTGACCGTATCCGGAGGTGGGTTCCCGGTCAATACCGTCATCAACTTGAACTACTCGTTCCCATTCACAGCATTCACCCTCATTTGGACGCCAAGCACGGTGACAGGAAACTGGACCGGCATGACCGGTATCAACACCGGGCCAGGCTACTTTACGAAGTCGGCTGCGATAGTGGACACCAAACAGGTGAATAATCCACCACCGATTGTGCCAATTGAATTAGTTACCATATCAATCAGCGCTACTCACTACAGTGGCATAGACACCGTGGTGTATGCCAGCACGACGTTCAACGAGAACACACGGTTCATCAGCGAAGTCATCTCGCTCGACAGCCTCGGGCATTTGGTGCCGCCCACTGCCAATCCCTTCGGAAGTGAGAACATCTATGGCAACTACAACGGATCAGCCGCTGAAGGAGGGATAACCAACCTTCAAACACAGAACGCCGTTTCACTAGGCTCCCTTATCATCGCGGGCAACGACTCCCTGATAAACTCCGGAGTGACCTTTTGGGTAGGCAGCACGGCAACCGGAGGCACTCTCACCCAGATTGGCAGCACAACTTCAGACAATTATGGGAACTTCAACGGAACCGCCACGCTTCCGTCTCTTGCGATTGGTCTTCACCTGATCGTAGTGAAGAACAACGGTGTCCAGTACTGGTTCCAGATCTACATCGAGCCTTCGCTGATACTCACTGACGTCGTAACAAACACTAACAGCGGAACAGTAGGATCAACAGTAAACGCGCAGGGATACGGATTCCCAGCTGGCGATATTGTTTACCTCTACTGGTACGAACTCTCGTATTATGACTATACATACTTCAACCTCAACACCACCACTGGGCTTCTCATCAATTTCACGGTTCCATCCAATGGGCACTTCACTGGGATCGCGTTTTACGTGCCTCACTCATTTGGTGGGGATCACTATGTATACGCGACCACTGGCTACGTCAAGGATCCGTATGATTACCTACCAGCGACGTATATCACCGGAGCGACATTCACAGTAACTCCTTCCCTGATAGTCACGCCAAATACGGCCAATTACAGCAGCACGACCCAGCTCACTGCCATAGGGACCGGATTTGAGCCCTATGTCGGTTACAACGTCAACCTCGACGGCGCACAGTATTCACCAGCAGTCTGTCAGTACTACTGCAACGCGTACTACTACGAGGAGGGTGCTCCAGTTCCAGGGACCGTTATCCCCACGTACGTCGGTGACCTTAACGTCACCTTCTTCGCGGCTGGATTCCAACCTGGTTTGCATGTGGTCTCCATGTACAGCGCAGATACCTACGGAGCTGGTGGTGTATTCGCACCAGCGGTCTTCGCCTTCTTCCACATCGCTTCAACTGGACAGACCGGCACGGGTTCGCTCAACTCCACCACGCTCAACAACATCAACAACAACGTAATCGCCATCCTCAGCAAGGTGAACACCATCCTCACATGGCAATCCTACATCACCGGCACGAACACCAACGTGAACACCATCCTCACATGGCAATCCTACATCACCGGCACGAACACCAACGTGAACACCATCCTCGGATGGAAATCCACAATTACCAACATCAACTCCACTGTGAATGGCATTAAGGCCACTCTCGTCACAATACAGGGCACTCTCACAAACATAATCGGCGACATTACCTCGGCAACAACCGCAGCAACCGCAGCACAGACGGCAGCACAAGCCGCAAGCACAGCAGCAACCAACACCAAGAATTCCATCTCGGACACAGAAACG
This sequence comes from uncultured archaeon, assembly GCA_963796355.1. Taxonomy (GTDB): domain Archaea; phylum Thermoproteota; class Nitrososphaeria; order Nitrososphaerales; family Gagatemarchaeaceae; genus UBA183. The sequence goes on from CAWCLD010000002.1 coordinate 99,055, forward strand.
TACGTGCTTGTTGTCGCGGTCCTCGCGGCAATAACCCTAGTCCTAGAGCTAGCAATACTGGTAAGAAAGCTGGACTAAACAGACAGCTTTCTTCCCCTTTTTGTTTTCCCGAATTCCCACTGCTTACTCCATATTTGGACCCGGCGTCGCATGACCCGCCCGGGAGTCTCAACGTTATCTAGGGCCTCGGCCAAGGGTGCGGTCGGCGAGGCGCGATCGAATGAAAGCTGTCATCCTGAGCGGTGGTCAGGCTCTCCGGCTGCGCCCTCTTACGGAGGACATGCCCAAGGCCCTCATCGAGATCAAGGGGCGGCCAATATCGGAGTACCAGATCGACTGGCTGGTGAAGCAGGCTGGCGTCAACTCTGTCATCTTCGCTTGCGGCTACAAGTGGCAGAAGCTGAAGGACCACTTCGGCTCCAGCTACAACGGGACCGCCGTGGACTACTCGCCGGAGGAAGAGCCTCTCGGGACGGGGGGGGCGATAAGGCGTGCACTATCCGGGCACGAGTCCGAGGATCTGTTCATTGTGGCCAACGGCGACATCGTGACCGACCTGCCGCTGGCGCAGATGGTCAAAGCCCACAAGCAGGCGGGCGAGATCACCGCCTCGATGCTGGTAGTCCCCTATCGGTCCCGCTTCGGCGTCGTGAAGATCGACAAGCTGAGGATGGTCAGGGGTTTCGAGGAGAAGCCCGCGTTTCCCGACGTCTGGATCAACGGCGGCGTCTATGTGCTGAATCCGAGGAAGGCGATAAAGTACCTTCCCGAAAAGGGCGACATCGAAAGGGAGACCTTCCCGAGGCTCGTCAGCCACGGAGAGCTCCTCTCGTACCCACACTATGGTGAGTGGTGGTTCGTCAACTCTCTCAAGGACCTGAAGGAAGTCGAGGAAGCCATGCAGTCTGCGCCGTAGACGAAGGGTTTAATCAGAACTCTGCTACCGATCTGCTCGTGAGCGAATTCGCGAAGACCGTAGAGGCTTCCAAGATTCAGCCAAACACGATGATGACCGTCGAAGTCGGCGGCGAAGACGTCCTCATCGCCAACGTCAACGGAAAGTACTACGCGATGGGCGCTCTCTGCACCCACGAGCTGTGGGACCTGTCCGAGGGAACCCTCGAAGACACCACTGTCACCTGCGCGGGGCATGGCACGGTCTGGGACCTGAGGACCGGAAAGGGAATCTTCGACGAGCCACTCAAAGACGAGCCTCCATACGAGGTCAAGGTTGAAGGCGGCTTCATCCACGTGAAGAAGCGCTGAACCCCCAAATTCCGATTCATTCTCCGCATTCTTCTTATAGGGTAGACCGAGGGCCCGAATATTGAAAACTCCAGCCGGGGCGGCCGGCTCAACCCCCTTCAGGAGGCTGGGGAGCTTTGTCTACAGGCGGAGGAAGTACGTCATCGTTGCCTGGATCATCGCTCTGGTGGCGGTCCTGCCCATAATCGTGAACGTCGGGAAATCAACTTCTTTGCAGCTGGGCTCCGCTAGTGGGAACCAGCTCGAATCCGCGAAGGCTGATGCCCTAATCTCGAGCCAGTTCGCGAGGACTGTCCCGAACAGCACTCTCCTCGTTGTAATCAAGGGACAAAATGTCTCCTCGCTGGCGACCCAGGCATTGATTCAAAATATTCTAGACTCGGTGAAATCCGATAAGAGCGTCAAGGGTCTGATACAGAACGACAGTGAAAGCGTCTACTCGGTTCTTTACTCCACAATCATCTCCGTCAACAGGGCCGTCTACGCAACAATCGAGGGCGCCAACTCCAGCGGCGAATACCATGGTCCACAGGCGGCTGCCCAGCTTGACAGGTTCGCCGTCGGATACATCGCGAATGCCATGTCTTTCGGCGTCCGGTTCGTCAACGCGACCTTCTATCTAGGGCAAGTCCGTGACAATTTGTCTGTACAACAGCAACAGCGACTCTACACTCTCGCTGGCGAAATGGTGTGGAATCCTAGCGGATTCGGAGTGGGCCCGAGTCTGTCGACGCTCATCGACTCCTTCGTCTCACCTGTGCGCAATCTGACTATCATCTCCCTCGGGCTGAACCAATCCTCAAACCAGAACCTCCTTGCCATCAGAGCGATAGCCAAGACGGCACTTTCTTCGGCTGGTCCCGCGTCAGGGGTTCAATCAGTACAGGTAACGGGCCAAGACGCCATTTCGCACGACTTCGGCAACTCCATTCAGGGAGACATAACAATCATCTTCGTGGCTGCAATCGTCCTGCTCATTGTCGCGACCGGGCTCTTCTTCCGCTCTATCCTCACGCCTTTCATCACGCTCGGGACCATAGGAGTAGCGCTGGGAATCTCCCAAGTGTTCATCGTCGCAGTGTCGACTTTTGTGGCAAAGGTCGACTTCACCGGCCCCGCCATCCTTCTCACTATCTTGATCGGGGTGGGGACCGACTACAGCGTCTTCGTAATCGCAAGGTACAGGGAGGAGAGGATCAAGGGGTACCCGGTCCAGGAGGCAATCGAGACCTCGGTCACCTGGGCAGGCGAGAGCATAACGACCAGCGGCGCCACCGTGATAATCTCATTCCTGGCCCTCGCCGTGACCTCAGTCGTACTGCTGAGGTCCATGGGGTTCATAGTAGGGCTGGGTGTCCTTGTCGCACTTGCAGCCGCCCTTACGTTGGTCCCTGCGATCATAGGTGTCGTGGGGGGGTGGGCCTTCTGGCCCACCTCAGGAGACAGGTTCTCGCGTTACTCGGCTTCAGCGCTGTCGAAGCTGAAGAGCAAGCGGGGCTACTTCTCCCGAAGTGGTACCTTCGCAGTGAAGAGGGCGAAGCTCCTGATCATTCTGGTACTCCTGGTTTCGGTGCCTGCTCTCTACGTGTATTCGACGACCACCCCGACGTATGATTTCCTCTCTGCTGCTCCCAGCAGCCTAGAATCAATCTCGGCGTCGAACAGCCTGGCGGCGGCCTTCGGGAGCGGGAGGCTCTACCCGACGTACGTGGTCGTCACCTTCGACTACCCGCTGGTGACAGGGGATTCGTTCAACTCGACCGAGATGGGGACCATCAGCGCCATCTCCGCCTACGTGGCCAGTTATCGGGACGTCCGTAACGTCACCGGGCCGACCCGGCCCTTCGGGAACCCTGTCTCCTATGAAAGCCTGAACGTCTCCAGCCCGTCCGGCGCCCTAACCTTCTCTGCAATCATGCAACAGGTCGGGCACGACAACGAGACGGCGCTGATCACAATCAACTTCGGGATCAGCCCCCTTCAGACAGCCGCGATTTCAGACGCCCAGGCGATGCGGCAGTACCTCCACGCCAACTTCGGCCGCGCCACCGGCGTGACTGGCGTCTATGTTGGCGGTGCGTCGGGTTCCATGCTCGACACAAAGAATACCTTCGACTCCGAGTTCGATTCGATTGTTCCATTTGTTGCTGTAGGCGTCGCACTCGTCCTCCTTCTGGTCCTCGGATCTCTCTTCCTTCCAGTCTTTGCCGTCTTGTCGATACTGATGAGTGTAGTCTGGACGCTCGTCGTCACCAAACTGGTCTTCCAGGCATACTTCAACTACCAGATCCTGTTCGTCCTGCCGTTCTTCCTCTTTGTAACGCTCCTGGGCCTCGGTATGGACTACAACATATTCATCCTGACGAGAATCAGAGAGGAGGCGACGAAGGGAGGCAGCCTCAACGACGCGATCATCAGGGCCATCGAGCAGACAGGCGGCATCATTACAGCTGCCGCGATCATTCTCGCCGGGTCGCTGGGGTCTCTAATGCTTTCTAGCGACCTGCTGCTGAAACAGATGGGCTTCGCATTCGCCTTCTCGGTTCTCATCGATGCTCTGGTGGTCAGGACCTACCTCGTCCCTGCGGTCATGTCGACGGTGGGCAGATGGAACTGGTTCAGTCCGATTCCGTATCTGAACAGGTCGCATTCCCTGTTCAAGCAGGACAGCCAAAAGTCTCCCTAGTCTTTTTACGAAGGCATGCCGCGCGCGCGGACACAAAGCCCCAGAAGAAGTGAAGAACCCACCCACACTTAAGTAGGGCCAGATAGAACACAGCTTCGAAAAAGAATGCCGCTGGAGATGGTCGACAAGGAGAATCTCGCGAAGCTCCTGCGGTTGTTCCAAGGACGGAAGGTCCTTGTCATTGGCGATCTGATAGTCAGCAGATTCGTCGAGGTCGAGGCACGGAAGCTCGCACGTGAGGCACCGGTTCCTGCGGGCGACTATGTGGGGGAAACATTCCTGCCGGGCGGAGCCGCTAACCTTTCACGCGAACTTGTCTCACTCGGCGCTTCGGTCAGCCTGGTCGGCCTGATTGGGTCTGACGAATACGGGGCCTGGCTGAAGGCCGAGTTCTCGAGGAACGGGGTTTCTCACGCCGGCATCGTCACGGACACCACGCGCCCCACGTCGCTCAGGACTTGGATAATGGTCAACAAGTTCCACTCGCTTAGGATTGACAGGGAGGATAGGCGCGACGCCCCGTCGGCGATGTCGAAGAAGCTCCTTACCGAGGCCGAGCCACTCATCAAGGACATCGACTGCATCATACTTTCTGACTACGACCGCGGGGCAGTCACGAGTTTCCTGATCAGCGGCGTCGTCAACGCCGCCCACGCCGCCGGGAAGATCGTGGTGGCCCAGCCCAAGATGCACCATTATCTCGACTTCTCAGGCGTGACCTACGTGAAGTCGAACATGGAGGAGGCGTCACACGCCACTGGAATGGCGATCGTCAACGAGACGAGCCTCAGGAACATGGGCATCAACCTGCTCAGCCGTCTCGAGTGCAGGGCAATCCTCATCACTAGAGGCGAGCAGGGTGTCACCCTTTTCGACACGGAAAACGTCACATTGTTCCCGCCGATAAGTGGAAAGAAGAACCTCTTCAACAAGGTCGGCGTCAGGGACGCCATGACCGGGGTCTTCGCAATGACCGTCGCGTCTGGCGGCAACGCCTACCAGGCGGCCGTTCTAAGTGACGTCGCCGGGCAGGTGCGGAGCGAGCTCCAGAGAAACGTCTCGCTCTCGCTTCACGACCTCGAAATCAAGGCACAGGAGACGGACGACTTCGTACACAGGATAGTCCAGGCACCGGTGAGGAGGTAGTGGAGGCAGCGCAGGAAGTCATCAGGCTGAAAGAGACAGCGAGGAACACCAGGAAGTTGATCCTCGAGAGCCTGGCAGAGGCCGGTTCGGGCCATCCCGGGGGTTCGCTTTCCGCCGTGGAGCTTCTCGTCACGCTCTTCTTCCACACGATGAAGTACGACCCAAAGAACCCCTCGTGGCCAGACAGAGACAGGTTCTTCCTGAGCAAGGGTCACGCGGCGCCGCTCCTCTACTCGATTCTCGCCCAGGCGGGCTACTTCCCGGTCGAGGAGCTGATGACGCTGAGGAAGATAGGCTCTAGGCTCCAGGGGCATCCTTCAATGGGGATTCCTGGAATCGAGGCGCCGGCAGGCTCTGAAGGAATCGGGCTCTCACTCGGCGTCGGTGTCTCACTGGCAGCGAGGATGGACAGAAGGGCGAGCCGCACATACGTCCTGATGGGAGACGGAGAACAGCAGGAGGGCGAGGTGTGGGAGGCCGCGATGGCAGCATCGAAGTACAGGCTGGATAACCTCACCGCAATCATAGACCGGAATGGGATCCAGCAGGACGGCCTCACGGAGCAGATCATGCCGCTTGAGCCCCTCGCCTCGAAGTGGAGGGCATTCAACTGGAACGTCATCGAGGTGGACGGCTACGACTTCCTCCAGCTCATCGACGGCTTCGACCTCGCCGCGAACACCAGGAACCGTCCGACCGTGGTCATAGCTCACACAGTCAAGGGGAAGGGGATCTCCTTCATGGAGTGGTCCCCTCACTATCACGGGACCGCACCCGCGAAGGATACGCTGTCGGATACTCTCCGCGAACTGAAGTGATCGAATGAGGCCCATACGAATCGCTCCCTCCGTACTCGCGTGGGACTTGGGCAATCTCGGAGAGGCCGTCGAGATTTCTGTGAGGGGCGGCGCAGACCAGGTCCATCTCGACGTGATAGACGGCCACTTCGCCCCCAACATAACCTTCGGGCCCGGGATGGTGAAGGCGCTCAGAAGGCGGTGTGACCTCAAGTTCGACACCCACCTGATGATCGACCGACCTCGGCTCTACGTCGAGAAGTTCCTGGACGCGGGTTCAGACATCCTCACCTTTCATGCCGAGGTACTCGACGGGAAGGCGTTCGACGAGCTCCACGGTGCGGTCGCGCGCCGGGGTAAGGAGGTCGGGCTCGCGATCAAACCATCAACCGAACTCCCGGACTGGGCGGTGGCGCGCCTCGACAAGGTGAGCGCGCTCACCTTCATGACGGTCAACCCCGGCTTCAGCGGCCAGGCGATGGACATGTCGACGATGCCCAAACTCGAAAGGGTCAGCGCCCTCCTCAAGGAGAAGGGCTCGAGGGCAGACATCGAGATAGACGGCGGGGTAGAACCTGAAAACGTCCACGAGGTGGTTAAGAGAGGTGGAAACGTCCTTGTCGCAGGTGCAGGCGTCTATGGAAAGGACGATCCGGTCAAGGCGATTGGGGCGCTTAGGGAGCGCGCAGAACGCGCGGCGAAGGAGAAATGACGCTCGCTAGGCAGGCCGCCATGAGGGATGCCTACGGCGAGGCGCTCTTAGAGTTGGGTGCCTCAAACCCGAGGGTCGTCGTGCTGGGCGCGGACACGACCGGCTCGATGAAGTCCGGCGTCTTCGCGGCGAAGTTCCCGAGTCGGTTCTTCAACATCGGGATAGCTGAACAGAACCTCATGGGAATGGCGGCTGGCTTCGCGCTCGCCGGGAAGATTCCTTATGCCGGGACGTACGCGATCTTCGTGCCTGGCAAGTGCGTCGACCAGATCCGAAACAACATCGCGTACCCGAACCTCAGCGTGAAGATCGTCTGCTCGCACGGAGGCATCTCTGTCGGACCCGACGGTGCGTCTCACCAGCAGGTGGAGGACATAGCCATCATGAGGGTCATACCGAGGATGAGCGTGATCGTTCCGTCCGACGCGGTCTCGACCAAGGCGATTGTCAAGGCGATTGCCGACATCAGCGGGCCCTTCTATGTGAGGCTGACCAGGCCTTCGACGCCTATAGTTTACGAGGGTGGTTTCGAGTACAGGCATGGGAAGGCCACCGTCGTCATGGACGGGTCGGACGTCGCGATTGTCGCCTGCGGGATCATGGTCCCGGAGGCAATCAAGGCGGCCGCTTCCCTCAAGACGAAGGGGGTGGCTGCTGCCGTGGTGGATCTCCACACGATTAAGCCGATTGATGCGGAAACGATAGTCAGGTTCGCACAGAAGTGCGGCAGGGTCGTCACTGCCGAGGAGCACAACGTGATGGGCGGCATGGGCTCCGCGGTGGCCGAAATCCTGGGCGAGTCGCGGCCGACTCCAATGAAGAGGGTCGGCGTGATGGACACGTTCGGCGAAAGCGGGCAGACGGGCGAGCTGCTGAGGAAGTACGGCCTGACGTCCGCTGACATCGAGGATGCTGCCGTACTTCTAATGCAGACAGGGCGCTAGGCTTTAATAGCAAAAACCGCCGGTCGTTCTGGGATTGAAGCTCTTTCTAGACACTGCCAACCTTGAATGGATCAGAAAGCTGAATCAGATGGGTTTGGTCGATGGCGTCACCACCAACCCGTCCCTCGTCGCCAAGGAGCCCGGCGAGTTCGAGGAAATCATACGCGGAATCTGCAAGGAGGTCAAGGGTGACGTCAGCGCCGAGGTCGTGAGCACTGTCCATGAGGGGATGGTCACAGAGGCGGAGCACCTCTCGTCTCTTGCCACCAACGTCGTCGTGAAGATTCCAATCACGCCCGAGGGTCTCCGGGCGACCAAGACCGTCAGCTCAATGGGGATAAGGGTCAACATGACCCTCATCTTCTCAGCCAATCAGGGTCTCCTCGCGGCGAAGGCGGGAGCCTCCTTCATCAGCCCCTTCATCGGCCGACTCGACGACATAGGCCAGCGTGGGATGGAGGTGGTCGAGGACCTGGTCAAGATACGCGACAACTACGCGTTGAAGGTCCAAGTCCTAGTAGGGAGCATCAGGCATCCCCAGCACGTCCTTGAAGCGGCGAAGGCAAAGGCCGACATCGCGACGATGCCGCCAGAGGTGATGGAGAAGATGATGCAGCACCCTCTCACCGACTCCGGGCTAAAGCGCTTCTTGGACGACTGGCAGAAGGCCAAGAAGGCCAAGCCGTCGATTGTCGCATAGGCTGGGACAAGTTTTTTACGAGGGGCCAATTCGTAACTTCCCATGGCTAAGACATATTCGCTACCATCACTTCCATACAAGTATTCAGACCTCCAGCCCCACATCTCGGAGAAGACGATGACCCTCCATCACACAAAGAATCATCAGGCATACGTCAACGGCGCGAACGCGGCGCTTGAGAAACTTGACAAGTCCCGGAAAGGCGAACTGCAGATCGACGTCAGGGCAGTCCTGAGAGACTACAGCTTCAACGTCGACGGGCACATCCTGCACTCCTTCTTCTGGCCGAACATGGCTCCGCCCGGAAAGGGAGGGGGAAGGCCGGGAGGGAAGCTGGCAGACAAGATCAACCAGGACTTCGGCGGGTTCGACAAGTTCAAGTCTCAATTCTCCGAAGCCGCCAAGACTGTCGAGGGAGCAGGTTGGGCGCTGATGCTCTATGACTCCGAGACAGACCAGCTAGTACTGAACCAAGTCGAAAAGCAGAACAACATGCATCTCGTCCAGATGCCACTCATTCTCGGAATCGACCTATGGGAGCATGCCTGGGTGCATGATTACCTCACCGATCGGCCAAAGTACATCGAAGCTTGGTGGAACGTCGCGAATTGGTCAGACGCTGACGCAAGGTTGGCGAAGGTCTCAAGGTGACCTTCGCGTCCCTATTTTACCATCCTTGAGCTAATCAGGCCGCCGAACTCCCTGCTCCTCTGGACCAACCTTCTGATGTCATCCTCGGTGTGGCAGGTGGATATCCCTCCCCCATGAGAGGGCAAGAGGAAGATCCCCTTTGACATCAGGAAGAGGGCGTATCTTCTTGTAAGATCCCTCCTTTCTCTGAGGGCTTCCTCGGCATTCCTAGGGCTGATGCCGAAGTGCGTGAGGAAGAGAGAGCCCAGGCCGGTGGTGTGGGCTTCGACCCTGCTCTCTGCAAAGGCTGCGTCGACTCCCGTCCGGAGTTCCCTACCCATCTCGTCGAGTCGCGGGTAGATGGTTCTTGCGTTCCTCCTCAAGTGTCTTATGGTCGAAAGCCCAGCGGTCATAGTGAGGGGGTTCTCAGAGAACGTCCCTCCTCCTATCGATACGAACCTCTGCTTTCTGGAAGGGTCAGCTAGGGAAAGGATTTCCTTCCTTCCGCAGACCAAACCAATAGGGAGGCCTCCCCCTACGATCTTGCCGAACGATGCAAGGTCGGGAGTCACGCCGTAGAACGCTTGGGCGCCTCCGAGCGCAACTCTGAAGCCGGTGATTATCTCGTCGAAGGCGAGGAGCGCTCCGCTTCCGTCTGCGATTTCCCGCAGCCCCTTCAGGTAGTCCTTGTCTGCTGGAATGCAGCCTCCGGCGCCGAGGACCGGCTCCAGGAAGATCGCGGCGACATCGCCCTTCAACGAATCGACTGATTTCCTCGCAGCGTCGAGGTCATTGAACCTTACCATCCTAACGTGAGCCTGTTCTTCGTCTAGGATCCCAGCGCCTTCAGACTTGTCGAAGGGGGCATTGACCCCCTTGTTCAGCTCGGTGTTGTATCCGTGCCAGCCTCCAGCCATCTTGATTACCGTCTTCCTCCCAGTGTATCCCCTCGCAAGCCTGACCAGGTACATGGTAGCCTCGGCGCCCGTGTTGCAGAACCGGATCATCTCCGAACAGGGGACGGAGCGCTGAATCTCCTCGCCCAACTCGACGGAGAGTCGGCTGCCCATGCCGTAGTGCGTGCCTCTCCCGACCTGCCTTCTCAGTGGCCCCGCAACCACCGAAGGGGAGTGACCCAGCAGTAGGGCCAGGTGCCCCATCCAGTAGTCCGTGTACCTGTTGCCGTCGAGGTCCCAGATGTGCCTCCCCTTCGCCTTGCTTACGAAGATGGGGTATGGCTCGTAGAACCTAGCGTTGTGGTTGACTCCGCCTGCGAAGACACTTCTGGCCCTGTCGAACATCTCCCTTGACTGTGCCGTCCTAGCCTCGTATCCCGGTCCCAACGACGCCTTAGGGCCCGGCGTGCCTATTTCAAATCTGCCCTGAGGCGAAGAGTCAATTAACGACCCCTCCACCTTCCCCTCTGGGCTATGGAGTTCACTATAGGCCTGGAGTCACCCTTCAGCCTAGAGTACACGCTGGAGAGCGGTCAGGCCTTCCGATGGCAGAACAGAGGCGAATGGTGGTGCGGCGTCGTTTCGGGGGGTGTCCTAAAGGTCAAGCAGGAAGGAGATTCGCTCAGGTGTGTTTCAAGCTCGGACTTCCTTGACAGCGCATTCGTCAGGAGCTACTTCAGACTCGACGTCGAGCTGGAGAAAGTGCTGTCCTCGATAATGAAGGACGAGACGGTCACTCTTGCGGTCCAGACATTCTACGGGCTGCGTCTGATCAGACAGGAGCGCTGGGAGTGCCTGGCTTCGTTCGTTCTTGCTACCAACTCGAACATACCCAGAATCAAGAAGATGGTCCAGGCCGTCTGCACGAGGTTCGGCGAACCGCTCCAATTCGAAGGAATCGAATATCACACCTTTCCGAAGCCGGAGGTCCTTTCGGAGGCCTCTATCTTCGACCTCAGGGCCTGCGGGCTCGGTTATAGGGGCCCTTTCTTGAAGCATGTTGCGGCGTCTGTCGAGGAGGGGATGGTCGACTTCAGCGAGCTTTCGATGCTCGACTACGAGGCGGCCAGGAAGACCCTGCTGAAGGGGCTCCTGGGAGGGAAGCCGCTTCCCGGAGTGGGGCCGAAGGTCGCGGATTGCGTCCTGCTGTATTCCTTCGACAAGGACGAAGCGTTCCCGATCGACGTCTGGATCGCAAGGGAGGTCGTCAGGTCGTATCCGATGCTTCTCGACCCTAGCCTTAGGACGAAGCTGGCGCCCGAAAGGAAGGCGAAAATCGGCCGAGGCGACTACGACAGGATCTCCTCAGAGGTCAGGTCATACTTCGGACCTTACGCGGGCTACGCGCAGCAGTACCTCTTCATGATGGCACGGTCAGCCGGGTCGCGAGCTGCTCTGGGGCTTTCTTCTTCCTGACCGTCCTCTTCTTTGCTGGCTCTTCCTTTCCGACGACCCTGGGCTGAACCGGCTCCTCAATCGAGCAGAAGGGGTTCGCCGTCGATATTGCAAGCGTCCCGCAGGTCGGATTTGAGCCGACGACACTCCGGTGACTGTGGCCTGAGTAGGCTGACGGGTCAGCCAATGGCCGACCACTACAGCCGGAAGCTTTTGGTCCCTCTTCAGGTCTACCAGGCTGAGCTACTGCGGGACGAGCGACCGACACCCGAAGATTTCTTAAGCGTTCCGCACGGGCCACTCTGAAGACTGGCTAAGCACGGGACGTTAAACGTTACCAAAGTCCACCTCGAAGAGACAGGCAGTAGACGGAGAGTTGATTGCGGTACTCCGGCCAGTGCTTGTTTTGTGAAGCTAAACACAACCTGCTAAGCACGGATTCCGCTTCAGCCACGGTAGGAAACCTGATTATCGTTCCGTCAGTATCGCCCGTGATTATCTTTCTTGGGGAATCCTTTTCTGCCTCGTCAGATCAACTAACCACTAAGCCAAGATGGAGAACGATGTTGTGGATGCATCTCCTCAGAATCCCCCGAGGACAACGCCTGGCTAGCCTTCAAGTTCTCCAGTCCATGCCGGGCCGTCATCTTGTTGGTCGCCATGGTTGCCGCGGTCCTGTAAGGATCTCTCGTAAGGTCTCCCACGGGAAGCCTTTTCTGAACAGGACCCGAAGCTCGCCCGAGAATGACGGATACCTATGTCGTTCACTATTCTGAAGTCGCGCTGAAGGGGAAGAACAGGCCCGAGTTCGTGAGGGTCCTCAGGCGGAACATAGCTAGGACGCTGGCCCCTCTCCACCCCGAGGTCGAATCAAGAGAAGGCAGGTTCTTCGTCACCCTGGAGGCCGACCCGGCCAAGGTCGCCCTGAGGCTTTCTAGGGTCTTCGGAGTCGCCTGGTTTGCAAGGGCTGATGTAGTGGACGCAGATTACGGGAAGATCGAGGACGCGGTCCTAGAGGTGGCGTACGCTTCGGCAGCGCAGACTTTCATGGTTGACCCCAAGCGCGCTGACAAGAAGTTTCCGATCAGCTCCATGGAGCTCGCCAGGAAGCTGGGCTCCGTTGTCGCCGGCAAGACAGGAAAGAGGGTCAACCTGTCGGACCCCGGACTCAGGATTCATGTGGACGTAATCAGAAGACAGGCCCTGATCTACGCCACCAAGACCCAGGGCCCAGGAGGCCTCCCTGTCGGCACAGCAGGCCGAGTGATGCATCTGTTCTCTGGAGGGATAGATTCGCCCGTCGCCGCCTGGCTGTTGCTGAAGAGGGGCGTCCGCCCCGTCTACCTGCACTTCTACCTCGCGCCGACTTCGGAAGGACCGATGCAGAGCAAGGTCACCAAGCTCGTCAAGGTCCTGTCGACGTGGGGGGGAAAGAGCACGCTGGTCATGGTCCCGTTTGCGGAGTACCAGTTGGCGACGACCGAGGTCCCGGGGGAACTGGAACCGTCACTCTTCAGAAGGTTCATGCGCATGACCGCCGAACGCCTCGCCCCCCGATTCGGAGCCTCCGCGGTTTCGACGGGAGACTCGCTATCCCAGACTGCCTCTCAGACCCTCTGGAACATAGGGGTCTTCGACAGCGGGTCGTCTCTCCCGGTCCTGAGGCCTCTCCTCTCGTACGACAAGGAAGAGGTGGTCGGCCTGGCCAGGAGGATCGGCACCTACGAGTTGTCCTTGGAGGAGTACAAGGATTGTTGCGCGATCATCACGAGGCATCCCCGGACCCGGGCGAAGGCCGCCAGAATCACGGAGTACGTCGAAGGCCTGGGCTTCGGTGATTTGATCTCCCGGTCGCTCGCATCGGCAAGCCTTGCCTCCTACAGTCCAAAGAACGACGAGATGAAGATCGCTCCCTTGTCCGAAGTGGTCGATCCCTAAGTTGCCGGAACCCGGGCCAGGCAAAATTATAAGCAGGCGGCCTTCGGGCAATTCAAGGCGTCCGAGAATGGATCAAACAGTCCTTCACATCGACGGCAACAGGTTCCAGGACGAGGTCGTGCGCTCCAAACAGCCCGTGCTGGTGGATTTCTACGCTGACTGGTGTGGCCCGTGCAAGATCATCGAGCCAATCATCGCCCAGCTCTCCAAGGAGTACACTGGCAGAGTCAAGTTCGTCAAGATAGACACCGACGCCGACCAGGAACTCGCGACGCAGTTCGGAATCATGAGCATCCCGACCGTGATGTTCTTCTCAAAGGGCAAGGTCGAAGACATCGTGACCGGGGCTGCGCCTGCGTCCGTCTTCAAGACCAAGCTCGATTCCCTGGTCAAGAAGGTTTAGAATCCCCAGCACGAGACGCCGCCCTGACCCTGTCTGACGGTCTCAACTCCTGCCGTGGCGGCCGGAGAGCGACCGGCGTGAACGGTTTTAACGGCCGAATCGAATAGCGAGAGTCGGGCTTGGACCTAGAGACAAGGCTAGACCACATCAGGCAGGTGGGCGAGGAGATAATCACTGAAGAGGAGCTCAGGACCCTTCTCGAGACCAGTGACCACCCGACGGCGTACGATGGGTTCGAACCGAGCGGTCTGGCGAACTTGGCCTTCGGGGTTCTCCGCCCAATACTGGTCGACGACATGCTCAAGGCCGGAGTCAAGATGAAACTCTTGCTCGCAGACTGGTTCGGCTGGGTCAACAATAAGATGGGAGGCGACCTCGAGACGATCCAGACGGTCGGCAGGTATCTTATCGAAGTCTGGCGCGCCGCAGGGGTCGACATGAGCAGGGTTGAGGTGCTCTGGACGAGCGACGCCACCAAGCACGAGGAGTACTGGAAGAAGGTCATCACAGTCGCCCAGAACTCGACCCTCGCGAGAACACAGCGGGCGATTACCATCATGGGGAGGACGACGAAGGACCTCATACAGACCGCCCAGCTTTTCTACCCGATGATGCAGGTGGCCGACATCTTCTGGCTCGACGTGGACATCTGCCAGCTGGGGCTCGACCAGAGGAGGGCCAACATCCTGGCCAGGGAGATTGCGGACAAGATGAAGTGGAAGAAGCCTGTCGCAGTCCACCACCACATGCTGATAGGGCTCCAGGGGAAGAAGGAGGCAGAAGGGTTCGATGAGAACGGCGCGGTGGACCAGGAGATAGCGAGCAAGATGAGCAAGAGCAAGCCGGAAACCTCGATATCCGTCCATGACAGCAGGGACCAGATACTCTCCAAGGTGAACTCTGCGTACTGTCCGCCCAAAGTCCTCGAAGGAAACGCACTAATCGAATACTCGCGCCACATCGTCTTCCGGAAGATGAAATCGCTCAAGGTTGAGAGGCCCGAGAAGTACGGCGGTAATGCCGAGTTCTTCTCCTGCGCCGAGCTTGAGGACGCCTTCAAGAAAGGGAGCTTACACCCTGCCGACCTGAAGAAGGGCGTCGGCGAATCTCTCGACCAGATCATAGCGCCAATCCGCGACCACTTCGAGAAGGACCCGGCAGCCAGGAGGCTCTACCTGTCAGTCAGGTCGGCCGAGACGACCCACTAATATGGGCGCAACCAGAAACCCAATGCCCCATCGGAGCGCTCGCCCAACGAGATTCGTAGCAGATGCGATGCTCGGCTCTTTGGCCCGAAAGATGAGAGCCCTAGGCTTCGACACCCTCTACTACTCCGACGGCGGCGACGACGGAATCATGCGAATCGCACGGTCAGAGGGCAGGGTCGTCCTGACGGCCGACCGGTCGTTGGCGGAGCGCGCACGCACGGGGAGGACCAGCGTGTTGCTCGTCTCGGGAAAGAGCGACAGCAGGAGGTTGGCTTCGCTCCTGGTCGCTGCGAAGTCATCCGGCGTCAGCCTCGCCAGGGGCGGACCCCTCTGCTCCCTCTGCGGCGGAGACCTCCAGAGGATGCAAAGGACGGAGGTCGCAGGTCGCGTCCCACTTGCGGTCGAGAGGTGCCACCGCCTCTTCTTCAGGTGCGTGGAGTGCGGGCAGTACTACTGGAAGGGAAGCCATTGGAAAAAGTTAAGGCGGCTCAGCAGAATCCTCGCGGATGTTCCCGTTGACACTGTCTTCTGAGGAGGGGCAACTCGCGGTCGCGCTCGCGAGGGAGGCGCTCGAGTGCCACGTGAACGGCAGGAAGATGCCCGCAAGGAATCTCGATTCAGGCCAGTTCTCCGAAGCAAGGGGCGTCTTCGTAACGCTCAACAGCACGGCTCCGGCCGGGAACAACCTTAGAGGCTGTATCGGCTTTCCTTACCCGGTCAAGAGACTCGGCGATGCCATCAGAGAGGCGGCCGTCGCTGCGGCCTCTGAGGACCCACGCTTTCCGCCGGTGGGTAGGCAAGAGCTCGGTTCCATCATCGTCGAAGTGAGTGTCCTCACCCTCCCTCGGGACCTCGAGGTGCCCAGGCGGGAAATGCCCTCGCGCGTGAGAATCGGCACGGATGGTCTGATGATTTCACGTTCCTACGCCAGCGGCCTCCTCCTTCCCCAGGTGGCGACCGAGTTTGAGATGGACCAGGTTGAGTTCCTTTCGCAGGCATGCATCAAGGCCGGCCTCCCGCCCGACGCCTGGCTCGACCCTGCCACGAGGGTTCAGGTCTTCCAGGCAGAGATCTTTGCCGAGAAGAAACCGAGGGGAGAGGTGGTCAGGGTGACCGGCGAAGAATCATGAGATGGCAGGGGTCCGCATCGGGTGCTTCAGTTCTGGGCCGACTTGGGCCCTACGCCGTTGCAGGGTTCCTTTGACCGTCAGCCCGGTCCGCATCATGCTTTTAGCACATGCCGAGCCAGCCTCCATGTCGTGACATCCACCCTCTTCGAACTTGCCCGCGCCGCAGATGTTCTTTCCGGGGGCACGACGCCGAAAGTCGAGGTCAGGGGTTGGGTAGCAAGGAAGCACACGATCGGAGGCCTCATCTTTGTCCTCGTGAGGGACGGTTCAGGATACGTCCAGGTCTCGGTGAAGAAGGGCCCGAATGCTCCTGCAGCGTTCGAGGTCGCCAGGGGAGTCACAATGGAGTCGGCGGTCACGGTGAAGGGCGAGGTCAGGGACGACAGGAGGGCACCCGGCGGCAGGGAGATCGCCGCTGAGGAGTTCGTCGTCGTCGCGAAGGCCGACAGCTGGCCCATCACCAAGACGGCCGTAAGATCAGCTTCATTCCTCTTCGACAAGAGGCACCTGAGCATCAGGGGGCCAAAGGCGATAGCCGCCATGAAGATCAGGGCCGAGGTGATAGGTGCGGCATTCGACTTTTTCCGCGAAAACGAGTTCCAGCTCATTAGCGCGCCGACGTTTGTCCAGGCGGCGGTCGAGGGGGGATCGACCCTATTCTCTGTCGACTATTTCGGCAAGAAAGTGAACCTCAGTCAGAGCGCTCAGTTCTACGAAGAGGCGGCTCTGCCCGCGCTGCAGAAGGTCTGGATCTTCCAACCTGCTTTCCGTGCGGAAAAATCGAAGACATCGAAGCACCTCACGGAATTCTGGATGATCGAGGCAGAGCAGGCCTTCGCTGACCAGTCGGACAACATGAAAGTCCAGGAAAGACTCCTTTCCAGAATGGTCGAGCGCGTCCTCGAGAACAGGAGGGCCGAACTCAAGACCCTTGGGCGGACCCTGAAGCAGTCGCCGCTTCCGTTCCCGAGAATGACGTACGACGAGGCACGGGAGATCGCTGCGGAGAAGGGCTTCCCGTTCGAATGGGGAGAGGACCTCCCGACCGAGGCGGAGCGAGCCATAAGCCTCACCCAAGAGTCTCCGTTCTTCATCACCGACTACCCACTCTCAGCGAGGAGTTTCTACCACATGACCTACTCCGACAGGCCCAAGGTCACGAAATCGGCCGACCTGATAGGACCTGAGGGGGTCGGGGAACTCGCCACGGGCGGCCAGAGGATACACGACCACGCAGAGCTGATGGCGCGCATCGAGAGCCAAGACCTTCCGTCCGAGTCGTTCTCCTGGTACCTGGAACTGAGGAGGTTCGGCATGCCTCCCCACTCCGGTTTCGGGATCGGCGTCGAAAGGACGACGAGGTGGATCGCGGGTCTCAAGCACATACGCTCGGCGAGTCTATTCCCACGGACACTTTCACGAATCTCCCCTTAAGTCACGCTTATCTAGTGGAGAGAGGGTCGGCGTCTCATTGTCTGAAACTCACGACGAGCTTGAGTTGGACACCCTGCCGGGAGTCGGTCCTGCAACCAAGCAGAAGCTCAACGACGCCGGGATTCTGACGATCCTCGACCTGGCCACGTCGGCCCCGATGGACATCGCCGACGCGGTCGACATCGACATCTCAAAGGCCGTGGAGCTGAACAACAAGGCCAGGAAGAAGCTGGTCGAGATGGGGCGACTCGAGCCAGACTTCATCAGCGCAGCCGATCTCTTGGTGAAGAGGAAGGCGATAGACAGGATAAGTACCGGTTCCAAGAACTTGGACGACCTCCTCGGCGGAGGGATTGAGACGTGGGCCATGACGGAATTCTACGGCGAATTCGGCTCAGGAAAGAGCCAGATCTGCCACACGCTTTGTGTGATGGTCCAGACGCCGCACGGCCAGGGGGGCCTCGATGGGGGAGCCGTCTACATCGACACCGAAGGCACCTTCAGGCCTGAGAGGATTGCGGAGATTGCAGAAGCTCGGGGTTTCGATTCTGAGAAGATACTCTCGGGGATAACGGTAGCAAGAGCCTACAACAGCGCGCACCAAGAGTTGATTGTGAAGGACCTCGGCAAGGTGCTGGAAGAGAAGAAGGTGAAGCTGGTCATCCTCGACAGCGCGGTCGCACACTACAGGGCCGAGTTCCTCGGGAGGGGGACGCTCGCCGAACGGCAGCAGAGGCTCAACAAGTTCATGCACCAGCTCCTCCGCACAGCGGAGATATACAACGTGGCGGTCGTCGTGACCAATCAAGTTCAAGCCGCTCCCGACAGCTTCTTCGGCGACCCGACCAGGCCGACCGGGGGTCACGTCGTAGCACACACCAGTACCTACAGGATATACCTGAGAAAGGCGGCGAAGAACCGCATCGCCAGGATGGTCGACAGCCCGTACCATCCCGAAAGGGATGCGGTCTTTATGCTCGACGACAAGGGCGTCGATGACCCGGCAGAAGAGACGATCAGAAAGAGGTAGTTGGCCCAGTCGGAGTCGGGTCCATCGATTTCCCCTTCCCGATGAGATTTCGGGCCAGAATCGAGCCCCAACTCAAAGAGCAACAAAGGTCACTGACAATCATTGAGCGCGAACTAGTACCGTTCTTTGGGGCATAGGATTGCTCAAGTCGTGGGCGCAGGACATCACGTCCAACTCGGGCGACAATGATTCTACAGAGACTGGGGTCTGACTTCCCGACTCGAACCAACGGCTTTATAGGCCAAAATCGTCGGCCCTCGGAGTCTCGCTTGAAGTGTTCTCAGGTTCTGGCCATTTCGGTCCTTGTGCTAATGCTGCTGGCCGCTCTCCCGGCCGCCCTCCCAGTGCAGCAGTCGTGGGCCTCGAGCGCGTATTCAGAGAAGCTCAACGTCTTCATCGCAGGATCGAGCGCTTACTGGTACTTCACGTTCACCGGAGTGAACGGGTCCAACAAGCTAGCCCAGTTCGAGAGTTCACCCGGTCTGAGCGGGTACAATGTGACAGCGATTAGGACGAGCAAATGGGTGTCAGACTTCCAAGTATTCGGGCCGGAGGGTTACAACCTGCTTCCTGTCCCCTTCATTCCGTCACAGGGTCTCTTCCTCAACGTCAGTTCAGACTCGTATTCTGACGCTCTTGCTGCCGCTGGACGTCTCGACGCCTACCTCATGTCTTCGTTCGTCTCCATGTCCAATAAGTCCGGTTTGTTCGAATTCTACAGTCCCGTTTCGTTCGCCAACGTCGTACCATCGACCCTTCTGAAGCTGGTCCCATCCTCTATGGGGGGCTTCGAGTCCGCAATCTCCGTCTCCAACTTCACCAACACTCTTTCTCCCTTCGTAATCCTCGAGGGGACGAAAGGCCCCTCCGTGTTCTCCCACAGCCTTGTCGTCGGCTCGATCTCCAACCAGTCGCTGGACACTCAGAACAGGCCCAACCTGCTTGCCTACTTCGGGACGAGCATCACCTCGCTGACCGCCGCAAGCAAGAGTTCGTCCTCGACCATTCAGATTCGCGTATTGGACGGGGTGCTGAGTTCCAAGGACAAGGCAGTCGTGGTCAATGACACGGCTCACTTCACAGGGTCTTACAACCTGACCGTCGCAGCCACGAAGAAGGTGCTCAGAATCAACGCGACCGTGCTTCAGAACCCGCTTCAGCTGCTTGCGGCAAGGTACATCGACGAGGGGGTCCTCCAGAAGAATCAGAACATGTCCGTAACAATCTCCCTCACGAACCTGTCGGGCGCGACCGCACTGAACAATGTGACCTTCGCGGACAATTGGTGGAACCAGTACTCGTCGCTCTTCAGACTCGTCGGGAGTAGCTCGACCTATTCATTGGCCACCCTGTCGGCGAGCCAAAGCGTATCTCCGACATATCGCCTCCAATACATCGGAAACACAACCGAGCCGTTGACGATTCCCACGGAAGCAGTCAACTATTCCTATAAGGTCGGCAGCTCCACGTTCAAAGGTCGTTCGTGGCTTAACCCCATTACGATTTCGTTGGGGGAAGACGATCCTGTCGTCTACGCGTACGTTGCTCCGAGTGGCAGCGTCTCGCAGCCTGTCGGCGCGACCCAGTCGCTCAAGGTGGTGGTCAAGAACGTCGGGACAAGGGCAGCATCTTCCGTCGTCTTGGGCGGCCAGAATATTGGCGGCCTCGCGCGCGACGGGGGCACTTCCACGGTCAACGAAACTCAGACCGCGAATGGGCTCCTCGGCACAAGAGTAACGAAGACATACTTGGTGACATATACCAACGACAACGGAGTCAATTTTAGCACAACCACCAACCTCTTGCCGCTCGAATTCACTCATTCCGGGATGGACCTGGGCTTCGCCACTGCGGTCGTCGGTGCGAACCTCGCTCCCGTGAGTGCCGGGAGCACGGCGATCAACCTGACTCTCAGTTTCACGGTGACCAACATCGGTTCCGCCGAAATAGGCGGCTTCATAGCCCATGCCCCGATTCCCCCAGGACTTGGCTGCGGCGTCGTCAAGGGGACTGGAATCTCGTGTGCATCTAACATCCTCTCCCTGAACTACACTTCCCTTGCCGCAAAGGCGTCCAAGATGACCAGCCTGAAGGTGAATGTGACCGACCCCGCAAACTACTTCATTCCTCCACTTTCATTCCAGGGAACGACCGCGGGGATCAGCTTCACGGGAGAGTCCAACTCATTCGCAGTGCCTACGGGCTACGTCCTCACAAAGCAGTTCAGCCCATCCCTGCTCTTCAGAGGGGTTAACTCGACAGTATTCCTGTCTGCGGTGAACAAGGGACCATTCTACGTATACAACGCCAGCATCAGTTCTGGGGTCAACACGTTCGACAATCTCTCGCCATCAGCCGAACCTTCGGCCTCTAGCGGCTCAATCGCACCGGGAGACAATCTCAGCACGCGGTACGGGGTGACAGCCACGACCCCGTACGGCAATCATGCCTCTTCTGCCATCTCTTCTACAATCTTCTTTGGAGGCAACAAGTTCTCGTTGGAGGGTCTCGGCCCGCACGTCTTGGTGTATCAGCCTCTGAACGCAACGGTCACGACGACACCGTCGGTCCCGACAGAGGGAAAGGCCTTCAATTTCGTCCTGACGATTCACAATCCCACCGCGGTCAACGTCTCAAGCGTCCTCTTCACGCTGCCAGTTCCGTCCGGTCTGACCCTGTCGGGTCTGAGCAACGCTACCATTTCCAGCGGCGTCCTGACGATCAGCACTTCATCGCTCCCCGCCCATTCGAACTACGTCGCCACAGGCGTGGCGGTCGCGAGCCTCGAGACAACGGTGCCGTTGGACAAGGCAAAACTGACCTTCATGTACGAAGGGGTGACGATCAAGGGTACGACTCCGAAGCAGGGGATAACCATCAGAGTGAACGTGACATCGAGATACCTCATTCCGATAGCGATAGCTTTCGTCGCCCTGCTGGCGGCGGCCTTCTATGTGAGACGGATGGCGGCCTCTACCGTTCCAGCTTCCCCGAAGTGAAGTCCTCGAACGCGGCTTTGGCCGCTGGGTAGGGCATTTGGACTGGCGGGTGCTTGAAGCAGAAGGCCGAGAGGCTCGACAGCTGGCCTCCCACTCCCCTGTCTAGAGCGATCTTCGCACCTCGGATGGCGTCCACCATGACGCCCGCGCTGTCGTAGGCGTCCACGACGTGGAGCTTGACGTCCATCTTTACAGGCGTGCCACCAAAGTACGTCCCCTTCAGCCAGATGTAGCAGACCTTGTCGTTGTTGAGGAAAGGCACGTAGTCGCTCGGTCCGATTCTGGTGGGGACCGCATAAGGCGACATCGCGCGAACGGCGCTTGTCTTGCTCTCCCTCTTGTCCTTCAGCCTGGTTTCTTCGAGCATGTTCAGGAAGTCGGTGTCCCCGCCGATGTTGAGTTGGTATGTCTCGTCGATCTTGACTCCTCTGTCTACGGCCATCTTGACAAGAGTCTTGTGGAGCACGGTCGCGCCGACCTGGCTCATGACGTCGTCCCCGGCGATTGGGACCTTCGCCTTTGCGAACCTGTTTGCCCACTTCTCATCTGACGCGATGAAAACGGGTATCGCGTTCACAAATGCGACTTCTGCCTCGAGGGCAGCCTCGGCGTACTGATACGAAGCGGCGGTGCTGCCCACCGGAAGGTAGTTGATCAGGACATCGGCACAGCTCTTCTCCAGTTCCTCGACGACGTCAGAATCCTTCTGATTCGAAAGAGGCACGACGTCCTTGAGATACTTCCCAATCCCGTCGAGGAGGGGCCCCTTAATGACCTGGACGCCCAGCTTGGGAACTTCGCATATCTTGATGGTGTTGTTGGGCGGCTGGAAGATGGCCTGAGAAAGGTCTTTGCCGACCTTCTTCGCCGAAACATCGAAGGCGGCGACGAATTCAATGTCCCTTGGGGTGTATCCCCCAACCTTCCAGTAAGTCAGCCCTTCGTCCTGGCCCCTCTTCGAGTAGTAGTGAACGCCCTGAACGATGGCCGAGGCGCAGTTGCCCACGCCCGCGATCGCGACCTT
Source organism: uncultured archaeon (assembly GCA_963796355.1). Classification (GTDB taxonomy): domain Archaea; phylum Thermoproteota; class Nitrososphaeria; order Nitrososphaerales; family Gagatemarchaeaceae; genus UBA183. The sequence goes on from CAWCLD010000002.1 coordinate 121,453, forward strand.
GATCTTTGCCAATCCTAATTTATATGGCAAAAAAAGGTTCGCCTTAAAACGTTTGGGCTGGGTTCTGGTAACTTGGCTGGAGATTTCAGCGTTCCTCTCCCTGTCAACTCTTTGGAGATGTTCGGCGTTCTGGATGATTGTGAGCCACTTGTTGTCGCCTTCGACTTTGATTCCTGCTCGGTCAACTGGCGTGTCGCCGTTCAACGCCTCATGCGGTCTGATGAAGTCATGAAGCTGGTAGCCCTTGAGTATCAGGGCGCCTTTCTATTTGAACCCGCGCATGACCTTCTCTCGGTCGCGGACTTCGTTCATCTTCTCCATCTTGTTATTGTGAACCTGTCCCGCTAAAGCGATTCCAGCGATGTGAGTCTGCTTTGCGTCGTGCCTCTTCCAACCGAGGAATTAGCATGTAGCCCTATTATTTACATGAAAATGGTGCCAGCTTTCACGCTCTGTAAATAATCACGTCCTTCCATTCGCGGGCATGGAGGAGAGGTCTGCAGGAGTTGTCGTGTTCAGGACGCCCAAGGAAGGGACTAGGCTCTATGTCCTCCTTCTGAACGCGGGTAGGTGGGACTTCCCGAAGGGCAACTTGGAAGACGGCGAGACCGAGCTCCAGACGGTCATCCGGGAAGTGGGAGAGGAGACCGGACTGAAGGGAATCACCATAGTGCCCGGGTTCAGGAAGGTGATCAAATACTTCTACAGGCGGGACGGCAAGAACATCCACAAACAGGTGGTCTACCTGCTGGCCGAGGCGGACGACGACAAGGTGAAGATTTCGTTCGAGCACCAAGGTTTCGGCTGGTTCCCATACTCCGAGGCAGTAGCCCGGGCGTCCTACGACAACACGAAGATGCTCCTCGCTGAAGCGAATAGATTCCTGTCGGGCGATCAGGGAGAGCTACTGAGACCTCAGAACTGAACAAGCGGGTGCGGCTCGGCCAGCTTGACGACCTTGATGTAATGGTACCCCGGCTCGTCGGTCCTCCTGACGAAGGTCGTCTCAGTAATCTTGTCGTAGGAGTACCTCACGAAGCCTGTCGGAGCATCCTTACTGCGCGTGTAGAAGAAGATCGATGCCTCCTCATAGTCGTCTATTCTGGCGAAGGTCCCAATCACCCAAGCCGACCCCTCCTTGAACGCGAACAGAGGCAGCGGCGGTTCCTCGAACAGGGTCTTATACGCCCCGACCTTCACGAGGCTCGGGACGTTCTCGACTTCCACCGACATGAATTTGTCCGGGAATTCCTTCTTGCTAGCCAGAGCCTCAGGCATCTTCTGAACCCTGATGACAGGTGCGTAGAGATACGAGGCGTTGTTCGCCGTCGGGACCAGCTGGACCTCCTCGACTTCACCCGCAATCCGATATGCGAGGAATTCGTCGACCTCCCCGGAGTCGAAGTAGTAGAACACGGGCGTCCCCATGAAAAGGTCTGCTTGGGCTGCGACTCTAGTGGCTCGCCCCTGCCTGAACGCGAAGAGCGGAAACGGAGCCCGTTCGAGGAAGCAAGAAAGCCTCCCCAGTTCGAGGAGCGAATCGAGCCCGACGTAACAGGCACCGCCAATCCTCTTTTCCTCCTTTCTGGGCAACGCGAGCGTGCCCGTCTCGTGCCTGTTATAAGGTTGAACGAGTAAGAGGCCAGGTCCTACTCCAAATACCCATGTCAGGAGCAGCGTGGGCGTGAGCGACTGGCGCAACGAGACTCGTTCAGACCTGAAGGACGCAGAAGACAGAATCGTCGCCCTGATCGCCGAGATATCGGGCGAACCGACGAAAGAGCAGGTCCATTCGATCTGGCGAGCCTACCTTGACGTCGAGAAGAGTGTCGTGTTCATCAAGGTCGAGATCGACGAAGAAAATCCCGGGAGGTTCGTGAATGCGAAGCAGTATTCGGTGCCGGACGAGAGGCAGGCGCTCCAATTCACCCTCAGGAATCTCAGGAAGGGCTCGGAGAGCTTCGCCTTGGGCGATTACAGGAACTCACTTCGCCAGCTCCGTGAGGCCAGGAATTATCTTAGGCTGATCCTCAGGGCAAAGCGCAGGATCAAGACGAAGGAGGCGAAGGCTTCCCTGATTCGCTAGTCTCGTCCTCGGTCTTCTTCTTGGCACGCGGCTTCTTCGGAGCGGCTTTCTTCTCCGGTTTCGGCTTCTCTGGCGCCTTCTCCGGTTTCGGCTCCTCCTTCTCTCCAGTGTTCTCCTCCTTGCTCGGTGCCTTTGCGGCCTCTTCCTTACGCTTCTTCTCCTCTTTTTCCTCCTCCTCGCCGAGTTCTATCTCTTGAATCGTAAGCTCCTTTCCGGACACGAAGACACGGTACTTCTTCTTGACTCCTTTCATGTACATGAATCGCTTAATGTATGTCTTGACATGCCTCGGTCTGACTCCCTCTCTGATCGAACCGTCCTCCACTTCCAGAGTGTCGCCCGAGACCGACGGCTTGACCCCCACTCTGGGCTCAAGGAACGCTGCCAGCTCCTCTCCCTGGTCCTTGATGGTGCCGAGGTTTATCTTCAAGTCGGCTGGCCTCTTCGTTTAAGCGGTTATAACGGTTGTTGCTATTTCCCGCGTCTTCTGGTCCTTCTCTGATACGTCCTGATTGCCCTCATCAGATCGATTTTGCGGAAGGCCGGCCAGAAAACGTCCATGAAAACGAGTTCTGAGTAGGCACCCTGCCAGAGGAGGAACCCGCTCATCCTCTCTTCTCCCGAGGTCCTAACTATCAGCTCGGGCTCCTGGTTCGGGAGATATGATGTGTAGAGTCTCCTCCCGATCGTCTCTTCGGTTATCTCCTCCGGTGCGAGCTTGCCCGCTTTCACTTCCAGCGCGACCGCCCTCACCATGTCAGTAATCTCTGCCCTTCCTCCGTATGCAACCGCGATGTTGAGGTAGTGGTCCTCGAACTCTGCAGTCTTCACCTCTATCGCCGATAGCAGGTCGCAGATTGACTTCGGGAGGAGGTCGAGTTGCCCGATGGCCCTCACCCTGACCTTGTATTTGACAATCCTTTCGTCTGAAACCAGCCTTGCGAGCCTGGCCTCGATCAGGGCGAAGAGCTCTTTTAGCTCTTCGGGGGTCCTGTCGAGGTTCTCGGTCGAGAGCACGTAGAGTGTGATGGTCTTGATTCCCAGTTCGTGGCACCAGTCCAGGAGTTCCTCCGCCCTGTTGGCCCCCTGCTCGTGCCCGATCCCGTTCGCTAGGCCCTGGCTCGCCGCCCACCTCCTGTTTCCGTCGAGTATGATTCCGATGTGAGAGGGGACTGCTTGGGTTTCAATCTGTGCCTGGAGCCTCCCTTCGTAGAGCCTGTAGGCGCCGACGGCGCGGAGTACAGAATCCAGCATGGCTATTCCCTTTCAGGGACGCCCTTTGTCCTCACCCTGGGATATATCGCGGTCGTTAACGCGAAGATTGCTGCTAGACTCAGAAGAATGTAGGAAATCAGGAGGACGGTCGATGCTGCGGTCCCCTCAATCAGGAACTGCGAGAAGGTCCACACAGGGAGGTAAAAGAGTGCCAGCATCACCAGCACGAACCCATCCCGTCTCCAGCGGATGCTCTCCCTGGCAACGTGAGAAAGGAGCGCGCCGATCGCATAGATCGCGATTCCCGCCCATACGAGGTTCAGGCCCCCGCTGATCAGCTGTCCTGCGCTCTGCTGAGCGCAGGAGGGCGCGCCGCTGACCGTCGAGCACGCATGGCTGACCATCGAGCTGTACCCGGTGAAGACGCCGACGATGATTACTAGGACGCTGGCCACCATGGAGAAGAGCCTCATGTACCCCGTGGGTCCCCTCTGCAGCATTCCAGCGACCGTCCTGTCAATGCTGAACCCTCTGATGAAGAACGCCCCTCCGAGTATCAGCAGAGTGGCGAGTTCCGCGTCGAGGGAATGACCCGACACTATCAGAATACCCGCGAGGATGAAGATCAGGCCAGGCACCCCGAGGGCCCACCTCGAGTAGTGAGGGTCGAAGACGAGCATCCTTAGATATCGTCCGAGGATCTGATAGGTCTCTTCGACTCTCTGGCTGTGTTTGACCGTCACCCTCTGGACTGAGACGATTGGCTTGAAGCTCTGGATGATTGGAATCACCTGCTCGTCCTCCCCTCCGTCCGAGACCAGGATGATCCCGGTGTACTCGGAACCCTTTATGACGCTCTGTAACTCTATCCCGACCCTTCTGTCGGCGTCGAAACCTCTGCTGACGTCGCCGCAGACTAGCGCCACCTCACACGTTGTACCCTTGGCCGCCAATTCGTCGCACTTCTTGACGGCCGCGAAGATCGTGTTGGCGTCGGCTTCTTCCGGGTCTGCCATGACAAGCTTCGTCGCCGCTGCGAGGGCCGCATCTCTTCCCACGATAGGGGTCTGGAGCTTTGTCTTCGCTCCGAGGTCGTCGTCCCTGTCTACGCAGAGTATCAGAAAGCGTTCGGGCTGGCCTGACATCACTGTCAATTCTCCAACAGCACGCGACGATACTTAAGTCTAGACCCGAAGAGTTACGCGTATTTCGCAGCACAGATAGGCTTGAGGGACCTCCGATAGCTCAACAGACGGGTAGGTCCAGGCAAGCTGAGAGGCGCTGGGCGGTTATTCAGCAGAAGGCAATGGTCTCGAATCTCCAGCCCGGGATGAGACCTCTCTATTCTCTGGTCATCGATTCCGAGGCGCAGTATCCGGAAAGGCTCCGAGCGTGATGCAGTGGAACGGCACTCACCTATCGCTCATCGATGAGCAGTCTTCGAGGTTCGCCTCGAAACCCCCGAAGACCTGACTGGAAAGGTCCTCTGCAGGAAGCTTAGAGAGCCTACCTTCGAATGATCATCGAGACAGCATTGCCTCCGCCGAGGCAGGCGGTCGCCAGACCGGTCTTCTTCTGGCTCCTCCTAAGGTTGTAGATGAGGGTAGTGAGGATCCTAGCGCCGCTGCAGCCTAGAGGGTGGCCCAGTGCTACGGCCCCGCCGTTGACGTTAAACTTCTCCTCCGGGATTCCGAGTTCCCTCCTGACGGCGATTGATGCTGTAGAGTAGGCCTCGTTGTGCTCGAACAGGTCGATGTCAGCGACGGTCATCCCGGCCTTCTTCAGCAAGGCCTTGGTGGTGGGGATGGGCGCCTCCATCACGCGAGCGGGCTCGACTCCCCCTGTCCCGTACGCCACGATCTCTGCCAGCCGCTTCAGCCCCAGCCTCTCCGCAGTCTCCTCCGAGGCCACGACGACCGCCGAGGCTCCGTCGCTCAGCTGGGACGAGTTGCCTGCGGTGCAGACGCCGCCCTCCTTGAAGACGGGCTTCAGCTTTCCTAGTTTCTCCATCGTAGTGTCCGTCCTGACACACTCGTCGCTGTCGAACTCGATGTCCTCGCCTTCTTCTCTCTGGATGCTGACCTTCACGATCTCCTCGTCGAAGAGCCTAGCCTTCAGCGCCCTCGCAGCCTTCATCTGGCTTTCGTATGCGAACTCGTCAGCCTCCTTTCTCGTTATTCCATACCGCTCGGCGATGTTCTCGCCGGTCATCCCCATGTGGTAATCATTGTACACATCCCAGAGGCCGTCAAGAATCATCGCGTCGAGGACCCTTGTGTCACCCAGTCTTACTCCCCAGCGCTCGCCTCGGATGATGTGAGGTGCGCTGCTCATGCTCTCCATCCCTCCAGCCACGATCAGGTCCCCATCTCCGGCCTTGATCGCCTGAGCGGCCAGCATGACTGCCTTCAGGCCGGAACCGCACACCTTATTGATTGTCACGGCCCCAGCGCCGAAGGGGACCCCTCCACCTATCGCTGCTTGCCTCGCTGGGTTCTGGCCGAGTCCGGCGGAGATGACATTGCCCATTATCACTTCCTCGACTTCGGAGGGGGAGACATTCGCCCTACGGAGGGCCTCCCTGACGGCGATCGAGCCGAGCTTGGGGGCGCTGACTCCGACGAGGCTCTTGCCGAACTTCCCGGTGGCAGTCCTGCATGCAGAAATGATTACTGGTTTCCCCATTCTGGCTGGGGTCGTCATGCGTCGATAATAAACGGAACGTTAGGTAGAAAAGCTGTATCCCTAAATAGGTTGAGTTTTGGAGGCGACTTGCTGACTATGAAGCCCCAAAGCAAGATCTGGATGGACGGCAGGTTCGTCGACTGGGACGATGCGAAGATACACGTCCTGACACACGGCCTGCACTACGGCTACGCGGTCTTCGAAGGGATACGGTGTTTCTCCACTCCAGAAGGTCCTGCGATCTTCAGGCTACGAGAGCACATGGAGCGGTTCCTCAACAGCGCAAAAATCTACATGATGAAGATCGACTACTCCGTGAAGGAGCTGAACGACGCCTGCGTCGAGCTGATTAGGAAGAACGGCATCCCAGAGTCATACATCAGACCAATCGCGTACTCGGCCTACGGCGAAATGGGGCTGAACCCGATGACGAGCAGGATATCCGTCGCAATCGCTTCATGGGAGTGGGGTCCTTACCTGGGCAAGGACGCCGTCGACAAAGGCGTTCGTGCGGCCATTTCAAGCTGGATCAGGGTCAACCCGCGAGCCCTTCCCATACAGGCTAAGTGTTCGGCCAACTACGCCAACTCCGGTCTCGCGAAGATGGAGGCGATGAAAGCGGGGTACGACGAGGCGATAATGTTGAACAGCAACGGGATGGTCGCCGAGGGGCCTGGGGAGAACATCTTCCGGGTCAAGGACGAGGTCCTCAGCACCCCTCCCGCGAGCTCGGGCATATTGAGAGGAATCACCAGGGACACTGTCATACAGTTTGCCCGCGACCTGAAGCTGAACTTCTATAGGAACGACATGACGAGAGAGGAACTCTACACGGCAGACGAGCTCTTCTTCAGCGGAACCGCTGTCGGGGTCGCCAAGATTCGGGAAGTCGACGGCCGGAAGATCGGGAACAGCGCCTTCCCGACGACCGAGAGGCTCCGGAAACTGTATGAAGGAACGGTCCACGGGAAGGTCAAACACTACTCGAAATGGCTGACTTCGGTCAAGCCCTGAGCTAGGCCTTCACGAACCCTTCGATGTCAAGGATCGTCCCCTGGCGCTTCGCGGGCGCCCTGAACTTCGGGACGACCTTCGAACCAATCTCCAGTCCGGTCCCCGTGGCGAAGTGAATTAGGCCTCCGGTGACCCCCTTGAAGACGATGAACGCGAAGGTCTTTGGCTTCGCGAGCCCTTTCCCCTCGAACCCGACCCAGCTTTCGGTCAGGGCCGCGACCACCCCTCCGGGGCCAACCTGCTTGAAACGCCTGATCTCGCGGTAGCATTCGATACAGTAAACCTTTGGTGGAATGTACTTCTTCCGACAATTCGTGCACTCGGAGGCAAGGATTCTGCCCTCACGAAGGCCGCGAAGGAACTTCTCCCCTGCCACCCCTGCCGTGTACTGATAGTGGAGGGGGATCTGGTCGGTCCAGGCCCTCAACTTCTCGACGCTCGTTATCCTCTCTTTCAGTGACATTGTCATCGCCTCGGTCTGAAGTACCTGATGTCGGTTATGGCCCCGGTTCTTTGTGACTTTGGTTTCCAAACCGCTTCCACCTTCATCCCGACCTCGACCTTCGAGGGATCCACTTCGCCCAGGAGGTGGAGCATCCCCATTCTAGGTGACGCTCCGTCGAAGTCGACCACCGAGATCAGTATGGGCTTCTTCCTTCTGCTCGCGTCGTTGTTGACGTAGCTTATCGAGAACGTGTTCACGGTCCCCGTGTCCCTTACCCTGACCCATTCGTCGGTGGGCACGAAGTCCTCCTCGCAGTACATCCGCGGAGGTATCAGCGTCCGACCGCACTTGTTGCACTTCCGTGCCCAGAGCTCCCCTTCCTTCAGCCCATCCAGGAACCTGCTGATTGCCACACCTGAGGTCCAGGAGTACCTGAGCACGGTATCGAAGTGCGTGACCAGGAACTTGCCCGCTTCGAGCTCCTCGGCGTTTATCGCTGTTCCGGGGTATGCGCCGATCTTCGAGCTCATCCTCGCTTCAGTCCTCCCAGACAATCACATTTCAAACTTTCCTAACCACTCCCAGTCGTCCTGCGAGCTCGACGTAGTACTGAAGTGAAGCTGGGTCGGCAAGCGCGCCAGCGCTGACCGCCTTGGCGGGACTGGCCCCCATGAAGATCTTCTTGATCGGTACTTCGAGTTTCTTTCCGTTCAGGGTCTTGGGGACGGAAGGGACCTGAATGACCTCGTCGGGCACGTACCTCGGGGAGAGGTCCGTCCTCACCTTCGCCCTGATCCTATCAATCATGCCCTTGTCCAGTTCCTTTCCACCCGAAGTCACCACGAAGAGCAGCAGTCGGGGAGGCCCCCCCGGTGTCTCGATGTCAACGGCCACACAGTCAGCGACCTCCGGCATCGTCTCGACGGCCCGGTAGATCTCACTCGTTCCGATTCGGACCCCCATCCTCTTGATGGTCGCGTCGGAGCGCCCGTAGATGATGCAAGTCCCCCGTTCCGTAAGCTCGATCCAGTCGCCATGCCTCCAGACCCCCGGGAAGACTTCGAAGTAGCTCTCGCGGTACCTACTCCCGTCTGAATCCCCCCAAAGGTACAGTGGCATACTGGGCATCGGTTTGGTGATTACAAGCTCGCCCACCTCCCCTCTGACAGACGTACCGTCTTCGCTGAACGCCTGCACGTCCGCGCCAAGGCACTTGCACTGGATCTCGCCGGCATATACGGGGAGGACGGGGCACCCGCCCACGAACGGTGTGCAGACGTCAGTCCCGCCGCTTATCGAGGCGAGCCAGAGGTCCTGCTTGACGCGCAAGTACGTCCACCTGGATGCCTCCGGAGACAGCGGGGACCCGGTTGACCCGACTCCCCTAAGCGCCTCGAGCCTGTGGGTGCTGCGGGGCTCGATTCCGGCCTTCATGCAGGCCCCGAGGTGGGCTGCGCTCGTGCCGAAGAAGGTCACGCCAATCTTCTCCGCGAGCGTCCAGAGCGAGTTGGCGTCCGGATAGGAGGGGTTGCCGTCATAGAGGACTATCGTGGTGCCCAGAAGAAGCCCCCCGACGAGGTAGTTCCACATCATCCAGCCCGTAGTCGTGAACCAGAAGAACCGGTCGCCAGGCTTCAGGTCGTTGTGAAGTGAGAGGACCTTCAGATGCTCCAGAAGGATTCCGCCGTGCCCATGCACGATCGGCTTCGGTAGTCCCGTGGTCCCCGACGAATAGAGGATCCAGAGGGGGTGGCTGAAGGGCACCCGTTCGAACTCCAGTCGCTCCTTCCCCCTGGCCATCTCGTCCCAATCCACAATCTTCCTCAGACCCTCGGGCGTCTCGGAATCCGATGCCAGCACCGTCGCTTCAAGCGTGGGGAGTGACTCGACGATGTCTCTGACCGCCTCCCTCCTGTCGAAGCTCTTCCCTCCGTACCTGTAGCTGGTCGAAGCCACCAGCACCTTGGGCTGGATCTGCTTGAACCTGTCTTTCACGCTGGGCGCCCCAAAATCGGGCGAGCAGCTCGACCAGACTGCGCCGAGGCTCGCGGCTGCCAGCATCGACACGACGCTTTCGGGTACGTTGGAGATGTACGCTGCCACTCTGTCGCCCTTCCTGACACCGAGCCTGCCCAGGGCCGCCGCTGCCGATGCCACCTGCCTCCTGAGCTCGGCCCAGCTGATCTCCCGCTTTTCTCCCGATTCATCGAGGTAGACTATTGCAGGTCCGGCAGAGGCGTTGGTCCTGAGCGCATGCTCGGCGTAGTTCAGCGTTGCCCCTTCAAACCATTTCGCTCCTGGCATCCGGTTGTCGGCCAACACCTTGGTGTACGCCGAGCCCGACATGACACCGCCAGAATCCCAAACTGCCTCCCAGAACGGGCCCAGGTTCTCCACCGACCATCTCCAGACCTCTTCGTAGGCGACCTCCCCGGCGGACCTGCCTTCAAAGTACGAATCCACGAAGCGCGTGATGTTGGCTCGTCCTTTCCAGTCTGCATCGGGCTCCCAGAGTGGAGTGGGGTGCTCCTGAGAAACCATGAATCGGCTACCTCTTCATCGTGATTACGGTGCCAACCTGCATCAGGTCGCCCCAGGCCTGGGCAAGTCCCCTGTTGACCTCCTTCTTCACTTGTCTCTTCCCTGCTTCGCCTCTGAGCTGCCAGAAGAGCTCGCAGGACTTCATCATCCCTGAGGCCGCAATTGGGTTCCCGACTCCGAGGAGCCCTCCTGAAGGGTTGATCGGAAGGTCGCCGTCTCTCTGAGTGATGCCTTCCCGCGTGAGCTTGGGCGCCTCGCCTTTGTCTGCGAGGAGAAGTCCTTCCATGTGATGAAGCTCTTTGTAGTCAAAGGGGTCGTAAACTTCGGCGAAGTCGATCTGCTTTCTCGGATTGTCTATCTTGGCCATCCTGTACGCCATCCTGGCCGCAGTCTCCACATAGCTCGGGTAGTACAAGTCCCTGTTCGTCCAGTACTGCGAGTCGACGTTCCATCCGACCCCGTCGATCCAGACCGGGTCGTCGGTGTACTTCCGCGCCACGTCCTCTGAGACGAGCATGAGCGCCGCAGCTCCGTCCGATGAGGGCGAGACATCGAGTCTCTTCACAGGCAGGCAGATCGGCTCGCTCTTCATCACGTCATCGACCGTGATTCTGGCGGGCAGCTGAGCGCAAGGGTGGTCCATTGCGTTGCCCTTGTTCTTCACGGACACGAGCGCTATGTCCTCCTCACTGACCTTGTGGACCGCCATGTAGCGCCTCATCTCGAGCGCGAAGATCCACAGAAGCGTCACCCCAAGGGGCCTCTCAAGGGTGTGGTCGAAGATGCTCCAGAACGCGTACTGCGGGTGAGGATGGAGCGGGGACATCTTCTCTTCTCCCACGACAAGGCAGGTATCAAAGAGCCCTGATGCAACGTGCCACCAGCCAGCCACCGGCACGAAGACACCGGTCCCGCCGCCCACGTACACCCTGCTGTACGGCCTGTTCGTCCCTCCGGCCCCGTCCATGAGGTACTCTCCCTTCATGTGAATCCCGTCGAAGGCGTCTGGGGCAGTGCCCAGGACGACGGACTCGACATCCTTGATTTCCATCCCGGCTGAATCGAGGGCCATCCTGCTCGCTTCGAAAGAGAGCTCCCTACCCGTCTCCAGCATCCTCCGTCTGAACTTCGTCATCCCTGCCCCGATGACTGCTACTCTCTTCATTTTGTCAGTTCACCATCGACAGCGCGACCGCCGCTCCCGTTGCCGTGGGGTTCCCGCGCCAAGAAACGGCCAGCGCCTTCTTCGCCCTCTCGACTTGGTTGCCACCTGCCTGCCCTCTCATCTGCAGAACGCATTCGAGCACTTTGTGCGAACCATTCGCCTCAATCAGGTATCCCGTGCCCAAGGACCCTCCGCTGGGGTTGAGCCTGCGGGTCTTCTCCTCTAACATCTTCAGCGCCGACGACTTGTTGATGCCGAGAGACATCAGGTGCTGCACCAGCTTGTAGGAGTAGGTATCGTCCACCTCGAGGATGTCGAACGCGTTGACCCCCCTGAATCCGGCCTGCTTCTTCACCGATTCGAACGAGTCCTTCGCGTACTTCGCAGACTCCATTCCGCCTCCCTCGAACCAGGGCGTCGATGAGCGCCAGGCCAGCCCGTCGATGAACACGGCCTCCTTCTTGTTTCTCCTTATCCAACGCTCGGAAGCGAGCACCAGGACTATTCCAGCCTCCGCGTAATCTGATCTGTCGTACCTCCTCAGTGGCGCCGCAATCACTTCAGCCTCCCCGATTTCAGAAAGCTCCAGCTTGGTCCCGTAGCTTGCCCTTGTGTTCATCGTCGCCTTCTCCTTCTCGGTCTTCACGACTAGGCTCAAGTCGTCTCTTCCCAAGCTTGCGCTCCTCATGAAGGCGCTCATCTCGAGACCCGCAAGGATGTCCCCGTTGGCTCCTATGACCCTGTGGAATTGAGGATCGAGGGCCAGGTTCTCCACGCGCGTCTTGTCGAGGACATCCGCCACCTTGCTGTGGGCCTCGACCGAAACGACCTCTGCGATCCCTGATCGGATATGCATCACCGCATGCCCGACGCCGATTATCCCGTCGGCCGGGACAGTGCAGACAGGCCTCCTCGCCCCTCCCACCTGGTCGGGGACCATTTCGTCGGCGATGCTCCAACCCTCCCAAAGATCCTCCGTGCAACAGATGAACGAACCGATCTCTGTCCTCGGGTCTATCTGGGCATCCCCGTAGGCCTTCGAGGCTGCTTGGTACATCAATTCCCTCGTCAACAAGTCTGTAATCGCCGGTCGGAAACCCTCGTAGCCGACGCCTATGATGCCGACTCTATCTGTCACGGCGTCGTCCCTCCCGGAGAGGCGATATTATTCGTTTGCGTGAAGAAGCCCATCTCCCTTCCTTCAACCTTGCCGCGGTCAGTCTCTTGCCGATTCAGGCCTGATGTCTCACGAGAACCGTTAAATGCGTCTCGCAGGGGACGCAGCGACGGCTCTCGCCTTGCCCTTGTTCAGCGCCGAGCACAAGGTCCTGCTGGAGACCTTCTATCCGTCGAATCACGATGAATATTCGGAGATCCTTACCTCGCTGGGCGGGTTCATGGAGAAAGAGATTATGCCGCTTTCTCCGAAGTTCGACCTTGGCCAGGAATCGATCGGGCCTTTTCGAAGGCGCCTGCTCGAGAACGGGATCTGCCAGATACCATTCCCGCCGGAGTACGGCGGGCTCGGTCTCCCCTTCGCGGTCTACGCAAACGCCATAGAGCTCCTCGGCGCTGCCGACGCGTCGATTGCGTTGAGCGTGGAGATCCACAACGCAGTCGCGGAAGGCATCTTCAGGTTTGGCAGCGATGAGCAGAAGTCCAGTCACCTCCCTTCGCTCACGTCCGGTAAGAAGCTCGCGTCGTTCAGCCTCACCGAGCCTGCTTCAGGCTCGGACGCAAGGAACGTCAGGACGACGGCGAAGCTCTTGAAGGACGAGTACGTCATCAACGGTTCGAAGACGTTCATCACAAACGCGGGGGAGGCCGACCTTTACATGGCGTTCGCCCGCACCGAGAAGGGGCCATCCTGCTTCCTTGTGGAAGCCCCGAACCCAGGGATGAAGTTCGGGGCAGACATGAAGAAGCTCGGGATGAAGGGCTCGAGGACCTCGGAAGTCACTTTCGAGGACTGCCACGTCCCCAGGGAGAACCTCGTTGGGGTCGAAGGACACGGGATTGACTACGCGACTCAGATTCTGCACGGAGCCAGGATAATCGTGGCCGCCCTCAACGTCGGGATATCCAGGCTCGCCTTCGAGAAGACGCTGGGCTACAGCAAGCAGAGGATCGCCTTTGGTCGGCCGATCTCTGAGTTCCAGCTGACCCGAGAGAAGATCGCCGACATGAAGACCGGCATAAACGCCGGGAGACTCCTCTACTTCTACGCTTCCCGTCTCAAGGAATTGGGGGTGGACTTTTCTTCCGAAGCAGCGCAGGCAAAGGTCTTCGCGACTGAAATGTCGCTCAGGGTCTGCGACGCCGCCATCCAGGTATACGGTGGGTACGGCTATACGACCGACGAGCTCCACAGGCACTGGAGGGACGCACGCCTCCTTACGATAGGCGAGGGCACGTCAGAAGTCCTGAGGCTCCTCATAGCAAGTCGGGAACTGGCGAGGACGCTATGAGGTTCGCCGTCTGCGTGAAGCATGCGGTTGACGAGACCGAGCTCAGGATCGACTCTAGCGGCAGGCCTCAGCTCGAGGGCGCTCCGGCGAAGATGGGGACCTTCGACAAGAACGCGGTCGAGGAGGCTCTGCGCCTCAGGACCGCGCTCGGTGGAGAGGTTGTCGCGGTAACCGTCGGGAAGGCCGAGGCGAGGAAGTCCCTCAAGGAGGCGCTCGCGATGGGGGCGGACAAGGGCGTTCACGTCGTGGCAGACCCCGCGGCTCTGGACCCTTCAAGGACCTCCGAGCTGCTCGCGGCCGCGATTGCCAAGACCGGGCCGTTCGACCTGGTCATCTGCTCCGAGGGCTCGTCGGACACCTACACCGGGCTCGTCCCGCCCATGGTCGCGGAGCGGCTGGGGATCCCCTACATCGGGTACGTGAGGAAGCTCGGAGTGGCAGCCCAGACCGTCAAAGCCGAACGGTCGCTCGAGGAGAGTCTGGAATCGGTCGAGTCCTCCCTGCCTTCCGTCGTGTCGGTGGTGAGCGAGATAAACGAACCTCGGTATCCCACTCTCATCCAGATAATGCAGGCCTCCAAGAAACCCGTCGAGGAGCTGACCCTTCAGCAGTTGGGCGTCGGCGACGCTCAGGCCGCCGTCCGGATAGTCTCGATGACTGCCCAGGCTATGAACAGGAAGCGCGTCGTCTTTGAAGGCTCCCCGGACGAGGCGGCCTCCAAGCTGGTCGATGCGCTCGCATCCGAGGGAGTGATACCGAAGTGAGCGAAGTCTGGGCTTTTTCTGAATCCGCTGCAGTCGCGAACGAAACCGTGTCTGCAGCGAAAGAGGTCGCGGCCGCGTGCTCGGCTCAGGCCGTGGTCGTCGAGGTCGGCAGGGAGAGGAGCTCCGTCTCCTCGCCGGGCAAGAAACTCGTTCTCAAGGGGCAGGGCCTCACTGACGAATCCCCTGAGATGACGGCGGGGGCGCTCTACCTCGCAGCGAGAGAGGCGAAACCCGCCGTCATACTCGTGGGTGCTACGAGGAACGGGAAAGAGGTGGCTTCCAGGCTGGCCGTCAAGCTGGGCATCGGTTGCCTCCCGGACCTCTCCAGGGTCTCCGCCGACCGCGAGACGCTGGTTGGCGAACGCGGTGAGTACGCTGGGAAGGTTATGACGAAACTGAGCAGCCCTCTCCCCTGCGTGGCCGCAATCAAGGTCGGTGCCTACCCTGCTTTCAGCGGGTCGGGCGGTGAGGTCCTCGAGAGGGACGTCGGAGTCGTCGCAAGAAGTTCAAAGATCGTGGCCGTGACTAAGAAGGAGGCGAGCACCGTGGACCTCCGGGCGGCCAAGGTGATAGTTTCGGCGGGGCGCGGTGTGAAGAAGAAGGAGGACCTGGAGATGATGGGGGCACTGGCCAAGGCCCTAGGGGGTGCGCTCGGC
This sequence comes from uncultured archaeon, assembly GCA_963796355.1. Classification (GTDB taxonomy): domain Archaea; phylum Thermoproteota; class Nitrososphaeria; order Nitrososphaerales; family Gagatemarchaeaceae; genus UBA183. The sequence continues at coordinate 136,492 of CAWCLD010000002.1, forward strand.
TGCTCAAGGCCCCTCGCCTCAGACCTAGGATGGCTTCCCGAGGAGTGCCACATAGGCCTGACGGGGGTCAACGTGAAGCCAGAGCTGTACCTCGCCGTCGGAATCTCCGGTCAGCTGCAACACGTGGCAGGCATCAAAGACTCCAAGTTGATAGCCGCGATCAACACGGACAAGGACGCCCCGATCTTCCAGGCCGCGGACTACGGCATAGTGGGCGACCTCTACCAGGTGGTGCCCGCCATACAGAGGGTCCTGTCCTCGAGGCACCGCTAGGCCGCGCTCATCTGGCCCGGTCTTGTCAGGCTGGTTCCAGTGCAGGGCCACACGTCTTGGCCGAGCCTGCTACCGCCAGTGTCTTCTCAGGCTGGGTTCTCGCTCTGAGCTTCCAGCGAGTCGGCGACCATCTCTGCTATGTCCCGTACCCTTAACCCGTCGGTCCCGATTGCATTCGCTGCATCGTCGAACATCGTGATGCAGAACGGGCAAGCGACGGCGAGCGTCTTGGCTCCCGTCCCTCTTGCCTCCTCTAGGCGTATCACGCCAACCTTCTTCTTCTCGGGCACCTCGTACCACATGTTGGCCCCGCCTCCCCCACAGCAGAAGCCCGCCATTTTCGACCTCTTCATTTCCGTCAGTTCGAGCCCCCTAAGGGACTCGAGGACGCTTCGCGGGGCGTCGAAGACGCCGTTCATCCTGCCGAGGTTGCACGGGTCGTGGTAGGTCACCTCTCCCTCGAATCTGCCGGGTCTAAGCCTTCCTTCACCTATCAGCTGGGCTATCAGCTGAGAGTGGTGGACAACCTCGAAATTGGCACCGAACTCCGGGTACTCGTTCCTGAAGGTGTTGAAACAGTGGGCGCAGTGGACAATCACCTTCTTCACAGAGTACTTGTTGAAAGTCTCTACGTTGCGCATCACCAGCTCCTGGAACCTTCCCTCCTCGCCCATCCTGCGAACCGGTTCCCCAGTGCACGCCTCCTCGCTTCCCAGGACTGCGAAATCCACCTTGGCCGCCTTCATGATCTTCACCATCGCCTTCGCCACGCCTCGCCCTCTGGGGTCGTAGCTTGACTGGCACCCGACCCAGTAGAGGTACTCCGCGCCGGGCTTCTGTGCCAGAGTCGGAATGCCCAGGTCGGCGAGCCAAGTCTGCCTGTCTGACCCGGGGAGTCCGAAGGGATTCCCGTTGCGCCCGACGTTCTCGAGGAAAGCCTTCTTCTTCGGGTCCAGCTTGCTTTCGCTGACGAGCGTCCTGCGGAACTCAGTGATGTACCCTACCTGATCGATGAGCACAGGGCACTCTGCGACGCAGGCGTTGCACATGGTGCAGGCCCACAGCTCGGCCTCCCTGACCACGCCCTTTGAGAGCACGTCCCCTCCGTCTTCCAGGCGCATCTCCCGAGACAGGTCCTGGACCACGAGCCTGGGGGAGAGATCGCGTCCGCTCGCGTAGGCGGGACAGGCTGCTTGACACCTCCCGCAGTTCGTGCAGGCGTCCAGAGCGAGCAGCTGCAGGGGAGTGAAATCCGATGTCTTCCTGAAGTTGGGAGGGGTCTCCACCTGGCCGGTTTCCAGCATCTTCTGCAGGTTGAAAGGCGTGCTGAGCCTCCCCATGGGCTTGACCGGGGCCATCGCCACGTTTGCCCCGGACGTGAAGACGTGGACCAGCTTAGTGTATGGGACGGCGGCAATGAGGAACATCACAGAGGCCATATGGAGCCACCAGAATCCTTGGTACAGCTGCCAAGCCCCCACCGCTTGGAGCCCGGTCATCCCGAGCAGCCTGCCGAGAGCCCCGCCCACAGGCGAGAAGGACGCCCATGGCCAGAAGTTCTGGACGTCGGTCGGACCGCACGCGTATTGGCCAGAGCACACGAACCGGAGCGCTTCTAGGAGGAACCCCGAGACTCCTATCCAGATCAGCATCCCGAGGACGAACCCGTCGTCCCAGGTCGTCTCAAGCCTGTCAAGGCGCATCACGTACCTCCGGTAGACCGCAATCAGCAGCCCCACCACGAACGCGGTGCCCAGGACATCGCCCAGGAACTCGAGGGTCAGGTACAGGTTGCCCTGAAGGTAGGTGATGCCGAAGAGCTTCAGAAGGAAGTCGTCCTGGATGAAGATCAGGGTCGTGTATGTCAGGAGCATGAGGAACCCGAAGAAGAGCGCTCCGTGCATTATCCCCCCCGATTCCTCGTTGACGACCTTCCGCTGCCCTACACCGAACTTCAGGAACCTCTTGACCTTGGTGCGGAAGTCGGTGAGGACCAGCTTGAAGAATTCCCTCAGCCCGATTCCGTACCTCTTCAGATGGCGATAGAGGCCATGGAGCATGACCACTCCGCTCACGAGGAAGAGACAGTACATCACGTCGTACGCGTAGGGCGGCATCAGTAGTTCCCTGGAAACAGGAACCGCCATGCGGGCAGTCCGACTTCCGGTTCTCTTTTACGCGTTTCTGGGTTCGGCGGATTCTGCCGGCGAGGAGTACTTCCGCAGAACCTTCCCTCCGCCCGCAGGAAGCATCCTGAGGACGTCGTCAACGGAGGCCTTCGCCCAGGGGCTCCCCTCCGCGAGGCTCTCCAGGTCTTTCGCGATCCTCTTTGCGGTCTCCGAGCTCTTCTCCTTCTGGGGCCTGATCACCAGGTAGGCTGCGGCCGCCCTCCTGACCACGCTCTCGGGGCCGGACACCACCCTCCCGTCCCTCCCGATGCCCACCGCCAGCTCCACCAGGTTGTGCTGGACGAAGTTCTTCTTCCCCTTGATGAAGAAGCTGCCTCTTGGCAGGAACTCTCCGCTCGGCGCGGCGGGGCTCACCTGCTCCTTGCTGACCCAGTAGGCGTCCGCCGAACCCAGCCCCGTCTTCCAAGCGCTGCTGAAGGCAACCGTGGCCTGCGCCATTTCGCGGACCTCCGTTTCCGTCTGCGCCTTCCCCCCCTTGAGCACGAAGAAGGGGGAGCCGAAGAGGTCCGCGTGGTAGACCACGTCGTCGTCCTGGAGATGCCTCCTGACGAGTAGCGCGTTTGAATGGGCGTCTCTCCCTCCGAGCGCGAGCCTTCCCTCACTTGTGAAGAACCATCTGAACTTCTCGTACCATTCCTGTTTCCTCCTCGCGAGCCTCTTGGTCGCATGCCTTCCTTCGACTTCGACCTTGGGAATCCTCCTGGAGAGGCGGGCCACAGTCTCCCTGACGTCCGCGACCCTGTCCTCCGCCTCCTTCGCCGCGTCGTATAGGAGCGAAGCCGCCGCGGCTGGGGAGGCCGGGTCAGCCTCTCGGTTTCAGCCCTCCGTCGAGTACGAGCTTCTTGGCTTCGGCGGCCGACTCAGCCCGGGCCGCGTCAGCGGCGAGAGAACGGAGCCTCGACGCCTCGCGAAGCAGGGACGTCTCCTCGGACCTCAGGTTCGATATGGTCGCCTCGAGCTCCCGGCGCTCCCTGTCTTCTCGCCTGTCGGTCGAAGCGGCCCCTTCGATCACCTCCTGCAGGAGGATTTCATCGCAGAGGGCTGAGACCGTCTGCGACTCCTTCTTCACCTTCAGCCTTCTGGGAGAGACCACGAAGATCTCGTCTCCGTCCTCCGTCTCGCAGACGCAGGGGTGGGGTCTCTCCTGCGCTTCTTCCAGCATCTCCCCGAGGACGCCCGCGACCTCTGTCTCCCTCCCCTCGAGCTGCGAGCTGGCCGCCTCTGCGTCGAGGGAGAGCCTCGCCAGGGCTTCGGCGACGTACTTCCTGGGCAGCGACACGTGCTTCCCGATTGCCCTGCCGACGGTCTTCTCCGCCTTCGCCATCTCGAGCACATCCTTCGGTCCGACGACCGAGGGGCTCAGCCTCCTCTGAGCCGGTGGGGAATAGGCTCCACCTCGGACGAGCCTCCGTGACGCCGACCTGACCTCATCCTTCAACAGCAGGATCCTCCCGTTCCCGTCCGCGAGGATGATGTTCCCCGGGGGCATCAGCTCGACAATCAGTCGCCTGGTCGATCCGCCTTCTCCGAAGGTCAGTTCGAAGACCCGGTCCAGGTCAACCTGGGAGGCCCCCGCAAAGCGCGCCCTCTCCAGCTCGCCCCTCAGCCTCGAAGTGAAATCCGCTGTTTCGGCCCTCTCGGATAGCCTTTCCGAAATCCAGACCCCGAGACTGGGCGAGGCGACCAGCCACACGTCTTCTCCTCCCGTCTTCCTGAAGCGGAGCAGCTGGGCGTCTCCCAGCGTGTAAATGTTATTAACGTAGGCGCCTCGAAGCGCCGAATCTATTTCCTTGACGAGCGCCAAGACCTCGAAGCCCGCGAGTTCTGCCACAAAGGCTACGGCCCCGCTGCCATTTGATAAGCTATATTGGTTGAGAGTCGGCTTGGGCGTGCTCGGCGGGGTGGCGGCAGACCGAATCTTCGCGCCTGGCGACTACGTTGAACGGGTTGCTGATCGGGGTCATTTTCTATCTCGCATCCTACTACCTAGCACGGTACCTCTGGTTCAAGGAACTGGCGCGTGAGAACCTCAGTAAACTCTACACCACTGGAATAGGGAGTTACGTATTGACCTTCTTGTTCACGTGGATTCTGCTCTTTACGCTATTCCCTGTGTAAGCTTCGCGTAGTCCAACAGAGTTTCGGCAAATCCCTTGTCGAAATCGTCGGCCATCTGGCTCGACTCTACGGACTTCGCGGCCCTGGCTATCCTGTCCGGACCCCACGACTGGAGCGTCCCTTCCTTGCCCTTCAACATACTGGCATAGATTCCGGCAGCCGCAAACAGACTGCCTCTTTCTCTCTCGCTCCTGACCTCTGGTGAGAGAGCGTCGAGCATCCTTTTCGCGCCCTCCAAGTCGGAGTTCCTGAGAGATTCTAGGACCGATGAAACGCCTTCGTGCACTGTCTTACTCGTCAGCACGACTGTCACACGGTATTTAATCTTCCTTAAGCAAGCGCGCCAACTGAATTTGTACCGATTGTCAAATCCCGCTGAGGGGGAGTTGCAGCGATGACTACCTAACCTGAAGAATCTGTTGGGGTGCTCGGTCTGGTCTAGTCCACGCCTGCCCTGCTCATGGAGGCCAACACGCTCTGGCCTGTTGACAACTTGGTCGCCCTTACGGAGCCTCCGTCCCTCTCCAACAGAATCGACGCGTGGACCATCTGCTCGACTGTCCTGCCTCCGATGGCGACATCGTGGGACGGTCCGAATGTCACCCGGTTGGTCAGGAGGTACGCTCTCCCGTTGAGGTAGGCGTCCCTCGCGGTCTCGCTCAGATACACGTCGAGGGCCCCCTGCCTTTCGGCGAGGTTCGACCTGCCCGGCAACCCGATCGTGAAGTTCCTAGTCAGCGTATCGACGACGACCAGCGAGCAGGCTGCGGTCGCCTCCCTTGCGTTCATCTTGCTAACTGCCTCCATCTGCTCGGCGAAGGAATCTGTCCTCAGGTATACGATTCTCTCGAGGATGCCGACAGGGGTCCATCCACGAGCCTCCGCCATCCCTACGAGCCTTTCGGGTCTGAAGGTGCCTTCGGTGTCGATGAAGAGTGCCTTCTTGCTCCTCCGTGCGGCACAGAGGACCGCCTGCATGGCCAACTGCGTCTTCCCTGTGTTGCTCCTCCCGTGCACTTCGACTACGCGGCCCCCCCGATAGCCGCCCTCGAGGAGTCCGTCGAGGGTCACCGACCCTGAACTGAACGTCGGAAAGGAGGCTGTCTTCTTCACCACATCCGTCCCCGTCAGTTCTGGAGTCATCTGTAGTTCGACGACCTGTCTTCGCTGTCGTTTCGATACCGATGTCTTTTTAACTCTGACACGGCGCCCTGAGAAAAAGTCCGAATGAGTTCTCAACCCCCTCCTCAGGCCAAGCTCCCACTGAGCGTGCTCCGGAAGGCGACCAGCAAGCAGGTTTCGGTCAGGCTCAAGAACGAACTCGAGTACAGAGGAAAGATGTCCAACGTCAACTCGTTCATGAACGTCATCCTGATGGATGCGGAGGAGTCGGAGGGCGGCACGAAGAAGGCCAACTACGGGAAGGTCGTGATCAGGGGCAACAACGTCCTCTACATCAGGATAGAGGACCGTCTCTAGGGACGCCCCTTCGCGGTGCAGCGGTCCCTCCATGTGGAGGAGATTCGATTCTGGGGATTAGCGAGGTCGCGAGGCTGATCCTTCAGAAGAAGCCTGCGCTACTCCAGGCTCTCTTTCTCGCCGGTTGCGAAGAGGAGCGCTTTCTTCTCGTCTAGCTCGACCCCGTAGGCCTTCCGGAAGAACTTGGCGACGGCCGTCACGTCGTGCTCGAGCAGCTCTCTGCAGTTGGGATGATTCGCTCCGACCGCTTGGGGCCAGTCTATCAGCCACAGCGCAGCTCCAGTTGTGAGGATGTTGTACTCGCTGAGGTCGGCGTTGACCAGCCCGGCCTTGAGGAACGCCTTCCTGATCGATTCCATGACCGTGCGCGCCGCAACCTCAGGGTCTTCGAGCTCCGGCCTCTGCGAAAGCCTGACCCCGGACAGCTCCTCCAACAGGACGGTGCTCCTGTTGAAGGCGATCGGCCTGGGGAAGACCGGAGACAGGCCCTCGAGCTTCTTCAGCGCTGTGTACTCCCTCTTGGCTGCCTCGTAGTTGGCCGTCATCCAGCTCCGCATCTCGGCCCCCTCCCTGAACCTCTTCTTCCTCACCCTGGTGAAGCTCGTCCTTCCGAGCTTGTAGAACTTCAGCGCGAGCGGCGAACCCTCCTCTGTGAGCGTCTCGTAGACGTCCGATTCCTTGCCCTTCGCGATGACCGCGCCCAGAGCGAAGATCAGATCCCTCTTCACGTAGTCCCTGAGCGCCATGGCCTCGACCGCTTCCTTCGTCAGGGCATATCCGGACCCCCGCCGGCTCACTAAGCCCCTCTTCTCGAGCTGTCCGACTGCGAACCGCACCCGCTCAGGAGGGAGCCGGCTCATCCTCGCGAGCCTGCCGATGTCTGCCGTTCCGTGCCCGGTGGCTGCCTCTTCGAGCCCGGCCAGCGTCCTCCACTCCTCGTCCTTCAGCGACTTCAGGACGCGAGCCGCCCGCTCAGTGGTCAACATCGTCTAACCTCCTGCTTCCTATCCCCGCCATGATAAATGAGATGCGGGTTGGTTGGGCGCAGCCTTAGGTCAGAGGAGGCCGGTCCCGCACACAGGCTCGACGCCAGCCGCGTGGTTTCGAAACTCCGGTTCGTCCTCACCAATGATGCCCTGATGAATCCATCTGCTTGGCTCGATTCCACTACCTCAAGCCCGCGTCTAACGCATCCCTGTAGGCGGCCCAGTATCTGTCCGCTCCAGGTTTGATTCTCTTCGGGCGTCCGCCGCCCTTGGTGACCCAGAGCCCCGCCCCGTCTTTGACAGACCCGATTTCCCGGATTGGTATCCCAGATCCGTCGAATTCCTGCCTCAAATCATCGAGCCTTCCCGGGTTGCACGTCACAAGAAGCGTTCCTTCGCTGAGCGAACCGAGAGGGTCGAGGCTGAATGCTTCGCAGACCGCGCCGACCTCCTCTGAAACGTTGATTCTGCCCTCGTCCGCATGGAATGCGGTGCCCGACGCGTATGCCATCTCCTCGAGGCCTCCAAGGACGCCTCCTTCTGTCGCATCGTGCATCGAGGTTATTCCGCCCCTGCCCAGGCCGATTCTCGCAGCCGTGAGGGCGTCGGTCACGGTCGAACACGACCTGATCAGCTTCTTCGCGCGCGATGCCCTGAGGCGGCCCACCTTCCCTTCCACATATCGCGGAAAGGAGAGCGCCAGCGAGGCGGTCGCCTCGATGCCAGCCTGCTTGGTCATCAGAATCGCGTCGCCGGGCCTCGCCATCGAGGGGTCGACGAAACCTCCTCGGCGCCCGAACCCGAACATCGAACCTGCTCCGACGACCGTGAACCCTGCCCCAGGATAGCTCCCCGTATGCCCGGCGGCTATCGTGATCCCCAGCCTGCGGCACTCTTCTCCCGTCAACCGGACGTACTCCTCACGGTCGGCGTCGCTCAGCCCAGGTGGGAAGTTGAAGCTGAAGGTCGCATACTCGGGCCTCAAGCCCGACGTAGCATAGTCCGACGCGATCAGATGGACGCTCAGCCAGGCTGACAGCTGCATCCCGAGCGACGGGATGATGGAGACCGGGTTGACCGTCAGGACCATAACTCTATTCCCGCCGAGCTCGATGACAGCGTTGTCCAGCCCCCGTCCCGGACCCTTGATCACCTCTGATCTCTTGACACCGAGATTCCTGTAGACGACCCCTTCAAGGAACTCCCTGCCAGCCTTTCCATAGATGGTTTTCTCGCGGCTAGCCCTAGGCTTCGTGTGCAATGACGGCACCATTCATCGGAATACGCTCAGGATGTTCCTCTGCAACAACAGGAAGAGGATGAACTCAGTAATGACGAACTCAGGAAGGAGGAACGCCCCGTTGTACAGCGCCGAGTATACCGCTGGGTTCTCACCCAGGGGGGCGTACGACGAAAAGAAGATGATTCCAGAAGCGAAGTGACAGATGAACCTCCCACCTATCCCGATGACCGGACCGAGCATCGGAACCAGGAACGACCTTGATTTCATGGAGGAGGCTCCCTCCCACTTCCCCGGTCGGTACTTCACGAGTCCTGACAGCCCGAGCGCCCCGAAGGCCAGCGGATAATCGAGGAGCACCTGCCAAGGCACGTTGAAGATGAATGGTTCAAGTTCCAGCACTATCATTCCGAAGACAACCCCCGCAAAGATCCCGACTTTGGGTCCCCTCCTCAGGGAAAGAAGGATGATTGGGGTCATCGAACCCAGCGTGATTTCTCCCCCTTGGGGGAAGGTGAATAACTTCACCATGAAAAGGACGCTGGAGAGAGCCACCATGACTATGGCCTCTGCAAGCACGCGAGTGCTCAGGCTGCGTCCTTTCTCGTTCGCGCCGTCCATGTGGGCGCGCGCCCTCTAGGCGTTTATAAACGGGTAGATAACCGGCTTATACCATGCAACCTCCCGACGAGGTCATGACGGACTACTTCCTCCCACCGCTCAGGCAGCTGGTTGCAAAGTCGCTGCACCGTGAAGGATTCTCCCAGACGAAGATCTCATCCTTGCTTGGAATGACCCAAGCGTCGGTCAGCCACTACCTATCCTCAGAAGGACAGAGACCCTACTCCGTGATGGCATCCATGTCGGTGAACAGGGAAGACGCCGACACATACGCTGCCCTGCTCGCTGAAGAGGTCAAGAGGAACCCTGCCGACGCCGTTGAGACGATTCGCACGATCTGGTTCGACTTGCTGGGCCGCGGCTCGGTCTGCGACCTCCACAGGAAGATGTACCCCTCGCTCGCCCAGTGCGATGTCTGCATCAAGGCCTACGGCAGGAAAGCCGACAGGCATGCCGCGGTCGTCAACGAGGTGGCTCAAGCAGTGAAGCTGATTGAGTCGTCTTCAAGTTTCGCATCTGCGATGCCAGAGGTGTCGGTCAACATTGCCTGTGTCACAGGAGATTCCGAAGAACCAAGCGACGTTGTTGCTGTTCCGGGAAGGATTGTCCGGGTCAAGAATATGGCAAGGTCTCTGCAGGCGCCCGAGAGCGGTGCCTCCAGGCACATGGCCAGGGTCCTGCTTCTTGTCAGGAAAAGGCGCCCTGACTTTCGCTCGTGTATCAATCTGAGGTACGATGGCAAGATGAGCCGGATCCTGAGGAGGCTCCACCTTAGAACGATTACCGTGGGCGGCTATCAGGCCACGACTGGGGAAGACCCGACGTTGACGGCGCTTGCACGGACGATGCTTGCATCGCGAGAGGGATTTGATGCAGTAATAGACTCGGGCGGCAACGGCGTCGAGCCGAATGTCTACGTCTTCGGCACGGGCGCAAGAGAGGTGGCTCGACAGGCCCTGCACATCGCCGAGCTCTACGCGGCTGGCTGAGGCCCGACCTTCAGCGCTTCTTTCCTGCGCTCGATGCCTTCAGGCAGGCTGAGACGAAGGCCACGTAGATGGGCTCCGGATTCTCCGGCCTGCTCACGTACTCGGGGTGGAACTGCGTCCCCATGTAGAAGGGATGCCCATCGAGCTCCATGATCTCCGCCCTGCGGCCGTTGTCGCTAAAGGCGACGAAGTGCATCCCCGCCTCCTCGAACCTCTTCAGGTACTTCTGGTTGAGCTCGAACCTGTGCCTGTGCCGCTCGCGTATCTTCTTCTGTCCGTAGATGTCGAAGGCCCTGCTCGGCTTCTTCAGGAAGACGTCGTGCCCTCCCAGCCTCATCGTGCCCCCCAGGTCGGAGACCTTCCGCTGTTCCGGCAGGAGGTCGATCACCGGGTGTGGTGTCTCCGGATCCATTTCGGTGGTGTTCGCCTTCTCGAGCCCGAGGACGTGCCTGGCGAACGATACGCTGGCCAGCTGGAAGCCGAAGCAGAGGCCGAGGAAGGGTATTCCTGAGACGCGGGCATAGTTCGCCGCCGCGATCTTGCCCTCGACTCCCCTGCTTCCGAACCCCTGGGGAATGACGACCCCGTCGTAGCCGTCTAGTATCCCGAGCTTCGCACTGTCTTCCTCGATCACTTCGGATTCGATCCAATCTATCTTCGACTCTGCCCCGTTGACTGCGCAGGCGTGCATCAGCGCCTGATTGACGCTGACGTAGCTGTCGGCTAGGCTTGCGTACTTGCCCACCATCGCGACCCTGACAGTCTTCGGCTGGTCGAGGAACCGGTCGGCCACCGCGTTCCATTTACTGATGCTCAGCCTCCTCCTGATTCCGAACTGCCGAAGGATCGGCCTGAGCACCCCCTGCTCCTCAAGAAGCCTCGGGACCTGGTAGATCGATTCCGCATCGGGGTTGGATATCACGCTCTCCAAGGGCACGCTCGTGAAGAGCGAGATCTTCTCCTTGGCTTCCTTAGGAAGGACCCTCGAGCTTCTGACGACTATGATGTCGGGCTGGAGACCTATCCTGCGCATCTCCTGGACGCTGTGCTGGGTGGGCTTGGTCTTCATCTCGCCTACCACCGACAGTTCGGGGGCGAGGCTCACGTGAAGGAAAAGCGTTCTAGACGGTCCCTCCTCCATCCGCATCTCTCTGAATGCCTCGAGGAACGGAAGGCTCTCGATGTCTCCAACTGTTCCGCCGCACTCGACCAGAAGAACGTCCACCTTCGAATCGGCTGCCAGCTGTCTGATCCTTCGCTTGATCTCATCTGTGATGTGAGGGATTATCTGGACCGACTTGCCGAGGAACCTTCCCCTCCTCTCGTCGTCGATGACCTTCTTGTAGACCTGGCCGGTCGTTATGTTATTGGCCTTTGACATGTTCCTGTTGAGGAACCTCTCGTACGTCCCCAGGTCCATGTCCGTCTCGCCGCCGTCATCCGTGACGTAGACCTCCCCGTGGGTGATGGGGTTCATGGTCCCGGCGTCGAAGTTCAGATACGGGTCGATCTTGAGGCAGGTCGCTTCGAGACCCGATAGCTCCAAGAGCTTGGCTACCGATGATGCCGTGATGCCCTTGCCGAGACCCGACATCACTCCGCCCGTGACGAAGAGATACCTCGGCATATACTAAGTGAAGGCCGTGCGTAATTAAGGGTTATGAGGATTGGTTCTGTCCAATCTACGGGACTTCCTCCGATTTCGCCTCGCTGTCAAGTCTCGGGACTTTTCGGATGCTGAATGCTATCAACACGACCCCAACGGCAGTAAGAAGAAGGCTCATCCAAATCGGGCCTTGGTAGGCCATACAACCGTGCCCACGGCATTCCCGATAAGCGATGTAGGGCAGAGAGAAGAGCAGGAGACTGACCGCAACAATGATAATGCCGCCGACAAGCAATAGTCTATTCGTAGGTCCTCGCCTCCCTTTGTTTGCTGGCGTTCTGTATTATCGTTATCCACTTGTTAGACCCCTCCACCTTGGTACTGCATCGGTCTGCAGGGGTCTCGCCGTCCAAGGCCTCATGCGGTCTGATGTAGTTGTGGAAGAGTTGATACCCCTTGGGTATCGAGCTGTCTGCCGTCTTTAGGCCTCGGAAGTTCTGCTCTCTGTCTCGGACTTCGCTGCTCATGCGCTCTATCTTGTTGTTGTGGATTCCACCAGCGATTCTGATTTCCTGCCGCGCGCTAGACGATTGCGGAGCGAGTCCCGCGAATTTGACAGAACCTGAGGATTGGCACTCGCGGATTAGACCTTCCCTTGCCCGGTGGGACTCAGGTTGGATCTTGTCAAGATACGGGCTGCGTGATTACGGCGAGGTCGGAGACATCGACCAGCAGCTTGCTAACCCTTTCTAGGGAACCGAGCGTCTCTGCCACAGAGGCGCCTTGGGCGACTGGGAGTTGTGCGATCCTCCTTAGGTCCCGACTCATCTCCTGGGACAGGGTGTTGACAGTCATCTTGACGGAGCGGGGCCTACCCGGCCTCCTGGAGATGAACGCCTGCGTGGCCAGGTCGTTCATCTGCTTCAGCCTCGACACACACGCCGCGAGTTCGCGCGAGAGTTGCCTGGAAGTCCGGGAATAGTGCAGTTTCTTCGAGAGCTCCGCGACCGCGTCTCCGACGCTCTCGAGGAAGCTGGCGAGCACTCGGTAGTCCAGAACGTCAACGGGCGAGAGCCCGTAGCTCTCGGCAACCTCTGGTCGCATTATCGCGGCCCTGATCGCCCGCACCAGCAAGAAGTAGAGCCGATCGACCTCGTCGTCGCGCTCCGCGACAAGCGCCACAAGCTTGGCGTCTCCCTTGGTCAGCCCCTCTGTCATATCTCTGAGCATGCCGTCGAGGATGCTGGACATCCGTCTGACTATCTTCTCCGGGATGATCGCTGATGACTCAAGAAGGAACTGGACCACAACCCTCTTGGAGTCCTCGTCCATTATCTCCAGCCCCACCAGGCGGGCTATCGTGGCCTTCAGCTTGGCCCTGTCTTCCCTGGAAATTACCTTCCTGCCGACGATTCTGATCACGTCGAACCCGAGTAGGTAGGCCCCTGTGACGTCGTTCATGACCTCGCTCAGGTCCTCCCCCGGATACTCTACCTCGATCTCCCTCGGCTTGTCGGCGACGTCCTCGATGGGCCTCACTATCAGCTTCCTGGCCGAGAGCTCGTCGACGGCCATGGTCGCTCCCTTCTTCACTCCGTTCCTCTTCGCCCAGTCCTTGGGCAGAGAGATCAGGAGGGTCCCGCCCCCCATTTCGAGGACCTTGCGCGCGTTCATGTCTCTATAGGAAGAACGGGCTCTCTATATCTTTTGTGACGAAATCCCCTTCGGCCATTCTGCCGATCAAGTCCATCTCGGTGATTGGTCTCCCGAGCTCGGGGTCGATGATCTTGGCGAGTCCTGCCTAGGTCTCGGGCATGTCCACCTGGGTCTAGGACACTTCTCTTCAAGACCGCCGCAGAATGCTTATTGGTTTGGTCCTGTCAAGAACAGACCATGTCCGCATCCGCTTCGCTGGGGGGCTGCGGCTCTGCGAAAATTCAAGGCCACAGAGGTGGTTGAACCCTGGCCAGAACAGCAGTCATGCTGAGGATTACCGGCGTCGTGCACGGGGTATTCTTCAGGGCCTCGATGGCCGATCTGGCCGCGAGCCGCGGAGTATCGGGTTGGGTCAGAAACATGGCTGACGGCTCGGTACAGGCTTTGCTCGAGGGTGAAGAAGAGAAGGTGAAGCGAATCGTAGAATGGGCGAAGCACGGCCCCCCGCGAGCCCGGGTCAACTCGGTCAAAGTGGCGAAGGTCAGGCTCAGGAACTCGAAGAGCTTCCGGATCGAAGGTTAGACCCATAGAAGCAGCAGCTGACAGCAAAGGGCTAATCTCCTAATAGTTTCAGACAGCACCGCCCCCAGATCCGCATCCCTAACTAACGTTTTTAGCGACAGTGAACAGACGTCTCCTGTTGGACTCCTCCGAGAGGGATGTCAAGAAGGCTGCTGAGCTCAAGCTCTGGCTCGAAGGAAGGATAGCCGAACTTCAGGACGAAATAGAGAGGCTCAAAGAGTCACTCGGGTACGTGGACGCAACTCTCAGGGCCTCCACCTTCAGACCCGCAAACGAGATCATGGCAGAGGCAAGGCAGGCGCCCGAAGTGAGAGAGCTCAAGCGAGACAAGAGTGACCAGGTGATAGCGAGGGCGTCGGTGACTCCAGACAGCGTCTCCGTAGAGCCCAGCGATGGCGTGACCCTGAAGCCCACGACCCCTCCGTTCAAGTCATTCCTACTCGGAAAGATCCTCCAGAGTATGAAGACCGCAGACCTGGACCTCATTTCCAAGGGGAAGCTGGAGAAGGGCACGGAGCTCCGGTTCGACGTGGAGGAGAGCGACGGCGCGATTGCGAAACTGATAGTAGAAAACTACAGGGAAAAGGCTAGGCTCAACGAGATCCTGAACACCGTTTCCTGGACTTTCTCTAGGATGCTCGAGAAGTAGTCATCGGAGAGCGCCGAGGATGTCTTTGAGATCCGGCGGCGAAGGGCTTTCGGCGGTCAGGTAGAGCTCAGCCGCGGTGTTGGCGAACCTGAGTCTCTTTGAGTCGCTGAAGCTCTTCAGTCTGCCGTAGATCGAACCAGCATTCCACACATCACCGGCTCCCGTCAGCCTATGGACCTTTACTCTCCTGGTCCGGACCTCGGTGGTTATGCCTCCGTTACTGGAGAATGACCCTTTTGCCGTGTGGACGTCGAGGCCCACCCGAAGCTTCTCGGCAACAAGTGTGCACGTCTCTCCCAGGCCTGTCAGCTTCACGCCTAGGACTCGAGCAGCCTCGAGGGCTTCATGTTCGTTTAGGCTCATCCAGTCGATGAGCCTCTTCTCCATGATGACCGTCAAGAGACTGGTGAATTCCTGCAGCCTGTCCCTAAAGTCAGCCGGATCAAAGAAGATTACCTTCTCCCTTCCCAGTCTGCCGCGCAAGGCAGCGAGAAGCCTGGTCCCGCTCTTGTTCGCGGCCCAGTTCACGGAGCAGATCGCTCGGGCCCTCCTCAGCGCCTTCCAGTCGTCTGAATCCAGCAGCTCAGGTCCAAAGTCTTCCGCCCCACCTCCGTGCCCCAACATGACGTTGACTTCTCCCTCGAATGCAACGGTGAGCCCGGGAGGTTTCGGCTTGATCCTGACCACCGCGTCCAGACCTTCGAACGGTTCCCTGAGCATCCGCTCGTGGACTATGTCGCTGTGGGTGATCAATAGTGTCCTGAGACCCAGTTGTGCGAGTGCGTGTGCAAGATTGACCGCGTTGCCCCCACTGACATCCTGCTGCGAGACGCCGTAGACGCCGCCTCCTCCCTGATTCGCCTTCCCGACGACCGACTCGGCCAGCCTGGAGAGGCTGCTAGTGTGCACCAGCCTGTCAACGAAGAAGTCGTGCATGACCGCGACGTCGAAGTTCTGTCTCAAACTACTTCAGAACCTTGTGGCTCTTGGCGATAGTGAGTCCTTTTAGTTCTTCGATTGCCTGCTCGGACAGCCGTCCTTCGACGACAAGGGTCATCTTGGTTTCTTGCACCATACCCAGGTCGTCTGCAAGGGCGTGCCTCACGACCATCCTGTGCTGCGACCGTAGCCATTGTGCCCGGGGCCGCACACTTCCGCCTATTCATACGCCCTCGTGATCTTGACGCCGTCTATCAGCATCCACGGACAGAGTGTGGGCGTGTCAACCTCCCACCATTCTATCCACTCCCTGTCCTTCGAAAGAAGCTGGACCGAGGAGAGCATCCTAGGCAGGTCGTCGCCGGCGCGCATTCCCTTCAGGGGCCGCGTCACCCTTCCGTCCTCGACGAGGTACGCCCCATCCCTGGGCACGGTCGAGAATTCACCTGTCCTGGGGTTCTTGAATCGGGTGTACCAATTGCTCGTGAGGATGATTCCTCTCTTCATTTCCTTGACCATCTCGTCATATGACGAGTCGCCCGCCCCGACTTCGTAGTTCCAGCCGTGAGGGCTGACCAGCCCGGCGCTTCCGGTGCTCTTCGTCTTCCACTTCTTCGCGGTCGTCAGATTGTGGAGGTATGTCAACAATACCCCATTCTGTATGATTGGGGTCGATCTTGTCTGGGTCCCCTCGTCATCAAAGACCCTGCCCCCGAGCCCTCCCTTCACTGTCCCGTGGTCTGTAAGGCTGAATGACTCGGCCGCGACCTTCTTGCCGAGCTTCTCTACGAGATATGATATGCCTGCTTCGACTGAGAACGCCGACGTGGCCTTCCCGACCGTCTCCACTATGTTCGACGCTACTGTCGGGCTCAGCAGGACCTGGTAGGCCCCGGGCTCTGGTTCGGACGCCTCTCTCATCTTCTTCGCGTCCATGCCTGCTTTCCTCCCCGCCTCCTCCGGGTCGAACCCCGCGAGGGTCGAAGAGCAGCTCAGCCCGTGCCCGCTCGCGTCCTTCTCCGCAAACGACCTGATGTTCAGCGTTATCGAGGTCTTCGCGTCTGTGCCTTCGGTCCCCGTGGAGGTCAGGATCGCGTACGAGACTGTGCCTGCGTCGATCACGCCTGCCGACCTCTTGCCCCCGGCCGCGAGAGATGCGGAGATCGCCGTCTTCGCGAACTCGGGGAGCTCCTCGCCTATCTCAACCAACTTCCTGTCAAACCCAAGGCTGCTCGGGCTGTACTTTGACGCCCTGGGGGGGAGCGGAACATATTCTGATTCGGGCAACCCTCTAAGTGAGTCGAAGAGGTCCCGGACGAACCTCTTGACGCTCGCGGATTCAAGGTTGGAAGTCGAGGCGATCGCCCGTCTTTTGTTCTTCGCGAGGTAGACCATCAGATCCGCCTCTTCAACATAATTGGCGGTCGTCACCGAACTGTTGGCGAACCTTATCATCCTGTCCCTTACCCGGGCCGTCAACGCGATTGCGTCCTCCGCGCCCAGCCTCCTTGCCGTCGAGACCGCGTCTTCGTTGAGTGCTCCGAGGTCCAACTCTGTCACCTTGCCCCCAGCCTTATCCCCTTCAACAATGTTTCAGGGCCCCCTGTCCACACGGGAGCCCCCTGCTCTGGGTCTCCCTTGCCGCAAACCGCCGCCTCGAATTCCATGTTCTTACTCCGGGCATTGACACTTCCCCAGAGCCTCGGCGTGGTAATTTCGAGGACTGGCGCCTTCACCATCTCCTTTACCTCCCCATTCTCTATGAGATACGCCTCGAGCGCCACGTACCTCTGGTTGAACCTCTTGTCGTCTATGTTCCACTCCGTGAAGGTTTTGAAAAAGACCCCGTGTTTCACTTCCCTGATCAGCTCGTCGGTCGAGTAGTCGCCCGGCTCTACGAATGTGTTCGACATCCTGATTATCGGTTCCATGTCGAACGAGGCCGACCTCGATGCTCCGTTGCTCACGAGCCCGAACTCCCCGGCGGTCGCCCTGTTGTGCAAGAATTCGTTGATCATGCCGTTCTTGATCAACCTCCGCTTCTTGCCGGCCACGCCTTCGTCGTCGACAGGCATGTACCCCATCGAATGAAGGAGGGTCGGGTCATCGCTGATGTTTGCCTCGACACTTCCAATCTTCCTCCCCAGGCTGTCAGCCTTCAAGTACGACTCTCCTGCCTGCGCCCCCTCCCTGCCCAGGACCCTGTCAGCCTCCTGCGGGTGCCCCACCGACTCGTGGGCCGCTATGCCAGAAAGCTCAGGGCTCAGTACGACGTCAACGATGTCGGTCGGCGGCTTGCCCGCGGACCTGAGGACCCTGCCCATCATCTTGGCCCCCTCTTCTACCTTATCGACCAGCCTGACCCGCTTCACGACCTCAAGACCCCCAGTCTCTCCCTGCTGGAGGTATCTCTGAGCAGCCGCTCCGCCTTCCATAGCCGTGAGCGATCCGAAGAACCCGATGCGAGGCAGCCTCGCCTCGACCTTTGCCCCGTCACTGTTGACGTAGTACTTCTCCTCCAACTGCGCGCCAAGTGTGAAGAACCTCCCCGGAAGTTTGACGCCCGCCTTGCCGTCCCCAATTCTCCTCTCGATGTCGAGCAGGACCTTCCTCAGCCAGGTGGCGTCGGCGTTCTCAATCTTGATTTTCTCGGGCGCGGCCCATCTTCTTCGAACGGCCTTCGACGAATCGAAGATTATCTTCTTCTTGAGGATGGGCGCTGAGGCTCGCGCGAGTTTGACCGCCCTCTCCGCCAGCTCGTTCACGAACCCAAGCTTCATTTCATTCGTGGCCGCGAAACCCAGGGCTCCCCGCGAGATTACGCGGATTCCAATCCCATACCCCTCTGCGAAGAACGAGGGCTGGGACTCGCCGTTCTTCATGATGAATTGTCTGCTGCGCGTGTTCTGTATTCTCGCCTCCGCGTAGGATGCGCCCCCAGCCAGGGCCTTCGACACCGCCGCTTCGGCTAGTTGCTTGCCCTCTTCGAGCTTCAACCTCCCCTCCGCCGGCGAGAGCTTATTTCTGCCTTTCAGTTCACAACTTCTGCAGCTCGTCGACCATCCTGCGGATGACGTTGAAGCCGCTCTGCCAGAATCCTGCCGAGGCGATGTCGATCCCGACCTGGTCCAGTATCTTCCCGGGGCTCTCCGAACCGCCGTACGAAAGGACCTTCAGGTACTTCGGGACGAAGCTCCTCCCCTCCTTCAGATAGGCGTCATACAGAGCAAGACTCAGGAGGTTCCCGAAAGCGTATGCGTAGCAGTAGAACGGTGTGTGATAGATGTGGGGGATGTAGGTCCACTCCCACCTGAACTCCTCAGGGACCTCAACCGCTTCTCCGAACTGCTCCTTCAAGACTGAGGAATAGACGTTGCACAAGTCAGAGACGGTGGACCCTTCGTTGACCGCGGGGTGGGCCAGGTTCTCAAAGACGACGAAGTAGGCTTGTCTCCCTATCGTCCCGTACATCGACGATATCTTCTCCAAGAGGACCGCCCGCTTCAGCTCGGCGTCCTTCTCCTCCCGCATGAACTTATCAAAGAGAATCATCTCGCCGAAGACTGAGGCTGTCTCCGCCAGCACTAGGGGCGGTTGAAATGTGAGGATAGAATGCCCTGCGGCGAGTTGGCTGTGGACGGCGTGTCCTGACTCGTGGGCTATCGTGTAGACGTCTCTCGTCGCTCCGGAGTAGTTAAGGAAGAGGTACGGAACGACCTCCGGTGTGATGCTCATGCAGTATGCTCCATTCGTCTTTCCCTTCCGGGGGCTCGCGTCAACGTGACCCTGGTCGAAGACTCTCTTTGCCATACGGGCAACGCCTCCGTCGAACTCCCTGAACGCGTCGAAGACCATCCTGACCGCGTCTGCGTAGGCGACCTTCCTCTCCTTCTTCGCGAGGGGGGCATAGATGTGGTATCGGTTCATCTTCTTCATCCCCAGCATCCTTGCCTTCAGCCTGAAAAAGTCCTGGAAGACCGAGCTGTTGGCCCTGCAAGCCTTCAGGAGCGTCTCTACTGCAGCGTCAGGGACGTCGTTCTCGAGGTTTCTGGGAGAGATCGCGGTCGCATATCCCCGCATCTTCACGTTCTCGTTCCGCCAGTCTCTCACTATCGTCCGGTAGACCTCACCGAGGACGTCTCCGTTGTCGGCGTACTTCCTGAGGAGGGTCCTGTAGGCAGTTATTCTCACCGCGGGGTCGGGCGACGCGAAGAGCCGTGTGACCTCGTCGACGACCATCTTCTTCGGCTTCCCTGCAGCGTCCTTCACCACTTTCCCCCTGACCTTGACCGTGAAGCTGAACCCCGATGCTATCTTGTCGTAGTGGTGAGTCCACCCTGAGAACCCGGTGACGTTCTTCAAGTTGACCGCCTGCTCGACCTTTTCATCGAGCGTGTGCGGTTTTAGCTTCCTCCACAAGCCCAGGAGGTAGCGGTAATCGGGGCTGGCCGGCAGCAGATCCTGCGCCTTCGAATCCTCCAAGCCGGTCCACCAGAGACGGAAGAAGAGGACCCTGTTGTCAACTTCAGCCTTCAGGTCCTCGGCGGTGTCCATGGCCGCCTTGGCTTGCTGGTCCGCGGTGTCTGCCGAGTACCTCATGTAGGAGTACGCCGAAGTCCTCGAAAGGTCATCGACGATTCCCTCGTACAGGCCGAGGGTCGAGCCGGCATCCACCGCGGTGAACCTGCTCACGCGACTGCGGAGCTTCTCGAAACGGGCCGCCTTCTCCCGGACCACTGCGAGCCTTTCTTGCATGCCCCGACCGGCTCCTCTGGCCAGGACGTCCTCGAGGTCCCAGCGGCCCGGCTCGAACTTCAGTCTCCGCAACGCGCGGTTCCGACGCTCCTGAGATAATAAACTCTCAGACAGACGGTACAGGGATGGGCTTTCCCTTCGTCGGGGTTTCCAGCTTCCACGGGCTCCTTCTCTTGAACTCCTGGAAGAGCTCTGGATGCTCCGTGTGGACCGGAACGATTTGCTTGGCGGCGCGCGCACAGCATCACCTTCGCATCTCTGTCCTCGAGTAGGAACTTGTTTCCTCCGATTTCGCCGACTCCGCCATAGCAGGTCAGGCGAGGCCCCATGAGACTGCAAAATCTACCAAATTACTTACTTAACGCTTTCAGGGCCCTTCAATCGTTGCTTCCTTGAAGCGCTGGTAAGGGATAAATAAGAACCAGGATGGATTCCTCCCTAGGTTGGATTTTCTGCTCCCAGTTCTTTCGACAAGCAGCGATTCACTTGATGCGATCGCTATCCTTATTGTGGCCATCGGCTTGGCCGGGCTCGCCATTCTGATACTATTCGCCAAGAAGAAGATCTAGGCCGTGGCCCCAGTCGCGGCCGTCTTCGACATAGACGGCACTCTTGTCACCTTCAAGTTCGACGTGCGGGGTACGAGGGTTGCGATAATCGAGGAGCTCTCGAAGAAGGGGTTTGACACCACGGGGTTCGACATGACGACCCCCACCCAGACGATGGTCGACTCGGCCAGGATGCAAGTTGAGTCGGGGAAGGTCAGGACCGAATTCGACGAAGTGCTGGCCAAACTCTACTCGATCCTCGACGCCTCGGAGATGGAGAGCAGCCACACGACCAGCGTCTTCCCGGGTACGCGCGAGACGCTCGACTACCTGAGGTCCAAGTCCGTGCGGTTGGGGGTCCTGACCAACAGCGGGAGGAAAGCGGCCGCTGAGATTCTCAGGAGAGCCGGGCTGCAGGACTGCTTTGAGTTCGTGCTGTGTCGTGACGACGTCGCGATGATGAAGCCGAGGCCGGACGGGCTGGTCAGGGCCATCTCTATGCTGGGGATGCCAAGAGACCGGATTTTCTACGTGGGCGATTCCAGGTACGACATAATCGCCGCGAAACAGGCGGGGCTCAGGGTTGTGGCGGTCCCGACCGGGAACTACAACGAAGCCAGGCTCAGGGAGGAAGGGGCTGACTACGTGATTTCGTCGATTTCAGAGCTGCCTGGACTTCTCGGTGTCTAGAGCTTAGCGAAGGGAGGGCCTACCGGCTCAGCCTAAGAGGCTCAGGTCCTCACCAAGTTCGGCATGTCGCGGGGGAGTTCAAAAGACAACTCCACAAGCCCACCCACCCGTCCCCTCTTCTTCCACTGACACTGATACACCAGCTTCTTGGTCCGTTTCTTCTCAGTCGTGTACACGTTTGGCCGGTCTGAGGCCATTACCTTCTTGAGCTTCTCTTGGGCTTTTGGCGGATGGCAGTCCATCAGGTTCTTTCCGATGAGGGCCTTGCCTCCCTCCTTAGAGCTCACTTCTGCGGCCTTGTCGTTCATGTACAGGATCGTGTAGTCCTTGTCGCAGACAGTTACCCCACAGGGTAGCTGTTCGAACCACTCCAAGTTGCCTACACTAACCATGCGCCATCTCTACGTTATCCCGTCAGGCGAATCGGCTTAAGGCTTTCTTGATTGTCAAGTCTATAGCTAATTCGGGAGGGGCGAGCCTTTGGCGAGGACCATTTGCTCAGAGAGTATCTTTGGGAGCCTTTGAACCCAACCTGCTGGTGCGTTTTCAGAATCCATAATAACCGCGCTCGAAACAGCCGCTTAGCTAACTAATGACGTCAAGTCCTTCCAAGGAGACACCCTTCTACATCGTCGGTCTTCCAGAGGAACCCATCGAAGCGGCGGAGGCCAAAATGAAGTTCGAGAGGCTTTCTTTGGAACTCTGCAAGGTCTTCCCCTTCATCGAGGAGATCAGGGCGGTCGTAAAGTCGAAGAAGGCTTCGAAGGCCCACGCACGTTACGAGGTCTCGGTCGAGGTGTACACGCCCAAGGAAAGACGCGCCTTCACGGAGACAGGCTACAATCTGACCGCTGTCTTCGATTCGCTTGGACCCAAGATGAAACGGCTTCTCTCGTCGAGACAATCGCGGGTCACCGCGGCGCGCGGAGACTCTCCCAGGAAGACGTTCGAGTAGGAGCTCTTCACTGAGTCGTCTGGGAAGTCTGAGGGATCCTCTTCAGCTGGTCTTTCATCTGCTCCACTTCGTACCCGAGTCTCGCGATTGTCTTTGAAGCTTCACCGGCCTCGGTCAGGGAGTGGAAGCCCTCGAGCGCCTTCCGCCTGACCCTCGGGTCACGGTCGGTCCTCGATGCCTCCTTTAGTGTATCTAGGAACCTGGCGTCTCCCAGCGACGGAATCAGCTTGGAGACGATGTACTCCCGGACCCGAAACTCCTTGTCTCTAAGGAGCATCTCCTTAATCTCCGGGAGCTCCCCCTCGAGAAGGCACCCTCTGTTCCTGACCGCCTTCAGGGCCCCGATTCTCACGCGGAGTGGCCTCCCGTACGCGACATTCTCTCTGATGACCGCTGCGATGTCTGCGTCCTTCAGCTTGCCCATGGCGTCGAGGCACGCCTCCGCGAGGGTCTCGTTGGTGGTGTGGACCTTCATGGCTTCAGTGAGGTGCTGGAATGCCCCCTCGGGCCATGCCTTGGCGAGCGATAGAGCGGCCTCGCACCTAACGTAGGGACTCTGGTCGGTCTGCAGGAGGGTGATCAGCAGCAATTTGGCGCTCTCCTCCTTGAAGTTGCCGAGAGCCTCGGCAAGGGCCCGTCTGCTCCTCCGGTCTGCAGGCATCCCAGCCCCCAGCAGCACAGAAAGGGCTTCGGGTGTCCCCATCGCGCCGAGCGCCCTGAACGAACTCGCGCTCACGTCCCAGAACTGCGTCTTCTTGGCTGCCCGTCCGAGCGCGTCGACCGCCGTGTTCGCCTTTGCTTCTCCGAGGTTCCTCGCTGCCTCGGCTCTGCTCGATGCATCTGTGCTCCCCTCCAACTGGTTGACGAGGAGTTCGATGCTCTTCCTGAACTGGACCTTCTTCAGCAGCCAGTGCTCCGGGTCGAATTCGACGATGGTGGGTTTCGATGCCAAGCTGAAGGAGAAAGTCTGGTCGCCCGAATCTAGTATGATTGTCTTCTTCATCCGGGCCCCGTCCACGTACACCACAATGTCGCAAGGCAGCTTGAAGATGGGCGTCTGCATCTCCAGCTTCTGGGTTTGCCTGATGCGCAGGGTCGCCAGCTTCGAAGCCTCGTCCCAGGCGTATTCGACCTCGAACTCGGGGAACCCTGTCTTGAAGAACGATTGCTCGAAGAACTCCTCGAGGGAGCGACCGCTGGCCTCCTCCATTGACTTTCGAAAATCGTGGGTGTCGGCGTTCGAAAACGAATGGGCCTTCAGGTAAGAAGTGATGCCTTCGAAGAACGCCCCGTCTCCGAGGACGTGTCTCAGCTCGTGGAGCATCCACGCGCCCTTCGGATAGATCGCCATGCCGAAGAGGTCGTCGGCGTAGACGTAGTCCTTCTCTACGGTCGGCCTCCTGAATTCATTCGTGTCCTCTTCGAAGAAGCTGTCGGCCTTCGCGCCCATATCCCATCGGAATTGATCGACCCCCCTCGTACGTTCGATGTACATCGCTTGCATGTAGTCGGCGAACCCTTCGTTCAACCAGGCGTGCGACCAGTCAACGCATGTCACGAGGTCCCCGAACCACTGGTGCGCCAGCTCGTGTGCGACCAGGTTGGTCGGGTTTCTGTTGGGCGTGGAGTACGACGCCTGGAAGTCCTCCTCGGAGTTTGCGTCAGGGTAGTAGAGCATCGTCAGCGTGGTAGCGTTGAAGTTCTCCATGCCGCCGAAGATAAAGTCCTCGACCGTCGTCTGAGCGTACTTGGAGTAGGGGTACCTGACTCCGGTTATCTCGTTGAAGACCTTGATCATTCTTGGTGTCTCACCGAAGTATCGTAGGACGTCCGCTCTCTTCGATTCGGGAAAGTGGTACTGGAGCTGGACCCCTTCAGCCTCTTGCTTCACCTCACTGAACTTCCCTGCCACGAACGAAGTGAGGTAGCTGGAGTGAGGCAGCTCCTCCTTCCAGTGAAAGGTCACGGCGTCCCCGTTTTCCTGCTCAGAAACCAGCTTACCGTTCGAGATGACCCTGAACCCCTTCGGTACGGTGAGCATGACGTCGCTCGTGAACTTGTCGTTCGGGTGGTCGTAGCAGGGGAACCAGTACCTGGCAAACTCCGCCTCCGAGTGTGTCCAGGCCTGGACCTCCTTCTCGGGGTGTTCCCTGTCGGGCTCTATGAAATAGATGCCCTCGGAGGGCGTGCTTGAGTATGCTATCTTCACAGCGTGACTCCCCGAAAGGGGCGCTGTTGGGTTGATCGTCAGTTTCTCTTGGTCATGCTCGAAGTCACACTTCGACCCGTCTACGCTGACTTCGTGGATCTCCATGCTGCAGGCATCGAGAACGATTCTGTTGATCCCCCGCCTGATCGGGACGATTGTGAGCGTGCATGAGCCCGCAATCCTCTTTCTAGAAATGTCGAGCGACAACTCGATCTTCACATGCTCGGTGTGGAAGTCCTTCTCGGGGATGTAGTGTGTCGTCGATTCGGGAAGATGAAACGACCTGTACGCGCCGGCAACCATCGAACAGCCAGGCACCTCCTGACGCTTCAAAAGACTTTCGAGCCGCACTCTCCGCTAATTCGCGGGAAAGGTCGATTTCGCGAACCAGACCTCCAGAACGATTCAGGCGCTGATCATGGCCTCGGCCGTTCTTAGGACGGCACTGTTCCGGGACGCAGGTCTAGATGTATCCCCAGCTGAGTAGCATGTCGCTGTCGTGGGTCCAGCGATGCCCAATGTCGTTCCTGTAGAACATGTTCGGTATCATCACGTTCCTGACATTCTGGTACGCCTCTTCTATGGCGTCCGCCATTGTCGCCCCCGAACCGGTGACCACGAGCGCGTACCCTGAATTTCCCGCGATGTGCCAGTCCCCCTCCTCCAGCTTCACCTCGCCGATGTGTATTCCATCCATAGACTGGCGCCTGAAGAGGATGGTCGCCCCTTCTGAGTACTTCTTGAATGCCTTGTCGTCCTCGAAGGGCCATGGTGGGATCGTCACTACGACTCCGACCTGGTATCCCTTCTTGGCCTTCAGTTGAGCATCCTTTCCCTGGGCGAGCTCGTAGAGAAAGGTTCCCCATTCGCTAGTGATTCCTTCCATCTGGATACTGATAGTCGGATAGCCAAGTCTCGAGGTCCATTCTAGGGGCCAGATGCCCTTGCCATTGGCAATGCAATTGATGTCGATGTACCCGACGTACTTGCTGGCGGCGAGTTTCTCCTTCATCTTGAGAAGAGTCCTGTCGAAGACAGGGTTGGCCTTGGTCCAGTAGATCGAGGTGTTGCCGCACCAGTAGGGTTTGCCATTTCGCCTGACGTACATTATGTGATTCTTGACGGTTGCACAGTAGACCGTTCCGGCATAGTCCACGACTTCGATGTCCCTTCTGTCGATCCAGGAATCGGCTTTTCTGACTCTTTCGATGACCTCGTATTGGATTCGCGACGCGTCAGCATAATGGTCCACGATCCACCTTCTTCCGGGTCTCTGCCTCGACTTGGCAATACCGAGCTTTCCCACTTTCAGCAATAGCTCCTGTATGTCGTCTGCGAGCCTCTTTGATGAAGTGTAGAAGATCCGAAAGTCGTGCCTCATTTTCGTGCCGTCGCCGAGGGTGAACCATTCTAGGAAGATTCCTATCTGTCGAGGGGTCAGCTGCTTGATGAAGTCCGGGACGAACTTGTCAGGCGCTTTTCCAAATTGCGACAGGTATGTTCCGAGCTGTTTGTCGTGGCATACAAACTCGCCGTCGTATTCGATAAACCTGAATGGGACCTTCGTCAACAGATCTGCAATCTTGGCAGCTTTTTCGCCCTGCTTCTGTGCGATCCCTGCTCTGAAGCTACCAGTCCTGTCCGAGGAGTAGCCGTCTGCCAACCATATCCCGAAGAAAGCCAACCATGTGTCCATGGGAATCTCGAGCGTTCCAGTCTCTTGAATGACCACTTGCCTACCCTGGTAGTGACCCACCGCCACTGAAGGGAGTGTGAACGCTGCTCGCTCCACTCCGATCCATGTTCCAGTTCTCTTGATCAGTGATCGCGCCTCGAGGTCCTTCGCCCTCACAAACTTGAAACTGTTTCTCCGCAGCCTAGCGTCCTGCTGCGACTCCACGTACATGTTGTGGTCAGGCGTAACCATGATGTCCAAGGCCCTGTTCCTGATCGAGACCAGCTTCTTGTGATGGTCAAAGGAAACCTTGGCCGATGGCCTTTGGTACTCGATGACATGAGTTGAGGGATTCAGAGTGCAGATTTCGTCCTCCGTCGCAAGGTCTCTGAACAGTTTCCAGCCATTGTTCGTGAGGACTTCCGTCTGTTCGTCGTAGCATCCCATCTCACCCGTGCTCGGCCCGAGCTCGCTAGGGAAGAGCCTCTTGTGCTCGAAATTTACGCAGAGGGGAAGCACGAAGTCCTTGCCGTTGAAGAACGCCCCGACAGCTATCTCGACACCATCAGCGTACTTCTGAATCAGGAACTCCTTGATCTTCTTCGACCAGTTGGCCTTGTAGTGCTCGAGGACTTGGACGACGTCTTTTCCGTCAGCCTCCTGTCCGATGAAGAGCAGTTCCTTCTCGTTCTGGGCCTTTCCGCTCGGCTTCAGGACGTACCTGTCGGGGTTGTTCTTCACCAGATCAATCGCGGCGTCGAATGACGTGAAGTTCCAGCTCGGTAGTATGTCGACCCCGGCCAGGTTGAGCTCAGATTGTCCGTACTCCCTGTCCAGCTCAAGCTTGTCGGTATAGGTAGACCCCCCGAAGACGAGCTTTCCCTCGCTGCGAAGCTGCTCAGCCTTCGACCCGAACTCAATGTCGTCGAAGACGATGACGTCAGCCCAATCCTTGAGCGGTTCCCACTCGTCAACCTTCTCGAAGAAACCGAGGCCGACGTCCTTCTCTCCCTGACTGTGGCAGTACATCTTCACCTCGTGACCCTCTTTCTTGAGCTGCCATGCGAGATCGGACGACAGGCTTTCGTCTGTCACGAAGAGAAACTTCATTCGTACTGTTCGAAATCGTAGTTGTTAATATCCATAGCGCAGCTGGGTTTGGTTAACTCAGAGACTTTTGTTGACTTAAGAGGAATGTTAACTCGGATAACTTGGGTGACCGAGTTGACTTGAGTAATTGTTCAGGGGCCCGGAGGGACTCACCATAATCAATTAGGTGTCTTTTAGATATGAACCGTACCCAATTAGCGCACTGTTAACCTTCACTTATGGCAGCCCTTCCTCTTTTGTTTCGGTGGGAGTTACGAACTTGGTCTTCTGAAGACCCAGCTTCCCCTCGATGTCATTGATCTGCTGAGCATAGTCTTCCATGCGGGCTACTGAGTTTTCCCTCTTCGCTTTGTAGTACTTTCTCCTGAGCGTCTGCAACTCTTTCCAGTGAGCTTGTTTTTCTGTTGGCATAGTCGTCTCCTCGTAATTGTGGCAGCGTTAATTGTCTTGTGGCAACGTTAATTGTCTCATTCGCGAGTCTCCGCTCGCTCTGGGACAAGGCTTCTTTCAGTCAAGGCGAGAACCGGGTGATAAAGCCGTTGTGAGGTGGCACGAGAAGGAATGGCAGAGACGTATGCCCTGGCCGGGCCTGGTCAGTCTTCGGTATCCGTTCCGGGGCGTCCTAACTGCTCAGTAGGGAACGCCTAACCTCTTGAAGATTTCAGGGAAGCGCGGATCTTCCCTCATCTTGTCGTAGATAGGATCAGACCGAAGATCTCCCACCCCAATCCTCTTCGCGGATATGGCCTTGTCGATCCAACTGAAGAACTCGTCTCTGTCGCCAAGAACCGCGTAGCAGTCAGAGATACTCCTCTCATCGACCTATGACTTTCCGACCTTCGGGATGAGTTCTTCAATCATCGACGAAGCCTTCCCTTCAAGTGAATCCCGCTCGACGACTCCAGCCCTGAGCATGTCCAGAAAGAGCTCGAATCTGGCTCCGAATCGCAAAAGAGGCTTGGGTCTGTCCCGGGGGGGATTGGGGCATGGGAAACGATGTTAAGTCCTGCCTGGGTGACAACCACAGGAATGAGTGCGGGAAGTGGGAGCCCAGCCCAGCATGTTGGGCGGGAATCCGCGCACGCACTGTCACAATAATGCCGGTAGGAAGGAGATTGAGCCTACAACCAACTGCAGTATTATGATCTTCCTTACTGGAAGGCCGCTTCGCTTGACCATGAGAAGCGCAAGGATGTTTGCGAAGGAGGCGATCGGATCGATGTTGCCCGCCAAACCTGCCTCCACCGCTATCACCGGCGCGGCGTGCGAGGTGACGCCAACCGTCCCGAGCATCAACTGGGTAGCCGGAACGTTGCTGACCAAGTTTGAAACCAAACCGACAAAGAGGGCCGAGTAGGGTTGGTTCCCCGAGGCAGCAGGGGTTGCGTATGGAACAAGAGTGGTTTGGAGAAGTGCGACGACCAGCGTCGTCGAACCGACCAGCGCATATAGAATCAACAGGCTCTTGTAATCGAACTCCTTGACGACCTTTCCGGGCGATCGGACGTTGAAGGCGAGGCCAAGCAGGAAGGCCAGGCCAAGTGCCAACACGTTCGATACTCCGACTATGTCCAAAGAAAAGACAATCACCGCTACGGCTGAAAGATAAATCGCAGGCAGTCGCGTCCCTACCGACGTGGGGAATTCTCTCGCGCCTCCAAGCCCCTTCCTGAAGGGGTAGAGCACGGCCGCGGTCAATATGCCAGAAATTGCGATCGGCCACCACGTTCCAAGAACAAACTGTCTGGCGGAGATTCCGGAAGCCTGCCACAGGAGTATGTTCTGAGGGTTTCCCAGTGGCGTTAGCGAACTGGCGATGTTTGTGAAGCAGATTTCAGCGACTATCAACGGGGCTATGTTCACTCTGAACTGTTTGGCGTACCTGATCAGCACGGGAGTGAGGATTAGGATGACTACGTCGTTCAATATGAAGGGCGAAATGACAGCTGTAACAAGGATGGCGGCGTAAAGGACACCAAGCCTGGGTTCGAACCGTGAGATCAGTCTTCTGAGAAACGAGTATCCATCCATGGCCTTGAAGTTAGCCGCGATTCCGAAGAGCAAAGCGAGAGATACAAAGATAGATGGGTCCAGATTCAACTGAATGGCCCAAGTCTGTGCTGTCAGGTTATTGAATCCGCACTGCGCGCGCGCTAAGACATAGCCTTCAACAGCACCTAGGTAACGATTGTCGGATACCTAGTGAGTTGCTCTGGCCCACCCGGCGTCACCAAGAAGGTGTCTTCGATCTTGAACGAACCCGCGCCCGGGATAGCCAGAGGGGCGTGCATGGCGGCGATGACCATGCCCTCCCGAAGCGCCATCCGCCGGTGGGGGATTAGGATTGTCGTGATTGGGTCCTCCTCTACGAGCAGCCCGACCCCGTGGGCGAATCCCTTCACATAGTTGGCCGAGTAGCCCTTAGCCGTGAGGAATGCCCCGATCTCCTGTTCCACTGACCCCAGGACGGCGCCCGGCCGCAGCTTCGGGGTGATTGATTCGTAGATGGACCGCAGGGAGTCGAATGCCCGATGCTTCTCCTTGGATGCAGCGGAAGGAACGTAGGTCCTAGTCTCGTTGCAGTAGTAGTCCTCAGAGTCGCCCCCGACGGTGACCATCACGACATCTTCTCCTGCAACACGGACGCTCGCCCGTGGCTCTGCATGAATCCTGGGAACAGGACCCGCGTTGACATATACGTGAGGGCGCTCTGACCCTTCTTTCATCATGGCATACACTGCCTCAGCAGCGATCTCCAGTTCGCTCGCACCAGGTGCGATGCTCTCGATGGCTGCTTTCATTCCCTTGTCAGTGGTCTGGACGGCCCTTCGAATCCGCTCAATCTCTGACGCATCCTTGAACATCCGAAGCTCCATGATCAAAGAATGGACGTCCACGATATCGATCTTGGGGTTCAGGTTCGTGAATATGTGCATGAAGAGCTCGAATGCGTCCCTCTCGACGCTCATGTCCATGCCGACTTTGTGGTACCCTCCTTCTCGGATAGCGCGAGTGATGCCGGGCATCAGCTCATCGATTCCTCGGTAGGGTGCTACGTTCTTGATGCAGGACCGTTCCCGGAACGCCTCTACCTCGTTCGTCGGAATGAACGCAATCGGATCTCCTTCGGCTGGGATGATGAGGCCAGGCCGCAACCACATCACATCGGCGAAGTAAGTGAAGGAGGAGGCCGTCTTGATCATTGCGGCATCGACCCCGTTTGCCTTCAACCGCCTTTGAAATTCGGCTATTCTCTTCTCAGTCATGGTATGCTCCCTTTGCAGGGCGATTGGACTGAATTTAAGATTCTTGTTATATGCAGAGGCCAGTAGGGAATGCTGGACCCAACAGAATCGCGGCTTCCAATCAAGATTAAGGCCTTGAGGTGGGCATAGGTGCCGCAGGATGCGTTACCTAGTCAGGATGGTCCGGCGCGACGGCCCAGGGGACGGACTCCTCTCTTCTATCAGGGCCGTGGCGAAGTCGGTCGGCGTCGATGTGCGCAACCCGAAGTGGACTTCGTACGGGGCGTTGGAGCTTGACATCTTCGCACCCTCAAAGGCAAGCATGGACACCTTCCTTGCCGCAACCGAACCTCTTGGGCGCTTGGAGTTCTGGAGGGATTTGAACGTCGCACCCCGATACAAGAACGAAGAGGAGCTCTTCTTCGAGGGCCGTCGCTATTTCAATTCAGAGAGATACTGGGAGTGCCACGAAGTCTTGGAAGGCGCTTGGAGGCTCTCGAGCGGAGATGAGAGGCGGTACCTACAGGGAATCATTCTGGTCTGCGCAGCATTCGTCCACCACCAGAAAGGCGAGGACGAGGTCGCCCTAAGTGTACTAAGACGAGCAATTAAGCAGCTCGACTTTGGGGCATCGAGTTACAACGGAATAGAAGTCAACTCCCTCAAACGGCGTGCGGAGCACATAATCTTCTCTGGCAGGTTCGGAACCTTCAGAATCTAGCCGAAGACCTGGAGGTTCATGGGGTAGGACTGCTCGGAGACGATGTTGACGGAATTGATGCCCCAGCATAGCGGGCTGGTGGGATTCGAACCCATGAATCAATTCAGTGGCCTGCCCAAAAGAGCTCTAATCTGGCCCCGATTCACCAAAGAAGCTGGAGTTTGCCCCGGGGGGCTTTCGACGAAATGGTGCAATGCCCCACCTTATCCAGCATGCTTCGAGTTCTGGTCTGGTGGGATCTGACCAGCGCGCGCGGTCGCAGGGACTTCCGACCTACACGTAGGTCGGAAATACGCCGATACCCAGTAATAGAGCGCATTCAAAACACAGGGGACAAATGACCAGCTCTGAATCCATAGGGCACGGAACCTACGGGCTGACCCGGTGGAGCGTTCCTGGACCGGTGGAGCCTATTCCCGTTTTGCTCTATCAACGGCTCGATTTGGCTGGACCCAAGGCAGCCGTAATACACTACCATGGAGTGACGGCAAGCAAAGATACGCACGCCAATCTCAGCTTAATCAAATGCCTGGCAGATGCCAGCTTCCTCGTGGCGCTTCCCGACGCTCCAGGACACGGTGAGCGACCAGGCGGCGCCCGGCTGTTAGATCGAGTCCGACAGAACTTGCCGCACGAGTTTTGCGCTGACATTGAACAGGCGGCGGACGAAGCGCAAAGTCTGCTCGACTGGCTCGGAGAGCGACCAGAAGTCAACCCCTCGCGAGTGGCAGTCATTGGACACTCTATGGGCGGCTACACGGCCGCGGCAGTTGCTATGCGGGCGCGAGAGCGCCTCAGTGCGTGTGTCTGCATCGCAGGCTCGGCCGACTTGGTGCATTGCATGGAAACGACGGACGGAATCGCTCCCGGCAAAGGCGGTCCCTTGGACCGGTCACTCGACGTCGAGACGCAAGAACGAATCGCCCGAATCGATCCGCTCTGGCATCCAGAAAGATACCCTCCGTTGCCACTTCTGTTGCTGCATGGGGAGAAAGACACCTGGAATCCTTGCGTTACGAGTCAGCGCTTCGCAAGTCTGCTCGAACCGCATTATGCGGTCGCACCAGAACGCTTGCGCCTCGTCGTGGTCCCCGATGCCGTTCACTCGCCTCTTCATACACAGATGGTGGAGGAGACAGTTGAATGGCTTCGCCGTTTCGTCTTAGATAGCTAGGCACCACGGTGAGACCGAATGAGATTTTCGAACTTGTAGAATGGTATGATTTGATGTAATCTGGGAAAGTGGCGTCGCCGGGATTTCCACCCGGGTTCCCGCTAGGGCAGTTGATTGGTGCCGAGAGAGCCTGGGTCTTGCCCCGATTCGCAAGAGAAGCTAGAATTTGCCCCGGGGGGGATTTGAACCCCCGTCGCTACCTCGAGAGGGTAACATGCTTGACCGGGCTACACCACCGGGGCACGGTATGGTATGCCGAACCGGCACCGACGTGTTTTATCGGATGGCATACCGAGCCAGACGCCGATAGACGACATATATGACTTCAGCGGGGAGCTGAAGTACAATCTGGGAAGAATCCACCGATCAGTGCGCCCTATAGCGCCTGAACTCCACTTTCCGGACCCGCTCGGGGGTGAGTCTCACTGGGCTCGTTTACGCGGCGCATTCCTTGTGATAGTTCTTCTTCGTCAGAAATCCTTTCTTCACTTCTTGTCCTGCGGCTATTTCTTTACCACACTTTGCACATGCGACCATTGAAATCACCTTGAACGGCCAGGATTGGATGTATTAAGGCTACCTGTCAGGGAAATCCATAAGCAGAGAGACGACGCAAAAACCCTAGCTCTTCGATCTATTACTCTCTCGCTGAGCGGACTTGCGGAGTCGGTTTAGTTCGGCAATCTTTTCCTTGTATTCTCTTTTCTTCTTCTTGTTTCCCTGTGCGCGAGCTTGATCGTACAGCTTCCTCAGTCTCTTTTCTTCTGACGCGTAATCGGACAACTTCAGAAACGAAGTCGTAGTGCCATAGTTATGTCTTTCAGATATGGGTCGCAAAACCACGCGCGCGTGCCAAGTCGAAGTCACCACTAGAGAATCAGCTTTAGTCCTTAGAACAGGTCAACCTTGAAACCAAAGCCAACTGCCGACAGTTGACAACCCTTAGGGGGAGGAGATGCCGTCAGCTTGACGGAACCGCGAGTCACTTCTTTTATACCATCTGATTTCTCGGAAGGTCAGTGTCGTCTAAGCACTAGGAGATGAAAGAACGAGTTACGGACGCGGAGGCGGTTACGGGCGATCTGGTTCTGGTGGAGGCTTTAGGTCGGAAGGACCCAAGCCAGTAGAAGTTGGCAAGGAGTACGACGTCACCATTACCGAATCGAGCAGAAGGGGCGACGGAGTGGCCAAGATCGACGGCTTCGTCATCTTTGTCACCGGCGGAAAGCAAGGAGAGAAGGCGAGGATCAAGATCACTCAGGTGGGCCCAAGATTCGCCAACGCCACGATAGTAGGCACGGCTTCTCAGGGTACGAGTTAGAACTCGTTCCCCGTAAGGGACGGAGAATCACTCCGTCTGCCCTTTTTTATTTGGGGTCATGGGGAATGCGCCCCTTTATAGTGTGTAGCTATCCAACGAAAGACAGCATGACAAACGAGAAAGAAGAGCAGGATACGAGGTCCGAATTCTACAACAATCAAACGGTAGCGAAGTACATCAAGGCCGTCGGTATACCAAAGACCAGAGGTAGATTCAGGGACATGGTTGCTTCAGGCAGTTCCGAAAACTTGGACAGCAAGAAGGGCCTGGAGCTGATAGCTTGTCTGGGTAAG
This sequence comes from uncultured archaeon, assembly GCA_963796355.1. GTDB lineage: Archaea > Thermoproteota > Nitrososphaeria > Nitrososphaerales > Gagatemarchaeaceae > UBA183. Next base: position 170,515 of record CAWCLD010000002.1, read on the forward strand.
GTAACCTTCATGAAACACCCCCAACAAATCAACATCATGGACAAGTCAAACGGTAAGATAATAGCGTCGATTGATTAGAAGATCTGAATGTTCGAGCGCATAACCAATCAACCTGAATGAGTCCCGCAAATTGATTCTTTCTGAAACTCATAGTCGCGTGGAGGGTTAGTAAGTCATGAGCCCTTTTTCCTCGAGCATCATGTGCAGGTTGTTCACGGCCCTGTAGACGTCATCCTCCCTCTTCGCTCCAGTGCAGACGAGCTTTCCAGAGGTGAAGAGAAGGATCACGGTCTTGGGGTCTGGCATCCTGTGGATTAGGCCGGGGAACTGCTCAGGCTCGTACATCGATTTTGGTAACAGTCTAGCCGCTTCCTCTAGGCGGATTTTCCCCCCAAGGTTCACTGATGCCACCATGTTCTGTACCACTATCTCTGCCTCGTTCTTGATTGGGATGCCCCCTTTCTTCAACCTCCTGACCACCTCTTGCACGGCCTTTCTTGACTGCTCCTCCGTTTTTGCACCCGTACAGACCATCTTCCCCGAGCCGAAGATCAGGGTAGTTGTCTTTGGGCTCTTCAGTTTGAAGACCAGTCTAGGGAATCGGTCGGGATGATACTCTGCCTCGACAAAGTTCTTGGCTATTAGGTTGAGGTTGACCCTCTGGTTTATTGAGGCGGTAGCGACAACGTTTTCGATGCATACGATTGCCTTCGTCTGGGGCATTACTGAGGCGTGCGGAGTCGGCAGCATATATACCATGGTAATGTAGCTGGGAATAGGACGATGACGCGGGGTCACTCAAGGATTGATCGGTACTTGAAGCGAGAAGAGGTATGCTGAACAGATTAGCATCGAAATCGCGCGCGCGGGCGTTGCCACTCACCGTTCGAAATCCTGAATTATGCTTTGAGAACATTTGTAGAGGATTGCGGCTCCAGAGAATCGCGGGCCCAGCAATGCTGTAGGACCAGATTGCTGCTCGGCGACTAGGTACTTTGTTTCAGAACCTGTTTCGCGGCCAGCTTGATGTCCGAAGGCTTCACCGTCTTCCGGCCGGCATGGGCGGCCAATTCCACTGCGACCTTTGAGATCTGCAGACCCACGGCCTCCAGTTCCGACCTCAGCTCTATCGCCGCGTCATCTCCCACCCTTTCTGCGCCGGCCTTCTTTATGACCCTGTAGACAGCCGCAAGGCCGAACTCCGAACTGGACATGGTTTGATCAAAAGTGGGGGCCTTTAAGAACCTTTGGGCGATTAGACGGATTTTTCGGCGTTTCTTGGTGTTTTGAGGTAGGAAAGGGCACTTACCAACCACTACGTTCAGGTTTGCGTCAGGAGCGGGAGGAGTGGTCTGAAATACCACCAGAGAGAGGGCTAGGCGTGCGTTTCATCGATTCGCACGTCCATCTGTACGCGTACCGGGAACACCTCCCGAGCCTGAACCTAGCCCGCGCCTCAACGACCATGCTTCTCTCATCCGGCACCGATCGGGTGAGCTCCATGGCGACGCTCGCGATCGCCAGCAGCGAACCCCGGCTGGTGAAGGCGTTTTTGGGGGTCCACCCCTCGGAGGCCGAGGCCGGAGACGACTTCGGATGGTTCGAAGGAGCGCTTCGCGAAGCGACCGGTGCCGGCGAGCTCGGGTTGGATCCGAAGTACTCAGAGGTGTCCCCGAAGAGCCCGCAGATGACTGTCTTTGTGAGACAGCTTGAAGCGGTCGAGAAGGCGGGGAAGCCAGTCCAAGTTCACTCACGAGGGGCGGAGAAGGAGTGCCTTGAAGTCCTCTCGAGCTACGACGTGAAACCTGTACTCCTGCACTGGTTCCAGAGTGAAGCCGAACAGAGAGTAGCCGATGACAGGGGATACTTCATCTCTTTCGGACCGGCCCTCTTGCACTCCAAGAGGCTCCAGAGGATGGCACGCAGCCTCGACCCCGCGCTAGTTCTTGCCGAATCGGACGGGCCAGTCACCTTTGCACCTCTGGGTGGGGCTGGGGGACCTTCTCTCATTCCAACCGTGGTCTTCGCGCTCGCTGAACTCTGGAAGCAGACTTTCTCAGAAGCGGAGGAACGCCTCCTGCGAAACGGCCTCGGCTACCTAGGCATCAGCGGGAAGACTTAATCACCCCACCTGTCGAGGGAGGAACAAGTTTGGACCGGACCAGAAGGCTTTCCGAGATGATTCTGGAGAGACACCCGGAGGCCTTCAGCGCAGACTACGAGAAGAACAAGACGGCCCTCAAGGAGCTGGCGTTGATTCCCTCAAAGCAGCTCAGGAACCACATCGCAGGGTACATCGCGAAGTCACTGAAAGAAGAGAAGGTCGAAGAAGAAGAAGCGTCTGGCGAAGTCAAGGCGGAGTAGGGATTGGCGCAGGAAAGAGTAGGGGCCAAGGTGGACGTGAGGCCGGTCTCCTCTCTAAGGCCGCATGAGGAAACCATTCCCGCTCACGTCGAGAAGATTGCTTCAGAGATCAGACGAGAAGGGATTCAGAGGGACCCAATAATCGTCAACGTGGAGAGCGGCGCAGTTCTCGATGGGATGCACAGGCTGGCTGCCTTCGCGAGGCTAGGACTGGAGTGCGCGGTCTGCTGCCCGGTGGACTACAGCTCGAAGACGTTGAACCTTCACAGGTGGGCGAGAGTCTACGCCCTTCATGAAAGCGGAGACATGGACCAGACGCTTTCCGGTGCCGGAATCTCGAGGAGGAGCACTCTGTCCGACGCCTTCGCCGCCCTCGACGCGCGCAAAGGCGGGCTTGCGGCAATCAGTTCCCGCAGCGTCTTCATGCCGGCGGCTCCCATCGACCTGCAAGGGGCCTTCGCGACGGTGCGAGGCCTGGACGCAATCGCACTCGAGTCGGGCTGGAAGAGGGAGTTCGTTCCTGAGGACGAAATCGACGTCGCCCTCCAAGACGAGAGGAAGGTCGTGGTTCTCGTCCAGAGGCTCGGGAAGGACGACGTTGTCGCGGCCGCGAGAAGCGGGAAGCTCTTCCCGTGCAAGACGTCGATGCACACGGTGGACCCCCGACCCGTAGCGGTCAATGTCCCGATCGAGAAACTGAGGTCGGTGACGGGGGCCCAGCTCGGAAAGCAGCTCCAGCTCCCGGAGGGTAGGCTGCTTCCCCCGGGCAGCTTCTACCAGGGGAGAAGGTATAAGGAAAGACTTCTCCTCCTTGACTCGAGTTGATCACCGTCAGGTGCCTCGGCCACATAGGGACGAGCGTCGGGGCGAAGGAAGTCCAGCTGGCAGACGAGGCGCTCGATGCTGAAGAGATCGTGGCGCGGCTGAGGGCACTCTCGACCGAAGCGGAACCAGGATTCACGAAGTACAACACCCTAGTGATGGTTGAGGACGGCGAGGCGTTCGTGCCTGCATCGGCGAAGAGGGTCGTAAAGAGCGGTCAGAAGGTCGTCCTGATACCGTTCTCACATGGGGGGTGAAACGATGGAAGCTCAAGTGGTCTCTATCATCGTCAGGGGAGGGGCGGACCCCAACTCCGTCAGGAAGATCGTCGAGGCCAGGCTCCCGGAATCAATCGTTCAGGCGGTCCGGGCAGACGCGGCTACAAACGGGTTCTACGTCGAGATGATAGCGGCACAGACCCTCCGTGCGAACGGGACCCAGAACCTGCTGGCCAAGAAACCGCAGGTCAACCTACTCCTGCGCTTGGCAGGCACGACACAGATCTCCAAGGCCATCGAGCAGATGGGGGCCAAGAAAGGGGAACCGTTCCTTCTAGTGATAGTGGGACCCGGCAGAGGACTCGCCGGCCTGAACGTGAAAGAGCTCGGCGGATCTGAGCTTGAGAGGCGGGAGCTGTCTTCCGATGAGCTGGACAGAATAGAACAGGCCGCGCTCCTGAATGCCCTGAAGTCCTAGGTCGCCCGTTTTAGCTTCGTTATGCTGAGGATCTCGTTCGGGGCGAGGACGGAGACAGCTGTGTACTCGCCGAAGATCTGGATGAGGACAATCTTGTCCGGCGAGTCCAGACTCACCTTCCTGTCGACCACGTCGGCTATCGCGTCTATGAGTTGCTTGTCAGAATAGGGGGAGTCCCTCGCTTCGATTGTGATCCTGAAGCCTTCTGCAGTTCCTATGCTCGGCACCAGCTCGGCGACGGCCCCGACTATTTCCTCGATTTTGGTGTCGACGACTTTGTCCACGGGTATGACCCGCATGACGAACCTCACCTTGAACGGCTCCGAGCGGACGAACTCGCTGATGAACGAAAGCAGGGCCTTCGGGTTCTCAACATCGACCTCGAGGACCCCGTCGTAGGCGGACCTCTCGATGGTCACCTTCCTGATGCCCGAGAGCAGCGCCACCTCCTTGAACTCAGCGGAGGCCCGCGCCTCAAGGCCCTTAGCCGATGTCACAATCAGGTTCATCGTTCTCGCGTCTCGTCCGTCACCCTGACCGGACCCACCCTTAAAACTTGGATACCGTCGTCCACAGCCCGGACGACTGTCAACTCGAGGCCCTCAAGCTTCCCTCCGTCGAGTATCAGGTCCACGTGGTCGCCGAGCTGGCTCGCGGCCTCCGCAGTCGTCCGAGCAGAAGGCAACCCCGAGAGGTTTGCGCTCGTCCCGGTGAGCCAGCCTCCGCAGGCCTCGATTAGAGTCACGCAGAGGGGCATGGCGGGCACCCGAACCCCCAGTGTTCCGGTCCCCTGATGAAGTTGGAGGGGGAGACTCCGCTTCATGGGAGCCACAATGGTCAGGGCACCAGGCCAGAACCGCCTCGCAAGTTCAAGGGCTCTCTGGTTCATCTCGACCAGCTCCATCGCAGCACTTTCCGAGGAACAGAGGACAGGGATGGGCCTCTGGTTCCGCTTCTTGGCCTCCGAGAGCCTCTGAACAGCATCCGCATTAGTGGGATCGCAGCCGAGCCCGTAGACGGTGTCGGTGGGGTAGACTATCAATCCTCCACGAATGACAACCGATCTGGCGCGATCTATCGAATCTCTGTCGAAGCGGACGATGGTTCGGGTCAATTCTCGCGTGCCCGATTCACCGAGAGGTTTAATAGACTAATTGAAATCGCGCAGGCCGACAAAATGTCCGAAGAGGACCAGGAACTGGAAGAAGACTTCGACGAGGACTCGGATGAGGACGGATGGGAAGAGGACTCAGACGAGGACGGGTTCTGAGAAGACTCCCGATCCGGTACTCTGAACGAGAAATCAGACCATACTTTAAGACCTGACTCCCTCAGACGTGGTGGCATCGACTTGACGATGATCCTCAACCTGAAGAACTATCCCGAGGTGCTAGGGGAGGGTTCGCTGCGAATCGCCGAAGCTGCGCAGCGGGCTTCGTCGAAGACAGGTGCTGAGATTATCGTCGCCCCGCCTGGCCCGATGGTCGCAATTGTTGCGTCCAGAGTGACGATCCCGGTCTTTAGCCAGACGGTAGGAAGCGAGACAGGCGACAAGACGACTGGGGCCTTCCTCCCCGAGGCAGTGAAGGCAGCAAGGGCAAAGGGGACGCTTCTCAACCACAGCGAGTCCTCCCGCACTCTTAGCGAGCTGAAGCGGCTAGTGCCTCGGCTCAGAGGGCTTTCGCTCGCGGTCTGCCTCTGCGCAGGCACGACCTCGCAGGCCGTGACCCTCTCCAGGCTGGAGCCAGACTACATCGCCGTCGAGCCACCTGGGCTGATAGGCTCAGGCATGGCCGTATCGAAGGCAAAGCCTGAGCTCGTGAGCCGAACCGTATCGAAGGTGAGGGGGACCGGATACAGGGGCAAGATACTGTGCGGAGCCGGCATCGTCAGCGGGGAAGACGTGAAGAAGGCGGTCGAGCTGGGAGCTGAAGGGGTCCTCGTCTCAAGCAGCGTCGTCAAGGCGAGGGACTGGCTATCAAAGATCGAGGAGCTTGCCTATCTTCTAAAGTGAGATGGCTCGCGACGGCTGACGACGGAGGAACCTACGTATTCACAGAATACAGAGTTCAGTGCAACGATGCGAGAGGACCCTTCAAGGGAGGAATCAGGTATCACTTCCACGTGAGCCTCGAGAAGGTCAACTCCAAGCTCGAAGCCAAGATCGCCGGGGCATTCGGGGACGTTCACCAGACCGCCGCGAAGGAAGGGGCGTCGACTAGACAGGAGTAATGATAGTCGGAATCGGAAGGGTCGCGGACGTGATCAGGACACTCGGGATCTTTCCCTATTACGCTAGCCTGACGAGGAGACGAGCCGCTCCAGCTCGTGCAGGAGCGGCGCGCTCCCTATGTAAGCAGGCGACGTCTCGGAGAGTATCTTGGGCTCGATGTCGAGGATGTTCCTCCTTCCGTCGGTCGCGTAGCCACCCGCCTGATCGTTGATGTAAGCGATAGGGGCTGTCTCGAAGAGGACCCGCAGCTTCCCTTGCGGCCTCCCGACCTGTTCCGGATATGCAAAGATCCCTCCCCTCGACAGGACCTGGTTGTAGTCTCCCACGAGGGTCCCGCAATAGCGTATTCTCATGCCCTTGGCCTCGAAGGAGTCGACGAGGTCGCGGACCGGAGGAATCCAGTCCTTCCTGAAACCTCCGATGCCGTAGACTTCCGGCTTGGCCGGCACCTTTAGGTCGAGCCTGAGCAACTCGAAGGACATGTCGAGCCCCTTCCTCACTGCCGCGAACCTATGGACGCCCTTGCCGAAAGAGAGAGTGATGGTGATGGTGTTGCCGTACGTGACATAGAGCGCCCCGGCGAGGTTCCTCCCCGAGCAAGGTAGTCGTTTTGAGTAGAACCCAAAGATGCTCCCCAGCGGGTTGTTCGTCTCGACGTTCGAACTACCGTCGAGCGGATCCATAGCAACGCTAAGCTTCCCCTTCGCCTCGATGGCCTCAGCCATCTCTTCAGACGCCACCTCCCGGGCAAGGTTCATACCAGTCAGCGCCTCAACAAAGACATCGTTCGAGAAGACGTCGATCGCCTTCTGACGCTCCCCCGAAGGGTTGACATCCGCGAGGAGACCCGACTTGAACGGTATATTCTCCCAGACAGTCATGCTGGCCTCTGCGATCGAAGTTGTGATCAGGGCAAGGTCCTCCGGCGCGTTCAATCTCAGGAATTCCTCTAGCTTCATCTCTCGAATCCCGGGTGCTTCCCGTCTCATTTAGACATGCTGGTGTTCGGCTAAAGAATAATGAAGTGGAGGCCATTTCGATCCTCCAGCGTGACCTCCTCGCCGTCGAGCCCCAGCACTAGTCGGATCTGGGACTGCGGTCTCCAAGGCGAGACTATAGGTAGCAAGAAGTGCAGATGTAACCATCAGGAGGGCGGGCTACAACGAGATGGTGCTCTGCGGGGTCGGGATGGTCGAGGGCGAAGACGCCAGAAGGGTCGTTGAGCTCGGTGCTGAAGGGACAATCGTCTCAAGCAGCGTTGCTGTGTTGAAGGATTGAGCCGTGGGAACCGAGGAATCTGCTCCGCCGATGGCCGTGCGGGAATCTGGTTCGATTGTTAGCCAGACAGGATTGGTGACGGTTTCACGTCCTGCGCTCGTTCTCTGAAATGAGAATCCTCGAAATCCGTAAATAGGTTCCGAAAAGGGCGCCCTCTTATGAGTCAGGCTAAGCCAAACCCATTCGAGAATTCACTCGAGCAGTTGCGGATCGCTGCAGAGTACTTGAAGCTCGACGAAGGCATTCATCAGATTCTCTCCCATCCGAAGCGGGAGCTGACGGTGTCGCTTCCGGTGAGGATGGACAGCGGGAAGGTCAAGGTCTTCACGGGGTACAGAGTTCAGTACAACGATGCGAGAGGACCCTTCAAGGGAGGGATCAGGTATCACCCGGGCGTTACGCTGGACGAGGTAAAGGCCCTGGCGGCCTGGATGACCTGGAAGACCAGCGTCGTCAACATCCCCTACGGAGGAGCGAAGGGAGGCATCATCTGCGACCCGAAGAATATGTCCCAAGGGGAATTGGAGCGCATGACGCGCCGCTTCGCGGCAGCCATCAGCCCAATCATCGGCCCCTACAAAGACATCCCCGCCCCTGACGTGTACACGAATGGCCAAACCATGGCATGGATCATGGACACTTTCAGCATGATTCAGGGTTTCGCGTCGCCGGGAGTCATCACAGGGAAACCAATCTCCCTGGGAGGTTCACTCGGAAGGGACAAGGCAACCGGAAGGGGAGCAGTGTTCTGCACCGTTGAAGCAGCAAAAGTGAAGAAGATGGACCTGAAGAAGGCGACCTTCGCGGTCGAAGGCTACGGCAACGCCGGCTCCTTCTACTCGCAGATCCTCCAGACCTATGGACCGAAGCTAATGGCAGCGAGCGACTCCAAGGGAGCAATCATGAGCAAGAACGGGATGGACGCCGACAAGCTCATCGCCCACAAGGAGAAGACCGGTTCCGTGGTTGGCTTCCCAGGAAGTCAGCCGATATCGGGCAAGGAACTCCTCCAGATGGACGTAGACATCCTCAGCCCTTCAGCACTCGAAAACACCATTCTCCCAGACATCGCAAAGGGCATCAAGGCGAAGATCATCGCCGAGTGTGCCAACGGCCCAACAACCCCAGCGGCTGACAAGATCCTCGACGCGAACGGGGTCTTCCTGATCCCGGACATCCTCGCCAACGCTGGCGGTGTCATCGTCAGCTACCTTGAGTGGGTCCAGAACTTGGAGAGACTCGCGTGGACCGAGACAGAGGTCAACTCGATGCTCGAGAAGAAGATCACGGGCGCATTCAAGGACGTCCACGAAGCGAGCCTGAAGCACAACACTTCGATGAGGACGGGTGCCATGATTGTCGCCGTGGGCAGAGTCGCCGACGCAGTCAAGAGTCTCGGCATCTTCCCATAGACGATCTCTGAGCGTTCAGGGCGCCTCCGGTCTCGGACCGGCGGCGCTCTCATTCCTGTTTTCCTTTCTTTTGCGAAACTACGAGACACTATTCTGCAAGAGTTGAAATACCGTTAAATACGGTTGAGAGAAATTCGGAACAATGACCCGGGACAGGATGGCCCCGTTCCTGAGGAATGACAAGAGCATGCTTCTGGCGTACGACCAGGGCCTAGAGCACGGACCCTCCAAGGACTTTGACGACCGGAATGTCGACCCCGCATTCATAATGGAGACAGCCACGAAAGGGGGGTTCAACGGTGTAGTGTTTCAGAAGGGTGTGGCCGAAAGGTTCTACGACGGCAGAGTGCCCCTGATCGTCAAGGTCAACGGAAAGACGAGCCTCGCACAGGGAGAACCGGTTTCGAGGCAGGTGTGCTCGGTGGCGCACGCGGTTTCGCTGGGTGCGAAGGCTGTCGGTTATACTATCTACCTGGGATCCGGCCACGAAGCGGAAATGCTGTCCGAGTTCGGCCGGATACAGGAGGAGGCGCACAAGCGCGGTGTCGCCGCCATCGCCTGGATCTATCCCAGGGGGGCCGGGGTCCAGAACGACGCTTCGAAGGAGATTGTCTCCTACGCGGCCAGGACGGGCCTCGAGCTTGGCGCGGACGCGGTGAAGATCAAGTACACCGGCGACAGCGCCTCGTTCTCCTGGGCTGTCAAGGCGGCGGCAGGGACAAGAGTGTTCATGTCTGGCGGGCCGAAGGCCCCGACGGACGAGGCATTCCTTCAGCAGGTGAGGGGCGTGATGGACGCGGGCGCGACCGGCGTCGCGGTTGGAAGGAACGTGTGGCAACACAAGGACCCCCTCAAGATGGCGAAGAGCCTGAGCAAGGTCATTTTCGAGGGTCGGTCAGCCCAAGAGGCGCTGGCGGTCTAGCCTCCAGACCGTCGCAGTCGTGGGCACGCCTTAAGACTTGCATTTGCGGTGGAAGACGGGCTCGCTCTATTTCTTCAGCAGTCTCCACGACATGACTATCCCGACTATCGAGAAGAAAGCTGCGAATCCGAAGACCACGGAAAAGTCCAGCCAGAGCGAATACGACCCGACTGCACCTATCAGCATCTGCCTGATGCCGTCGATGGCGTAGCTGACAGGGTTGACTTTCACCACGTCTTGGAGCCAATCAGGCATTATCCTAGTTGGAAAGAGCGCGTTGCTGGCGAAGAGCAATGGTAGGTTCAGCAGGTTGATGATGGCCATCTGCGTCTGCCAGTCGCTCGACCTGAGCGAGAGCATCACGAAGAGCCCGGAAAGGCCCATCGCGACGAGGAAGATGATGACGAATGTACCGGCGATTCCAAGCAGAGTGAAGTTGCCGGTCTCCATTCCGAGCGCAATCCCTATGGCAAGGACGACGATGGCCTGGATGAGAGACCTGGCCACGCTCTGCAGGATTTTGCTCATCACTATCGTTCCCCTGCTCACGGGAGTGGTCAGGACCTTGTTCATGAAACCGAATCTCCTGTCCCACACTACAGACATGCCGCTGAAGGCTGAAGTGAAGACGACTACGAAGATCAGCATGCCACACACCAGGTACGAGAAGTAGCTTGCGGTCCCGAAGAACTGTGTCATGAGGGCGTTCACCTCGGCTGGCGTCGCATTGGGCCCCAGGCTGCTGGTGATGAACGAGCTGAAATTCAGCGCCTTCCCAAAGAGACCCATCCATATCACGGGTTGTATCAGGGATATTATCAGCTGGTACGGGTTGGTGTACCACTTCCTGAGGTCCCTGTTGGTCAGCGCCCAGAGGCCGTGGATCGGGCTGTTGTTCGACTTCGGGGTTACCGTGGCAGCCCTCCCCTGCTTCGGCGTCGTGGTTCCCTGCGATTCAGGGACTTGGGCCGTGGTCGCGGACTTCCCGGCCGCCGATTCTCCTTGTTGGGTCAAACTCTAGTTCACACTCGCTTTCACTCTTTCTACGACCGCGCGGTCCGCATCGTCCTTCGCTGGCTCCTCATCGACCACTTGTTTGTCTCTTCCTCCCTCAGGGTGCGCCCGGTCAGTTCCAGGTAGGCTTCGTCAAGGGTCGGGCGCGTCAGGGATATCCTTGTGACGTGGAGCCCCTTTGACTGAATCAGACCCATTATCAGAGGCGAGGCCTCCTCCCCCTTCTCCGTCTTTATCCGGTAGTCATCGTCAGTCTTCTTGACGTCCTTCACCAGGCCGATCTTGGCGATGTCTGCCGAGATGTCGGGCTGCCCCTCACTGACACCCACAACGATCACGTCGCCCCCGACGCCGTCCTTCAACTGCTGAGGAGTTCCTGTCTTGATTATGTGCCCGTGGTCGATGATCGCTATGCGGTCGCAGAGAGAATCTGCTTCCTCAAGGTAGTGGGTGGTCACGAAGAGAGTCATGCCGTACTGTTCCTTCAGCGTGCGGATGTACTTCCAGACGGCGGCGCGCGTCTGCACGTCCAGGCCCAGGGTCGGCTCGTCAAGAAAGAGGAGCTTCGGATAGTTGATCAAACCGCACGCCAGCTCCAGTCTCCTGCGCATCCCTCCGGAGTAGGTGCTGACTTTCCTGTCCTTGGCGTCCTGCAGCTCGACAAGCGAAAGCAGCTCGTTGGCGTGGTCCTTCGAATTGCTCCGAGGGATGCCATAGAGATCAGCGCAGAGAAGTATGTTCCGGAGGCCAGTCATGTCCTCGTCGGCCGTGTAGTCCTGGGGCACGACCCCCACGCTCCTTCTCACTTCGTTCGAGTGCCTGCCGACATCGAAACCACACACTTCCGCCCTTCCAGAAGTGATGGGAATCAAGGTCGTGAGCATGTTGATGGTCGTACTCTTCCCCGCACCGTTGGGCCCGAGAAATCCGAAGATCTCTCCCTCCTTGACATCGAAGCTCACTTCGTCAACGGCCCTCTGTTGCCCGAAGGTCTTGGTGAGCTTCTCCACAACGATGATGCTCTCGGCCGAAGACTTGCCGGCCAGAGCCGTCGAACTTGAGGTCATCCTCGCGCTCTATCTCCTAGAACCTAAAGTCATGTCCACCGTCTCCATCACTCGATTCTTTCTATCCTGGACTTGGCGTTCTTCAGAATAGCCGCGACCTTCCTCGCCTCCTCTGGCGTCATTTCCGGAAGACGCAACATCATGCTTTTCCTGAGCTCCATCCCGCTTCGTACCGCATCCATTTTTCCGTTGGCCCGCTCGAAGAATCTGTGTATTCTCTTGATGGTGACTTCGCTCTCCTTCAGGAAGGCCTTTCCGCTCCTTGTAATTGAGTACACCTTCTTTTCGTTCTTCTGCGATGCCGTTACATATCCTACGTCCTCGAGATACTGCAGTGTCGGGTAGATCATTCCCGGGCTCGGCTCGTAAATGCCCCCGAACGTCTCGGAAATGCCTTTGGCAATCTCGTAGCCGTGCATGGGCTTCTTCTGTAACTCATCAAGAACTAGGACTTTCGCATCGCCCCTGTGCATCCAACCCCTTGCGTGTCCCCACGATTGGCGGAACATGTCTATCGCGATATATCGCGATACTACTACTATTTAAAAAATTCTCTAGGAGGATCTGTTAAATCTTCTGTACACACTTTAGGGTGTTCGGCCTCGAGCCCATGAGATTCACGCGATTCTCTTGGCGCGCGCTAGTCTCGCGGTCCAGTCGCTCTCTTACCGCAGGGCTTGTCCTTCCACTCTCTTGCCACGGGGCCAGTTTGGGTACGCAATTGAATGGTCGCACGGTGACTCCATAGCAGCTGGTAGTCGTTTGGACCATCCCTAGACTCGATAGAATCCCCCCTGTTCACCCTCTGCTTTACGGGTTACACAGTTTGGGCGTTCTATTAGGTGTGAGCTCGGAGGTTTGGGCTCGTATATGGCGGGGACAATGTCAGTGTGTAAGTCACTAGTAAACCGGTTGCGTCCAGAACTCCTTTCTGTCGCAGCAGGTAAGAGTCTCAGGCAATGATTTCTTCGGTCCGCGTACAAAAGCTAGAATGGTTGGTATTGGGGTCGGCGTATCACAGATGCGATGGAGGCCGTCTCTGCAGTGCTTGCAAGGAGCTTCTTCCTTAAGCATAGGATGGAGTTAGCGCGAATTGCCCTTATGACGATTGTGAAGCCATAATCCTTACTGAGAGTTTCGCATTCCTTTCCTTTTGTCAAAAGCGGTCAGCACCCGTTGCCAGTCAAGTATCAAATGAAGGATGTCGTCGTATGGCCGATGAACTAGAAGAGGATTCTACTCGTTTCTAATGATAGACTACTTGAAAGCAGAAGGCCGAGGAAAAGCTGGTCTAGTCAGCACGGCCGCACTCGGGGGGGTCAACCCCCCCTTTTCCCCCTGACGATCGCACAGTCGCGGCCCATTCTCAGCTCTTACCAACCCTGGACAGCCTTTCTTCGGACGATATGATGTCGTCCGGCTCAAAATCGGTAATCAATCTTCGCGTGCGCTGCCGTGTTCAGACTTACATCGTCGTTCCTTTAAGGCTTGGACGGGAGTCGGTCAGATGGCAGCGAAGGTCAGAGGCATCTTCAGGTTCTACGTGAACCGACTCTCAATACTCTATGCGGGGACCGGGGCAGTGAATGCCTTGGTGATTGCTGGATTGCTCTACCTCCTCACGCACAACTTGCTTCTTCCTCTCCCGATTTCGACCCTCGTTGTTGTCCTGATCTCCATCTTCACAGACTTCACTTGGAAGTCAGAGGTCGTATTCCGTTCCCCGCTTCTGTCGCGCGAGCGGTTCTACAAGTACTTCCTCAACGGCTCGGCGGCCACAATCATCCAGTATGTCCTCACCCTCCTGCTCTCGACCGCGATATTCTATCCAATAGCCTACGTATTTGCCGTAGCAATCGGCTTCCTCTTTGCCTACACGATTTCACGGCTGAAGATTTGGAAGCAATATGACCCTCGATCCTCTCAACCTGTCAGATGAGACGTTCGTTCTCTCGCGCGCGAGTTGGAGATGTAGTTATAGGTCCGATGGGCTCCCTTGTGGGGTTCTAATTTCGCTTCGCTGTCAGTCTCTCCATAAAGGAACCTGAATAGCAATAGCCCAGCTATGCTAGAAGACGTTCTTCAAATTCGCCGTTTCTATGCGAAGGACCTCCTCCAAGGTCCACCTGAGGAACGGATACTTGGTGTTGGGACTTGAAACTCGAACGCAAAGTTCTTACGAGATGAAGAGCCGCGTAAACAGAAGATAAAATCAGTAGCAAAGAGAAGAGAGTTCTTTGCGAATAGTCAAAAGAAGCCGTGAAGATGTAGATGCCGTAGTAGCCCACGTACTCAAGGAATACGAATCTCAACCCGAATCCTGCGGTACTGGCCAGAAAGAATCTGCCCGCCTTCATCTTTAGCGTCCCGGCAGCCAAGGACGCAATGCTGTAGAAGAACGGTATGAAGGTAGATATGAAGATGGAGAAATGGCCATGTTCCACCAGCCATTTGTCTGCCACTTCGATGTCCTTCTCGGACATACGCATGAGGGACAGGCCTTTCAATAGTAGTGACCTGGCCGCAAATCTACCGCAAAAGTACTCTATCGGAAACAGGGCGCCCGCGAGGCATACCAGAAACGTTGTGAAGGGATTAAATATTCCAATCGCCGAAAGAGAACCATACACGGGAACGAGAACGTAATCGGGAATTGGCAAAATGGCCATGCTAATGAACATGCCGAGATAATCCGCTGGTGACGACACAGCTCCCTGATCAATATCATAAGACGATACGTTGGTGAAGTGATAGTATGCGTTAAGCAAGGCTAGAACGCTCAGTAACATTATGAATATTGAGATTACGAAGATATAGTGCCAGTATTTGTGCAGCCTCCCGTTGCCCTCATTCATCGTTCTCGCCGAGGGCGTCTCAAACACTCCTGTAAAATACATCGTCTCTCGAGACTATGGTGCTTTCGTCTTCGAACCCAGTAAGGGTACAGAGGCCAGCTGATTCGAACGCTTGGAGCGAGCGTGCGTCGCCGCATCCAGCGAAAGCATCCTTCTTTCTAATGTCAGTGGCAAGACGGCGACTCGTCGCAACGTCACTTCAAAGAAAGCTACCTGGTCATCATTCGTCTGAATACGGGGACGGCTATCGCGGTCATTACGGCCCCGAAGACTATCAGGATGGTCAGCTCCGTGGTTATGTCGGGAATCCCGGCGCCCAGCACCATGACTTTCCTCAGGGCACTTGATGCGTAGGTGAGCGGGAGCACCTTCGATATGTCCTGCATGTACCAGGGCATCTGCTGTATCGGGAAGAAGATTCCGCTGAGGAACATCATGGGGAACATGAGTGTCATCATCAGCATCGTTGCAGTCTGCTGGTCTTTAGCGAACGAGGTTATCACGATGCCCAGGCCCACAAAGCTGAACACGCCGAGAAGAAGCAGCCCGAAGACGAGAAGGATGCTCCCTTGTATCGTTACCCCAAACAACCCAACAGCCAGGATCAGTATTATGAAACCCTGGAGCAAACCTCTCACCGTCTGGCCTAGGGTCTTGCCGAGGATGATAGACAGCCTGTTGATTGGCGCCACCATCATTCCGTCCATGGTGCCGATTTCCTTCTCTTGCGATATCGCCGCGGGTAGCCCCGTCATGACGCTCATCATGACAACCATAGCCATTATACCAGGAGCAACGAAGTCAAAGTAGTTGGGGACGCCGGGGACGACGCCCTGCGTTTTGACCTTGAATGGCTGCACTATGGCAAGGGAATCGTTCGATGTGATTCCTAATGCTTGAACCTTCTGCTGGGCCATCATGGTGTTCATCTCGCTGAACACACTGGACAACAGCGTCTCGATGGTCGTCAACACCTGGGGGTTGGACTGGTCAGTTATGATCACCACCGTCCCCTGCTTTCCGCTAGCGAGGCTCGCCGAGAAATTGCTCGGGATGACTATCCCTCCTTCGATATCGCCCCTTTGAATCAGGTTCTTGATATCAGCGGCGCTCGACGCCGTCGTGAGTCTCATCATGTCGGTCTTGCTGTTGATCTGTTGAAGGACTGAAGTGAACGTCTGGCTTGCGATCATTGAGTTGTTGTACCCTGCGTCCGAGTTGACGATCGCGACAGGCAGGTTGCTGGCCGAACTACCACTCGTCGGATAGATGAAACCGACCATCGCCATCATGAACAGGGGCATCACAATAAGCAGGACCAGACCTAATTTGTTCCTGTAGAGCTCGAGTATGTCCTTCCAAGCGATTCTGAAACTGTGCGAAAGCAGCGTCTTAACTCCCGTCGGGTCTCACCTTACCCTCCGTTGCGGGGTCCCAAATCGTCTGTGCCTCTCCTGTGGGATCTTCTGGTCCGCGCTGTCTCTGACTTCGTGGCCCGTTAGGTGCAGGAAGACGTCTTCGAGCGTCGGCTGCAGGTTTTCTATCGACGCTATCTTCCCTCCCTTGCTTCTCACGGCGTCGATTACGCTGTCGAACGCGTCGTCGCCGCGCGCAATCAGCCGAACGTGGGTGGAGTTCTCTTGGGAAACGGACTGAACGCAATCCAGGGTTCGGAGGGTCTCAAGGAGGTCTGTCGTAAGATTGGCGACACCCAGCTTCAGAATTATTTTGTCCCCTCCGGAAATCAGCTTCTTCAGGTTGGTCGAGGTGTCTAGGGCGACCACCTTCCCATGGTCGATGATAGCGATGCGATCGCACAGCATGTCAGCATCGACCATCGTATGCGTCGTTACGATTATGGTGGTGCCGTTCTCTCTGTTGAGCTTCTTCACAAACTCCCGGATCTCGACGGACGATTGGGGGTCCAGACCTAGCGTCGGCTCGTCCAGGAACAGAACGCGGGGCATGTTCAGCAGGGCCCGTACCACGTTCATCCTCTGCCGCATCCCTGTGGAGAACGTCCCCACGAGGGCGTTCTTCCACTTGGTCAGCTGGACCAACTCAAGTAATTCGTCAATTCTCTGGGTCAGCACATCGCCTGGAATCTCAAAGAGACTGCCGAAGAACCAGAGGTTCTCTCTTGCCGTCAGGCGGTCGTACATTATCATCTTCTCGGAAACGATGCCGATCAGCTTGCGAACTTCGGTGTCATCCTTCACGATGTCGTAGCCCCCGATTGAAGCGGTCCCTTTGGTGGGCCTCGCCAAAGTGGAGAGTATCCGCAAGGTTGTGCTCTTACCGGCACCGTTGGGACCGAGCAAACCGAATATCTCGCCCTTCTTGACGTCAAACGAAACATCATCGAGGGCCACGAAGTCGCCGAATTTCTTTGTCAGGTTCTCAACTCTGATCATAGAACCGCCTTCGGGAATGCGGTCGGCTGAGACGAGTGTGGTTCTGCTCAAGCCTTTCTCACCTTCGAAGCTGCTCCCCCGGTGGCGGCGTTCTCGGAGGGGGTTCGACCGTCTATCTCTTTGATCGAGGCCGTTGCCCGGGTCAGCTCCCTCTCCAGATTGAGCCTATACTGGCGAAGGATGAACAGCCTGTCCTGGTCGCTCAGGCCGCTTCTATCGGATTCAACGAGCATGTGGACAAGCTCGATTTGCAGCTCCAAGGAGTTGAGGACGAATCTTACCAGGTCGTCTGGTTCCATCAGATCGATGAATAGCTGTCTCATAAGGCTCCAGCGTTCTGTCAACGATTTCATCATCTCCTTGGCGTTGGCTATGTTCTCGAGTCCAGCAGGTGTTATCTCGTAGAGGACATTGGGCGGGCCGCCCTTCATCCTTTTCTGGGCCGCGATGTAACCCTGATCTACGAGCTTACGGAGCACAGGGTACACCGCACCCGGTCCGGGGCGCCAAGCACCCTCGGTCTTGATCTCGATCTCTTTGATGAGGTCGTAGCCTCGCATCGGCTTGCGAGCTATGCTCAGAAGCGCGTAGAAGTGCAACAGACCCCTCGGGGCGCCGTGAGGATGCGGGCTTCCGTCTTCTGAGAGACCCAAGCTCTGCTGATGAGGCGCCAACCGCGCCGTCTTTCCCATGGCTAGGCGCGGAATAGATAGACTATATAACAATATCTTAAACATTATCTAATGCGATGACCCACTAGCTGCTTTCTTCCCTAGGTCTTTAACCTGAGCGACGTCCCATTGATCCATTCCCGGTTTCACGTTGAGATATTCAGTTCGTCTTCTCGAACGAGTTACTTAACGAAATTGCCATCTCATCAACCAATTTTCAACTTTTAAGTGGAATTAACGATCTAGCCAAGATCGCCTACGGCATTCGACATCTTGGAGGTAGCAGGCCTGGTGGGAGTCGCTTAATCTTCTAAGCGAATCCTGACGTCAGGAAACCCTGTTTGTGACCAATCCCATGCGACAGGTTTACCCCAGGGGGGATCTAGGTCGAGAATAGGTACAAATCTCGAACGCAAGACGGCGTTGCGGTTGCGTCTCACTCCTCAAGAGGATGAAGCTGGCGTAGACCGCCCTACATCAAGAGATTGTCTCCGCCAGGGTCCTTGAATCAAAAAAACTTACCGTTTGAGGTCCTGTCAAATCTTCGGGACACAGCTCAGGATTCTGTCTCTGTTGACTGTCGGGACATTCAGCTGGGCACCCTTAAAACAGCCAAGTAGATGCCCTTAGATATGAACTGTGCAAAATGCGGCAAAGAGATTCCGGCGGGGCAAGAAGTAAAGAAGGGCTTCTTGATGAAGAAGAGCTATCACAAGGAATGCGCTGGCTGAAGAACTCCGCCAGATGGTACAGCGCCGTGTTCCTCCCTGACCCTTCTCTCAGGCCCCTGAGCCATACAGAAACGCTCTCACTTGCCTTGAGCGCTACCATGTCTTGATACAGTCGCGGACGCCCACCCATCCTACCTGAGCAAGATTGGCGATTCACAAGTTCAAAGGGTAGCCCGGCTAGGGGCTGCACCTATATGGGTTCGAATCCTTCTCCTGCATGAAAGTCACTGGCCGGGCCTTGACAGTCCAGGTAGGCGCTCGAACGGACGAAGAATCCGGGTTTGTCCCGGCGCCGCAATCCTCTCCCAGTCGGCAGGAGACCTTGTAGCCACTATCACCAAACGGGCTGCCCCAGTCTTTGCGCGTACGCAAAAAAAGGAGCAGGGGGCTGTCCTGCCTACCTACCAGATAGTAGGTAGCCCCTGGATCCAATTCATTGTTTCATCGAGGCTGCTCGCCATGAAGAACTCGAAGTCGTTCCAGCGCTCAAAGCCACTTTGGTAGATGAAGTCCCTCACCGCTTCGGCGTTTGGGGCTTCAAGCACCCAGAGTATCCTGTGCCCTGGGTCGAGGTGGAGGATGGTTTCTGGCTTGATTTTGTGCTTCTGCATTGCTGTCTGTATGTCCTTTTCGAGGGTCTTGCTTAGTCCCCTCAGCAGCTCATCGGTGAATGGTTCGAAATGACTACGTATTTCGGCATATTCGTCTCTTCGAGCCCTAACCTGTTAGGGGCGACTAGTTAAGGGTTTGGAGAGAGAGCGTGCCAGCAATGATCGAGCGTGTTAGGAGACGCAGATTCTCCATTTGACGAAGGCGCGCGCTGCATCATCAAGCAAGAGAACCCGAGAACAATCCTTCGCGCGGTCTTCGAGGATGAGATACGGGCCCAGTAGGACTCGCCCCCAAACAGGTCCGGAAAGTGGATTCCAGTGCGCGCTACGTTCTTCTCTCACAATCTTGATCTACACGAGGAGAAAGATACATTGGTGACAAGGAGGCGGTGGGCCATCAGCATCACATTGGCGATTGCCGTCGCGGTGGTGGTTGTTGCGGTAATCCCTTGGTTATCGTTCCATCCTGGCCTGCCGGCAGACAGCTACGTCAGCCTCTCGGGAGTCAGAATAAGTGCAGATTTTCTGTCCTGTTCAATTAACTTCTCGAACACTGGCACCGGTACTGCATCGGTCTTGGAAATCAATTTCACTTACTCTCACTACACAGTCTCAATTCTACCAGCTTCTGGAGCGGGGGCAATTGCCGTTCTCGGCGCGCACTCGTCCACCTCGGTCAATTGCGCACTTGGTTCCCCGGGGGTTCGTTATTCTGAACAACCGCCTGCGGGAACGCCAGGAGCTGGGGTTGTTGGTCGTGTCATGCTCGATGGCGAGATAACGGGGTTCACAAGCGACTTCACAAACTCAAGTTCATATTGAGTTCTGCGTTCGAAGTCTTCCAAATCGACCGAGACCGATTATGCATGTGAATTCTAGGCAAGTTGAAGATCAGCCTTGATGCAAGAATGCCAACTATCGTGACCAGTACGTAATCGCTAGAATCTAGCTATTCTAGACGAACAGAGGCCATTCTGAGCTTATCGTGACTGGGGCCGGCGGGATTCGATAGGTTTACTGTGCAAATCCACAACTTCTAGCTGGGAAATTGCTGAGAGAAAGCCCTCATCTTTGCATGCCTTGCAGGTTCGGGCCCGCCCGGACTTACACAGTTTAGTGTGCAAGTCCAGACCCAAAGTCCTTCTCCAGCGTGCCGCCCCTTCGCGGGCCCGAGGGGTCAAATGCCCCGGGGGGGAGTTGGACTTTAGGTTCGAATCCCTTCCTGAAGGGAATCGGGATGGCCATAGCCAGGCAATCTGTATTCGAGTCAAATGCGGGGAGTGCCTAAACTCTGAAGCCCCAAAAGCGACGTCAGTACATGGGGGTTCTTTCGAGTTTAGGCATGGTCTAAGGCACTACCCGCTACCGTGGGGTCAGCGTGGGACCATCGAGCTATGTGCCCAAACCAGACATAGTCGGAAACTGATTTATGAACAGCGAGTGCGAAGAGTACTTATTCCTGCACTCCGTGCACTCGCTACACTCGGTGTCCCTAGTAACTCAAATGCCGAGTGCTGACCTGAGACCCTTGTACCTGTTTCTTATGGTCACTTCGGTCACCCCGGCAGCTTCAGCAACGTCCTTCTGCGTCTTACTTTCGCCTTCCAACGTGCAGGCAACGTATAGCGCCGAAGCTGCAAATCCCATCGGGTCCTTGCCAGCTGTTATCCTCATCTGCTTGGCCCTGGCCAGTATCTCCCGTGCCCTTCTCTGTGTTTTCTCGGACAGTCCTGCCCTAGACGCTATCTTGGTTACACACCTCGACGGATCTGCCACTGGCATCTTGATGTCCATCTCCTTGAGCAAGAGCCTATAGGACCTCGCAAGGTCCTTCTTCTTGATATTGCTCACCGCTGCCACATCTTTCAAGGTCCTTTGAACTTCCATGTCCCTGCAGGCGGCGTAGAGCGATGCTGCCATGATGGATGTGATGGACCTTCCTCTCACAAGACCCCTCTCGAGGGCCTTTCTGTAGAAGTAGGCGGCCTTCTCCGTGACTGCCTCGGAGACTGCCAGCTTGTCTGACAACCTTCGCAGCTCGCTGAACGCCTGCCTTAGGTTCCTGTCCGCGGACTCGTGCACCTGGCTTCTTCTGTCCCACGTCCTCAGCCTCTCGACCGTGGATTTCATGGAACCAGACAACGACCTCCCTGATGCATCCCTGTTCAGGCCTCCTATTACTGTGGCGAGGCCCATGTCATGTTTTGCTATGGAGGTGGGGCTTCCGGTCCTGCTTTTGTTGTCCTTTTCTTCGCCAGAGAAAGACTTCCATTCCGGACCCGCTTCCACGATCTTCTCCTTCATTACGAAGCCGCAACTACCGCAAAAGAGTTCCCCTCTGGGGCTATCAGTTACAATTAGCCTCTTTCCGCATTTGGGGCACCTATCCAGTATCCTCTCTGATTTCAGCAGCCTCGAAAGACTCGTGTTATGGGACATTTTGCATCACAAATCTGAGACGTTTAAGTCTCAGAATGTGAAATGGTCCATCTGATATATAAGCTCCGAGTGCCCGTTTTTCCCTCTGAGTTGAAGGCAATTGCCAAGCGCCTAGGTCTTCGTTGTTGGTTCTTGTCTGCCTTAGGCCAAGGGGTCAAAACGCATGAGGAACGACACATCTATTCTGCGTCTGCCTTTTCTTTGCGAATCGACAAGCCGGCGAGTCACTTCTTTTATACCATCTGATTTCTCGGAAGGTCAGTGTCGTCTAAGCACTAGGAGATGAAAGAACGAGTTACGGACGCGGAGGCGGTTACGGGCGATCTGGTTCTGGTGGAGGCTTTAGGTCGGAAGGACCCAAGCCAGTAGAAGTTGGCAAGGAGTACGACGTCACCATTACCGAATCGAGCAGAAGGGGCGACGGAGTGGCCAAGATCGACGGCTTCGTCATCTTTGTCACCGGCGGAAAGCAAGGAGAGAAGGCGAGGATCAAGATCACTCAGGTGGGCCCAAGATTCGCCAACGCCACGATAGTAGGCACGGCTTCTCAGGGTACGAGTTAGAACTCGTTCCCCGTAAGGGACGGAGAATCACTCCGTCTGCCCTTTTTCATTTGGCGCGCGCGCGTCGGGTCATGCAAAGCTTAATCGGTATGTGAGGAGAGAAAAGGAAGGCTGAACTGATTAGCATCGAAATCAAGTGTGGAGTAGATGAGTTACCGCTCTGCTGCAACAGGTGGACACCTAACTTCTGAGGGTTACCTCGAACATATCGATCAAAGACTGGGTTTTCCGAGAGGAACCATCTACGGCCTGTGCTTGGCGGCCATAAGGTCGAAGACCGAATCTAAGCCGGGGGTCAAAGTAACGTATAGAGGTGAGACCGAACATATGACTCCTCGCCACTCCGTTCAGGTGCGTAAAGCCGTATTCTTGATAGAGTTCAAGATGACCAAGGAGGGAAAGCAGATCGACCGCGTGGTTCAGGTCCATCTGGAGATATAGCGGATTCCACGAGTTCTCTGACCCAAGCATGCTTCAGAATCGTGATGATAGACAGCGTTTCCGGAAGACATCCTAAGTACGGCAATACACTGTACGACAAGGAGGACTGCTTCAGCGGATAGTTTTGCGACCCATATCTGAAAGACATAACTATGGCGCTCCGACCTCATCTCGGAAGTTGTCCGATTACGCCTCAGAAGAAGAGAAACTGAGGAAGTTATACGACCAAGCACGCGCTCAAGGAAACAAGAAGAAGAAGAAGGAATACAAGGAAAAGATTGCCGAACTAAACCGACTCCGCAAGTCCGCTCAGCGAGAGAGTAATAGATCGAAGAGCTAGGGTTTTTGCGTCGTCTCTCTGCTTATGGATTTCCCTGACAGGTAGCCTTAATACACCCAATCCTCACTATTCAAGGTGATTTCACTGGTCGCATGTGCAAAGTGTGGTAAAGAAATAGCCGCAGGACAAGAAGTGAAGAAAGGATTTCTGACGAAGAAGAACTATCACAAGGAATGCGCCGCGTAAACTGGCCCGTGGGATTCGAACCCAGATTCTGATCACGACTGGTTTGGGCACACGGTTCGATGGTCCCACGGTGACCTGACAGTAGCGGGTATCACCTGGGGCCATGCCCAAACTCGAAAGAATCCCCCTGCCCAGGCAGCATTGTTGGCTCTCCGCAGTTTGGGCATTGCTTGCTGATTATCACGGCGACGGACTAGAGCGCGTAAGGAAAGGGCACCGCACTTCGGGTTCAAGTCCCCAGCTTTTCGGGTTCAAATCCCCAACTTAGGACTCCTCTCATGAAACGGCTTGCCCCGGGGGGATAGGGACAACCGTATGGAGGCCCTTGCTCGCATGATCAAGAACTGTAATCAGTGTTGGAGGGTAGGACTTCAACCCAGCACGCGCCTCCCTTCCTAACAAGCGTCGGCTGCCCGTCGCCCGACGACTCCACGAACTTGCAACCGCAGGACGAGCAAACTGCGCCCTTCTCGCCCCGGAGGTTCACCGTGTTGCTGCAGTGGCACCTCAGACGCCCTGCACCTCCGGCATTATCGCCACTTCGCTCTCCCCGGCGGTCTCTCCGAATCTCATGCCCAAAGGACTTACCAGACCAGAGTTTCGGGCCGTTGATACTTAGACCTGTTCAAACCGTGTTCTGTTCACTCATCGAAGTAAACTGCAGCCGATTTCATGCAAGACCTAATAGAGACGGCGGTCAATCCACAATTGACTTGGCCTCGATCGTTCCTGAGACACCCGGAATCGGGTTGACCGCGTATCAGCTCCGCATGATTGCCGTCATCCGCAGCAGAGGGGGGTCACACACGGGCCCTCAACTGGAGGGTGACTGCGTCAAGCGACCCGGACTCTCATCCGAAGAGTCAAGGTGGAGGAAGAGCCGAAGTGCGTTCTATTCCAGCCTCCGCGACCTCTGCAACGAAGGGAAGGTTGAGAAATTTGCGCTCATTCACTACGCAGACACGAAGAAAGGGCAGGTCGGCTACAGAATGAGGGAAGAGATCGCTGGTTCCCAAGCACACCCAACTCAACCTCTTGTGAATGGGTTGCGCATCTAGGGTCGCCGTGAGGCGGATGTCCTGTTCCGTGGATGATTCTTGCCTTAGAAAAGATAGCCCAAGGATTGACGGCTGATGGCATCGATGATGACCATGAAGATCGCTGCACCGAGATAGGTCGCTGCCACTCTTTTCTGTGAAAAAAAGAGCCCGGGAACCCGTGGTTCCCGTCTCTAATACGAGCTGGTCTCCGTCCCGGCTTCCGCAGAGGGCAGCGTGGAGGGTATTTCGGGGAACTTCTCCTTCATGCGCTGCTCCGCGACCGCGGATGCCTCGGATAGGATTCTTTCCGCGTCCTCGTTTGCAGCTTCGAAGTTCAGTGAGTACCCACCTACCGTCCCTGCGTCCACCAGGATGCTACTCAGCAAACCAGAGATCTCGCCGATCTCGCTTTCCGCCTCAGGCAGGACGCCCACCAAGCCTTGCTTGACGTTGCGCATCACTGCCATCGCCGGAGTCAGGGTGACGACTATGTCACCGAGTTCTGTGATGGTGTTGAGTCTGAGCACTATCTGTTCGAGAGCGAGCTTGGCCTGTGTGACCATCTTGTTCATCTTTCTGATCTCGGCCAGCTCATTCGCGAATACAGACGCGTGCTGTGTGTCGTGTTTCTGTAGAGAGCTTACGACCTTACCGAAGATCGAGTTGTCTCTCTCTCTGAGTTTGGTGGATGTGGAGTCGAGTTTGGCGACTTGGACTTGGATTTGTCGGACTGCTAGATCGAGCCTCGGCTTCAGAGGTCCCGGATTCCTCACGGAGTCCTTGACCTTGCCGCCGAAACTCTGGTTGTTCTGCTTTTCCCATTTACCTGCGAACGCAGACATCGATAGCTTCGAATATCAAGCGGGTTCAAATTCTCTAAGTGGTGGAAAGTATAATTAAGTTCACAACAGCATTAAGAATTGTTCTTTGTACCGCCATTCCTTGGAAAGAGGGCAATTGGGCGGGTTTGAAACTGACGAGAGACAGGGTGCGCCTCCCGCTGCGAGAATCGCGGTCATCTCCGACATCCACTCGAACCTCGAGGCGCTGCAGGAAGTGCTTTTCCGCATCGAAGGCATGGAGGTCTACTGCCTAGGGGATGTGGTAGGATACGGGGCGAACCCCAACGAGGTGGTCGAGGCGCTACAGGAAAAGAAAGTGCTGACCGTGATGGGAAACCATGACCACGCGGCTGTGACCGGAGAGACAGGGATGTTCAGCGCGAGGGCCGCGATGGCCGCGAAATGGACCGCGAAGGTGCTAACGGCCCCGAACCTTGCGTACCTCAGGTCTCTCCCGAAGGAGCGCAGGCTGCGGCTCGGGGACACCAAGGGATACGTGACACATGGGAGCCCGGACGACACGCTGTGGGAGTACGTCGACCCTAGGACGCACCAGCAACTCTTCGGCCACTACCTAGAGAGGCTACGCGTCCGGTTCGTAGGCCTGGGGCACACGCACGTCCCCTTCGTCAGCGACGGAGCTGGAGGGATAGTCTTCAACCCGGGCTCGGTCGGTCAGCCCAGGGACGGCGACAGACGAGCGTCGTATGCGGTGGTCAGCGTGGCCAGAGCGGCGGTCAAGGTCGACAACTTCCGCGTGGAGTACGATTACGAGACGGCAGCGTCGAAGATCAGGGCGGCCGGCCTCCCCGGCCAGCTTGCAGACAGGCTTCTCTTGGGCACGTGACAAGGTCAAAACATGGGTGCCTGGTGGACAAATTCAAGGACATCTTTGAGGAGCAAAGGTGCTTAGGAGGTACGCGTAAAGAGACGTTTGAGGTCTTAGATTGGCAGTTTCGCATTCAAAGGGGGTTGAGGGGACCCAGTTCATCTCTCTGCCACCCATGTGGATGCAGAGCGAGGAGCCGTAGGAAGATGAAGTGCTTATACACGCATAAGTCCAAGTTCCAACTTCTCACCCCCAATTTCATAAATCTGTAGGTGGGCACTGGTTGGAAGTTCGGCGTCTGTGAGAGTCTTCGATAACGTTTCTGCACATATCAACTTCTTATGATTCTTTAGGAGTTTGGCGAGTCTAGGTCCAGTCCTGTAATAGGTTTTGATCGAGTCAGCGATGCTAAAACCAGCCTCCTTTCGCTGGTTCTGTATACGTCGTATGATGTCTCGAACTAATCCTTCGTCTCGCAGACTTTCGCTGACTACAGTATCAACCCCGACCGAAAGTCCACCTTCCTCGACCAAACTGAGACCTGGCTTCCCCTCGGCAATCACTTCCACGTCCGTTGGTCCCAGGGTAATTTCTTTCTCCTCCACTCTCAATGTCACGCTCTCCCCTCTCCGAAGCGTCTTTGCAACTGAGCTTTGATCAATTGCCTCCATCGACTGAAGTATCTTTGGGAAGAGCCTGCCATATCTGGCTCCCAATGCTTTAGGAAGAAGATGCACTTTGTAGTCAAGGAGCTCCTCTCTATCACTGACTAGGTCCAGTCGCTTTACATTCAGTTCTTCAACGATGAGCTCTTTGACTTGATCGAGTACTCTCGGGAGTGCCGGGTCTCCAGCTATAACTGCTCTTGCTAGTGGTTGTCTTACCTTGATGCCTGCCGCATCCCTCGCCGCGTGCCCCAATCGGGAGACTGCCATCGCCAACTCCATTGCTGACATGCAATCATGATCGACCGAGGATTGACTACTGACGGGCCAGTCAGTGAGATGCACGCTTACAGGTGCACTGCTGTCAGCGCTACGAACCAAGTTCTGGTATAACTCTTCGGAAACAAATGGAATGAAGGGCGCCAGTAGCCTAGAGAGGGTGGTCAGACATGAATGAAGCGTGGCATAAGCAGCTTCCTTGTCCCTATCATTTTCAGTCTTCCAGAATCGCTTACGTGAACGACGCACGTACCACTTCGACAAGCCATCCACGAACAGGCTTAGCTTCGTCGTTGCCGTTTGGGGGTCGAAATCCCGAACGGCTTCTGTAACGTCCCGAATCAGAATTTGGAGCTTGGAGATGATCCACTTGTCTAGATAGGAATACTCAGGTTTGGTGTTCGTGGGCTTCCATTGATCAAGGCTGGCGTACGTCACAAAAAAGCCGTAGATATTCCACAGGGGAAGCAAGAAACTGCGCTTGACCTCCTCTGCGTAGCCGAGTCCGAATCGCATGTTCGATTCTGGTTTGCTTGAAAGATACATCCATCGCATGACATCTGCACTCATCGATTCGACGGCATCGTCAAACCATATTGCATTTCCCCACGATTTGTGCATTTGACGCCCGTCTTCGGCCAGGACGTTGCCATGTCCGAAAATGGTAAGACAGGGAGGCCTGTTCTCCAGTATTGTGCTCATGGTCAACAGAGCATAGAACCAGTTCCTGAATTGGCCCGGTAAGGACTCGCAGATCAGGTCGGAAGGAAACCACTTTTCCCAATGTTCGCGGTCGTCAAAGTAGCCCAGCGTCGAATATGCTACAATCCCAGCATCTAGCCACGGATTGCCGACCTCTGGAATCCGAGAGGTAAGTACGCCGCATTTCGGGCATTCGATCTTGATAGTATCAATCCATGGCCTGTGCGGCGAGTGTCCACTGAATTCGTCCCAACCAACCTTGGCCAGGGATTTCAACTCTTCTTTGCTCCCTACGACAACGAATTCTCCGCAATTCTGGCATTCCCAAATTGGAAGAGCTAGCCCCCAATATCTTTTCTTCGATATCATCCAGTCGCCCATATTCTGCAACCAGTCGAATTCTTGCAAAAGCCCAGACGAAGGAATCCATTTGATCTGCTTGCAGACATCCATGATTTGATAGCGAAGATTCTCCGCCTTCACTTCGCCCGAAATCGTCTCAAGAGACTTGTCTAGTTTATCCCCCATTGAGATGAACCACTCGGAGACGAGCCTGTAGATGAGCTCAGACTGGCATCTCCAGCAAACAGGATAACGATGTCGATATTGTTCCACTCTAAGAAGCAGGGCTTTGGATTCAAGTACTGAGATCACCGACCTAGCCGAGTCATATACGTGAGTCCCTGTGAACCTGCCAAATCCATCAACGAATACACCGTATTCGTCTAAGGGTGAAATGGCAGCGAGCTGCAACTGCTGACCTAGCTCGAAGTCCTCCTTCCCACATCCAGGAGCGATATGGACAAGGCCGGTACCTTCATCTTCACCGACATCTCTCCACAAGACAACTTTGTGCTGCTTTTTTGCACCGGATTGCTCAACGGCTTGAAGGTCGTCGAAAGGGCCTTCATAGGCAAGACCCTCCATATCGCTTCCATTGAATTCTTCTAGGATTTCAGCCGAGTCTCCCAGTACCCTCCCAACTGCGATCTTGGCAACATAGAAGGTATTATCCCCAAAGCGCGCCTTGACATACCTCATCGTCGGGTTGACGGCTACTGCCACGTTTGAAGTGAGAGTCCAAGGGGTTGTCGTCCAGACAAGTAGTGCCTCCTGCTTTCTGCCATTGAGAGGAAATTTGACAGTAGGCGAAGGATGCACAATTTCCCGGTAACCTTCTGTTGAAATCTCGTGCTCAGACAAGGCAGTAGAACACCTAGGACACCAAGGCATAACGTCTTTGCCTTTGTAGATCCAACCTCGTTTGTGGCACGCTTTGAGAGCGGCCCAGATGGCATAGTTGTTTTCGTCGGATAATGTATAATACGATCCGCCTAGTCTTAAACTGCCCAAGGAGCCGATTATCTGTTCGGGCGTCGCTCGAATCTCGGCGCCCGTTGGACCCCTGTAGAGCAGTGTTTCGTTGGAATTATCCAGACTATCAGCCAGTTGACGTAGCCTAGCCGGGTCATCCCACTCCATCCAATACCCAAGACGAATTGATTGTTCTGTTTGGACTGCTGCGAACCGTAGCGCCCTCTGTTTGCAGCGCTTTACGAACTCCGCTATCCCAAAGGCCTCGATGTCATGCTTAGACTTGAATCCAAGCTCTTTCTCCACTTCCACTTCGACCCAAAGACCTTGGCAGTCGAACCCGTTTTGATAGCTCGGTTCGGAGTCATTCATGGCGTAAAAACGTCGAAAGAAGTCCTTGTACGTGCGTCCCCACGCATGATGAACGCCCATTGGATTGTTTGCAGTGATAGGCCCATCCAGGAAGGACCAACGCCTTTTCCCTTCACTCTGTTCCCTTCGAAGCCTGAAAGCTCTTGTCTGCTCCCATAGGTCGAGTATTCTGTGCTCCAAGGCGACAAAGTCTGGAGATGAATCTACGCTCTGGAACATGTTATTCTTCGTACTCATTTGAGACCGTCTAAAGTGGTATGAAAAGCTTACAATTCGACTACTGCAGTAACGGACGTGGTGTCAGATACCAAGCAAGAGCCCGAAAAGGGACATAGAAGATAACGCTCTGGACTCCGGCGCCGAACCCTCCGACAATGCAGTACCTGATGAATTAGGAGATCTTCATGACCCCCGCACACGCGCAGTGTCCCATTTATTCAGAGTCTAGTCGCCCTTCGCGTAATCTGAGAGGGACGACTGATATGCCGACAGGGTCCTGGCCGAGAAACCCATTCTGCGGAGATCGCTTGCGAACTCGGCCGCGAACCCGTGCGTCGTGTACACCATCTCCGGAGAGACGGCCTCCACGAGCTTGATCAACTCGGAGTAGTCGCAGTGATCGCTGAGAGGGAACGAGTAGTCCGCGCCCAGAGAACTGCTGTACCCCCCCTTGATCGCCCAGCCGCTGAACGCAGCGAGGATGGCCCCATACTTGCTCCTGAGGTGCGACATGAGGCGGCTCTTGCCACTCAACATCGGGGCGACCATCACCCAGGGCCCATCGGGGAGCCTGTCAGAGTCCTCCGAGGGGTTGAACCCGCGCCCGGCCTTCAGCGGGACGCCATGGTCGACGTGTATCTTGTTCATGGCCGCTACGCTGTCATGGAAGAAGAGCGGTTCCCAACTGGAGAAGTAGTATGAGAGAAGCTGCGCCTTGCCGAGTGGGTAACCCATTAGGACGACCGGCCTTCCGCGGTCGAAAGCCCCCCCTATCAACCCGTTCACATCTCGGACCAGCTTCGCGGTCTGGGGGAAGATGTACTCCGGGCTGCCGTAGGTCGTCTCCATTATCAGAGTCCGCGCCCTCCTCGTCCTGCATTTGCCCAAAAAGGCCCTCTCCCTGCCCGAGGCGTCCCCCGTGTAGTAAACCTCGTCGGCGATCTTGATGGCGCGCGAGCCGAGTATGTGGCCTGAATCGAGGAGCTCCACGCCCTCCACCTCCTCCGTAGTACTGCCGAGGTCGTAGCCACGGGCCCTTGCCAGGTCGCTCGTCTCCTTCGAAGCGATGATTCTCTCATTCCGGGCCGGGTTGTGCATGTGGTCTATGTGAGCGTGGGAAACAAAGGTGTAGTCCGCGCGGACCGCGGCCTTGGGGTCCAGGACAAAGCGGGTCTCCCCGACGTCAACCTGAATCCCGCTGTTCGACGAGACCCTGACGCCCCCCAACTCTCCGCACCGAGGGACGGCTTCGATTATTAAGCTGTTGAACTAAACGGATATGCCAGTCTTAGGGCGTACCGCTCTGCTCAGAGCCCTAGCTCTAGAATCCTGACGTGAGTATCGATATGATGCCTCCGGCAAAGAAGCATGAACCTCTCGGGATGAGCCTGGACCTCCCTGCGCGCGCGCACTATCCATCTTTCAAGCTGTTGAATTAAACAGGTGCCACTCTTAGGACGTCCTCAGAGCCCTAGGTCTTTCGTTGTCGGGACTCTGCCCGCCAGCCCGAAATCCTGGTACTCTTCAAAGACGCTACCTCTCCCCGTCCCGAATAACTCATTCGATAGCTCCGCGTCGGTGTCGGGAAGGAACCCTTCCTCATGTCACCGGGTATTCGGCCGCGGCCTGTCTCTCAAGCTGTCGAGACCCTGAAGGTCTTCCATTCCCCGGGACCGAGGGAGGCCTCGAAGGTCATAGTCGGGAAGACGCGCAGAGTGGAGGCCTTGACCCACGACCCGTTGGCTCGATCGTACTCTTCGAGAGGCGTGCTAAGGCGCTTCGAGAGTTCCGCGGCCCGCGGAGCGAAGCTCACCGAAGTCCGCGCGGGGACCGTGGACGAATTGCCGAGGCATACTGCCTGGCCCGGACCGTAAAGTGATACTGCGTGGAGCCCTCTAACCGGCATTTCCAAGAGCTCGGCCTTTGCGAACCTGATGCCGTGCTTGACCTCGAGCCGCGAACCTGAAACGAAGGCGTGAACTCTTCCGCCTCCTCTGCCCACGAAAACGGTGACAGGCTCGCCTGCCCAGACTTCCGAAGCGAGGACCCACTTCAGACTCGAAGAGAGAGCAGGAGAGAACGACACCGTGCCAGCCGCGAACTCGAGTCCCAGTTCACCTTCCAGGAGTCCCTCCACCAGCCTGGCGGCCGCGACCGGGTCGCTGTCCTCCCCATGCGCCTCCCGGCCCTCCACGTCGACCCAGTAGGGGAACTCGCCCGGAGACCCGCCGAGCCTGACGCAGTCCTCGACCGCGAGACTGGCTACCTTTTCCAGCGACAGGCTCCCGATTCCAGCGAGGCCGACCCTGTAGCACAAGAGCGCATGGGCGAGCGCAGCTCGGGTCCAGAATCCGCCGAGCTGTCCCTGGCCGTAACTGGGGTTGAAGTACAGCCGGTTGGAGTTCGGGACCGTCCTGGGCCCGTAGGGAGTCTCGAAGTCCTTCTCCAGGAGCCTGTGGACTGCGGCCTGCTCGGCCGAAGCAAGGAACCCGTGCCTGTAGGCGGCTACGGCCATGTCGATGGTCTCGTCTCCCCGGAGCCTACCTGAAGGGTCGAGGCAGAGCGAAAGAAAGCCCCGTTCGTCGACCAGCCTCTTCCTGACCATCTCGGCAAGCATCTCTGCCCTTTCGCGGAACCTTCCTGCGTCGTCCGCCTTCGCGACCTGCCTGGCGACCTGGGCGGCCCCCGCGAGTCCGCCGGCCGCCGCAAGAGAGATTTCCGGTATCTCCCCCGCGGGATAACCTCGCCCTAGTGACCTGCGCCAGCCCTGGGGGAGACCAGGCCCTGTCTTCAGCGTATACTCCTTCGAGGAGGCCACCAGAAAGGAAGCGAGCTTCTTCACGAGCGGGTAAAGGGACCTGGTCAGCTTCTTGTCCCGGGCCAAGAGCAGGTGGGCAGAAACGGCCTGGAGCAGCACGGCCGATTCGAGGGGCCCAGGCTCCGTCTGGTCCGAGGAGTGAGGCATTGAGCCGTCCCTGCGGAGGAGGCGCCTTGCACCCTCGATGACCGAGAGTGCCCCTTCCCTGTCAACGAACGAGAGGGCTTTCAGGAGCTCGAACCTGTCGAGACCGTCGCTCGCGTGCTTTGCGCTCTCGAGCGCGGCGACCGCCCAGGCTGCGGACTCGGTCAGTGAAGGACTGGACGTCGCGATCAGCGGACCCTGCCCGCGGGGGACCTTCCAGTCTCCCTGGATGCGGCCGAAGTCAGAGAGTGCCTCTTCGAGCTTTGCCGGATTGTAGATTGAAGCGAAGGTGACGCCCTTTGTCTCCGAAGGAGCGAGGTCCAGCTCGTGGAGCGTGAGGATTATCACCTGACCCGACATGCCGGCCGTGGGTTCGCCGAGCTCCCCTGCACTGATCAAGTCGCGAACCCTCGCCCTGTCGGTCGTCATGAAGAGTCTCTTCGGAGATGGGAGCGAACCTACGACCCGGGCACTCGGAAGGTCAGAGACCTCATCCATAGCCACATGGCTCCCCCTGTTGAAGGCGTTGACCCCGAGGGCCCCCCATCCCATTGAGACCTCGCTCAGCTGGGAGGCGGTGGGATCCAGGGCATCGATCAGCCTGAGAGTGACCTGGGCGGTCCCGGCGTTCTTCAGCTTCACCCTTCTCAGATAGCCGGAGGAGGCCCCCTGGAAGAACTCGACCGACTCCGCGACTTCGACGGCGTCAAAAACCCTGCCGGCCAGCTGAGCCTGGCGCGGTGTGACGCGCATCGCCCAGTCAGGCCTCTGCCCCTGGACGACGACCCCTGTCTGGACCTTGTAAATCGAGAGGCGCTCGAACCCGAAGACGGCTCGGCGCTCCGGGAGCGAATCGAACGACCTCAGAGAGCCGTCCGGGTCAAGAAGAATCCTGTAGTCGCGCATCCGCAGGGCCAGGGGTTTCCTGATGGCTGAGGCGCGGAGTCCCGGCGTCCTGCCCGGAAGCGCCTCGACGTTGGCGCCCATGATTCCGAGGTGGGTGCCATTCGCATAATATCAGGAGGATTGACCGAAGTTGAGCTAGTGGACTCGGACCTTTAACCACCGGCCGTCCGTTTCCACCTCGTCCCCGACGGCGTGTCCTCGACCGCTATCCCTCGTGCGAGCAGCATGTCCCTGATCCTGTCGGACTCTGCATAGTCGTGCCTCTTCCTCGCAGCGTCCCTGTGTTCGACCAAGGCAACCAGGTCGAGCGGCAGCGCCTCTTTTTCGAACTTGAGGATGCCCAAGACGGAGTTGATCCTCTGCAAGGCCTCCAGGACCGAGGCGGCGGCGTCACCTCTCAGGTCCCCTGAGTCAATCATGGCGTTCGTCTTCTTGACGAAGGTGAAGATGGAGGCCAAGACTTCGGGTGTGTTCAGGTCGTCGTCCAGAGCGGCCTCGAAAGCAGACAGGAGCTCCCTGGTCGGGTCGCCCTTGGAACCAGGCCCGGCAGGGACAGAATTCAGCCGCCCCACAAAGTCCTGGAGGCGCTGCCTTTGGGACCGCGCCTGTTCTAGAGAGGTCTCGGTGAGGTCCATCGCGTCCCTGTAGCGCGCAGAGAAGAAGAACAGGCGGATTGTGAGCGGGTCCCAGCCCTGCTTGAGAAGGTCGCGGAGATAGACCTCATTCCCGAGGGACTTGTGCATCTCTTCACCTTTGACGTTGAGGAACTCCGAGTGCAGCCAGTAGTTGACGAACTTCTTGCCGGTCGCAGCCTCGGACTGGGCAATCTCGTTCTCGTGGTGCGGGAACTTGTTGTCCATCCCTCCGGTGTGGATGTCGAAGGAGTCGCCGAGGTACTTCATCGACATAGCGGAGCATTCGAGGCTCCACCCCGGCCGCCCCTTGCCCAGCTCGTTCTCCCAGAAGACGTCGCCGTCGTCGGGATTCCACGCCTTCCATAGAGCGAAGTCGACCGCTTCCATCTTCTCCTCGTAGTGGTCCTGGGAGACCCTGCTGCCTTTCTTGGCGGCCTCCAACTTCACCCCCGATAGCGCCCCGTACCTCTTGAACTTCGAAATGTCGAAGTAGATTGAGCCGTCCGACGCAGAGTAGGCGTACCCCGTGCTCTGCAGAACCTTGACCAGAGATACCATCTCTCCTATGTGCTCTGTAGCCCTTGGATAGAAGTCCGCCCTTTCGATGCCGAGCGAGTCGAGGTCTTCCATGAACGCTTCTTCGTAGAATGAAGCAAGCTCCTTGAGCGTCTTACCGGAGGCCCTCAAGCCCTTGATGATCTTGTCCTCGACATCCGTGATGTTCATCACATGCGTGACCCTGTAGCCCTTGAATTTCAGATACCTCTTCAGCAGGTCCTCGAACGCAAACGTCCTGAAGTTTCCCACGTGCGCGTAGTTCCACACGGTGGGACCGCACGTATACATCCGGACCTCTCCTTCCTTGATCGGCTTGAACGTCTGCAGGCTCCTGCCCATGCTGTTATAGAGCTTCAGCAAGTTCGGCAATGACCCCTGGAATCACCGGAAATAAAAAAGGAGCGGGAGATTGCGAACTACTTCGTGAGCTTACCGATTCTGAAGATTGCCTTGCCACATGAGGCACAAGTGCCCTTGATGGCCGGCCTGCCATTCTTCAGTTTGATTTGCTTGGGGTTCTTAATCTCCCTGTTCTTTTTCTTCTCGTAGACGCAGTATCCTGTGACCAACTGCGAGTTTCCTCGCGCCTGATTCGCCCGAATTGATATATAAACCCACCAATCGCGACTCGAAATGGGGTTTTTTCACCCAGAACGGTGTTTGGTCAAGGTGGAAGCAGCCTAGAAGTTTCCAGAATCGCCAGCGATTGATTCACGCTACCGTCTCCAAATTGTCTTTTTTCGAAACCAAGCAAGTGCGACGGCGAATTCTCGGAAACGTGGCGCTTGACTCCACGTCGATTTGCACTATTGGGGCGAGAATCTTGCCCTGACGCGCCAGAAGGGCCGAATCCAATTCCAAAGAGATGGAGGCCGGGCGCCGATTCGATTATAGACAGAGCTCAAAATGCTGGTTGCAGTTGCTCGATTCCAAGCGGGAATTCAACGCGGTTGTGTCGTTGGTCACTGCTCGAATCGTCTACGCTGTCAACTGGCTCAACGTCGGAGCCATCTTCGTCCTGATGGGCCCGGACCTCGGGGCGGGGGTGGGCGGGCTCGGGTCCATGACTTCTCTGTTCTACCTCGGGCTCGGTCTTGCGCAAGTCCCGGGCGGACTCCTCGCAGCCAGGTGGGGCCCGAAGAAGGTGGTGGCACTCGGAACCTTCGTATCGTCGTTTGCGGTCTTGGGGACTTCCGTGTCCTCGTCGGTCCCCGAAATCGCTGCGCTCAGGTTCGTGGTCGGTATGGGAATGGCCTTGGTCTTCGCCCCTGCGGTCGTCTTGATGGCGAGACTCTTCAGGGGAGGCAGGTCCGGGCTGGGGGTCGGCCTCTACAACTCTGCCTACGACGCCGGGGGACTCGTCGGGCTCTTCGGCTGGATCGTCATCGCGACCGCCATCGGGTGGCGCCCGAGCCTCGCCATCAGCGGGGGCCTCGGGGTCTTGACTGGGATGCTCGTGCTGCTCTGCGTTCCGAGGGACGAAGGGAGGACCGACTTTGTGATAAGGACAAAGGCATTGACGAGCATCCTCGGGAACAGGCAGCTGACCCTTCTGGGCCTCGGCACTCTCGGCCTTGCGGTAGGGAACGTGATCATCCAGACCTTCATGGGGTACTACCTCGTCGCCGCCTACGGCCTGCCACCTTCGACGGCGGAGGCGATAACCAGCATGATAGTCGTCATTCCGATCTTCACGGCCCTGATCGCCGGGAGGCACTACGACAGGACCGCCAGGCCGAAGCTGATGATAGTCGCGTCCCTTGTAGTGAGCAGCGTGGCCTTGCTGATAGGAGCCTTTCCCAGCCCTCTGGCGGCGCTAGCATGTTCCGTGGCTGGCGGCGTCGCGGCCGGGTTCGGCTACACCACCGCGTTCGCGGGTGCGAAGGACCTCAACAAGGCAGAACAGGAATACGACGGCCTCGCCGTAGCTTGGGTCAACTGCATCCAACTGCTGGGGTCATTCTGGCCGCCCCTCGTATATTCGTACCTGGTCGAAGTGGCCGGCTACTCTTCGGCGTGGCTGGGAAGCGCGGCGCTGAGCACCCTCTTCGTGGTCCCCCTCTTCTTGATGAAAGAAGGATTCGGCCGCTAGTGCGGGGCTGCAATGGTAGACTTCCCAGAACCCATAATTACTTCGGACGGTCGAGGCCCAAATGCGGTGAGGTGGCGGAGCGGTTACGCGTGCGCCTGCAGTGGAATCCGTCAGTGAGCGCATTCACGTGGGTCCGAATCCCACCCTCACCTTCCGATTCTCTGTTGAGGCTCAAACGAATCGCGCACACGAAAATGAAACGAAGGAGAAATTTCGAATAGCTTATAATGCGTCCTTGGAAGGCCCCGAACGGCCACGGGATACGCATGGCGTTTGATCCACTTCTGCTCACGACATCGATGGCCGTAGTTGGAGTTCTGACGGCCATCTGGCTCGTCCACTCCGTGCAAAGATATCCGAAGGGGAACGACAAGATGATCGGGGTCTGGAAGGCTATACGCCAGGGATCAAACGCGTACCTGAAACGCCAGTTTACGACGATTGCAATAATCTCCGTTGTTCTCGCGGTCGTTATCGTCGGTGCCTTCGGAGCGACCTTCATGGGCATCACGATGGGCGCCGAAATCGCGCTAAGTTTCCTCCTTGGAGTCGCGTTCTCTCTCACCGCTGCATACATCGCAATGTACTCCGCCACGAACGCGAACGTCAGAACGACCGCCGCGGCAGAGAATTCAACCTATGAGGCGCTCAAGGTCGCCACCATGGGAGGAGCCGCCCTCGGTCTCGCTGTCATAAGTATGAGTCTGCTCGGCCTGTCGCTCCTGTACGCCGCCTTCGGGGACCCGGGAGTTCTCGCGGGTTTCGGCTTTGGTGCATCTCTAGCCGCACTCTTCGCCCAATTGGGCGGTGGTATCTTCACAAAGTCGGCTGACGTGGGAGCCGACCTTGTCGGGAAGGTCGAAGAGAACTTTCCAGAGGACGATCCGCGGAACCCGGCGACAATCGCCGACAACGTCGGGGACAATGTCGGTGATGAAGCGGGGAGGGGGGCTGACCTCTTCGAATCTCTGACCGCCGAGAACCTGGGAGGGATGATCATCGGTCTCATCGTCTCGATTATCATCTTTCAGAAGGTCGACATCTACTACGTCACAATGCCCCTAATCGTCAGGTCGCTGGGGATCATAGCTACACTCGTCGGGCTCGTGGTAGCGGTTTACGAGAAGAAGTTCAAGAACCCAATAAAGCCGACCAAGGATGGTCTGATGGTCTCTGCCGTCGTCGCGGCGGTTCTCGTCTTTGTGGCCATCTGGTACGTCTTCGGTCCCGCCGGTCTCACCCCCAACGGGAGCGCACTCGCCGCCTTCGCCCTCTATGGATGCGTGCTGTCAGGACTTGTAGCGGGTCTTCTTATCGTCTTTTACACTGAGTACTACACGGGCGCGGGGTCTCGTTCCGTCATCAGGATTGCCGAACGCTCGCAGTCGGGACCAGCGTTGACGGTCATGTCTGGAACTGCCACAGGTATGATGTCGACTGGACTTCCGGTAATCACCGTCGCATCGGCTCTGTTGATTTCCTTCGGGCTCGGCGAGAAGTTCGCCGCGCTCGCGAAGCTCAACAACTTGTTCTCGGGTGGTTCGTTCCTGGGTGGCGTCTACGGGACAACAATGGCGGCGATGGGTATGCTGTCGATCGCGGGCATCGTGCTGACCATGGACGGTCTGGGACCAATCGTGGACAATGCCGGAGGGATCGCCGAGATGTCAGGTGCGCCTCCTGAAGTGCGCGAAAGATTAGATCCGCTAGATGCTCTCGGAAACACGACGAAAGCGCTCACAAAGGGATACGCTATGGGGTCGGCCGCACTGGCCTCGCTCCTCCTCTTCCAGGCATTTGTGTTAGAGGTCGCCAGATATCAGGAAAAGATAGTCAACTTGTCGACAATAAATTCCACGACCGCCACGGCATTGGGGGCCCAGCTCCTCCAGCTCGGCAACGACCTAGCGCTCAACCACCCCGCGGTGGTGATAGGTGTCCTGATTGGGGGGATGCTTCCGTTCCTCTTCTCTGGCACCGCGATAGAAGCAGTGAGCGTCGGCGCGTACAAGATGGTTGAAGAGGTCAGGAGGCAGTTCAAGGAGAATCCTGGTCTTAGGGAGGGGACGACATTGCCCGACTATTCGAAGGCAGTGGACATCTCTACCCGCACGGCCCTCCGTCTCATGGTGACGCCCGGCCTGATTGCCGTGGTAACTCCGATCGTGATAGGCATAGTCCTGGGTTGGGCCGCGGTCGGAGCGCTTGTCATAGGTGCGACCGTCTCGGCAGTCCCTCTGGCAATCATGATGATGTGGGGAGGTGCGGCCCTGGACAACGCCAAGAAATATGTCGAAGCTGGTAATCTAGGAGGAAAGGGGACGCCGACGCATGCCGCGACAGTAGTGGGAGACACCGTGGGAGACCCGTGGAAGGACACGGCGGGGCCGTCGCTGCACATTCTGATCAAGCTGCTGAACACGATTTCTTTGGTCTTCATACCCCTCTTCCTCGTCGCTCTGATCGTTTTCTAAGAATCGCTCAGCCCTCAGTGTGCACGCTGGGGACCGTCGGCCCTCAACTCGTAATTCCTAGAATAGTTGCTTTTTTATTCCCTTGTCTCCATCCTCCTACCCGCGTAGAGCCGATTGATTCTCGACTCGGCAACGATGGCGTCGTTCGTAAGGTTCCTCTTTGCGTTCACCATAGGGTCGCACATCCTGCTGGTCTCGATCAGCATCTCCCTCAGCATCCTGATTTCGGCGGCAGAGTTCATTTCGATCCGCGGGGGAGACAAAGTCTACGAGGCACTAGCACGGAAGCTCACCAAGGTGTTCGTCATATCATTCGGCGTCGGCACGGCGAGTGGAATCGTCATGGCAGTCGAGCTTGTGACGCTGTTCCCAACGTTCATGACACTCGTCGCGCAAACAGGAGTCATAATCCTGTTCTACTCCGAAATGTTCGCGTTCTTCCTTGAGATTCTGGCTCTGGTGCTATACGTATACTACTGGGATTCCTTCAGAAACAGGTACGTTCACTGGGCAGCCTCAATCTTCGTAATTGCGGGCACGTTGCTCTCTGCCGTGCTTATCACGATGGTGAATGCCTGGATGAACACCCCGAATGGTTTCAACATAGAGGCCTACATCAGCAGTGGTTTCAAGACCGTCTCGGGGGTTCAGCCGTGGGCCGTGTTCCTGACGCCCTCCACCGTCGCTGAGGTCTTTCACGTCCTGCCGACCACGGTCCTGGCCGGCTCAACAATCATCGGCTCATTCTTCGCCTACTGGTTCCTCCGGTCGCGGGACGCGGGCGACAAGAAGATGTTCGGGAAGGCCCTGAAGACCCTTGGCGTCATAGGCATCGTGATGATCCTCCTCTCTGTGACCACTGGCGCGGGCGAGATATCGACCCTTATCACCGCGCAGCCCCTGAAGTTCGCCGCACTTGAAGCGAACCCAATCAACGGTACGAACTTGCCAGAGAAGCTGTTTGGTGGCATTGTAAACGGCACTCCTCCCACCTTCGTGGGAGGGATTATCATACCAAGAGCTCAGTCGCTCCTGGCAAAACTTGAGACTGGAATAACGGCCCTACCAGGACTTAGCCAGTACCCCCAAATCACGAACCCATGGCCACCATTGCTGGTCCACACCACCTTCGACACGATGGTAGTCGGAGGGATGGCCCTGGGCGCGTTCTTCTTCCTCTACTTTGTGGCGCTGCTGCTGAAGAGGAGGCCCTACGAGTCCAAATTCTTCCTCTATCTGCAGATCCCGGCTGCTGTCGTCGCGGTCTTGGTCTACCTGCTGGGCTGGGCGACAGACGAGATTGGACGACAGCCATGGATCGTCTATAATGTCATGAAAGTGGACCAGGCGGCCAATCTCTCCACTTCGCTGTTCGTCCCTGGGATTCTCATCATACTCTTCTACGTCCTGATTCTTCCCGCCAGCTTCTACTTCTACGTGAGGATATTCAGACAGTCAGACGAGCAGAAGGAGGTGTGACCCATCAACTGGGTTTTCGAGGTGAACTACGCTGTCTTCGCCGTGTTCGCTACGCTTCTCATTACTGAGATAATGGGTGCGGTGCTGTTGCTGACGGCCTGGGAAGCGACGAAGAGGAGAGTCTTGGATTACATCGTGCCGATCTGGGAAATCACGGGAACTTTCGGAGCCCTCTGGGTGGTGACAGGCGACTTCGCCTATCCGACCCTCCTGATTCCCGTGTCGAATCTCTTCGCGCCACTCCTGACTATCTTCTTGATCCTCTTTGTGGCAAGGAACGCCTCCATCGCCTTCGGGGAGTTCATAATCAAGAAGCGTTGGCTGGACGAGGTCAAGCTGTACAAGGCCTACGCAGTGTCGACCATCGTGCTGGGCCTCGTCCTGCTGGTTCTCGTGTCGGCGTTGGTGGGAGGTCAAGGCGTAGACCTCGCCACGGGCGCGTTCTCCCTTGCCTCTTGGACGACAGCCGGCAGCGTCATCTTCGTCGTGGGGACTCTGCTGCTCGGCGCGGGGCTCGCACCGGCGTTCTTTGACCTCGCTCCTCTTCGCGGGTTGATCCTTCCCCTGACCGTTGCCGGAATCGCCCTCTCCGTCCTTTCGTATTACCTGATGTCATCAGCGCTGTTGACCTGGTGGATGACCGTTTCCGTTCTTTTGACCTTGGTTGCAGGACTGCTTTACCTGTGGCCGAAGACCACGAGGATCATGGCCAACAAGGCGGTGTTCATTCTAGTGATGTGTATCGTAGTATTCTCGCTCCAGCCCCTCATATATCCGAAGGTGATCGGCCAGGCACTTGCGGTCGACGCCGTCACTACCAGCGGGGCAATGGAAAGCGCCTTTCTCTCGGTTAGCGTCGTGGGAGCGATCCTCTTGGCGGTGATGATCGGTTTCTACATCATGGTGGCAGCAAGGGGAACGAGCGGCCCTGACACCCCCGTTTCTACACCATAACCTGCTTTCCCGCCAATTCGAGGGGCGCCTAGAGTTACATCAAAGAGAGCCAGCACGGTCTTCGTCTGACCTTCAGGCTGACGCTGGAGGCCTTATCGTCGGTGCCTCCTTCCCTCGCAGTATTCAGAGCCGGATATCGCAAGAGGGCGAGGTGTTCGAGCTGATAATCAATGCTGAGCTCTCGCCTTCTCTTTCATCGTGAGTGCATAAGACACGAGCAGAGGCAGGACAGTGGTCGCGTCGGCGTAGAGGTTGACCTTCTTCGCCTTCGCCTTGACCTTCCCCCATGATATCGCCTCGCGCACCTGCGCCCCGCTCAGGGAGCCGTCGTACTCTACAGCCGTCGTTATGTAGCACGCGTAGTCCAGTCCACCCCTGAACTGGTTCCACCAGATCGCGTGGTGCTTGGTGATCCCCCCTCCTATCACCAGGGCGCCCGACTTCTTGGACGCGAAGACGATCTCTGCCAGCCTCCGTTCGTCTCCGATGACGTCAACCCTAAAGTCGCGGCGCTTTTCCGCGAACTGCCAGATCTGACTCCCGACCGCCCCGTCCATGATCCCTGGAACGAAGACCGGGACGCCCTTTTTCTGGGCCCAGTAGAGAAGTGACCTCTCGGAGTCGAGGTCTCTGCCGATCTCTCTGCAGAGCTCTTCGGTCGTCAGCGACTTGACGCCCTTCTCATACAGCCTACCGAGCAGCGCTTGCATCCTCTTCTCGATTAGCGGGCCGTAGTTGTCCAAGGGCACGAGGATGTTTCCGAGACGATGGTAGCCGGCCCTGTGGAGCTCGACGTCGTCCAGGTCGAAGCTCCCGTGATAGTAGTTGGCCAGAGTCCTCGAGATGTCGTGGTCGAGCGTTCCGCTAGCGGTAATAATCACGTCGACCATCCCCTCGCGAACTAGGTCGATGAGCAGGCCCCTAGTCCCCGTACCCACGATCGCAGCCGGAAAGGAGAGGAACTTCGTGCAGCCTTCCTTGGAATACATCGAATCGAGGATTCGTGCGGCGTCAGCGAGGTTCTTCGCCATGAAGCCCCCTCCACGGCCCATGTTGTCGACCAGCCTGACGATGTCTGGAGAGACGGGGGCGTGGAAGTCCTCGACCTTGTTCAGCCGGACCCGTTTCAACTGGAATTCGGCGGGTCCGTCCGCCGTTTTTAACTCTTGGGAGAAGAGTTGGCGAACCCGCTTTAGATCCGCACTTGGCTAGGCGGGCTCACGGTGACTGTGTAGGTGACGGTCCTTATTGTCCTGCCTCCCGCGCTCCCCGCGTTTCCTGAAGGGCCCCGGGTCTCTACGAGGCGAATGACATGCGTGCCCACCTTCGCTGCCTGAAACGTGAAACGCTGCACCTGCCCCCCGGAGGGCGTCTTCGCCGTCTCCTGGCCCATCAGTTGCACGGCGTCTCCCGAGAATTCAGCCCCCCAGGTGAAGCCGTCAGCCATAGGCTGCTCTAGGACAAAGTTCATCGCCGTCTCCACCGTCAGTGACACCCGTGCCTCGAATGATCGCCTCCCCCGGGAGATGCCTAGCGTACCTTCCTTCAGCTCTACCGCCTTCAAGATGTCGCTGCGAGTGACTATGCCCGTCATCTTCCCTCCGTCCATCACGAAGACCCTACCTATGTTCATCTGGTTCATCGGGGTTATGATGTCCATGGCCGAGTCCCCTCCGAGTGCCGTGACGAGTTTCTCCCTAGGGGTCATTATCTCCCCCGTCTTGGTTGTCGCCCAAGACTCCTTCTTGACCTTCCTCAGGTCCCCCAGCGTGACGCAGCCCACCAGTTCGCCGCTGGATACCACCGGAAACCCAGTGTGTTTCGTCCGCATGAACTCCTCCGAGAGGCTCCCGAGATCCATTTCGGGGGCGACAGACTCGACGCTGCGAGTCATCAGGTCAGCCACTTTGACTCCCCGAAGGTCCTCCTGGATTATCGTCTGGCGCAGCGAACTGGCGGCGCTGCTCGAAATGAACCAGCCGATCAGCAGAAACCACACCCCTGAGACAAAATCCACGAAGATCATGGTGAACAACCCAAAGAAGACCAGGATGTAGGCGAAGACCCTTCCAGTATTCGACGCTACCACGGTCGAATGGACGAAGTCCCCGTTTCTCCTCCAGAGCAGAGAACGGAGCACCCTCCCCCCGTCCAGGGGGAAGGCGGGAATGAGGTTGAACCCTGCTACTAAGGCGTTCACAAGCGCCACATAGAGCAGCGGCGCCTGAACCAGGGGAGTAAGATTCATCCAAGATGAGAATAACCAGCCGACCCCGACGAGCAACGAGATGGCTAGGGATGTCAGGGGCCCAGCTGCTGCCATCCTCAGCTCCAGCGATGGGTTGTTCGGTTCGTTCTCCAATTGGGAGACGCCTCCCAGCAGGTACAGCGTTATGCGCCCGATCTTCAGCCCGCTCCTCTTCGCGACCACGGAATGGGCCAGCTCGTGGACGAGTATTGAAATGAACAGAAGCAGGGCGGAGAGGGTCCCTATGAACAGATACTCAAGCTGGCTCAACCCCGGATAGACCGCGGGCATCGAGACGAACCCGATGGTCCACGCCAGCAGGAAGAAGATCACGAACCACGAGTAGTCCAAGTAGATCGGTATCCCAGCCACCTTCCCTATGCGTATCCCCAAGCTCTATCTCCCCAGCATCCAGTTTCCCGTCAGT
Organism: uncultured archaeon; assembly: GCA_963796355.1. Taxonomy (GTDB): domain Archaea; phylum Thermoproteota; class Nitrososphaeria; order Nitrososphaerales; family Gagatemarchaeaceae; genus UBA183. The sequence continues at coordinate 214,571 of CAWCLD010000002.1, forward strand.
ATCTTGATCCCCCAGTTAATATCAGTTCGACTCTCATCCAGCGACGCACTTACTGACGAGTTGCTATGGCGGCAACTCATCGGCGTATGGGAGGAAGAACTGCCCGGCCCTGCCCCAGTCGGAGATGCTTGCGGATTTCGAGCTCAACCTCTGGGGCAGTTCTGTCGGCGTCGATGATTGTCCATCCGCCGATTGAGGCGAGCGACAATCCCTTTGCTCTTACGTCTTTGAGAGAATCAATCTCCTCGAACATTTCACGCGTCTTGCGGTCCTCCCGTATCCTCCTGTAGGCGACTTCAGGAGTTGTGTCGAGGAAGAACATCGCGTCTGATTTGGGCACCAAGAGCGCAAAAAACCTGTAGGCGAACTTATGCATCGGGGATGGGAGGTAGGCTGCGCCCATCAGGTAGCGGACGAAGATGATGTAGTCGTACCGTCGCCAGGAGTAGGCGAGGACCGAGCGGATTGCGTCGAGCATGAAGAATAGGGCAGAGGCAAAGTGCGCACCTCTGCCCCTCGAGTTGAGGAAGTGCCTTGCCTCGATGCCGAAGAGGTTGTCGTCAGAGGGATGAGAGCGGACGCAGACGGCCCTGCCTTCGGAAGACAAGAATCTTGAGAGAAGATCAGCCTGCGTACTCTTTCCCGATGCATCCAGGCCATCAATCACTATCAGCCGCGAGCTAGGCCACCCCGCTCAAGAGCAAGAAGGCGAGAGCGCTTAGAAGCGGAACGGTTACGTTGTCGAACCCCAGCGGGGTAAACCCTTCAGCCGCAGTAGCAACGGTGGCGGAACCGAGCGCCGCCAGCAGAAGAGCAGGCAGCGCGAAGGAATAGAAGAAATGGAAGAAGAGCAGGCTGACAGAGACGCTGAGGAAACTCACGACGAACATGGCCGCCGAGCCTACAAGGCTCTTGTCTGCCAGAATGTGATAACGCCTCATGCCATACCTCTCGCCGACTATGGACGCTGAAGCGTCCCCGTACGCCATAGGCAGTATTCCCGCTGCAATGACGTAGGGCTTGGCAGCAAAGAAGAGGGCCAGAACAGTGTACGAGGCGGCGTAGAAGACAAGCCCGAGTTGGTGGCCCTGTTCGGTTATTCCGCTCAAGCCTCTGAGCTTTCCGCCCAGGCCCTTCAAGGGCGAGTAGGGCGTGGCGAGGAAGGTCACGAGCATAAAAGGTGCGGCGACAAAGAAGGGAAAATTCATGGGAAAGGAATTGAAGGTGAAGAAGGGGATGAGGAATGGCAGGTTCCCTATCATCATGTGCAAAAACTTGCGGGCCACCTTGCGAGACACACCGAATGAGTCCAACTTTCCGGAGACGACTATGACCAGCAGGACGTAGGCATAGCAGATCAGGAGCAGCGCTGAATTTGCCAAGAAATCGTCTTCGAGCATTTTCTCACAGATGAACTCCGAGAGCGCGCGCTGACAAGACAGCCGCAAACCCGGTAGAGGGAGAATCTTTATTCTCTTGGCCTAGCCTTCTTCGGTGTTGCCTAAGCTTCTTCTTTGGATAGGAGGAATTCGCAGAACGAGTCCCCGCGGAATCGGCACTTGGTCTCTTCGCACTTGAATCTACTGCCGGAGAGCGTCGAAACCGCGCCGATAAGGCAGCCTCTCACAAGATTGCACGCCTTTCTATCCTTCCCCATTCCAGCGCACTCCATGCAATCACGGATGCCAACCCTGTATCGCGCGCTGGGCTCTTCGACCTTCAGACTCGCAGACCCCCAGCCGATGACGGGGTACGTGCCCAACAGCGCCTTGACCTTCCAGTCGACGCGGTCGTGACCGAGTTTCGTGTTCAGGTACTGGCCGCTCGATTTGCCGAGTGCAGAACCTTCTTCAAACAACAGTGTTTCGCCCCCGCTTCCGAGGATTCTTGCCATGTGGTCGTAGATCCGGGAGATCCCGACGATGGGGAGCACAACTGCCGGCCTATCGGGAGCTACCTCGAGTCCGGAATGGAAGGAATCGATCAGCAGACCGTGGTCACTTCCCTTCACCTCGCATTCGAGGACCATGGGCAGGCGCTCGAGCAGCTTCTTCAGCTTCCCTTCGGTTTCACTCTTCGAAAGCGACTTCCCGAAGCCGCTCCAGATCGCGCCGTCGTCCTCCAAGCTGTAGCTGATGCTGTTTACGAGGTTCACGTGGTCGCGAAGGAGGCCGAGGACGCTGCTGAGGGACCCTGGAACGTCCTTGAGTCTTACGACGATGTGAAAGGATTTCACTCTTGGAGAGAAGTATAACCCCAGGGCTTCTTTCTTGGTCGGCTTCATCGGCAAATGAGACGGGCTTCACGGTATTTAACTTAGGCGTCATCTGGTTCTGTCAAGTTGCCGGGATTCGTCCCGCAATCGTCTTTCTGTCAAGCGTCGGGACTCAGATTCTCGTTTGTGGGTTCAGGCCCACAAGAGGAGGCGAACCGAGTGGCGAGGCGGAAGGTCAAACGCCGTTCTCACGAGATGGCGCGACACTTCACGGGCCGAGGGCCAAGGTTCAGGAGGCGCTAAGTGTCATCGCGCCGAATCCAGACAGGCGAGGAGCCAGTCTCCTCGCTCCTCTCTTTTCGAGCGTCAGAACTCGCCATGCTTCAAATAACATCATTTCCAGTCTTAGGGTCAAGCACTTTGGACTTAGGACTGTTCGCGGAGGTTGTGAGTGCAATAGCGCGCGCGCGCGAATCCAAGTCGAAGGTCAGAACAAATGGCTTACGATAATCCAGAACGCGAGCCATTCTGGGAGGAAGAAAGAGTGAACAAGAGACTCGTCCTCCAAGTAGGAATCCTCTTGACCTTAATCGGGTCGCTGATATCGGTTCGCCTTGCTTCAGTCATCAGTTCTTGTCCCAATCAACAAATGTTTGCTTGCCCTTTGGACGGCCTCCCCTTTCTATGGTTAGGCCTTCCGTTATTGCTCATAGGGATAATCTCAGTAGTGTATTCACATAGCGAGTGGGGTCATCTCAAGGAGAACTCGGAATGACCTCAATCGGCAGAGAAGTCAACAGAGCCCAGAACGCCTCAAAAGTCCCGACGCTTGACAACGCCCAAAATCAGGAGGAGAACCCGACAACTTGGCAGAACCCGCCATCTGGATTCTGTTGCGTCTCTTGTGATGGCCATCCAAGTTAGTTCTAATGTTATTACCGTGACGAGTGGCACCCCGGGGTATGGCCCCGCTAGTCAGACGCCTAGAGAAGCCCGGAACGCTTGTCTCTCACCTCGATAGCCACCAGCTTCACTCGGGCTATGTGGTGCTAGAACCCGGCAAGGAGGTGGGAGAACACGAAACCGAAGGTGGAGAGGAATTGATCGTGATGGTCGAAGGGAGAGCAGAAGTCATATCCGACGGGCACGCGGAAGGAGTCGAAGCCCCTTGCATCGTGCTCATACCTGCGCACACGGTTCACAACGTCAGGAACAGGTCCGAGACCCTTCTGAAGTATGTGTATGTTGTAGCGGCCGCGGACCACCCACCCACCCATGTGAAGCTGGTCTGACTACATCCCCGAAGCCACTAAGTCACGAGCGGCTTCATGTAGACAATTGTCTGCGAGATCAGACGAAGGAGATGTCTGACCTGACATACACCCGGGTCGCCAATGCCAGCACCACCACGGTCTCCACGACCAAGAGAGGAACCTGCCACATGTCGGAGGCCGGGAAAGTACCGCTAAACCCTCCTCTGACCGCGTTTGCGATATAAGTCAGAGGGTTCGCCTGAAACAGCACCTGAATCGGGAGAGGCAGATTGGTGCTGAACGAATAGAACACGGTGCTCGCGAAGTTCACGACGAATAAGACAAAGATCTGGATGCTGTTGTAGGTGTTGCTCGACTTCACCAATCCGGCGATCAGCAACATCAGCGACCCAAAGAAGATTGAGCCTATCGCTATGAACCCGAAGACGGTCAACGCCCCCCAGAGAGTGAGCTGCAGGGAGCCGATTATCAGGTACGCACCGACGAGCATGACAAAAGCGCCAGCCAGGCCGAACACCAACGAAGTGAGCATTATCCCCAGAAGGTATTGGAATCTGGTGAAGGGTCCGACCAGAAGCTGGGCGAGCATTCCCCACCGTCTGTCGGACCAGAGCATGCTTCCCCCGACCGTCCCTGCCATGAGACACTGGACGGACATTATCCCTGGCGTCAGGAAGGTCAGGTAAGTAGTGGTCCCTCCAGTCGGGAGCATCGCACCAAAGCCGAATCCGAAGAAGACCAGGTACATCGCGGGCAGCCCGATCAGGATTATCAGAGTTCCCGGGTCGACGTTGACTTTGACGTTCCGGTACATCAGCTTGAGGATGTTTGGTGCCGCCAATTCGTCACTCCTCACTCCTCGAGACCGAACCAATGAAGACATCCTCCAAGGTGTTCTTCCTTACATTCAACCATTCCACCTGGACGCCGGTGCTCTGGGACAGCTCCATTATTCTCTGCAGCGTTTCCTTCTGATCTTCGGCGAGGATTATCGCCGAACTTCCTTCAACCTTGATCTCGCTGTCATGGAGCTTTTCTTCCAGTTTAGCGAAGAACGCCACGGTGTCGCCCCCCGAAAGGGTGACCTCAATGGTCTTCTTGCCTCCATAGAGGCGTTTCAGGTTCTCGACCGTGTCCATCGCGAGGATCTTGCCTTGGTCGATGACCGCTATCCTGTCGCAGAAGTAGTCTGCCTCCTCGAGGTTGTGGGTCGTGAAGACTACGGTGAGTCCCTGGCGGACCTCCCTCTTGATCGAATCGAGGAGCTCTCGTCTCATGAACACGTCCAGGCCCGTGGTCGGCTCGTCGAGGAAGAGGATATCCATGTCGTGCATCAATTCTCGCGCCACCTGAACGCGCCTCTTCTGCCCGCCCGAGAGGTCAAAGAACCGCTTTTTCCTGACATCCTGGAGCCCGAACATCTTGATGAGCTCCTCCCTGCGCTGCAGCCTGACCTTCTTGGGGACGCTCCACAGGACGGCGTAGATGTCGAAGTTCCCTTCGACGGTGGTGAATTCGAATGATTCTCCCTGTTGGACGACCCCGATTCTCCGCCGGATCTCCTTCCCGTCATGGGCTGGATCCATTCCGAGAATGCTCAGCTTGCCGGACGTAGGTCTGATCAGGGTAGTGAACGCCTTGATGAGTGTCGTTTTTCCCGCCCCGTTCTTTCCGAGGAGGCCGAACACCTCTCCCTTCATTATGCTGAGGCTCAGGTCATTCAGCGCGAAGTACTTCCCGTCGTAGGTGTGCTTGAGATTCTCAATCGTTATGACCTGCTCCTTGTTGTCTCCGCTCATCTGCAGACTCTCGCGTGACTGAAGGACCATACAAGTCCACCTCGAACTCCTTGGTATTTATCTCGTGGTCACATCTTGCTGGCTTGTTCCACCGACACTGACGGTCGTGGACTCGGCATTGCTCGCGACGGTAGAAAAAAGGGATGCGTCGGCCTAGACCAGTGACAGCCATCAAGGTCGCAATCTGAGCACAATCACAACGACATGTTGGCCTGTAGTCCCAACTGACAGCAAACGTGGGTTTGGTTTTTATACAATCGTTGATGAAGCATTGAACAACGACTCAAGCAAGGAGTCTGTCTGCACTTCAGGTCGGCAACGCGATCGCGTTTCTCGCGGTGATTGTAACCAATGCCATCGCGGGAAGCACGAAGTTGTTGAACGGCCAAAACACGGCCGACATCTCTGCCGCTCATCCGACGCTCGTCACTCCGGCCGGTTTCACTTTCTCGATCTGGGGTGTAATCTACGTCCTGCTCTTCGTTTTCATCCTGTTTCAACTGCTGCCCCGACACAGACAGGACTCCTTCAACTCACAGGTGAGTTACCTGTTCATTCTCAGCAGCATTTTCAACATCGCGTGGCTGTTCCTCTGGCAGTACGACTACATCGTCGCCTCCGTGCCTATGATTCTTGCGTTACTGGCATCGCTAATCGTCATCTACCTTCGTCTGCACATCGGCAGGTCCCAGGTGCCGCTCAAAGAGAAGTTGAGCGTTCATCTTCCTTTCAGCGTGTACCTCGGCTGGATCACGATGGCGTCCATCGCAGATGCCGCGGCCGCCTTAGTTTCGGTGAATTGGGATGGCTTCGGTGTCAGTCCGACCATCTGGGCTCTTGTCGTCATCGTTGTCGCATTGATGATTACCCTCACGGTGCTGGAGACGAGAAGAGACGTCGCGTACGGTCTGGTGATCGTCTGGGCGCTTGTCGGGATAGCGGCGGGCCAGGGAGGGCATCCTGAGGTAGTCATAACCGCAGAAGGAGGTGCCATCGTGGCCGGGATAGCCGTCGTGGCGGTCGCTCTGGTGTCCAGGTTCACTTGAGAGGTTCCTTCCCTCTGGTCAGCTCAAAGGAGGCTCTCCTCTCCTTCTGGATTGGGGGAGTTGCATCATTTTCCGAAACCCCCCCGGGGGGGAATGTCCTTCATCGTGGACGATGATGATGTCCTGGCTCAGTGGGCTGTCTTCAGTACCTAGTCTGGAGATGATGTCGACCGTCAACGTCTTCCTCTCCTCGTCTTGGTCTCAAGGCGTAGGTGCTGATCTTTCTGCGACGCGAATACGAGCATCTACGACCACTGTTCCCTCCCCGTCTTGGAGCACCATGAGGGGATTAAGGTCCAGTTCTGCCACTTCAGGAATTTCCTCCACCATCTGGCCCAGTCGAAGCACGGTTTCTTCGAGCGCTCCGACATCGGACTTCGGCGCTCCTCTGTAGCCTTCGAGCAACTGGTACGTCTTCAGGGAGCGGACCATCCGCTCCGCGTCCTGCTTAGTCAGCGGGGTGAGCCCGACAGAGACGTCCTTGATCATTTCGACAAGGGTCCCGCCCGCTCCGCAGGCTATCAGTGGCCCGAAGGTCGGGTCGTGGGTGACGCCCACGAACATCTCGACCGCGCCATAGACCATCTCCTGAACCAGAAACCCGCTGACCACGAAGCCATTCTGTCGAAGACGGTCCGACATCTCTTTCGCAGCCTCCTCCACTTCGCTGGCAGCGAGTCCGACCTTCACGGCTCCCACGTCAGTCTTGTGAAGCAGTCCCGGAGCGACCGCTTTGATAGCGACCTTCCCAGGGAAGGTTCGTGCGGCATCCGCCGCCTGCTCTGGATCGCTGGCCTGTATCGACCTGACGGTTGAAATGCCATAGCACTTCAGGAACGCCTCCGTACTCGCCGGGCTCAACCAGTCCTCCTTGGTGCCAAGCGCCCTGGCTACAATCGCACTGGCTTCGCTCCTTCTAACTGCGAAGTTCGGCCTTACGCCCTGAGGGCTTTTCAGCCAACTGCCGTAGTCCGTGACCCGCGCTAGCGCCTGCACGGCCAACTCGGGAAACGGGTATGAGGGGATGCGGATGGTCCCGTCAGAGAGCTCGCCGGAAACGCCCTTGCTTGCCATGAACGTGCTTATGATTGGCAACTTCCGACCCATCCCTCGCGCCCCCCGCAGTATTTCAGACGCCACCTCTCCCTGTTTCTCCGCCAGTGGAGGGATGAATATCACCATCAGGCTGTCGACCCCCTCGTCAACCGCCACGGCCTGAATCGCGCTCGCATAATCCATGGGCGTGGCTGCACCGCTCATGTCGACCGGATTCTTCGTGCTCGCTATGGGCAGGAGGAACTTCCTGAGCCGTTTCTGGGTCTGCTGTGACAGCTCAGGCACCTTCAGTCCTTGGCTCTCACAAGCGTCGGCGGCGAGGATTCCAGCACCACCGGCGTTGGTAATTATCGCGACCCTGTTCCCATTAGGCACGGGCTGCGTCGAGAGGAAGGCGGCGACATCGAACATCTCATCCAAGGAGTCAGTCCTGATCACGCCGGACTCCTTGAAAAGGGCGTCGACGGTGACATCAGAGGCAGCCACCAGGGCTCCGGTGTGCGACTGTGTTGCCCGAAAGCCCGCGGCCGAGCGACCGCTCTTTACGGCCACTATCGGTTTCTTCCTCGTGACCCTCTTGGCCAATCTGGCGAATCTCCTCGGATCCCCGAATGACTCGATGTAAAGCAAGATGACGTCGACGTTGCCGTTGCTCTCCCAATATTGCACGATATCGTTTCCGGACACGTCCGCCCTGTTGCCGGCTGACACGAACTCGGCTAGGCCGATGCCGAGCCTATCCGCAAGGTCGATGACCGCGATGCCGAGGGCCCCGGACTGGGACCAGAAGCCGATCCTTCCAGGGATCGCGCTATAGGGTGAGAACTGTCCATTGAGGCTCACCTTGGGGTCCGTGTTGATTATCCCCATGCAGTTGGGGCCTATCATGCGCACCCCGGAGTCCCTGCAGACCTTGACGAGCTCCTTCTGAAGCGCCGCGCCCTCCGCTCCTGTCTCGGCAAACCCGGACGAAATGACGACTATCGCGCGCACGCCCTTCTTGGCGCACTCCCGAGCGACTCTTGTTACGAACTTGGCAGGGACGACGATGAATGCGAGGTCCACTGGGCCCGGACATTCGAGCACTGATCTGTATGCCGCCACCGACTGAACGACAGTGGCGTCTTTGTTAACAGGGTAGACCGGACCGTTGAAGTCTGCTTCGATGAGGTTCCTGAAGAGTTCCCCGCCTATGGAGCCTCTCTCTCTGGACGCGCCGATGACTGCAACGCTCCTCGGCCTGAAGAAGCGCCCGACGGCAGCGGCTGTAGTCTTGGCGTCTCGTTGCTCGAATGCTTCCAGCGTTGCGTGAGTCACAGACGTCGGGAACACTATTCTGATCTTTCCTGGCAGGATGCTCGGCCGGATTGGAAAACCCAATTTCCTGATGTAGTTCATGATCGTGTAACTCTCCGCTCTCACGGTCACCTCAAACGCCCTTATGCTGGAGTCAGCGGCAACCTGTGCAAGTCTCTTCAGAAGTGCGGTTCCCAGACCCCTGCGTTGATAGGCATCTGCAACGACTATGCCAATCTCCGCTGTGTCGGTGCCTGAAACGTCGTAATCCGCCTGAGCTATCAAGGACCCTTCGTATTCTCCGACTAGACTGACCCGCTTCTCTCTGGGGAGAAGCCCGTCGACGACGCCCCTGACGCCGGGACGACCGAGGAAGCGCGACTTCACCGTACTTTGAGACAATCCCGCCAGGAGGTCTGCCAGCTGCGCTCTGTCGTCGTTCTTTGCTTTCCTTATGCGAACGATGGTGCCGTCCTTCAGGACTACTTCCTCAGACTTCGTCGGATTCCCTCCTCGGTAACATGACGTGTTGCTTCTTGTCAAGTCGTTCTCTTCTGGCTATCAGACGAGCAAGCTTCCTGTCGAGGTCTCCTCGCTCTGTCGTGATAGGTTTCTGACGGGGCACGGAGAGCCGCTAGAATTCTTCAGTTTGATAAACCTGCGCTGCGGTTGCATTCACAAGCGGAGTCCGACCTCGGCACGGCAAACCATTCGGGTCCGACCGGCGCCGCCGGATAAGCTTGATTTGAGCCTATTCTGCCGGAGATGGCTCAAATTGAGATGGTTAGTGTGGAAGTTGTGCAACGCCTCTAGCCGTCATTGTGCAAACCCCGGTTTTGGCAGGGGAGCCCCGCAGTTGGAGCACAATTCCCTGAAAGGCTGGGCGGTGCCGCAGTACTGACACTTGACCAGCACAGAGTCCGGCGGAGGTGGGGGCGGGAAGGCCGTCGATTCCGAGATCGGCCGCTGAATCGACCGGGGCCTGCTCCTCATTGCCCCTGCGGCGATTCTCGCGACTATCACCAGGAAGAAGACTACGAAGACCGCCCACACTAGGTAGAAGACATCCATTCAGGTCCGACCAGCGACGCCAAAGAAGCTTGATTTAGGCTTACTGCCACGTCAGGGCGACCCCTGTCTCGTCATGCGGATGTTCTAGGAATCCCGAGTCCCCCGTGAGCACCACACTGTACTCCATCGACGGGCCGTCGCATAACACGAAATCTCCCTGCATCGTTCCTCCGCCCAAGAAACCAGACGAAACAGAGGCCCCCAACCCGCGCATGAGATCCACGAAGTGCGACTCGTTCATTGTCGCGTGCGTGACCAAACACAGGTCGAAGCTTCGCATGATCGGGCCCCAAGTGAAAGCCTGCGCCCCCGTCTGCACCTCTCCGATCAGCTCGTCGCTGGTGAACTGGCCCATGGTCCTCCTCATTGCGACTGAGGCCTTCTTGAACGAAGTTCCTGACACTGACAGCTCCGCTGAAATCCCCCCTGCTTCCGATGGGCTTACCGAAGCGACGGCCCGCCCCGACTCGTGCTCGACTGACAGTGTGTTTCTGTCGATTCGTGGCTTGAGCTGGAACCAAGGCGAGCGAATCAGGAACATCCAGATGTCAGAGCCCCATGGGACGTCAATGTGGACCGCCGGGGCCGCAATAACCCCCTGCATGCGGTCCTTGATGACCCCCGTGGCCGGGAGAATTTCGTCGAGCGTAATTGTGAGGAGTTGAGCCCCGCCCTCTTGAGTCTCCTCGGCCTGGATAGGCCTTGGTTCAGGCATCGATGGTTCGAACTTCCAGACCTGTGTCTTTCCTTCTTGGACCCAGTGAAAGAGGAGCTGCGCAGTGCCGCCGTAGATCGCCCTGTGCCTGAGGTGACCGCTGGACTTCAGCCTCACCACCGGCTTTCCTGCCGCTATGATGTACTCGGTCTCGACGTCATTCACCAGGCTGTAGACCGCCAAGGGGCAGTCGAACTCATCGCGTCTGATTTATCCGTTCCATAACGCGTGCGCTTGGTGGTTGACTGCCATGCTAGGGTCGGTTACAGGGACTTGCGAGGCCCGGCCGGGGCGTCCTGACCTGGAACTTCAAGGGGAGTCCACGAGCAACGCGTATCAGGCTGCATAGAGATCAATCGCCCGGCAATTTGGGTAGGGAGTAATCGATGAGACTGAAAGGAGTCAGCTACGACGTTGGGCGGGTGATGGGATTCAACTGGCGCCCCGTCTTTGACCCAAAGGTTGTTCATCGCGAACTTGAAATCGTCGAGAACGACCTGCACTGCAACGCGGTGAGGATTTGCGGCCTCAGTGTCAACCGGCTGATGGTGGCAGCAGAGGACGCCCTCAACCAGGGGCTCGAGGTGTGGCTTGCACCTGAAATGTGGGACAGGAACCAGGAGAAGACCCTCGCTTACGTTACCAAGGCCGCCGTCGCGGCCGAAGTTCTGCGTCAGAGATGGCCGGCGAAGTTGGTGTTCAGCGTTGGCTCCGAGTTAACCCTGTTCATGCAGGGAATCGTCGAAGGCAGAAACGTCACAGAGCGCATGACAAATCCCGGCTTCGTGCCTCGTGTAAAGGTAGGAGAGCACAACAAGTCGCTCAACGCGTTTCTAGCCAAGGCGAACGCTGCGGTTAGAGGCGTCTTCAAGGGCAGGGTTACATACGCCTCGCTTGTCTGGGAGGCAGTAGATTGGAGCCTATTCGACTTCGTGGGCGTCGATCACTACAGGATCGCTCGCATGGAGGACAAGTATCTCGAACTTCTCAGGCCGTCTTTCTCGCACGACAAACCGGTCGTGATAACCGAGTTCGGCTACGGCACCTGTGAAGGGGGCCTGGGCTCGGAGGGCTTCTTGAATTCAGCGGGCCTGGGTGGGAATATCATCGACATCAGGTCGCAATTCCTGCACTACCGGATACCATTCTTTGGGCGGTTCGTGCGGCCACATCTGAGGGGCAACCATGCTCGCGATGAGGGCTGGCAGGCTCGCAAGCTCGTCAACCAGCTCAGCGTACTTGACAGCGCTGGAGTTGACGGTGCATTCATATTCCAATTCATCTCTCAAATCACTCCGTACAGCGAGAATCCCAGATACGACCTCGACATGGCCAGCTCCAGCCTTGTGAAGTACTACGATGACGGGAGGCACGGCACCACCTATCCAGAAATGACTTGGGAACCGAAAGAGTCGTTCAAGGCGGTAGCAAATTACTACGCAAGTCATTAGCTGACGGTGTAGAACGTTCGATTGCCACATGCAAACGGTGCCTCGCGGCTCGCCTTGGGGTAGGCTCCCACACAACATGAAGGCTCAGGGAGTTTGCCAGGATGGCAAAACCGCCACAATCAACTGAAAAGAATCACCCACATTATCGAGCGGCAGCTGCTAACAGTCGGTTTGAAATATTTACCCTCTTCTCTTATTCAACTTACGAGATACCGTCTTGCGGATGCCCAAACCACGCTGGGCCAAAACTGTCGTCAAGACAGGGGGATTCTCTCGAGTTTAGGCATGGTCCAAGGCAGTACCCACTACCGTGGGGTCACCGTGGGACCATCGCCTCCTGTGCCCAAACTAGCCTAGGGGTCGAAATCGGATTCGGGCCAGTTGGGGCCAGCCCCCAAATGGGTCCGTAAAGTGGATTCCAAGCACTGGTACACCTACCTTCAGAGGGTGCACCTACCTACCACGTGTGCGACTCAGACGATCTTAGTCAGACGCGGAAGTACGGGGTTCTCAGGTGAATGCTCGAAGACCATCGCCTCTGTGCTGGGTTTCTCGCCCATGAACACCACTGACCTATCCGCGCGCGCGAGAGACAGGAGCCGAGCATTCGTGAGGGTGCAATCGCCAGAATGGCCCGAAGGAATTTGGGTATGAGAAATGGGGCTGCCACCCCTGTCGCATGACACGGGGTTGTTTAGGGCTTCTCGAGTAATGCCCAAAACACGATGCTGTCAACCAATGACAGGGCTCCACTATCTTTGACTGTGAACCCCTCTTTCGCGGATGAGTTTAGAGAGCTGCTCCAATCTTCGGCTTCGTTTACGGATTGAGCTTCGCTCCTCTCGTCAGTCTCCTCTTGGTCTCTAATCACGCTCTGTCTTCCGATAAGGCGAGTGTGACTATACGAGCGGTAGATTACCTTGTATTCCACCTTTGAACACAGCAAGGACACGGGCAGCAGGTAAACGATGACTAGTCGAATCACCCGAACTCAGCAGTCAAAGTGTGTTGCCCTTCCTCATTCCAGAACGAGCTAGCACGCTTGGCATGAGTGGGCGTATTCGTCTGGTGGCACTTTCGGGCTACCCCCTTGCACAATCAACGGAGTGCAAATGGGCGAGCCCATTGCTCTGAGGGCATAATATCAAGCTGGCTTCCTTTTCTTCGGGGGCGCCCTGGCCGGGACTTTACATCCAATGTAGGCGCCCCAACTTGCGAGCGCATGAAAGGACTTCGGCCCCGAAAGATAGTTTGACGCACTGGCGTTTTCAGGGGGAAGAGGCCTGGTCGATGGCAGCGAACTCGTCATCGCTGAGCTGCCACCCGAGCGCGCCTGCGTTCTCTATCGCATGAAGTGCTTTCGTGTTGCCCGGGATAGGTATAACGTGTTCATCCCTGCGCAGCATCCAGTTCAGGGAGACCTGGCCAACGTTCTTTCCACGTCGTTGCGCGATCGACTGCAGGGTCTCGAAGATGGCCTCCTTCTTCGAGGCTCTTCCCTTCCGGCTAGTCAACGAGACCGCGAGTCAACTTCCCTCCAGCGGACGATAGGCCACCAAGGCGACATTGAGTTCTAGGCAGGCAGCCAGTACGCCGTTCACCTCAGGCTGGCGATGGAAAAGGCTGTAATGGACCTCGTTCGCGGCCAGCGGAATGCCGTACTTCTTGAGTCGCTCCGCGGCCTGATGCATCTGCTCGGCGCTGCAGTTACTCACGCCCACCGCACGGATTTTTCCTGCGTCAACGGCTTGAGCCATCATGTCCATCACCTTTCCAATGCCGGGCAAAGGGGAGGGGAAATGGAGGTAGTACAGCTCCATCTTCTCCCTACCTAGGCGTTTCAAACTGGCGTCCAGGGCGTTCATGAATTGACGGCGAGTAAGACGCGTGGGATAGGGGGCGAACTTGCTACCTACTACCACCGGTCGGGAGTCTCGGCGGAGACACTCACCTAGGAGACTCTCTGATTTCCCGAAACTGTAGACCTCAGCGGTGTCGAAGAAGTTCACTCCTAGATCCACGAGAGAACGAAATGCCTCGAAGACCGCCTCGTCGTTTTTCCCTTTCCACCATCTATTGGTCCCAGTGCCCAGGGGTGAGACCCTTATTCCCGAGGCACCGAGAGGGCGGTACTGGCTATCTTGTATCACGAACGCACGCCTTCTTGCCATTGGAGTCGGCTATGTCCTTGTACATTATCGCCGCGAGTCTCCGCTCGCTCTGGGACAAGGTTTCCTTTCAGTCAAGCAGAACCGGATGATAAAGCCGTTGTGGGGCGGAGTGAGAAGGAGCGCAGCATCCGCAAGCTGGACCTAGTCTCGCAAGAAGACTGCTAGGGAGCTCGATGGTTGTACCCAGTATTCAAGTTCCCATCAGGGCTAGAGCTCCTACGATGATGAGGAGCACCGCGCCTACCTTGCGAACGTCGGCCCACTTGCCTACGATTCTCTCAGGAGGGAACGCAGCGGGACGAAAGCGAAGGACAAGTGCGGAGTAGAGGAACACCAAGGACGGCTGAACGGCAGTCAGACCTGAAGTCAGAGTGACGGACCCGTATGAGAAAGCGGAATAGAGGAGGACAAGCCCCACGGTCGAGAATGCCGTGGTCGTCACTATCAGAAGCAGGACGGGTGCATCTAGCTTCCTCACCGCCGTCCCAAGGCTTCTCCGCCAGAAGGAAGCGAGGACTATAGAGCCAAGGAGCCCTCCGACGAGGAACCAAAAGAAATACGACCAGATGTCAACATCTTCCAGGGCGGACTTGGTCACAACCCTCGCGGCCGCAGACGCTAGTGCGTAGACTAAGATTATCTCTAGTGCAAGGTTCTTGGCGTCAATCCTCTTGTAGAGGACAAGAAACGCGCTTGCGATAAGAAGGAGAATTCCTGCGTAGTTGGCCACGGAGAGCCTCTCGCCCAGGAACACCAGAGCAAGGATGGCCACGAACAGCGGACTGATGTACATCACAGAAACCACGTTGGTCCCCCGCTCCCTCATCATGGCGACGTTGTACAAGATGAACAGGAAAGCGAAGGAAAAGCCAACGGCGGTCCCGACGAACCAGGCCTCGAACGCAAATGAGACCTTCGTCGCAAAAAAGATCACAACGGCGACGGGAAGGGTAACCCAAGTCGTGAGTATGTCGTATGACACGGCGTCTTTGAGGCGCGCGTGCAGGATGTGGTTGTCGACCAGGTTCGAGACAGCGAGAAAGGCGGGGGCCAGCAGTGAGAACAGCCAGAAGTAGTCCACGGCGCCCTTCGGCATGATTCTGAGCGACTGATAAGCTGGACCCAGTGGCGGTCATGGCAATCGGAGGGGCGCGCGAGTCCTGCGAACCGAGTCAGGGATAGGAATCTCTAGCGCGCACGCGGTGGGGCCCGCACACAAACAGGTTCTGAAAGTAGATTCCAAAAGACCGCTTCAGCACGGTTCACGTTAAATATAACATATGTCATCGCAACGCCTGATGATTTCAATGGGTGAAGCTGATGCCGTCAATGACATTGACTATCACCTCAAGCTGTTTGGGAAGAGGGCAGACGAAATCGTCTACGGTGAGGAATGTCCGCTTTGCCACACCAGAATCGATGAAATCGGCTGGTGCGGGTGCGACACAATCGGTGGAGGCTGAAGGAATTGGAGATCTTGTTGAGCCAGTCTGACACCGCCAATTCCGGAAGGACTCAAGCGGGCTGATCAAGAGCCATGTGCGGCTGCAGGATTCTGTTTTGCCCTTTTCGTCTCGAAGACAAAGTGAGGACACCTGTCGAGGGTTACAGCGCGCGCGGCCATGAAAGCAGCAGAATCTGAAAAGAAGTAAGCCTGACGGCCAGTGAGCAGCCAGTGTGCGCGCGCTGACCTATTACCTGCGTGATTTCATCCTTCGCATCTCGTCAGGCGAGGGAATCGAGGTGACAAAGTAGTGCGTCCTCGAAGATTCTGCGTAATGTTCGAGTGTCCAGCTGACTCCTCCTCCCGACTTGCCCCTCATCAACCAATAATGATATGTGCAGTAGTCCAGAGCGATTTTCCTGTATTTCTCAACGGGAGTTTTGACTCCATGCGATGCGCAAGATGAGCAGTATTCCTCGGTAGATGGCATATGTTGTTGGAATCTCTCTACGTTCCTACCGTCAGCGAAGGCTCTCCTCATACAAACGGTTCGCTTTGACGGCCAGAGGGAAGACGGTTTCTTCCTCCTGTCGATGATGCTGTCTGAGTTCCTTGACGAATATCTCGACTTCCCTGCGCCCCACTTTCTCTGGGAGCGTCGCCAAGCTCGGCAACGTACGCTCAAAGAACTCCGCAATCTTCCGATGATACCTCAGAATTATGATGGAGTCACCTGATTCGTCCTTAAACTCCCACATGATGACCCGCATCAGTCTCGCTTCTTCCTCGACTGCATGCCTCAACAGGGTTAGCTTGATGGTATCCAGCTGTTTCGTAGCCGCCCCAAGGTCGCCACTCTTGTTCAGTCGCTCGATTTGGTTTAGCTTAGATTCGAGCTTCTTGTGTTCGTCCTCCAGTCTGGCTATCACCTTCGGAAGAGGTTCGTTATAGTCCAAAGTGTAGGTCATTTCGATTCATCGGAAGTTCCGGCGGCGTATAAAGGTCGCTGATGGGTTCTGCTAAGTCTGCGGGCGATGAGTTACCTCACATCACTAAGCGCGCGCACAGAAGGGATTTGGGGCTGAACCCGAAGTGCGGTACCATGAGCAGCTCTAGCACGAAGTCTAGCTAAGAGATTGAATGCTTATTTCTTGTCTCGGTTCACTCCTCTCACAGGAGATACTACTTGAAAGCCTTTGCACCTGGCAGATAGCTCTGCCCGACGTGTAAGTCCAAGGGAATCGAAACGCCTGTAGAGAGGTACCGTAACATCTCGCTGACTCTCTGCACGTACCACTACTGGCTCATGAAAGCGGGACCGGAAGGGATGAAGCTCGAGGACTACGTCAAGGGCTCGCAAGTGAACGCGTTTAAGACATCTCTTCCTTCTTCCCAGGACATTGGGATTCTTGAAGGAAGACCATGATTGGGCCTTTTCACGAGACGGACAGGCCGCGCGCGCGCGCGCTGCCTGACCATCTCACAACGAACTGGAGCTTTTAGTACACACGACCTGTCTTGGCCGCCATGATGAAATCGTTGCGATGCAAGCCCTTAATCTTGTGCGTCCACCAAGTGACAGTGACACGCCCCCACTCCGTCAGTATAGCTGGATGATGACCCTCTTCCTCCGCAATCTTTCCAACCTTGTCGGTGAAAGCCAATGCTTTTGCGAAGTTCTGAAACTTGAATACCCTTTCAAGGCGGTCTATTCCTTCTCTCTTCACTACCGACCATTCGGCTACCTGAGGATGGAGCGCTGCAATCTCAGAACTGGTTAGGGGCGGCTCTCCTCCTCGACAGACTGTGCACTTCATTTGACTGAGTTCCATTTCAATCGCTTTGAAAGGCGCGCGACACTTACCAACTCCCGCGTCCATTACAGGTGCGACACATTACGGTGAAATACGTTATTTCGGTTTCGTAGTCATTTGGGGGAACCAAGATGTCCGTCGAGCCTATGGCTTTGAATACGCCAGCACCTCCGCAGACCTCACATTTTGTGGTCATCATCTCCCCCAGAAGCCGCTAAGTTAACAGGAACCCCATATCTCCCAATCTTTCTCAGTTTGAATTGTTCTTCTAGACAGTCCTTGGTTTCTTGGGTGTCAGACCTGTGCAGAAACTTCTTGCTGTCCTCATAGTAGTTGTAGTGGCTCTTGTTTTGACAGTAGTTCAATTCGTCAGTCATAATAGGTGTGGCCACTCCAGAACCGGTGTGAATGCTCTGCAGATGCAGAACCTGTACCCTTCCTGCTTTTGTTCCGTTGCCAGAAACATATAACGTATGTTATATTCCAGCTATTTGAACATTGCCTCACCTTTCTGGCGCGCGCCGTAGCGCTCGCGCGCGCGTGGGGCCCGTACTCAAACAGGTTCTGAAAGTGGATCTCGTCCTGCTAGTAGGGAAGGCCTAACTTCTTGAAGTCGGTCGCGGCTGAGGTTGGTGTTTTTATTCCTCTTTCAGATACAAGAGGACATGACCAAGGGTTCGAATCGGCTAGGACCCGCAAAATCATTTCGGGTCCAGGGAAACAGACCCTGTAGGGTTCGAATACCTCCGGGCCCGCTCGCCTACTTTGGTCAGGGCGCCTACATTATTTGCAAAGTCCCGGCCAGCGCGCGCGCGCTCTTCATGCCTTCTAGAGACGGCCCGGAGCACAGAGTAAGCTACCATCGTGCCCAGCACCGTGTAGAATACCCTCTCGAGGGGATACGCGTAGAACGCGAGAGTCCAGAACGCCTGATAGCCGTCTTTGGGTATGACTCCGTCCAGCCTGAAAATGACGTTCTCGTACATGATGTTTCCTGCCACATGTCCGCTCATAGTAGATGCGAAAGTCACCGCGCCGACAAACGTAGGCGTGAGCCGTCGAAGTCTTCCTCTGCTCTCGTACAGAAGCGCGCCTGACAGAACGCCCATCGAGATCACGTGCATCCATAGGAAAGGTACGTCGATGCCTCCAACGCTTACCAGCACAGGTGAGAGTGGGTCCAGCGTAAACCATACGAGCAAAAGCACCGGGAATCCGACAGCCGCCTTCCTGTGACCGGTGAAGGCCAGACCCGCGACAACCGCCGAGACCAAGTCAGGTATGAAATCCAGGAAATCGAACACGATGGGTTTCCCCATAGCGAAGTCCACGAAGTTACCCAGGACCATCGAGAACCCGCCCACAACAGGGCCGAAGAGCATCCCCGTGAGCGGACTGACCGCCTCCCTGAAGGTCAGGAAGCCGCTAGCGCCGATGATAGCAGAAACTGGGAAAAGTCCGAGAAGGGCGTAGACCACCGCGAAGAGCGAAGCCGAGGCCACCGCGTAGGTCCTTCGTCGTACTGGCAGCATCTTCTCGGTTCTCGCGTTTGAGGTTTAATAGCTTCGGTAGTGCCTTCTTTCCTACTCCGTCAAGATCGTTTGGACTGTTTTCGCGTTCAGAGTCCGCCGTGCGCGCCCGCGGACTGTCTGTGCATACTACTGGGTCCTCGTCTTCTAGCCGTCAAGCGCCACCGTCTCCCTTAGGGTACCCCACGCTCCCCATGAAGACGCACTGTTCGATCGGGATTGCGAAGTCCTTCGGCGCGAAGCTAGCTTCCTCGACGCCCGCCGTCTGCACGCCTCGGACAAGCACTACCGGCGTCGCTTCATCGGCTTCCCCCATCACCAACTGGGCTCCCGAGCAAAGGTCGTCAGCAATCGCCTGCCTGGTGACTTTCAGAGGATTGCCGAAGAGGTCAGGGTGGCCCCGCATGTCGCAAATGGCCTTGACGCCGACTGCGGCGAGGGCCACGCCGACCGTGCCTATCCTCGTGGGCGTCAATCTGCTGTCGGAAACAACCACTCCTATGTGAACGCCTCTACGCTTCCTCAGCTCGTCGGCGACTCTGGTGGCGGACTCGCGTGGGTTTTTCGGGTAGAGGACCACTCTCCCGTGCTCGATATTCGACTTGTCTATTCCAGCATTGGGTGTGAGCAGGCCATTCCACAGGGTGAGTATGAATCCGGGGACCCCGCCAATTATCAGGTCTGACTCCTGAAGGATGAGCTCGCAGAGTTCTGCCGGGACCTCGAATTTCTTAGACAGCTCAATTGCCTGACTGCTGGGTCTCACCGAGTCCAGAGATACTATCCTTCCTTCAGATATCGCAATGAACTTGCTTGAGATGACCAGCACATCTCCTTCGCCAATCTGGTTCCCCACGAGTTCATCGATAAGGTCTGGCAAATCAAACGCGGAGTTTCTTCTCGTGGTCTTGAAGGGAGTAAAGGTGAGCATAGTCTCGAACAGACAGTACCCGTAATTAAGCGAACGTCTCAGAAGGGCGTGACTCTTCGAGCCGGGTTGTAACCCTTCTTGAAGGCTGAGATGGATTCTAACCCATTTGGGTGGAGCCCCACCTGGCCGGCCCTGCCCTTCACTCACACTCATGTTGGGGCCCCTACCTGAACTGAGAAGTCTCGGCCAGGGCGCCTCAACTAAAGCCGGCATAGAGAAAGAACCTACGTAGACGCTAACCCCTCCGGGCCCGCCACGGACTTGGACGCTTCTTGGTCACATCAGGCTCTGGAGAGGACAGCTTGTCGCCCCACTTTTTGCGCGCGCAAAAAGTGGGGGGTTTAGACAATGCGCACGTTTGCGACCATATTGTTTTTATGGGGGGAGATATACAGGTACGCTACCCAAGTGTGGTCTCAATCAGAACAGAGATGCCCGAAAGGGAGACCTTCCGTAAAATCGGAAGCACTGGGTACTTTACTTTAAACGCGCGCTCGTTCGTTCTTCAGTCTTAATAGAGCTTGGAAATGACGCGGGTGACCATGCTCATCGGTGTCTCATCAGTCGCTGTGCTGGTAAACGACGTTGAGGAGTCGGCAAAATGGTATCAAACGAAGCTTGGGTTCGAGGTGAGTGCCCAGGGACATTGGGTCACGGTCAGACCGAAAGGCTCGGGGACCGTGATTCACCTCT
Source organism: uncultured archaeon (assembly GCA_963796355.1). Lineage (GTDB taxonomy): Archaea > Thermoproteota > Nitrososphaeria > Nitrososphaerales > Gagatemarchaeaceae > UBA183. The sequence goes on from CAWCLD010000002.1 coordinate 235,076, forward strand.
GCGGGAAGTGCGAGGAGTGGGAATCTGACAGGCCTGGCGGGAACACGGGAATCGGTTTCTCATCCGACGACAAGAGGAAAACCTACGAGGAACTCAAGGCCAGAGGCGTAGAGTTCAAACAGGATCTGACCACTGAGTGGTTCGGAACCTATGCCATATTCAAGGACCCTGATGGGAACGAGTTCTGGATGTAAGAAGGTCTCCGCCAGCTTCATCCTCTTGAGAAGTAAGACGTCACTGCGGCACCGTCTTGCGCGGCCTGATTGCTTCCCGACCAGCATGTTGGGTCAGATTCCACCATGTCTACACAGGGGCCGACTCCAAATCGCTGTTGGAGACCAAAAGCTTCACTTTCAGGTGATGCATGAGGACCCTGGCCAGGATCAGGTCGGGCTTCATCTTCTTCGTCTCGATGTGGCTTATGACCGAAGGTTTCACGTTTATTGCCCTCCCCAGGGCCTCCTGAGTAAGGCCCAACTTCTCTCTCGCCTGTCTAACTATCGAGCTGTAATCGGGGTCGACCTCGAGTTCAGGCTCGACCAACCCTCCCCTGACGAAGGGGCGGGCCCTGGCGGGGCGGACCCTTGGCACCGTACCCGCCAGCGGCGTCCCATGCTTGGCGCAACTCTGGCAGACCTGCAGGACGGCTCCGTCGATTTCAACGCGGTTGGGAGTGGTCCGTATCGGATTGCCGCAGACCTCGCAGCTCAGCACCACGACCTCTATGACCTCCTCTCCACATGAGCTGTGAAGCGTCCGAGCCTGCTCATGAAGGCGCCCTTCTCCCCCAGAACGGCATGTGCGAGCTGTTCGGCAAGATGGTGTGCTGCGAGAAGACTGCTTTCTTGCTCAATGGAGTTGAGCGTTGAAGATTTTCAGTTAAACCTTCTCTGTCGGGACCTTTGACAAGGGTTCTTGTCGAGATAAGGCAAGCCGGTTAGGATTCACTGGAGCATGGGAATGATTCTCGTGTTCTTTGCGTCTTTCTCATCCCTGCTTTGCGTCGAGCTGAACGTTATCATGCCGGCGAGGATGAATGACATGCAAGCGGTGAAGCAGTTGGGAGGATTGATGGTACTCCTGTTCATGAGAATCTATCTTGCGGCTGAACCTAGCTTCCTGTCGCTCGACACGAATAACCTGCTCATCATCTCCGCCGGGCTTCTGGTTGCAGATGCGATTCTCTTCTTCATCAGCAAGGCCACGTTTCGCAGGGATGAGATACTCACAAAGTGGAAATGAAGCGGTCGGTGAACGGAATACAACGGCTGAGTCATGCGTCTTTTCGGGTCTCCGTTTCGCCTCTTGCTGGCCTTTCTAGATTGAGTCGTGCGGCCAAGAAGCGCCCTTAAAAGAAGGCGGCGAACGAACCTCCTTGTGCGCCTTGTAATAGGGATCTCCGGAGCGAGTGGCAGCATATACGGAATACGGGCGCTCGAGATTCTCAAGAACCTAGGCGTGGAGACCCACCTGATTCTGACTGAGGCTGCCCGCGAGACGATTCGTCTGGAGACGAACTACAAGATAACCGAAGTGGAGGGGCTCGCGACCGAGGCGCACAAGATTGGAGACGTCGCGTCGAAGCTCGCCAGCGGTTCCTTCCAGACAGATGGGATGGCGATAATCCCGTGCAGCATGAAGTCTCTCAGTGGCGTCGCGAACGGGTATGCTGACAATCTCCTGCTCAGGGCGGCCGAGGTCACGCTAAAGGAGAGGCGACCCCTTGTGCTGGTGGTGAGGGAGACTCCCTTAACACTGATCAACCTGGAGAACATGGTCGCCACCGCACGTGCTGGTGCCATAGTCCTTCCTGCGATGCCTGCCTTCTATCACAGGCCAAGGACGATCAGCGACCTGGTCAATCAGGTAGCGGGCAAGGCCCTCGAGTTGCTGGGAGTCGAACACGGCCTTTCTAGGCGCTGGGAGGGTTCGGCCGGCTCGGAGAGACAGGCAGCGCCTTGACCGCAATCGCCGACCCGGAAGACAAGGTCGTCTTCAGGAGGGAGGACACATCTGAAACAGAAGCGCCCGACCTCAGAAACGCACTGTTGCCCCGTCTATCCTGAGAAGTACGTCGGGCTCTATCTTGCTCAGGTCGATCCTGTCCACGCAAGGGATTTCAGAGATTATCGCGCCCACGGCGACTATAGTCTCGCATTCTTCATTGATTATGGCTGAAGGGGCCATTCCATTCTTGCGAAGCCTGTAGAGGATGTAGGAGCCCACCGTAGAACCCTTTCCGTAGGGGAAGACCAAGACCCTTCCCCTCACCGACTCGCCTAGTAACTCGTGGCCTCGCTCGATAACCTTCCCCGTGGCCGGGTCGATGCCGCCGAGAAAGGATATTGGCTGGGTGGTGACCAAGGCGTTCCCCTCGGCGCACCCACCATAGATGACCCTTCCAACGAGCTTCAGTTTGACTTCGTCGCCTCCAAGACGCACCTGCTCAGGGGCCAGAAGCGGACCTTCAACCCGTTGTTCCTCAGGTAGTGACATGCCTTGGCCGAGTTCGTGGCGACCACTTCGTACCCCATCGATTCGATGGGCGCGACCACCATACAGGTGTCGAGGGCGAACTTGGCTCCACTGGCCTCGATCTGCCTTGAGTAGCCCTTCTCATCACTCTGACGTTTCACCGCGCGGCTGCAGCAGACCCAGAACTCACGCTTGACCTTGCGCCCCCTGAGCAGCCTGGCGATCTTCGCTAGCTCTTCCAGCGAGCAGTGGGGACAACCCACGGAGATGAAGTCAGGGTCTCCTGAGTCGTTCAGCCCGGCCCTCGCCTCCCTGAGATCACGCCCTGTGAATGACGTGGTTTCTATTCCGCTGACTTCGCCTTTCGCTTCCGGGGTCACGCCCTCGATGTGAAACATGGCCACCCCACCCGAGCTGGCCAGGGCCGCAGAGAGCGTCTTCAATTCTTCAAGACCCGCGCCTTTGATCCTTCTGAAGTAGGGCACGCCGTTCTTGACGATCCTCCCCACGAAGTAGCCCATAGCAGAGAAGTCTTCCGCAGACTCCAGCCTGGCACCCACGTTCACAGCCAGAGTCGGTAGCCTGCTCTCGTCGAGGTGATACCCGTACAGAGGGGTCCTACCGGTGAGGCTGGCCGCAAGGGCGCTCGGTCCCCCTTCGCGGTTCGTCCTTGCCCCTAGGACGGAGTTGGCGTAGACAACAGCAGAACTCTCGCTCCAGGCGATGTGTTCCGCGAAACGTGGTTCGTTGCCTGCCAGATAAGGCGTGCATGTGCAGGAGGTCTCCAGGCCGAGCTTCCTATAGGCGTCTATGACCTCCAGTTGCTTGCTCGCAAAGTCCTCTCCGATCCCCTGAGACCGCCAGTTGACCAGGTCCATTCCCGCCGGGTTGAGAGTGGACTTCACTCTCGCCTTTCCACCTTCGGCCAACTCCCTCAGGAATTCGATTCCTGCGTCTCCGAGGTTCTTGTAGGAGACACCCGACACCTGGACGCTGGAAACCCTGACCAGCCTCTCGGCGCCGTAGATCTCTCCTAGGGCGACCAGGATCTCCATGCACTTCTTGGTGGCGCGACCCTCCTTTCCGGAGAGCATGCCTTCCTCAGTCTTTGTGAGCTTCATCATCCGGTCAGCCTAGGTAGTCTTCCAACCTGATTTCGTCTTCGCCGGGGATCTTGGCCTTGTCGAACGCGTCTCTTGGAGCCTTCAGCGGCACAGTCGCATCCACGCCTGCCTTGCACGTCTCCCTCGTGACCTGGTCCGCTGAGGGATCGAGAGAAGAGCCGTATTCGTTGGGCTTCAGCATGAGGTCATGGTCCAGCTGGGCTCTTGTGGCAAGCGCCCATTCGACCGCGTTCGGGTCGTCTATGTCGACGTCCTCGTCGACGACGATGGCGTGTTTCAGGCTCGGATGGCCCCTGAACGCAGCTTCCAGGGCGTTCTTCGCATCGTCCTCGTTTTCCTTCCTTATCTTGATGGCCGCGTGTAGCCAGGAAGAGCCGCCTGGGGTCAGGCGCACGTCGATGCAGGTGCACACCTTATTGACTTCGCGGAATATGGTGGCCTCCCGCGGCATGCCCATCAGTATCCTGTGCTCAGCCCCGCCGGGCAGAATGGCCTGGTAGATCGGTTCCTTCCTGTGCGTCACGCGGTTGATTTTGATGACCCTCTGCTTCCTGACTATGTCGTAGGCGCCTGTAATGTCAGGGAATGGCCCTTCATCCACGAATTCGTCGGTCACTGTTCCCTCGAGCACAAGCTCACAGTCGGCCGGCATCAGGCTGTCGTTCGTCGCGCATTTGGCGTACCTCGTCTCTTTCAGTTTGTTCGCTATCGTCAGCTCGCTCTTCCCTATCTCGCAAGAGACGGCGGCGGCAAACAGAAATGCGGGATGATTGCCGAAGGATATGCCGACCTCGCGGTTGCCTCTCTTGATGAACTCGTCCAGGTGACGGGGTAGAATCCTGGCGGCCAGGCGGTCCCTCCCTATCAGCATCAGCCTGTGGTAGCTGGCGTTGTAGCCGAATTCCGTGTCCTTGGCGACGACGATGCCAGCTGTGGCGTATGGCCCGCCGTCGCGCTCGCAATGAGTCAGTATGGGGATCTTGCGCAGGTCGACCGTGTCCTCTACGACTTCTTGGCACAGTGCCTTCTCCGTGGTCTGGAAGGGGCTGGGATTTTCAATGGCGTCGAGGACCCTTCCGAACAACTGATTCGTCCTGACACCCAGGGCCCTGGCTAGGTTGCCTCTGGTGCCACAGATGCCCAAAGCGACCCTGTACCTCTCCGACTCCTTTACCTTCTCGAAGATGATGGACTTCCCGTCCAGCTCTTGTGCGACAGCGGCGATTTCGTGTCCAGCAGAGACCTCCCGTCTTACGTGTATCAGGTCGCCGGTCCTGTCCAGCTCGTCCAGGAATTCTCTCATTCCTGGTCAGGCCCGACCATGCCTCAGCCTGCTGGAGCCGTTCAAATCAATCCTTCCCCTAAGGGGGCGCGCCCGCGTCTGGGGAATGACCGACGCGCAGACAAGAGCCAGCAAAGGCGCTGACCAAGGCGTCCTGGCCGTTTGGCTGCAGAAACTCATTAGTGCCTTCCCCAATACACGTCTGCACTGGCGCCGTGCTCCACCAACGGCCTTGGGGGGTGCTTGTGGGTCGTCCCGCACCGTTTCAGGTGTCTGGCATACTTCTTATCGCTGATCGGCTTCCCGCACTTCGGACAGATCGGCACGAGGCAAAACGGTTGCCCGCTCATAATAAGCACTTCCTGTGTATCGAGGGGGGACCAAGTGCCTCGGCAGTGAACCCAGAGGGATTTGCCCAATCCTCTAAGCAGGTGGTGAAGCGCCAGAGCCTCGATTCGCGAATTGGTGTACGGCCAAAGTGAAGACCACAAAGAGAGGAATCAGCACTAGGTCACTCAACGCAAGAACAGCCTCCCCGAACCAGAAGACTGCGAAGGACAAGAGCAGGGCAGACACGACAACTTTCATGTTTGCTTGCTTGATCTTCCTCACTTGGTTTCGTAGTATGTAGGTGGAGACAATCACGATTACGACCCCCCCTGTCAAACCAAGGCTGGTCGACGCGTAGTTATTGGGCAACAAACCAACGAGGACGATCGCCGCCTCAAAGGCCTCAATTGCACCCACTGAGAAGCCTGTGTACATCATGCCTTTCACAAACTCTTCTTGCTTGAAGCCTCCGGCTCTCTCCTTCAACACGGACCTTCGTGCGCTCCTCACCAACCTCATTCCGAAATAGAGCAGGAGTACGCCTCCAACGAGTCTAATGTACACCTCTGGCAGAAGTGCGATTGCGCTTCCGACGAAGAAGGTCGGTATCAGAACTGCGATTATGCCCAGTGCGACGTACAGGAATGCGGAATACTTGCCGGAGTCTGCGAACAAGGTCAGACCAACTGCAGCGGCCTCTGCGAGTTCAAGTGTCGTTATTCCGATGGCGGTGAGAAATATCGCGAAGTCGAAGATCAAAAGGAACAGGCTCGTTTTCCGATTTCGAAAAGCGTCATTCTAAGTGTTTCGGACATCGATGAGCTGTAGGCAATCCGGAGGGAACTCGAACATGGGAAGCGTCTGATCACGCGTTCACTTGCGAAGATTCAGCACGCCGGACGTTGCCCCGTGCAAGTGAGTGGTCCCTTCCGGCGTCACCCTCGGGGTTCTGATCATCCCATCACGAATCGGAGACACTCGAAATCAGCGCGAAGAAACCTTTTGTGGGTGTTCCGACGAACCTCCGACAGGCATGGGAATTCAGTTCGGAGGCCCCTCCGTCTCCCGATACGTGACGAGCACAACGTTTCACATTGGAGTGGTGATGGGATTGATTGCGGCCATTGCAGCAGCCCTGGCACTTGACAAGCTCGGGAGTTTCATGTTCAGGAGAGGGTACGCGAAGCCATTCTTCGTGTTCGGAAGGAGGGTGCACCACATGTGGATATCCGTTCTGCTACCTTTCTGTTATACGATATTCGTCTATTTTATGATTACCGGCAATATCCATCCGATTTGGGACCTGTTCTGGTACAGACTGGCGCTCATCCTGCCCGTGGTCGGCTTCTGCCTTGCAGTGGATTTCATCAGTGACAGTCGGAAGGCGAGCTCAACAGGCATATTCCGTCACGAGTGGATCTACGCCCTCATCCCAGCGTACATATTCGCCTTCGTAGTCAACGTGTTTGTCTAGGACTGTCCCCATCCCGGCTTCCTCGCATCATCAGATCGCGTTGCGTCACTGGACGACGCATGATTCCCCGCCTCGTTGGTCGCTGGTAATAGGAGTAGACGCATTGTCTTGCGAAACTGGTGTCGTCTATCACGTTGGCGTTGTCTGAGTTCGGTTCCCCGAAGCGGCCTTAAGGCATCACTGCGGAATCCGTACCCATGATGAATACGGCGGCCGCCACCACGGAAGTCCAGACCCCTTTGTCTCCGACAGCCGACTGCGTGTTGTTCATCGTTCTGATTATCCTGCCTGAGGCCTTGAAGACCTGTTCTTTCTCATTCCAATCCGCATTGATGTCGAAAGGCACCCCCATCGTGGTCGCGAGCATCGAGGCAGCCAGGTCTTCCGCGTAGTCTCCGGCCAATTCATCCGTCTCGCCGAACGAATGGTGTTCCGATAGATAGCCGACCTCGTCCGGGTTCGATGGCATCGCGAGACCAATCGACGCAGCGATGAGGCGGTGGTCCTCGTTCGTGGAGTTGCGCGCAAGCACAAGGAAGACTATCTCCCCTGGCTTCAGCATTGATATGCCCTGTTCACGCGTGACCTTGACGCACTTTGGCGGGATAATGCTCGAGATGCTGACCAGGTTGTACCAGCTTATGCCCGCGTCTCTGAGTGCCGCCTCGAAAGAGGCGAGGTTTTCCCTGTCTCTTCCCACGCCCTTGGTCAGGAAGAAGTACTTCGGAACTAGGTTCACGCCTCGAGGCCTTTCGCTTGACCTTTGTAAACGTCACGATTTCGTCTCTGGATGCGAAGGCCGTCTCTTCGTCCACCCTCACCAGGATCATGCACTGCTCCTTGCTGGTTCTGGTCCCGGTGCTGTCGCCGCATGCGAGAACAGTGACAGGACACGACTGCTCATCGCGAATGTCACCCAAGCAAGCTTCTAAAACCACGCACAACTGGGCAGGCAAGTCTTGGAGAAGACCCAGGAGCTTCTGTGCGAGAACCTGACCAAGGTGTATTCTGGTTCCAGCGGCAGAAGGGCTCTCGATTCAGTCAACCTTCGAATCCCCTCCAGAGGAATCTTCTCCCTCATCGGCATGAATGGGGCAGGAAAGACGACCCTCGTGAGAATCTTAGCCACTCAGCTCGAAGCGACCTCCGGGAGCGCCTCGATTGATGGAATCGACGTCGCGAAGGAGGCCAAGGCATTGAGGGAGAGAATCGCGTGCGTCCCCCAGGAAGCCAGAACCGTACCGTGGATGACGCCGAAGCAGACGGTCCTTTCCTACCTCATGTGGAGGGGCATCGCCTACGGAGAGGCAAAGGCCAGGGCGACGGAGGCGCTTGCGCGGGTCGGGCTGGGGGAGCAGGAGAACACTCTGACCAGGCGCATCTCGGGCGGTATGAAGCGAAAGGTCTTGGTTGCTACGGTGCTCGCTTCAGATGCAGACATCGTCTTCCTCGACGAGCCGACGACCGGGCTCGACCCCATATCGCGCAAGGAACTTTGGAGGTTCTTGGAAAGTCTTGCGAAGGACCGCTTCCTGATCCTCACCACACACTACTTGGAAGAGGCGGAGCGGCTGGCAACGACCATCGGGATCATGCACATGGGAAGAATGGTCGGCCTGGGATCCCTTGACGAGCTTCGTTCAGCGGTCAAACACCAGTACAGCGTCATGGTCGCCGCCGGTTCTGAACTTCCCAAGGTGCTAGGCGGTACGGCGACTCGGGGGGACTCGGGAGAGATCCAGATTCTGACCGACGAGGAAGAAGCTTACAGCGTCTCAAGACAGCTCTTGGAGAAAGGGGCGAAGTTCTCCATCAGTAAGATCTCCCTGGAAGACATCTTCTTCCATCTCGTTAACCGAAGCAATCAGGAGGCGAATGTCAGCTGAAGCCTTGGGGAAGGCAGGTCCTGGCCTCAGTGCTGGTCAACTCCATATACGAGATGAAGAACTACCCCGTGGTCCTTCTCAACACAGTCCTCTCCCCTCTTTCTTTTCTCTTGCTGATCTACTTTGTGAGCCACGGCACGCTGATTGGGGATGCAATCGAAGGAGGCTTCATAATGAGCATGTTCAACAGCGGCATGTCACTCCAGGGAGACTTAGCTCACCTGAAGAACGACTTCAAGCTCCAGGACATGGTGGTCAGCTCGCCCACCTCTCCCGCCGCCTATGTGACCGGGATGGCCCTCGCAGAAATCATCTACTCTGTACCGGCGTTGGCCGTCCTGACGGTCTTGGCTGCGGTCTACCTCCATCCCGGGATAATCCAGGCGCTGGAGCTGCTGGGGGTCTTCTTGCTCATGTTTCTTACCTCCATTGCCATCGGGTACACACTGTCGACCTTCTCAAGCGACATAGTCCAGAGTTTTGCCTTCTCAAGGCTGATCTCGACGCTGTTCTCCACCCTGCCTCCCGTCTACTACCCGATTACGCTCATCCCGCTCCCATACCGGTACGTGGCCTACCTGTCCCCCACAACCTACGCCGCCGAAATCTCCCAGCATCTCCTGTCGCCGAAATCTCCCAGCTTCCTACCCCTCTCGACCCCCGAGGTCGCCCTTGCATGGGGTGTCCTGTTTGCCACGACTATCATCCTGGCGCTGATTGCGGTCAAGAAGGCAAGATGGAGAGAAGTGTGAGTCAAGGCTTGACGGCGCAACAAGGATAGATCATGGTTTGCAGCGCACCGTAGCGCGCGGACCTCCCTTCTCGGACGAGAACTATCTGGGTTGCTTTCCGACTTTCAATAGAACTTCTTTGTTTCCGTGAAGTGCTCTTCTGCTCTGATCTTCCTCTTACCCATCTCGATGAAGAACGGTTCAGGATCAACCGTCGCTTCAGGCGGAAAGACCCCCGGGTCCTTGATCTTCCCAGTCGCTTGCCATTGCGAAATCACTGCTGGTGGCACGGAAGTGTCTCGGGCTGAAGGTATCCCTCTCTCGGGGTCGTTCCAGGTGATTATGTAGTACGTGACCGTTGCAGGAGACTCTTTCAGGGCTCCAAACACGTCAATTCTGAACGCGTCATATTCATACTCCTCGCGTGGTGGAGCGTCGTGCCTCGATTTCGCGATGGCTCTCTGATACATCGCTGTCAAGTAATCGAGAGGTGAGATCCGCTGATCGCCGAACTGGATTCCTTCGGTTTCGGCAAAGCCTAGGCTCCTCAGGGTTCTGAAGGTAGCGAAGTCAGTGCTTGGGAACCCTATTCGAAACGTTACGTTCCGGCAACCCTTACCGACATATCTTCCTAAGGTCGCAGGTTCAGAGTGTTTCACGTAGTACGCTGTGACTTTGCCGATTGGTTCCTGCATCGTCACCGTGGTCTCCCCTGACAGCACGGGTTGCTTAACGTGCTTGCCGTCGAGCCACATGACAGGTTCTTGCGTGAACTCATCCAAGACGGTTCGTATGGAGTAACCTGGCCAGCCCGGCTCCTTTACCGGCAAGGTGTTGCCCCATGAACAGTAGATGTTGATCGTGTCGACCTTGTCGAGCTTCGCAGCGCCAGCTGCGCCAGCGATATTGGTTAAGCCCGGTGTGCTGCCCAGTCCTATGGTCGCGTTCAATCCCGCCTTCTTCCACTCCTTATCGAACTCCAGCTGTTTGAGGCTAGTATCGAAGAACCCTCCTAGGTCGGTATAATGGGCGCCTGTTCGAAGGCAGGCGTTCATGACGGCTATGTTGGTTTGATACCAGGCACAGTTTATCACAGTTTCAACTCCCTCCGATTTCGCTGTTCTCGCGACGGCGTCTGTGTTGTTCGCGTCAAGTTCCATGACCTTCACTCGGTCTCCTAGGTTTAGGTCGGCCATGGCTTTCTTGACATTTCCCAGTTTTCGACTTGCGGCTATTACTTCGGCTTTGGAGAACTCCACCAAGTCTTGGGCGGTGTATGCTCCGATCTGGCCTGAGGCTCCTAAGACAAGTGTCTTCATGTTGAGCGCGCGCCGTTCAGGTAGGTACGTGTAGTAGATAACAAGTGCGCCAGCCTAGCACTTCGAGGACTTACTTCTCGTAATCTGGACCAAGCGCGCGCCCGCGGCCAGCGTCCATTCTGCACCACGTTAATTAGAGTGGCAATCCTTCTGCTTAGTTGTCCGATGATGTCCCAAAAGCACACCGTGATGGCCCCGCACATCGTCGTGAAGCCCCCAGGTCCGCGATCAAGGGAGCTTCTCCGAAAGCAGGAGGAGGTCGAAACAAGGGCGGTTGTCTACAGCAAAGCATTCCCCTTCGCCATAGATTCTGCCGAGAATGCGACAATCAGAGACGTCGATGGGAACCTCTACATCGATTGGGTGAGTGGCATAAGCGTCCTCAACCTGGGGCATCGCAATCCGGTCGTTACCCAAGCAGTGACCAGTCAGCTCGGGAAGATATGGCACGCACTTGAGATTCCAACGGAAACGAGAATTGGGTTCTTTGAGAGAATGCATTCCGTCCTCCCCGGCGGGCTCCGGGGCCATGCGAAGATTATGACGACGGTTACGGGGGCGGACGCCTGCGAGACCGCGGTCAGCATCGCGAGGACGGTGACCGGAAAGAAGACGGTAGTGGCATTCGAGGGCGCCTACCACGGCGTGCACGCAGGTGCCGTGAGCCTGACCTCTTCCCGGCACTACCTCGAGTATTCGGGAGTCTCAAGGCAGGACGTTTTCAGGCTCCCCTATCCATACTCATACCGGTTCCCCCTTCCTGTAGAGAAGGAGGGCGATGAAGGCAAAGTTGTGCTGCGCTACCTTGAGCACCTCATCGAGGACGAACACTCCGGTCTGGATGACCTAGCCGGTATAATCGTCGAGCCCATCGAGGGCGAAGGCGGCTACATACTCCCTCCGGAGGACTTCCTGCCGGGCTTGAGGGAGATAGCGGACAGGTCGCACATCCCCTTGATTGTCGACGAGGTGCAGACAGGCTTCGGCAGAACCGGGAAGTTCTGGGGATGCGAGCTGACAGGGACGACTCCAGACATCATGTGCGTTTCAAAATCGGTCGGCGCGGGCATACCCCTGTCGCTGGTAGCCTACAAGTCGGAATATGACGAGAAACTGGGCGAAGGCTTCCATCTTGGAACGTACAGAGGGAACTTGCTTGCGATGGCAGCCGGGTCCGCGTCAGTAGATTACATCAGAGAGAACAGGATTCTGGACCGCGTCGCTAGACTCGGAACGAAGGCAAGGAAGGAATTTGAGGGGACTGCGTCTAGGTCAAGGAGCATCGGCGACGTGCGAGGTGTTGGTTTCATGATTGGAAATGAAGTTGTGGAATCGAAGCAGAGCAGGAAGCCATCCCGGGCTCTCGCCATAGAATTCAGGAAGCGCATGTTCGAGAGCGGCCTCCTCATGCATACGTGCGGCCACTACGGAAACGTCCTCAGGTTCATGGCGCCCTTGACTATTGAGGAGTCGCTCCTGAAGAGCGGTCTTGAGGTCTTTGAGCGAACCGTCCTCTCGCGTGAAAAGTAAGCCCGTTCACCACAGGTTCAGCCGACTCCCTAGGACTCTGGTGCACGGAAACCGTGAAAACTGGCGGCTCAGCTAGGCCTTCGACGGACGGAGGATTGTCGTCTTTTCTTGACCTTCGCTAGCCCCGCGGTCCGTGTTTTCTCTGGGGGCCAAGTCAACTTTGGGTAATCGGGTTTGCCCCACTTCTGAGTGTACTCGCTCCAGGTCATCCCCCCCTTGGATGGTGAACTCTCGAACATCAACCACCAGTGGAAGTCGCATAGGGGCCGACCCTTCTCGTCCGTCAGCAGAGGGCACGAGGACTTCGGTCCTATGAAATGGCCTGCTTCTGTCTCTATCCCAGACTTCCCGCAAGAGTAGCAGTGATCGACCATCTTGCTGGGCAACGTCTTCGACCTTCTTAATCTTGTTCCTTCAGAATCGCTGTTCTGGTGGGTTGCATCCGCTGTCCGAGACAGCGTGTGCCATGCAGGTCTGATCAGGGCAGCGCTGCCTGCCTCGAGCGCTGAAATCGCTTTCTATCTTACCCAGAATCTGACCAGACCGAATTGCTCGGAACGAGATAATTCTCACCTATCACGGTTCGTCGGAAAGCCACGTAATCTGTACAATTCATGGGTTATCGGCACAAAATCCTATATTTGCGATGCGCATCACCGAAAAACGGCGCGATAGGTATATTTACGGCGGGAAAGCATGTTTTTATACAAAGAAAGCCACTCCCTTTGTCAGGGAGTGTATTGTCCAGTATGTCATCAGGCACAGGGATACAGGACGAGGAAATTCCGTTCATTGCTGAGGTGATTAAGGGAGGTCGGCTGACGATACCCGAGGAGATCAGGACTTTGATGCGGATAGAGGAGGGGAACTACGTCTTGATTCGGCTGAAGGTTGTCTCAAGGAAGCGTTTGGGGAAGAAGGCTCGCAGCAAATCTCCCAACGGAAGCGGAGGAACGTGAGGAGTGAAGTTGCATGTCGTCATCCACACAAACCCAGAATCCTAAAGTCACGCCTGCACTACCGAAGGCCACCCTTCAGCCCAGCGTAAGAAGCACGGCAAAGACAGCAGCCCTTCACGAGGAAGCTTGTCGCCTCATTCCGGGGGGCTCTAGTTCGATTATTCGGTGGGCATCCTATGAACCATATCCCTTGTTCATGAAGAGTGGCAGCGGCTCAAAGATTATCGATGTCGATGGCAATTCCTACACGGACTACCTCCTATCCTATGGCGCGCTGATTAACGGGCACGCACACCCCAAGATCGTGGAAGCGGTCAAACAGCAAGCCCAGCGGGGAATGATGTTTGGAACTCCCAGCGAGGTCGAGGTCGACCTGGCGAAGAAGTTCAAGCAGTTCGTGCCGACGGCTGACATGGTCGCGTTCGCGTCTGACGGCACTGATGCAACACTAAACGCGACGAGGATTGCTCGTGCTGCCACCGGGAAGGACGTGATACTGAAGTTCGAGGGTCACTATCACGGCCAGCACGACTATGCAATGGTGAGCGTCGAAGCTCCTCCTGTGGTAGCGGGAATGGAGGAATACCCGAGGTCGCTTCCATATTCGGCCGGGATACCATCGATGATCATGGACACGGTTGTTGTATCGCCTTGGAACAACGCCAAGGCGCTTGAAAGGATAATGAAGAGGCACGCGAACGAAATCGCGGCCATAATCACTGAACCAGTAATGGCAAACGCCGGCGTGATTCCTCCTCAGCCGGACTATCTGAAAGCAGTCAAGGAGATCGCGGCATCGAACGACGCCCTCCTCATCTTCGATGAGGTAATCACGGGCTTCAGGGTGGCGCCGGGCGGGGCCCAACAGCTGTACGGCGTGACGCCGGACCTTTCGACCTGGGGGAAGGCGCTAGGGGGTGGACTTCCCGTCGCCGCGCTCTCCGGGAAGAAGGAGTACATGGAGCTCATCCAACCTGGAAAGGTCTCATACGGAGGGACCTACTTCGCCAATCCTCTTTCGCTTGCTGGCGCACTTGCGAACCTCGAGGTGCTGGCCGAGCACGACTACCGTGCACTCAGAGTCTTGAATGAAAACACGGAAAAGCTCACGGGCGGACTCACTCAGCTGGTCCAGAAGACCAAGCACAAGGCGTGCATACAGAGCGCGCCAGGGATGTTCACCCTCTCCTTCACCAAGCACCCGAAGATTACGAACTACCGCGAAAGTCTTCTTGTGGACTGGGACAAGTTCCGGACACTGCACGAGCTGCTTCTGGACTACGGGGTCTATCTGCACCCAGACAACTACGAAAGAGTGACGATGTCGACTGTCCACACGGAAGAAGACATCGAAATGACTCTTCAGGGGTTCGAAGAAGCACTCAAGCGCCTCTCCTAGGCATCCGGCCGCCCCTGCGCGCGTTCTGCTGGGCGATGCAGACCAGCTCCAACACCTCCAATTTCCCCATGGCCGCTTCGATATGGGTAAGATTCCGCGAGCACTCAACGCACGCCCCTCCGTCGCCTGCTCTACAAGCCAGGCCGTAATCTGCCCAGACAGACAATCTACATTTCGTTCCATTCTGGAAACAGGAGGGCAGAATCCGCGAAAGGCGCCGCATCACCATAATGCGTGCGAATGAAACCCCGCTGCGAGAAAACGTTAATACAAGAACGTAGGTCGGAACAAGAAAGGTCTTCGGTTGGTTACGAGTGTCACTGGCGAGGCCGGTCATCAGTCATCTCAGGTAACCGAACGGGACCGCTACGACAGTCTGCTCATCGTTGACAACCTGTCCGTCAACTTCGTCTCCGTGGATGGCAGAGTGAAGGTCCTCTATGGCGTGTCGTTGGATGTGAGGAAAGGAGAGGTCGTCGGTATAGTGGGCGAGAGCGGTTCCGGAAAGACAACACTCAGTCTGGCCATACTTGGTCTGCTCGATTCACCTCCGGCTGAGATAGTCGGCGGCAAAGTGGTATTCGAAGGGAGAGACCTCCTCAGGCTGAACTCGGAAGAGATGGTGAAGATTCGTGGCACAGGGATCAACATGGTCTTTCAAGAACCCCTTGACTCTTTGAACCCTGTGTACAGGATTCAGTCCCAAATCGAAGAATCCATTGAAGTTCAAAGGAAGAGGAGGACTCTGACGCCAGACCAAGACAAAGAGAGTGATTCGAAGGAGGTAATGACCGACCTACTCAGGGATCTGTGCATAGACAAGCCAGACGAGGTCATCGAACAGTATCCTCACGAACTCTCGGGCGGTATGCGTCAAAGGGTGGCAATATCTATGTCGATCATCGAGAAACCCAGGCTACTAATCGTTGATGAACCTACAACCGGACTGGACGCCTACGTTCAGAACAGAATCCTTGGTATGCTCAGCAACCTAAGGAAAGCAGGTGGGACCTTGCTCTACGTTACGCACGATCTCACGGTTGCCTCACAGGTTTGCGACAGATTGTACATAATGTACGCGGGGAGGATCATGGAGACCGGCAGGACGCTGAGCGTCCTTGAAGACCCGCTCCACCCGTACACCCACACGCTCATCGCCTCGGTCCCGCAGGGATACGAAGACTCGCCCCCGCTTCCGGTTCAACTTGGGGAGCCCCCCAATCCGGCGAAGCTTCCCGGTGGATGCAAGTTCAATCCGAGGTGTCCCTACGTCAAGGATGTTTGCAGGGAGGAGGAGCCCCAGCTTGTCGAGGTGCTTCCGGGAAGGTATGCCGCGTGCTGGAAGGTCGATGGCGCCAGTGGAAAATACGGTAGAGATTGAGCATCTGACGGTGAGTTTCAGCTCCAAGAGGAGAGCAAGCTTGCTCAGAAGGAATCCTCGGGTAAAGGCGCTTGACGACGTCTCGTTTACCATCAGAGAGAGGGAAACGTTCGGGCTGACGGGCGAGACTGGTTCGGGGAAGTCCACGCTTGCGAAGGTCCTAGTCGGTCTCTACAGACCCGCTTCAGGGACGGTCAAGCTCCTGGGGAGGCAGATCGACTTCAAGAACAAGAAGGACGTCGCCTACCTGAGGCAGAACATAGGCATAGTCCTTCAGGACCCGGTGAGATCTCTAAATCCGAGGCTAACGGTGAAGGAGATCATATCAGAAGCGCTCATCGCTTCGAAGACGGTCTCCAAGAAGAAGTACAACGAGCGGATTGATTTCATCACCCATCTGGTGGGAGTGACCGCTGACCTGTTGCCCAGGAACCCCAGGGAGCTGAGCGGAGGTCAGAGACAGAGGGTGAGCCTCGCCAGGGCCCTCGTCGTCCCAAAGAAGTTGCTCATACTCGACGAACCGACCAGCGCACTGGACGTCTCCATCCAAGCTCAAGTTCTGAACACTCTGAAAAGACTGAAGACAGAGCTCGACACATCATACCTGTTCATCACCCATGACATCAACGTCATCAGGTACGTCAGTCACAGGCTGGGCATTCTCTTCTATGGCAAGTTGGTCGAAATGGGGGACGTCCGTGCAATAGCGACGGAGCCGAGGCATCCATACACTCAGAAACTAATCTCCAACGTGCTCACCCTCAGGAAGACTCAGCTTCAGGAGACGGTCATCTCCGAGCACAGGCCCGCTCCCACAGGGTGCCGTTATCGCTTGGTGTGCGAGTCCGCCTTCGAAAGGTGTCATGAAGTGCCGCCTCCTGTGAATCTAGGATCTGGTCATCTAGTGTCGTGTTTCCTCTACAACGGGGAACCATCAGAGGGGAGAGGCAGCCACAGTTGACTATCCGACAGGAGTCCTGCCTACACCGCCTTCATTCTTGGGCTGGTCAATCACGAGCTTCTCCAGACCCCTCCCCCTAAACAAGATATGCGGCCTGAGCTTCACGTCCAAAGACTCTCGAAGTCCTTCGCCAAGGAAGCTGAATCCTGCTACCATAATCATTACAACCAGTGCCGGAATAATCACCTGCGTCGGATAGAGATAGAGGTTGTAAGTCACACTGGACACCATCTTACCGAGCTCTGGCATGACGGGAGGTATCCCCACGTTCAGATAGCCGAGCGTCAACAGGGTTAGCAGAGCAGACCCTATGTCCGTTGTTGCGTAGACCAGAACACTCGGCAGAATATTGGGAAGGGCATCCTTCCTCACTATGTAGAAGAATGATGAATTCAGGGCCTTTGAGACTGACACATAGTCTTCTGCCGCCACCGCGAGCACGGCTCCACGAACCAATCGGACATATGGTGGCCACCAGACGACAATCAGCGAGAGAGAGACGTTCAGGAGGCTGGGCCCCAGCGTGGCGGCGATGGCAAGGCTCATGATTATCTGCGGGAACGCAAGGAACATGTCGGTCAACCTCATTATGACTTCGTCCAGAGCGCCTCTGAAGTAACCCGCAAGGGTGCCAAGTACGATTCCCAGGAGCGCGGAAGTGACGACAACTCCTATTGAGATTCCCATGTCAACAGGGAGGGCAGCTATGACTTGAGAGAAGATGTCTGTGCCTTTGAAGTCGGTCCCGAACAAGTGCCCGAATGACGGAGATACGTTAGACTGACTGGAGAGTGCATACGGGCTGTATGGTGTGATTCTCCCAGCGGTCAGCACCTCAAGCAACGCCGCGACTACGAAGATTGTCACGGTGACCAGTCCGAACGTGGAAAGGGCATTCGACATGAGGAGCTTCCTGAGTCTCCTGATTTCTGTACTCAACCTCCCTCCCCCAGTGTAATCCGTGGATCCAGCAGCGGGTAGATGATGTCAGCAATGAAGTTGGCGACAATCACCCCTACAGTGAAGACAAACACGCATGCTACCAGTACTGGGTAGTTGTCCGAAATTATCGCTTCGTAAGAGAACTGCCCTATTCCAGGCCAAGCGAAGACTTGTTCGACTATGATTGTCCCAGAGAACAGCCACCCAAAGGTCGTGGCAATGACCGTTGTTGTGTCGATGAGGGCGTTCCTTAGAATGTGTTTTTGCCTCACCTCTCCTTCCTGCAGGCCTCGGGCCCGTGCAGCCTTTACGTGCATGGACCACCTTGTGTCCAGGATCGACGATCTCATCATCCTGGGGACTATCCCAAAACTAAGGAGAGCGAGTGTGGTCGCAGGCAGAATGAGGTGGTAGAGTCCGGACTGCAACGCGGGCCAGTTGGCCTGGAACAGCGCGTCCAATACGAAAATCCCTGTAATAGGTGTGTACGAGAAACCGACAGTACCGTTCCCCCCCGATGGAAAAAGCGGGATATAGCTTGCGAATATGAGAACTGCGACCAGAGCGCCGAAGTAGTATGGGGTCGACCAGGCGGTGAGATAGAATACTCTGATTGCTGAGTCGATCTTCGTGCCGAATCGCATCCCGGAAATGTAGCCCAGCCCTATTCCTAAGACAATTATGATCACCATGCTGGCGAGGACGAGTCCAAGTGTGTTGGGAGCATAGAACAGAATCTCTGATAGTATCGAACGCCCCGTCTGCGGGTCAATCCCAAAATTACCCGTAAGGAGGCCCTGAAAGTAATAGTAGAGCTGTGAGGGCAGAGGGTCGTTCAGGTGGTATTCCGCTGCTACGGCTTTGATTGTCTCCGGGTGTGCCTTTGGTCCCGCCCACAGGAGAGCCGGGTTCGGGTTGAGGACATGAGAGATGAAGAATACGATCAGCGCAACTCCTAGCAGTACGAATGCGGAGCCAACGAGCCTCTTCCCTAGATAGAGAAAGAAGTCCCTCAGGGAGACCGTTTCTTGTCCCCTTCGCTAACTACTGTAGTCGATCGTGTTGAAGTAGAGGAAGTAGCCTGCGGCCGAGCCCGCGGGGTTTGGAATCATCCCGGTAATCCCATTCTGATTGACTGTCATCATGTCGGTTACGTATAGCCACATGTCGGTGTAATTGTAGTACATAGCCTTGGTGATGTTGGCGAAACTCGAAATCACAGTCGCGCTGTCGAAGGACGTCGATGCCTGCAATGTCCATGCTATTGCATTTCCGTCGGCATAGTTTGACGTTCCTATGTAGTTGTCCGAGGTGAAGTAGTACACGTAGTCGATGCTTGCCGTGTAGTCTTCGCTGTAGTAACCTATGCCCATCGGATACGATGTGGAACTGGTGGAAGACGAGTAGATTACGCCTGTATAGGCACTATATGTAAGAGCCGAGAGTGTCAGAGGTATGCCGATGGCATCCAGATTGCTCGCGATGATTTGGGCAGCCTCGAAATCTGTCGGGGAGTCGGAATCATAAAGGAAGTTGACTGATGGAAAGGCCTTGCCACCAGGGTTCAACGTCGCCTTACTCGGCAGGTGGGACACGTACCCTGCCTGGGCGAGGAGCTCCGCAGCCTTTGTCGCATTAAATTGATACGGGCTTAACCCAGCAGTCAACTCGTTGTAATACTGGAAGCCGGGAGGGACTGGCCCCACCCATTGAATCGCGAGACCAGCGAACACATCCTTGATGATGGCCTTGTAATCGATTCCGTACGCTATTGCCTCCCTCACCAGCGTGTTGTTGAAGGGCTCAAAGGCCAGCGGATCCATGTACACGTAACTGACAGCTTCTGCCGAACCAAAGGCAGGGGAGAGCAATTTCGTGATGACTCCAGACAGCCCCTTTGTGACATTGTAGTAAGTGACCGGAAGGAAGATCATCTGGGCCTTGCCATCGCGAAGGTCGGCGATGCTCGCGGCTGCAGGTTTGTAGTAGATTATTATGTTGTTCACGATTGCTGGCGCAATCGCGTTGTTCAACTCGGACTTCGGGAGTTCGGCACCCCAGTAGTTCGGGTTCTTGACAAGGCTTACGCTCTCTTCAGGCACCCAGGACTGCAGTTCGTAGAACCCCGTCCCCATGGCTCTGGTTTCCAAGTACCCGTTCTTGCTCCCCGCAGTCACGCCCCCATGGCTTGCCACGTAGGCGGGATCAACGGCCATAGCCATCGGAGTTTCCAAAGTGGCGAGGAACTCAGAATACGGAGCCATCCCGTTGGTCCCGTACCCCAGATTGAATCGAATCTCATTGGCGCTAATTACCTGGACTGACTGCTGCGGATACTCCATCACGGTGAGATTGGCTGGTGAAGGCGCGAAGTAATTGATGGAGTTCAGCATCGCATCTGTCACGTTGAAGGTCTCCCCGTTTCCTGGAGCTAGATTCTGACCCAGAATCCAGTAAGGCGCCTGTTCCATCACGAGCGTTCTGTAGACCGAGTACCACATGACGTAGGCGTTGAACGGATCGCCGTTGCTAAAGGTCACGCCGTTCCTGAGCACGAAAGTGTAGTTCATTCCGTCGCTTGAAATGGTCCAGTTCTTAGCGAGCACTCCTTCGAATTGCGTGGTGCTTGAACCGTTGTAAGTCACCAGCCCCTGATACACTTGATCAACCACCTCCCAGCCGGGAGTGACATAGGTGACAGCTGGGTCAACTGTGTCAGGTTGGCTCTCCTCTTCTAGCACGAGCGAGGTCTTCCCAGTAGAGACACCGGAGCCTGTCGTGGAAGTCGAGGGTTTGGATGGTACAACTGTCGCAAGGTAAACTGCCGCACCGGCCACGACAATAACGATGACCAGTATGACGGCGATGAACATTCTTGCAATGGCTCTCCTTTGGGGAGAGTGCATAACAAGATTCACGATATTGATTGGCTCTCTTCCACTATTTACGGCTTGCCGACTGGTCTCTCATTCTTGGTAACTTGTCTTCCCCAAATCACTTCACCAGGCTGAGGTCTCTTGACGCGTTTCTGCAGCTAGGTGAACGGCATCGTTCAAATCTGCACAATTCTGTCGCATTCTTCTGGATGCGGCGAAGGCTGGTTGGATTGCGCGCAATTGAAGGAATGTCGTGGTTTGCCGAAATACTTAACTCAAACAAAGCGATATACGAAGCTGAATCTTCATGTCTGCTTCCCAGCAAAGAATGCTCATAGGCGGAGAGTGGGTCGTGGCGGAAAGCGGTGAAACCTACGACGTTGTGAACCCGGCTACTGCGGAAGTCATCGGAAAGGTGCCGAAGGCCGGCCGGGAAGACGCTTCCAGGGCGGTGGACGCAGCGAGAGAAGCATTCGACCGAGGGCCCTGGCCCAGAATGACTCCCGCTGACAGGGCGAAGATCATCTGGAAGATTGCCGACTTGGTTGAACTGGACGTCGATAGGCTGGCAATGATGGAAACCATCAACCAGGGGAAGACAATCAAGATGGCCCGAGACAATGACTTCCCGACAGGTATCGACAACATACGGTTCTTCGCAGGAGCCTCTCGGAATCTTGAGGGGAAGGCCGCGTCCGAATACACCGGACTTGGCACCACGATCTTCAGAAGGGAGCCCGTGGGCGTGGTCTGTTGTATCACTCCATGGAATTACCCCTGGATGATGGCTGTCTGGAAGGCCGTTCCGGCACTGGCTGCCGGCAATACGATAGTGATCAAGCCCGCAAGCGTAACTCCTCTGACAACACTCGAATTCGCGAGACTCATGGAAAAGGCAGGCGTCCCGAGGGGAGCCGTCAACGTAGTGACCGGACCGGGAACGACCGTCGGAGAAGCGCTTGTGACGCACCCCGGCGTGGATGTGGTCGGTCTTACGGGAGACACCGCTACAGGGAGCAGGATAATGGAACTCGCTTCACGCACGGTGAAGAGACTTCAACTGGAGCTTGGGGGCAAGGCACCGTTCATCGTGCTTGAGGACGCAGACATTGAGGCTGCAACCGAGGGCGCGGTTGTGGGCGGTTTCGTAAACGGCGGACAAGACTGCACCGCCGCCACGAGGATATACGTCCAAGAGAGCGTTTACGGCGCCTTCGTCAAGAGATTCACGGAGAAGGTGAGCAAAATCAGGATAGGCGATCCCACCAGGCGGGACGTAGACATGGGCCCTCTTGTGTCCGAAGCGCAACGAAAGAAAGTCGAAGAGATGGTCGGAATAGGCAAGAATGAAGGAGCCAAACTAATCATGGGTGGAAAGCGTCCGGCCCTCGGAGGTCCCTTGAGCAGAGGATTCTTCTATGAACCGACGGTCTTTGCCGATGTGAAACAGGGCATGAGAATCTGTCAGCAGGAGATATTCGGGCCTGTCATCTGCGTCTCTCAGATATCGACTTTCGAAGAGGGAATCGAGAAGGCGAACGATACGGTCTACGGCCTCGCGGCCTCCGTTTGGACAAAGAACGTGAGCAAGGCGATGAGAGCAGGGGCACAGCTCAGGTTTGGGGACGTGTGGGTCAACGACCATCTTCCCCTTGCCTCGGAAATGCCTCACGGGGGCTTCAAACAGAGTGGTCATGGAAAGGACATGTCAGCGTACACCTTTGACGACTACACCCAAGTGAAATTCGTATACATCGACACTACAGACGCGGTTCGGAAGCCCTGGTACTATACGGTCTACGGCGACTAGTGCACAGGGAGTCTCGGAAGGGCGATGCCGTCTGAACCAGCAACGCGTGCTCTATCTGTGGTCTTCACCTAGACGGTTGGATCCAAATTCATTCCTGATTAAGAAATGAACGGCTGTTACCGATGCTGCAGATTGGATAAGGAGAATGGGCCGAGGGAACCCGACAGGCTAGGTCGAAGAGCTCAACAGGTTAGCTGGAAAGTCATCCTTCTACACGCGGGGTCCCTTCCTTGCTGACAAGTGCACGTGTAGAGCCCTATGGAAGGCACTGGCGTTTCTCCTGGCCCCCAAACCAGATTGAACAAAACAGAGGGAAGGCGTGCGGTTGCACGCCTAGTTTCCTATCCTATGCTATTTGCCTGTGAGGGCGTTGAGGAGGACGATGGTGGTGATGAAGTTCGAGACGTTCGGGGTTCCCCAACCAGTTGTCAGGTCGTATCCCCTACCAGCCAGGAAGCCGTCCTCACCACAGAGTCCTGAGCAGACGGCATTGTTCCCTTGAGTGATGTCATGGAATGAAGATAGTCGACCCAAGATGGTGCCCAAGGCCCCCATTGCGTATATTGTCGGGTTCACGAACCCTAGTGGGCGTCCATTTGCCTGGTTGGCCAGAGCCATAATCCCTGCCCATGCTGGCGATGCTGCGCTGGTGCCACCGAATACGCCCCACCTGCCTAGGAATCCTAGGTAGGCCATCACTCCTCCGTAGACGGCCGAGTTGAATGACACGTCAGGGGTCATTCTTCCTGTAGCCTTGATTGTGGTGCCCAGAAGAGTTGTGAACTTGTGGGGGACGATCTGTTGGTACGAAGGCACACTGTAGAGGGTGCTGATGCCTCCTCCACTGGTGTATCCGATGTAGCCGCCGGTGAGAGCGAAGTTGGTGACCTCGTTCCATGTGCTCTCTCCGCCGTAGCCGGTCGGGTAGCAACTGGTAGGCTCGCCTGGCCTCACGGCCGTGCCGCACCCGTTGGCGCCGCCGTTGATCACGACAAGACCTGTGTTGCAGGTCGCGCCAGCGGCGCAGCTAAAGGTGCCGCCTGATCCAGGTTCTGCGCCGTATGTTCCTCCGTAGGGAGAGCCCTGTGTTCCTCCCGCCGCTAGGACGAGTGGACTAGATGCAGGGAATGAAGGAGTGAGCGCCCACGCTTCAGGACTCGAAGAGTTGAGATATTCCACGTTCTCGTTCGCGCCCTCATCGGCTGAAGATGCAATGACTGTCCAGTGGTTCGCCTCAGCAGTCTGGAACACTAAGTTCGGGAGGTTCAGAAGGGTTGGGTCATAGGAGATGCAGTACGAGTTGGTGGGATCCGTGGCAGTACATGTGACCAGGTCATCGGGTTCACCGAAGCTCTGGGTCATGATGCTACCCTTGTAATGGTTCTGACTGACGATGGCTTGCTCCGCGCCGTAGAGGCTGCTGTCGAAGCAGTCGTTCGCGACGAGCAGGACTATGTGGGCGCCAGGTGCAAGCGAGTGAGCCATTGTGACGTCGAGCGTGGTTTCTTCTGCCCAGCCAGTTGCTCCACAGAGGAGTGCGTTCGGTGCGTTCGTAAGGTCACCGATGGTCTTCACCGGGCAGATGTCAGTTGACGCGCCGGTCCATGTCGGGCCGCAGAGGATTGTGACTGTTGTCGAAGGCAGCCCGAACGCCGCGTCATAGGTGTTCAGGTCGCTCTGAATTGTCGGGCTCCCGAAGGCGTCAACGATGACGATCGTCTGACCCGTCCCATCCAGACCGTGGCGTCCTGTGGTGGACGGGAAGTTGTAAGCCGTCTTCAGGAAGTTGGGTGGATAGCAAATGATGGTCCCCAGAGAGCCACTGTAGCAGAATGGTGACCCGCCGACCAGGCTAGGGTTGAATGAAGGGTCCAGAAGCGTTACCACGGGGCTTACGCTGGAAGTGCCTAGCACCGGAACTGTCGTCGGCTTCGTGATGGGAGGTACGCTCGCAACCGCTGGGTTGACGAAGAAGATCAAGAGGAAGAATGCACTAAGAATAGGAAGGATTCTGAATCTTGATTTGATCAGATTCACGAATTTTCTTGGCAGAAGACTGCTTTCTCTTATAAAAAGATAGGCAGAAGGAGTCCTGTTAACTAGAGGGGGTTCTGTTAAATCGGCCTCACACGGAGAGAGCAATCAACTTGGCTTACACGTCATGACCGTGAGTCTCATTTCGCTAACGAAGGTCTGATCGTGCTAAACTTCCCTTTGATGAGCCTGACTGCCGATAGGTCACTTTCACTACGGCAAGGCTTAATCATGTAATCATGATATCGAGAAGCTTGTGGGGAGCCGCATCCTTCCTTAACCGTGCAAGAGGCATTACAGAATCTCTGGACGGCAAGACATAAGATTGGGAGGACTGAGCGGGGGCGGGTGCCGCGAGCGGTAGCACCCTCTGACTTCACCCACTACGCCCTGCTCTCCGAACCGAGTCTCTCCCCTGACGGCAGGAGAGTGGCGTTCTCTGCCAGGCGGGCCAACATGGAAGACGACGCCTACGACTCGGACGTGTACGTGACCGACGTGCGGGGCTCGGCGAAGGACCCCTTCACCAACGGGAAGAAGGATTACGACCCCAAGTGGTCCCCTGACGGCGGTTCGATCCTGTTCCTGTCTAGGCGGCAATTCGGCAAGGACGACAAGGGGAACGCCCTGTACGTCATCAGCGCCAAGGGTGGCGAGGCCAGGCAACTTCACAAGTCGAAGGACGGCATCGACAGCCCTCAGTGGTCGCCCGACTCCAAGACTGTCTACTTCCTCTCTTACGTTGCGAAGAAGCAGAAGGACGACGTCAAGGTCATCAAGAGGCTGACGTTCTGGTTCAACGGGCTCGGCTTCATCTCCAACAAGCGCAAGCACATCTTCAGGGTGGACCTCGGGTCCGGAAAGGTCGCCCAAGTCACCAGAGGGGAGTTCGACGTCTCCGACTTCGCGATTTCGAACGACGGGAAGAGGATCGCGTACCTCGCTGCGGCGAGCGACCTGAAACCATACATCTCTGACGTCTACGTGATCAACACCTCCAGGGTCGGGAGGAGGAAGCTGACGAAGTCCACCATGGAGATCGGGACTCTTACGTGGAGTCCCGACGACAGCCGCATCGCGATTTCGGGCGACGACCTGCCGTCGGGTTTCGCTTCCCACAGCCGCATCTGGACGATCGACCTCCGCACCCGCAAGGTTTCAAGGGCCGAGGAGGTCGACAGGAACAAGGCCAACGGGCTGAATTCCGACGCCCGGGCGAGGTCGCACGGGCCTGGGAACGTCATCTGGGACAAGGACGGCATCTACTACGTGCAGGCCGACGGTGGCGCGGTCCACCTCTACAGAGTGAGACCAGGCGGGGAGCCAGAGCTGATACTCGGCGGCGAAAGAAGCGTCGAAGGATTCGACGTGAAGGACGGCAAGGTGGCGTTCGTCGCTATGACAGCCGACCGCCTGGAGGAGCTATACCTGAAGTCGGGACGAGAGAAGGCGCTCTCGGCCCTGAACTCTAAGGTCTACAGGGAGCTGAAGGTCCTCTCGCCGGAGCACGTGGCCTTCAGGGCGAGCGACGGCGAGCCGGTCGAGGGCTGGGTCCTGCTGCCCCTGGCAAAGAGGAAAGTGCCGGGAATCCTGTACGTCCACGGGGGGCCCAAGACGGCCTTCGGTCATTCGTACATGCACGAATTCCAGGCCTTCGCGGGGGCCGGGTACGCCGTGATATACTTCAACCCGCGGGGGAGCGACGGCTACTCCGAGAAGTTCGCCGACATCAGGGGGACGTACGGTACGCGCGATTTCGAAGACCTGATGGAGGGCCTCGACTGGGTGCTGAAGAAGTACCCTCAGATCGACGGTAACAGGCTTGGGATTGCGGGCGGCTCGTACGGCGGGTTCATGACCAACTGGACCGTCGGCCACACCACGAGGTTCAGGGCGGCGGTCACGGACAGGAGCATAACGAGCTGGACCAGCTTCTGGGGGACGTCCGACATCGGCCCCTACTTCACTGAAGACCAGGTGGGGGGCGACCCGTGGGACTCCGAAGAGAAGCTCAGAAACGACTCGCCTTTGAGCTATGCGCCGAAGGTGGAGACACCCGTGCTGCTCGTGCATTCAATGGAAGACTACCGGTGCCCGATGGTGGAGGGGCTCGAGTTCTTCACAGCCCTGAAGAAGCTGGGCAAGGAGGCGGAGCTGGTCCTCTTCCCCGGGGAGAACCACGACCTCTCAAGGGTCGGCAAGCCGAAGCACAGAGCCTCCCGCCTCGGCCACTACATCCGCTGGTTCGACGCACACCTAAAGCACAAGAAGTAAGGGCCTGCCGATGGAAGGCATCACCGTAGGAGTCTTCGGCACAGAGCAGGAGACCAAGAGCGCCTTCGAATCCAGCGTCGCGAAGAAGAGCGAGGCAGAGGGAATTTCGGTCTTTAATCGGATTGAGGGTGGCCACAGGTTCTCTTTTCTGGACACCACGGACTATCCCGACCGGGTCCAGGGATACGCCCGCGTAGCCTCGATCTCGGACCACGCGCTGTATCTGTTCCCGAAGTCGGGAAGGCTGTCTGCGCCCGACGGCGAGCTCGCCGTCCTCCTCGGGTCTCTGGGTCTCCCTGGGACCCTCGAGCTGATGGACGGGTCGGTTGCACCTGAAATTGCGACTTCCGCGCTGAGAGGCACGGCCGTGGCCTCCTTTCGCGTCGAGGAAAGGTCCTCGACGTCCTCGGCGATCGACCTGTCTTATACGGGGTCGAGGCAGGACTGGCCGCCGAAGGGCAAACTGATCTACATCGACCGGGCCTTCAGCGTGAAGGGCGTCGGGACGGTCGCGCTGGGGTTCGTCCTCGCCGGGGGAATATCGGTCCACGACCAGCTGAGGGCAATCCCCGGACCAGACGAACTGAGGATTGATGTGAAGGGGATTCAGGTCAACGACGTCGACCTCGAGTCCGTCGGCAGGGGGATCAGGGTGGGTCTCTCGCTGCGGGGGGTCGAGGCGAAGGACCTGGAGAAGAGTTACTGGCTGGACGACGGTTCCTTCGCCCTGAGCGACAGCCCCACCTTCCGGCTCGCGAAGTCCCCGGTCTACAAGCAAGAAGTCGTCGGGCGTGACCTCCACCTGCAGCTACCGGGAGAAATGCTACCGGGAGAAATGCTACCGGCAAGTCTCTCGGACGGAGGCCCGGGTCTCGTCAGGGCCACTCTTCCGGCTCCGGTACCGGTCTGGGAGGGCATGAGAGCCTCGGTCATCGACCTCAACGGGAAGACGCTGCGCATAGCCGGAGGCGCGACCCTCATCCTTTAATCCTGGCCGGCGAGAAATGAACGAGATGCCACGCACGGAAGTCGCGACCTTTGGGAGCGGCTGCTTCTGGTGCTCGGAGGCCGTCTTCAGCGAGCTAAGAGGGGTCGCCAAGGTGGAGCCGGGCTATTCAGGGGGGAAGGTCGCCAACCCCACGTACGAGCAGGTCTGCACCGACACCACGGGGCACGTCGAGGTGGCCCGGGTGACCTTCGACCCGGACTCGGTCTCATACAGGGAGCTGCTGGAGGTCTTCTTTTCCACGCACGACCCGACGACGCCGAACAGGCAGGGCGCCGACGAGGGGTCGCAGTACAGGTCGGTAATCTTCTACTACGACGATGAGCAGAGGAGGGCCGCGCAGGAGATGGTCGCCGAGCTGACCAGGGAGAAGGCCTTCCGAAACCCGATCGTGACCGAAGTGGCGCCGGTCGAGGCGTTCTATCCCGCGGAGGACTACCACCGCGACTACTACGGGAGGAACCCGAGGCAGCCCTACTGCCAGGCAATTATCTCGCCCAAGCTGGCGAAGTTCAGGGCCCACTTCCAGTCGAAGCTCAAGATGCCTGCCCCGAACCCGAGCTGACCAGCGCCGGGGTGTCCTTGATTGAGGAACTACGTCGGGTTGACCGGGACGCCGGGGACCGGCAAGAAGACGATTGCGCCGCTGGTCGCCTCAAGGATGGGCCTCCCCTGTATCAGCCTCTACGACCAGGCAGTCTCGTCTAGGCTAATCGAGAGAGACGACGACGACGCCGAGGTGGATACGGCCGCCCTCGGCAGATTCATCGTGAAGCGCGTGAGCGGACCAGCCCTGGTCTACGGCCATCTTCTGCCCTATGTCCTCGGGGGCCGGGACCTCAGGAAGGTCGCGGTCCTCAGGTGCGAGCCGAAGGCCTTGAAGCGGCGCCTCCTTGCGAGAGGATACGGGCCCGAGAAGGTCGTGGAGAACGTCGAAGCAGAGCTGATTGGGGTCATTTCAGCCGATTCCATGACTGCGTTTGGCAGCAAGAAGACCGCGGAGTGCGATACCACAACAGTAGAACCGACTGCGGCAGCGAAAGCGGTCTCGGAGTTTCTTGGAGGGAACAGAGAAGCTGGCCTTAGGATCGACTGGACACTCGGCTACGGCTCTGCATCGAAGCTACGCTCGTTGCTTTCTGTGCGCGGAACCAGGCCGACTTTGACCTGAAAAAGTATTGGGCTCCGAAGGAGGACTGCACAGCGCTCAGGAGTGAGTCCGCCTGGAACTCTCGAGCACTACTTTGCCTCGGAATCTTTGTCGAGCCTTTCGCCGCCCTTTCTGAAATGGGCGAGCCCGTGTTTCCGGTTTCCGGGGCGTGAGTTCAAGATGTGGTTCTTGATTCCTTCGCATCCCTGAGCCTGAGCGTCGAGATCAACCATAACATTCCCCTTCCCATCGATCGCGACGTTCGCTGGGCAGGCTCCGGCTGCTGCCTGCTTCCCAGGAGAGGGTGGGTTCCGTGGAATCGGACATGCCTCTGCGATGCGGCTCGGCGGAGGCGTCGCAACAACTGGACGAACTGGATGATTCAGCAACCTAAAGCCTGACTTTGGCCTCTCCTCGGTCTTCGGTTTCTCCTCTGTCTTCGTTTCCATACCTACCCGTTTTGCTCCTCCATCGCTACAAAGGCGTTGTAGTCGTCAATGAGTTTATCGACGCCAGACTCTAGCCTGTCAATGGGCGTGTCCCCGTCATCCGACAGGTCGGTGTCCAGAGCATCGGAGACTCTAGCCACCAGACTCGTGATTTTCGGGTTGAGTCCACCCGCATCTTCGTCCGAGGTGTCAATGTCGTCAGTGTCATCAATCACCTCTGGTAATGGGGCTCCGAACCGCTCCTGGAACTCCTCGTCGCCGATGATGTCATTCTTGTGCATCAGTTCGACCAGGTCGAGGATGCGGTCCTTCATCGGGGCGAGCGCCTCGGGGTTGCTTAGAAGGGAATACTCGTTGGTGGTCGCGAACCCTCTCCCCCTCCCCAGGCCGACGACGTCCCGCGCGCAGATGTCCATCTCGAATTCCGACGGGTCGTAGTTGCGCCTGGAAGAGCTCTTGCCGCACAGCGGGCAGATCAACAGGCTCATTCTTGTCGTCAGTTCTCTAATTTGTGGTCCTCCTATATTACCCCTCGGGCAAGTCAGGCAGCTGAAGAAGGCGAAATCCGCGAGCTGACTAATCCTCGGTTAGAAATCCTACAAGTTGAAAACAAACCAGCGCCGACGCAGGCGCATTGTCTCTCGCGCCCCCATTCACCTCCGGTGAACGGGTTCAGAACATCTCCTCGAATTCTTCCTCTCCGATTATGCTTGCATGGCACAGCCGGCCGTTCAGGTTCAGGCGCCGACCCCTCAGCGGGGAGAGTCATTCGGGGTCAGTCATTCGGGGTCACCGAGAAGGGAATCCATGCGGGTGGTCCTGAACCCGCAACCACGAACAAGATGGAGAGCAAAGTGCGAGAATCAGGATCACACTCGCAACGACGGTCAATTCCCGCAACGACGGTCAATTCCCGCAACGACGGTCAATTCCCGCAATGGTTGTACCATCGGCGGGACGCTCCAAACCAGGGGTAATGCTCGGAAGATTAGGCTACCCTATTCATGGACAACCGAGAACGAAGACAACCCCGAACGGCATCGAGAAGACTAAGAGTAGAACCGACCACGAACGGGAACGGCAGCTCCGGCCACTGCGGCAGGTCACGACCTAGGCCGTACCTAGGTCACGACGACCTCGGTTGACCAGCCCCAACCCCACGGTAGGTCATGACCTAGGTCCAGAGGAACAACCTCTTCGGGGTGACCCCGAACGTTCCTCTGGCCACCCGTCAAGTCGGCGAGGTGCAACCTCTGGGTCGGATACACCTCTGGGGAACGTGTAAATAGAACCAATGGGTCCCATCACCTAGGGTGATCCGGTAGCTTGGAGCGGAGATCAATCACCATAGAACCAGGGTTGCACAGGAAGATCTTGAGTTTCAGGGCCTTCCTGCTCGCTCACGGCATCGATACAGACTACACGACCACAATCAACCTCTTGGCCGACTATGGCTTCGACGAACTCCTGAAGTCTGAATTCACCGTAGACTTGCTGGAGCGCCTCGGCGACCAGGCCGCCCTGGACGAGGCCACCAGGAAGGCGATATCAAAGGATTGGCTTGAGGGGAAGATACAGGTCCTCGGGACAGGCGGCCGGGAGTCTGCGACAAGAGAGAGCCATGTTCAGGTCGCCCGCACAATTCATTCGCCTCCGCTAGCACAGAAGCTACAGGAGCCGGTTCAAGCACATTGTGTCAAATGTAAGGTATCAAGACCGATGAGGGACCCGCACGTTGTGACACTCAGGAACGGAAGGAAAGCTGTTCAGGGCGTATGCTCTATTTGTGGGACCAAGATGATCCACTTCGGTCTCCCACGTTGACGGTGGGATGACCGCGCGGGACAAGATTTGCATGTTCCTTCCGCGTCATGATTCGCAGCTCCGCCAATAGTTTCTGTGTTTCCGCATCTTTCCCGGTGGGGCCAATAAGACTACAGCAGAACTGCCCTCTCTTTGTCCGAGGGTTCGAATCCCGGCTATGCTATAAGAAGTTCTTATAATTCGCCGCCTCTCAGTCTAACTTGTTTTCGGGCCGCTAATTAATGGTTGTTTTGTGGGCTGTGTGCCACGAATCGCGCCAGGACTCCGCCTTCGACGATGAATTGATGCGACTGGAGATCTGAAACCTTGGTAGACTTGACTCACCCGGCAATCTCAGGACAATTCGTCAAGGCTTCTGTTGCGTCTTTTGCGATGGTCAGCAGCATGGTTATCTGGGACGCCCTGTCCGACTTCGCAGTACACAATGACCGAAGTCGATTGTTCCGAACTGACCTAGGAAGAACAGCTGGCTTTGGCGGCGTCAATCTCGGACGAGTTGCAGGGTAAGAGCCTCGCCTTGGTAAAAGGCAGCAGCATTGTCATCGACCGAATATCGGGACCGAAATTGGACGTTGCACAGCTGGTGCATCTCGTGGAGAAGTTCGTTTCTAAGAGGAAGGACGCCAACTACTATGACGTTGAGAGGCAGGAAGACAAGGTCGTGGTTCACTCACCTGACCCAATAACGGCCGACAGGAGCCGGACCCACTATCGCGTGCCTCCTAGCGCCTACCAGTGCCCCGCTTGCGGCCTGATTCTCCCTGACGAGGGAAGGTACCAGATTCACCTGAGGACCCACGACCTGATCCGTGGGCTATGATAGTAAGTCCGCACCTAGTCTGACCCTAGACGCCCCTTAGGCATTGACCACGTCAGGGTGGTGTGAAAAGGCGGTTGATGAGCATCAATCGACTACCCTGCATAGCTCTTCAAAGCTGTCAACGCTTAGGTCTCCTTGCGTAGCTATTTCGCCCAATTCCTCTTCGCTCCTTAGACCATTTCTCGAAACGAATCTCCTCATGAATATGACTTGGCCGAAACCAACATTCTTCGCCCCTGTGAGTTCTTCACTCCCTCCATCGCCCACATAAGTGCACTCTGAGGAATCAGAGATGCCGAGGGCTCTGAGGACAGCCGAGTAGGCACCCGAATCGGGCTTCATCACTCCGATGATGTGAGAGAAGGCCACGGCGTCAAAGAACTGGGTCAGCGGTGAGTGAGGCCACTCCCTCACGTCGCTCTCGCGTGTGTTCGAAAGTAGACCCAGCTTGTATCCTCTGTCCTTCAGTGACCTTAGCGAGACAGTGACTTCGACACGTGGGTTAAGAATCGCGAGG
This sequence comes from uncultured archaeon, assembly GCA_963796355.1. Taxonomy (GTDB): domain Archaea; phylum Thermoproteota; class Nitrososphaeria; order Nitrososphaerales; family Gagatemarchaeaceae; genus UBA183. The sequence continues at coordinate 267,629 of CAWCLD010000002.1, forward strand.
TCTTGATAGTAACTCAAAGCCCTGTCTGCTTCGCTCAGCTTCGATTCGGGAAGCGTCCTTCCATTGGCGGCGGCGAATTCCTTCACGTAGTCCATTTCCGGCTTCGCGGTCAACATCCTTTTCGTCTGGGTGCTATCCCAGAAGATCCTAAACTCATCCTGGGGCAGTCCTAGAATGTCGGCCACAACGCTCGCACGCCTATACTCCTTGGGTCTGAAGTCCTCTGGGTCAATCAAAGTGTGGAACAGGTCGAACACAACGGCTTGCTTCACATGACCGATGCGGTGCGGTTCGGATTTATCCATTCCGTGAGGCGATCTGTATCAGCGTTAGAGCACGCGCGCTGGTTGTTCTATAGGATTCTGTTCAATTAAGGTACATCGGCTAAGCTTTCTTTGCAACCATTACGATGTGAAATGAGTCAGAATCGAGCCTGTCAAGGCGCTGGACGCTTCCATAACTGCGAAGATACTTCCATCCTACCTTCTCCAAAGTACTTCTCAAGTCCTTTCGCGAATGGATAGTCGATTCCATCTTGATTGAAAGCAGATGTTTCAAGTCCCCATTGGGTAGCTCTCGAAAGAACTTCCAGTCCCCCTTGATGTGCTTGCTCTTGGGGTCATAACTGGCTTGAAGATGCCTTTGAAGTCTTCCGTCAGGGAAGGATTGGACTATGGGAAGAGGGTAGTAATGCTTGTGCTTCAAGAAAGAGTCTCTGTTCGCAGTCTCGATCACAAGCAAAGACCCTTCGCGCCCGATTTCGTGCAGCGATCGCAGAAGCTCAGCTTCCTCTTTCAAAGTCGGACGGACTATCGAAGTGTCCATACAAATGATTGCGTCAAAACTAGTCTCCCCGTTTGCTTGCAGTATCTCCTGAATCTGCGTAGTGTCTCCCTCGTAGAAACGTAGAACACTGTGCTTGCGCAGACCTTCTTGTCTTGCGAGTTCGCGTGCCGTCTTCAGAAAGTGAGGAGAGAAGTCAAAACCGACGACTTCGTAGCCAAGTTTTGCCAGATTGATTGAGTGTCGTCCGATTCCACACGAGACATCCAGGATCTTCGGTATGCTTCCGACTTTCGCCCGGAGGTTAAAATGGCTGAATATCTTTGCCAATCCTCTTGCTTCCGATGGTGCTGAAGAAAGGCCAGCTTCCAATATGGGTTGATAGATGCGAGCGTTCTGAACGTACAGAATGTCAGGCCAATCGCTCAAAGTCTTGTCCCTCAGAATGCTGACTCAATTTAACTATTCAACGCGCACGCCCGCCCAAGCCCATGTGCGGAGCGCCCAAGACAGTCTGGCCCAGCTTGTTTCAAGTAGCCCGGCTATGCTATTATACGTTCTTCTAATTCACCGCCTCACCCGAACGCCCTGCCTCGAGGGGGATTGGGGTCACTATACGGTGGTTCATTAGACGCGTTGATGGGATCTGTAGTCGGTCTTTGGGCGGATTCCGTAGGAATGGGTACCACCCTGACATTGCGGCTTGAGCCCCCGCTGGTAACAATGCTCTATTAGAAGGCGGTCGGACTGACTACCACGAACCGGAGCCAACTCCTGAAGGGAATTGCCTCGTTCTCCGTCACCTTCGGCCCGATGTACCTCGTCGAGAGTGTCGCAAACTACCTCTTTCTAGGTCACGACCCCGCCTTCTACACAGTCTCGGGGTCGAGGATCGTCCTCTTCGTCGCCATTGCGCTGGTGGGTTCGGTGGTCGCAGGCGCTCTTCTACTGGACCTGAAGGCGGCGATTGCTACCCAAGTGTCCGCTCTGGGGGCGTTCTTCTCGTTCGCCTATGTGCTCTGTAACCCCAGGGTGTGCTTCTCGACTGGCCCCGACGGCTTGGAGCCGCTTCGGATGGGAGTCTTTCTAGGCACCATAGCGATTGCGGGGGCATCCATCGGCCTCAGCGCTCGCCGCGGAATCGCCAAGTCGCCGGGCGCAACGGTGGTCGTCGCCTTCGGCATCTTCGTCGCCTTGGCCTTCCTTCCGGTCGCGTACACCTTCGCTGGTGCCAGACTTCTAGTTCCTCTCTTTCCTTGGAGTGTGTTCATCGTCTTTGCCCTGCTTTCATTTGTCACCGCGGTCACTTCCTGCTCTAGACTCGGCTTGTTGCCAGGCTTTCTGCTGCCATTGGCGGCGACCGGATTCATGTTCGCGCTATTCTGGAGTATGGCCGCAAGCTACCTGCCGCAGATACTCCCTGGTGTTCAGATGATGGCGCTGGGAGCGCTGATAGGGTCCGCCCTCGGTGTTCTCACGGCCCGCTCCAAGAAGGAGGTTGTCAGACGGCACGAAGTGGGGTTCTCTAGGTCCCTCTTGGTCGTCCTGCTCCTCGTCTTGATACTGGTAGTGGTCGCCACCCCCGACGAAGTGAGTGGGGTGCTGCCAGAACCTGCCTCGGGACCTCCATCGCACCTGTCCATTGGGATCCCGATGTACGCCGGAGGGTACATGGACGCCGACGCGGGTTACTCGACTGGAGTGGCGGTAACTGTCAGCTTCGCTGGAACCACCCCGTCTTCGATTGGAGACGACAACTTCCTCTCAGGCGGAATCGGAGTCCACTCACCCGACTGCTGCCGCGATGGAATCGACTATGGTTATAGGTTCGACGTCTACATGTTCCACGACGGGAACGAGTCCCTCGTTGCCAGTGCGTGGCAGATTTGCGACGACAACGCAGCCTGCGGAGGACACTCTTGGAAGAACCTGCTGTTCTCGAGGATGGGTCCTCTCGAGGCCGGGTCCAACGTGTCTTCGGTGACCCTGCAGATGCGATGGAAGGGGCACTTGGTCTACTGGGAGTACGATGCGGGGACAGGCGCTCTCGTCGTCTTCGCGGTGTTCCTGGCGCCGGCGAAGCAGGACCCAGGGTTCAATACAGGGACGCTCAGCGACAGCTTCTACTTCTTCCAGTTCGGGATGATGAGTCGATATCCTTTGACCAAGCCGGGGTGGGCAGTTACCTTCGTCTGCCCATCCGTTATTGCCGGCGAAACGTGGCAGTGCATAAACCACGCACGGACTCTTGAAGGGAGCGAGTCCAACTGGAAGGTGCTATGGAGGTGGGGGGAGGACTATCCTCACGTGGTAGTGACCAAGTCAGGGGAGTCTTCCTTCACGTTGGGATACTCGGCGACGTCTACAATGCAGAGTTTCCAAGCGCTATGGTAGCTCGGCTATGCTATTAGATGTTCTTCTAATTCGCCGCAATGCGTCTAGTTGGGGAAGAAGCGCCCTGGCTGGGCCTTGTTAGCCCAGAGAGGTGCCCTCAGTGTCTCTAGATGCCAGACGCAGATACGCGTATTAGCAACTTTAAACCAAACCAGATTCGGTATAGCGCCATGAAGGGAAGGCAGGTCGTGGTGATTGCCTTGGCGGTCGCCCTCGTTGTGGCAGTGGTCGCATACTTCGCCTACCCATCGTCGAGCTACGGGAGAGTCTGCACCGGGGGACCTTACAACGCAAAGGTGGGGTCAGGGGGCAGCGAACTCGGCCAGCCGGCGGGGCCGATGAACTACACGCAGAACGGCATCACATACGTGGGATACTACGGCTCCTTCATGGACGGCGCTCTCTCTTGGATGAAAAGCAACACCCCCAGCAGTGCAATGATCCTGTCATGGTGGGACTACGGGAACATGATCACCGGCTGTGCCGTAAGAAATGCGGTAGTCAGAGATCCCTCACAGCAGGCCATAGCTCTCGGACTGGCGAATCCAAGTCCGCAGCTCGCGCCCAACGTTACCTTGGCAGACGTGGCCACCGCGCTTACCACCACCAACTCAACTATGACGCTGTCGATTATGCACAAGTACGGTGCAGGTTATCTGCTTCTTGTCACGGAAGATGGAGGTCAGAAGGCACCCTACATCTTCAAACTTGTTGGATTGAATCCGAGCCTATATGTCAATCCGAGCGGAACGACCTTCAATCCATCGGACTGGACGGCTCTCGGAAGGCAGACCACCATCTACAGATTTCTCGCTGGCCAAAGTGTTCCTGGCCTTGCGAAAGTGTATTCTGACTCGAACGTCTGGATATTCGGCCTTTCATAGGAGCCTGAACAATGGCTTGGACAGACGCGTTGTTCAGCCATGACCGGTTCATCCCCCTCCTCACGCTGGTCCTGCTCTCGTTCCCCGTCAGCTACTTGACCGTCCTCTGCCATGAATTGGGGCACGGCCTGGTTGGTCTCGCCCAAGGATCTCCATTTTTGGGAATCTTCCTTAGCCCAAACTTGGCATGCGCCCTAGTGAACAACTCTCCCGTCGTGTCCGTCGCAGGTTGGCTCGGCCAGTATGTTCTGGCAACCGGGGCTGGCCTAGTTTCTTGGAAGGTGAGCCCCAGGAGTTTCACCGCCAGGTCGCTAATCCTCATCATCGTTCTAGCGAATCTCATCGGGGTGCCGTTTGAAATAGCGAGCTTGAATGGTGACTCGGGCAACCTAATACTCATGCTCTCTCCCTCCGTGGGTGCGAGTCTGGTGGTTGCAGTCTTGGAAGGAACTGCTGCCGCCCTTCTCATCGTAGGCATCTACTTCTCAGTCGGAGTCGCCCGGAGTTACGTCGGGCTTGTCTTCCCTTGGATCACCGCCAAGAGGTCCACGGTACTAGCCCTATCCCTCCTTGTGGTTGCCTTTGCTGCAGCAAACGAAATACTTGGCTCCATGTTGCCGTGGATCGGGCTGCCTCTCCTAGTCCTCTTTTTCGTCTTGGGATTCTCGCTCATCCCGACTCGCCCTAGTTCGTACCCTGCCATGGCGACCCTCCCGTCACGTGCCACCTTCGCCATCACGATAGCGGTATTTCTGTTGACGGAAGCATTCACCTATCTTGTATTGCCAATTACAATTCCCCTTTGAGACGAAGCAACGAGGCCGAGGTCTCGAGCCCGAATCAACCCTCCTTTTACCAACGGAGTTCATTCTGAGCTGTTTGAAATTGGGCCGGAAGGGCCAGCTCAAAAACGTAAAGAATCCCTTCACCTGATGAACCAAATCCTACTTACGCGTAATGAATTGAAAGCAGCCGAGAAACGAGGAGATTGAGTGGAACAGATGTATATAAGGAGAGAGTCTCATACTGACGCTGAAGCGTTTGATAACATATGAAATGTGAGGTCGTTAAATAGCTTTTCGTCACGCAATATCCAACGAGGTCTCGTGGTCGAAATGAAGTCGCATGTCGGGCGAGGTGGTCTCCGGTCGCTACTGATTTCGGCATGTGCTGTTGGTCTGCTTGCGTTAACACTCATCCCAGCGCCTCGGGCGAGTGCAGCGTCTGCAGAGGTGCATACGGCTCTGGGACACAATACACTCGGGGGAAGCAACACTTTCCAGATCACCCTCGCTTCCGTGACTAGAGGGGACCTCATTGTCGCCACAGCAGGCGTCCCAGTGGCGGGGGTAAACATGGGGGTTTCTGACGGTCAGAACAACTGGGTCAAGGCAGCGTTGCAGTGCACTGGCTACAACGGATGTGCCGAAGTATGGTATACGGGCGCGAAGAATTCCGGCAACTTGGTAATGACGTTCTCCACCTCAGACACAGCGGACTACATGTATGTCTTCGTGATAGAGTTCAGTGGAGCGAGCTTCACGATGGGACCGACGAAGGTGAATTCAGGTCCGTCAGGAAACCCCTACGTTGCTTCGCTCACACCTCCGACGGGAGGTGTGGTAGTCGCCGTCGCCGCAGGGCCTAGCGGCTGGGGAGTACAGTCGCCGTACAACATGGTAGGGGGAAGCACGGGCTGGAGTGCCGCTGCGGAATGGACAGCTCCCTGGGGAGGAGGCTCGACGCAGGCGCCATTCACCGCTACTTATGGAGCGCAATGGGCAGAAGCTGTTGTCACCTTCTATCAAAGGGCAACGTCTCCGCCCTACCAAGGCGTCACTATGGGAGGATGGCTCCCTAACCCGCAGAACTCGTGCGTTGAGAAGTTTGATCTAATCAACGGTGCCAACACGTGGGGTTGCACCCAGACCGCCTCGCAGGGGGGCGGGTACGCCAGCACAGCCAATATCGCTGCGACGACAGCCCTCAGTTGCGATGTGGGCCAGGGTGCCAACTGTGGACAGGATACTTATGCGTACATCGATCTTAACCAACAGGGAATTCAATATGTGTACCATGCCTCGTCTTCCAATCAGGTTGCCCTGACGATGACTCTGGGTTACAATGGTAGAATCTATGCCAACGGCGGAACAGGTAGCATCAAACTGAATTTCCTCGTGTACTCGTGCCCTCAGCTCCCATGCTCTGGTTCGCCAACCGTCTACCCGTGGACCATCATGAGCGTAAGTGCGTCCGGTGGAACAGCAATAGGACAAGGATTCAGCGGGACAACGGCATATACTCTCGTCATCGCCAATCCAACAGTCGGCAACTTCTATGGCTTCTATGGGGAGGTCTTCGCAGATGCAGAGGTTTCCATTCCACCCGGCGTACAGGGAAGCGCGACTGTGGACTTTACACCTCAGTCACCGATTGGGCAATCCGCGTTCTATATGTCCATTCTCGGAATCAGCCTTACCGCCTAAGGGGAAGGACCATACCAGAAACGTGCTGAATCCGTGCTGATTCAGGCCGGTAACGAATGCGAGACAGAGGCGCCCTGGCCGAATATATGCGCTTTGGCATAGGCGCCCGAACTCGCGCGCGCGTAGCGTAGCAGTCTTCAGGCGTCTACGGTTGCTGTCACAACCATTATGGGAGTCGGTTTGATGCCGTTCCTTGACCGTAGCTTCTCGATTCGGTCGTGCTCCTCCCACATCTTCGGCGGCTTATCAGACATGAGGTATGAAGGAAACTCGACGGGAGCATAGTCTCGGCTGAATCGCCTCTTCGTCACTGTTATCTTGGAGAAACCCGCCTGTTCCAGCGAACTCTCCAACTCCGTGCTGTTCGGCAGACTTGCCTCCCAGCCGAGGGCTACTCTCAACTTGAGGTAGGCGAGGTATACTTCCTCTGAGGTGGACTCCGGCTCAGTGGAAGACTCCGCCAGTATCAACTTCCCACCCTTTGCTGTCACCCTATGCATTTCCCTCAAGTTTTCCTTCAATTCATCACGGATGAGGAAGTTCCTGATTGCGTGAACACAACCTACTGCCTCGAACCTTCGAGACTCAATTGGGAGGCTGGAGCCATCTGACCTTATTCCACTGACTCTCTGACCAAGACCGAGCCTTCTTGAGCTTCCCAAGAAAACCCTCCACCAGGCGGCCCTCTGCTCGCCATCCATGATGTCAACCGCTGTGACATGGCTGCCGCGGTTAGCGCACGCGAACGCGAAATACCCTCGACCTGTCGCAACGTCGAGCAAGGAAGAGCCGTCTGCCACGAACTCTCTCGCAATGGCACTCCTCTCCTGACCGATACCAGACTCGTCAAAAACATCCCACATAGAGATGCCATGTTTCAAGTAGAGTTCGTCGAGGAGCATCTCCCGCTTCCTATTCAGGACTGTGAATGTTCTCTCGTCCACCCCTACAGGGAAAATCTCCTCAGGAAGATTGCACTTTACACCAAGGCGCTTGCATATTCTTGGTATGGCCTGACAAGCCAACGGGAAGACGAAGTCATCCAACACCTGACCAAGAGTTGCTTTACGGTATAAAACCGATAGCGCGCAAACTGAAACCAGGAGAGGTGTACATTCTAGACACTGAATACAAGATTGAGGATCCTCGGTTCATAGAGAGTCTGGTCCACAGAGAAGTTGCGAAAGAAACCGTGACGGTCAACTCAACAGAGTACTGGATGGTAGCTCAACTCAAGTTCGTCAACGTTCTAAGAGAGAAGAAGTACGGACGAATTGACTTGAGGGATCTCGACTTCAACGTGAATGTCGGTGTTCACCAAGACGTGAATACAAAGGTCCCTGGCGTCTTCAAGGAACAACTTGAAGCACTTGTCAAACTGGCAGGTCCTTTGGGAAGGGACGAGGTGTTTAGAGCGATTGATCATATGCGGCGCATCAAGACCAGGAAATACGGAGCGAACAGCATTGAGCTCCTGGGTGATCTGGTAGAACTGTTCGCTCCTCAGGTCTTCAAGAAGTATGTGGATGTGAAGCCGGACTTCCATTATTTCGACTGCGAAAAGGGCATAAGTGTCTATGACCTGCCGTGGGGCGTCTGGCCTAAGTTCATGACCGTGACCTCGCGAACAGACCTGGGCTTGGAAAAGCCAGCTGCGAGAGGAACTTTGATCTATAAGAGAAAAGACTTCTCCAAGAGTCTGGAAGACATTTTCGGTTGAGCTAGGTCTTCTCGGCATCATTCAGGTTCCCGATTGCTCAGGCTCGGGCCCCCAGGTACCCGGTTTGAACACCTTTGCTATTCCTTCGTAGACACGCCAGTCGGTAGTGACGAGGATTACCTTCCTGGCAAACTTCCTACCCTCAATGAGCAAGGCTCGCAAGTTCGCGTCTTGCCCAAACCTGTGCCCTTCTTCGACGACAAGCGTCCACTCTCTCAATGCGCCTGCGTTCTTGAGGTAGTTGAGGTGCCCGAAGATGGCGCTGGCTTCCCCTTTGGACGCCTCGATGTTGGGGTTAGGCACGAACCTGATCCTCTGGCCGCCCCTGCTCCAGTCCATCGAGAAGATCTTCCCTAGGTCGACGCGCTTGAAGTCGGGGTATTCGTCCGTGACATCCAGGATGAACGCTGGGCCCGTCCATCTTGAGAGCAGTTCTCTTACGGCCGTGGTCTTCCCGGCCCCCGACTCGCCGGTTACGATCACTGGTTTCGTCCCGAGCTTCTCGAAGACAGCTGAATACTCGGCCGGTGGAATCAGCCCCTCCCTTGTGAGCTCCAGGACCGCGTAGTTGAAGAGCGCGTTGTAGGTCGCAAACCCCAGCTCCTTCTTCAGAAGCTTCAGCTTCACGCGGATGTCCTTGTTCAGTACGACTGTGGTTCTCTTGAGCGCCTGATTATCGCTTACCGACATACTTCTCTGTCAGATAAAAGGCGAGTTTCCTCTAACAGATGAGGAAGGATGATCCTCATGCCTTTGACAAGGGGCAAAGAAGTAGCCCTGCTAGATCATGACACGAATCTCGCACATATCCCCTCTGCAGTCACCGAAAAGGAAATCCATCACGTCTCCAGTATCAGGATTGTCTTGCTTCGACTCACTCTATCGTCTGTTTCGGCTCATATCATGACACGAATACCCCCTCCTTTGACCGGAGTTGGCAGCCATGGGAGAAAAGGACTCTGAGTACGTACGAGAAAGCCGCTAAACGTTATTAATCCCGTGTTGGTCGCAGAAGGCTAGTGCGTCATGCCACTCCGACCTAGGCGTCTTGTGATTCACGTCTCATATCCCCCTAAGCCGCTAAATGCATTGGTGACCCGACGAAGAGCAAGTGGGCATTAAGCGATGATGGCTGGTTCAGCCCTCGGGTCCGGAACAACCGCACAATCATTTGCGGATTTCTTAGTGGATAATATGAATCCAATCCAAGAGGTCTACACTACCAAAGTGGCTGGCATGAGGATGAGGAATCGAGTTTTCCGGATCTTTGGGGGTAGACCATCGATTGATGCGTTAACCCATCTGACGGATTACGGGTCGTCGATTGCTGATTCGATTGAACTCCTCCCAAACTGGTACTCGCGCGAGGAGTTCGTTACAACTCTTTCGTCGGGCGCACACAAGATGCTCGAGAACGATCCCGAGTTCGCAAGAGCTCTACAACGGGTCGAGGGAGAATCAGGAATCAAGGGTCCTGACCGAGCTAGAGATGTGGGTGAGGCCATCGAAGTGCTAACCAAGCATCTAGAATCGTCCTACTTGGGTAGGAGAGATACCTTCGCAAGTCTTCAATTGGATTCTAACATGCCCGATTCATACTTCGACTTGCTTGACGAAGCTGAACGTACAAATCTCTGGAGGATGAAACTCCTGAAGGCGAGAATTAGTCATCTACAAAGAGAACTGGCCTTAGGTGGCTCTCGGGGATTCGCCATGTTCAAACGAGCAGTGAAAGCTGCCCAGATGGAGCTTGTCCCTATGACAACCTGCGGCAAGGAGGTCGGAAAGAGCTCTCTCACACTTGAACTGTATACCACACTTGCTAATGCCGAGAACGTCAAGCAGGCTTTTGAAGACCGGCCACTCTTCAGGGAGAAGATAAATGAGGAATACTATTCGAAGCTAGAACAGAGCGCAAGTCTCTCACTTTCACGCTTGCATAGAAGTCTTTCAACTTTAATCGCAGGAAACCGTCTGCTTTTCATAGATGCGCAAGAACTGACAGACCTCCCTATTTCGGATTCGACCAAGGAATTCCAGAGCGTAATTGCCCCGATGGCTCTGTTATCCTGATAGTCTTGCCCCGCACTGATCGACAGGTTCTCCTCGAAACCTCAGTCATCATCCACCGAGTCTTTGATGAGACGAGGTCACGCGCTCGGATAGAAAGAATGTTCACCGACCTGAATGGGAACGCAATACGGTGGAAGGTCCCATCAACTGTAGAAAAAGAATCAAGAGAAAAGATTGGACAACTCCACGGGTTCCTCCAATTCAACATAAAGGGATTGTATGACACGGTCAAGTCAGAACACGCAAAAAATGGGAAGTCAGTGACAGAATTCGACTCCGGTGATATTGACCTTATCAGACAGTTCTTTCTTGATGCGATGCAGAGAGGCTCGCAGCCGCAGAAAGAACGCTTGGAATACCTCGAGACATTCATCATAACAGGAATCCAAGACGCACAAAAGAGGGGGAACAATGTGAAGAAGAGCTTCGCTTGGCTTGCTGCTGAAATAAGAACAATGAAGGGAAACCTGCTCCTCAGGCTAGACACATTGCTTCTCGAAGTGGTTGGAAAGGGCTCTTCTCAGGGTGATGTTGACAACCTGAAGCCAAGTCTGGGGATGATGAAGGAGCCTGATCTGTTCATCCTTGCAGAGGTGATACTCTACAACAAGTCAACGGGGTTGAAATGCCTCTTGGCCTCTGTTGATTATACAGACTTCGTGAGAAACAGTCAGATCATAGAGGCGACGACGGGGGTCGTTTGTTGCGACCCCCTTTACTTGATCACGCGTTACAACACAGCTTGATTCTCGGAAGGAGATTATGGGTGCCCCCGGCTGAGACAGTCTCACTTCGAGTACTTGCGTTCGTTTGCTTCTCGTCGGACCCACACCAGAGCAAATCTACGAATACAAATGCTCCAGCGTGAAGAAGAACGTGTTAAATGTCCGTTGCAGCAGGGAATCGAAGTTCCCTACCACCTCTGCTTCATATTGTATTCTGTGAGCGCCAAAATTCCTAAAACCCAGACCCATGCCCAGATCTTCCTCTACTGGCGATAAAGTAATCCCGGACCTCGGATGGTATTGGGAATTGAGCAGTTCGTTCAACGTCCTCGTGAAATCTTGTCTGAATCTGTAACTCAATTCCTTCAAATCGGAATCCGCAATATTGAGCGGTGGCGTGCAACTCTGTGCCAGGAACGCGAGGAATTCCCTGAATCCCTCGTCTTGAGGAGTGGGGTGCTTGTTTCTTAAGGCCGCATCGATCACAAGATTCAAGGAAAACAGGAGATTTGTCTCAGTTAGTGACGCAAGCGTGTTATGCTTCATATTATCCTCGAGAGTTGAGAAGCCCAATAGCTTCTGCAGGAGTACCACGAAATAGAAGGCTGATTCTTCCAAGTCAACTTCTTCAAGGAAGCGTTTCTTGAACTCTTGAAGCGTAAGTGTGCCTCGTCCTAACTTACGGTAGTTGTCCAACCTCTTCTCTAAGTACTCTGAAGTCTGCTTAACCCTTTCAATAAAGAACTGATTCTGATTTGAGAAGTCCAATGTGACAAAGTAATACGCAGGTGTCGGCGGCTGCTTTTTTCCATAGGTCCGAATGTCCTCCTGCAGCGCCTGATGCATGAACAGGAATCCCTCATCCAAGGCGTCCATCGCAATCTTCGACACCCCAAGGAAATAGTACGGAGTACCCTTATGGAGTAGTTTCCCTGCATTTCGCCTTTCCCAGCTCCACGCCACTGTTAATGCAAATGATCCAAGCAACTTTACAGCTTCTGCATATCTACCGTTCGACATGAATTCGTCCCAGAGAAGGTTATAATTTTCGAAATAGGAATCAATCATTTGGGGGTAGGAGAAATTCGCGTCAAAGAAGTCAAAGGAATCAGTGAAGAGTCCGCTAGCATCGTACAGCCCATTCGTATAATGAGATGAATAAAGCTCTAGGAAATCATCATTGATGGGATTTCCCAAGTCGGCCATAGGGATAATTCGACCTGCAACTCTAACATGCACCACTGGTGGTTTCGAAGGCGATGGAGCAGCGCCCATATCACTCACACATTCGGCCGTCCTATTTTAGCATCGATTTGGTTCCATGAATCGTACGTGGAACAGGCCCATTCCTGCACGAGCAACGAAAGACTTCGACTGAATACTGATTGGCTTCGATGGTGCCCAAACCACGCAGGGCCAAAACTGTCGTCAAGACAGGAGGATTCTTTCGAGTTTAGGCACGGTCCAGGGCGCTAGTCGCTACCGTGGGGTCACCGTCGGACTGTCGAGCTGTGTGCCCAAACCAGCCGCAGTCGGAATCTGGGTAGGTTCGGCCTGCTAGCTCCGAATAGAGGGCGCCTACCTGAACTGACAAAGCCCGGCCAGGGTGCCACGCGCCCGGCACACGAGATTCGACAGTGTATCGATGCACGCGGGACCTCTGTCGAAGATTTTTAGCGTTCCCTGTTTTCGTAGAGCGGTGAAGCTGCCCATGAGCGAAGAACCTTCAGGGGCAACAGGCGGACTGACGCCCGGCCAGAAAGGGGCTGTCGTTTCGCTCGTGTCCTATCAGCCAAGGTCGGTGGTCAGCCGCACGATCATCAGCGACAGGGCCGGTACTGTGACTCTTTTCGCCTTCGACCAAGGCGAGGGCCTGAGCGAGCACACGGCCCCCTACGATGCGCTGCTGCACCTTCTAGAGGGCGAGGCCGAGATCACCATTTCGGGGAAGAAGAGCCGCCTAGAACGGGGAGATGCGATCATCCTTCCGGCCGGGAAGCCTCACGCTGTGAGGGCATCGAAGCGGTTCAAGATGCTGCTCACCATGATAAGGTCGAAGTGACTCCTCCAGAAACGGTCCGGTCGTCCGAGCGCCGGAACAGAATAATACGTTTGTTAGGAGCAGCAGGCTGTAGGCAAGGTTGACCGAAGAAGTTCGCAACTCAAGGTTGCGTCCGCAGCTCAAGATGTTCGACGCTGTAGCAACCGGGCTCGCGGCGATCCTGGGTGCGGGCATCTTCGCTGTCATAGCCCCCGCGGCGAGCATAGCGGGGCCCGCGCTGCTCGTGTCGTTTGCCATAGGCGCCTTCGTAGCGCTCTGCAACGCACTCTCTTCGGCCCAGTTGGCCGCCGTGTTCCCGCGCTCGGGAGGCACCTACGAGTTCGGAAGAAGGATGCTGGGTCCCTGGTGGGGCTTCTCGGCTGGGTGGTTGTTCCTTGTTGCAAACACGGTGGGCCCGGGGGCGATCGCGCTCGCCTTCGGGGGTTATCTCAACGCCGCGGTCGGCTATGTGCCTGCGCGGACTGCGGCCGTCGTCGCAGCGCTGACCATGACTCTGCTGAACGCAAGCGGGATACGCCGCTCGGTCAGGGTGACCGACGTCATAGTAGTATTGTCGATCCTTTCCCTTTTGGCCGTGGTCGTGATTGGCCTTCCTTCCGCCCGCGTGTCCAACCTGACACCATTCGCGCCAAATGGGGTTGCAGGGATACTTCAGGCCACGGGCCTGCTCTTCTTCGCCTACACTGGCTACAGCCGCATCGCCACCCTCGTCGAAGAGGTGCACAATCCGAGGCAGACCATCCCCCAGGCGACCGTAATCGCACTGGGCACCGCCACCCTCCTCTATCTGCTCGTGGCGACCGCCGCACTGACCGTGCTGGGTGTGCCGCGCCTTTCCCAGTCTTCCTCGCCTCTGGAGGATACGATGGTCGTGGTAGGGAGCGGCGTCGGAATGACCATCATCGCGGCGGGCGCTCTGCTGACCACTTTCAACGAGGGTCTCTCTGACTTGCTCGGCGTCTCTCGCGTGGCCTTCGCAATGGGGCGCGAGTCCGACCTTCCGGTGGGGCTGGCCCGCCTTGGCACGGGACAGAATCCATGGCGCAGCGTCCTGTTCGTCGGCGCCATCTCCATCCTGGTCGCCGCGTTCGCCCCATTCTATGTCGCCGTCGCTGTCTCGAGTTTCGGGACTTTGCTGTACTACTGCGTGGCCAATCTGTCGGCGCTGCGCCTCCCCAAGCAGCAGCGGATGTTCCCGCGCTGGCTCGCGGTGGCCGGCCTGATCGGTTGTACCGGTCTGGCCTTCGCCCTTGCTCCGCAGGAAGTAGGCATCGGTCTCGCAATCCTCCTCGCCGGCATCGCCTTTCGCAGCTTGCGTCTAGGCGCAATCAGACGAGGCGGGAAGAAGTGAGAATGAGGCTACTGAGCGCGCGCTCGGCCATACCACAAAGCGTTCTGAGTCAGCATCAGCCGCTTGTCTTGTCCTATACAGCCCCTGCTAGATAGATGATTGCCGTTACCACGGCTGCTATCACAAGAGAATACAGATTGATTCTCATTGCTTTCCGCATATCTAGATTGTGGGCTTCCTTGTCTGTCACTTTCCCTTTTTCGTTACTGGAACCTGCGAAATCGAATATGCTTCTCGCGGCGAATCCAGCACAGAACTTGAGGTATCCCTGAAGGAATCCTTCTGCGCCAAGAAACAGTGGGAAAAAACATACGAGTAGAGACCATGTCGGCAGCGAGAACTGGGCAATCGCATACACCAGTACGCCCGCGATGGTCAATCCGACAAAACCCGTGGCATATCTCTTTCTTATCTCGTTCTTGCCTATGTTACATACGCCTGGTCTATAGCTGTCCACCATTCTTTTTTGGGGGGAAAGGTGACCATTAAATCTGTCCTCGCCTTCAGACAGGGTAGCGCGCCCGTCAGCGCGTGCTAGAAAGGTGGGCAATATTCAAATAGCTGGAATATAACATATGTTATATGTTTCTGGCAACGGGACAAAAACAGGAAGGGTACAGGTTCTGCATCTGCAGAGCATTCACACCGGTTCTGGAGTGGCCACGCCTATCATGACTGGCGAATTGAACTACTGTCAAAACGAGAGCCACTACAACTACTACGAGGACGAAAAGAAGTTCTTGCACAGGTCTGATACCCAAGAAACCAAGGACTGTCTAGAAGAGCAATTCAAATTGAGGAAGATTGGGAGGTATGGGGTTCCTGTAAACCTGGTGGCATCTGGGGGAGATGATGACCACAAAATGTGAGGTCTGCGGAGGCGCTGGCGTATTCAAGGCCATAGGCTCGACGGACATCTTGGTTCCCCCGAATGATTACAAAACCCAGATAACATATTTCACCGTAATGTGTCGCACCTGTAATGGACGCGGGAGTTGGTAAGTGTCGCGCACTTTTCAAAGTGATTGAAATGGAACTCAGCCAAATGAAGTGCACAGCCTGTCGAGGAGGAGAGCCGCCCTTAACCAGTTCTGAGATTGCCGAGCTCCATCCTCAAGTAGTCGAATGGTCGGTAGAGAAAAGAGAAGGCATAGAACGCCTTGAAAAGGTGTTCAAGTTTCGGAACTTCGCTGAAGCGCTGGCTTTCACCAACAAGGTCGGAAAGATTGCGGAGGAAGAAGATCACCATCCGGCTATGCTGACAGAATGGGGGCGAGTCACTGTCGCATGGTGGACGCACAAGATCAAGGGCTTGCATCGCAACGACTTCATCATGGCGGCCAAGACAGACCGCTTGCATTAGGAGTTCCAGTTTGTCATGATGTGGTCAAGAGTCGGGGGCGCGCGTTGACAAAGCGTAAGAATGGTATGGAGGCGGTCCCTTCTATCAAAGGCGATTCTTTTGTCAAACACTAGCAAGGATGAGCGTAAGACCCGTCTAAGGACAATCAGACTCTCAGAGTCGTTGACAAGCTCCCTTCAGAAGGATGCCGTTGATGAAGGTACAACCGTCAACTCACTAGTCAACAAGATTCTCAGTCAGTATTACGGATGGGGGAAGAAGGCACGAGAGTTTGGATTCATTTCGGTCCACAAGCCCATTTACGCGAGGCTGATTGAACAGGCAGATGAGGAGACACTGGTTCGATTGGGACGAGAGGAGGTACTCTCTACGTGGAAAGAGATGGCGGAATACTGGCTTCAAGACTCCACTCCTGACAAGATGTTGGAGGTCCTGAGGCTAAGGGCCAAGCTTGACAGCCAGACGGAGTCAAGAGTGACACAAGATGGAAACACGTACACAATCGTCTTCCGCAATGATTACGGTCCCAAGTTTAGTATCGTCGCCGAAAGCGCTCTCCGGGAATTCGCGATGCGGTCGTTTCACGTTGAGCCGCGGATTACTCGGGGGAACACGGTCGTCGCGGCACGTTTCACGGTCCATCCGCAGAAACTGCTAAGCTGACAGGGAACCATAGGAGTAAGCGCGCGCGCTACCGACATTCGTTGCGTAGAGCCGTTGAGTGCGCACCCAGTTCACGTTAAATATAACATATGTTATGACATAGCCGTATGATTTCAATGGGTGAAGCTGGTGCCGACGATGACATTGACTATCACCTCAAGTTGTTCGGGAAGACCGCATACGAAATCGTCTACGGTGACGAATGCCAGTTCTGCCACACCAGAATCGATGAAATCGGTTGGTGCGGGTGCGACACAATCGGTGGAGGCTGAAGGATAGGTCTCGCGCGCGCAGGTGAAATCGCTTGAAACCTTCCGCACCTGTCAAGAGGCTCTGCCCAGTGTGTAAGTCCAAGGGGATCAAGACGCCTGTGGAGAGGTACCGCAACATCTCGCTTACTTTCTGCACCTACCACTACTGGCTCATGAAAGCGGGACCAGAAGGAATGAAGCTCGAAGACTATGTCAAGAGCTCACAAGCGAATGCGTTCAAGACCTCTCTTCCTTCCTCTCAGGACATTGAGATTCTTGAAGGAAGGCCATGATTGGGCCTTTTCACGAGACGGACAGGCCGCGCGCTGCCTGACCATCTCACAACGAACTGGAGCTTTTAGTACTCACGACGGTAAGCGCGACGGTAACGAAGGAACTGGTGGGTCAAACGTCCAGCGAACAAGATCTTAGCAACGAGAGACACGACTCGACGCACTACCAGGGCCTTCCACATGGCGAAGCCCTGAAGGCATTGGGTAGTGATCCCGCACAGGGACTGTCAAAGGACGAAGCAGAAAGCAGGCTGTCCAAGTACGGCTGGAATGAGGTGCCAGAAAGGAAGACCAGCCCTGCCCTGATACTGGCAAAGAAGTTCTGGGGGCTCACAGCATGGATGCTCGAACTGACCATGTTCCTCTCGTTCCTCTTGAAGAACTATTTCGACGTCTACATAATCGGCGCTCTGCTCACAATCAACGCAGTGATCGGGCTCGCTCAGGAACAGAAAGCGTCGGGTGCGGTGGAGGCGCTCAGAGAACGGCTGCAGATCAATGCCAGGGTTCTGAGAGACGGAAAGTGGCAGACGGTCTCTGCGAAGGAGCTGGTGCCAGGGGACATCGTCAGGGTGCGGGCTGGAGACTTCGTTCCCGCAGACCTGAAGGTCATCGAGGGATCACAGCTTGGGGTGGATCAGTCGGCTCTCACGGGGGAGTCGATGACTGTTGAAAAGATGGAGAACGACATACTCTTCTCCGGTGCAATCGTGAAGAGAGGAGAGACGAACGCGGTCGTCGTGGCGACGGGCGCCAGCACATTCTTCGGAAAGACGACAGAGCTTCTTCAGACTGCGAGGCCAAAGCTGCACATGGAGGAGGTCACCTCGAATGTGGTCAGATGGCTGCTCGTGATGGTCGGAGTCCTGATAGCGCTGGTCTTGGCCGGGTCGTATATCGACGGGACCAATCTCCTTCAGGTGCTTCCGTTGGCGCTGGTCTTGATTGTCTTTGCGGTGCCCGTGGCACTTCCGGCGATGTTCACCGTGAGCATGGCGATGGGTTCGCTTGAGCTTGCGAAGAAAGGCGTGCTAGTGACGAGACTGAGTGCGTCTGAGGATGCGGCCTCCATGGACATACTCTGCGCAGACAAGACGGGCACCATCACTGCCAACAGGCTTTCGGTTACGAACGTGATAGCGGCAGAAGGGTTTGATGACAACGACGTGATTGCCAATGGTGCCCTCGCATCGCAAGAGGCGAATCAAGATCCCATAGACGTCGCCTTCATCTCAGCCGCGAGAGAAAGAAATCTACTCAAAGAATCGTACTTTCAGAAGCAATTCGTACCTTTCGACCCGAAGACACGAAGGACGGAGGCGTTGATCGTCTCTGATGGAAGAGAGTACAGAGTGATGAAGGGAGCGGTAGAGGTGGTCGCTCAAGCTTGCGGATTGGACCTGCAAAGGGCGGGAATCGAAGAGAAGATGAACGATTTTGCCACGAGAGGGTACAGGACCCTGGCAGTAGCCGTCTCCGGACGCGACAGCGCCCTCAGGTTCTGCGGTCTCGTCGCCCTCTACGACGTGCCGCGACCGGATTCCAAGAAGCTGATAGGGGAACTGACTGACCTCGGGGTATCCGTAAAGATGCTGACCGGAGATGCTCTTCCTATAGCCAGAGAGATTTCCAGTCAGGTTGGTCTTGGGGATTCTTTGGTGCGAGCGTCCGATTTGAAGAGCGAGATGGAAAAGCAACCGTCCAGAGCTACCGAGATCGCAGAGAGGAGCAGCGGCTTCGCCGAGATCTATCCAGAGGACAAGTACTTGATCGTGAAAAGCTTGCAGTCCGGCGGCCACATAACGGGGATGACGGGCGATGGGGTGAACGACGCTCCCGCACTCCGACAGGCTGAGGTGGGGATTGCGGTCAGCAACGCAACGGACGTGGCAAAGGGTGCAGCCAGCGCGGTCCTGACCGATGAGGGGCTCTCCAACATAATCGGCCTCGTGGAAGTCGGGAGAATGATATATCAGAGGATAGTGACGTGGACGGTCAACAAGATCGTCAAGACTTTCGAGGTCGCCGTCTTCATAGCCGTCGCATTCCTGCTCACTGGCTACTATGTCGTCTCGGTCCTGGACGTAGTTCTCCTGCTCTTTGTCGTCGATTTCGTGACGATCTCGCTTTCGACAGACAGGGTCCGGTGGTCAAGACAGCCCGAGAAATGGAATGTGACCGGGTTGGCAGAGGTTGGCGTGTTGCTCGGCGTGTTCACCGTGGTTGAATTGTTCGGGCTCCTCTTCTTTGGCCTGAGGTACCTTGGATTGTCGAACGACACCGGAAGCCTGCAGACGTTCGCATTTGCCGCGCTGTTCTATCTAGGAATGTTCACCGTCCTAATCGTAAGGGAGAGGGGACTCTTCTGGGACTCTGCTCCGAGCAGGACGCTTATGGCCGCCATCATGGCAGACATGATGCTGGTGGCTGTGCTCGTTACGGTTGGCATACCAGGGATGACACCGATACCGTTGACGTCCTTGGCGCTCGTCTTCTCGTATGTCCTAGTCTTGTCCCTCGTGGTGAACGACAGAGTGAAGCATAGCCTCATGAGGCGATTCGGCATAGGCGTGTGAGACGTCTCCATGGTCGAGTTCATGAGGCCGTAGGGGACGTTGGCGAGTCAAGCGTGAAGACACCCACCATCAGAAGCTCCTCGGGCTTGAGGCCGTACCTAAGCAGTCCTCTCGGTTTCAGCTTGGCTGGAATCGAATAGTGGGTCGTCGCAAACCTCCGAGTTTGCGACCCATCCCGCATCGGACTCACTACTGACTGCAGCGGACCGAGGCCCTTGGGCCTGCGCGCCAGGAGGCTGTCGGCGCACTGCGGTTGGTCGGCATCGACGGGGTCGTGCTGACGGTGAGGAAGAACCCGGAAGGCTTGTCTGCCTACCTGAACGACCACGGGATAGACCCGCGAACCATAACGGAGCCCAGAACTCTTTACGAAGGAGACGTTGAAACAGCCGTCAAACTCTTTCCGGCCAATGTCAACGTGGCGGCTACCCTCGCGTTGGCCTCGAACTCGGACGTCAAGGTTAGAGTGGTGGTTGACCCTTCCCTGAAGAGAAATGTTCACGAAATCGAGGTCATCTCTTACCCCTCTAACCTGAGATTGAGATTCGAGAACTCACCCCATCCGGATAACCCGAAGACCAGTTACCTGGCCGCTCTCTCCACGGCCAGACTACTGCAGCGGATTGTGGGCGAGGAGCTGCAGATCGGGACCTAGTTCGGCGAGACATCTCCACGCCAAGAAGATTCTGGTGAGGACGTGAGTGCGGAGGCGGACGTTGGAATCCAGCTAGCGCACGCTGCGCATATGGGGGTCGGTTCGAATGACTACAAGAGCCGAGAGTCAGGCATGGGGCTGGGCGTCGCGCGCGCGATGAAACGCTTCCCCAAGGGTTCCTATCCCCTGATACCCGCAGGCGCCCCGCATTATGAAGCCACAAAGAAGACTACGGTTGTGATCTCAACGGCCACCGGCCCGTGGGTTACAACGCAAGAGTCCACGTAGCCCCCTTCGGGCCGCTTCCTCTCTAGAGGCTATGAACAGCAGTCTCGGTAGATAGTTGACTGTTCGCGTGTTTCATGTCTACTCTATAAGTGATTTATGTGGTGACTTATAAAACGGCGAATCTGTGACGCAACTCAGCCGACAGAAGTTGAAGACATCAAAGTTAGCCGTACTGAGCATACTGACGGCTTTGGGCGCCCTCCTTTCTTTCTATCCGGGCTCCATACCTGTCGGCCCGACGCTTGTCTTTCCCTTCCAGTCGATGATAAACGTGATCGCCGGCATTCTACTTGGGCCTTGGTACGCCGCTACTGTAGCGTTAGCGGTCGGCGTAATCCGCATGTCCATTCACACCGGCACCGTCTTCTCGCTACCAGGCGGCATACCCGGTGCAATGTTAGTGGGACTGACATACAAAGCGACGAAGAGTCATCTTTCGGCCTTCGCCGAAATACCCGGTACAGCGCTTGTAGGGGCCATCCTGAGCGCGTTCCTGGTGGCCCCGATAATGGGAGGGAGTGCGACGCTCGGTTTCTTCATTCTTGCCTTTACCCCGCCGGCAGTGCTAGGCAGCGTGATCGGGTACGTTATCATGACCGCTCTAAGGAAGAGGGGTATAATTGCACGAGTCCCTCTTTGAGAGGTTCGAAGGCAAGAAGACCCTAATAACAGGGGAGACAGGTTCAGGTAAGACCAAGCTCATCGCTGAAGTGCTGCTCGAAGCCATCGAAAGGGTTCATGCGGATGATATAACCGTACTCGACTTCGCTCCAGCACAAATCAGTTTCAGGGGACTAAGGGTTGGAGGAAGAGTCAAGGATTTCTTACCGGATCTGAAGTGCCATGCGTATCGGGCCTCTGACTCAATCAGGGCCCCTAGGCTAGAAGGTCATGATGCCAATGAAGTGTGGAAGCTTGCTGAGCATAATGCATCACTGACGTCAGATTACATCAGGAGTTATCTTGCATCCCTGACACCCTACCTGTTCGTCAACGACCTGACAATACACTTGCATGCTGGCGATGTTGACCTGCTACTCGAAGCCATTCGAAAGAGCAGGACGTTCGTTGGTAATGCGTACAGTGGTACACTTCTCAAGGACGACCGTGGGACGGGGGTCTTCAGGAGGGAACGACAGCAGCTCAGTAAGGTCGCAGCAGTCGTTGACATGATCGTCAACCTTGCCGAATCGGGGGAGCAAGCTGCGCGTTCCGCGGAACACAACGGGTAGGGTGGGAGATTGCCCGAGAATCCCACAAATCAACCAAAAGAGAAACTCTTCACGCGTAACGCGACAGGCGTAGTCAAGACACTCTCCCTATTCGATACCTTCGTCTTCAATCTCGCAGCGAACCCAATCGGACTCGCAATCGTCTTCATACTTGGCTTCCAGATTGGTCTCTTCCCCGGCTCTGACCCCGTACTGGCAATGATCTTAGTCGCCATAATCTCGCTCTTCATAGCAGCGACATATGCCCAGCTCTCCGCCGCCTTCCCGAGGTCGGGAGGGGACTACGTCTTCAACAGCAGGATTCTGCATCCGGCTCTCGGCTTCGGGTTCAACTTTTCGCTCTCGTTCTGGGAATGGCTCACCGCAAGCCTTTGTCTCTCGTTCATCACTACTCTTGGCCTCTCACCGTCCATCGTGATGGTCGGATACATACTGGGCAGCAATTCGCTGGTCGGCCTGGGAGTCTCCTTGTCCGCCCCTCAGGCGGTCCTCGCGATAGGCACCGTCTTCAACGTCATCATCTCCTCCTTGTTCTTGATAGGCATAAAGAGGACGGTACGATTCTTGACCGTGTTCTACATCCTCTCCTTCGCAGGTTTCATCCTAATCATCGTATCACTTCTGACTAGCAGTCCAGCCGCGTTCCAAGCCAACTTCAACAGCTTTTTGGCGAGGATAGGCTCGAACCAGACCTACTCCGGGATAATCAGCGCCGCGAGGAGGAGCGGCCTCTCGATACCGAGCGGAGCATCTTTCTCGCTTCTCCCTGCCATGATGGGCGTGGTCTCCATAGAGGCCATCTGGTACTTCTGGTCCAGCTACGTGGGGGGCGAGGTGAAACGTGCAGCCTCCATCGGGAGGCAATCCGTCGCCATGCTCGGCGCAGCTGTCTTCAACGGCGCCCTGACGCTCGTGGCGATAGTGCTCTTCCTCAATGTAGTCGGCAAGGACTTCATCACAGCGTTCAGCTACCTCATCTCCGCCGCCCCCAGCATCGTTCCCTTCAGCCCTGCGACCGCGAGTGGTGACCAAGTCATCGTCTTCGCTTCGCTCGCGACAAGATGGCCCGTGGCAGAGGTACTGATTCCGGTCTTGTTCATCGGCTGGAACGTCGTAGTGGTGATCGACTTCGCCATGCAGCCAGTACGTTCGGTCTTTGCCTGGGCCATAGACAGGACCATCCCCTCGAAGTTCGCTGAAGTGAGCTCGCGTTTTCACACGCCGGTCTATCCGGTGCTGCTTGGAGCGATAGTGATGGAGTTGGGCCTCCTGGCTCAGGTTCTTGATCCGGCGGCCGTGCTCCTAATCTTCACGGCGAGCATCGTCGCGCCCGCCTTCTCGTCGATGTTCCTCACAGGCATATCCGGTCTTCTCCTCCCCTTGAGGAGGCGTGATCTCTTCGATGCTTCTCCACTTGCGAGACTAAGAGTCAGAGGGATACCCCTGGTATCGGTCACTGGCGCAGTGACGAGTGCTTACATCCTCTTCCTAGTCTACGTGTTCTTCTCATACGGCAATTTCTTCCTTGACACGCCTCTCCTTGCCTTCCTGGTGTTTGGGTTCAACGTGATCGGGATTGCTCTCTATTTCACCATCCGGGCCTACAGGAGGAGGGGCATCGACTTAGACATCACGTTCAAGAACATCCCTCCGGAGTAGAAGCGGGTCGTGGCATATTGAGATTCTCGGGAGAGACACGGGGTGCCTCTGATCGCACGGGGGGCGAAGCGGACTGAGAACGAAGTACCCCGTCGCGCTGACGATTGCTGGAAGCGATTCCGGTGGAGGGGCAGGGATACAGGCGGACCTGAAGACCTTCGCCGCGCTAGGCGTTCATGGCGCTTCAGCGATAGTCGCGATTACGGCTCAGAACACTAGCTCGGTCATAGGAGTCCAAGAAGTGAGTACGGAGATTATCAGGAAGCAGATCGACGCGGTAGTCAAAGACCTTGGGGTGGACGCTGCTAAGACTGGGATGCTCAGCAATTCAGAAATTGTCTCGACGGTCGCAAAGTCAATCAGGCATTACAGGTTTCCGTTAGTGGTTGACCCTGTCATGGTTTCGAAGAGTGGCGCTCAGCTGCTTCGAGATGATGCAGTTAGGGCTCTCATCAGGGATCTGATTCCTCTGGCATCGGTGGTTACGCCGAACATACCCGAGGCGGAGAGGCTTACAGATTCGAAGATATCGAGCTTGGAGGACGCGCGGGAGGCTTCAAGGAGGCTAGTGGAGAGATACCATGCAAGGGCGGCAGTAGTGAAAGGTGGGCACCTGGGGGGCGAGGAAAGCGTAGATGTCTTGTATCATGGGGGAAAGTTCAAGGAGTTCAAGGGACGCAGGATCAAAACGAAACATACGCACGGAACAGGTTGCACCTTCTCGGCGGCCATTGCGGGAGAGCTGGCGAAGGGAAGCGATATCGTCGAAGCGGTTGGAAGTGCAAAGGTATTCGTGACCCATGCGATAGAGTATGCGCTTCCGGTGGGAAAGGGGAGCGGTCCGGTCAACCCGCTCTCCTGGATCCTCATACAGGCAGAGAGGCTGCATGTTATCGAATCGATCAGCGAGGGCATCAAGATACTCGAATTGTCCCCGGAGGTGGCCGAAGTTGCGCCTGAGGTTCAGATGAACCTGGCGATGGCACTCCCCGTATTCTACGCCAGGAGTGAAATCGATGTAGCCGCCGTGCCCGGAAGGTTGGTGAAGATAGATGGGCGAATAAGGGCAATCTCACAGCCAGCCTTTGGTGCTTCATCACACTTGGCAAGGGCGGTTCTGACGGCGATGAAACACGACGAGAGAACTAGGGCCGTAGCCAACATAAAGTACTCGAAGGCGATTCTGAACGCAGCCAGGAGACTCGGATACAAGGCCACGTTCTACGACAGGAGGAACGAGCCCGCAGGTGCGAAGGCAAGGGAAGGCGCCACCCTGCCCTGGGTGATAGAACAGGCGATAGAGAAGACAGGAAGCGTGCCTGATATGGTCTACGATAGAGGCGATATCGGTAAGGAACCAATGATAAGGGTATTCGGAGAGGATGCCGTTGATGTCGCTGACAAGGTCATGAATATTGCCAAACAGATGTCCCATCGAGGGAGCATTTCGCAGGGCGATGGAAGAGGACAGAAGCATGCTTAAGCAGCGCGCGCTCTGGCACTGGTCCATGCCCGACTCGGACGGGAACCTTAACGACGACGTGGTCATCGGCGACTACAGGAGGCCGTGGGCGCGCACGCGCGCCAAGTCTAGCGGAACTCAGTCAGGAAGGACCGATGGGCTTGGACCAGTACGGGTCAGAGTCCCCTCGGGACCGTCAAATTGGTAAGCCAAGTCATTGGTTTGTACCTATTTTCGGTCTAAATCCCCCCCAGGGCAAGTCCTTCCTAGGAGATCAGCATTAATTTCATTGGTGTTTATATCAAATGACAGCAGCATGAAATAGTATGAAAGAGCGGACAGGGCCAAATGCGAAGAGGGACAAGGGACTTGAACCCGAACGGAGGCGGGCCCGGAGGGATTCGAACCCTCGGTCTTCAGCTTCGGAGGCTGACGCCCTGATCCGTGCTAGGCTACGGGCCCGAGCAACCCCACTGCGGCCGAGTTAAGAAGAGTTGGCACACCGAGAGCTTTTATCGTATCTGCCCCAGGTCGGGTCACGCTTGAAGTTCCTGGAGTTCGAGGGTGAGGTTGAGCGGATCATCAAGGGGGCCTGCACTTCACTCGGCTATGGTGAGGTCGCAGTCGAAGTCGCCCTGCCGCCAAACCCTTCCTACGGCGACTTGTCGAGCGCCGTTCCGATGCGGGTGGCCAAGGAGCGGTCTGAGAAGCCTGCCGACGTGGCTGTAAGACTGGCCTCGAAGGCAGCCGACTTCCTGAAGGACTCCAGGTACGTGAGGTCCGTCACCCCTCACCGCGGAGGTTACCTCAACTTTTCCATCAATTACCCGAGGTTCTTCCTCGATTCGATAACGGCCATCGTCTCAGAGAACGACTTCGGTTCGAAGGAGAAGACGGGGAAGACCTTCGCGATTGAACACACCAACGTCAACCCGAACAAAGCCCTTCATGTAGGGCATGCGAGGAATCTGGTCCTTGGCGACTCGCTTACCCGCGTGATGAGGTACTTGGGCAACGAAGTCCAGGCGCTGAACTACATCGACGACTCAGGGGCCCAGGTGGCGGACGTGATCGTAGGGTTCAAGTTCCTGGGGATCCCTGACATGCCGCCGGCTGGGGTCAAGTTCGACGTGTACTGTGGTGACAGCGTCTACACGAAAGTCAACCAGGAGTACGCGAAAGACATCGGGCTCAGGGAGAAACAGTCGCTCGTCCTGAAGGAGATCGAGAAGGGCGAAGGAGAGCTCGCCGAGTATGCGGGAGGAATGGTCAGAAAGATACTTGCCGATCAGCTTGCGACCTGCTGGAGGCTCGGAGCCAGATACGACCTCCTCAACTGGGAGTCTCAGCTCGTCCGCTCGGGCATGTGGGAGAGGATCTTCGAAATGATGAAGAAGGAGGGACTAGTCAAGTTCGAGACCCAAGGGGAGAACAAGGGGTGCTGGGTCATCCCGGATCCAGAGACTAGTGAGCAGAAGGTCGTCGTCCGCTCAGACGGAACCGCAGTCTACGTGGCGAAGGACATCCCGTACGCTGCGTGGAAGATGGGCCTGATTGATGACCCCTTCGGCTACGAGGTGTACACGGATGCACAGCCGGGAGGAGGAGTGCTCTATTCCACCACGCTCGGCGGAAGCAAGGCTGGCGCTGGGTTCGGAGGAGCAGACGTCGCCGTCTCGGTGATTGACTCCAGGCAGAGCTACCTGCAGAGGATCGTGGGCAAGGTCCTCGAGAGGCTCGAGAAGGGTGCCTCATCGAGGTACCTCCACAGAGGGTACGAAGTGGTCGCACTGTCCAAACGGACGGCCTCCCAGCTCGGGTTCGAGATCGGCGCGGAATTCGTACACATGTCGGGACGCAGGGGACTCTACGTCAACGTGGACACCGTGCTGGGCGCTCTGAAGGAGAAGGCCAGGGAGGAGACCCGGAAGCGGAACCCCGAGGACACCCAGGATTGGGTCGACGACGTCGCCGAGGCAGTTTCAGTGGCGGCGCTGAGGTATGAGCTCCTGAAACAAGACCCCGACAAGTTGATCGTCTTCGACGTGGAGGACTCACTTCGTTTCCAGGGCGACACGGGGCCCTACCTGCTCTACACATATGCCAGGGCCAGGAGGATACTCGAGAAGACGACAGGGCGGCCTGTAATAGATATCAGGAGCGCTGCAAAGCTCACGAGACTTCAGGAGATCAGCCTAGTCAAGAAGCTCTCGATGATGGACATCTCGGCTGCGACTGCGGGCGAGTACCTGTCTCCGAAGGAGATGGCCAAGTTTGCTCACGAACTTGCGGTAGCGTTCAACGATTTCTACGAGAGTGTCCAGGTCAACAGAGAGGAGGACACGGCGCTCAGAGACGCCAGGCTCGCCTTAGTGGACGCTGCCAGCAGGGTTCTGGCCCTGTCGATGGAATTGATTGGCCTTCCTCGCAGAGAACGGATTTGAAAGCCGGCGACACCCCACAATCGCCCAATGGTGCAAAGGCTGCTGCAACTCCTGAAGCTACCACCTGCAGTGCCAAGGAGGAGCCGGAAGAAAGGGCGTCTCCGACTGTAGATCAACTTGGAGTCAATGTTAAATCTTCCTCGTTGATTCGGCAGTCACCTATGTCAGGGTCACAGAAGATACTCCTCGTAGCCTTGGACATGGACGGCACTGTGCTCGAACACGAGAGCAGCTGGGTCGCTCTTCATCGGGCCTTTGGCACGACGCGAGAGGGAGAGGCTTCGCTCAAGTTGTACACCGAGGGGAAAATCGACTACAGGGAGTTCATGCGGAGGGACATCTCCTCATGGCCAAAGGGTGTGACCAGGAGTGAGATCCAGAAGATCCTTTCGGGATACAGGATACGAGCCGAAGCCCGGCCGACCATTGACGAACTCAAGAGACGGGGGATCAAGACCGCATTGGTCACCTCAGGGATTGACATATTGGCCGAAGAAGTCGCGAAGGAGCTGGGCATCGACTACTGGGTGGCCAACGGGCTTCGGTTCGATGAGGACGGCAGGGTTCTCTCGGAAGGGGTAGGAAGGGTCAACCCGACCAGGAAGGACCTGGCCTACTTGAAGCTCTTGGCGAGGATAGGCATTCCGAGCAAGCGGACTATAGCGGTCGGCGACACGGTGTACGATCTTCGCTTCCTGAAGTCGGCGGCCCTCGGCTTCATGCTCGCCCACACTACGAGGGTGAGCGATCCCATGATTATACACATCGAGAAGCTCCACGACATCTTCGACCACATTTAGCGAGGTTTTTTGCCCTCCTCTGTTCGGGTCCTCCCGAGACAAGAAATGGAAGAGAACCTACTCCTGATTCCAGGGCCGACAAACCTCTCCAAGCGAGTCAGAGACGTGATGGCCGGGCCCCAGCTTCCCCACGTCGGGTCGCAGTTCTACTCCACCTTCAAGGAGATAGTCTCTCTCGCGCGGTACGTTTTCAGGAATGAAAAGGCTCCTCAGTTCGTGTTTACAGGATCTGGGACGATCGGCATGGAGTCATCCGTCGTCAGCCTCGTCTCGCACGGAGACAGGACACTGACCCTGAGTACAGGATACTTCGGGCGAAGGATGTTACTGCTCAACCAGGTCCACGGGGCCAAGGCGGACGTGCTCGAGTACAAGGACGGGGGTCCACGCAGACCCAGACGACCTGAGAAAGAAGCTCAGGAGGAACGAGTACAAGGCTGTCTTCATGACGCACGTTGACACCTCGACTTCGGTGTCCAACCCAGTGCGGGAACTGGTCGAGGAATGCGTCAAGGCGGACGTCTTTTCGATCGTCAACGGCGTTTGCAGCATCGGAGGGGTGCCGCTCGACTTCGACAGGCTCGGAGCAGACATCGCGTTCACGGCTTCTCAGAAGGCGCTTGCCGGAGCGCCCGGGGCCGTGCTCATTGCCGCCTCCGACAAGGTCCTTGACTACATGGCGAAGCGCGAGAAACCTATCGAGTCGTATTACATGAACCTCCTTAGATGGAAGCCAGTGATGGAAGACCCCAGGATGTACCTCGCCACCCCAGCGACCCAGGTCCTTCTGGCGCTCAAGGAGGCGCTGCTTGTGGTGAAGGAGGAGACCCTCGAAAAGCGATGGGCCCGTCACAGGAGGCTGGGGGAACTGACGCGGAACCAGGTGGATAAGTGGGGGTTCAAGTTCGTCGCTGACGAGGGCTTCAGGGCGGATACAGTGACCTCCTTCTGGGTCAAGGATGGCACAGCCGGAGATATCCAGAAGACGCTAGAGGCCAAGCACAGGGTCGTCGTGGCCAGAGGGATCTACGAAGCCAGGGACACCATGATAAGAATCGGGCACTTCGGAACCCTCACGCAGAAGCGGCTTGCCTCAGCACTCCATTCTATGGACGAAGTCCTGGATGACCTGGACATGAGAAAGAAACGGGCGCCGACCGCTGCTTACGGGTAAAACTTGGAATCCTTTTATCTTCAGCGGAGGCGCCGACCAAACGCCGGGCAGCCCGGTCGTCTAGTGGTCAAGGATGGGGGCCTCTGGAGCCTTCGACCTAGGTTCGAATCCTAGCCGGGCTATCTGAAATATGCTAGAATCGACCTCCGTAGGTTCATCTGAGCAATAATCAGGGTCTTTCATAAGGCGGTTTGGCAGTTCGAATCCCGCCGGCCCCAGTTACGATAAGCTCAGAATATCCTCCATTCGTCTAGAATGGCTAGATTCTCGCTATTTGCGCAACTGGTCGCAAGGTCTGTTCGGACCCTTCCGAGCCGGCTGGACTGAATGATTAAGACCTCCTTCAATTAGCCAGTCAGAAAAGGAGACGCGAATGAAAGCAGTTGTGCACACAAGATACGGGCCTCCGGATGTTCTTCAGCTCGAAGAGGTGGAGAAACCTGTTCCCCTGGACAATCAAGTACTGGTACGAGTTCATGCGGCATCCCTGAACAAAGCTGATTTGGCTTCCCCTAGAGGGCATCCCGTGGCCCGCCTATTCGGTACAGGGTTTCTGAAACCGAAGAACAAGATGTTCGGAACTGACATAGCGGGGCGGGTTGAAGCGGTCGGCAGAAACGTGAAGCGGTTTCAGCCAGGTGATGAAGTGTTCGGGTGTTGTCGGGGCGGTTGTGCCGAGTACGCATGTGCTCGGGAGGACTTGTTGGTGTCGAAACCGAAGAATGTGACATTCGAGGAATCAGCAGCCGTGCCGGTGGCGGCAATCAGCGCCCTACAGGGTCTTCGCAAAGGGCAGATTCAGCCCGGACAAAAGGTCGTGATTGATGGTGCGTCTGGTGGTGTCGGCACGTTTGCAGTGCAGATTGCCAAATCGTTCGGGGCCGAAGTTACAGCCGTGTGCAGCACGAGGAATCTGGATGGTGCCCGCAATAAGGGGGCAGACCACGTCATTGATTACACTCAAGTTGATTTCACGAAGGAAGGACGGCGCTACGACCTGATCATCGCCGCCAACGGATATCATTCGATTCTTGGTTACAGGCGGGCGCTAGGCCCAAAGGGAATCTGCGTCGTGATCGGAGGTTCGATGACTCTGATCTTCCAAACTCTGCTATTGGGTCCATTGATTTCAAGGACTGGAAGTAAGAAAATGGGTTTCATGGGGATTGCGAAACTAAACCAGGAGGATTTGGTCTTTCTAGAGGAGCTTCTTGAAGCCCGCAAAGTAGTCCCTGTCATAGAAAGACGCTACCTCCTAAGCCAAGTTGCTAAAGCTGTCCAGTATCTCGAAGACGGACACGCCCAAGGAAAGCTGGTAATAACTTTGGAACACGACGACAACGCCTAGCAGAGCGCTGCGCCCGACCGCCCTGAAATCTGGCCGACGCGATATTTCTTCCCCACGATTGGGATTCGCTTTCAGAACCTGTTTGGGGGCGAGTCCCACTGGCCCTTTTATCCATCGACATCGAGCATCTTTCGCACCTGGTTTTCAATCACTGACTGTGGCAGTATCTTCTTGAGAACGAGAAAACTTCCCACCGAGTAGCGTCCTACACTTCCCACCGGGTAGTGTAGCTTCGGTTTTTCCGTTTCGATTATCTTCATCACTAACTTTGCGACTAGAATCGGATCCCCTGCCGCCTTGGCTATATTTCCAAATGCGGTGGATACCCTTTCGCGCATACCGTCATAATCTTGGATTGTGTTCGTCGTTCTTCTAGCCGCGTTGTAGATGTTGGTTTTGAAGAAACTTGGCTCCACGATTGACGCCCAGACCCCGAGAGACTTGACCTCTTGCCTTAGCACCTCAGAGAACCATTCGAGAGCAACCTTTGGGATCGAGTAGTATCCCATGAAGGGCAATGGCACAATTCCCGCGAACGACCCGATGTTGATTATCCTGCCGCTCCTTTGTCTACGCATCGCGGGCAGCACCGCTTTGACCATCCGGACGCATCCCCAGAAGTCTGTTTCAAATGCCAATCTTGCTTCTTCCAGCTTCGTTTCCTCGATTCCGCCATGCAACGAGAAACCGGCGTTGTTGACCAAGACATCGATCTTCCCGCCCGACTTTTCCAAGAGGCTCTTCACGCAAGCATTGACCGAATCGTCAGAGTTTACGTCCAGCGCGAGCATTTCGAATTTCGAGGGGCTCGTTGTTTTCGACGGATTCCTGCTCGTTCCGAATACGTTGTATCCCTCTTCTTGGAGCAGAGTTGCTGTGGCGAGACCGAATCCTGAAGATGCGCCCGTTATCAAAACGATTTTGGGATTGGACTTCATTTGATTCTCGACCCTCCAGTCCATGGTTGACCCATTGACATAGCCTTTTGGTGGACTTTGTTATTTAACGCTGCATCCGATGGCATGGTCGTTCCTCCAGCGCGCGCGCGCAAGTTCGATCTCATGGGTTGGTTCGACTGGTCGAGGTACGAAACGGCCAAACGCTATGGGAGACTGGGCGGAGGGAAGCGGATCAAGAGAATGGTGGAGGGCCTGCAGTGAGGTTGCGAAGGCCTACTGCCTTGAAAACCCCCACGTGGGTTTGGCAGAATATTGCATACCTTAATGCTGTTGTGAACTTAATTATACTTTCCACCACTTAGAGAATTTGAACCCGCTTGATATTCGAAGCTATCGATGTCTGCGTTCGCAGGTAAATGGGAAAAGCAGAACAACCAGAGTTTCGGCGGCAAGGTCAAGGACTCCGTGAGGAATCCGGGACCTCTGAAGCCGAGGCTCGATCTAGCAGTCCGACAAATCCAAGTCCAAGTCGCCAAACTCGACTCCACATCCACCAAACTCAGAGAGAGAGACAACTCGATCTTCGGTAAGGTCGTAAGCTCTCTACAGAAACACGACACACAGCACGCGTCTGTATTCGCGAATGAGCTGGCCGAGATCAGAAAGATGAACAAGATGGTCACACAGGCCAAGCTCGCTCTCGAACAGATAGTGCTCAGACTCAACACCATCACAGAACTCGGTGACATAGTCGTCACCCTGACTCCGGCGATGGCAGTGATGCGCAACGTCAAGCAAGGCTTGGTGGGCGTCCTGCCTGAGGCGGAAAGCGAGATCGGCGAGATCTCTGGTTTGCTGAGTAGCATCCTGGTGGACGCAGGGACGGTAGGTGGGTACTCACTGAACTTCGAAGCTGCAAACGAGGACGCGGAAAGAATCCTATCCGAGGCATCCGCGGTCGCGGAGCAGCGCATGAAGGAGAAGTTCCCCGAAATACCCTCCACGCTGCCCTCTGCGGAAGCCGGGACGGAGACCAGCTCGTATTAGAGACGGGAACCACGGGTTCCCGGGCTCTTTTTCTTTTGCCTTCCAGGAGAGAAACCTTCTACACCCGACCGAAGAATACGCCCCCAGAATTGCTGCGCGCGGTTTTTTGCGACACGACGGTCCGACCGGTTGAACAACCACAACTTTTCACCCGTTAGTATTGATGTTATTGACTAAGCCTGTGATTATGGAGCCGCACCTTTTGAGCCATGTAGTTGTCTGTACGCGACCCTCTGAAGCTTATTGGACTCAGGAAAGAGGACAACGTGAAGCCTAAGATCGCCTCCACGATCAAGGAGATCGAGCTTCACCGGAGGGAACTCGAGAACCTGAGGGTAAAGCTCGACCAGAGGAGGAAATCTCTCTTCGAGACGACGATCAAGGCGATGATGGCGAAGGACAAGTCAAAGGCCGCAGTCTACGCAAACGAGTGGGCCGAGCTCAGGAAGGTGGGCAAGGTGGTCTATGCGAGCGAGCTGGCCCTGACACAGGTGGTCCTCAGGCTTGAGAGCATAGTCGACGTCGGCGACGTCATGTCGCATTTGGCGATGGCGTTCAGAGTCCTCCGCAAGGTCAACAAGACGGTCCAGGGGCTGGTGCCTTCGCTTGATCAGGCCTCGGATGAGATCAACAACGCGCTGACAGAAACAATGGTCGAGATGGGTAATGTCTCCCCCTCTATTTCGTTCAACGTCCAGACCGAGAGCGGAGAGGAGCTGATCGAGCAGGCGAGGAGGCTCGCCGAAGAGAGGGCCGAAGAGATGAAGCGGACGATGGTGACTTCACCCAGCCAGATTAGGCAGAACGCCGACGAGCTGGGGAGGAGGGTCCCGCTGCTCGCAACTGGCGAGGAGGAGGACGAGGAGTCGACGGCCCTAGGAACGCTGTACCGGGCTCCGTCGGGCGAGGACGTCGAGGAGCAGGTCCTCCAGTATGCGGCAATCCACAACGGAAGTGTAGATATCACCGACGCGTCGTCGATACTGAAGATGCCTTCAGACGACCTCGAGCAGGCGATGCTGAAGCTGCTGGCTGAAGGCAAGGTCAAAATCAACCAGCAGGAGGATGCCGGCAAGTGAGCGTCGTCGCGGCAAAGGAGCTGGAGGACGACGCAAAGAAGTACGCCTCGGAGGCGATCAGGCTCGACTCCCAGGGTGCACACGGCATGGCCATCCAGATGTATCAGAAGGCAATCTCCACCCTCGTCAAGCTGGTCCATCTCTACCCGGACTACAGGCTGAATAGGCAGTACACGGAGCGCGCTATGGCCTACCAGGAGCGCGTTAGGGCGATACAGGCGGCCCACGGTCTCCTCCCGCGCGACGAGGCGCCGGAATCCGACTTCACTCTGGGGGATGTGAGTTCCAACCAGACCAACTCGGCCGGCGGGCCGGCGGGGCCGCAGGTCGTCCAGCAGCTGAAGGCCTCTTTCAGCGAGCTCGTCATCAAGGAGAAGCCAGAGGTCAAGTGGGATGACGTCGTCGGTCTTGAAGACTGCAAGCAGGCAATCCGCGAGTCCATCGTGTTCCCGTTCCTGAGGCCCGACCTGTTCAAGCTGGGCTGGCCCAGGGGGATCCTCCTCTATGGTCCTCCCGGATGCGGCAAGACGATGATTGCGGCGGCGACCGCTGCGGAGATCGAGGGTTACTTCATTTCCGTCGATGCCGCGTCGATAATGAGCAAGTGGCTGGGCGAGGGTGAGAAGAACGTGGCCAAACTCTTCACAAACGCCCGCAAGATGCTCGCGGACAACAAGCCGGTAATTATCTTCGTTGACGAGATCGACTCCCTTCTGGGGACGAGAGGTCAGGAGGTCGGGGGCGAGGTCAGGGTGCGCGACCAGTTCCTAAGGGAGACGGACGGCCTCAACGACAAGGGGAAGAACCTCCATCTCTACGTTATCGGCGCGACAAACAAGCCGTGGACGCTAGACCCTCCGTTCCTCCGCCGCTTCTCGAAGAGGATCTTCGTCCCTCTCCCCGACAACGAAGCGAGGATGGCACAGTTCAGGATGTACACTGCCCCGCTGACTCTCTCGGAGGACGTCGGGCTGGAGCTGCTCGCGAAGTTGAGCGATGGCTACTCAGGGAGCGACATCAGGGACATCTGTCAGAGCGTCCAGCTCAGGGTCGTCAGAGAGCTCTTCAAGAGCGGGAAGGCCCTTGACAAGGAGACGATGACGAGGCCCATAACGGTCTCGGACTTCAGGGAAACGATGCGCACGAGGCGTCCTTCCGTCTCGAACGAGATGGTCAACGCATACACTCAGTGGAGCGACAGGTTCAAGGCGCTTTAACCTATTTATCACTCGTCATCGACCTGCTGTCGATGTATCAGCTGTTCTCGCCCTCCGAGCTGAAGGCGATGGTCGGCAAAGAAGTCGCGCTGGCCGGATGGGTGCACGACGCAAGGGTCCTCGGCGGAATCAGCTTCGTGCTGGTCAGGAATTCGAGGGGAATCGTCCAAGTCGCGGCTAAGAAGAAGGACGTGCCGCCCGAGGTGTTCGAGAAGGTCGCCACCCTCCACCAAGAGGACGTAATAACCTGCAGGGGAACTGTGAAAGAGAGCAAGGCGGCGAGGATGGGGTTCGAGGTCATTCCGAAGGAGATCGAAGTTCTGAGCAAGGCTGCTGTGCCGCTTCCTCTCGACCCCAGAGGCGTCACGCCCGCTGCCCTGGACACCAGGCTCCAGTGGCGCTCTCTCGATCTCAGGCGCCCAGAGTCCTCCGCAGTCTTCAAGATCGAAGACGCCATTGTCCAGGGCTTCGAGGAGTATCTGCGTGCCAACGGCTTCATCAGGGCATTCACGCCGAGCATCCTCGGAGGGGTCTCGGAGGGGGGCTCGGAGGTCTTCAAGGTTGACTATTATGGGAAGCCTGCCTTCTTGCGGCAGGACCCTCAGCTCCATAGGCAGCTCACTATTGCGGGGGGGTTCGACAGGGTATACGACCTCGGCGCCAATTGGAGAGCGGAACTCTCCCACACTCCACGCCACTTGAGCGAGCACCGCACGATCGCGCCCGAGATGGCGTTCATCTCGGACGAGAGGGACACCATGAGAGTTGAGGAACAGATGGTGGCCCACGGGATCAGAAGTGTCATGAAGGACTGCAGCGCTGAGCTCATGACTCTCAAGGCTGATCTCGAGGTTCCGAAGATGCCCTTCCCCGAACTGGACTTCCCCGAGATCTATGGCACGATGGCAAAGCTTGGGAGGGAGCTGCCGCGGAACCAGGACATAGACGACCCCTCCCTGCGGGTTCTAGCCGGACACGTAAAGAGGGAGACCGGGTCGGACTTCTTCTTCGTGAACCGGTTCCCATCGGCAGCCAAGCCCTTCTACGTGATGAGGGTCGATGATGAGCCCGAGTTCGCCAGGTCTGTCAACCTGGTCTACAAGGGTCTGGAGCTCTCGTCCGGAGGTCAGAGGGAGCACAGGGAGGAGAGGATCGTCGCCCAAATCAAGGAGAAGGGGTTCAATTCCGAAAGCCTGAAGTGGTTCACAGAACCTTTCCGCTACGGAGTTCCGCCTCACGGAGGCTACTCTTTCGGAATCGAGCGGTTCGTGGCATGCCTTCTAGGACTCCAGAACATCAAGGAAGCTGCGCTCTTCCCTAGGGACGCAGAGACCCTTCAGCCCTAGGAATACTGGCTGAGCGCTGCCTCGCGCTCGGTCTCGACCAGAAGCTCGATACCCCTCGCCTGCCTGACCGCCTCTCTGAGCTTGTCGAAATCCCCGATGCGGCGCTCGCTCCGACGTGCCGGGACGATGACCTTGGTCTTCTTGCCACCGTCCGGGAGCCACACCGTGTTGACAGTCAGGACCCTCGCGGGGAAGAAGATGTCCTCCAGGAACCTTCGGTCGGAGCTACCAGCTACGACGACCCAGACCTTGCCCTTCAGGGCCCCCTCGAGCTCGGCGTAGACGGAAGGGTTTGACCTGATGGCGGCGAGGTCCTGCTGTTCGAATTCAAGGACATAGGCACCCTCGACCTCGAAGGCTCGCTTTAGAGTGACCCTGCCAAGCTCCGGGAGCCTGTCGGCGAGCCCTACGACCGCCTTCGACGCATCCACGTCCGCCTTCGATATCTCCCCTCTGCGGAGCCTCGACTCGCAGTTGGCGCAAAGCATCCCAGTCTTCGCGTCGAAGTTGCAAATCGGAAGCCTGACCGGCAATTCCTGGCCAACCCGTGCCTCCCCAACGGATAAGATTATCGTCGCGACGGCCCCTGTCTCTCCAGAACATGGGTTCCCACGCAGTGGGCTTGAAGCCTGGTCGCCGGCTTGCCCCTCTGAAAGCTCAGCTGCCGCTGCACGTGCGAGAATCTGCCTGCGGCGTCTAACTAATTCAGCCTACTACTTCTGGAGCTCAATCTCTATCGAGGAGACGTTGCTCATGTCGCCTGTCACTGTGCTCTTGATCTGTTCCGTGTTGATGGAGACGTGCTTCACAGTGATGTCTGTGGCGAACCGTTTCGTGACTATTTGAGCTACGTCCACCGCTCGCGAGATGGCTCTGCCTCTAGCCTTCACGGTGACGGCATTCGTCCCGTTCTGGATCTGGGTCAGGCAAGCCAGCACATAGTTCATCACTGGCTTCTTGCCGACGTAGATGGTGTTCGGTTCTCTCGGCTCTCTTTGTTCGATTGGCTCTTCGGTCATGTGAGTGGGGACTCCGACCCCTCGAGGTCTATATATCCGTGATGACCTTCGGTTCTGTTACCTCTTCGTCGGGTTTGCCTCCCACCAAAACCTGTTACCTTTCGTCGGGTGAGGAGGTGAAGTAGGATTTCCGACGAAGGCTCAAATAAGAACGGGGAGAAGCCGAAAGCTCAATTGGCGAACAATTCAGTCTCTACTCTACTTGCCCTGACCATAATCCTCATTCTTGCTTACGCCTTCCTCCAAACGTCGCCGTTGCAAAGCTCACCCCTGTTATCGCTCTTGTTCCTTGGAGGACTCATAGTGATTATCTTCCGACTCGTGAAGAAATAGGAGTGTCGATGAGTACATGTCCAAGAGGGACTACGGGAAGATCGGTGCAGGCTTTGGAGCAATCGCGGTAATGGTGGCTCTCATCGGCATAATACAGGTCGCAGACCTGACTGACACTCTCAGATACTTCTACTTCACGCTCGTCCTTCTCTTTGGGATGTTCGTCTACTTCGAGTTTTTCAAGGAATACAAAGTCAAGAATCTGATTTAGACGCGTTCTGAATTATCGTTATCCACTTGTTCTCTCCCTTGACTTTGATTCCTGCCAAGTCTGCGGGAGTCTGTCCATTCAACGCCTCGTGCGGTCGGATGTAATTGTGGAATAGCTGATACCCCTTCAGAATCGGCGAGTCCACGGCCTTCAGCCCGCGCATGACCTTCTCGCGGTCTCGGAACTCTCCGTTCAACCTCTCCATCTTGTTGTTGTGGACTTTGCCTGCGATTCTGATGTCTCGGACGTGCTGAGTCCTTGGAAGAGTGTTGGTGTAGAACTCGCGTTTGAAGGGCAGGGTGAAGTGCATCCCTCCATCCGTTATGAGGGTCAGAGGCTTCTTTCCCGCGACCCGTTTGCTCTCCGCGAAGAGGGGTCGCACGTCTGCCGTGAACTTGCCGTCCGCGACTTGTTGTGCAATCCAGAAGCGTGTCTCGTCGTCCATCATGGCGAAGAGATACTTCATGTTGCCCCTGAACTTGACGAAGACCTCATCGGCTCTCCAAGTGTCCGAGACTTGAGGCGTAATCTTGTCGAGATACTTGTCCATCAGGCCGACATACTTCTGAATCCACTTCCAGACAGTCTTATGCGAGACCTCCGCACCCAAGAGCCTGAGAGACTTCTGCGTGTTCCTAAGAGACTCCCCTGAGAAGTAAAGTTGGAGCGCCGTCGTTATCGCCTTCGGGTTGTGCTTCATCTTGTCGAATCCGATGTTTACCGTGAAGTATCTTCGACAATCGAGACAGTTGAACTTCTGAATCTCGCCCGACTTGTTGTGCCTCAAGCCGTCCCTGATGATGTGTTTTGAGTCGCAGAAGAGACAGGCATCGGTCGTATTGAAGTCTGCCAGCACTCCAAGCTCAACCGCGCTCCTGAGCTTCTTGGAGAACTCGACGCTCCAGATGTGCTTGCACTTCTCTCCTCGGTAGGTCGCGTCGGGGCATGAGCAAGTCCATCCCGATTCGAGAGCCCTGACTCGATACTCCCCGTTCCCCGACTGCGACCTTACGGCGTATTCGTTTTCGTCTACTCTGCGAACCTCAGTCCTGAGGTCGCAGATGAGCCTGCCACGCTGTTCCCGTTGGTTCTGGGGTTGCACTTATGCTCGCCATATACCTATGCTCAGGCATAATATATAACACTATGCTAAGTCAGTTAACGCGTATATACCTACCAAGAGCATAGGACTGCTATGGATTACCTGTTGAGCACCGCGACTTTCGCGAGTCCACAGACGAAGTCCCTTCGGGCAACCATTCCTGAGGGTGTAGTGGCATATCTCGGACTGGATGATGGGGAAAGACTCGAATGGCGAATGGAGATAGAGGAGGGAGAGAAGGTCGTGAAGGTGAGGAAGGCAGAAATCGACAAAACGACGAAACTCGCATCCAAGTATGCGAAAACCAAAAGGGATTCAAAGTGAGTGGAAAGGAAACAGAGACAGGAAACGTAATCGAACAGGTCGAGTGGTTCATCAAGAAGATTAAGAGCCATGACTTGGTGATAAACGCGAAGGCCAATGAATTGGTCTATGAAACGCACATGACAAAGAGCCTTTGGGGATGGGATAGCAGAACTCTTGGGAACTGCTTTGGAATCGCTTGGGAAGAATATGAAGCCAACAAAACGAATGAGGCTCTAAAATGGGGATATGCAGAGACTCTGATGACCTACATAGGGTTCCTCTACGGCTCGAACTGCGTGGATGAGGGCGAAGGGCTGACACGCAGATATGAAGAGGCGGTTGCTGAAAGGGACCAAAACAAGAGAGACCTCGAACAGATTTCAAGAGAATACCTGCTCCTCAAAGGAAGATACAGCGAACTTCAGAAACGTCTGAAACAGATGGGCATTAACACGGATGGCATCGAGCCTTGAATAACATAGTCTGGTGTCCACGATGCAGACGCCGATTGTTGGGAGAGGAATATGACGCCCATTCGTGTTCCCCCATCATTACAGATGTGAGGGAATTGATGATAGACAATCACTTCGAGACGCAGAATAAAGACGGGGATGTCGTAATCATGGCGAAAGGTTTGGATGGGATTCTTTACCGATTGGTTGAGTGCAGGCACAGGCTCTTACATCAAAGCTACGTGCCACCCGACGAAAGTAAACACCGAGATGATTTTGGCCTACCCGACGGAGAGGTAACAGAACCTGACCTTCTGATGAATCAGAGTCGAGAGCAGAAACGCTAGGTTTATCGCCGGACCTAGGCCGGGCTTCGGCATGAGGCTCTTCGAATACCAATCCAAGGAGCTCTTCAGGGCCTACGCAATCCCGGTTCCGAAATCGGTCCTGGCCCCTGACGTAGGGGCGGTCGGAGACGCCTTCAAGGCGCTTCGTCATCCGGTCGTCCTCAAGGCTCAGGTTCTCGCCGGAGGAAGGGGAAAGGCCGGCGGGGTCGTCGCGGTCGACGACGAGGTTGCAGCCCGGCGGGAGGCGACAAGGATCTTCAATCTCTCGATCGGCGGCGAGAAGCCTGTCTCGGTTCTTGTCGAAGAGTCTTATCTCCATCAGTCAGAGCTGTACCTGTCGGTGTCGCTGGACAGGGGCGAGAGGTCCTTCGTCACGATAGCAGCATCGGCCGGAGGGATTGATGTTGAATCCCTTTCAGGCAAGGTCATCAGGAAGGTTCCGCTCGAGGGAATCGATGAGAAGTTCTCGCGCGAGGTCGCCGCCCTGGTGGGACTCAGAGAGCCAAGTGCCGGACAGTTCGCCACGATACTTCTCGCACTGGAACGGCTCTCGCGTGAGAAGGAGTGCGAACTGGCGGAAATCAACCCTCTCGCGGTGGGGACGGACGGCAACCTGCTCGCCCTCGACGCGAAGATGATAGTGGATGACAACGCGCTCTTCAGGCATCCCGAGTTCGCGAAACTGCATCCAGAGGACGAGTTTGAAGGGGAGGCCTCCGAGCAGGGTTTCGCCTTCGTGCGGCTAGAGGGTGATATCGCGGTAGTCGGGAACGGGGCGGGCTTAGTCCTCTCGACCCTCGACCTCGTGGGCGATGCCGGGGGGAAAGCCGCCTGCTTCCTGGACTTGGGCGGAGGCGCACAGCAGGAAAGGATCGAAGCAGCGTTGAGGCTAGTGAACAGGCTGCCCGGAACGCAGAGGATCCTCGTCAACATCTACGGGGGCATAACTCGAACAACGGACGTGGCGGAAGGAATCAGGACGGTGCTGTCGGAGGGCCCCGTCAAGCCGCTCTATGCGAGGGTCAGCGGAGCCGAAGAGGATTCGGCGCGGAAGCTCCTCGAAGGGACCTCGGTCAATCTATTCAAGTCGGCCCCCGAGGCCGTGGCTGCGGTCGTGAAACTCTCATGATGCTACCCAAGAAGGGCGACCCGGTAATCATTCAGAACATTACTGGGAAGTACGGCCGGTTCCACGCTAGGCTGATGCTCGACTACGGGACGAACATCGCAGCGGGCGCGACCCCGGGAAAGGGAGGCCAGACCGTGGAGGGGGTTCCGGTCTTCAGCAAGGTCACAGAAGCGGTCGAGAAGACGGGCGCGAAGGCTTCAGTCCTCTTCGTTCCGGCCGAGTTTGCCTACGGGGCAGGCGAGGAGGCAATCCTTGCGGGCATTAAACTGCTCGTGATCATAACCGAACACATCCCGGTCCGCGACACGCTGCGACTGATGCAGGTCGCAAACAGGAACGGGGCCTCGATCATCGGGCCTAACTGCCCCGGGCTGATTGTCCCCTCAGCGAAGGTCAAGATGGGCATCATGCCGGTGACCTCGTTCGCGCCGGGGAACGTGGCGCTCTTCTCGCGGAGCGGGACTCTAATGTACGAGATAGCTGAGCAGATCACCAAGGGCGGGTTCGGGCAGTCAGTGGCCCTTGGAATCGGAGGCGACCCCGTGACCGGGACAAGCGCCACCGAGTGCCTCGACTTCGTCGAAGGGCTCGAGGACACGAAGGCGGTCGTGGTGGTTGGAGAGATCGGGGGCGACGCGGAAGAGAGACTCGCTGCGCACATATCGAAGTCAGGCAGAAAGAAGCCTGTCGTCGCATACATCGCGGGAAGGCACGCCCCCAAGGAGAAGAAGCTGGGCCATGCGGGTGCGATCATCTACGGCAACTACGGGACCGCGGAATCGAAGATCAGGGCCCTGACAGCTGCGGGTGTCAGCGTGGCAATGACTCCCATGGAGGTCCCTTCCCTTGTCGCGAAGGCCCTCAGGTGAGGGCGCCTGCCTACCGAAAGCTTCTTAGTTGTCGGACGAAAGGCGCCATCGCCAATCCGGCAGAATCGATATGCCAATCGCTGATGCGACCAAGAAGCAGATAGCACAGAAGAGGCGCCTGTTCCTTCAGGTCTGCCTCCGTTGCGGCGCCAGGAACCCGCTAGCTGCTGACAGGTGCAGGAAGTGCAAGTCTTCTGACCTCAGGCTCAAGAACAGGTCGGTCGGACTCAAGAAGTAAGACAAATATCGGTTTGTCGGGTCGCTAGGACCTTGGGCCCGTGGTCTAGCCTGGTTAGGACGTCAGGTCGAATCCCGTCAGGCTCTCACACGGCGAATTGAGTGCCGCGCAGGGCGCTCACACCAGAATCCCCGGTTCAAATCCGGGCGGGCCCACTCAAACTAAGCTCAGAATGAGCTTTGTTCGTCCAGAATAGCTAGATTCTTGTTGTTTA
The DNA here is from genome assembly GCA_963796355.1 of uncultured archaeon. Classification (GTDB taxonomy): domain Archaea; phylum Thermoproteota; class Nitrososphaeria; order Nitrososphaerales; family Gagatemarchaeaceae; genus UBA183. The sequence goes on from CAWCLD010000002.1 coordinate 310,123, forward strand.
GGTGACTGGTTGTAAGGCCCGAACATCACCGGGCCCGTCAAGTCGGCTCTAGGATAGAATTCATCGAAGTAGTTGCCAGGATCCGCCAGACTCGCGGTTGATGACTCGCTCTTAGCTCTCCCTCGGCTGGTTGTCATAGGAGCGTCCATATCTCATCCGAGTAGGTCGGTGAGACAACATTTCCGTCAGCAGAGTCACGTCTCTTCAGCCTGATCGGCTAATCGCTGACCTGAACAGATTCAGTACAATCTGTTCAAAGCTTCTGCTGCTCCGCGAGTCTTCATATCGCCCGTGGGACGTCACGGTTAAATACACTGCCAAATCGCGCCCCATTCACGGATGAAGGAGAACAAGCAGCAGTCTCGAGGGTTCTACTTCTTTCCAAGGATGAAGGGCTCTCACATTGCCGTAAGACTCGAAGATGTCCCAGGGGCTCTCGCGCGCGCGCTGTCTAAACAGGAAGCGTAGGTGACAACGGTCGATGTGTAGGATGTTCGCTTACGCCGGGGACTCTAGGGAAGACCTCACGCGGCTCGTGAGTGCTCTCAGTGAAGCCGCCAAGCGAGACACCGTTGCAGAAAGAGTGCCTTTGAAAGACACTGTTCATGACGATGGCTGGGGCTTCGTGGTGTACTCGAGACGTGGGTTGACTTATCATAGATCCGGCCGACCTATATTCAGAGAAGATGTGACATTGCCGCCCACTGATGGGGAGATATTTGCGATCTTTCACGCCAAACAGGCGACGCCAGGGAATCCGGTCGGGGAGAGATTCTCGCACCCGTTCCTCGCCGAGACCGACAACGGCCTGGTTCTGCTTGCGCACAATGGCTCTCTGTACAAGGATAGGCTAGCAGAAAAGCTCCATTTTGCAGGTGACCTAAGTAGAATAACGGACAGCGAGCTGGTTCTGAAGTACGCAGTGCAAAGGGGGCTGACCGCTGCCTCAACAGACCTCGAGGATTGCACGGAGACGAACAGCGCTCTAAATCTTCTAGTTCTCGAGATTGGGGACAATCGCCAAGCGGACGTATTTGTCAAACACTTCTACCGCAAGGAAGGAAGACCTGACAAGACGAGGTACTACGAACTTTGTTACGAAGATCTCAAGGGGGGGAGGGCGGTCTTCTCGTCGACGCTCGACGACTACGGCCTTTCAGGCAAGCCTATGGCGGAGGACGGATTAGTGCCCCTTTCAACACTGAAGTGAACAGGAGTAGGATAGGTCAAGATCAGGACGCCAACGTAATTTCGCTTCAGCCCAGAGATCCATGTGCGAGAACTACAATGCGGTAAGCCTACTCTTGATTCGACCTGTCGATTGCGACTTCTGAGACGATTCTAGAATCGAATAGACGTTCAGGCCAACTTCAACATTGGCTTTTCCAAATAGTAGGCGTTTCATCAATCAGCATCGAATCCGGACCTCCCAATCAATCACAGTGAGTACGAGTCGGGAGCTGGATTTGTTCCTTGGCGCTGCTGAACCCAGAACCTACTGAATCTGAGTCGAAATGCAAATTGGGGGCATGCCTCGCCTGTTTCTTCACTCCAAAAGGGGCGGGACTTTATCCGTTGAGAGTGGCTCAGGGCACTTGCCTTCCCAACAGATATAAGCGACTCGGGAGTGACTCCGTCGGAATTGAAGGCATACGTCTTCCTGGTGACTAAGCCAGGGACCTCTAAGGAAGTACTCCAAGATCTTCGCAAGGTTGCAAAGGTCGAAGGTGTGACTCAGGTAGATTCGGTCTATGGGCGGTTCGACGCCATCGTCACGGTCGAGGCTCCCGACCTGGAACAGCTGGGGAATCTCATCTACAAGGTGATAGAGGGAGTACCCAACATAGTCCACACCGAAACCTCCTTGGCGTTATCTCAGCCTAGAGAGTGAAGCGGTTTGCCTGTAGTTGCGTACGTCTTGGTGCGAATGAAACCAGGCACTTCACACGAAATAGTAGGTTCCAGGAAGATTCGCGGAGTGAAGATGGCGAACAACGTCTTCGGAAGATATGACGCCGTTCTGGCAATAGCCGGGAAGGACATGGACGAACTCTCAACGACCATCTACGAGGTGATTGAGAAGCATCCGAACGTCGAGCACACGGAATGCCTCGTATCGTTCCCCTATCCGCCGGAGGAGAAGCCACATCGTCCTCCCGAGAGTTTCAGCATTATATCATTTCACTGTCCCAGCTGCAACGCCCTGAACGAACGCGGTTCGGTCTTCTGCCACTTCTGCGGATTCGTATTCAAGTGAGTCTGGGAATCGCTTCGAGGCTGACAACGGAGGAGAGCCTCCCCAGGTCTAATCGCGTGTATACGCTGATGGGAATCACGTCTGGGGGATGGCTGGAAACTCCTTAATATATTGACCATTAAGTATTTGAACCTGTTTTTTCGCGCCGACAGGCAGAATCATGTTGTCTGGACCTTCAGATTCTGATTTCGAACTGTGGCAGAACATCAGGGACATCTACAGGGTTGCGCTCAAGAGGCTCAATGCCAGGCTGCGCAAGGAAAGAATCACCTTCTCCCAGTATAGTGTCCTCCTTGCGCTGTCGCGGAGCGGGCCGATGCAAATGAACAAGCTTAGCGAGCACATGCTCGTCGCTCCCGCGAACGTTACTGGACTTGTGGACAGGATGGAGAGGAAAGGCTACGTGAGACGAAAGAGGGACGAGAGGGATCGGAGGCTCTACATGATAGAGGAGACTGAGAGAGGTTCGCGGATCTTCAAGAGCATCTCAAGGCGGTTCAGGCAATATACGGGCAATCTCGGGTCAACCTTGACTCGAGAGGAGAGGGACTCCACCCTCGCGGCACTTAGGAAGGTCAGGATGGAAGTTGAGAAGCCCGCGGAAATCTAGGTGGGCCATACGCAATACAAGTGGACTGTGCTTACTGTAACAACCGTCGGCGTGTTGATGAGCGGTATCGACGGCCGCGTCATGATCGTGGGCCTCCCGACGGTCGCGGCCGCGCTCCACGCCGACGCCGAGCAGGCCATCTGGTTCACACAGGCCTACGTTATCGGCAGCACAGTCGCGTTGCTGTTCATCGGCAGGGTGAGCGACATGTTCGGCAAGGTCAAGATCTACTCCGCAGGGTTCACGATCTTCACCATAGGCTCCTTGCTTACTGCATTCTCTGGCAGTCCGAATGCGTTCATCGCGGCCAGGATGGTTCAGGGTCTCGGTTCGGCTGCCTTGTTCGCCAACAGCGCAGCGATAATCACGGACGCTTTTCATACTAAAGAGCTAGGCACGGCCCTGGGCATCAACCAGATAGCGTTCAGAGCAGGCGGCATGGCGGGGCTGACGCTAAGCGGCGTCATCCTGGCCTTCTTGGCTTGGCCGTATCTTTTCTACATAAACGTGCCAATCGGTATCTTCGGCACCGTGTGGGCCCTGAGGCGCCTCAAGGAGACGGGGAAGCCGGAGAGGGCCCCTCCGATGGACTGGTCGGGGTTTGTCACATTCACCGTCTTCATTACTGCCCTGCTTCTCGCGCTGACCTACGCAGCCTATGGCATCGGCGTGTTCTGGTTTGCGGTAGCCCTCTTCATTGCCTCTGCGGTTTCCCTGGGGCTCTTCATCCATTTAGAGCTGCACAAAGAACACCCTCTGCTCGACCTGGAGCTACTGAAGATCAGGGAGTTCACCGGAGGGATCATCACCGGGCTCCTCAACTCCGTGGCCTGGGGCTCGTTCATGCTGATCATCAGCCTCTACCTCCAGCTGGTAAAGGGTTACTCGCCCTTCCAGGCCGGCGTGGCTATCCTTCCGTTCGATGCCGCGTTCCTGGCGTTGGGGCCGCTCAGCGGACGGCTGTCGGACAAGTACGGCAAGCGGCCGTTCACGACCGCCGGCCTAGCCGTCATAAGCCTGGCACTCTTCCTTTCCGGCACCGTGGGCGTCTCAACCCCCTACGAGACGATCGCGGTCTACCTGGTCATCGGGGGCGCGGGGCTGGGGCTGTTCGCTTCTCCCAACATGAGCTCCGTAATGGGCTCAGTGCCCGCCAAGAGGAGGGCGGTCGCCTCGGCCCTCCGCGCCACCTTCTTCAACATCGGCTACACCATCAGCGTGAACCTCGTGATACTGATAATGACCTTGGACCTTCCGCTTTCTAGAATCACCCAAATCATCACTTCGACCACCCCGATTGCGCTGAAGGCCTCTGACAAGATAGCGTTCGCGGTGGCGATAAACCACGTCTATATCGTAATGGCAATAATCAACGCCGTCGCCATCGTACCGAATCTCCTCAGAGGAAGCAGAAAGTCAATCGAGTTCGAGGAGGCCCTGACGGAGCCGACGGCGAGCGCAGTCGAGCATGGGGCTCCTTCCTCGCCATGACGCGCAGGCTACGAGAAGAGATTCAATCCAATTCAGAGCGAGATTCACGTAGCCTATCAGAAAGGCTAGGATTCCGACTTGCCTCTACATCCCAACGCCAGGACAACTGCGCAGAAGATTAGGTACAAACACCATAGGATATCTGGGGCTGAACTCAAAGCGACAAATCTCGGATAGAATTTCGTTGCAATCTTCCAAGATGCCAAGAACGAAATCAAAGCAGCAAAGTCAACAGAAGCCCTTCTTGGATAGACCATCATTAAGGAAACCGCAACTGCAACTATGGCAAGTGCTGAATCACCATCGAAAGTACTCTGATGGAACTTTAAGGGTGACCAAATACCTGTGTAATGCGAATAGAGCTTTATCACAGACAAGGCAAACAAAATCATCGCAAGAGTAGTCAGAACATCTCTTCTCCGAAAGAATCCTTTGATGCTCACTGGTATTGCCTCGGTATTCTCTGAACTTGTACTCATGCGCTATATTCGTTGTTACCACGACTTTCAAGCTGGATCTTGTCAGGTAGTATTCCTCAGCGCCCAACCGACTGCACCCATCCGCACCGGCAGACCGAGGGCGTCTCGCCGGAGTCCCCAGAACCCACTCAGACAGGATTTGAGCGTCGTTTTCATGCCCCAATTCCCCCCAGGGGCAGGCCCAGGCCGGGCTGCACCAGGTCCTAGATGGGTTTGCATAGTGAACCGGTCAGATCCGGGCGGGCCCACCTCCGCATCCGGGTTCGTCCGTTCGCCTCATTCCTGCATGTTCTTCTCATAGGCTATCCGCGAGAGCAAGTCCGCTTCTCCATTCCGCTCCCTTGATACCCATTCGAACGCGACGGAACCGAACTCCTTGAGAAGGTCCCTCGCCTCCTTGAGTTTCCCAATGTACCCGCCGCCTTTGGCCTCCCATCCCTTGGACATCTGCCCCACAAGTAGCTGGGAGTCGGAGCGGATTACGATGTCGCCCTCTGTCCTCAACTCTTTCAGTTTCTTGAGGACCTCAACGAGAGCCGTGTACTCCGCGTAGTTGTTGGTCACATCATATCCCGCGAGGCCCTCACCTTCCGCGAGCTTCTTCTTACCATCATAGATGACGTAGCCGTAGGTCCCTGTTCCTGGGTTGCGGGGCTCTGCGAGCCCGTCGATGTTAGCGGTTATCAATTTCTGCCCTCAGCCGTCCGCACTCTACCCACATCCTCGCGTGCAGGTTCGCGATTCCTCCACTGCTCACTTTCGCAAAGTTGTCCAACGACGTGACCACCTCCAAACCCAGTCTATTTAGTCTCAAGCCATCAGATCCCTTCATAAAGTTCGGCCCTGTTCGAGAGGTGTACCTAGCGCTATTATTTCCAAAATGAAAACGGAGCGGCCGCCTTTTGAGAGGCCGCCTTTACAGAAGAAGGCCCGGGAGGACCTTACACTCCTGCGTCGCTTGCTGGAGCGTTGCCGCTGCTTGCGGGCATGCCCTCAGAACCGCCAACAACTGTGCCCGTGGCAAACCTGTTGGCTACCTGAGTGACCTTCACCTTGCCCTGCCAGCCCTGCTTGGCGCCGGCTACGAAGATGACGAAACCGTCAACCTTCGCAATGCCGTCACCGCGCCTGCTGATCTCGGAAATAGTAACGTCATATTCCTTTCCGACTTCAACTGGCTTTGGCTTGAAGGACCTGAATCCACTGCCGCTGCTACCGCCGCGGTTGTAGCTCCCTCGTCCGAAACTCATCTTTTCACATCCTAGCGTCTATCGGTACCGCTGATTTTCGCCTTCGGTTTCGGGTTATTAAACCCTGTGCAAACGGGTTCTGTCAAGTAGTCGTCACCTGACCCCCTGAATCTTCTCTGTCAAGTTTCGTCACCTTAGGGCGTCCTTGTCCAAGATTTCTTGGTCTATCTTCACGGCGGGGGGCATCCATCCGCAGCCCGCGCACCTGATTTGGACGGTGCGCTCGTCCAAGTCCTTGGCCTTGAAGCTGGTAGAACCGCACTTGGGACACGTCTGCAATTAGCAATCCGAAGATTCAATCTGTTTCTTAACCACTTGCTGACCCTTGGTGGCTAACGATACCTTTTCTCTCTCCACTCATGCCCGCACTCATCACATCGGTAGTAGATTGTGGTCATTCGGTCTTCCTTGGTCGTGCGGGGTAGTGAGACCTTGATGCTTCCGCAGTCTGGGCATATCTCGACCATAGGCCACGCCTCAGGCTTCATAAGGACCATTCCAGTCGGGTAGGCTGTGCCAAAAGAGATTGCGAGCAAGGAGGATTTCGCGAGGCTGTTGACCCAGGCCACGGAGGTTCGGATAGTCCGGGCTGGCGATTCTGCCAAGGTCAAACTCAGGACCCGGGACGCCCTCTATACCTTCAAGACGACCTCGAAAGACGCCGACTCCTTGACGAAGGGCACCAAGGTGCCCATCCAGGAACTCGGTCAGAAGAAGAAGTAGAGGGCGAGGACCAGAATCCCGAGCATCATCGGGATCGGCAGTCCAGGCAGGAGCCGCTTCTTCGAGAGCAGGAGGAGCGTCGCGACGACCCCTACGTCCATCACCGCCAGGGTCACGAATGCCCAAGCGATGACGGTCATCGACGGGGACCCCGTTGCGAGCTGGGCTAGAGGCAGGGACGGAAGCATGGTGTAGAACACGACGTCCCCGAGCCCGAGCGTGAACTCGCCCGCCCTTATCGACATCCCGACTAAGGCTACCTTCTCGCCCGTCCCTATGAGCGACTTCAGGGGTCCCCTGAAAACGGCGTAGATGTCGTAGATCGCAAAGGCTATTGGCAGCAGGAGTGCCGTCTCACGTGGCAGGGTCGCGAAGAAGCTCCCCACTTCCGCTCCGACGAACGCGATGACAATCGTGGACAGCCACGGGCGGTTCTTCACGAAGATCGTATAGCCGATCAGGGTGACAACCGCCAGAGACACCGCGATGTCAGCCGCGAGCTCTGCCGTTGGTTGGAGATACTGGTAGAAGAAACCGTCGCTCGTGATGAAGGTGAGGGAGAACGCAGAGATTGCTAGCGAGACGAAGATCAGGATCCTGAACGAGGAGACCATCTTCCGTCGCAGTAGCCATAGGAGGAGCAGGGTAGCAGCGAAGGCGAACCCGACATAGAAGACCACGTTGACCGCCGAGCCGGTTGCGCCTGAGCCCCCCGTTATCAAGGTCGGAGGTCCCTCTGCTTGATAGGTCGGCAGATTCTGATAGGTGATTAGGAGCGCCACAATCTGGATGACGACTACGACCACGAGCGCTTGAACTAGGGCGGTCGGTGTGACCCGCTTCTTCCCTTCAGGCTCGTCGCTCAAACTTGGAATTCTTGGCCGGGCATCACCGCGGTCGCCTCGACGCCCATCGTCGCGTGCAGCTCGTCCGCCAGGGCCAGGCACGACGCCTCCTCGCCGTGGACCGTGAGGAATCTGGGCGACCCGCCTATCCCCTTCAGGTCGCTCAGGAGGGCCGACCTTCCGCTGTGAGAGGAGAAGTCGAACCGCCTCACCTCTGCCTTCACCCTCGTAGGCTTACCCCTATAGATCGTGAGCCCCTTGTCGATGAGGGTCCTTCCGGGCGTCCCAGGCACTTGGAAGCTGACTATCCCAATCCCGTTCTTTTCGTCCATCGACAGGTGTTCGTTGTAGAAGATCGAAGAACCACCCACCAGCATTCCGGCTGGCGAGACGATCACGCCTGGCCTCCTCACGAGCCTCCTGCGCTGGGTCCAGCTCGTCACCTCCTCGATCGACTCGAGCATCCGCCTCAGCGAAGTCGCGTCGCGCAGGTACTCTTGGTAGCGAAGCAGTATCCCATTTACCTTCAGAGCCATCCCGTCCATGGCCACCGGGTGCCTGAAGCCGCTCTTGACCAGCGTCATCGCGATCTCCTGCGCTCTCCCAACCGAGAAGGCTGGGACCAGCAGCACCCCTCCCCTCTCGACCACCGCGTTCGCGAACTCCACCAGCTCCGTCTCGGCCTTTGACCTGTGAGGATGGTCCGCCGTTGCGTAGGTGCTCTCGGTGATGACCATGTCGGCTTCACCGAGGTTCTTCCACGAGCCTGAGAGCAGGTTGGTCTCCTCCCCGTTGATGTCGCCGGTGTAGAGCAGTCTCTTGGAGCCGGCCTCGACGGCGATTACTGCCGAGCCGGGGATGTGCCCGGCGTCGTAGAAGGTCACCGTGAAGTCTCCCACCTGGAACGGCTCCATGTATCCGTGGTTGATCGTGTTCGAGTTCATGGCCATGAGGTCGAGGAACTCGAAGGGCAGGTACTGGCCCGAGATCTTGATGAAGTCCTGAATGAGTAAGCTGGAAAGCTCCGACGTGACTGGGGTCGCGTGCAGCTTCATGTTTCCTCCAAGGAAGTGCAGCGGCGCGGCGCCTGAGTGGTCCAGGTGCGCGTGGCTCAGCACGATCCCCTTGATGTCCTTGGGCGGGACGTGCATCGGGAAGCCCGGCACCTTCGTAGTGAGGGCTCCGTAGTCGAGCAGGATCTTGCTGTCTCTGTGCGTGACCAGAAAAGCGGAGCGACCGACCTGCCTGGCGGCTCCCAGTACCTTAATCTCCAATAACGAAACTCTTTGAGAGGCGCGCTCCCCTCTCAGTCTTTAAGCCTTTCCTTCGCTGGCTCTAGGAATCTGTCGGTTGTTCAGAGTGTCTCTCCCTACTGGGAACTTTCGGTCGATGAGCTTGGCCTTCCCACGACCTCATCCCAGATCGAGTATCCCATCGTGACTGTCCCGACCACGAGCAGAATCAACGCCATTATGGCCAGTGGTTGGACGTCGGCGTATAAGGCTGCCAATTCGGTCATCACGACCGTCAGTATGATTGAGACAGACAGAAGGAGCAGCCCCAGGACAAACGCTTTTTTGTGCATCAAGAGAGCATGGGCGAACTCGATTAAAAGCCGATGCCTGAGGGTAAACTGACGAGTTCCCAGAGCTCCTTCGCCGGATTCTGTTGACCACCTCCAGCCCTCCCGACCGTGATTCAGCTTAAAGACCTCCAAGAGGGAGGGTGGAGGTTTGGTCTTCAGAGTGCTACCCGAAGGCTCGAAGCTTGCTGGAGGCACGTTGATTGCGGGCTTCCACGGCATCGGGGCTACTGGTTACTGGACCGTCAAGTTCCTGATTACGGAGCTGAAGGCCGAAAGGAAACTCTTCATCGACTACGCGCACACCCCGGCCGTCGCGTCGCAGACTGAGGGCCGGATCGCAACCCCGTACGAAGTCTTCGTCTCGGGCGGGCTCGCCCTACTGAAGGCCGAGGTCTCTCCCATGAGAGAGAGGGAGAACGAGTTCTACAGGGAGCTTGCAGAATGGATAATGGACTCGGGGGTCAACGAGGTCGCCCTGGTGGGCGGTCTGGACGAAGCGCTCAAGAACGACGAGCACCCCTACAAGATTGCGATGACCGGCGCCCTCGCTTCACGAGGCGGATTCCCGGGTGAACCCCTCCTGGAGGAGGACAGGATGATAGTCGGCCCGGTCGCCTCACTGCTCAACACCTTCGAGATGTATTCGTTCCCTGCCTACGCGGTGCTGGCCTATTCGAACACGGAGAGGGTGGACCCGAGGGCGGCCGCCTCCGCGGCCGAATTCCTGTCGCGCAGATACGGGTTCCAGGTCGACACGGGTCCTCTGATCAAGGGCGCCGAGGTGATCGAGGGCGAGGTGAAGATGATCGAGGAGAAGGAGAAGCGCCCCGCCGGATCCGTCTACTCGTGACCCGCCGCGAAGGGTTTCTCCCCCCCACCCCGGCCTTCGAGACTCTCACGGACCTGTAACCCAACTTTCGAAGCCGAGCCGTCGCCTCCTTGACGCTCATGCGGCCTCCGATGCCGGCGGCAGTGACGAACTGTGTGAACGGGTATACGAAGTCGAGCTCCGCCGGGTAGACTCCCAGCGCGGGGTGGATCCTGTAGGTCTCGGACCTGTCAAGGGAGCCCGTACCTCCATCCCTCTTCTTCTTCCCGACCGGGACGGAGTCCCACGGTGTGAGGAGGACCGCTCTTTTCGACGCTCCTCTCAGGACGCCCTCGAGTCTCTTCTCCGCCGAGACGAGTTCGGGTCTCTTGAGGTCCTCCTCCGAGCGCAGCATCAGCCCCCTGTCCTTCAACACGGGGGTCCCGTCCATGAGCAGGTCACAGTGCTTCGAGAGCTCGACGAACGCATCGCGAAGCCTAGGATGAACCATCGACTTCTCTTCCACGAGGTCCCAGAGCCTCCCTTCGGCGATAGCCTCCTTGCAGGCCTCGACCTCCTCCCTGAGCACGTACAGGTTGTGGGTCGCGACTATCTTCACCCTTTCGCGCACGTCAACATCTTGCAGGTCTCTTACGCTGGTCCTCGCGCAGACGGGGCAGCTGCAGGGGAGGTACTTCATCGTCTCGAGGCTCAGGACCCTGCCGTGGCTCATGTATCGGCCGTTCCGGGCGAACAGGGCGTAGCTGGCTGAGTCGAAGGTGTCGCAGCCGAGAGCCACCGCTAGGGCCATGGTGAGCGGGTGCCCAGCGCCGAAGAGGTGGAGCGGGACGGAGTAGGGGATCGGCCTCCTCGCCGCGACGACCATCTTCAACAAGTCGGTGAACATGTAGTTCTCCATGACCTGGACGGGGCTCCCAAGGGCCAGGAACTCGAAGCCGGCCTTCCAAAGGGAAGCTGCCGACCTCGAGACGAGGTCCTGATACAGGCCTCCTTGGACAGGGCCCATCCACACCGTCTCCCGGTCCCCGAATTCTCTGATGGTGGAGGTGGCGTTCCTCAGGCTGTAATCGACAGAATCCATTGCTGCGCGCCTCGATTGGGGGTACCCCGTAGGCCTGTCGAGGGTGACAGCTAAGTCCGAGCCTATCTCCGCCTGAAACGAGGCGGCATCCGCGTATCCGATCTCCAGGTCTCCGTACTCGAGGACCTGGTATCCCCCGGAGTCGGTCATCAGCACCCCGTCGAAGCCGAGCATCTCGTGGATGCCCTCCCTGACCGCCTCGTCCCTCCTCCTCGATCTGATGATGTACGAGTTGGTCATCAGGCCCCTGAACCCCATCGTCCTCAACTCCTCGATCGAGACGGTCTGGTTGACGGGGTGCACTACGGGCAGCAGGCATGGCGTCTCGAGGGTCTTGCCACCGACCTTGAGGACCCCGACCCTTCCGAGGAGGTCCGTTTCCTTCACTTCAAACGAAAAGGGCAACGGCGCGGCGCCCGTCCCTCCTCAATCTTAAATCCCGTTGCCTTCGGGCGCGCCCGTGCTTCTTGCGGATGCAGAGGGTGGCGCTAGGGCGCCTTTCACGCCAGGCAGGGCGAAGCCCCTGGCACTGCTGTCAGTGCTCTGTGTCGCCATTCTCGTGGCGACCCTCTCGGTCTACGCCCATCACCCTGGTCGGGCGCTCTTCTCGCTTGCCCAGGCGTCGGCCCTCGCGGCTCTGCTTCTCGGGCTGGCCGCCTTCGCGCTCTTCTTTCTCTATTTCCCGGTGAAGGACTTCCTCCCGGACTTCGCGCGGGCCTGGCTGGGGCGCTGACCCATGTTGTTTCCTGGCGGGCGGGAATAAGCTGATTAACACCGTCCTGCAACTCTCGCGGTAGGCAAGCATGAGCAGAGTAGCGGACGTCAAGACGAGGGTCTCTTCGGTGGAGCTGCTCGCGACCCTGAAGAAGAGATACAGCTACAAGGACCTCTCCTCGGTCCTGGACCTCTCGCCCCCGATCCTCAGCAGATACGTCAGGGGGCACGTGCTGCCCAGCGCGGCCCGGTCCGAGAAGTTCATCGCGACGTTCAGGGAGAAGCTCCTCAGGAAGATGATCATCGACGAGGTCAAGGTCAGTGCCGACGGCTCCTACGACATCAGCTCCGTAGTCTCGAACGTGGGGCTCCTGAGGCAGATAGCCAAGGTCGTCTACAGCGAATTCAGCCTGGTCTCCGTCAACCGGGTGCTCACGATGGAGGTGGACGGGGTTCCCCTCGCCACGGAGGTCGCGGGCGAGTTCAACGTCAGCTTGGCGGTCGCGCGGGACGAGCGGGACCTTGGCGTCCAGGAGTTCCTGGAGCAGAAGGCGGTGTACTCGCCGTCAACCGTGAAGTACCTCTACCTCGCGAAGTCGGCCATCAGGAAGGGCGACCACGTCCTGATTGTCAACGACATGGTCCGCTCCGGGACGACGATTGAAGCACTCACGATACTCGTGGAGAGGATGAGGGCCAAGATTGTCGGGATCTTCGCTATCGCGTCGGTGGAACAGGCGATGCCCAAGCTGAAGAGCAGGCTCGGCCTGACCTGCCCAATCGAGTCCTTGGTGACTCTTGAGCAGAAGCAGAGGCGGTACAGCTACTAGGCCTGATGGCTATGCGGACCATGTCGATCGACGGGGCCTTCGTCTCGAAGGTCATCCCGGCCAGGAGGAGCGACTCTCACAAGAGGATGAACGGGACGGTCTGCGTGGTTGGCGGGAGCAGGCTCTACCACGGCGCCCCCTTCCTCTGCGCGATGGGGGCGATGAGGTCCGGGGTGGACCTCGTCTACGTGGCAGTCCCTGCGTCGATAGCCCCCTCTGTCAGGGCTCTCTCACCAGACCTCATAGTCGTGCCCCTCCCTGACGCGAAGCTGACCCGGGGCAACGTCTCGAAGCTCCTCGCCTGGGTCAAGGACATCGACGCCTTTGCGGTCGGGCCAGGCCTGGGCCCGCAGAACCCCCACGAGGTGGCCCGCGCGGTAAATGAGTTCAAGGGCGCCGGGAAGGGGCTGGTCGTCAACGCGGACGCGCTCCGTCCCGAGGCGCTGGCGTCGATGAAGGACGCCAATGCCGTGGTGACTCCCCACGCGATGGAGTTCCAGAGGCTCTTCGGGCAGGCGCTGCCCTCGGACCTTGACGGGCGGGTCGATGTTGCGGCCTCATGCGCCAAGGAGGCTGGTCTGACAGTTCTTCTCAAGGGAGCGACGGATATCGTGACCGACGGCAGCAGGGTTGGCCTCAACGCGACCCACTCTCCAGCCATGACGGTCGGGGGGACGGGCGACGTCCTGACCGGAATTACGGCGGGCCTGCTCTCGAAGGAGGTGCCCCCGTTCGAGGCCGCTTGCGCCGCCGCCTTCGTCAACGGGTCGGCCGGAGCTGAGGCGGCGAGACAGTTCGGACTGCACATCGTAGCATCCGACGTTGTAAACCAGATTGCAAACGTGATGAAAGGGTTCGACAGGATCGAGTAGTCATTTCTGGAAGCGTTTATCGTCTGCACTGACAGGCCTTGGGTCTTCATGAAACGCAGGAGGCCAGGTCTCCAGAGTAGGTGGGCCTACGTGGTGAATTCGTTGCAGGAAATCATACCTTCCTACGAGGAGGCCTCGAGCAGGATCGCGATTCATGTGGACGGGCGGATGAGAGTCAGATCTGTTGTGTTCGCGGTCCAGAGGGGTTCCCTCGTCCTCGACCTGGGGGCAGGTCTCGGAGCGATGTCGAGGCTGGTCGCAGCGAAGGGCGGCGAGCCCATCCTCCTCGACGTCTCTCAGGCGATGCTGGCTGCATCGCGCTTCCCCAACAGGGTCAGGGCCGTCTTCGAGTTTCTTCCCTTCCGAGAGGGCATCTTCGACGCCGTCGTCTCAGGGTTCGCGCTCAGGGATGCGGAGGACCTTCCGAAGGCGATCGAGCAGGTGTCACGGGCCCTGAAGCCTGGGGGGAGGCTCGGCTTCTGCGACCTGGGAAAACCGGATTCCTCGGTCGCCGCCCTGGCCGTGGCCCTCTACCTGAGGCTGGTTCCGAGCATCGTCGGTCTCGTCACCGCGGGGGCCGTGGGCAGGCGGTACGGGTCGATCTACGAAACCTATGTACTCGTGCTCCACAACTCGGAGCTGGAGGCTCTCCTCTCGAGTCGCTTCGGGAGCGTCGAGATAGAGGAGACGCAGTTCGGCGGCTCGATAGTTGTGATGTGCGTCAAGAGAAACTAGGCTAGATCTTCTTCGACAGCTCGCTGAGCATCGCGTCGGCCTTGGAGACTGGGATGCTGCACCCCGCCGCTTTCCTGTGACCTCCTCCGTTTCCGCCCAGCCTGGTCGCGATTCTGTCAATGGTCTTTCCGAGATGGACCCTGCACTCCGAGGTCAACCTGAGGCTCACCTCGTACCACCCCAGCCGCTTCTCCTTCAGGGCGACTCCCACCGGGACCTCGAAGGCCCCGACGAGCAGCTTCGCGACGTTGCCGGTCGAGGACTGGTCCGTTATCATGTACGCCAATCTGCCCATCTTCATCCCGCGCTCCTTGACCCGTTCACCCAGTCGCGCGACCTCGACCAGCTGGTCAACCGCGAGGCGAGGAACGCCTGCGATCTCGTGGGGGTGCTTCATTTTCGATAACTCGGATACGACCATCTCCGGGAAGCCGTCCTGCCCACCCTTCCTGCCGAGCGCATAGGCGAGCATCGTCGCCTCCAAAAGCACGAACTGCCTGTCTGCCTGCTCCATCAGCCTCTTCGCGGCTGGCGAGTCGTCCGTGTAGTCGGTGACGGCCCCGCAGAGGGCGATTAGGCGGGCCCGCTCCGGTAGCGAGCCCTTGAATGTGAGATAGGCGAGCATGCTCGAGCACTCGCCTTCGTCGTGGACGAGCTTGACGCCGATCCGCCTCAGTTTCTTTTTCGTGGCCGGGGTCATGAAATGGTGGTCGATGTAGGTCACCTCGGCGCCCTCCCCGATCCTCTTCAGCCCCTTCAGGAACCCGTCCAGGTTGGCGTTGTCGGCCCCCAGGTCGCAGAGCACGAACTTCTCGGTGCCGGGCGGCACTCGCGTTAGGTTGTCGAGTAGGTCATCATAGTCAGAGAGAAGAACCTTGGCGCCGGTAGCGGCGGAGACCAGCGCGGCCGACCCCAATCCGTCAACATCCTTTACGTGCGAGATGCAGAATGCCTTCAATCGGACAGGGCATCCATTCCGGGCGCGATTTAAGGTGAACTAGACGCCGCGGACCGCACACATCCCGGCGGACATCCTCCTTTCCTTCACGAGCGAAGTTGATCTCAATGATTCTTGTCTGGGGTGCCAGGGTCCTTCTCTGTTGAACGAAACAGATTCTCAGATTTGGACGACGGGCCTGCCCTTCACTTCGTCGTACCAGGCCCTGCCCATCGCTTCTGTGTTGAGCGCTGCCCCCACGCGGCCCTTGAGATCCACGGTAATTATCCCTGCCGTGCCTCTGCCACTCAATCTCGTCATTAGCTCGATGGCTCGCCTTGCTGCACCCGGTGCGCCGGCTTTCATGAGGTATTCGCAGGTCCTCAGGCAGAGCGAGTTCCTGATTATCTCCTCTCCGGTGCCCGTGGCGCTGGCCGCGCCGGCCTTCAAGTCGGCGTAGATGCCCGCTCCGATGACCGCCGAGTCGCCGACCCTACCAGGGAGCTTGAGCCACATCCCGCCGGTGCTCACCGCGGCGGACGGGACGCCTGCGGCATCGAGCGCGACTGCGCCTACAGTGGTGCCATCCTGGAGTTCGCGCCAGAGGTCTGTCTTGCGCCTTCCTTCGGTCCCGGGCTCCGTCAGGGTCTTGAATCTCAGCTTCGTCTTCGGTGAGGGCAGCAACCTTTCCGCAGCGAGCCCCGCGGCCTGGAGGTAGGCCCTGCACCTTTCGCCCGCTATCAGGATGTGGGGGGTCTTCTCCATCACCCGCCTTGCCAAGGTCACGGGGTGGTAGGTGCAGGTGACCGCTCCGACTCCGGCTCCCCTCCGGCCCTCGCCTGACATGATGGCTGCGTCCAACTCGACCTTTCCCTCGACGGTGAGGCACGAGCCCCTTCCCGCGTTGAAGGCCCCACACTCCTCCATGTACCTGACGGCTGTCTCGACGCAATCGAGCGAAGAACCCTTCTTCATCGCAGCCCTCCCCGCCTCGACGGCGTTGAGGAGCTCTCGGAACCTTCTGTCGTCAGGTGCGTACTTCCCGCTCCCGGCGCCGGCATGGACTATGATTGCTCCTCTCAACGGAACATGGACTCGACCGGACTGGGTATTTATCCCAACTTCCCTTCGTCAGCCTCCTTTCCCGGTGGCCGAAGAGCCCTAATTAGTTGGTCCTGGCCAGGGAACGCGTTGATCAGCGCTCCCAAAGGGGTTCTCCGCCTAGCTGCTCTGAAGATGCTGTCGGAGTCCTCCATGTCGGGGTCCGACCTCGCGGAGGAGATCGGGAGAGTGACCGCCGGAGAGTGGAGGCCGGGGCCGGGTTCGATCTACCTCATACTGGGAGAGCTCCTCAAGAAGGGCCTGATCACCGAGCTGACCAAGAGAGAGGGGAACGTCAGGCGGTACATCGTCTCCGGGAAGGGGAAGGCCGAGCTGGAGAAGATGGCGCGGGATGCCGAAGGGGACGTGGCGAGGCAGCTCAGGCTCCTGGCCGTCTACTCTTCTCTTGCGGGGAAGCACGACCTCGAGAAGAAGGTAAGATCCCTCGCTGAGACGCTGGGCCCGTAGACCCGACCTCTGGAAAGGCTTAGAACGGCATGGGCGCATAGGGGACCGAACATGGCGGACGAGCCGGTTAAGGTCGAGAGGCTGGGAATCGAGCACGTCCCCGAGGGCCTGCGCCACGGCTCTCCCAACCGCACCTTCACTCTCTGGTTTGCCGCCAACCTCACCATAGCCGACTACGTCGTCGGTGTCATCACGACGGGCTTCTCCGGCTTCACGATGTCCCAGGTCATCCCCATCCTGCTGATGGGCAACCTGCTGGGCGGGCTCTTCGTAGGCCTCGCGGCGGCCATGGGCCCGAGCCTCGGTTTCCCTCAGATGCTCTCGTCGCGGGCTTCGTTCGGCAGGCTGGGTAACTACATCCCGGGCGCCCTGAACTGGATAAGCACGGTCGGCTGGTTCACGGTCAACACAATCCTGGCCGTCGTGGCCCTCAAGGTGATCTTCCCGGGCGCGAACTTCGTGCTCTCGGCGGCCGCCTACGTCATCATCCAGGCCGTGATCGCCATCTATGGCCACGACTTCATCCACCTGTTCGAGAAGGCGATGTCGATCGTGCTCGGTCTCCTGTTCCTCTTCATCTTCGTCCTGACGATACCCGACCTCGGGAAGGCCTTCGCGTATTCGCAAGGCCCATCCGGGAGCGCGCTCTCGCTGGGGTCCGTCGGCGCTATTCTGATCATCTGCTTCTCCTATCTCATGTCCTGGGCTCCCTACGCCTCCGACTACTCGAGGTACTTCGCGCCGTCAACCTCTAGGACGAAGGTACTGGTTCTGGCGCTGGCAGGAGGCGCCATCTCTTCCTTCGCCATAGAGGTCCTGGGCGCCCTCGTGGGCAGCCTGACCCCGTCCGCGACGGCTTCCTCTGCCTACTTCAACGGGCTCAACAGCTACGCGGGGTCCTTTGGGGCACTGGCCATGGTCGCGTTGATCCTGGGTGCCTTCGCGGCTGACGCGCTGAACCTCTACACGAACTCGCTCTCTGCGCTGGTCCTCGACGTGAAGGCCAAGAGATGGATGACGGTCGCCGCCGGCGGGGTCGCCGGTTTTATCATCGCGGTAGCTGTCCAGGCGAACTTCGAAAGCTTCTTCGAGAACTTCCTCCTGGCTCTCTCCTACTGGATAATGCCCTGGCTCGCGATAGTCCTCGTCAACTTCTATGTCGTCAAGAGGACGAGCGTGGAGACCAGCGCAAACCCCGTCAGGTGGGACTGGCCCGTCCTCGTCATCTACGGGTTCTCGATTCTGGTGTCGGTTCCCTTCATGGTGCCGCAGCTGACCCTGGGTTACCCTGTGGGCGCCCTCTCCTCCTGGTTCGGCGGCGCGGACTTCAGCTACTTCATCTCCTTCGCCGTCGCCCTTCTCCTGACGGCGCTCCTCCGGATGAAGGGTGCCCGAGCCTGGCGGTAGAATCGGCTCAGGACGAGACGAAGGACGGACCAGGCGTGGGAACGCGATGCCCGAGGTCGGGGTGGTCCTGCCGTCGGCCGGAAAGCAGATGACGCCCGACCACCACACGCTTTTATCCTCACTTCGCCACGAGCCCGCCGTGTCGATAGAGGCCAAGTTCAGGGTCAAGGTCTACCCGGCGCCGAAGCCGAAGAAGGTCCCGAAGGCAGTCAGCGAGGAGTTGAAGCATGGGGCTAGCCCCAAAGCGATCTCGCGGATGAAGAAGGAGAGCGTCGACTGCCCGGTCGTCAAGAAGGAGGTCGCGTTCCTCGTCTGCTTCGCATGCCCGTCCTTCCTCAGACGGGTGACGGGGGTCGTCGACTGCGCGGGTGGACAGGGCCCGCCTCAGGAATGGCTGCTGGGCTGAGCCGGCCTAAGGACGCTCGTTTATCCCTTCAGGAAGCCGATGACCAGCCCTACGATGAAGGTGAGGGAGGTGTATGGCAGATAGCCCGCCACCCGCTCTATCCAGTCCGAGACGCTGGAACTCGATTTCAGGAAACCAAGCAGCGGCTTCAGCACCTGGTCGGGCGACCGACTCTACGACGACGTCCCGGGTCTGGCGAGGCAGGTGGGGGCGAAACTCTACGGCGTGGAGTCGAAGAACGCGTCGCTAGAAGAGCTCTTCAGGAAGGCGACCTCGCCAGACGAGGAAGGGAAGAGGGGGAGTTGACCGCCACTCCGGCCGGCCGTGGTCCCTCTGAACCGCGGAAGCGGACGCCATTCCTGCAGATGCTCACGATCTTCCTCTGTCAGGACTTCCGGTTCCCGATTCCCGAGGCCCTCTTCTTCGTCTTCACCTTGAGCGTTTTCTTCTTCGCATCGCTAGGGAGCGACACGAGCGAGGCGAACGTCGCCTTCGGCTACGTCTCGGTCGTGACCGTGGCGCCGCTCCTGATCCTCATGGTCCTGATCTGGCGGAACGTCTCATCCGGTCTGGGAGGAGACTTCGAGAAAGGCATCATGCAGACCTACCTCACCTATCCTCTTGGCCGCGGGAGGCTCTACCTTGCGAGGCTCGTCTCTTCCGTTGGAGTGACCTACGCCCTCTTCGCCGTTTCCCAGTTCCTCGCGATAGTGGTCGTGGCCCCGGCCTTCCTCGCCCGCCAGGCCCAGACTTTCCTCCTGGCCTACGCCGCTGCCTTCGGGACTCCGCTGCTGATCACTGCCTTGGTCCTATTGACGGCCGTGGCATCGAAGCAGGCAGGACTCCCGCTCATGATGGGTGTCTTCTCCTACCTGATGGTCGGCCTCCTCGTTTCCCTGTGGGTGGGGATCGCGCAGCTCTACAACAACTACGTCTTGCTTGGAGCGCTCTTCATCCTGAACCCCTTCACTCCCCTCTCGGAGTACTTCAACGGCGTAGGCTACAACTTCGGGGGTGTCTTGATTCAACCTCCGACTCTGGCGGTGGCAGAGTCGTTCGTGTTCGTCAACTACGTGCTAACTGTCGCACTCTTCGTAGCGGGCTACGTCTGGTTCACGCGGGCGGTCGAAACATAGATGAGTCGGGCCGACCATTCTACGGCTGCGACCTTCACATACAGGCTGGGAACGATCATCATGGCTGCGGGCCTAGCCCTCCTCCTGGTTTCATGGATGTCGATGGGGACGGTGAGCACGAGTTCCGCCCAGCTCACGCGTTACAACATGTGGTCCCAGGCTCAGATCCCCGCCGGCAACTTCTGGGAGGCATGCTGCTATGGAAATGCCACGCCCAAAGAGGTGGTCGAGTTCCGGGCCTTCGCGTCGAACGGGCCCCTGAACGTCTCTATCTACAAGGTCTCTCCGGACAACTTTGCCCCGCTCTACTCTTATTCTGGTTTCGGAAACATCAGCCGCCTCTCCGCTTACCTGGCGGCGAATCAGACGGAGGTGCTGGGCAGCTACAGCGCCTCATCGGGAATGACGCTGGACATCCAGTATTACCCCAAAGACATCGAACCCCTGTTGGTGGTCGTCGTCAATCCGACCGGGGGACAGGTCAATATCACGTACTGGGAGCAGACAATGACGGTGCAGGTGAACCCGAACTCAGGCTTCGAGTGGTCCGGACTCATGCTGGTGGCAGGGACGATTCTGCTCGTGGCGGGGCTCGTGTGGAAGAGGAACTCGGGGGACTCCCAGAAACCCGAGGTCTCTGTGACGAACTGACGGTTCGCTCATTCATCTATCAGCTGATTCCACGACGATGGCCCGTAGCCGTCTGCTTCAAACGTTTTATACGAATGTCGACTTCACGTGGCTGTTGCGGTATCGGAACTCGCTGATTGCGGCTCTCTCAGCGTCATTCGCGGCAATGTTCTGGAGCTTCATTCTTCACTCCCCGTGGTCCGATCCCAACATCTACAGCGACATAGGATCGTTCTGGGGAAGCACTTGGGGAGTGCAGCAGGCGTTGGTCCCGTACTTTCAGGTGTTCTTCCCATATCCACCCATTTCCGGCTACATAATCTATCTTGCGCGTATCATTGGAGGCAATTACGATGGATACTACTCGACCTTCGGCTTCATGAGTCTGGCCGCTGCTCTGGTGTTGGCGTGGTCTTGCTGGCGCGTCACCAACGCCCTGGGGACGAGGCTGAATCCGCTCTACTTCTTCCTCCCCAGCGTGATAATCTACGGGGTCTACAACCTGGACTTCTTCAACGCACTGTTCATCATTCTTAGCCTCCAATTCTTCCTCGAAGACCGCAAAGGAGCTTCCGCAGCAGCGTTGGGCTTGTCGATTGCGACCAAGCTTGTGGGTGTTGTTCTGCTCCCGATCTATCTCTTGGAGCTCATGAAACTGAAAGAGCTGAAGGCAGAGGCCGGCATCGTGATCCACTCTGACTCCCAGCTGCTGGTGGGTCAGATGTCAAAGGGATGGGGAGCCAAGGGCGGCGGGTACCTTGGGAAGCTCAAGGAGGTGAGGGACCTCCTGAAGGAGTTCAGGTCCGTCACCTTCGAATGGGTACGAAGGAACAGGTTGTGGCTGAGGTATCTTTTGATCACCGCAGCGGTCGTAGCATTCTTCTATCTGCCGATCGCACTTCTCAACTTCAATGACCTATACCAATTCTACGCCCTGTTCAGGGGGTGGGGGTTGGAGGACGCATGGTACATCTGGATCTTCCAAGACCCCTTCAGTGCCTATGCAAAGTGGTTCGGGCTCGCAGTTACAGCAGTCTTGCTCCTAAGGGTCTACACCCTCAAGGTGTCTCTCGCGCCGCGTGTATTTTTGGGCCTTGCAGCGTACCTGCTCGGGGCCTACATCTATGCTCCGCAGTTCAGTCTGATGCTGATTCCTTTGGTCATCGTTCTCGCCATCGATGACCCGTCACTTTATGCCTGGGAGGTCTTCAACGCGCTGATCATTCTGACATGGTTCCTGGTTCCCAACCCGACTTACCCGTGGACCCTTCCTCAGACAATGGCCCTGCTGCGTACGGGGTCGCTCGTGTGGCTCTGCCTCGCCCTGTTGCGAAAGAACGGAATCAGGCCCGTGGAGCTCCTGCCTTCCCTCCTGCGACGACCCTCACTTCTGGACTTCTCTTCGCCGAAGCCCCAGATCGAAGATCGGCACGCAAGCTGAAACGAAGCACCGCTTGTGACGCTACCTCCTCGCATATAGGTACCCATTCATTGGGTAGCACCCGAGAATCGTGACTTTGAACCCCTGATCCTTCAGCTTCGCCAGAAGAGATGGAACCCTAGCTTCGAGCCCGCTATGCGTGTGATACTCTAGGCAGATCTGTCTGACCCTGGAGAGGTCAGCTTCGCGGATGATATCGTATTCCGTTCCCTCGATATCCATCTTCACGACTTGAACATCTCCATCAATCCCATCGAGTATCTCGTTGAAAGATACGCACCTTACCTCCGCTAGGTGGACCCAAGATCCGAAACTGTAGAAGCTGTTGTTGCCTGCGTTTCTCGTGAAATACATCTCCTTGAATCCACGCTCCGTCCAGACTGCAGCCTGGGTGACGGAGACCTCCTTCGAGAAACCGTTCATGGCCAGATTGTCGCGAAAGACCTCGAGGTTCCTCGGGTCGGGCTCGAAGGCGAGGACTCGCGCTCCCAACGTCGCCGCGTAGATGGAGAACAACCCTATGTGCGCCCCGATGTCGAGCACAAGGTCACCTCTCTTGATTTCTGCCGCGTATATGTTCCTCTCGAATATCTCCTTCAGAACAAACCAATCGAGCGAGAAGGGACGAATCCACAGCCGAGTCTCACCCTCTCTTACCAACAATCTCACACCGTTCAGGAATCCGAGTCGCACGACCGCAGGGGCTAATACCCGATTGAACCGACGCAACAAGTCAAAGGTCTTGCTCTCAGCTTCTATCCTAGACTTCCCCACTAGGCTTCCGATATCGTTGTCCAAAACACTTACCCCTCCAGGGTGGCATCGCTGAGCGAGACGGGGTTCATAGATGAACCTTTTGTCTGGAAGCGGCGCATGGAGGAGGATTCCTCACAACCTTTGGAATCTTGGCGTCGCTCCCTTCTCCGCTTGGAGGCTCTTTCTTGTTTCTGATGACACCTGAAAAGGTCAAAACGTTGCGGCGGAAATAGCTCGAGAATGCTCTCGCCCAAGATTCCGGTCAGATTCCCGCACCCCTACACCACATTCGACAGACGGCTACAGAGATCGATTCCGTCTGCACTCAGGCTTAGGAAGCTTCGTTCCAAGGAAACGGAACCAATTCAGAAAGCTTGACTTTCTTCGATTCTCCGATGCTTTTTCCGACCTGGAGAATCACGTAAGGATTCCCAAATGCCCTGACCAAGTCCCTGCACTTTCCGCACGGAGGTAAGATTGCGTATCCGTTCTTCCCCTTGTCAGTGATTGCCACAATCGTCTTGACCTTCCTTTCGCCTCTGGAAACCATAGCCCCGATCGCAGAATACTCGGCGCATGCGCCGATAGTCGCTGTCTTCAAGTCGATGCAAAGCCCGAAGAACTCCGTTCCCCTGCTGGTGCGCAACCCGGCGGCTACACCAGAGATCTCAGACGCATGCTTCTCCAGATGAAGTCTGGTCTTCTCGACTAGTGATTTGTCTCTCTCGTCAAGTTCGAGGAGTCGCATGACCGTCAAGCATCAAACGGGGAACCTTGGGAGATAAGGCTGTCTCCGCCAGCGTGCTGAGTCAAAGTCTCACCGCCCGCGTATCCCATTGGTCTCGACTCGCTGGTTTCTCCGTTTCCAGTTGTTGCCCTAAGTGGTTGGATAGAGGGCACTACTTACCGATCAGGACCCGCAACCAGACAGGGAGGAACGCCTTGTCCGGGAAGAACAGGAAGAAGAAGACGAACGCTCCTGCCACGTACAGGACCAGAGCGTAGCTCGGCACCCACTTTCCGGTCAGGAAGTAGCTCGCCCCCATCGCGACCGCAGGCAGGGCGGGAATGAAGTAGAAGGGATACGTCACCCTTCCTGCAGCGAAGAGGGCGACATAAGGAAAGTAGTTCCACGAGAACCAGATGAGAGAGAGCAGCGCCAGCTTGGTCTCGCCCGATAGGTTCCGTGTAGCCGTGTCGACGAACCCGAACCGTTCCAGCCCTCCACGCCGCGGCCTGAAGACCTCCCATATCGCCAGTACGGCGAGGGGCACCCACAGGTACGTTGTCCAGGTCTCGAGGAAGTTGGTCACTCCGTAGTACGCGACGCCTGCGTAGTAGTAGCACGTGCTCGAGCAGACCGAGACGCTGGTCCCGTAGTACGTGACGGGTTGATAGTACGTCATCCAGCTCAGAGGAGTGATCTGTGTGCTGTTTCCGTTGGGCCCGCCGTAGGACCAGCCCGGACCTATCAGCGAGGAGCCGTAGGACAGCATGTAGTGGATCTGGTCAAGGAACGTCGGGAATGCGGTCCTCGCGAAGAGCGTGTCGTACGCCTGGAGGCCCAAGATGAACACCCCGGCCGTCACGACAACGATCTCCACGGCACAGGCGACCCGCAACTTCTTACTGCCCTCCCCGGCGACGAGGTGATAGGTCGCCAAGGTCGCCAGCAGGAAGATTCCCGTCTCCTTCGAAAGGGCTGCAAGTCCGAGCGAGATCCCGGAGAGCGTGAACGGGTCCAGCTTCCAGAACCTGACCTTGTAGAAGTACAGCACGAAGGCCAGGAGTGCGAAGAATACCATCGGGACATCGAGCAGCGCGGCGCTCGAATTTGAGAAGAACATCACGTCGAGGGCTAGAAGCGTCGCCGACACGTAGGAGGCCTTGCGGTTCTTGGAGAGCTTGAGGACCAGGGCGAACACAAGCGGCAGGGAGAAGGTCCCGAGAATGACGTTGAAGATCCTCCAGCCCGGGGCGTTGTCTCCAAAGGCCGCTATGCCGGCCGCGATCAGCGCCTTCGAAAGGAACGGATGTTCGGCGTTGCAGTTCGGGACCGTCGGCCCGCACTGAGTCCCCCTCAGCATGGTCTCTGCGGCCGGCACGTAGTATGACTCGTCCATGATGCAACCGTTGACGTTCTTCTGATTGTCGAAACAAGCAGGCAACGAAGGCGTGTTGATTACGTAGAGGTGGGCGGCCAACGTCGACGCTGTCAGAAGCACTAGGAACACGAGAGGCACTCGATACCTAGGGTAGGCGAGGTACGCGTACGCGACGCTTACGCACAACGTCACGAGCGAAGTGATTCCGAGCGAGACCCCCGCAAGATCGGCAACCCAGGCCAGCACCGTGGAGGGCATAGCGGCGTGGACGAGGACTAAGGCGACGAACAATCCCAGCTCGACCAGCGTCGCAGCGAGAAGGATCTTGAGAAAGGAGTGAAGGGCGGGCCACGGCCGCTTCAATTGGGTCAGCTCCACGGCGCCGCTGAGACACTCTATCTAAAAAGATTGAAGCGATCGGCCTCTGCATAGCGTTGGGCCCCAATCTTGCAGGCGCGATGCTCTTCGCTTCGGTCGGTATTGCTTTTCGGGGCTGATTGATAGAAGTTACTTCTCCCCCAGATGGAGACAGGGACATAACCGGAGGGCTCGCCAAGGGCGAATTACCCAGGGGTAATGAGTCAAGAACGACACGAGTCATGCATAACCCTAATGTGGGGAGATGTCCACCCCTCACGCGTTGGGCTTCAATGACGTGAAGGTGCGAACTGCCATATCAACCGTACTAATAGTAGTCATCTTGGGGGCGATTATCATAATTGCAATCGGGAGTGCGGCAGTCTTGCTGATTCCCTACCCGAGCTCGTCAGGCGGGACTGAAACGAGTTACACAACTTCGACGTCAACCTCGAAGACCACGTTGACAGTTCTCGAGACGTCAACTCAGACCAACACGGTCGACGAGACGCGGACCATCCCGACGACGCATACCACGACCACTACGGTGACATCAGGTGAGACCGCGACCCTGACGATTCAGACAACGGAGACGAGCCTTACGACCTACACTGCGAATACGACCACCACCGTTAGCGCCGCCACCTCAACGAAGACGACGACCGCGAGTACTACTGCCACGAAGACCTCGACGACCGTGACAACCTTTTCGACCACGGAAACCTCAACGACCGTGGTGACAACCCCAACGACCGTGGTGACAACCTCAACGACCGTGGTGACAACCTCAACGACTGCGGCAACCACACCGACCATGACAACCACAGCGACCATGACAACCACAGCGACCATGACAACCACAGCGACCATGACAACCACAGCGACCATGACAACCACAGCGACCATGACAACCACAGCGACCATGACAATCACGACGACATGTACTACGACAGTTGCAGAAGGCAGCACCTGCTAACTACCAAGCATTTGAGTCCAGATAGGCAGGAAGAGGCTACGTGTTCCTTGGACCCAGTCAAACCGAACTAGTGTAATATGCTATCGAAGAGTGAAATGACCATCTCGCTTGAATCACGAGAGGCCTTCAAAAGCGGACGAGTTTGGCTCCGGTGACGGAACGGAACAGCCGCACGAAACCGAATGCGTCGCTCAGTGATGCGGTCTTCACCGAGACACTACCGATTTCGAAGCTGGACCCGTAGATCTCCTGAAGAATCCTACGCTTGACTACAGTCCAACCAATCTCGCCGAGAAGGTTCGTGAGAGACTTTTCCAGCTTCCCCGGGTCCTTGCTAGCCCTCTCCAGTGTGAGGCTGTATTTCTCCGTGAGATAGAAGAGAACAGTCTTCTTGCCGTCCTCCGAGAATACTGAAGTGAGGGCAGAGTCTAGCTTCTCCCTGATCTGTTCGTAGGCGATACCCTGACCGGAGCTTGTAGGGAGCTCTCTGTGAGCGAAGATTCGCACATGAGAAATCCTCCAGTTCATCTTAATAGTAGTTATGGAGATTAGATTCTAATCCTGTGGCGACTGCTTCCACTTCCATCGTGATCATGGTCGGTCCACGCTCGGAAAAGTGGATCACTAATCTATAATGCATATATAGAACAGAGGTCCAACGAATTCTAGAGGAAGATGTCCTTCCCAGAAAACGCAATCTCGGTTCAGATTAACGGGTCAGAGAGAAAGACTCCGGCACGGAGATCTGAGCTTGAGATAAAAATGGATGTGCTGCGCGTCGTCAGTTCGGGTATCGACAGGCCGACCCAGATCATGTACAAGGCGAACCTGTCCTGGATCGCCCTGCAGTCCAACCTGAAGTCGCTCGTCAAGAGCAACTTCCTCAGGGAGGAGGACCTGGGCAGCAGGAAGCGGTATGAAATGACCCAGCACGGGTTCGAAATCCTCGGCACGTACCAGAAGGTAGTCGACGCGATGAGCGCACTTCCGGCAGTGCAGAGACAGGCTTTCTGACAAGCCCTGGCATCCTGGCAAAGAATCCAGCCTAGTGTTTCTGCACGGCCCCCTATTTCGGAAGGAGCTATCCGGTCTTCCTGAGCCCTTCTGAGCCGTAGGACAACTGGTTGCTGAATAGGCTTCGTATGACGCTCTCGTCCCTTTCGTTGTGCGCCCCTGAGGTAAAGAGGAAGACAGCAGTAACTGAATGGCTGCTGGTCATCTCTATTGTCTGCTTCAGGAACTTGTAGGTCTTCTCCAACCCAGAAGAGAGTATCAAGTCGGTGATACTGTCGAAGACGAGCCCTAACTTTAGGTTCGGGTTCGCCGTGATGGTCTTGTCTAGGACGTTTAGGAGGACCGACTGGTCGTTGGGAACCAGCATCTCCGTGGGAATGTCGCCTGGCTTCGTGTAAGAGACTCTGGTGGTCATCGTGAAGAATCTGACGTTCTGCAACCCCGAGAGGGAGTTGTAAACCGGACTTCCCCGGGAGGTAAATGCATAGATCAGGTACTGCCTCGTCCCAAGTTCGAGTGCCAGGTCCCTGATACTTCCTTCGTACCTTACCGAAGGGTTCACTTCCAGCAGGAACTCTTTCCCAAGGACTTGGTCCGTGGTAAGTCCCAGGCGGCCGGAGAACGTGGTTACGGGAATGACCGATGGCGTCTGCATTGGCGCCGTCGGCTGGAAGAAGGCGCTCAAGAGGGTCGCGCGCCTGAATGTAGCAGCCGTCACAGCGAAGACAGCTGCAGCGATCAGGTACCCCACAGCGGTTGCGTCAATCCCCTCGTTTAGGAGATACCCGTTGAAGAACAGCAGGTCAAGACCGATTGCTACCCATGCTATCGGGAGCACAGTGAAGGCGGTCCTGACCTCCGAGTCGGATGACCTCGACCTAGCCATCAGCAGGAGGCTTGAAGGATAGGCAATGAATATCAGCAGAATCCCGAGCAGCATCTCCAAGTAGAAGTTTGCGAACTGAGTGGCCATCTGGCAGCCCTTCGGAAGAAGGGACAGGACAGGCTCACAGGTTGTCTGGTTTAGACCTTGAAGATAGCCAACGATGTTCGGCACAGCCTGTGCCTGCTGATCGAAAGTCCCCGGTACGAACAGTAAGCCGCAGGAGATAGCGATGAAGATCGAGTATAGTAGGAAGAACGTCGCCTGCGTCTGATGCCTGAAAACTTCCCTGACGATGTCCAGGGACCCCTTCCCTTTGGGCCTGTAGAAGATTGCGAGGGCGACTAGGGTCAAGAGGAACACGTCGGCCAGCACGAAGCTGGTCCCGGATATGGTGTACACCGTCATGAAGAGGCTGCTCTCGACGGCGAAGTCCCTGAGGAGCTCGAGGGTGACGACCCCCATGAAGAATATGTGTACCATTACGAGCAGGTTCCTCACCTGAAGGTACTCGATGGTCTTCTGCCTGAGGACATAGAGGGCAGACATCCCGGTGATTACCAGAGTGATTAGATGAATCGCAGGAATGAGAAGGGTGGTCGGGTCCAAGCCCATGCCTACCACTTCACGCTGGTTCTTATGACCGTTTCTGGACGCGTGGTCAACGCCTGCGCCCCTCCAGCCAGCGCGTTAGCTCCTCCAGTATCTGCCTGGCCCTGGTGTCAGGAAGTGACTTCAGGCGTTCCCGGGCGATGGAGGCGTGCTTCAAGCAGGACTTGGAAGCGAATTCGACCGACCCCAGGTCGTCGAGGATCCCCTGAACCTCCAGTGCGTCGGCTAGACCGTATTCACTCCTGGCCATCAGTCCTCTGATTTCGTTTCTCTTCCGCGGATCGCCGTTTGCTATGGCATGAATCAGGACGATGTTGCCGGCGTTGTTCTGCATATCCATCAGCATCGGCTTCCCCATCTTCTCGGTCGTGCCTGTGATGTCAAGGACGTCGTCCATCATCTGGAACGAGATACCTAAGTTCCTGCCGTATTCGTAGAGATCTGCGACAACCTTCTTCTTCGCCCCACCGACTATCCCACCCGATGCCGCAGCCGCGCCGAAAAGCGCCCCAGTCTTAAGGCCGGCCAGCTTCAGGTAGTCCTCAACGGACGGGTCCCTCTTCTTTGATAGCTGCATCTCCAGGAACTCACCCTCCGCGGCCTCCTTCGCCGCCCTCGCGACGTGTCCGATCAGGACCGCCACCCTCTTGGGTGACAGGTCGACTCTCGCATACTTGCTCAACTGCTCGAAGATTTCAAAGATCAGCATGTCCGAGATCAGGATGGCCGTCACGACGCTGTACTTCGTGTGGGCCGTCGGCTTGTTGTGCCTGGTCGGCGACTCATCGATGATGTCGTCTTGGGTCAGCGACGCCGTGTGCGCCAATTCGTAAGCCAGCGCGATCGGCATCGCCTTCTCATAAGACCCACTCACGGCCTCGCAGGCAAGCAAGACGATCGAGGGACGCAGCATCTTCCCTCCCCCTACGACATACTCGTACGATACTTCTGAGAGTTGGCTGTCCTTCTCCTTTACCTGCTTCAGGCCTTCCTCTACCGCCCTTCTGTACGGCGTGAGAAGAGAATCAACCTCCCTGTCGTCGATCAAGAGGCTGCCCATATCATATCAATCCGAGGTAGGTTACGAACCCCCAAAGAAGGTATTCACCGTCCGCGGCCAAGTCCCTCAACGAATCTTGGTGCTTTGTTGACCTCTGCGAGAAGTACCTGTAGGCGAAGGAATAGGGGATGAAGACCACAAGCAGACCAGCGAATACTGGGAGGACCCCCGACAGCACCAACAAGGCTACGTAAAGCCCAGACGAGAAGTCAACCACGTCCATCAACTTCCGCGACGCATCGGTGCCAAGCGAGACGGGAATCGTCCTCACCCCGTAAGCCGCATCTGCTTCGACGTCGCGCGCGTCAAAGAAGATCGTGTTGACCATCAACCTAAGGAAGATGAACGGACAAAGAGCGATTACTGCGAGTGGGAGCTGCATGTAGTAGAGCCCAACGAGGAGTGGAATAAGAGACCAGCCAAACGACACCGTCAGGTTCTTCACGAACAGGCCTTCTTTCAGACGGGACATTCCGAGGGCTCTCCCCATCCTCTTCGAACCAACGCTGTACGCAACCGCAAGCACAACCGGGACGAGGAGCCCAGTGAACAGGGCTAGGTTCCTGAGCAACGCGAGGACGTACCCGACCCCGAAGCTGATGACAGTGATCGCGGGCAGCGTACGTCTCCTTCCCTCCAGGTACGCCGTCCTGTCCAGGTGGGAGACCCTGTCCTGGTCAAAGTCTGACGAACGGTTGACCATATAGGCTCCGAACGAGAAGAGGTACGCCATCAGGAGCAGGTCCCATGTCGGGGTTCTGCCCAGCACGAGGGCAGCGGTCGCAGCTATGCTCGCTGTCCCGAGCGCCAGCAGATGGCCTCCATACACGAATTCCCTGTACAGCCTCCCTGCGGCGGTCATTCTCCTTCCTTCTTGATTCCCCGCCGGTCAACTTCGATTTCGGAATAGAGCCTCCACCCCCTCTTCTCTTCGAACATCTCGTCAGGAATTGAAAGTGGTTTAGTCTTCGACGCGTCAAGCATCATGACTTCGTACACCTTTCCCACCTGCATCAGATGCATCTCGATCTGCTGCATGCACGTCTGGAATTCGGAGAGCGGGATGTCGATCACTGCTAGATAGTCCCTTTCCTCAGTCCCAGCCTCCAACCAGGTAAACGGCAGGCTGTTGCAGAATTTCCTTATTCTAGACATTCCGTCTTCGTCAAGCTTCTGGGCCATTATCAGTGCCTGCATGACCCCCCCGGGGCTCCCCTCCTGGAGGGGCTTGACCCACCTGATGTTGTGGCTGAGGATAAACTTGTTCTTGTCTACGTGCACGGAGTTGTGGTAGCGGACAGTCCTGGGATTCACGCCCATTTCCTTGGCCGTCTTAGCTAACGGCGTGGTCGGGTCCTTCAGGAGAGCGCTGAGTATCTTCAAGTCGATGAAATCGACGGTCGAGTCTCTGTTGACTGATAGAAACGATGACCCGATTTCCCCCATCGTCATATCGAACCTGTTCCAGTCCATCTTCCATTCTCGCCCTTCAAAGTCGTAGAATTCAGGCCTGAAGGGCGGGTACCTAACCCAGTAGAGTTCCTTGTACTCGTAGCCTTCGATGAGCCCCTCCTGCTTTACCTGTTCGAGGACATCCATGTACTTTTTCTTCAGCCTGAAGGGGACCGCACTCAGGCACAGGTATCTGTTCGACCCAATGCTCTTTGCAACAAAGACGAGGTAGCTCATCCGATCGAGCCACGACTTCCCCGATGATCCGTTTGGTTTGACGATAATATAGCCCATTGAGAGCCCCAGCTCGCCGTAGTTCACGTTGATAGTCGTCGCCAGGCCCAGCTTCGTCAGGTGTTTGTTGACCTTGTACCTGATTGTCTCGGCATTCAGACCCGTGAGTCTAGACAGGAGCGAGTAGTTCTGGACGCCTACCCTCTTTATGGTCTCAAGCAGCAGGAAGTCTTGGTTCCTCCTCTGCAGGTTCTGTACGGAACCCATCTGCTACGATCGGAGGTCTTCGGGTACTAAACCGATATGGACTGCGGGTCCATTTTTCGGGGTTGGCATATAAGTTTCTTGGACCAGGCTTTGCGATTCTGGCTTTGCCGACCGCCAGCCCATTCGGACAAAAAGCATATAGTGGGCATGGCGCTTGGCCAAGCGCAGAACCATTTGCCGAATGAAGAAAGGATTCAGACGGGTGTCCCGGGCCTCGATCCGCTGATTCAGGGTGGCCTCACGCCGGGAGACTTCGTGCTTCTGGTGGGGGGGATAGGCACAGGCAAGACGATACTGTCTTCGGAGTTTGCCCACAACGGGGCGAAGGAGTTCAACCAGGCTTCGGTCTACGCCACCTTCGAGGAGGACGCGGCGAGCCTGCGACGGAACATGCTAAAGCTAGGCATGGATTTCGAAACTTTGGAGAAATCCAAGAAGGCCAGGCTGCTCGACCTCGAGGCACTGGAAGGGAGGGGAATGGGTTCGAACATCGACACGATTCTTTCTGCCATCGACGAGGTCAAGGCCAAGAGGCTCGTGGTCGATTCTCTGACTGCGTTCCTGAGCGGCGCGACCGGGAAGTTCGATTACAGCTTCCTGATGCACCTCATCTACAAGACCCTCAAACGGGAGAAGATCACGACAATAGTGACCGTGAGCAGATTCGACCAACAGACCGAATACTCCCTGGGCCTTGAGGAGTTCGTAGCGGACGGGGTCTTCTACATGGAGAACTACCTCGCAGATAGTATGGAGTTGAAAACGAGGTTCATGGTGAGGAAGCTGCGAGGTACTGAACATTCCAGGAAGTACCACACGGTGGTCTTCTCATCGAAGGGCATCGAGATACTACCGTATTCCGTCTGATGCTTCGCGAGCGGTCGTTTTCTGCAGAAAGGGACAAAAGTGAGATATGGTCTGTTGGAGACGTAGATAGACGACATGGGATTAAGGCTGGCCTTGTTCGCAGTTGCGGTCCTGTTCCTGCTCGGCACGAGCGTTGTCTACGCGGCGCCAGCCTCGACTGCTTTCGGCGGGAACGCCGCCCACAGGGTACCGTCACCGACTGTTTCGCTTAACCTGGCTGGCGGTGTCGTGTCTCCAGGAGTTCAAAGCTACTCACTCCGGGGCGGCCATCTTGTTGCCGCTTGGATCTTCGGCACTCCAGTGAATCCGACGGACTCTGTCCTCCGCTACAACCTCAGTGCTGTCGTTTCTGGATTGACGGCGACGGGCACTGCCTCCTTTGACCTCAGGACCAGGACTTCCCATTGGTCGTACACGGATGTGAAGGGGACGGTCGAAATCGACAGCATGACCCCTGCTGTGCTCTTCCCACTCGGATGCACGCCATATCTCAACTGTACTGGCGCGATTCCGGCTCTTTTCAACGGGACCGGGACGGTCACCATCTCGAACGGCGGCGGCATGACTACCATGAACCTCAGCATGGGGTTCGAGTCTGCCTATCTCAATCCGTTCGGAGGGCCAGTCTTCTTCGTGTCGAATTCGAGTGAGGTCCTCGTGATAGCGGATTATTTCGCGGCTAAGATCCAATGGACCGGCGTTCAGATGGGCGGTACTGCGGTTGGGACGTTTGGCGGGACCCCTGTCTCCGGGAGCTTCGGGATGCTGGTCAATTCGAGCGAAGACCTCAGGACCGGGATAGAGATTGACCAGGGGGCAATCTACTTCTTCGGAATGAGCAACCCGGCTCTGAACGGCCTTGGCACATTCATCGGCCACTCCACGATCCCGACGGGGTCGTCAGTCGCCTGTCCTGGGTTCCCAACGGGGACCTGCAACCTGACAGGCCTTGAGTCGTCAGGAACCTTCACAATGACCCTGGAGTCGGGTGGAGTGATCTCGGGACGATACACCACAGTCTGGGCGACCCCTGCGGTCGTATTCTCGAGCAACATCTCGACCTTTCTAAGAGGTCATCATCATCACGGTCACTGTTAGACTTGGCTGATGCCTAGGTCATGTCTGAATCACAAGAATCCCAGCGTCGCCTTTCGGACTAGGCCGCAAACCATTATATCACTTGAGCCCGGAAGAGCACGGCATGAGTGACATGCCTGAGGCCTATCACTGTCGAATCTGCTTAAAGCCCTTCTCAGACAAGACCACCCTGGTCGAACACCTGAGGCTGGAACACGAGATCCTTGAGGTAGCCTCCTACGCGGCATCGACCATGATGCAGGAGCAGGACAGAGACAAGATAGCGCGAGAGTTCTTCAGGCAGCTCGAGCAGATCAAGAAGGAAATTGCTAGCGGATAACGTAGAAACGAGAGCTTAGGTGATTATTGACCTCGTCATATGGATTCTGCATCCTAATGATTGAAATACCGATTGCTGGAATCTGACGGAGGAAGCTAGATTGAATGCCAGAGTAGTCGTGCTCGTCGCCGTAGTGTCGCTTCTCCTAGCATCACAGGCCATCCCCCTTTCTGTGGCTGCCACCTCCGGTGTTTCGTCTCAGGCCGTGGGCCTCGCACTCACGATAATCCCGCCCAAGCTGCCGGCAGACAACGGCACCTACTCCGCGGTGGTAGTCTCTCTCGTCGATTCGAACGGCCTCCCCTCAGCGGCCCTCTCTGACCTGACGGTCTACTTGACCTCCTCCCAGACGAACATAGCGTCGGTCCCGAACACCGTCACGATCCCGGCGGGCAGCGAGTACGTCGTGACCAACGCGGTCACCACCCCTACTCCCGGTTCTACGACCATCACCGCTTCGTCGCACGGCCTGGTGACAGCGTTCGCCCAACTGACGACCGCTACCCCTAGCGGATTCCCGTCAAAGCTCGTTGTCTTCGTTTCGCCGTCGAGTTTCTTGAGACGGGCGGACACAGGAACTGTGAGAGTCGAGCTGGTCGACAGCGCCGGCTCCCCCTCAAAGGCGATCACCTTAGTCACTGCGCATCTCTCTTCGTCCAACGCCAGTATCGCCAGCCTTGACCAGAGTTCATTGACGATTAGTTCGGGCGAGATCTATGCTACGGGCACCTTCAACACAAGCGTGAACTCTGGCCAGGCTGTCATCACCGCATCCTCAACCGGATACGGGTCGGGAGGAGCGATCGTTACAGTGGTGCCTCCCAGCTATTGCACAAGTGCTTGTGGCCCCAGCAAACTCCTCCTCAAGCTCGTCCCAGACACCCTGCCGACGGACGGCAGGACCTACAGCGCACTAGAGGTGGGCCTCGCCACTAATGCGGGGCAGCCAGCGGTCACATCTTCTGACACGATTGCTCAGCTATTCTCCGACGCGCCGGACATCGTCTCGGTACCAACCTTCGTCACAATCCCAGCCGGGAGCATCTCCGTTCTCGTCCCGCTCACGACAAGCTCGCTTCAGGGCCATTCGAGCATCACCGCGTCGTCCTCCTCTCTCTTGCCCGACAACGTGACCGTGACGACTGTGATTCCCGCCCCGTCAAAGCTCCAGGCGTACGTCGCCCCTCCTTCGACATTCGTCACATCGGTCGGCAATCGTCCCATCCTGGTGATCCAGCTGCAGGACAGCAACGGTAATCCGGCGCGAGCACGCGTTCTGACGGACATCACCGTGACGTCGTCGAACAGCTCGATGGTGAGCGGACCACTGCACATGAGCGTAGAGGTCGGCCAGGACTACGTCTCCACGCTTCTACCAGCCTCAGGATCGGGCCAAAGCGTTCTCACCGCCAGCTCCCAAGGGCTGAGCTCCTCTCAAGTCAACCTCCAGCTCGCAAGGAGCCCGCTTATCGTCCAGCTCAGCGCATCTTTTCTGGGGGAGACACCCTATGGAATGGGAACGATGTACCCCAACGACACTGCTACGCTCACCTTGTCGGTCTCTTTCCTGGGTAAGTCTGTCCAAAACCTGAATGTTAATTGGACGGCCACAATAGGCTCCGTCTCGCCAACCTCTACCAAGACGGGGTCATCGGGGACCGCCTCGACGACGTTCACGCCGATTATTGCCGGCCTGGTGTGTACGGTGGAGCAGGGTCTTCCGTGCTATTTGGGAATCGCTGACATTACCGCGTCAGCCTCGTCTCCGCAGACCGGTCCCATCAACAAGACCTCCTACATCACGATCTACAAAGCTCCGCCCCCTCCGACACATCCCTGGTACAAGAGTCAAGTGGTGTGGTACCTCATTGTAGCTGCGATTGCGGTCGTTCTTGTCGCCGTGTTCTTCCTCTTCCGCATGCGTAGGAAGAAACAGAGAGCCGAAATAGAAGCGGGCTTCGAAGTCGTCTAAGGGTGCCTAATTCCGAAGACGTGCTCGAAGAGAACGGCACTTTGTCAAGAGGAAGATTCGCGTTCTAGAAACGAGCAGGGAACTGCGGGAAGACCCTACACCGAGAAAGCCGTCTCGTCAGCTCACTCGCGGGGATACGGGAACGGATCCCCAGACACGCATGTTGATCCGGTCCATCACGAACTTTGAACCAAGCTCTCCCAGAAGGTAGTAGAGCGCCGTATGAAACGCGCCGGGTCGCCTGATCGCGTCGCTGGGTACAACGTCGTACCTCTTGGACAATTCAACTAACAAGACCTGTTTGCCGGAGTCCCCGAAGATGACTTCGAGCTCAGACTCCACGTCAATTACAGCTTCGCGGCCCGCACCCATCCCGTGGTTCGATGCCAGTTTCTCCATCTCTTCCCTGAACTCCAGAGACATCATCTGCGAAGCAACCGTCGTTCTCTAATAAGTGGTGTGAAGGCCCCATCTGAATTGCAGCTCCATAGTTGGAGCGCCGTCACTCACATCTCTTCCCGTGCCGAATGAAACTGTGAAGGTGCGTGCCAAGAGATTCAGACCGTTGCAAACCGGCTTGAGGTCGGCCAAGTGATGGCCTGTGCAGGTCTTGGCCCCTTCCAAGGCGACTTGTCAGTAAGAGGTCCGGCTCGACACGTCGTGGCCCCTTTCCGCCAGCCTTGAAGGAAGAACCGTGACGAGTACTCGGGCCGTTGCGACTGCCGAGATCAGCGTGATCAGGGCAGGCATCGGGACACCCAACCAGATGCCTGAGATGAGGAGAATCGCCGACGCGAGAAGGCTCGCAACGAAGGTGGGCGCGAGGTCGGTGAGCAACAGGCCGTAGGAGAACAGAACGAACGCGGCGACGTACTGAACGTATTCAAAACTGACTAGATAGCTCGAGCCGTAGAAGGCGAGGAACGCGAGGGCGACTCCCACGCCTACGGGGCGCAGGTAGTAGCACAACAGGACTCCGCACGCAACGCCGCCTGTCATTGCGAACCAGGCGGCCGTTGGGAAGACCAACAGGGAGACGCTTTCCCCGATGAAGGCACCCGCGATGCCCACAGCGACGAAGGAAGCCTGCTTCAGATATCTCCTGCCTGTGAAGAGAAGAAGCAGGCAGACCTGCAGAAGCACTGCGACAGTCAGAAAGCTGAAGATCTCGGGCAGCGTCTGGAAGACGATTGGACCCATTCAATGCATTTGAACACGGTCGAAGATATAAATCGAAGGAAGCCAGAATCTGTATATCCCATCCGGAAGGGCCGAATCCAAACAACTCACCATTGCATGGATGTCAGATCCTTATTACTGGACCACATCCGATTGGAATAGGTCCCGCAACTTGACGCCAGCTGACGAGGAGAGCGCACGGGTCCGCTCACTCCTAGCGGATGCCCGACTCCAGCGGCTTCTCACGTTCGGCCAAGAGATCAACGCGCTCAGGTCAAAGATAAGCGTCGCCACCAGCTACATAAGAAGTACGGGCGCGGCGGGCAACACTGAGGACGTCGTCCTGGCCAGAGAGGCCTTGAGGAGAGAACTGGAACGAGACTTCAACGAGGCCAAAGAGCTGATGCCCATTGTAGATGAACTCGTGTCAAGGTTCGAAGAGCAGATGAGGTCCATAGAGGACAGGAAGAAGGTCCACGAAGGTCTGGCCAAGATCGAGGGCCTTTCTGGTGCGACCAAGGGACGTGGCGAACTTGAGGCGGCAGCAATCAAGGACAGAGAGCAGATTTTCGAGCTCGAGAACCTGATCGGCACGCTCGACGACCTCGGGAAGGACCTGTCTTTGAGGAGGGAGGTCGTCTTGTGTCCTAGGTGCTCTTCACACGAGATATCCTACCAGATTGCTCCCTCTGAGACGGGGTTCTCCCTCTACAGGTGCAACAAGTGCGGGAACGCGTGGCGAATCAGGTGGTTTTCGATGCAGATCAGCTCGCCCGCGCAATAGAGACTCGCCGCCCTAGCCTTCGACCTTACTTGTCTTCTTCTCCTTCCAGAGACTTGCGTCTCGCATGAAGATGCGTGTGTGCTTCGAGCACCAATGGGATGTCTCAGGCCCGAACGAGACCAGCCACAAGGCCACCTCGTAGCAGCCTTGAACTTCGCACCTGTGCCCCGTGACCAGCCGCCGTAGTCCTGCCTGAGATGTCGCACTTCGCATGGATTGGCTTTCCCTCTCCACCCTACATTTCGTTTTTCGAACTTTCCCGGAGACCAGCTGCTCCCTCTCTTTGGAAATACATAGAGCGCAGGTTCACGCACGGGGGGGTCTCTCACCATGCTCGCGTGAGATCAGAGAGAGTTCTCCTTTAGGCGAGCTTCGTACCACCGGTATGTCTTCCCTATCGCCTCGTCGTGCGGAGTGTATGCCATAGACGGGAACGCCTCCATGAATTCGGACCCGTCCAAGACGAAGGGGTCATAGTAGTTGTAGGGAAGCTCAAGGAACCCCTTCGCCTCCGAGCTCAAGAAGCGCCCGGTCAACATCACACCGCGACCCCAACGCCCCATTTTCGGTTCCCTGCCGGCTGCCCTGTAGGCATCCTCCATGAAGGCCCTGCCGCTGATGGGGGCCGGTCCGGAGAGGTTCCAAGAGCGACCGTGGGCCCACGGGCTTCTGCCGAGCAGTATCATCTTCGACGCCGCGTCAGAGATGTAAAGGAGGCTCCGGGCTACCTCGGGGTCTCCCATCCAGTGGGCCGTCTTCCCGAGAACAGCTGACTCGAAGATGCCCTGCCAGAGTCTGTTGACCACACCCGGCCCGTAGAGCTGTGGCATTCTCGCCACCACGGTCCTGATGAGGTTCGAACGATGAGCGTTGAGAAGGTCGCTCTCCGTGCTAGCGTTTTCGCCCTCCTCGGCTATGAGATGGTTCGCCAGGATCAGGTCAGCGCCGGCCTCTATCGAGGCGAGCAATACGTTGCCCGTGACTTCACGGAAAACTCGCTTCCAATTCGAATGGCTCGGCTCGAAGCAATCATAAACTGCCTCCCCTTCACTACATGCCTTGACCAGACTCCCGGGCTTGAGGGGGTCTGCGGCTACGATCTCGACTGAGGGGGGAAGGGGACCTTCGATGGTGGCTTCGTCAAGGGTGACCCCCCTGACCCTCGAGCCTGCGGCTGCAAGCTCCTCGAGCATAGCCCTTCCCAGTGGACGCGCTGCTCCCATCACAACCTGTAGTCCCACTTCCGTCTTGATTCTCTCTAATCCGGCTGTCGCTCCGGGCGTGTCCTCTGACCGAGGCCTACTTTCTCCCACACTGCCCCCCAAGTTGGCGTCTGATTTCAGTGCATGCCTAAGGGCTAATTAGCAATCTGCAGCTTCCCCAAGCAAGGGAGCCCGGCGGCTGTGGGTAATGCCGAACCCTTCCATCCGAAGGACTTGTGAGACCGAGCGTATCGCGATGGAGGCCAAGAGATGCGGGTTCAACCCCCGACCCCAGGGTCTGAGAGACCCGGGATCCTGCTTGGCATGGAAATACAGATTCGCAATTCACAACCCTTTAAGAGAACGGAAGCCGCGATTGATCAAGTTGGACTTCGAAGAGGCCATAGTTACTGCCCTCCTCGCGGTGGGAATGATCCTCCTAGCGGCAGTAACGATCATGATCTTCTTCTGACCGTCTGCTTTTCTTGGTCAGGGGCGATTTCTTGGATTGGTCCAGACTATGTTCTGGACGCGAAGTACTCTGCTCTGCCGTTGGCAAGCGGAATGGCCGCCGACATTACCGCACCGCTAGAGGCTGCGACTCCGATGACCTTGCACCATACCTCCCTCGAGCGTCCGGCAGGTATGACCTCAGCAGAAGTGACCTGCCCGGAGACGCTGCCCAGAGTGCCGGAGTGAAATCCGCTCAGGGCGACGGAGGCCACGAGGCTGATACCACCAGGAACAACTCGACGATCACCGAGTCAATTCCTCTCCTGCGCCTTACCCGCATCGTGCTCAAACGCTTAGTCGCCATTTCCGGGGCAATCGGGCGTTCATGGACTTCAATGGCGATTTTCATGAGGATGTCTCGGGAATTTTAGAAGTCGGAATGCCGTGTGCTAGCCAAGGGGTCCGCAGGTCCTCCTCATTGACGTAGATCTCAGAACCTCCTGATCCTTTCTCTACTCTCCTGTCGGAGAGTCTTTCGTCTCGGGCCCTGCTGAGCCGGCCTTTCGCGAACTTCTTCAGAATGATAGGGGCACAGGCTTAATATCAGTTGGGCCAAGCTTCGGTCGTGCCCCGTGAGTTAGCGCGCGCGCTGCAGCCCAGATCCCTGCTTATGGCGCTGATTATGGGCCTGATCCTATTGGCAACTCTGTCCTCTTTCGCAACGCCAGCCCACGGGTCCGCGATGTGGAACACCTCTAATTGCAGTACTACCACAGCGGTCCCGACAACCGTGACGTCAACCACGACACAGACCACAACGGTGCCGACGACATCGACCATGACGACGAGTCAGGCCGCAACTACGACGTCAACTACAACTGCAACCACGACTGTCCCGACAACCGTGACGTCAACCACGACACAGACCACAACGGTGCCGACGACGACGACATCGACCACAGCGGTCCCGACAACCGTGACGTCAACCACGACACAGACCACAACGGTGCCGACGACATCGACCATGACGACGAGTCAGGCCGCAACTACGACGTCAACTACAACTGCAACCACGACTGTCCCGACAACCGTGACGTCAACAACAACTGCGACTCAGACCTCAACTCAGACTCTGACGACGATGGCTCCGACTACAACGACCCAACCTACGACAATCACCCAATCCACGACTCTGACGGAGACAGAGACGCAAACCACTACCCAGCCCGTTCAGACTGTTACAACGACAGTCTCGAGCACTGTAACGAAGACCACTTCCAGAGTGATTACAAGTACCGCAACTCAACGAGAGACGACAACTTGGACTAGCTTTGAAGTCAACACAACCACGACCACTCAGGTGCAAAGTGTCATTTCGTCTTCCACGGTGACAACCACGACCACCGTCACGCACACTCAAACCATAAGCTCCCAGACTAGCGCGACGAACACCACGTCGACAACCGTTTCGACCGCATCGAGCACGTCCTCAACAGGGAGTGCTGGGGAGACTCAAGGTACTGCGGGCGGCCTTTGGGTGATAATCGTACTCGCTGTTATCAGCGCCTATTCAGCGGCCGCTTTGGCGTTGCCATCCCGCAAGGAATAGTCTGCGATTCATTCGCGTGTGACATGCTTGGTTGATCACTACCCTGTCGCCGAGAAGAATCGCAGTTCGGCTACCATCGCCCCCTCAAAGAGAGGTTAGGTCTGGTTCTGATACTCATTCTTTCCCGTGGGAACACCCATAGCGGAGATCGATTGATGACGTTGCCAGCTGAGTAAGGATTTCGGGGGCACGGTAGACTATAGTAAGGACGAAAGACGGATAAATAGAGGCGTTTGCTATTG
This sequence comes from uncultured archaeon, assembly GCA_963796355.1. Lineage (GTDB taxonomy): Archaea > Thermoproteota > Nitrososphaeria > Nitrososphaerales > Gagatemarchaeaceae > UBA183. The sequence goes on from CAWCLD010000002.1 coordinate 351,391, forward strand.
CGCCTGCCGTCGTTGAATGCACCAGATTCAGGTCAGCGAGAAGAGAATAGGCGAACACTGCTTAGGCTCTATTCTTTCTACACCATCCAGTATGCAGCTTTTGCCATTATTCTTGCAGTAGCCGTTGTTGGAGAATTGATGCTACTCGGTTCGCCTGCGTTCCCTCGATTCGTGGTCTACCCGTTAATCCTCGTGACCGTGATTCCCGCAATCATTTGCTTCTACTTCATGATTCACTGGTGGAGGATACAAAACTACACTCTGTCTCTGCCACTCGACGCAGTGCAAGGAGATTCTCTGACCGCTCTTCATGGCGCATACGAGGACTACGGGGATGAGCGTTCTCCACGATTTATCGTCGAGGGGATGAAGAAGATGGACGGCAGGAGAGCAGCACTGGTGATCCTGATCGTGTTCCTGCTATCGCTGCCAGTCTCATATTTCGCAGTGTCTAGTCCTGGCCTTACGATCGTCGTTCTCGTGGCTGCGGTGTCATTTGCCGCCGGAGCCTTGGTGGTTCTCCTCATTCCTCCACTGATATCGAGACGAGAGTTGCGTCGTACAACGGGCACTGAGGTTGACCATGAGACAGAGAGTGCCGGTAAGAGGAGTGATGGCTGGAGCCTGGCGGACGAAGTCCTCAATGTACTTTCTGGTCAGGCTGAACAACTCAGGCTGACCGCCAACGGACAACTGCAGAATCAGTCAGCCAACCGTGGCCAGACTCGGACGCGATTCGATCTCGGAGATCTTCCAGATAGAGTCGTCGCCGAAATTAATAGCCTCGCCGCGTTCAAGAGCTCGCTGCTTTCTGACCAGAGGGAGAACCTGACCCGGGTAGTGTCATCCCTGGCCTCAACCATTATTGCTCTAGGCCTGCCTGCAGAAGCGGCTAGGATCTACTCCGCATATCGAATGATAATCCCCGCGTGACCGCGAAGACCTCTCGCCCGCATAGGTGGGTCGCTCCATGACTGCCCGTCAAGATACCAAGTATTCTCCCACCGAGTGCCTCTTCAGAGGCCGGTATCGAGGACTAGGGTCGCAGTTCGCTTGAGCGGCTGGTCTTCAAGAGCACCAGCCGTTCGAAGAGACGCATCTTCCCCCAGCGCGGATCTGTTATCCCCGCCGGAGCAGTGCCAGGGCGGCGCCTAATGCTAATGTAATGCCCCCCAGCCAGAAGAACCCATGGGCATTGGGCACGTACCAAGAGATCGCGATCAGAACAATGCCCAGCAGCCAGAGGAAGATGTATGACGGGAGCGCCATAGCAATTCCGCGGAACTGGCTCCAATTAACCCTTCAGAATCTTCGACGTTTCACGAGCCAAGCCCAATCAGAAAAAAGAACTGCGCGGATATGGTGCCCGGCACTAGATGTTCTGGATCATGGATTTCATCTGTGAGCTTACCTCCTGAATCGTGAGGGCTGCGCTGCAGTACTGACACTTGACGAAGCGGCCAGTTGGGAGGGGCAGCGTTGCGCCGCACGTGGGGCACTTCAACTGCGCAATCTCAAGGCTGGCTCCGTATTCTGGAGGAGGCTGCCCTGCCTGCCGAGCGTTTTCCTCTTTGAGGATTCTGTCCGAGAGTTCCGAGACCTTGGCGTCCACTTCCAGCTGGAGCTTGCTGATCTCCTCTGCGAGCTTGGCCCTTTCCTTTTTCTCCGAGTCTTTACCGATCTTCGACGCCAGGCGCAGCAGGGTGTTCCTTTCAATCCGGCTGTTCTCTCCCTCCAGCAGCTCTGTGATCACCAGGAGGTGCCGCTGCATCGTCGCGAGATTGGTTATCGCTTGCCTCGTAGCCGGAGTGAGGTTCACTTCGTCAACCGTGTAGCCGACCTTGGAGTTGATCCTTCTGAGAATCTCCTGCCTCGAATTCTGGGAAAGCATTTCGGTCTAAAGGAACTGCATCATCTGCTGGTAAAGCACTTTCATCTCTTTCGCCGAGCCCTCCAGATCCATTCGGGTCTTGCCTTCTATGCGGATGGTTCCCTTCCTGTCGATTATGCCTTCTTCGCTGTACTTGATTCCCTGCAGTTCGTCGAGTTTTTGGGTGACGACGTCGTCATTCTTGAACAGCACCCCTCTCTGAGCGTAGAGCAGAAGACGTCTATCGGTCAATATCACATGGTATTTCTTCACCCCATAGCGCACGCCACCTGTGCTATGGAATCTTGTTTGTTCGCCTGGCATCAGATAATCGTGCAGAGGCAATCTGATCTGTTTTCGACGCGTTTGCTATTTAAGATTCTCCAATGAATATGGGCTTGAGCGCGAGGGATGTCGGACAGGTTACGAAGGACCCATGCTAGAGAAGCATCCACCTTCTCTGAACCTGAGAGGCAAGGAGATGGTGGCCTATAAGGTAGTGTGTGTCAAGGAGTTCCCTACCAGAGCCCAGTACGCCCGAGGCGACTTGTGGGAGCCAGTTGGCAGAAGTGTTACAAGGATGTCATCTGTTGCAGCACATGAAGTTGGACCGAAGGAAGGCCCTATTGTTATCGCTGACCGTGACGGTGATTCTGAACATGCTGGCTGGCGCCTTGACAATCATCTACGCTAATGGCACAACCATAGTCGAGACCAACCCGCTCAGCAGCGCTCTTCTCGGGGAATTTGGTCCAGGCGCATTACTACTACATGCAATCTTGATAGCCTTCATCTACCCTCTCGCCTACCTAATCTCGCGGATCATTTCCTCGACCCATTGGCTCTTTAGGTCGAAAAGGATTCTTCTCTTCACTCTCTCGCTCATGATAGCTTTCCTCCCGGCGGGAGCCTTTGTCGATTTCATGAACGATGCGCTGGTCGTATCATTTGCCTCCAACGTACTGGTAGGTGCACAGAAGATAGTGGGTGTTGCCCTTCTTTGCTCGGTCCCTCTTGCGTTGATCCAAGTCAAGCGCAGGTGGACGCTCAAGACGCCTAGTTGACTAACCATCTGGTTGAAAGACCACAGAGGGGGGTCTCGTTCGAGATGTGGTCTATTCAAACCGACTAAGGTCTGCGGCAAAGGAATCAGAGAAGACTTTCAGAAACGCTGCTCGGAAATGGACCAATCGTGGTTCATTCCAAGGCGATGAGTTAGCATCGCCTCTTCTCTTCCACACAGGCTCATCGGGAGCGCTCGGTATTTCGTTCAGTCAATCTACCAAAGTCGTACTCCTATTTCTATCTCTTGATCTTTTCTTCAACCTCAGCCCGTTTCCTATTGTTTTCGATGAGACTATCCACTAGTCCCTTGATTTCGAGGTAATCAGACAATCCGTCCATCTTCACCATGCCTGGGATTCCCACTCCGGTGAAGGCCAAGCTGCCGTAGTTTAGCAGCCTTCCCATCAATCCTTGCTGAGGAATCGAGCCCGTGACCCATTCAATCTTGAGGTCGTGCGCTCGGCGGCCGAGGATTCCGTGTTTGATGAACACTCGCCTGTTGGAGATGAAGTATTCGGAAGGCTGGACTGTGATGAAAACAGAAAGCCACGTAAGCAGGGCGAGAAGGACGAACAATCCTCCAATTGCGGGCCCGATGATGGGTATGGAGTACGTTATCCACCCTCCGATCAAGATCAAGATTACTCCCGTGACGAATGAACCAACGTGCGCTTTGTAACTCTGTCTGCCAGCCCAGACGGGTTTCTCTCCCTCGGACAAGGCGACCTGTCCTGGAAGCCTCACGGCCTGTTTCGACTCGGTGACATGATATAAGCCAGCCGCCGACTCTCGTCTTGAGTTGTTTGTCCTTGCCGCTGCACGCTTCTCTGTCAACCCGCTTCAAACATAGGCTAAGCCGCTGTTCGAACTCGTGATGGCCGATCACTCGGTCCTTGAGGGTCTAGCCACCGAATGGTGATCTCAGAGGAATCCCTGCTCTGAATTGCGGATTCATCGAGATTATATTCGAAAACATGACCATCGCAGCTCTGGTGGAAATCGGGACGACAGCAACCAGACCTTCGCTCCTCGAGCAAGACTGTGATGGCCACGCAGGAGGCCATCGGATTTTGGTTAGAGCCGGGAGGAACGAGTGGAGGTACTACGGCCTGACTCCTTCCCAGCTTCGATTCTGGCGGGGGCTAACGAAAGCCGAACAGAATTCCCTTACGCGTGTGCAGGAACGGCGGTGCTTCGTCTGCGCACTGAAACAGACGATTGAAACGAGGAAGAGGCTCGCCGACGGGTTCTACTCTTCCATGATGACGTCCCTCCTGACCGCTGGCGGAAGCGCGTGATGAACAGGAAGAGCGGTTCTGAGGGCCTAGTGCTGGAGACAATGGCCTTCGGCAAGAATTGCAAGAGGTGCGGCGTCTACTTCGTCAGCAGGAAGAGAATTGAGGATTTCTGTCCCTGGTGTGTTCAGGTTCAGACGGGACAGAGTCATGAGGGGGTAACCGAGAGGGTGGACGACCTGGTCTTCGCTGGCCTCTGACCTTCCACGTCGAAGTCGAGTCCGGGTATGTATCTGCAATCGGTTCTTCAGCTAGGCAAGCCTTATCATTCTAGAACAGAAAAAACTGCATGTGGACATCGACGGGCTCATCACCGAACTGCAGATTCGCGGGTTCGATCAGGCCAAGATAGATTCAGCTCTGAAGTGCCTCGTCCACGTCCACGCAGTGCAGGACTTCACGAATGACGAAGCAGGCGGGGTGCTCGTGAAGGACATCCTGAACAGCTATCCGTTCGAGGTGACAAGCGCAGCCTCAGAGCTGTACTTCGAGAGAATGACGGTCTTCGGTCAGGACGTCTTCAGGGTGAAGTGGGGCTACGACGCAGCCGCGCAATGGCTCGAAAAACAGCTCTGGCAGAACGCTTCGGCCAGATGGCAGGAGTTCGTCGACGGCCTGGACGAGAGATACCTGGGCTTCGTCCTTCCTATGACCTACGAGCACGCGAGAATCATCGAATTCTGGAAGACCAGGAAAGACCTGAAGTGGTTCGGTGTCGAGCTTGAAGGGGCCGGTTGGAACATCCTGAGGCTGATAGACGACATCGTTGCCGTGGGATGGGCTCTCGACCTGGCGTTCGGCTACAGGAGTTTCGGCCCTGGCGGGATCGAGGGGAATCGGACCTTGCTGCACAAGAGGGCATACGAGTCGCTTAAGAGGCGGGCCGTCGTCCCGTCCGACTCCATCACTACCGGGATTAAGCTCTGGAAATTCTTCTCCCAGTTCGAGCCGGCGGAGACGGACGTCGTAGAGCTGATGAAGGAGTGCGGCGTGACACTCGAGGAGGTTCAGCGGCAGGTCAAGGCGTTCTACGAGAAGGGGTTGACGTCTCCCTACAGAGATTCTCAGTATCCGCCCTACCTGGTGGTGGACAAGATGAAGAAGCAGTATCAGGAAGAGGTCAGGGGCCTCCTGAGTTTGATGGAGGCGTTCCTCAGAAGGAAGGAACCCGCGCCTGAGATTTCCGATCTGTAATCCATTCAAGCCGAACGAGCCCGGCGAGCACGATCAGGGGAGGGCGCTTCCTTTTCGGCACCTAAACAAGAGCCTTGACCCCACGATCCAGGAGGGTCAAAGTCGTTCCACACCTTCGCTGAGCCCGTCACATCCTTATAGAAACCTCACAACCCCTTAGGACAGGCCTGAAGCACCGATGCGTGACAAGATTGAGCGGCTCCTCAGCAAGAACCCATCGGAGTCTTTCAAGGCGAGCGAGATCGCCAAGCGTCTGAAGATGCCGAAGCGCGAAGTCGAGAGGCGGCTGAAGGGGCTCGCCAAGCGGGGCAGGGTGGCGGTAAAGAGAGGGAGATACTTTGCGTCGAAGGCCGTGCCGGCCGAACCCGCCGTCTTCTCGACTCGCAGATTGGAAGAGATGGCCCGAAGAGTGGGGATAAGCGCCGAGAGCCTTCAGAGGTGGGTAGAGGAGAGGAGAAGAAGGGCTTCGGAGGAAGAAACGGAGAAGCTCCTCTACGGGATCTTGCGCGATGTCGAAAGGTCGAAGAGAGGGATGAAGGCAAGAGACGTCGGCCAGGAAGGAAGCCGCAGTCAAGACCAGGAATGAATTGGTCCCTGATAGGTCTCTCGTCCGCCCTGCGGGAGTGAATACCGCCACCCCCGACACCGTTTTATGAATCAGCGCTCCGTACGGAGGGAGCGCCAATTCCATAGCGCGGCTTCTGACGAGTCTGGATTAGTGCTGAAAATGGTATATTCGATCCGACCCCTGAGCGGTGGTGTGTCCTCATTGGAGGGCGATGAGCCGAGGGCGAAATACGAGTTCAAGGGCAAGTTCGGTGCAGCTCCGAAGGTTTCACAGCCCATTGAGGAGGCGTCTCACGAGGAGATAGACGCCTTCGTCAAGAGCATCCTCGGTCTGACCAAAGAGAAAGAGGAGTGAACGGCGCGCAGCTCAGGCAGAAAGGGCGGCGAGTGAGGTTTTTCTCTCGTCCATTCTCGTGACCGACAATTTTGTTGACTCGATAATCAAGGCTATGCGAGCGCGGCCGTTAAGAGAGCCTCAGCTGATCGAAGGTCGTGAACGTTCTTTCCTGGATCTTCAGGATGCTCAGGTTCGCTCTGAGGGTCGTTGAAGTGGGGATCCTGTCGTTGTTCAGGACGGTTCGATGGCTGTGGAATCGGCTCTGAATCTCCCTTGAATACTGCTCGTCTCCTCAAAGTCAGATGACCTGACCTTTGCGTGGACCAGGTCGAATTCATCTCTGAGACTATATGAGACACCTTGCGTTTCTTGTGCCGGACTCGGTCTGCTAGTTCCTCAGCAGCCGCAGCGCGACGAACGAGCCAGAGCTAGTCGAGCGGTGCAAAGAGGACTACGAGCTGAAACAGTCGAAGCTTGGGCATGCAGTCTCCGCGAGAAAGACCCCCACCTAGAGCCCGCGTCACTTGTCTCGGGTCACTCGCTTCGCTCTCGCCGCGCACTTCGGGCACGTATCCTTGAGAGAACGGAACTTTGTGCAGCAGCCAGGGCAGAGGTACATCTTCCTTCTCCGTATAAGAGAGCCGTAGTAGGGCACTGAGGCCGCGCTAATCTGCTTCTTCCTGAACTTGCCCTGGTCGTCGTAGAAGTAGACGTACCAGTGCCTCCTCTTCCCCCTGTAGGCCTTCTTTCCATTCTTTGTCAAGACGCTTCCACTTGTTCGCGGCCTTGAAACGCCGACGATGGTGTCCATCCCTTTCCCAAGGCTGTGTTGCCTTAGTGTTGCCTTAAAGATTTCGGTGTCCTTGGCTTAGTGTTAAGAATTTGAGCAGTAAACTGAATTCAAACTCCACACGGCTTAATAAGAAAAGGTCGGAAAGAAGGCTCAACGATGAAAATCGTACAACACGGAAAGAAAAGAAAAGCCATCTCACCAGTATTAGCAACAGTCATCCTCATCGCTATCACCCTCATCGCAGCTATAGCAGTCGCTGGATTCGTGTTCGGCCTGTTCGGGTCGTTCACAAGTACTCCACAACTGCAGGCAACCAACGTCGTTTGCGGAACAACCGGTACAGCAGCTGCAGTGACATGTACATTCTCTCTGACTAACTCCGGGTCCGGGACAGCCGGGTTTCCAGGCAGCGCGTGTAGCGTCCAAATCGCAGGCAGCCCATCAGCAGGTCAGGTAGAAGTCCAGGCAACTGGCCATGCACTAGTACCCTCAGTTCCGGGCAACACCGGCCCACTTGCGGACCAATGCACAACTACAGGCACCTACGCTAACGCCGGAGTCGCAGGTTCGACTGCCACAGGATACATAGTCACGGCCAACGGTAACATCCCATACTCTGGGGTCTGGGCATAAACACGACAAACAAGATGGCAATGGCTTCAAGACAGGCGCACGGCCCGAAAGTCGTGCGCTCCTTTTTTCTGATTATGATTAGTCCAGACTCTGGATTGTTCCCGAAAACCACAGGATCCGTCTCCTGTGTCGCCTCGACCCCCTTGGAACGAATTGACCCCTTTACTGCGACCCGGGACGAAGTGAGTCAGCGATGAAACCGCTGATTAGACGGAAGTACGAGGTTGACGAATCGTCTTGGCTTGTGCGGCGCTCTCACTCCTTTCCACGCCGAGCCCTCTTCACGCTACGCAGGGCCGCGCTCACCTTCAAGTGGAGACGGGTCCCAAAGGTGTGGGAGCTGTCCTTCATCGACAGGATGAGACAGCTCGAGAAGGAAGGGCTACCCTTCAACGAGGTGCTCCGCGCAACTCTCCCGAAGCTGATCGGTGCAGACACTTCCCACGTTCTGAGGACATGGGTAGGCAGGCGGGCCAGACACAACCCGGAATACTTCACCAGGTCGATCTCTGACATGTTCGGACCCAGCGCCCGCAACGTCCTCATCAGCCTCGACATACTCGTCAACAAACAGAGCCTGCTCGAGGCGAAGATTCCGAAGGAGCCCCCTGTTCAGTCCCTGCTGGTGGCTATGCAGAGGGCGAGCACAGGCATCATGGTTGCGCAGTCCAACAGGTCTCCGACAAGACCTTAATCTCACACTGTCCTATTGTCGTCACCTTCCCTGGATCAGGCATATCGTCGAAACGGGCGGAAGACGCGCATCGATTCTTCCAGTGGTCTTAGGTAGTCCAATCTCAGGGCCATTTCCGAAGAACACCGGATTCCATTCTCATGCCAGCTCGATTCTCCCGGAACGGCAGAACGTCTTAACTGAGGCCCAGTGGCTAGCGAGTAGCGATGACAGAGAGGCCACCCTTCTTGAAGCTCAAGAAGAAGTATGAAGTTGACGAGTCGTACTGGCTCGTGCGGCGCTCTCACTCCTTTCCACGCCGAGCCCTCTTCACGCTACGCAGGGCCGCGCTCACCTTCAAGTGGAGACGGGTCCCAAAGGTGTGGGAGCTGTCCTTCATCGACAGGATGAGGGAGCTCGAGAGAATCGGGTTGACCTTGGATGAGGTACTCCAATCGACGCTCCCGCAAATCTTCGGGGAAGATACTTCAGCGGTCCTTAGGACATGGGTGGGCAGAAAGGCCAGGTGCAACCCGGAACAGTTCGCCAGGAACATCTCTGACATGTTCGGACCCAGCGCCCGCAACGTCCTCGGCAGCATCGACAAACTCGTCGATGAAGCAGGCATGCTCGAAGCGAAGGTTCCTAAGGAACCCCCGATTCAATCTTTGCTGAACGCTATACAGAGAATAGACGCAGGCATGACGGTTGCGCAGTCCAGCAAGCGTCGGGGAGGGTCTTAGCTTAGTACCGTGCCACGGAGATCTTTACTCCGTGGGCCTGAACATCGGTCCCTCTAATTGTCGGATTAGGGCGAGATTTCGAACTCGCAATACGAATCTCCCTTGGAGATGCATCTTGTCTCCACTGCCTTCACTTCTGATCCGAAATAGGTAGACAGCACCCCGGCCAGGTGTCCCCGGATGAAGTTGCTCTCGGACTTCCCGGTGTTCATGCCTGTGCACTCGAACCCCTCTTCAAGCTTGAGCTTGGCTCGCTTGTGCTCGGGGTCAAAGCCTGGCAACTCGAGCCGTCCCCAGCCTGTCGCTGAGTAGGTCTTCAACATCTCCGCGAGGCCTGCCCTGCTCTTGGGCCTGTAGATCGAGAACAACCTCTCATATGTGGTCCTCCCGAGGCTGAAGCCCTGATCGTAGATGACTCGCTCTCCCTCCTTGCGGTCTACCGCCATGATCGCGTCGAACGTCTGCCTCAGACTGACCGTCTGTATGAGGACAGCGCGGTCACCCATGTTCCAAGTGAGCGGAAAGTTCACGCTGTCTGAAATGAACCCGTCAACCCCCGACCTTACTTCGACGTCAGAAGCGTACACCGACGACTCGATGAAATCCTTGAGCCAGCTCTCGTCCATCCGAGGGTTTGTCGTCTCGACGAAGAAGCTGACCGTCGCCTTGGGCTCGTAGGCCATCCCTCCGAAGTAGCCTTCGAGGATATTCATCCCTCTCACCGCGAGCATGTTGGTCAGGTTCCCTAGGGCCCCTGGCTCGTTCTCAAGATGCAGGGACGCCAGATAGACTTTCTTCTTCGGGTCGTAGTGGAAAGTCATTACATCTTTGCCGCGGGTCAACATGAGACAGCAAGCACATTGGTGGAACCTACTAAAGCTTTGGAGAATGGAGATTAGGTAGCCACAAGGGTGGAGGTCCAGAGAGAGTGGAATGCCTTAGAACCTCCAATTATTGAGGGACAGTCGAGAAACCACTCAAAGAGACTGAGAAGAGATTGGAATCGATAGAATCGAAGATTAAGAAGGGGACCAGCCAAACTGAATCGACTGCTCAATCCATCACCTGAAGCAGGGCAACCGAAGGAATCAGCCGTTGGCGGAACAGAACCGTCGAGAACACTTCAACGAATAAATACGCAGAGCGCAATTCTGGCTGCATGGAATACAAGTTAGTCTACAGGGCGTATAGCCATACTCAGCTTTTGGGAAGACAGGGAGTGATAAGAGACCAAGACCAATATGAGGCGAGGAGCGAAGCTCAGTATGCAAACGAAGCGCGAGATTGGAGCAACGTTCTGAATGAATCCGCAAGGGAGGGGTTCACGGTCAAAGATAGCGGGGCCCTGCAATTTGCCGACAACATTGTGTTTTGGGCCCTATTGGAGAAGCGGTAAAGGACCAGGGTGCCGCGTGACATAGGCGGCAGCCACAGACGGTTCGTATCCATGTGAAAGGTTGCGCGATTTCCTCCCGCTTTGATTCTACCCCCTGGCAGAGAATACGACCCAGATTCCTCTCTTTACAGGAATCTGGTCCAAGAACTAGCCATCATGAATCAGTGCTCCATGCGTATTGACTAAGGTTCCTGGGATTTTCTTCTCATTTCGGAAAAAACACAGAGATACCGTCAGCCCGCTGTGTCTGACAGCATGACGTCGAGCGAAAGTCAGACGACAGAAGGTGTGCGAAGTGAGGAGCCTCCAGAGGTGGACGCGGAGCCGACGATGATAAACGTCCGAAGCGAGGGGCTGAAGCTCAACCTGGTTCTCCTCAAGAACAGGGTCTCGGGCCTCACGATAGACTATCAGAACATCTCAGAGAACAGAGAGCTTCAAAAGTGGCTCAGGATCATTGAGGGAATGTTCTCCGAATCCGCTCCCTCACCTGAGAGGTCAATCCCTCAGATCCTTGGCGAAGCGGTCAGGCTTCCAGCCTCGCAACCGCGGCACCCGAAGGGACCAGAGGACGGGCTTCAGGAGGACGCGGAGCCGACGATGATAAACGTCCGAAGCGAGGGGCTGAAGCTCAACCTGGTTCTCCTCAAGAACAGGGTCTCGGGCCTCACGATAGACTATCAGAACATTTCTAAGAGTGGTGAACTGCTGAAGTGGATCAGAATCGTCAACGGCATACTCTCCGAATCCGCTCCATCACCCGAAGGGTCGACCCTCCCGACTCTTGGCGAGACGGCCAAGCCTCCAGTCTCGCAGCCGCAACTTCCGAAGGAAGAGCAAGGGGAGCCTCCTAAGCAGCAGGGATCTCCGAAGGAGAACGACTACCGTGAGATCGTCCTTCACGCAGTAGACGTCAGTCTGGATGCGCTGGGCAGCGCAGGGAAGCAAACCGTGCTTAGCCTCCTTGAGAACAGGTATGGCCTTTGCGAGAAGGAAATACCGGATCATCCCAGGGGCTTCGTCGTGCTTCTTGACGAGCTACTGGGGCCGTCCGCCCAAAATCTTGTGAGAGAGATCATCAGCAACATCAGGCTGGTCTCGGCGGCCCCCGGAGAGGACCTGAAAGCGGTCGTTGAATCACTCAAAGAGCGATGTCAGACCGAGGCCCCGCTCGAGGCGTTCGCAGAGGGTCCCGGACCCGTTGCAGTTGACACCAGCCCCGTCGCGATTGCCTCAACCCAGGAAGAAGAGAGGTCTTCTGACAAGAAAGAAAAGAACCCCGGGGCTTTGGAGGATCCAGTGCCGGCTTGCTCCAGCTACAGCCTCATGGACCCCATCCCGGTTGGATTCAAGTATAACGCGACTTACTCTAGGCGCAGGGAATGATCGAGATGTCAGGAGATCTAAACGCAGGAAGCAGCGCAATTGTGGATTGTACTGCTTTAGGCTCGGCGCACGCCTAAACGGGATCCGCGGTGGCGGGATGGGTTGACCCTTAGAACGACAAAGAGGTTTTCTTCGACGGGATAGCATCCTAGACGAAATAGGTTGATCTTCATTGAGAGAACGGTTTGAGTTGGCGATTTGAGCGAAGTTCATTCTGCCCTGAAGACGATTGATTCCGCCCTAGTTTGACAGGATTCAAGTGCTGAGAAGCGAACGACTCTTGAACCTCGACGAGGCAGCCCTGACTTGCCATTATCCTAAGGAATAGAGCCCAGATATAGGTTCAAAATCGACAATCGCTAAATAAGAAACGACCACTTGAAGCGATGAAACGTCACTTGTTCATCGCAAATGAGCGAAAGAGACGCGCTGTATCGGAGATTATGGGTACGCTGTTGATGGTTGCGGTCACTCTTGTTGCTGGAGCGGCGGTCTTCGGTTTCGTCAACGGCCAGGCTGCGAGCAGCGAGGGACAGTACGGTCAGGCCGTGGCGAAAAACGTCAACTACCTGAATGAGCACTACGAGATGATAAATGAGTACTACTCCAATGCAGTAACCACCTGTTCCTCCGGCATGGGTTGTTTCTTCATTTCATTCTACAACAACGGCAACGTGGGTCTGACGATTGCGCAAATCACGATAACCAATTCGAGCGATTGGTGTGCCACGAATTCGACAAGCCATCCTTGCCGTGTCGGCTGGTTCAAGGTTAGTGCGTACGACAATGGAACTGTGAGGGCCTACAACAAAGTCGGGGCAGTCGTCTCTAGCTGCACAGCGCCTGTTGGATATACTACGCTCACTTCGAAAGTGATAGCGGAGAATTCTGTGCCGCCCACGACTTACACGGTGATGGTACCTGCCTGCAGCAACAATGGAGTGGTAAAGGGGGCCACCTACACGATTCAAGCTGTCGGGTTCTACGGGAACGTTGCAAAGACCCAGATTGAGGCGAGCTGGTGACTTGGTTGCGAGTCGACAGACAAGAACTCCCGAAATACGAACGTAGGAAAGCCATCGCAGGTATCTTCGCTGCAATACTCATATTCGGACTAATCTTTACTGCAGGCCTAGGTTACTACATCTTTGAGAGCCAGACTTCTCTCTCGGCCTCGCAGGCAGCCGTAGGGGAGCAGGCAGTCGCACTCCAGGCTGGTCAGGAGCGCCTGAGCTTGGCTATCTACAGGGTGTCAAGTGGATCTCACAGCAACTGGTTGTTTGTCGAAGCCTACAATGCAGGTGGGGTTTCAGTGACTATAACCGCCGTCTACATCACCAACAGCAGCTCTGGCCGTCTCTTATCTATCTCCACGGCCTCCAAGTCGGCATACCTTGTTGGCCAGCCTGACCTGAACGTGTCCCTTCCACTGACTCTCAATGTGGGCGTCAACACCACTGCCATGAGTGGGTGCGCCGCAGGCATAGGGTGCAGCATAGGGGTCAACACAACGGCCTTCTCGTACACTCATGGAACTGCCATATTCGTGAACGTTCTCACTTCCCGTGGCAACGTCTTCTCAATTGGATATCAATACCCACCCAAGTCGGGCTCCAGTACTATCACATCGACGAGCACGTTTGCCTCCTATACGACAATCACGTCCGCGTCAACCAGCATAGTCACCACAGCCTCCACTACTACCCTAGTCACGTCCAGCACATTGGGAGTCGGCTTCGGGATCGGGACCAACTCCCTGGTCGTGACAATGGAGGCCTGTCCTGGGACATCCTCCTTCGGGACGACCTGTGTCGTTGCCCCGACGGTCTACCAGGGGGGCGAGGTGATACTGAAGGTGAACGTGACCAACTTCGCGTCGGTCGCTATGCTCACTTATCTGAACTTCCAATCCGTTGGAACCAACGGTGCATCTGTGAGCAATCACGCGCCAAACAGCTGCTCGGGGGGCACGACATCGACACAGAACATCCCCGCCAATACTGGAACCCCGGCTACAGCCACATTCACATGCACCTTCTCAGCGAACACTGGTCCGACTGGTGGAGCCGTGACCTTCATTGGATACGCGGTTGGGAGGTACACCGGCCCCGTGGGCCCTGTCCAGATAACCTCGGCGGAGGCGACATCTAACCCGCTATCATTGGGAAACCCCACCAGCGGCCTGACCGGTCCATGGGTGGTGAATTACTTTTCATTCAACTATGCCTCTAGCCAGCATAATGCCTGGGCCCCGGCGGACATCGTGAGCTCCTCTGCCAACAGCAAAGTGATCTTCCAGGTTCAGGTGACGAACACAGCGAATGCCTCCCTCACGGTCTTGCAGTACTCCTACTTTCAGATGCTGAGGACTCAACAGGAGATGGACTATTACTTGATACAGCCGGTCACGACGTATACCGCTTCGATTCAGGCCTACAACTGCATCGACAACGCAGGAGTCCCATCAGGGAGCAATTGCAATCCTGTCCAGACCAACTGCAGCGTGCTCGGCAACGGTTGCGTCCCCATAGGTTCCACGACAACTCTCAGTTTCGCTGCCTGCACTCCGGACTCTGCGAGCTTCATGTGGGCGAACACGGGAGGCGGGAACAGCGCTTGCTCCGGGAATACCGCGGGCTTCAATCCTCCTGAGGGCGTGGTCGGATTCATAGTTATTGTCTACGGCTTCTACAACGCGGGCAAGTGGAACATCCTCTCGCAGACCCTTCCGTTCCAGGGGTTGTATGTGTCATGAATGCAGAGACGATATCGTTCACTTTCTGCCTTTGGTGGGAAGAGAACCGACGAGGTGAAAGGTGATGAAGGGACTAGAGCTGCACGCAAGAGGGCACAGCAGAAAGGCGCTTTCCGGCATCATTGGTGCCATGATACTCTTCGCGATGATATTCACGGTGGGCTCAAGCTTCTTCCTCTTAGTCAATCAGTACAAACACTCAGTCGACCAGGCCAACGCAGGGAGACTGTCTTCCATGCAGGAGGAATCTCTTGAGAACTTGAGCCTCGCGGTGTACAGGGTTTCAGGTGGGTCTCACAACAACTGGCTCTGGGTAGAGGCCTACAATACGGGCGGTGTCCCAGTCACCATAATCGCCGTCTCGGTAACGAACAGCGCAGGTCATTTCGTTTCTAACTCCAACACCTCCTCCAAATCGCCATACCTGGTCGGCCAGCCTGACCTGAACGTGTCCCTTCCACTGACCCTCGGTGCGGGCGTCAACACCACTGCCATGACCGGGTGCACCACAGGCAAAGGGTGCAGCATAGGGATCAACCCCGCGGCCTTACCGGGGTATACCAGCGGCACCACTGTGCTTGTTAGCCTGGTGACCGGGTCGGGGAATACCTTCTCGGCACAGTATCCGATGCCTCGCTCGACTACCATGAAGAACGTCGTTATTGTCAATCAGTACCTGCTCGACCAGAGCATCGTGGATGAGTCAGTCGTCAACTTACAGAACCAGAACGTTGTAGTCGGGTGCTACGGCTGCGACACGAACCTGATGGCAGGGGGCGATATTCTGGTTACTCAAATCACAGCTACACCTTCGCCCGTCCCAGACGGGAAAACCATCACCGTGGTAGCGACGGTCTGGAACTTCTCTCCCTACACAGCCTCTGTCGTGAATGTCACACTGCACAGCGTCTACACGGGCTCTGCGTCCGTGACTCCCGACCTCTCGAAGTTGTCAGGCACGTGCGGGGGGCCTGCCAGCATCGCGTCGGAGGGAAGCGCGCCTTTCACCTGTACTTTCATCGCTCACTCCGGCGGCTCGAACGGGGCAGTGTCTTTCGTGGGGAGCGCAAAGGCCTGTGATCTCACGGGCAACACGACGAGCTGCGAGAACGGGGTTTCGGTGACATCATCCACCGCTTCCTCGAATCCTGTGCAGATAGGAAACATAGTCTCCTTCGGTCCGTGGCAGTTGAATTACTACTATTTCTCATATACAGACCAACAACACCAGACGCAGACACCTGCTGCACTTATAGCAGATACTGATGATTATGTCGCGCTATATGTCAAGCTCACCAACATATACAATCTTCCCCTGACAATCCTAGACGGGTCGTATCAGCAGTTCGTGAGCCCGGGGACCGACGTGAACGCGTTCATCGTGGAAAACGGAACAGTCAATTACGCCGCGGACACCTTCACAGCATATGGTTGTACGGACAGCCCTCCTGGTACGCCGGCTGATTTCGTCGCGGGTCAGCACTGCATAACCGTTAATCCGGGCGGGTCGGTCACCCTTGTCTTCGCAGCTGTCTCTCAGGGAGCGGGAGCGGGGGGCAATCCAACTTCAAACTACTGGGAGTGGGGTACCAGTGATCCAGGGGGTAGCAACGTAGGATGTACCGTCCAGATCATCATCGTGTCTGCCCTCCAGAGCGGTGGCTCATATAGTCTCAGTGCCCAGAACATCCCGTTCCAATCGGTGTTCATATCGTGATCTTCGCCCGCGGTCGACTGGTTCGAAGAAAGAGAGGTGTCGCCGCGATCTTCTCGGCCATCATACTCTTTGCCATGATCGCGACAGCCCTTCTAGGTTACATTGTTTTTATCAACAATAGCAACCTACTTGCCAGTCAGGCCAACCAAGCTCGACAGAATCAGAATCAGGCAGGCAGTCAAGAGCGCCTGAGCCTCGCGGTGTACAGGGTTTCAGGTGGGTCTCACAACAACTGGCTCTGGGTAGAGGCCTACAATACGGGCGGTGTCCCAGTCACCATAATCGCCGTCTCGGTAACGAACAGCGCAGGTCATTTCGTTTCTAACTCCAACACCTCCTCCAAATCGCCATACCTGGTCGGCCAGCCTGACCTGAACGTGTCCCTTCCACTGACCCTCGGTGCGGGCGTCAACACCACTGCCATGACCGGGTGCACCACAGGCAAAGGGTGCAGCATAGGGATCAACCCCGCGGCCTTACCGGGGTATACCAGCGGCACCACTGTGCTTGTCAACGTTCTGACATCAACAGGAAACGTCTTCGCGACCCCTTATCCCAAAGTCGCCAGAACAGCAACAGTGAGTGGCACTACAACATCAAGCCAGTCCAGCACGACCACGGCAGTGACCACCGCGGCTGGCACGAGCACGGTGACGCAGACGACTTCCACGACTATCGCATGTTCAAACTGCGGCACCACGACGATCGTGGGTCAGGGCACGCCATCGCTTGTCGCCTCCTTTTCCGCTTGCCCCTTGGCCGGTTGCTCATCCTCAAAGTACCTATTGAACGGGGGCGCAATAACCCTCACAGGCAATGTGACCAATAGGTACACGCAGACAATCACTGGAGTACAGATTGTGATCGCACCGGTGAGCGGGATTCCCACGGGGACGGCATATGTCACCCGGAACGGGGTTTGCACGCCGAGTTCGGTGAACCTTGCCGCGGGACAAAGCGCCCTCTTTTCGTGCCAGTACACGGGTTTCAGCGGGTCCTCAGGAGGATCGATCACGTTTGCAGGCTACGCAATCGGGACTTACTTGGCCTCCAAGACAACCTCGGCTGAAGCAACGTCGAATCCGCTTCAAATCGGGAACGTAGTGAACACGGGCCCCTGGTCACAGAGCTACTTCACCTACAACTTCGAATCCTCAGAACAGCTAACGCCCTCAAGTGCAGACTACGTCAGTGTCGGGAACGATCACGTCTCATACACCTTAAATGTCCGCAACGATTTCAACGGAAGTCTCACAATTCTAGACGAAACCTTCTTGATAATGATGAGAAAGGGTGCCGATCCCACCTTCTTCGTCGCCCAAAATGTGTGCTATCCAGGTCAGACCGGGTGCGGCGCTTCTCCCGCTTTGACTTCATACAGTTGCTATTCAGGAAGCTCAATGACCGGTTGCAGAACGGTGGGGGTCGGGGCTAACACAACGCTGATTTTTGCTGCATGTCCACCCACCAGCGCCAGTTCACCTGGCTCGACGAGCTGGGTTTGGGTCAATTCAGGGGGGGGCGGCGGCTGCGGCCAAACCTGGACTCCTGTGGAGGGAGATTCGGTAATCGCCGTTATCTTCTACACCATTGGATCGACCACGTCGGGGACAGTCTACGCCCAGGCCCTGCCATTCCAGTCGGAAATCTTGACCTATAGTGACTCCCTCGCCGTCTCGTGTACCCCAAGCCCGATACTCGTCGGGTCCACAACCACTTGCACTGCCACAGTGACCTCCACGACTGGCAGTGTATCTCCGAGCGGGACAATACAGTTCACCACCAGCCCCACAAGTGGGGCCTTCAGCCCGATCAGCGGGGTCTGCACACTCACAACTGTCAGCGGCACGGTGGCGAAGTGCTCACTGACTTTCACCCCGAGCGCTCCCGCAACTTATGTCATCAGTGCCTCATATGCCGGCGACACATCGCACGGCCCCGCCTCAGGTGTCACGAATGTCTTGGCTGGCTACACCGCGACCTTCGACTCGCCCACGATAAGGGGGGCGGCGGACGTCAGCTCCGCGACCACGGTCCTGACGGTGACGGTCGGAGGAACAGGTTCCACCTGCACTGGCGGCAGCGCAACAGCGGTCACGAAGTCGATGCTCGGAACCTCCGGATACTCCACGGCCATACTCGCGAGTGGAACGCAGCTTTGTTACAGCTACTCGACCGTCGCCAGCACGACAGGGGGCAAGCAGTACGCCTGGAGCGCGACCAGCGGAACTGGGAGCGCAGCCGGCCTCGCGACACAGTCAGGTTCCTTCGCCCTCGGGGCCATGTCCAGCGCCTCGGCGACCTACACCGCCCAGTATCAAGTGACCTTCGCGCAGTCCGGACTCGACGGGACTGCGACGGGTACCATAGTTACGGTAAACGGTAACACCGAGGCCTATGCCAACCTGCCCTATGTGGCATGGGTGACCAGCGGGCAGACTGTGACATTCAGCTGGACCTCTCCGACCGTCCCCAGCTCGGTCACGAACGAAAGGTTCGCTTTCTCCGCGTCGTCTCAGTCATCCCCGTATACCGTAAGCTCCGCGGTCACCATAACGGGCACCTACAAGGAGCAGCTTCAGAATACCTTCAGTGCTTCCCCCGACGCCAGGGCGACCTGGGACGTCGCCACTTCCATCACGATAACCGGGACTGTCCTCGGCACTTCCGGGTCGACAATTTGCACAATCTCGACGGCAAACGGAGGAGGGGCTGCCGTTTGCAGCGGTTGGGCCGACTACAACACCGCTTCCTCGTTCTCACCGACCATCGTGACGGTGAGTGGCAGCGAGCGATGGCAGGCGTATGGCACGTCATCCTTCACCGACACAACGGGAGGGAACACTCACAGTGTGAACTATTACGACCAGCTCCAGAACACATACAAGGCGACCCCCCAGGCCCCGGCGACCTGGGACGCAGTGTACAGCATCCCGGTTATTGGTACCGTGGGCGGTGCGACCGGTACGACGGGATGCACCATCACTACTTCGAGTGGCGGAGGGGCTGTTAGTTGCGCATCATGGTTCGACTACAACACGATCGTGACAGTGACATCGCCGCTCACCTCGGGATCAGAAAGATGGATTGCTGCAGGCGTCAACACCTTCACACAGACCACGGGAGGTAACACCAACAATGTCAACTACTACAGACAGTACCAGAACACTTACCAGGCGACCCCCTCGGCACGGACCACCTGGGACACGGGAACTTCGATCCCAATTACCGGGACCTATCTGGGCACCACGGGGTCAACGATATGCACAATCACGATTTCCAGCGGGGGCGGAGCAGTTTCATGTTCAGGATTCGCCGACTACAACACCCAAGCTTCATTCTCAGTGACCTCCATCTCCATCAGCGGGAATGAACGCTGGATGTCTTCAGGGGCTATCTCCTTCGCCGACACCACTGGAGGGAACACCCACAACGTGAACTTCTACAACCAGCTCCAGAATTCGTACAAGTCTACACCCAACGGGAGGGCCACTTGGGACGTGGTCCAGACCCTCACAATAAGTGGGATTCAGCTGGGCGCGGCTGCGAATATCTGTACTGTCGCAACGGCGAGCGGTGGAGGAGCGGTCACGTGCACAGGTTGGGCTGACTACAACAGCTTGGCATCGTATTCTCCTATAACGATATCAGTGAGCTCAAACGAAAGATGGTCGGCAGCGACTCCAACTTCCTTCACCGACACCACTGGGGGCAACACCCACAACGTGAATTACTGGGATACGCTGCAGAACACGTATGGTGTAGTGACGCTCGGGACTGGACCTCCGACGTGGGATGCCGGGTTGTCCTTCACCTTCACGGGAGAGGTGGCTGGCGCCACAGGGTCCACGATTTGCATCGTTGCGCCCACCTCCGGAGGAACTGCGACCGCAACGTGTGCAGGTTGGGCTGATTACAACACAGCCGTCTCCGCTCCGACCAACCCGGCGGGCCAGGGAGCGAGCATCAGATGGCAGGTCAGCGGCACGAGCACGTTCACACAGACCACGGCAGGCAACACCAACAACGTCAACTACTACAAGCAGCTCCAGAATACTTACCAAGCTACTCCGCTAGCACGGACCATCTGGGACACGGCAACCGCGATGACGGTGAAGGGGACTTCCTTCGGGACAGCCGGACAGACCATTTGCACCTTCACAACAGTCAGTGGAGGAGGCATAATCTCCTGCTCCGGCTGGACGGATTACAACACCGCGGCCTCCATGACCCCAACGTCAATCTCAGTCAGTACCAACGAGAGGTGGCAGTCTTCAGGTGCATCCAGCTGGACTCAGACAACCGGCGGAAACGTTAACAACCTGAACTTCTATGACCAGCTGCAGAACACGTACGAGGCGACTCCGACATCGCCTGCTACATGGGATGCCGCTTATAGCATCACCGTGACTGGCACAGCGACCGGTACGACGGGCACCACAGGGTGCACGATTGCGGCCGCCAAGGGAGGCGGGGCTGCCACGTGCACAGGATGGTTCGACTACAATACCGTCGTCACAGTGACCTCGCCAGTCGTCTCCGGAAGTGACCGCTGGGCTGCCTCTGGCACCAACACTTTCACCCAGACCACGGGAGGCAACACCAACAACGTCAACTACGCTAGGAGCTTCGGGCTCGACCCGAACACCAGCAGCTACAACATTGCGAGGGCGGCATCCGGGACTGCCGCGACCACTCTCACGATTTCCACCACCAATACTAACGACCTGATCTTCGCCTGCGAATACACAGTTGACACCGGCATAACTCAAACGATATCTGCCGCCGGTCTCACTTGGACCCCTGCGGGGACCAGCTCAATAACTACGAACCACGGAGAGGTTACATGCTGGTACGCGACGGCTGCAAGTGCCTTCAGCGGCGGCAAGTCCATATCCTTTGGGACGAGCAGCTCGACCAGCGGAGGGAAAGTAGTGTTAGCTCTCGCAGTCACGGGGAACAGCCTCGCCCTGGACGGCAGCGCTGTATTCGCCACGGGGTCGAGCGGCCTTTCCTCGAGCGTCGGCCTCACCACCGCGAACGCGCCCGATTTGATAGTGGGGGCGGTCTTTACGGCGAGCTCGCAGACCAGCTTCACCAAAGGCGGGAGCTACGGCCTCATCAGCAGCGTCGTGACCGGACCTTCCGGCGCAGACGAGGACCTCTTGGTCTCGGCCTCCGGGTCACAGACGGTCGCCTTCTCCTGGTCGTCAACGTCCAGCTACTGGATATCAGTGGGACTTGCAATCGACCCACCCGCTGCGTCCGCGCCTCAAGGCAGTCCGCTCTCGCTGTCCACATCGGACGCTAATCCAACTGCATCGCTTGGGGCCCACTTACTGGGATTTGGAATCCTGGCTGCGCTCCTCGACCAGCCTCGGTTCGGAGCGACCGAAAGATGGGGTGTGAATTCTGACCGAATTGGAAAGAAGGAGATTAGGCCAACAGCGTCGGCGGCCTTCGGACCGGCCAGTCAACCGGCTGAACAAGTTCGGCCGAACTCAAGGAAGGGAGATGTGTCTTGGGATGAATAACGGCATTTTTCTTTTTAAAACATGGATCTGGAATACTGAAAGAATATATTCAATGAACGAAGCGAAAGGTAACGTCTAGCCTCATGTCTGCGAATGCTCCCGAGAAGGAACCCGACGAGGAAGAGCATAAGGGAATCTTTAGTCGCTTCTTCCGCAGATTGTGGAAGAGTCAGGAAACGGAACCGATGGATGCTCCAGCTTCCGCAGTTCGGAAGCCAACGCCCGTGCCTCAATCGCCTCCCAAGTTAACATCTCTTCCCAAGACAGCATCCCCTCCACCGACGCCAGTAGCTCCTATCAAGACAGCATCCCCTCCACCGACGCCAGCATTGGCGTCAGTTGCACAGCCTGCGCCCAAGCCTGTGGAGTCAAGCTCGTCACGCCTTGCTGGAACCTCGTCGTCTCAACAGAAGCCGACGACATCCAGCGTCTCCACCCAGCGACAGCAGACCGTCCAGTTGCAGAAACCAGCATCGAAAGCACCGGCGGCAGAAGCGAGTGCGGAAGAGCGGGACATCGAATTGGCTCAGCGCTTCCGGTTCCTAAAGAACGTCGAAGTGAGGTACCCCTTCACTGGTACAGCGATTCCTCCGTCGTGGAAGGTGACAGAAAGGTATCCGGTCAACAGCCCGTTCGCTTATGCCGTAATCGCGCAGAGCCCCCTCCAGGCGCAGAGGTACTTCCTGGACGAGGTACCCCTTACAAGGACAGAGGCAGCGATCTACTCCTACCTGCTCGACGCCTTAGAGGCGGAACTGACGGTCCCCAGGGAGCAGGTGAACCCGAGGCAGTACTTTGCCGACCAGGCCAGGAAGATCCTGCTGAAGTACTCGATCAGGGTCCCTGCTGCTTCCTGGTCAAAGATCATCTACTTCGCAGAGAGGGACCTTGTAGGCTTCGGGGTCCTGGATGGAATGATGCGTGACCCGAACATCGAAGACCTCTCGATCGACTCTCTGGGCAAGCCCATCTTCATCTATCACAAGAGTCACGAGAGCTTGGAGACGAACGTCTCACTGAACGATGAGGAACAGCTGGACAACACTGTCACAAGGCTCTCCCACATGGCAGGGAAGCACGTCTCGACGGCGTTCCCCATCGTGCAGGGGACCCTTCCGGGTAGGCACAGGCTTGTCGCGACCTTCAGACGCGAGGTTTCGCCCCAGGGAAGCTCGGCCACGATAAGGAAGTTCAGGGAGGACCCGATGACCATAGTTGACATGCTCAACGTGGGCCTGCTCGATCACCACATGGCCGCGTATGCCTGGTACATGATGCAGAACAGGGCCACAGCCATAGTCGTGGGAGCGACGGGCGCGGGTAAGACCACCCTTCTTAACGCGATTCTGACTCTGACGCGGCTGACCACGAAGCTCGTCACGATCGAAGAGGTCCAGGAGATCAACATACCGCACCTCAACTGGACCTCCCTGGTCTCGAGAGAGAGCTACGCGGCCACGGAGGAGAAGTCTGGAGAAGTGGGCCTGTTCGACCTCGTCAAGGCGGCGATGAGAATGAGGCCTGACATCCTCGTGGTCGGAGAGGTCCGAGGCGAAGAGGCGTACGTCCTCTTCCAGGCGATCAGCACGGGCCACGGGGGTCTGTGTACCCTCCACGCGGACGACGCAGCATCAGCGCTCCAGAGGCTCGTCTCGGAGCCGATGAACGTCCCCAAGGCCTTCATTCCGTTCCTCGACCTCACCTTCGTGGTGAGAAGGATCTCGGTCCCCTCCCCAGGAGGCGGCTTCAAGGCGGTGAGGAGGATCGTCTCGATTGACGAGATCATCACGGACCAGGAGCTGAACAAGGTATTCAGGTGGGACCCCAGGGCTGACACCTTCAAGGCGAGCTATGACAAGAGCCCAAAGCTCGAGAAGATATCGAGGGACACGGGGATGCCGATGGAGGAGATCCTCAAGGAGATTGACAGGCGCGCGCTCATCCTCAGATGGGTCCAACAGAAGGGCATCAGGAACTTCAAGGAGCTGTCGCCGATACTGGAACTTTACATCGCCAGGCCCCAGGACGTGTTCAACACGGCTGCGAGTGAGCTCGAGGCGAAGGGGATCGCGGTCGCCGAGATAGTCGGAGACTACAAACCTGGCGGTCAGCGACAGTGAGCTTCAAGGTAGTCCTTCCCAGCCGGGATAAGAAGAAGATCCCTCTGACCTTCTTCGACAGATTCACCTCTGCCGCCTTCAGGCTCTTCTCCCGACCTGCGACCAGGTTCACCCGTTCCATTCCCCTGCTGAGGGACGACATCCTGAAGTCGAACCTCAGGATAACGCCGGAAGGCCTCGTTTCTGTCGCCTTCTTTTCAGCGCTCATTACGGCAGCTGCGTCTGCGGTCGGGACCTACGTTGCGGCCACTAGGTTCGGTGCCCTATGGTTCCTGGGCGTGATAATTGCTATCCCTGCAGTCATCATGGTCTTCACGTTGGTCATCAACGCCCCAAAGGTCAGCGCCTCAAACCGAGCTTCCTCGATCAACACCGAGCTTCCGTTCGTCATCGGGTACATGTCTGTTCTGGCGGGCGGGGGGGTATCTCCTCTCACTACGCTCAGAAGGATCAGCCAAATGAAACTATTTCCAGCGTCAGCCAAGGAAGCAAAAAGGATACTCGTCGAGGTCAACGTCTTCGGCCAGGACCCCATCTCCGCAATCGAAAGGGTCGCGCGGTGGTGTCCGAGCAAGAAGTTCTCGGAGTTCCTCTTCGGCTACACCGCCATCCTGAAGAGCGGTGGTGACTTCATCGCGTACGTCGGGATGAAGCTCCGTGACACCATGGAGACCAAGACCTCCGCCGTGAAGAGGTCCGCGGACACCACGGGTACGTTGGCCGAAGCCTACCTCACGGTGACCGTCATACTGGGAATGGTGCTGTATACTCTGTACATGATCCAGACCCTACTGAGCAACAACCTGTCGGGGCTCAACAACCTGTACCTCTTCGCATTCGTCATGGTCCCTGTAATCTCAGCCATGTTCATTTGGCTGATTGACGCGGTGCAGCCGAAGTGGCCGTATGTCGACTATCGGCCCTACAAGTACTTCGCCTACACAATCGCGCCCGCGATGATTTTCTTCTTCCTCACCCACTTCGTTACTGCTCCATCTCTTTTCTTGCCGCTCTACCTATTCGAGAGCACGTCGGGCACGTTGATAATAGCCGCTTCACTACCCGCCATCACGGCGATCAGGTATTCGAGAGAACGCGGCGCTCTCGAGAGGATCCTGCCCGAGTTCATCCGTGATGTGGCCGAGGGTAGGAAGACGGGTCTCTCGCCCGAGGTGGCGATAGAGAGGCTCGGCGACAGACACTACGGTATCCTCTCCAAGCACGTGAAGAAGATGGGGGCTCAGCTTTCGTGGGGGGTTTCGTTGTCAAAGGTCATCACGACATTCACAGACGCGGTGGGAAGCTGGGTCACCAGGGCGATCGGCACCCTTCTGATCGAGGTCGTCAACGTGGGCGGAGGGACGATCCGGAGCTTCTCGGAGATGGCGGAGTTCACACGCAACATCAACGAAATGGAGAGCGACAGGAAGGCGGCACTGAAGCCCTTCGTCTACATCACCTACATCGCCGGGATCATGGTCGTCATCACGACATTCATCATGGTCTACCTCCTGTCTGCGCCCGCACTGGGGGCGGCGACCAGCACCTCGACCCCGAAGGTGGCAGGGTCGACAGTCAACCTGCTCCTCACCACCGCGGTCTTCGACTCCTTCGTCATCGGCATAGTCGCAGGAAAGATGGGCGAGAGCGGGCTTTCGGACGGCTTCAAGCACGCGATCATGCTGGTGGTAGTCAGCCTGATAGCCATCGCCATGGCCCATTACATAATGCACTTTGCGCTCTAGGGTGCTCAGGCCGGGCGAATCGTTATAAGTAAAATTCGTCCCAAGTGGAATGTGAAAAGAGAATGAATGTCGATGCCGAGGCTGCCGGGGCTGTGGCCTCACCTGTCATAGCCAAGGGCAAGATCGGATACGGGATCGACGAGCCGATGTCCATCATCGAACTCGTCGTTGCCGGCGTCCTTTCAATCACAATTGGATTTACCCTCGGGGCATACGCACGAACCTACCCTAGTCTGGCACGGGTCGGGCTGCTCGGTCTGCTCGTAGGGCCGGCAGTCGGCTTTCTGATCCTCGCGGTCGCTGCTGCCCTCTACTGGAGCAGCCAGCAGGGGAAGGTCACAGAAATGTCGAAGCTGGTCGCAGACATTCCCTGGGGCGGCAACGAGGTGGTCCTCGACCTCGGCTGCGGGAGGGGCCTCGGGATGGTCCTGGCGAGCAAGCGCCTTGAGGGCGGATACTCGGTCGGAGTGGACCTCTGGCAGAGGAGTCATCTTAGTGGAAACGACCCTTCTTCGATATGGGTCAACGCTGCGCAGGAGGGCGTGCGGAGCAGGGTCGCCCCCGTTAAGGCCGACACTGTGAGCCTCCCCTTGGCGGACTCGTCCGTCAACGTGATACTCTCGGCCCTTTCGCTCCACAGGCTGATCAGGAAGAAGGACAGAATCGTAGCATTCAAGGAGATCGCAAGGGTCCTCAAGCAAGGAGGAAGGATCGGGATCATCGACGCGGGCAACGGCGGGGAATACTCGAAGGTCCTCCGCGAAGTCGGCCTGAGCGACGTATCAGTGCGCCGCATCAGGTTCTCCAGCTTCCCCCCGTTTCATGTGGTGTTGGCTAGAAAGCCATTCCGAGGCTAGCAGAATTGGAAAACGCACAGAGTAATCCAAAAAAGGGGTATAAGAAGACCATGAACGCGGGTACAGGAGGGAAGATCATTGTTTAGAGGCGCTAAGAAGGAACCCCCAACGAACGACCTCTTCGACATAGACCCTGAGCACGGGATAATCAAGAGGAAGTCTGACGGAATTCGGGTCTTTACGGTGGGATCCGTCGGGTGGGCGTCACTTGAGAAGGAGCTGGCAAGCACCTTCGTTTCCGGGGCCTCCGTGATCCTGCAGAGGATGGGCTACAGCTACGGGAGGTATCTGGGGAACGTTGCAAAGGCACAGGGGACGACAGCGCAGGAAGCGCTGGAGTCGCTTCAGCGCTTCTCGAGGGAATCAGGATGGGGGAGCTCGTGCTCAACGGAGGCGACTTGTCCCGCGGACAGGCCAGGCTGCTGATGCGGAACTGCGTCTTCTGCCTCCACATCGAGGGGTCACAGGAGCCGGTCTGCTACATGCTTTCGGGCCTGATTCAAGGGGTCGCCGAGGAAGTCATCGGGGCAGACCACAGGGTGCTCGAGGAGAGGTGCGTCGCCAAAGGGGACGCCTTCTGCGAAGTCGCGGTCGAGCGTGTCGGATAGATAGTCCGAACTGACATCCGACAGAGACCATCTTGGCTTGAACCGACCGAGTCACCTAATCTCCTGTCGATGATGTCTGCGAAATGACGAAAAATCTTAATTCGAATTCTGAGCACCACTTCACGTTTGGACGGGCACAGGCGTAGGGACTCCGGGGAGATTGCGTACGCGATATTGAAGGCCGCGTCCGGCGGACAGAGGAAGACGAGGATAATGTACCAGTCGTCCCTCAACCTGAAGCAGCTCAACCAGTACATCGAAGAGCTGGTCCTGAATGAACTACTCGGGTACCAGCCGGAAGGCCGCTACTACCAGACCACCGAGAGGGGGAGGACCTTTACGAGGATGTTCGAAAACTACAAGGAAACGAGAGACCTCCTCAGCGAGCAGGAGAAGGCTCTCGATCGGCTCCTTACGTCCAAAGTGAAGTCTTTCGCGGTTCCAGCATAGATGCGTCTTCGAGGATCTGGCTCACGCCCCCGTCCTCTCCTATGTTGACGGTCCCTTTCAGACTCAGCCGCAGCCCGTTGTACAGCCGCAGGATCGACCTTCCCTTACCCGTGAGGGTGTAGACGCAGCGCTTTCCGCCCTGGTCCTCCTTTTCGATCAATCCGCGCTTCAGGAGGAAGTCCAGGTAGGAGGAAAGCACCCTCCAGCTCATGTTGGCCCTATAGAGAATGTGCGTTGGCTTGGTTGGACCCTCCGACACGACGCCTAGAATATCGCAGACCATCTCCATGGGCGACCTTCTCACCTGACCCAGCGGGTCCTCGGGTGGCGGCAGTCCGTTCATCGTGTTCGTGTCCATGTTTTGGATAAGGCATAGTATTCCTAATAGGCTTTATGTGCGTAATCCAGAAGACCGTGCATATTTCAAAACTGGTTTCGGAAGATGATGCCGTGATACATGCAATGGCTTGGATACGGTGGAAAAGTGAGGAAAGACAGGAAGCGTCTTGCTAGGCTGGCCAATCCCGGGCTTCTACTTCTTCTCTGCGCCGGAAGTCTTCAGGAGAGTTGGAAGAGGATGAGGCACCTTCAACGAGCCTGCCACGAGGTAGAGCAGGCCGAAGATCCTCTCATAGATGGTCGTGAGGACCAGTGGTGGGCCCTTATCTTCGGGTGCAGCTAATGCGCCTTGGATTTCGTCCTTGGTCCCGGCCAAAGTGGCGATGCCGGATACCGCGAGTTTCGCCAGCTGGGGCTGGTTGGTCAGCTCGAGGGTGAAGCTGAGAACGAGTGTTTCGGGGCCCCTGTCTTTCTCCGACATCGACACGTTCAGGCTGTAGTTCGAGGGCAAGTCTTCGCTTGCCTTGTCGGAAAGACGTGCCGCATCAACTCTTTCAACGAGGACGTTCACTTCGAGCATATTCTGCGCTCAGGTTTGCAATCGTGTTGATTAAAGGTTATACCGAAACGTGATATCGGTCCCCAATCCAGTTTGGGTTGCGTGCACCCTCGAGAGAAACTGGCGAGCCTACGCAGTCTTGAACCTGCCGTTGAGCAGGAACTTCTGGGGCTTCGTCTCCATTGTGTTGACTATCAACCTCTCGGGGACGCCTCCTCTGAGGTAGAGCAAGAATGTGGCATCCTCCGGTATCGGGAGCCCTTCGACAGTGTCGAACGACCTCAACACGGCCTCCGTCTTGGCGAGCCTGGGTTTCATCTCTTCCACGATCTGGAAGACGACCTCCATCGCCCCCTTCTCCGGATCGGCTAGGTTGACGAAGAGGTTCCCGACCTTTGACCATCCCTTCGACATTATAATCTCCATCGTCTTCCCTCCGTCCGACCTGAGCAATGAACCGATCATGTTGGATGACTTGTCATACTCTCTTTCGTATGTGTCCAACAATTCCTTGAGGTACCGCCTGATGTCGCCCAGGGAGTAGAACCTCAGGACCCCAGTAATGGCCCTTGTCCCGGTCTCAGGATTCACGTTTTGTCGGTCACCTCTTCACGGTTATGAAGCTTTCCAAGCATCTCCCTTCAGCCCATGACGAGATAGTAGGATGCAAGAGTTCTGATGTTGGAGCCGACCACGGCCAGATAGAAGATGTCCGCGGCGACCAGAGCCACGAAGGCGCTGACCTTCACGATCCTGATGGCGAGCGGGCGCGATGCATTCTCCCTCGCGTACGTCGCGTAGGCCAGCGGAATGATGGGCATGTACTTCAGCGCGAGCGCGGCCATGAATCCTGGGAAGCTCAGGTGGAAGAGGCCCGATGCGATGGGGTTCAGTTCGACTATGCGACTCGTGCTGATCGCGACCAGTGTCGTGAGCGCATCGAGACAGTTCAGCGTGATGAAGATGGAGAGCAGTATCACGAGTCTCTTGCTCAGCTTCGCGGGATCGAAGGACATCAGGAACTTCGTCTCCCTGGCCCGCACCATCCGACGCCTTTCCTTCATCCTAGACCTCACCCTTTCCAGCACGGCCGGAAGACGACCTCCCAGGACTCCGATAGAGTTCCTTTAGGAGTTGAACCCGG
Organism: uncultured archaeon; assembly: GCA_963796355.1. Classification (GTDB taxonomy): domain Archaea; phylum Thermoproteota; class Nitrososphaeria; order Nitrososphaerales; family Gagatemarchaeaceae; genus UBA183. The sequence goes on from CAWCLD010000002.1 coordinate 381,171, forward strand.
GGGTTCAAGGCGAGATGCCGGGCACTTCGCGCTTCTCCCCGAAGCTTCCCTTGAAGGCGAATCCCTCTCTCGACGATCGCGGCTGGAGCGTCACTTCGGTCTGTTCCTTTTGGAGGGGCTTCTCCTCTTCCGCCCTGTCCTTCATCTCATCCTTGGGCTCCTCCTGCTCCTCGACCTCGTCCCTTCTGCTCTGCTTGAATGTCGCTTGCGCCTTCTTCAGCTCCCTGAGGACCCTCTCCAAGGACCTGACCCTGTTGCCCTCTGACTTCCGTTTCTCGAAGAGGAGGCGCCTGAGCTCCGGAGTGCACTCTTCTATCACCGATACTATCGTTGCAGCAGGGAGCTTGTAGAGAGGCCTGGAGATCCTGTTCCCGCTGTAGTCCACGAGGACGACGACTGCTTCAGAGACCAGATACGCCTCCCTGCACCCGTCCCCGATGGCTTCGGGCCTAATCGGGATCGTGGAGTCGACCTCAGACTGCAGGGCCTTCATCATTTCTGTGAGCTTCTGCCCGTAGCTCTTCTCCTTCTCGTAGAGCTCGGTCAGCATGATGTATTCGCCCTGAATATCCCTCAGATTGTCCGTAAAACTGCCCGCTTCCTCCTTGCCTTTTTGCTCTTCTGCCATTGCTTCGGAATTTCCCTCTTCGACATTAAAGACATTGTGAAGTCCCAATCTATTTTCGGGGTTCATGCGTCCAAAAAATGAGGACCGCGATTCGGAGGTGGGATGGGTCCTGTCGTCAAACCGGGCCGTCAGGCCGAACCGAACTCTAGGCCGCCCGTCAGAACCCCGCAGGAGCTGGGTGGCCGAACCCAGTCAGTACAATCGGACACACAGAGAGGACTCCACCTCAAGCTGCCTTCACGAGCCATGGGTCCCTGCTCCAGCGAAGGACACCCAGGAGGTCGGTAAGTGAAGTCGCAGATGCGATATGAATTCCCTCCTCGGCCTTGATGAAGCGTGCACTTCGGATATGGACTCTGAGTTCGGGTTACCTCTAGGCAAAGGCTATTTGTGCGAAGGGCGCCATTCCTGAACGCATGTCCGAGAATCTTCTGAACCCGGCGACCGAGAAGCCCCTCCGTCGTTCGGAGCTCGCTGAGGGGCGCAGGTCCCTGCTTCAGATCAGGGTCGACATACTCCGAGTGGTCATGCAGGGCTACGGAAAGCCGACCCAGATCATGTACAAGGCGAATCTGTCCTGGAACGTGCTGCAGAGCCAGCTCAGGGCCTTCTTGGAGACCGGACTGCTGAAGGTCGAGGAGTACGGTAGCAGGCGCAGGTATCAGATAACTCAGGAGGGGGCAGAGTTGGTCCGCTCCTACGAGAAGGTCGTAGACGAGATTCTCGACTAGAGAGCCCTATTCGCATTCTGAGATTGGTCCGAATCCCCCAGTCACACAGTGTTGGACGACCATCTCTCATCGGATATTCTAATCTCCCAGATGTCCCACTGAGATCGTTTCAGCTTCAGCGCAGGTCGGTTGACCGCGCTTCTCGGTGTTTCGCCAACGGCATCTTCTCCGACTTGAAGAACCCACCTATCTCCGCCGGACTGAGAATTCTCACGCCGAGCTCGGCCGCAACTTCCTGCGCCCTTTCGCTCGGCCTGCCGCTCAGGCAGACAAGAACTCCCGAGATCCCGGTGTCCATCTCCTTGATGAATGTTCGGAGGACTTGTATCTCTCCGATCTCCGGATAGAGGTCGAAGCCGTACTGGTGCCCCGAGTCAGACGTGAGAAACGTGAATCTGTGCTCGACCCCCGATGTCCCCATACAGGTAGCCGGCTCGATGACCTCCCACCCCGCCGTGGTCGCGTTTATCTCTAGGGCCAGCTTCTCGAAATACACGGGCCCTACATGCTATCACGGAGTAGTTAAGCCATAATCCGGATTCCGCTGAATACATCACACATTTCCTTGCAGAAGGGCAAGGCGATGTATTCCGAATCCATGTCGACTCTAGAGCTTGGTGTCCTTCAGCCTGTCCACGTACGGTTCGATGAGGTTGTGCGCCGTGTCCCTCACGTAGGTCAGGTTGTCCAGCCTGAGCAGGTGGGCATTGGGGAAGGCTGCCGCCGGTCCGAAGGCCAAGTCCTCCTGTCTCCTTCCCGCCCTGTTGACGCTGACCATGCTGAGGTAGACCTGTTTGAGCTCTTCCGCGATCTTCTTGGGGAGTCTCTCCAGCAGACCTCCATCGGCGTATTCTCGAAACGCGTGCACCCTGTATGTGGGCATCGGTGCGACGCTGGTGCCCCCGGACAGCTGTTCGTCCGCGTAGGCCACTAGCGTAAGGGTCACTGCCGCGTTGGTGTCGAGTTCTGCCCTCAGCGCCCTCTTGAGCGCCCCCTTCCTTCTTCTCCCCTGCAGGGCTATCGCGAAGCCTGTCGTGAGGAAGGCTATGGCGAGGACCACGAGGTAAGGAACGACCACCTTCTGGAGGAAGTCGACCACATTCTGGATTATCTGGTCGTATGACCCTGCCATTTCCTTGCCTCATGTGAAGGGGTCAAGAGGTATAAAGACTAGCAGTGTCGCGAATACAGATTCCGCGTCGGAGGCACAGATGCGCCTATTTCTTGCCGTACATGTCCGCGTACTCGGACGACTTTGAAACTACTCCTGACAGGACTACGGGGAGGCTGGAGAGCAGCTCCTCGAGCCTGAGTCTTTCTTCGAACGACCTGGTCGTGTCGATCATCGTCCGCTTGATCGTAAAGCAACTCCAGGCCGTCATGAGGACACTCGACATCAGCATGAAGACCAGGCGATAGTCGCCCGCCACGCCGGTCTCCGTTGCCAGGCTGGCCGCCTGCTTCCTGAGGAGGTCTTCGAGGCGCCTCTTTCCCACCTCCTTCTCTCCTTCCGTCTTGCCAGGCCCCACTTCCTTGAGAATCCTGGAGAGCTCGTCCTGCAGCTCGTTCACGTACTTCGAGAGGTTTACCTTTCCGAGGGATACGTCGAGGCTATCGCTCATTTCTTTCCGCCTCAAAGTCTCGGTTCGACAGTCTTAAACCTTTGAGTTGTTCTAATCGATATTTGGAGGAGGCCTTGTGCAGAGACGGTCTCCACCGCCTACGAAGGCGATGATCCTCAGCCCGTTATCAGCTCCGTGCTTCTGCCCTTCGGATCTGATTTCTGCCAGCGACTTCGCCCACATCACCTGGGTAGTGGAACATCGGGAGGATAGTCCCGCACTATCAGCGGAGCAGAACCGTCTGAGTCCAGAAAACCCTTAAGTCACTTTGACAATAGGGATAGAACGTTTGAGGTTTTTCTCGAAGGCCTGGTGCGCACCCTCGTCCATCGGGAGTACCTGGGGAGTAGATGTAACCGCGAGGTCGCCATTGAGATGAGTTCCGGACCAATCGGTTCCCTCCCAGAGGACGTCGTAAGGGCGCTGGAATCATCAGCCGGGATAAGTCCTCTCTCAAGTTCGTTGGTTGTGACCGGAAAGTCAGGCGTGAGACACAGTTTCACCCTCGGGATGAAGGGTCCTGTCTCAGTCGCGCTTGCGTGCGACGTCGTAGTCTCCGATCCGCCCGCCCCGATCGATGAGGCAAAGGTCCTCTCGTTGTTCATAAAGGTCTATGACGTGAATGCCAATAACGCGGTTCTCTGCGCAGTCCCCTCGCTCACCCCCGAAGCGATGAAGCTGGCGTCCCAATACAAGATGGTAGTCCTCGAGGCCCCGGACAAGGAACAGGTCCTCGCCAAATTGCCGGACGTCCTGCGTAAGCTGCTCAAAAAAGGATAGGCTCATCTTCGACTCAATGCGCTTCTCAGGAGCATTGAACCCAGAAGTTGGAACTCGTCTGGAAAACAGGCGAAAACCTTTACGCTCCAGGCTTGTAGGCTAGTGTAGTCGAGGAATGAAACTCTGTTATGACTAGCAGGATGCGCAAGCTACTCATGCTTGTCGCCCTTGTCCTCCTGGCCTTGTCTGCAATAACGAGCGTGCTAGCGTATCTGATCTAGGATGCCTCCCAGTGCGATAGGATTCGGGCACCCCCCCCCCTTTGAAACCAAACGCTTTGGCCCTGGTTGAGGCTCGTGGCCACCCTCATAATCTGAGGCTGCGTGACAACCGCAAGCCTAGAGTCTCTACCTGGAAGGTCGCTTTCGCTTGGTTCCTTTGGAGCTTCTCTAATAGAGCGAGACTGTGAGGCAGGCTCTTCAGTTCTGCCTGCTGATAAGAGAGAAGGCGATTAGTTTGCGCCTACAGGGAACTAGAGCGTGAGGAGGTAGAAGACAAGCACAACCAGAGGGACGAAGAGTGCCGCCCATCTGGCCTTGCTCCATCGGAAGACCTTCGCACCGTCTAGGGGCATTATCGGAAGCATGTTGAAGGTTGCAAGGAACATGTTGATGTAGAGCCCCACGAAGCCAAGGACCTCCCAGACGCCGCTTCCAAGAAGCAAGATGGGCAAGAAGACCAACCCTACGCAGACGTTAGTAAGGGGCCCCGCAACCGAGATTATTCCGTTTTCTGATTCGGAGATGTTACTCCCCGAGATGTAGGTCGCTCCAGGTGCGGCGAATATGAACCCGATGAGCGAGGTAGCAAGCGCTATCACGAGACCTACGGGCCACATCCTGAACTCCGCCCAGAACCCGTAGTGCTCGGCCACGAACTTGTGGCTGAGCTCGTGCAAGACGAATCCGGGCCCGACCGAAAAGAGGGAGATCAAGAAGATCTGAGACGCAGTTGGGTAGAACTTCTTGCCCAGGACCGGATAGAGGAACTTCGCGTTAGAAGTAATCGCACTGGGGTTGTAGGCTGCTCCGGTCTCGGCCAGGAAGAATGCGACGCCCAGAGCAAACCAGGCTATCAACACATCCCTTACTTCTATCTCTGAGAAGATGCTCGTACTCCTCTCCGGGGTGGGCACGGGCGTCGTGTAGGCGGAGTCAGACCAGCTGAAAGTCGTGGCCGGGGGAGCCACTGCAGCCCTCTTCTGGGAGAGGTCGCCCCTGCACTGATGCGCCTCTGGCAGCCTGTGCTCTCCGCAATAGACTCCACCGCAGTAGTTGCACACGAAAGGCAGAGACTCTTCGGCCCCGCAGTATTCGCACTTCAAGTCAAGAGCTCAACCCTAAGATTTTCTTCCAGCCCCTTGAAACCTATTTTAGCGTTGCTGACCTCGATTCCTCCCAGAGCCGAGCCTGTTCGTGAGGAGCCTTCTCCCCCATCCCAAAGGTGGACCCGGAGGAAGACGTCTGTGAGAACCCAAGTCGCCGACCCAAGGCGCTCCGACGGGGTCCAGGAAGACATCTTTCAGGAGGTTTCTGGTCACCAGAGCGGGAATCAACCGTCATGACGCGGGACTTTGCCTTGTAAAACTCCACGAACCAATGTGTTAAGACAATTTGGGCTCGCGGCCTAAGCACACGCTGCGCCTTAGCTTAACATGCCAAATGGCTCCAATCCAGCAGGCCGGGCCGGTATCAATCTTGACAGATTGGGCCTCTTCGATGGGGGCTTTCCAGAGGAACAGGCTTCCTTTGGCGAAGAAGGTGGTCGCGGCCGCACTGTGCAACGCGGGCTACTCCTACCGGGACGTCGCATCAATGGTCGGCGGGTTGTCGTACATTGCGGCAAGGGACGCCTATCTGGCCATGCTGACCAGCCTCCCCGAGGAACGCAGGAGGTTCCGGCGGGAGGTCGCGATCGATGGGGCAGAAGTGAATCTGGAAGGGCGAGGCTTCTACCTTTGGCTCGCGAGGGACGTCAACGACGGCGAGATTATGGCCTTCCACGCTTCCCCAAGGCCCTCGGCAGAGGACGGGGCCAGGTTCCTGGCTGCCGTCGCCGCTCAGTGTAACAACAGGCCGCTCCTGAGACCGGGCACTGGTCCCAGCTATCCTAGAGGATTAATCAACCTGGACCTGTACTTCCAGCCTGCATCTCCACCATCGATTATAGGGCGGATCGGCAGACTGTTTCTTGGAAGTGGCTGACTGCGTCCGACCCCAAGGGTCAGGGCTCCCGATGATGATGCGCACAATTCACATCATGCAGGTTGGGCGGCATCACTAACGAAGAACGAAATAAGAGGCGCGTCGGGCATCTTCATCCCAACGCGCGTTTTGTCGTCTCGTGACGTTTATGGAGTCTTTGCTGGTTGCATCGGCTGAGGTACCGCAGCCTTTGGGGCTTTGTTATCCTTCATCATCCACCAGGCGGCGCCGAGGATGATTAGGATTACTCCCAGCACGAGGCCACCCTCCCCTATTGTGCGGTGCCAGGGGTACCCGTACATGCCCCCGCCTACGATGATGGCCAGGATGCCCAGGATCAGGATCCACATTCCGTATCCCGTTTTCATGAACTCTCGTCTCGCAAGTATGCTATTTAGCCCTGAAGTTCGTCCTGAGCGTGACCACGGGGAGTACGAGAGGGCAAGGAACTCCTCGCCTATCGGGTCGACGAGCGCTTTGAACGCTCTTTGGTCACGGCGGGTCTGTGCAACTGTTGTTTTGGTCATGAACACGTCCCGGGTTCATCAACGAGGAGAGTGGAGTGAAAGTCTAGGCCCTCCGTGTCGATGTCGATATCGAGGTAGATAGAGTGGGTTGGCTCTCCAAGGAGGAGGGTCAGAATGCGAGTGGGTCGCCATGCCACCACTTGCCGCTGGCAGAAATGCGCGGAGGCCCCCTAGACCTCAGTCTAGGGGACACCTTCGTCCTGCAACTGGCCAGGAAACCTGAAGGGAAGGTCCTGACAGGTGACTCTGATCCTAGAGGGATTAACAAAGCCGAATTTCTACAATAGTTTTCGGACGCGTCCTCTCTAAGAGACTTGCAAATGGGTCGGTTGCTCATCTGCACATTCGACGGATGCGAACGACCGAAGCGCTTTCCTTGCTGTGGTAAAGTCAGTTCCCCGGAGCCAAGCTGAGGATACCAATGCCCGCTCAGAGGATTTCTGTCATCGTCAGGATAAGCGAAGATCTCTTAGGAGAAATCAAGAGGTTACGCACTATAACCTCTTCCGTTTGCGAATCTGCTCTTAAGGAGGCAGATCGGAGAAGCAAACTCGAAGGGGAGAGGAAGCGCAGGAAGGAAGATCCGTGTCTTTCCTTGGTCTGCAAATCGGAACAGGTCAGCCCTTCCCGAACGAAATTCTTCCACGACACTCATTTATGACGCAGAGAAAGCATGGTGTCACACGCCTCGGAATGTCCCTCCGAGGAACCTCTTTGTTCTTAGCATTTGCGAGCCTACACGGGCATCGCAGGCTCAACTCGCTGTTCCTCTCTAGGGACACGCGCTGACTTGCAAGAAAGTGCTTCCTTAGCCTCCGTGCTTGTTTGCTCCCAAGTGCCGTCTGGTTACCCTCTAAGGACACTATAGATGTGGAAAGGTTGTCTATTTCTGTCCCCCTGCAGGGCAACATGTCGCATCTTGGCCTAGAACCCATTTGACGACGATTTTCGACTATTGGCCGGTTGTGAGGGGCCGTGCGGAGAGAGGAATCCGAGTGTCTCCCGTCGGAGCGCAGGTCAACATTGGGCGCGGGGTTCCGGCGCGCGGGTTGGTCCCTGATGGACGGGGTTAACAAACGATTTTATTGGATGGGTACCAGGGAGCCCCGTCGTCCTTGCCCAAGAGTATCAAGTTGTACTGGAACGAGAAGAACCTGAACAGCGGCGACGCCCTGGCGCTTCTCTTTGGCGACAGGAAGGAGACCCTCAAGGCCGCGAAGCTGGCCATCGCGAGGATGAAGGAGGCGAACACCCTGTCCATGACCAAGCGGGAGATGAGGTTCTTCGCGAAGGAGCTCCAGACCGGCAAGTTGGGTGTGAAGTACAGCTATCACAACTTCTACACGAAGTTGCTGAGGAAGCTCCTCGACATGGGGTTCGTGGAGAAGGACGTCCTGATCTGGGACCAGAAGAGGCGGAAGACCGTGGCAGTCTACCAGCTGAGGCTGCAGCCGATACCGGAGCGGGCCCCCCAGAGCGGATTCGTCAGGCAGGCATGGCAAGTAGCGAAGGGCTGGAACGACTTAGTCCGGAGCTAGGCCCCGAATTCTATTGTGCTGGGCCTGACCACGCTTTATAAGAGAGTTAGGCCCTTGTTTTCCATTCGTGGACGCTACCGAGAAGCCCGTCCTCGGATCCCTGTACGGCGCGAAGAAGAACTTCTTTCAAATCACTGTGGCCCTGAAGAACAGTCGCATCGACGTTGATATCGACCACGATATCAGTGCTGGAGAGGCAACGGCATGAAGTCTGTCGCCTTCCATATCGACTGCAGAGAGCTCACGATGGACGAGGAGCTGGCGCTGGCATCAGCGATCAGCGACTCGCTGAACGGTAAGGGGATCGCCCTGGTGGACAGAGAGAAGATCGTCTTCGATTCCTTTGGTCGGGGACAGCTGGACGAGAGGGCGATCGCGTCAGTCGTCTTGGGGTTCGTGTCTCACAGGAAGGGGCATGAGTTCTATTCTGTCGAGCGTGTGGGCGACTCCCTCGTGGTGCATTCGGCTGACCCCGTGGCGGCATCGCGAAAGAGGACCACGGAGAAACTTCCTCGCAACCTCTTGAAGCTAGGCGACTCTCTTTTGGTGAATTCGTCCGACTCCGCGGCATCACAAAAGAGGACCAGGGAAAAGCTCCCTCCGAACCTCTTCAGGTGCTCGTTCTGTTCCTTCGCCACGCCGTACGAGGAAGAGTACGTTGTCCATGCGGGGCTGCACGCAGTCAGGTGACCAGGAAACAACCCGTCTGGGGGCATCCCGCATAGGCCCATGCGGCCTAGAACGACTGATAATTCCTAGTCCTGAAGGCGCCTATGACCAAAGCGATTCCGGCTATCACTAGCAGTGCGGGCAAGAACGGCAACTGGAATTTCAGAAAGACGACCGGAGCGTAGACAATGACCACAAGGGCGCCAAGGCCGATCGTCAGCACGCTCAGCTTCAGCCGCAGGAGAGACCGCACAAGATTCATCAGAATCAGTATGACTCCAGTGCCGAGGGCGAAGACCGGGTGGTTGACGCTGGTGAGCGGATCGCCGTTGAGGAGAGCCGTGACAACGCCGAACCAGATGAGGAAGATTCCCCAGAATATGTTGGTCAGGGTCTCGTTGCGCACTCTAGTCTCACGCAGATGAGGTCCATGTCTCTTTAAACTTGACAAACGGGCAGAATCAGCGGGGTTCCCCTTGTCCGCCAGCATCGGAAAGATTTCTTAAATAATCGGAACCGGCGACGCAGAACTTCTGGGGGTAGAGTTCAACGACCAACTGGCTTCTGGGAGTGCTCCTCGGGGCGATCCAAGGAGTCTCCGAATGGCTGCCCATCAGCAGCAAGACGCAAGTCATCATAGCGTCCACCTACCTCTTCGGTCTGACCTTTGAGCAGGGCTACACCCTTGGGCTCTTCCTGGAGGTGGGGACCTTCATCGCCGCAACCGTTTACTTCAGGAGGCAAGTCTTTGGCGTCCTGAAGGCCCTAGTCGGGCGGGGAGACCAGGAGGAACGCACACTCCTGAAGTTCCTCGTGATAGCCACGGCCATCACGGCGGTGCTGGGCGTGGTGATCTACAAGGTAGTCTCGAGTTCGCTCACTGGGCCAGCCCTTGGGATCCCAATGATCGTCCTCGGGTGTGTGCTGATCGGTGACGGGGCCCTCATAACTCTCGCACGCGAGAGACGCCTCCCGACCAGGGGTCTCGCTGACCTGAAGAACCGAGATATCCTGATAATCGGCGTAGCGCAGGGGATTGCCGCTTTCCCGGGGGTGAGCAGGTCGGGCGCTACCGTCTCGACCATGCTGCTGATGGGCGTCAAGCCCGAAGATTCGTTCAAACTGTCGTTCTTGGCGTTGATACCGGCGTCGATAGGAGCGACGGGCGTCACCGTGTTGCTGTCGAAGGCCAGCATCGGTTCTGTGGTCAATTCGCTGACATTGCCCGTCATCCTGCTCTCAATCCTAGTCACAGTCGTGATCGGGGTCGTCTCGATCAGGACGCTCCTCAAGGCCGCAGGGAGCAATCGGATTGCGTTTCTCGCTTTTGTCCTGGGAGCCCTGGCAATATTCAGCGGGATAACCAGCATCTACTTTGGCACCGGATAGCAAAGCAGAGGTGCCGTGGGCCCAAGGCGCAGAAGCAGCGGGCCCTCCGTCAGCGACCGAGAAGCCATTACCTGCAATCTTGGCCCCAAGCCTCCAACCGACTCAAGAGGGGATTGGGGACTCGGTTGAGAAGACCCGTTAAGACTACGACGCGCCCAGCCGAGACGCATCAAGGGGGCGTATCTTAACGCGCCGGTCCGAACCAATAATGCCTAGACGGGCCAAGCCGACGCAAGGCATATAATCACTCAGAGTAAGCGGACATTCAGGCGCCAATGCCCATCAAGATGTTGACGCTGGAGGACCTGGAGCTCAAGGACAGACGGGTCTTCTTACGGGTCGATATCAACACGCCCGTCCACCCTGACACTGGTGCCCTGATTGAACATGCGAGGCTGGAAGAAGCTGCGACAACCATAGGAGACCTCTCGCAATCGAAGGTTGTTGTCGCCTCGCACCAGGGAAGAGTGGGCAGGTCAGACTACATCAGCCTAGACCGCCACGCGGAAGCCCTCCAGGGCATTCTCGGGAAGCCGGTCAAGTTCGTCCCAGACGTCTTCGGACCCGAGGCGCTGAGGGAGATTGATTCCCTCACCTCTGGAGAAGTCTTGGTCCTCGATAATCTGAGGTTTACGGCCGAGGAGACCCAAGAGTACAAGCCAGCTGACGCTGAGAAGACCTTCCTCGTGAGTCGGATCCAGAAGCACATTGACGCGTGTGTCCTGGACGCCTTCTCAACTGCCCACCGCTCGTCTCCTACGATAGTAGGCTTTGCAGGGCTCGTTCCGACCTGCGCCGGAAGGACTGTCGGGAAGGAACTCCGCATGCTTGACAGGATCGTTTCGGTCGAGAAAGGGCCCTATGTGACCGTCCTCGGAGGGGCGAAGGTCAACGACAGACTCGAGGCGATCGACGCGTTGATCGCGAACGACAGGGCCGACAAGGTGCTTCTCTGCGGAGTTGTGGGGCTCGTGTTTCTGAAGGCGGCTGGGAGATACAGTGGAGACCTGAAGATTGACGGAGAGCAGAAGTTCCTGTTGAAGGCCAGGCATCTGGTCGATGAGGACCCTGAGAGGTTTGGGCTGCCTATCGACGTCGGTATCAAGGTCGATGGTGTCCGGAAGGACCTTGACGTCAAGGAGATGCCAGCCCAGGCGCAGGTCCTGGACATCGGCCCCAAAACGGTCGAGAAGTATGAGAGATACATCAAGGGCGCGGGAACGGTCTTCATGAGCGGGCCTCCTGGGGCTTTTGAGTGGGACGAGTTCAGCTACGGCACTGAGCACCTGCTGAGAGCCATGGCGTCTTCCCTGGCCACAACGATCGTCAGTGGAGGGCACCTATCGTCGGCACTGCGGAAGTACGAGATACACGAGCAAATCGACCACATTAGCACCGCGGGTGGGGCCCTCGTCCAGTACCTGGCCGGAAAGCGGCTCCCACTCATCGATGCTCTGGAGAGAGCGGCAGAAAAGTGGGGCGCCAAGGGTCCGGGAACCCTTTAAGACGAGAGGGAGTTGTTCCCATCGCGATGATAAGAGTCGGCATCAACGGCTTCGGGACGATAGGGCGCCGCGTGGCCGATGCAGTGAAGAAGCAGGGCGACATGGAGCTGGCCGGCGTCACGAAGACCAAGCCGGACTACAAGTCGATGGTCGCAGAGAAAAAGGGCATCCCGATGTACGCGGTGGACATGAAGAGTCTCGAGACATTCAGGGTGGCTGGGGCCAACGTGAAGGGGACTCTTAACGACCTCCTGCAGAGGGTTGATGTGATTGTGGACGCGGCCCCTGAGTGCACTGGTGCGGTCAACAAACCGATCTACCAGCAGGCTTCAGTGAAGACGGTCTTCCAGGGAGGGGCCGGCGACAACCTCGCCGACGCGTCGTTCGTAGCCCAGTGTAACTTCGAGGAAGCTGTCGGGAAGCGAACGGTCCAGGTGGTCTCCTGCAACACCACCGGTCTGTGCAGAACGATCAACGCGATCGATAGGGCGGTTGGAGTCACGAGGGCGCGTGCGGTCCTCGCGAGGAGGGCGACCGACCCTGACGACGTCAAGAAGGGACCGATTGACGCTGTCGTGCTGGACCCGACGACGCTGCCATCCCACCACGGAGCCGACGTGCAAGCCGTCCTGAAGGGTCTCAACATCGTAACAATGGCCTTCAAAGTTCCAACCACACACATGCATCTGCACAGCCTGATACTCAGCCTCAGAAAGCCGGCGACCAAAGAGGACGTGGTGGCTGCGCTAGAGGCAGGTCCAAGGATTCAGCTGGTCAACGGGAAGTCTGGTTTCAAGTCCACAGCCGCGATAATGGACTTGGCTAGAGAGATGGGCCGGCCGAGGAACGACATCTACGAGGCAACGGTCTGGAAGGACTCGGTCAGTGTAGTCGACGGAGAGGCGTACATGTTCATGGCGGTCCACCAGGAGGCGATCGTCGTACCCGAGAATATCGATGCGATCAGGGCAATCTATGGCGGGTACACCCGCGAGGAATCCATGAAGCTGACCGACGCTTCGCTCGGCATCGTCCACAGGTAGCTACTCGAGGACTTTCGGGACCGACTTCAGGACATACTTCAGCTCTTGGTGCTGCTTGACGAGGCTCTTGACCCTCTTCTTCACAAAGTCGACTGGCTTCCTGCCGAGGACGGCGAAACAGATCAGTTCCGCGACCTCTTCCATCTCGGCTGCGTCATAACCGAGCCGAGTTAGCTCGGAAGTCCCGAGCCGCCCACCATTGTCGATGATGATGTTCGCCTGTTCGAGCTTGGCGGAGTAGAAGACCAGCCTGCTCGCGTCGTAGTCGAGAAGGATTTGGTGAGACTTTGTGTAACCGAGGTGTGCACCCCTGACCTTGACCCCACCAGCGACCAAGGCCTTCGCGAGGGCCTGCGAGTTCTTGACAACGGTCTGGGCATAGGACTTCCCGAATTGCAGCATCTCGAGCAGTGAGACTGTGAGCGCCGCGACCCTGTTCAGGTGGACGTTGTCCACGATGCCTGGGTGGATTTTGCCGGAGACTGCGCTGAAGACGTCTTCGTTGTTGGAGAGGATTATCCCCCCCTGCGGCCCCGGGAGGCTCTTGTGGGTCGAGCCAATCAGCAGAGAACACCCTTCTCTCAGCGGGTCCTGGAAGGCGCCCCCGGCGATGAGGCCGAGGACGTGTGAGCCGTCGTAGACGCATGTCCCCAACGCAACGTCAGCCAGCTGTTTCGTCGGGTGCGGAAACGGGATGAAACTCGAGCCGAAGAAGACAACCTTGGGATTCTGGGACCTGATGACCGAGATCGATTCCCTTGCTCTTATGTTGACTGCGCCATCGTCGTACGGGAAGTAGAGATTCTTCAGCTTCAGCAGCCTGCCGAGGCCAAGGTGGGTAATCCCGGGATACCCGCCGTTGTCCGGCGAGATCGACATAATCTTGTCACCCGCCTCTGTGAGAGAGAGGAGGACGGCCATGTCTGCAGTGTGCCCTGAAAGGGGCCGGACGTCTGCATACCTAGCATTGAAGACCTTCCTCGCGACTTCCTCGCAGAGCGCCTGGAGCTCGTCAACGAATCTTGTGCCGCGGTAGAACTTGTCGGGCGCTGAGTACCTGTTCCCAAAGTCGGTCGTGAGCATCGAACGCATGTGGTCGCTCCCGCGATTCTCGGAGGGGATCAGGTTCAGGCATTCCCTGACCCGCCACTCCTCGTGGTCCCTGACGGTCCTGTTCAGCCGCTCTAGGTAGTTGTACGTCAAGTCGCACCGGTAGCGCGCGGCCGCCCCGAAGCAGTATTATTGCTTTACCGAAGGCGTCGCTCAGCCGCAGACGTAGCGGACGCCATGGCCACTCCTTTCGTGGCCGAAAGTGACCATCTCCGGAGGCCCTATCGCGCCGCACGTCCCACAGGCGACGCAAGCCACGTAGTCGAATTTCAGTCGGCCTGCAGCTATGTCTTGCTTGGTCTGGGAGAAGACCTTCGCCCTCGAGGCGTCTGCATTCCCATCAGCGGCAACGAGCGCGGCAAGATTGTGTTCGAAGAGGTCCTTAAATGATGAGAAGATTCCCTTTGGAGTAAGTAGGGTGTAGCAGTTCGTGGGGCAGGCCGGGATCCACGGCTTGCTGACCGACTTCGAGGCCGCATCCTGGTCGACCCTGATGTTAGAGTAGTCCTTGTCTTCGTCATAGTTTAGCAGGCTGGTCCCGCTCTGGACCCTCTGCGTGGCGTCTCCGGAAATCTTCTTCTCAGGTCGGGGCTCGAACGTGTAGTCGCTGGAGATCAGACGCGTCCCGAAGATCAGCCTTGGAAGGGTGTGATAGGTGAAGGAGCTCTCGGAGACGAGGCTGTCCCGACCGGACCTGTTTACGTCCTTGTAGATGGGGGCCAGAAGGTCCATGTACCTCGATAGGTTCCCGGCGCGGAAGGATCCTGAAGAACTGACCTCGAGATACGTCCTTGCAGCCATCATGCCAGAGGCAATTGCTCGCCTCATGCCGTCTATCATCGGCCCAATCTTGACGAATGATCCGAGGGCATCCCCTGCGACGAGATAGCCGTCCGTATAGGGCGTCTTCAGGATTGACTTGAACCCCTTGGGGATGTTGTGAGCGGCGTATTCGAGCGGCTGAGCCCCGTCAAGAAGCTCGGATACCATGGGCTGAGCCTCGAATTCATCCTGAATGTCAATGAGCTTCCCGACCCTGTCGAAGTGTTCAGTCGTCGCCCTGAGCAGGGATTCCATGGAGACGACCAAGCCCACGGAGAGAGTGTCCCTGTTTGTGTAGACGAAGGCGCCCCCGCCTACTCCCTCCATGAACTCACCGAGGAAGAAGATTGAGCGTCCCTCTCCGGGAGCGACCTTGAAGCGCTTCTCTATCGTACCCGCGTCGAGCTTGTACACGCGCTTGATGCCGTGGTAGAGTTGCTTCGGCAACAGTCTCCCGCGTAGACCCGCCCCCTCGACCAGTCCTGAAGTGACGCCAGATGAGTCGATGACCAGTCTGGCCCTTAACTCCTCCTTTGTAGTCCTGACCCCTACGACCGAGCCGCCCTCCTTGATCAGGCCTTCTACCGTGGTCTCAGTCGAGAGCATCGCCCCGGCCTGGACTGCCATTCTGGCAAACCATCTGTCGAAGTTGCGCCTCAGCACTGAGTAGTCGTGGCCCGTCCCGAAGCTGAGATTGATGAGGCCGAGCCTTGCTGCCAGCGAGGTCCTGGACAGTTTGAAGTAGCGAGACTCTCCCTTCTTATAATCGGTGGGCCCGAGGAGCACCACGTCGTGCGAAAGCATATGTCTCTCGAGGGGCGCAGAGGACTCGAAATCCGGCACGAGGCTGATGAAGCCGTATTCACCGGGGAAGTCTCCGTAAAGCACCCCCCCAGTCATGTTCCTTTCTCCAGGGACCTTGGCTTTCTCCAGCATCAGAACGTTGACCCCCTTCTTGGTGAGGGCGAGCGCAGCAGCAGACCCTGCAGGGCCTGCACCTACCACTATTACGTCGAACTCAGCTCGCGTGTCCGGTCTCCCCAACCATTTCAATCAGTCTCGGGAACTCCTCATAGAGATCACCCACGATTGGATAGTGTGCGATCCTGAGGATAGGCGCGTTCGGGTCGCTATTCACAGCGACGATCTTCCCCGATCGCAGCATCCCGACCCTGTGTTGGAGGGCTCCGCTGATCCCCAGGGCGAAATAGAGCTTCGGGCTCACGGTTGTGCCCGTCTGCCCCACCTGGTTGGCCTTCGAGATCATGCCTTCCAGTTCCTTGATTTCTGCATAGACTAGAGCCCTGGTCGCCCCGATGACGACCTTCAAGTGATATCTTCTCTGAATGGCGTCACTGAGTTGCTCAGCCAAACGGAGGGCTTCCTTGGGGTCTCGGGGGCGACCTGAGCCGTCCTTGAGTATACCGAGACCCAGGCTTATTACAACGTCGGCCCCAGAAAGATCGAGCTCGGGAGGCGGCAACTCCACAACTTCCCTGACCCTGGCCGGGTAGTCGTGATCTTCAAACTCGAACTTCTCCAGCTTGCCCTTCCTCTCCGGGTCGGGCTGTAGCGGGGTGAAGTTGCCAGGACGGACAGTAGCCATCTGTGGCCTGTGTCTCGGGGTATAGATTCTCGCGAGCCTGGTCCCGAAGTCTGGCCTGATCTGGACGAGTAAGTCCTTGAAACTGCCGAGCGCAGGATTGGCGTAGTCTTCGACCTCGAGTTGGACGTTGTCTGTCGCGAGCCCGGTGACCGCCCTGTACGCAATCCTCGCGGCCAGGTCCTTGCCCATTTCGTTGGCTGCGAACAGGAAGGCATAGGGGCGCCTTTCCTGAACCATGGCGAAGATCGCATCTATGTACCTCAGGTTGAAGTAGGTCCCGAAGACGGGCGAGTCAACGTAGAGGACCGCGTCCGCACCGTACTGGACCGCCTGCCTCGCGAGTGGCTCGACTCTATCGCCCAAAAGGATACCCACGACCTTCTGTTCCATCTTGTCGGCCACTCTCCGCCCAGCGCCGAGGGCCTCGAGTGTATCTCTGGTCAGGCTCCCCTTGCTGTGCTGGAGGTACACCCAAACATCCTTCGCTACGTCTGTCAACCGAAGAGTTCCTCCGCAAGCAAATCATATCCGAAGACACCGACCGAGCCATCCTCCCTGAATCGGGTCGCAAGCCTCTGGGGAATATCTACGGCTAACTGTCCCCTCTCGAACGGCCCGTACTTCTTTCCTTCAAACTCGACTTGCGGGACAGGCATTAGGAATGCAAGACTCTGGTTCAAGAACTTCTGGACTGGGGGCTTGCCTACATCAATCCCTGTCCCTACGATAGTCGGGGAGCCGGCGAGACCCAACAGCTTCACGTCAGCGGCGAGGTCATCGGCGGTCCACTTCCTCGCTTGGAGGATTTTCCCCCAGTAGTTGTTGCAGCGCGTCTCAGGCAGGAGGGCCGCCTGGGACTCACGAGGCCTATACTCTGTCGAGATGGTGAGCAGGGCAGGTAGCGTCATCTCCAGCTTCTGTAGCAGTCGGCCGATCCTCCTCTCAGAGACGACTGTAGTCGCAGCCTCGTCGATGTCAAAGTCCTCGACGTATGTTGCATGGGGAAGGACCTTGCCGAGGAGCTCTGATACGCCTTCAGCAACTTGGGGGCCAACACTCCCCGTCTCTCCGTCTGTGGTCTTTATCCCGGATACGATGATGAATCTTGAGAGCGACTCCTTCACCTTGGCAAGTTCCCCGACGGCCTGCTCAGCGGTGATGATGCCTTCGAGGAACCTCTGAACGATGCTGTCTCGTACAGGGGGGAGCTCCGAGTAGACTCTGTTGGGGAGAAGGTTGGCCCGGTAGAGGGCTGTCGCTTTGGTCTTCACAGTGTCGGAGTAGCCTGACTTCCTGATCGTCTCTGCCATCTCGTCAATGGGAGCTGTGTGCATCTCAAGGAGCTTTTTCACTCCAAGGGAGACCGCGTAAGCCGTGGCCCAAGTGTCCGAGCCCGCCATCTTCCTGTCGCTGAGAACGTACTCCTCGTCGATGCCCATGACCTCGGCGTTGTAGAGAGGTTTCATCAGAGGAATGAGCTTCATGTCAGGGCCCATCGTCAATGCAACAGTCTTCCCGCCAATCCTACGTTTGAGGAAGTCGGCCGCCTCAATCGCCTTCGAGTCGTGAGGGTTGAGCACCAAGTCCATCGCCTCCCTATTGAGGACCCCGCCAATTTGTGCAACCTGAGTGGTGCGGGCCGGGACCCCCTTCAGAAGCACGATGATCAGCAAGACAGATTGACGGCCGCAAATGTCTGGTTTTTAGGATTGTGATTGAGAATGAGAAGACGTCGGACGCAAGATTAGGTAGCAAGATCCGCCGCACGGCCTGCCGCGGGGGGGATTACACAACTCTGTCTATTCGTAGCCTCCGACAATGATAAATGTGCAGGAAAGGCTCCATTGGATGGTTGTTGGACCTCTTCGACCTGATCATCGGATTCTGCCTTTTGGCGATATCGCTGCTGCTAGCGATCTTCGGCGTACCCCTTCACCAGATAGGAATTGCTGCTGTTCTCTTCTTCTACGTTCTAGCTTGCATTTTCATCTATGTGGGTGCGACCAAGCCGACCACGCCTCTAGTGGCCGTGACAAAGGAGGAGACCAAACCTCAGGGTCCTCGGACCCAATTCATCAAGGTTACATACGCGCCCGTAACGGAGCTGATTGTTCACGAAGTAGTAGAGCAAGATCAGACAACGTTCTTCCAGGACATAATCATGCAGATGTCTCCTTCTCCGGTCTATGTCGAACCCAGCGTTGATTGGGTGGATGGCTTCGCTCTACTGATCACCCAATTCCCACGCACGAATGAGATAATCGCGGACAATCTCGCTGGAAAGATCCATTATCAGACCGTCGTATTCACCAGGATACTCTTTCACCCCAGGATTAACATGAGGATAAGAGACCAGGAGTTCAGCGTGAGACTCAAGAAGGCTGATAATGACCCGATTCTCGCCGACTTAGCAGTATTCCTCAACAAGTTCAAGCCAAGAGTCTTAAGCCATGCGTTGGACCTGTCAGCGCAAAACTTTCAACAATAGATATGGGGGCAACGTTCTGATCTACAACTCTAGGGACGAGATTGTCTTTCTGAGAGCATCGGCTCCCTTGTTGAACCAATCGCACTCCTTGTCCGACAACTTGAGCTCGTAGATCTTCTACACGCCTCCCCTTCCCACCTTACCAGCTCCTGCGATGCCGATCACGCACCAAATCCTCCGCGGCTGAAATACAAACTGGTTCAGGAAACGTGACTACACGGACGGGTTGACGAGGTGGTCCTCAGAGCCTGAGCCCAAAGGACTGAGCGAAGTCCTCGAACTGGTAGTAGACTGCCAGGAACTGAGTGCCCTTCTCGGAGATCATGTACTTCGAGATCTTGTCGCCGTTCAACTCCAGTAGGAGACCTGAGCCCACTAGTTCCGAAAGGAGTTTGGACATCCTGGAGTATGACATGTTTCCCTTGCGCAGTAGAGTCGTGACCCCCACGCCGTTGCCCTCTGTGTTCATGTTCTTTGCGGTGCTGAGTACATCAGCGATTATCCTTACCTGTGTTCTATACTGTACCATCCAGCCTCACTCTTCCAACAGCGAAATTCAAGACAGGTGTGAACAGGATAAGCAAACCGATTTCTTTCATAATAATCTGCAAGAGTAAAAGAACATCAACGTTTAGGTACAATAGAGATAACCACTGGACGAAGGTCCCGAGACCGATCATGGCCAATCCGATCGCTATGAGCAGGGTGTCAGGTTTTCTCGTCCTCGCGTAGGAATAAACCGTCTCGACAACCCCGTAAAGTACGAAATAGAAAGACAGTGTGCTCAATATGTCGACCAACTGCGCGCCCGAGAGGCTGATGACCGGAAAGATCAGCAGAGCGGCACCCATCCTCTTGGACATCATAACATCTATCGCGTGGGAGAATGCGAGGAAGAAGTACCCTGTCGTTTCTAAGAGGAGACCCGCGACCACTGCCATCGTCGAGAACGGCGGGGTAGGCATGACCTGACCCAGTCCAACAAACCCTTCCACAGCGAAGCCGAAGCCAAGCAAAACGAAGGCGGCGGTGAGTCTGAGCAGAGACGAACTGTGAATCCGTCTGACTCCGCGGTAAGCCACGTACGCAATCGAGAACGAAACGAAGACGCCTATGAACTGGAGCACGTCGCTAATCATTTCCATGCCCACGGGTAAGGCCAAGAGGACAAAACCTGAGGAGACGTTTCTGGTATAAAAGCGTGCCGCGACCAGGTTCTAGTTTCTGGTTCTGGATGTTCTGTCAGGTTGTCGGCAGCCCCAGTGGACGGGATTCTTGGCGCCCTGTGGTCTCGGTAACGCATTGCCCGACTGAGAGATCACGGACCTGAACCCTAAAATAGCCTCCACGGCGGTTCGAATTTCGGGGAATTCTTGGCAGCCATCGAGAGCAGCGTGTCGGGGTTTCTCAAATGTCGTCTGTCTCCCAGGGACTTTGCCCGCCTCGAGGCGATCCGCAGCGACACCGTCCTGAAGTTCGTCGCAGAGTACGTCGAGCTCTGCAACCCAGCCAGCGTCTACGTCTCCGCCAGCACGCCCGAAGACCTGCAGTTCGTCAGAGACTCGGCTGTCGCCGACGGGGAGGAGTCCCGGCTTTCGGTCGACGGTCACACGGCCCACTTCGAGAGCTACTACGATCAGGGGAGGGACCGCGAGCACACCCTGATACTGGTCCCGGGGGGGGCAAACCTAGGCCCCGGCATCCGAACCGGGGACAGGCTGGAGAGGATCAAGGAGGTTCGGTCTCTCCTCGGTGGCATCATGGCAGGCCGCCGCATGTTCGTCTCGTTTTACTGCCTTGGTCCCATCGGCTCGGTCTTCTCAATTCCCTGTGTCCAGCTGACCGACTCCAGCTTTGTCGTCCATAGCGAGAACATCCTCTACCGTCAAGGGTACGATGAGTTCCTTCGCCAGGGAGCAGCCGCCAGGCCCTTCAAGTTCGTGCATTCAGAAGGAGAGCTCGACGAGCGCAAGACGTGCAAGAACCTGGACAAGAGGAGGATTTACATCGACCTCGATGGAGAGATTGTCTACACAGTCAACACGCAGTACGGAGGCAACTCCATCGGATTGAAGAAGCTCGCCATGAGGTTGGCCATCCAAAGGGCGTCCAAGGAGGGATGGCTCACTGAGCACATGCTGGTGATGGGCGTCAACGGCCCCGCAGGGAGAAGGACCTACTTCACGGGCGCATTCCCGTCAATGTGTGGAAAGACCTCCACAGCTATGCTCGAAGGGGAGAAGATAGTCGGCGACGACATCGCCTACCTCCGCAGGGTGGACGGACGCGTGCGGGCCGTCAACGTCGAGAAGGGCGTGTTCGGTATCATCCAGGGGATCAATCCGAAGGACGACTCCGTTCAGTGGAAGGTCCTCCACAGCCCTGGGGAAATTATATTTTCGAACGTGCTTGTGACCCCCGATGGTGGCGTCTTCTGGGACGGGAGGGGCGGGGCGCCGCCGCCCAGGGGGAAGAACTTCAGCGGCGAATGGTGGCCGGGGAAGAAGGATGAGAAGGGGAAGGAGATACCCGTCTCTCACCTGAACGCTCGCTTCACAGTCTCACTGGACCTGTTCAGCAACCTGGATCCGGTCATGGACGACGCCGCTGGCGTGCAGGTGGGCGCCATCGTCTACGGAGGCCGCGACTCCGACACCTGTGTCCCGGTGGAAGAGTCGCTGGGATGGGACCACGGTATCATCACCTTCGGCGCATGTCTTGAATCCGAGACCACGGCCGCCACCCTGGGGAAGGAGGGTGTCCGTGAGTTCAACCCCATGTCTAACCTCGATTTCCTATCCATACCGGTGGGAAGGTACGTCGATGACAACATCAAGTTCGGCCAGGGCCTCGAGCAGCCTCCGAGGATCTTCGGAGTGAACTACTTCCTCCGGCGCAAGGAGGGGAAGTTCCTCAACGACAAGACGGACAAACGCGTGTGGTTCAAGTGGATGGAGCTCAGGACCCATGATGAAGTGGGCGTCATCGAAACGCCGACCGGGAGGATGCCCCTCTATGCCGACCTAAAGAGGCTCTTCATCGACGTCCTCGGGAAGGGCTACGTCCTGCAGGACTACGAGGTGCAGTTCACGCTCAGGGTAGCGGAGAGGCTGGCGAAGCTGGACAGGATAGAGCGCGCGTTCAGGGGCATGGACCACGTCCCCACGAGGCTCTATGACATCATCGGGGAACAGCGCGCCAGGCTCCTCGACGCCCGCTCCAGGCACGGCGACTACATCAAGCCCTCTCAGTTGTCCTAGTGAGGGCCTGACCCAGGGCAGCGCAGCCCATGTTAGCCTTGCGTCTCCCGCTATCTAGTCACAATGGTCAGAACGTCCTGGTCCATCAACCTGTGGTTCATCCCTACCCTCTGCCCGCCGAACCGGACGCTCTTGCCCCAGACCTGGGCATACCTGAAGTCGCTCTTCATGTTCCGGTGAACCTTGTCGCAGACATCCAGTATGGTGGTGCCGTTCTTGACTATCATCGGCTCCTCGAAGTCGGTCTCCCCTGTCCGCCGTCGCATGTAGATCCTTACGAAATCGAGTCGCCCGTAGATCTCCTTCCTCACCGTCTCGAGGTTGAGGTCGGCTTCGGCCGAGATCGGGACGAACCTGTAGGGGAGTTTCCGGGTCAGCTCGCTGGTGAAACCCGAGTTCACGAGGTCGATCTTGTTCATGACCGTGAGAGAGGGAACATAGGTCCTGTTCCCGGCCAACACGTCGAGGAGCTGCTCGTCGTCGATATCATCCCTGACGAGCACCCTGCCGCTGTTGACATCATAGACTCTCATGATGTCCTTGATCAGCGCCTCGCTAATCTTGGTGAGCTTTACCTGTGCCGACACGGCAAGGCCGCCTGAGCCCGTCCTTTCGATCACGACGTTGGGAGGCCTCTCGTCCACCCTAATCCCGGCGCCCCTGAGTTCCTTCTCCAGGATACCCCGCGCCTCGGGCTGGAATACGTCGAGGATGAATAGGACGAGGTCCGCGCTCCTGGCCACGGCGAGCACTCGCTTGCCAAGGCCCTTGCCCGAGGAGGCGCCCTTGACTATCCCAGGCAGGTCGAGGACCTGGATACGCGCCCCGTTGTACTCCATCACCCCAGGTACGACCTCCAGAGTGGTGAACTGGTAAGGTGCAACCTTTGACTTCGCATTGGTGAGCCTGTTGAGCAGGGTGGACTTGCCTACGCTCGGGAGCCCGATCAGCACCACCGTCGCGTCCCCCGACTTCTTGACGTCGTACCCGGTCCTGCTTCCTACATGCCGGGCCTGTTGCTCCTCCTGTTCGGCCTTCAGCCTAGAAAGCTTCGCCCTCAGCAGTCCGATGTGGTGCTCGGTCTTCTTGTTGACCTGCGTTCTGTGGATGTCATCTTCAATCTTCTTGATTTTTTCCGGCAGCCCCAATTTTGGGATCTCTCTTCCCACGACGCGCAGCCCCTGGATTTTAAGATAGAGTCATGTCGCGCGAATTGCAACCGCATCGCATTGCAGCAGAGTCGTAGAGAGGTCCGCCACGGTCGAGAGCTGCCCCTTTTGGTCATCTGCGGACCTTGGTTCGCTTATATCCTCGGCTTAAGGCGCGACATAACGATAGCGAGTGAAGGCAATCCTCTTGAGGAAGCCTGCGGCTTCAGGTGTGATTGGCGCCGAAGTTTCGGAGGTTCCCGTTCCCGACATCGGCGTTGGCGAGCTCTTGGTCGAGATGAAAGCGTGCGGCCTCTGCGGCACGGACATCGAGAAGGCTCGGGGTGAATACACTGCTGCTCTCCCAGTCCTCGGGCATGAGGCAGTCGGAGTCGTAGCCTCCGTGGGTGAAGGCGTCGTGAACATTAGGGAGGGTGATAGGGTCTTCGCCCACCACCACGTCCCGTGCCACGAGTGCTACTATTGCCTTCACGGAAACCAGACTGCTTGCAAGAAGTTCAGGAACAGCAACATCCACCCCGGCGGCTTCTCGGAGTTTTTCAGGGTTCCCCAGTGGAACGTTAGCAAAGGAGGGATTCTCAGTCTACCCTCCTTCCTCGGATTCGAAGAAGCCAGTCTGATCGAACCCATTGGGTGCTGCGTCAGGGCCTTGGACAGATGCAATTTGAAGGAAGGTGATACTGTCCTGGTCGTAGGGGCTGGTCCTGTTGGGATTCTCCACTCCATCCTGCTTCTTTCGAGGGGTGCCAAAGTGATGATTAGCGAAGTAAGCGAACCGAGATTGCGCTTCGCCGAGAAGTCGAAGGTTGGGCACGTCATCGACGCCAGGAAGCAGGACGTCGCCAGAGAGGTTAGTGAGGGGACGGCGGGCAGGGGCGCAGACGTCGTGATTGTCGCCTCGGGGAGCCCAAAGGCATTCATTCAGGCCCTGAAGTCCATCAGGACGGGTGGCCGACTCTGTCTCTTCGGAGTCCCGGCAAAGGGTTCGCTCTTAGACTACGACCTCAGCGAGATCTACAACTCAGAGATTTCGCTAGTGCCCAGCTACGGCGCGACTGACATCGATACCGCAGCAGCACTCAGCCTAATTGTGGCTGACAGTGAAAAGTTCAGGCCCGTCATCACCCACACCTTCCCGATATCGGAGTTCGCAAAAGCAGTCGAAACGACTACCTCCGGGGCAGGAATGAAGGTCGTCATTACTCCCTAGACGGCTGAGACTTAGTCACACTTAAAATGCCAGCTCCGCGCTCATCGGCCCATAGAGTGAGGGGTTAGCAGTGGACTGGGGTAAGGACAACAGGCTCTCTCGAATCATGAAATCTGGGAAGACCGTCATGCTGGCGGTGGATCACGGGTACTTCCAGGGGCCGACAACAGGGCTAGAGAATCCAAGAAAGACGATAACACCACTCGTTCCCTATGCTGACTCGCTGATGCTGACCAGAGGAGTCCTCAGGACCTCGGTCGATCCAGGACAGGACATTCCAGTAGTCCTTAGGGTTTCAGGAGGCACGAGCGTCCTGAAGGATATGTCAAATGAGGGAGTCACGACCTCTATCGAAGAGGCTGTCAGGCTCAACGCATCCGCGGTTGCGGTCTCCGTCTTCGTCGGTTCAGAACACGAAAAGGAGTCGCTGATGAACCTTTCTCATCTGGTCGACGAGGGAGAAAGGTTCGGGATGCCAGTGCTCGCAGTGACAGCAGTTGGGAGGGAGATGAACAGAGACGCCAGGTACCTCGGGCTGGCCTGCCGCATCGCCGCAGAACTCGGCGCTCAAGTCGTCAAGACCTACTACTGTGAGGACTTCGAGAAGGTCGTCAACTCATGCCCTGTTCCTTTGGTCATCGCAGGAGGGAAGAAGCTGCCCGAAAGAGATGCACTGGAACTCGCGTCAAAAGCGGTATCAAAGGGAGCCGCAGGCGTCGACATGGGAAGGAACATCTTCCAGTCATCGAACCCGGTCGGGATGATCATGGCCGTCCGCGCTGTCGTTCACGAGGGTGCCACCGCCGATCAGGCCATCTCGGTCTTCAACAATCAACCTAGCAGCTAACCCTATCAGAAACAGGCTAGATGAAGAGCGTTCAGGTAGCCAAGGCAAGAATCGCTTCGGGAGGTCCGATGCATCCTCGTAGTCAAGAAGTGTCTCGCAATTCGGGTAACGAGACTCGCAGATCTGAATCTTCAAGGCAAGACCCGCAGGCACCACAATCCTCCTTCGGACTGCCATGCTCAGAGCATTCGCGCCGAGGCACGCCCTTAGAAGTCGGCGTTTCCTTGGAACGGTTTTAAGGCCCCGAGGGGGGCATCGACATCAGCGTGCAGCCTGAGAGCGACCCGGACGATAGCCGACCGAGGTTCGTGAGGAGGAGCCCCCTGAAGCCCGCCCAGAAGCTCTGTCCCCGCTGCCTTCATCCCGTGAGGAACGCGAGCAAGCTCGGGGGCTGGTTAGTCCCGATGAGTTACTACTGCGTGAACTGCGGATATACTGGGACCGCCTTTCTCGAGGAGACCTCAGACGAGAATCGTGGAGAACCATAGGTTTGGAGCCTAGCGTGGAGCCGGCGCCGAGCCTCCTCGGGTCGGCCCTCGCAGCGTTTTTCTTGGTTCTGCTTTCGCTGACGGCACTTCTGGTGATGCTTTCCTTCCCGGTCGGCGTGTATACAGTCTTCTTCACCCGCCTGCCTGGTTCGACGGCCAGCACCGTCGGACAGCCGTTCCTTTGGCTCGGCCCGATCGCTGTCCTCCTCCCCTTCCAGGTCATGTACGGAGTGGCGTTCATCGTGGTCATTGCCATCTATTTGGCGATGTTTGTCCTGACCGTCTTCCAGGGGAAAAGTCTGCCCTCCGCCGTCGCCTCGGGACTCAGGAACGGCTACAGAGAGTTCCTGTCCAACCGAGCACTGCTGACGCTTGTGGCAATCGGGTTCCTGGTCTTCACGGCAGCTTTGGTGGATCAAGTGGTCTCGGCCTTCGGGGCGCCAATCGGGAACCCCTTCAGCGGTAGTAACGACCTGCTGACCTTCGTCGAGTTGGCCCTCGCGCCCCTCCGAGAAGAGTTCGGGTTCAGAGTCCTCCTGATCGGGGTCGCAGCTGTGATCGTCACTCTACCGCGGCCAAGAGCGTCAATCTTGAAGACATTGTGGCGCCCATCCATCGCCTACGAGGGCGCCGACAACGGCACCTTCATCCTGGCTGTAATCTGGGCTGCCAGCGTCTTCAGCGCGGCGACCTTCGGCGCCTGCCACGTAGTGTGCGGCGGTGGGGGATGGGACATCGGGAAGCTGCCGGAAGCGGTCTACGGGGGGATCGTGCTCGCATACCTCTACATCAGGTACGGGTTTCACGTCGCGGTCTTGGCGCACTGGGGCATTGACTACCTTCCGAGTGTCTTCGCCTTCTACGGACAGGGGGTGTATGGTATCCCCTGGACGTCGGCCCCAGGGTATCTCCTTCAGCAGATTGTCATGGCTGACCTGTTCGAGTTCTTCGGAATAGCGTGCCTGCTCGGGGTCGCATATATCGGAGTAGTCAAACTTCTGAATAGGGGGCGGGAGCCGTCCCCTATTCTCGCCTGAAGTTCTTAAGCCGCGAACCCAGGGGAGCGACGCGGTAGGAATGACAGTCCTAGGCGCTTCGATACTGAAGGATCTCGTGTCGAAGTTCAGAGTGATCTATCCATCAGATCCTGGGGCTTTCGACGGCGACGGCTACGTGCTGACCGTCAGGGAGAACAGGACGCTGAACTATTTGGAACATAGGAACATGGTTTCTCGCGAAATCGTCTTCACTCCCCCTGATTGCGTCGCCCACCTGACCTCCAAGAGCAGATTCGGGCGGCTCGGACTCTCGTTCCTAAATTCTGTCAAAGTTCACAGCGGTTTTGTCGGGAGGTTGGCTCTCGAACTCGTGAACTTGAGTAACGAGAGATCTCCGATCACGATTAAGCAAGGGGACCCACTGATTCACATCGAATTCCTGCGCAGGGAGGGTGAGCCCTCGCCCTACACCGGGAGGTACATGTTTCAGTTCATGAACGATGAGGAGACCGACACCTACGTCAAGATTCTGTCGGAGAACTTTCCGGTTCAGTTTCCAAGAGAGAAGCTAGAGCAAAAGAAGAGGGAACGGCTCGTAAGAGAAGACTGACGCCCTAGATGTCCAGATAGCAGTACCATTCTCCTTGAGGCTGCTCAACATGGCAGACGCTCTTCTCGTGGATACCATATACATAGCCTTCCGCATCATTGTGTTCCTGATAATCCTGTGGCTTGTTCTCCGATTCATCAGCCACAGAACCTTGAGAAGGTCGTCACCCCTGACGGGTCAGGACGCGAGAGTCAGTCCTGCCAGCTTGCAGGTTAAGTGATCGCCTAGAAGATATTAGCCGATAATTCAGCCACGCGACAGTTCGCACTGGGGTACTACACGACGATTCAGAACGTTGCGGCCGTGATGTCGGAACTACAGTCTTGGTCGGCGGGGCACGGACCGGACACAGAATATCGAGTAGTCAGATACCTTACGGTAACGGGATATCGCTGACAAACAGAGAAAGCCACGTCTCTCTTCGCCTTTACTGAGTGCGATTGAAGAGAGACAGATGGAACCCATCCAGCCGCGTCCTAGTCAGATCTTGTCATTCCCGCCAGGCGTCCCAACCCACGGAGCTTCGTTAAAGGTTCAGACCGGCTAAATCATAACTCTGAGAGACAGAGACAGGACGCTACTTTATCCTGAAAATGATAGTCCCGCAAGAGCTGCACTTTCCTTGCAGCGCCTTTCTCCCGTTCCTGAGGATAACGGTATGAGCACTAGTGATCTCTCTCTCCGCCCTTTCCTTCACGCAATAGGCTCGCGGGTGTGGCCTGTGCACGATTCTTCCAAACCGTGCGCTTAGCATTGTTCCCCATTCCCTAGCAATGACTACGACTAGGTTCTGATTTGACTTCATCCTGAAGAGCGTAGTCCCGCAAGAGCTGCACTTTCCTTGCAGCGCCTTTCTCCCGTTCCTGAGGATAACGGTATGAGCACTAGTGATCTCTCTCTCCGCCCTTTCCTTCACGCAATAGGCTCGCGGGCGTGGTCGCCGCTGCACCAGGACCGCGATGGGAACCGCTAGCATCCAGAAGACGATCGCGGGAATCACGAATACGAACGCAATTTCGGAGTCTATCATTTTTCAATCAACCCTGGCGCCTAGAAGACGTGGCGTTGCACTTGAATCCGACCGTGTTGGCATCGGCTGCCTGGGGTCCTCTGCGGCTGCCTCCGCTGGGGCCGCAGCCGGACGTTGCTCCTTGAGTGACTTGATGACTGCTTCCAGGTTCTCTCCGGGGGCCACGGTGACCAGCCTGATGTTGCTGATGATCTCCCTTTCGAGATTTCGGGCGGACGGACCCAATAGCTCGTCAAGAAGCACGACGAAGCCCCTGGGATGATCCGGTATTTCCTTCTCGCTAAGGCCATACCTGTTCTCCAGGAGGCTGAGCACGGCGTGCTTTCCGTCACTGCCCATCGTATCCAGACTGACATCTACTGCGTGTAAGACAATCTCACGGTAGTGGTTCTCCTTCGGAGGCTCTTGCTGCTTCTCCTTCGGAGGCTCTTGCTGCTTCTCCTTCGGAGGCTCTTGCTGCTTCGGAGGCTTGGCCGCCTCACCTAATATCTGGGGAATTGGCCTCTGAGGCGGTGAAGGGGATTCAGAGAGTATGCCTTTGATGATCTTGATCCACTTTCGCAGCTCACCGCTCTTCGAGATGCCCTGATAGTCTATCGTGAGGCCCGAGACCCTGTTCTGGAGGAGGACCAGGTCGAGCTTCAACCCCTCGCTGCGGACATTGATCATAGTCGGCCCAGCATCCTCCTGAAGTCCATCCTCCGACCCCTTCAGGGGTTGCGACTGCGAAACCGAAGGCTTGGCCGCCTCGCCTAATATCTTGGGAATCGACCCCTCGGGTGATGGAGTGGAATCCGAGAGCATGCTGTCGATAATCCCGAGCCACTCTTGCAACTCACCGCTCTTCGAGATGCCCTGATAGTCTATCGTGAGGCCCGAGACCCTGTTCTGGAGGAGGACCAGGTCGAGCTTCAACCCCTCGCTGCGGAGGTTTATCCTCGTCGGTTCCACGCTCTCCTGAAGTCCCTCATTTCGTACGTCTTCCATTGTCAGACTTTCGCTCGACGCCATACTACTACGAACGACAGCCTAGCAGTATCTTTGCGTTTTGTCCAAAAAAGGGGAAAGACCTAGGACGACTTCTGCAATACCGAGGTTTTCGTAGATTCGTACTCCATATTCCGTAAATCTAAGGGGAAACCCAAACGCACTTTTGATGCAGACAAAATGATAGCTGGGATGACAAAGATGGATCAGGAGTGCGTATAGGTCAAGGCAGTGATTTCGCCATGACACCTTCCAAGACTCCGACTGACAAAGAAATCAAAGAGAAAGAGAGCGTAGCTGATGCGATGGAGGAAGTATTCAAACTCTGGCTAGAAAGCAAGGATGGAGTTATGGCCAGGAGAACAATAGAAGCTATTGCCGAGAAGCATAAAGTCAACCCAGACCTACTTGGGTCTGCTTGGCAAGACTTCCTCAGTGCAGTGGCAGTATCGAGTTGGCGGAGGAAAGGGGCGTCTGGTTAGTCTACGTTAACTAAGGAATCCTATTCCCTGTCGGTAATCATGTCCTTTGCGAGAACACGCTTCAGGTTTTCTGGCGTTTTTTCGATTCAGGAGATTGGAATCTTTCGGCAAGATTCGCTTGGAGCGCGCGTGGTACGAATCTGTTCCAGATGCCTAAGTCTTACTCCTGTGTCAGAGTTGAGCATGTCGGATGAGCAGGAGCAAGACAAAGACCTGCCCTAGTGAGGTGCTATAGCGTTTGATTAGATACCTAGGGCCGACCGGAGCCCCTTGTACCTGTTCCTTATTGTGACTTCAGTGACCCCTGCTGCTTCGGCCACGTCCTTCTGAGTCTTGTCCTCACCTTCGAGGGTGCACGCCACATAGAGAGCGGCAGCTGCCAGGCCCATCGGGTCCTTACCCGCGGAAATCCTAGTCTCCTCGGCCCTCTTCAGAATCTCCAAAGCTCTCCTCTTTGTCTTCTCTGAGAGGCCTGCCTTCGAGGCGATCCTTGAGACACATTTTGTCGGGTTGACGACCGGCATCTTGATGTCCATTTCTTTCAGGAGCAGCCTATAGCACCTCGCGATGTCCTTCTTCTTGACGTTGCTTACGGCTGCCAGGTCCTTCAATGTCCTCGGCGTCTGGGTGTCCCTGCAGGCTGCATAAAGAGAAGCGGCAATGATGGCAGAGATCGACCTTCCCCTGACCAGCCCCCTCTCGAGCGCCTTCCTGTAGACGTAGGCCGCCTTCTCGACCACGGCGTCGGAGACTGAAAGCTTGTCAGAGAGCCTATCGAGCTCGCTGAAGGCCTGCCTCAGGTTCCTGTCAACCGGTTCATGCACCTGGCTGCGAGAATCCCACGTTCTGAGCCTCTCCACCGTGGCCTTCATAGAAGCTGAAAGCGACTTCCCAGAGGCATCCTTGTTTATCCCACCGATGACGGTCGCGAGCCCCATGTCATGCATTGCGATGGAAGTCGGGATGCCCCCCCTGCTCCTATCGTCCTTCTCCTCCTTCGAGAACGCCCTCCATTCTGGGCCGACCTCTTCGATCTTCTCCTTGACGACGAAACCGCAGGCCCCGCAGAAGAGCTCTCCTCCGGCTGTGTCAACTAACATCGGTCCCTTGCCGCATCGGGGGCACTTGTCTAGTGCCTTCTGCAGCTTCATCAGCCTCGAAAAATCCTTGTCGCCGAGCATTTTCACCACTAGCGAAATCTTTACAAGGAAGGTCAGTGCCGTCGTATATATATGCATTGTGGGCGAATCTCACATAATTCAAATCCACATGCAAAATTCGTAGGAAATCGGGCTCTTCAGACCATTTGCAGCTTGCCAACAAGCGGTTTCAACCCCGCGCCGAGGGAGTCAAAGTTGAAGGTGAAAACGCCATGAAAGGCGCTCAGGGACCTGTCACGCAGCTTCTCCGCCCGATTCTGGACACCTACAGGGGATCTGCCCTCGCCGTCATCGGGTGTCATGCCCGAGGACTCGAACGCCCTTCATGTGAGCTCGACGTCGTCGTAGTTACAAATGAGAAGCGCCCCAATTCGACGGTCAGGATTGGCGAGGTCTTCCTCGACCTCTTTTTCGTGTCCGAGAAGGAGGTTTTGAAGCCCTCGAACCCTGAGCACTCCGTCTCGCTGGCGTGCGCCAAGACGGTCAAGGACACTTCGCTAATCTTGTCCACCAGCCTGGCTTCGAATGTCGCCGTTCTCGCCAGCTCGGCAAAGAGAAGTTCCAGTCAGAGACTCGCCTCAGCGTTGAAGTCGCTCGGCAGGGCCGAAGAGGCGCTCTCCAAGGGTTCGGCAATCGACGCAGACTACTGGCTGCTCTATGCTGCGTACAACTATGCCTACTCCCTGCTCTATTCTGGAGAGGTCCCCCCGTCTCCCAGCCACCTCCTCTGCCAGCTCAAGAGCCAGTCGAAGACGGCGCCGAAGAGTTTCGAGTCATTCACCACGGGCGCGGGTTTAGAGAATTCGTCGAGGATGAGCTGTGGGTCCAGGCTCGAGGGCGTGGCGGTACTGTACGACGTACTTGGTGGGGGTCACGAGGGGGCCAAGGCAATCAGGTCGACATGGTCGGCCACTCGGTTCGAGTGCGTTAGTTCAAAGACTCGCGAGCTGAACCAGAGGATCGAGCACGCAGAGTGCTACTCGTATCTTGGGACTGAGATGCTGAACGCCCTGGGGCAGCTGACAGCACGCGAGGGACGGGCCACCAAGTTAGGCATGGGTCCCAGTGCCCTTACGACGGGGGAGACTGTGCTACTAGGGGACAGACTCCTGAAGGAACTGGGCCTCGTGCGAGAAAGCGACTCACTGAAGGAGGCGCTGAAGCTGGTGAGGGCCCAAGTATCGAGGCTGGCGAGGAATACCTGAACGCGCAGCTGAGCCTAGATTTTGTTCGATACTTTCTCTTGAGATGATTGTCACTATCATCCGACCTAAAACGGTCTCGAGCTCTCTCCCGCCATCGAACCACGCCTTTGCTCATGAGGCTTGGAATCCTGTTGCTTGGTACTAAGTCCTAGCCAAGCCCTAGAACGTGAAGAAGGCGCTGAGGATTACTTGATAGTTACCCCACGAGGCAGGCTCAGTCACTTGCTCACCCATCCCTTCCAGTCGCCGTCTCTTGCTCCGTGGACCTTGATTACGTGCGACTCGAGCTCGTTCTCCGTCTCACACACGAACCCGCAATAGCACTTCGCCATCTGGAGGCCACCTTGACATCGTCGAGTAATACACTTTCTTAGCCAGTTCAAGTCGCCCTTCAGTGGTCTGAGCCCGTCTCTTCTAGACCCTTGCCCACGCGGCAAGCATCAGCCCACAATGACTGTGGTTTCATCGGCCGTCTGATCCTCGACGTGAGAGGTCCAATACAAACTGTCAATGGAGTCTCCTCTCGTTCCACGCGACACGACGAAGAGGCAATGGCGAAATGAATCCTTATGATCTGATAAGACCGAAGGAAGCGCCTCTGCTGACAACCCGACGTAAACAGACATAGGTCATCTAAGATATGGGTCCTGTGACCCCTCAAGTCAAAATAGTGGAGATGCCGACCTAGCGACCGCGTAGTTGGAACTCAAGCGGGACCTGTCCTACTTTGACCTGATGAACATTGTCGTGGGGGCTATCATCGGTAGTGACATCTACATCGTCCCCGGCCTGGTTGCGGGCCTGATCGGGCCCTTTGCGTTAGTAGTCTGGATCATCGGTGGGGCGATTTCAATGGTACTGGCGATGGTGTTCGGATACTGTAGCTACTACGTCCCGAATGTCGGAGGCTCGTTCGCCTTTGTATCAGAAGCCTTTGACGATTTCTACGGGTTCATCGCGGGATGGAGCATGAGTATCGCGGAGATCATCGCGCTCCCCGTCTTTGCGATAGTCTTCACGAACTACCTCCAGTACTTCGTTCCCTTGTCTTACGGGGAACAGCTGCTGATCAGGATCATCTTCATCGTGGTACTCACCATGGTCAACATTGTCGGTGCCAAGGCGGCAGGACGACTAAACGACGTCCTGACTCTCGCAAAGCTTGCTCCTCTACTTCTCATAATCTTCCTCGGTATCGGGTCTATCGTGCTAAGGCCCACATTGCTCGGGAATTACACACCGCTCGCGCCCGTAGGTCTGAGCAACTTCGGTACTGTCTTGGTGTTGATCTTCTGGGCATATGCAGGATTCGAGCTTGGAGTCCTTCCTGCCAGTGAGGTTGTCAACCCGAAGAAGAACATCCCCAAGGCGATGATAACCGGCATGGCGATAGTGATATTCTTCTACGTTGTGACCAATGCTGCGGTCTTCGGCATAGTCGGTTCGGCCGAGCTCGCGAAGAGTCCCATACCCCTTGTGTTGGTCAGTACGGCCCTCCTCGGTTCAGCCGGCGCCATCATTACTGGCGTTGGCGCTCTCGCTTCTGTCTCGGGCACGGATGAAACAGAGGTTCTGGGAACGGCCCGTCTGATCTACGCAATGTCTAGCGATGGATTACTCCCGAAGGAGTTCGGCAAAGTTCACCCCCGGTTCAGGACGCCTTATGTCGCGGTTATCATTGAGGGCGTGATCGCTTTGGCACTCGTGCCATTCTCCGGGATTTCAACACTCATATCATTTGCAGTCTTCAACCTCGGGGTCTGCTACCTCCTCGTTTGTCTTGCCCTGTCCGTTCTCAAGAAGAATGATGAGCATGGCCTTCGCGGTCAAAACATACTTCCGTGGTTGGGAGTCGGGATCAGTGTCTATCTGCTCTACTCCACTTCTCTCTTGGACAAGATTATTGGGTCGGCGGCGATCCTGTTGGGGATTCCAATTTACCTCTACTTTTCTAAGAAGACAGACGTTCGTGAGCTTAGACGCGAATTCGCATCAGAAGAGACTGTCCTTTCCGAGAACTTGGAGAGACAGAACAGATCCTTGGCGAAACTCGTAAGACTGTTCGCGGCGGCATACAGGAAGATAAAGCGAAGGCGAAACCCCTCCAAGTAGAGTAGGCAGAATCTCATGGAGCCCCCTGAAAGCAAAGGCTGTTGAAGTCTGTCTTTTTGCAGAACCTTAACACCCATGGAGATCCCATTTGCAATGTAGTTGTTTTGCGTTCTTATCATCGTCAAAAACTTAAAATCTCATTCGCCAAGTGCCTAATTCAGTTGGAGTCCAGCGAGAGCAACGCACTCGCGAAGATTGCAGGCAGTATTGTAGCCAGTCCAGACCCAGGGAGAGCAATGAAGGCCTGGAGAGCCAAGCTCGGAATAAAGCAGGTAGCACTTGCGAAGGCGCTTGCCATCTCGCCCTCGGTCCTGAGCGACTACGAGAGCGGCAGAAGACCATCGCCGGGCGTTCAATTTGTGAGGAAGTACGTGGAGGCCCTCGTCAAGCTTGACGAAGGGCGAGACCGGATGATACCAAAGTTGGTCTCCAGCGAGAAGGACGAGGCCATCCTTTCGATAGGCGAGTTCCAAGGCCCTGTCGAAGCCTCGACGATTCTGAAGGCGGTCAACGCGAGAGTGCTCGTGGGTGATGAGAAGCAGGTAAAGCTGTACGGTTACACCGTTCTGGACAGCATAAAGACAATCTACTCTCTGTCTGGTCTCGACTTCTACAGAATCTTCGGGGCGACGACCGAGAGAGTACTGATATTCACCAAGGTCGGGATGGGGCGCAGCCCCCTGGTGGCTATCAGGGTCTCCCAGCTAAAGCCGAGGGCCGTCGTAATACACGGCCCGAAGGACCTTGACCCGCTCGCAGTAGACCTGGCAAGGCGAGAAGGAATTGTCTTGGCTTTGTCGGACGCTCCTTCCGAGGAGGCCCTCATCTCAGCTCTAAGAGCCGTCACTCTGCCACGACGGCCAGAGTCCTCTTCGCGCGTTTCAGCCTCGTCGGGCTGACCTTGTAGAGCACTTCTGGGCACAAAGAGTCAGGGCAGGACTTTCATATACAATGGCAGATGCATTGGAATCCTCGGAAGTGCGACCCTGTAAGCCTTTTTACTCCAACCAAGAGCGCAAGGAAAGGCCTTGCTGACAATAATCTTCGCGACCGTCGAGTTCTTCATCGTGATCGCGTTCGCGCTGGCGGCGGTCCTTCTCAACGCCATCGACGGAAAGGGCTTCCTCGCGAGCACGGTCGTGGGCTTCTCGGTCATCTATGGAGGAGGACTCTCGTGGTTCGTCGTAGTCGCAGCCTTCTTCACCCTGGGAGTGGTCTTCACCCTCTACAAGTACAGATACAAGAAGAGGCTCGGGAGCGCCCAAGGAAAAGGCGGCGAACGCAGCTGGCCCAACATCGTGGCAAACGGCGGGATCGCCTCAGTGATAGCTCTCCTCAACTTCATGGGGCCCACTGCAGGTCTATCTGTTCTGTTCCTGGGGGCCATTTCAACCTCGGCCGCGGACACGGTGGCGACCGAACTAGGTCTTCTGAGCCACAAGAAGCCGAGGCTAATCACGAACCTAGCCAGGACTGTCGCACCGGGCACCTCCGGGGGGGTGACCTTGCTGGGCATCCTGGGCGCAGTCTTTGCTTCACTCGTCATCGGTTCCATGGCGTTCTTCCTTCGCCTGATGCCGACGCAGCTCGAGGTCGTGCCAATCTGCGTCATAGGAGGAGTCCTCGGAGCCTTCTTCGACAGTGTGTTGGGGGCTGCCGTTCAGAGGAGAGGATACTGCGTCATCTGCCACAAGCCTACTGAGGCGCTAAGACACTGCGGAGAGAGCACGCACGTAGCGGGGGGAGTCCGATACATTGAGAACAACGCGGTCAACTTCCTGGCCACTGTTGTAGGAGCGGCGGCCTCTCTCGCGGTCTTCCTCGTCCTCATCCCGACAGTCTAGGAGACTGAGTCGCGGCGGTCAGCCTTTCCGTCAGTGACGAAATCGGGACCCTTTGCTGGGACCGGTCGTCGCGGTTCCTTAGAGTCACCGTCTTGTCCTTCAGAGTGTCATAGTCGATGGTGATGCAGTACGGAACGCCCACTTCGTCTGCCCTAGCGTATCTCCTTCCTATCGAGCCTGATTCGTCGTAAAGGACGTCGAGCGTCTCCTGCAGCTCCCTGAATACATCTAATGCGACTTCCTGGAGGCCATCCTTGTTGACCAACGGAAAGACCCCTGCCTTCATGGGTGCCACGTACGGCTTGAGCACCAGGAGGCGCCTCTCTCCTTCTGACCTTAGCGACGTCTCGAGGAGCGCATAGACGCTTCTGTCGATGCCCATCGAGAGCTCGAAGACGTGTGGAAGAACCTTTTCGCCCTCGTCGTCAACAGTGAAGTCCGTCCCGCTCACGCTCGAGTGGCGTCCCAGGTCGTAATCACTTCGGTAGTTACAGGCGACCAGCTCTAGCCATCCCACCGAGAGGTCGATCTCCAGGTCATAGGCGGCCTTCGAGTAAAAGGCCCTGTCTTCCTGGGAAAGAATCTTGAATCTGATCCTCTCTTTCGGCAACCCCACGGCATCATAGAACCGGAGCAACAGAGCGAGGTAGTAGCCGACAAGTTTGTTCGGCACCAACCCCCTTTCGATTGCTTCGGAGACGGTGACCCTACCAGAAGACCCGTCTGGGCTGAGCAGCGTTAGCTCATCGCCTTGAACCGGTTCAAACCTTTCCTCATCCGTCCGCTTTGGGTTGAAGAAGACCTCGACCTCGGCCTGGTTGAGTTCCCTCAGCCTGATGAGTCCCTGCCTGGGAGCGATTTCATTCCTGAAGCTGCGCCCCACCTGTGCCACCCCCACCGGAAGCTTGACCCTCTGCGTCTTGAACAGCAGTGGGAAGTCCACGAAGATGCTCTGGCAGGTCTCGGGCCTGAGATAGGCCTCCTCCTGCAGGGGGCCGATCCCGACTTTGAACATCATGTTGAATCGGCCCGTTCCTGAGAGCGCCGAGCCGCACTTCAGGCACTTCACCCCCACCTTTGCCATCAAAGTGTCGTATTCGGAGTCCTGGAGCTTCTCAGGCACCTGCTTGCGGATTTTTTCTTCTATCAGTTTATCTGGCCTGAAGGCGGAACCGCACTTTGAGCATCGAACGAAAGGATCCGTGAAACTGGAGAGATGACCAGACGCCTCGAACACTGCCTTGGGCAGGATCTGCGACCCGTCGATCTCAAGCATCCCATCCCTTTTGACTATCATCCGTCTCCACAGTCCCACCAGATTGTTCCTCATCGATACGCCGAGGGGCCCGTAATCCCAGAAGCCGGCCGGAGAGTTCGGGTAGCTGTCTGCGGACTTGAAGAAGAAACCCTTCTGCTGGGCCAAGCGGACTACGTCGTCGAACGACATCGTCGGCGCAATGCTCGAAGCTGTTGGGATATATGCTATCGTGTGATATACTCCCCCTCCTAAGTATGGGCTCTGGCGGCCGGGGGGAGGGGGCCTAAGGCGAAGCCGAGGGCGCACAAGAGCCGGGGAAAAGCCGAGAGAGGGCCCAAGGGCCGTTTGCGTCTGGCAATGCTGAAGGTTTGCATTGCAAACTAGCAACTGTGGTTATCGACGAGGTTCATGGTAGAGAGAAGGGTCAACGAAGCATGCGTTGGCAAGAGAGGGGAAGTCTAGCGCGCGCGTAGGAAGTCGTCAAAATACAGGAATTTGGAACTGGACCCATTCGAACTGGCTGTGAAGGTTTATCTGATATTCGACACTTGAAGCAAAGGTGAACAAGTGGCACTGGTGCATCGTATTGGATCTCCTGTTAATCGTTCTAGCGATTGCAATTTCACTAGAAGCGCAACACCTCAAGGGAGTTTCTTCTCAACCAATGGGTCCTTACTATCCGAATCTCGTCTACGCTATGCTTCTAGTTGGGGCCGCGTTCGCGCTGTATGGTGCCTCGACAGCTTCATATGACGAAAGCTCGACGAAGACGAGGCCATTCGCGCTCAAAGCGTGGTTCTCCTCTTGGATCCAGAATCCTTTAGGGCGTTTACGAACCCCTGACAGAGTTGACTCTGAAACTCAATGCGTCTCAAGGATTGCCGCAAAGGCAGGCCTCTCCGAGAAGACGAGCAGGAGGAGTTTGGTAATCCTGAGAAGGGCCGAGGAGAGCGGCATTTCAGCAGGCAAGGACCCGATGGGCCTTGCGGCCGCAGCTCTCTACGTGGCATGCATCCTCGAAGGCGAGGACAAGACTCAGAAGGACTTGGCCGAAGCAGCTGGGGTCACGCAGGCCACGATTAGGATCAGGTACAAAGGCCTCCGGGACATTGTAGGTATCTAATAGGCACAAGGTTAGTCCTGAGTCTGGACCAACGGCCCATGCTATCATAGTTATGCTACTACGATGAATTTGTATCCGTAGATAATCTGCCCTGAGTCGCCGTCAACCTTGGCTCTCCGCACGGTCGCCCTCACCCTCGCTCCCGTCTTGACGGACTCATCGGGAGAATCCACGATTTGGCTGAGGACTCTCGCCCCGTTGTCGAGTATCACCACGGCGAGGTAGAACGGGGCCTGCGCCTCGAACCCCGGCAGCGGCTCGTAGAGTCGCGTGTAGGTCATTATGTTTCCCTCCCTCGGCATTTCCTTGTCCTTGATGTTCTCGGAGCCGCAACGCCGGCACCTGTAGACAGGTGGGAAGAACTCGCTATTACACTCCTGGCATCTGCTGCCGATTAGCCTGTAGTACCGATCCCTGATCCTCCAGGCTTGGATGGCCATCTACGAGGCCCTCCCAAAGACGTGGACTACGCTCGTGGTGTCCACTCCTCCGATGTTGTGGGTGATCGCATAGTCGACGTCTTCGATCTGGTTCTTGCCGGCCTGACCGGTCAGCTGCAGGAAGGCCTCGGCGACCTGGTAGACTCCCGTCGCACCCACGGGGTGTCCCCTTGCTTTCAGCCCCCCGAAGGTGTTAATCGGGAGTTCTGACCCCATGCTGTACTTCCCCTCCTTAGCGTCCTTCGAGCCACGGCCCTTTTTCGAAAAGCCCATCGCCTCGAGGGAGAGGGCCCCGACCACAGAGAATGCGTCATGGATCTCGGCGAAGCCAAGCTTATGGGGAGAGAGCCCGGCCTGGGCCATAGCGCTATTGAAGGCCTCCCGTGTAGCATTGAAGTCAAGCATGTCCTCCCTTTCGTAGACGCTGAATTCGTTCGTGGTAATCCTCCCGCCCAGGACCTCGGCCATCTTCTTCTTGGCACCGGACGCCGCCCTATCGCTGACCAAGAGGACCGCGGCCGCCCCGTCTCCGACCGGGGCGCAATCGAAGAGCCTCAACGGGTCTGCAACCATGCTCGACCTGCTGACTGCGTCGGGCGTAATCGCCCTCCTGAACTGGGCGTGCTCGGCAGTCACAGCGTTCGCGTGGTCGATGACGGGGATCGAGCTGAGTTCGTCTCTCGAGACGTCGAGCTGCTCCATGTAGTATCTTGCTAGGAGTCCGTTCAACGCTGCAAAAGAGGCGCCCACGAATTGCGTGTACTCGGCCGACTCCGCCATTGCGATCGCCTGCGAGACCTCCTCAGACTCCAGGTCACGCATCTTCTCGACCCCAACGACGAGGGCCGAGTCAAGCGCCCCTGATTTCACGAGGGAGTACGCCACGTTAAAGGCCGAACCGCCCGACGAACAGGCCGACTCGACCTTGAAGGCCGGCACCCCTGCGAGGCCCAAAGCGCTTGCCAAGAGAGCGCCGAGGTGCTCCTGTCCTGCACCGATCGCGCTGAACATATTGCCCACGAGGATATTCTGCGGCCTGACCTTGGGCGTCCCCTTCATCGCGCCCCGCGCGGCCTCGACTGCCAGGTCTAGGAGAGACTTCTCCCAGTGGTCGTCGATCTTAGTGAAACCCACCGAAGAGATGTACACCTTGGACTTTTGCATCTTTTCCCCTACTTGTGCAGCTTGTCCCTGAACTTCGAGTAGGTCGCGTAGTCTATCTTCGAACCACGTTGAATCATCGACTTTACTGTGGGATTGACCCCCCTCGTCTTCTTGATTCCATCGAGGACCTCGATGCAGATGGCATCTGACCCTGCGCCTGAGCCAAAGCTGGCGAGCAGGATCTTGTCACCAGGTTTCGCCTCGTCCAGGACCGCTGCTAACCCGATGGGCGAGCTCCCGGCATAGGTGTTCCCAATCGTCGGATTGAGCAGACCGGTCTTGACCTGTTTCATGGTGAAACCGAGCCTCGTAGCGACTTCGACAGGGAACCTCGGATTGGGCTGGTGAAAGACGGCGTAGGCGAAGTCGCTCGGTTTGTGGCCAGTCTCCTTGAAGAGGGTCTTCACCGAGTTCTCGATGTGATAGAAGTAGGCCGGCTCACCTGTGAACCTGGCGAGGTGTCGGGGATACTTTTCGTGGGCCCTTCGCCAGAAGTCTCCCGTGTCAGAAACAAACGACGTACTGCAGTCTATTAGGGCGATTGCATCCTTCCCGTTCTTTCCGATGACATAGGCTGCTCCCCCGCTCGCTGCGGCGTACTCCAGGTCGTCGCCGGGCCTCCCCTGGGCTGTGTCCATGCCTATTGCGAGCCCAGCCTCGATCATTCCGGAACCGACCAAACCCGTTATCACCTGGATTGCCTCGGTTCCTGCCTTGCAGGCGAACTCTAGGTCGGCCGCGAGCGTGTAGTGCTGTCCAAGAGCCTGCGCAACCATGGTGCTCGTGGGCTTTACGGCGTACGGCTTCGATTCAGTGCCAACGAAGACCGCGCCAAGATTAGTGGTGCCTGCCATCTTCATCGCGTAACGGGCAGCTTCTATCGCCATCGTCGCTGTGTCTTCGTCTATCGAGGCTACAGCCTTCTCGGCGTTGGGGCCTGAACCGCCTCCCTTCCAAATCCTGGCGATCTCGGATGTGGGGATCCTGTAGAATGGGATGTAAGCGCCGTAACCCAGTATGGCGGAGGGCTTGCTGCTCTTCATGAGATGCATCTGGATGCTGTCCGAGCCGGGCCACACCCATACATAAACGATTATGCAATAGAGGATGTAGTAGTTAGTCTCTTGTCGAACTTCTTGGATTGCCATATCCCGGAGTGACCCGCCCAAAACTTCGATCTTGTCCTTTTTGGAGAAGGTGGGCCTAGGCTCCGGATGCTCCTAGGTCCTGATTTGCCGACCACAGAACGCCTAGACGGCCTTAATCTGCTTGACTACTGACGGCCTTGCCTTCCTGAAGACACGGTACCCACAGATGCACTTTACTTCGGGCAATCTTGAAAGCTCCTCCTGCGTCGTCTTGGTGCCGCACCTAACGCATTCGTATACGGCCGCCGCGAAGACCTTCACGGGCTGCTCCTTCGGTGCTTCCGCTGACATCCTAGGGCTGCACCGAGACTCCCCGTATTTCTGGCTTTCTCATGACGTGGACGATTGAAGGCGGAATGGAATAGGCCAGACGCAGGTCGCTGAGACCTTGCCTCAACCGAGGGCGATCCTGATTACTGCGAAGAAGAAACGGGCCATGTCGGCCAGCCCCATCTTCGACCTGCCCGCAGTCCTGGCCGAAAAGGTGTAAGGGACCTCTGCGAAGCGCGACCCCCTCTTCAGCATGTGGAGGGATGCGACTTGGAACTCGAACCCCTTTGTAGGAAGGTCCGCGTCGGCGACCTGCTCCGCCTTGGCCCTCGTATAAGCACGGAAACCCGAGGTCGCGTCCCTGACCTTAATGCGAAGCATCGTTCTTGCGTAGGCGTTCGCCCCTTTGCTTACCGTCCTCCTCCAGAGGCTCCAGCCATAGACCCTTCCACCAGCCACATACCTCGACCCTACCGCCACGTCAGCACCGGCTTGGACTGCCCTGACAAGTTCCCCGATCGCCGACGGGGGATGCTGGAGGTCCGCG
The DNA here is from genome assembly GCA_963796355.1 of uncultured archaeon. Classification (GTDB taxonomy): domain Archaea; phylum Thermoproteota; class Nitrososphaeria; order Nitrososphaerales; family Gagatemarchaeaceae; genus UBA183. The sequence continues at coordinate 423,185 of CAWCLD010000002.1, forward strand.
TCCATCTCGATAATGATGTCAGGCGCGATCGACGATATCGCTTCCTTGAATCCGTCCTGGTAGGCGCTTCCGATTCCGGTCTTCGCACTCCTGACGAGGAGCCTCACTGAAGGATCGCGGGAGGCGATATCCCGTATCAGATCGCCTGTCCCGTCTGGGCTGGTGTCGTCAACGAAGAGGAGTGTGAGGCCCTGGACCGCAGCCCTTCGCACCTCTTTGATCAGTTTCTCTATGTTCTCTCTTTCATTGTACGTAGGAACGACCGCACAGAGCTTCTGCTGTGCCTGCAAAACAGGGGCCCCTAGAGGAGTTCGCCTGCCGCGGTCAAGAAGGCTTGAGAAACCCTCTCCATCTCCTCGAGGCCTAGCTTGGGGTGAACGGGCAGCGATATCACGTGGCGGGTGGCCTCGTCGGTGTTTTCCAGGGTTGTGTGGCCGTATCCAAGCTCCTCGTACAGCGGAGTCTTGTGAACAGGCGTCCTGAAGTAGACGGCGGCCCCAATTCCCATAGCTTTGAGCCTGTCTAGGACCTTGTCCCTGTTCCTCCGCAAGAAGAGGGTATGAAGGTAGTGGGCGTGAGTCCGGTCCTTCCCGTCCTGCGTGAAAGACGCGTCTTTGACTCCCGAGATCTTTTCCTGCAGGAAAGCAACGTTCCTGGCTCTGGTCCTCAAGAAACTGCCCAGCTTGTCCATCTGGACCGAAGCTATTGCGGCGGCGATCTCGGGGAGCCGGTAGTTGAACCCGAGGCGCCGTGAATCGTACCCGTGAACCATCCCGTGGTTCCTGACGAGCCTCAACTTGTCGGCCAGTTCGTCGTTGTCGGTTGATATCGCCCCGCCCTCGCCTGAAGTGGCGACCTTGGTCGCGTACATGCTGAAGCACCCCGCATCAGAGAGAGTCCCCGTCTGCCTTCCTTTGTACTCGGCCCCGAGCGACTCTGCAGCATCTTCTATTACGTGGACTGAATGGGCTGATGCGACCTCACGGACCTCGTCCATGTCAGCAGGATAGCCGTAGAGATGGACCGGAATTGCGGCCTTCGTGCGCTTGGTGATGGCCTTCCCAAGGAGGACAGGATCGATGTTGTAGTCAGCCTTCGTGTCGACGAAGACGGGCTTGGCCCCACAGGCGAGAACTACATTGGCTGTCGCTACGAAGGTGAATGAAGGCAATACGACCTCGTCGCCAGACTTGATTCCGAGTGCCAACAGGACCGAGTGCAGGGCGGCCGTCCCTGAGTTTACGGCAACAACATGCTTCAATCCTAGCAGCTCCCTCATCTTCGACTCGAAGCTCCTCACCCATTTGCCACCTTCGTAAGAACTGTCGGTCAGCATTCCGCTCTCGATGACGGAAAGCACAGCCTTCTCTTCATCCTCCCCCAGTAGTGGTAGGTTGATAGGTATGAAGTCCAATTGCCCCGAGCGCCCCTGAGCGGGAGGGTATTTGAGATTCACGCAGGAGCCTCCCGGCGGAGCCGGTTACAAGCCGTGAATCGCCGGGCGTTTGTTACCATTGCAGCGGTCGCATTGGCCGTCAGGCCATCGAGAGAACAAGGGGGGCACCGCCTGCCGTGAACCCTTAGAGCATCTAGACGTGGTCGACGTACGGTTTGGCGGCTGTCGAGGCGCTTGACCCCGGCACCAAGAAGGTCTTCAGGGTAGTATCTTGGGCTCTATTCATCACCCTGATGGTCCTAGTCATCTACGGGGTCCTGGAGGCAATCCGCACGCCGAACCTGCCGGTTGGAGCCCAGTGGGTCGACGTCTATTGGCCATTTCCGCCCTACTTCGCTCAGGCCGTGACTCACTTTTCGGTGGCTTGCGTCGCCCTCTTCTACTCAAGACTCAGGCTATGGGAAGCAAGGATTACGAAATGGCCTGCGAGTCTGATCTCCTCCCTGCAGTAGGTGAGATGCATCATTGCCTTCTCTTCAGCATACGAGGTTCTGTGCAACTTCAGCTTCTGGAGTGCGGCCTACACCATACAGCGTTTGCTGAACCCCGACTTGCTGAACAGCAACTACCCGGTACCTTGGAGCTTCGTCTTCGCCACGAGGGCGTTCGCAGCACTCTTCGTGATAAGCGGATACTCCGTCTACTTCCTGCGGCGCCTGGGCCACTCACACGTCATTTAACTGGCTCGCCCGCGGGTAAGAACGCGAAATAGAGCAGTACCAGGTGGACAAGCGCAAACAGAACGAACCCGACCAGCGTCTCTATGCCGACCAAGGAGAAGATGCCGCTGACGAACGGGACGGCGACGAAGGCCTGATATGCGGACACCAAGAACCCGAGAACCGAGGACGAGGTCGCCCAGGGCCCCGTGATTCTTGTCGAGGGCCGGAACTTCAGCAGGAGACCCGCGACGAGGCAAGTGAGGGCGGGCCATGAGACTAGAATAAGGCCTAATCCGACTGCGACGACTGCCCATGCGACACCTACGACTATGAAATCATACGCTAAGTTCGACTTAAGAATGTCAAGGACTTTCGGCAACCCCTCAGCCGCGCGCGGTTGTCGATATAAATTGTGTCATAGGACTCAATTTCGTACGGTAGGCTTATCTGCAGTCGGGCACGATGTGGGCCGACCCCGGTTTGTCGACCCAATCGCTCACCCAAGCTAAAGAAGTCATCTCGAAGCTCGCCGAACTGACCAGGCCTACGACGGAGCTGGGAGAGTCGCTTCTCGCATCTGCATTCTACGACGGGGATCTCAGACTGGCTGTTCTGAAGTTCTACGATCAGAGGACTAGCAGGTTCTGGCTCTGGCGCGACGACACCGGGCACAAGCCTTACTGCTACACCCGTCTGGGACAGGACAAGCTAACCGAGATAAAGGCGAGGAAGGACGTTATCGACATCATTGAGGAGGAGAAGCTGGACCTCCTCAACGACACGAAAGTGAAGCTGAGGAAGATCATCACCACCGACCCGCTGGCGATTGGCGGGGGGAACAGCAGCATAAGGGACCGGATTAAGGCCTGGGAGGCCGACATCAAGTATTACGAGAACTACGCGTATGACAGGGGTCTCCGGATGGGGACATACTACCGCATTGCGGCAGGAAAAGTCGTGCCCGCGGAACAACCGGTCCCTCAACGGGTCGCCCGCTCACTTGACGAGATTCTGCGACGGAACCCCCCAGAATTCGCGCCCTACCTCAAGGAATGGGCGGAGTTACTCGGCGAACCGCTCTGCGATTTCCGGCGCGTAGCATTGGACATAGAGGTTGCCAACGAGGTGGGTCGACTTCCCAACCCGGAGGACCCCAAGGAGCCTGTGATAGCGGTCTCGTTCTTCAGCAATGAGGAGAAGGTCGTGTATCTCCTCAAGAACGGGAAGGACCAAGCCGGGCTTGAAGGGAAGCCGTTTGCCTGCCGAGTCTTCGACGACGAGACCGATCTCTTGAGGGCAGTCATGGCGAAGATCCTAGACTACCCCGTTCTCATCACGTTCAACGGGGACGACTTCGACCTCCGCTACCTGAGGCATAGGGCTGAGAGGAGGGGAATCGCCGAGGAGGAGAACCCCATACAGCTTGAGCGGGTGGCAGCTTCCGTGAAGCACGGCATCCACATTGATCTATACCAGTTCTTCAGGAACCGGTCCATACAGGTCTACGCCTTCGGTAATAGATACACTGAACACACCCTCAACGGCATCTCGGAGGCGCTCCTCGGCAAGTCGAAAATCGAGTTCGACGGCGAGATAGGCGAACTGCCCCTGCCTGAGCTGGCAGGCTATTGCCTTAACGATTCTCAGCTAACTTACGAGTTGACATCAACGGGTGGTTCGGTCGTGATGAAACTCCTACAGGTAATCTCCAGAATCGGAAAGATGCCTATCAACGATGTTTCAAGGCTAGGAGTCTCGAATTGGATCCGCAGCATGCTCTTCTACGAGCACCGGAAGATAGGGGCGCTTATCCCGAGGCAAGACGAGCTGGCCGAGAAGGGCGGGGCGTCATCGCAAGCGATAATCAAGGGCAAGAAGTACAAAGGAGGCCTTGTCATCGAACCGAAGCCGGGTGTCTTCTTCGACGTATCCGTCCTGGACTTTGCGAGCCTCTATCCCAGCCTGATTAAGGTCCACAACCTATCGTACGAGACGGTCAACTGCCCTCATGAAGAATGCAAGGACAACACGGTCCCGGATACGACCTCCTGGGTCTGCAAGAAGCGGAAGGGGATAACGAGCCTCGTCACCGGCTCACTCAGAGACCTGAGGGTCAGTCACTACAAGCCGTTGACAAAGGACCTAACCCTATCGAAGGAGGACAGGGAGCTATACAATGTCGTAACACAGGGTCTCAAGGTGTTCCTCAATGCCAGCTACGGAGTCATGGGGTTCGAGTCCTTCGCATTCTACTGCCTGCCAGTGGCAGAAGCGACCGCGGCTCTGGGGAGAGACGCCATCACTAAGACCATACGGAAGTGTGCCGAGCTCGGAATAGACGTGTTGTACAGCGACACTGACAGCCTCTTCCTTCAGAACCCTTCGAAGGATCAGGTCCTCTCGGTTACTCACTGGGCGGAAAGGGATCTGGGCGTGGAGCTCGACTTGGACAAAACATACAGGTACGTGGCCTTCAGCAGCCGCAAGAAGAACTACTTCGGTGTCCTGCCTGATGGGACTGCAGACATAAAGGGCCTGACCGGCAAGAAGTCGCAGACGCCTGACTTCCTCAAGCAGACCTTCTACGAAGCGTTGGGAATCCTCAGCCGGGTCCAGACCGAATCAGACTTCGAGAAAGCAAGGGCGGACACCAAGGCGCTCCTCACCTGGATGATCACTCAGCTCAAGAACCGCCAGGTCCCGGTCGATCAACTGGCCTTTAACGTGATGATGGGCAAGCCGACGGAGAAGTACGGGGAGACCACCCCACAGCACGTGAGGGCGGCCATGCTCCTCGAGGAGAGGGGGAAGGAGGTCAAGGCCGGAGAGATAATCGCGTACGTGAAGACGAAGAACCCACCCTACGTCAAACCTGTCGAACTGGCTAAGATCGACGAGATTGACTCAGACAAGTACATCGAATACGCCCACTCTATGTTCGACCAGATGCTAGACGCCCTTGACTTCAGTTTCGACGAGATGCTCGGGGCGACTACCCTGGACCTCTTCTGGTCTACCTGACTTATTCATGGGCCCGAATCCCCACGAGGCGCCCTGGCCGAGACGTCAGCTCAGGTAGACGCCCCAGACATAGCCTAGCTAGAGAGTGGCTTCAAAGTACGGACATGATGACCCTTTTTCAGAGTCAACCCAATTGGAGACCAGGCGAGACAACTAATTACAGATGGTTAAGCCTTAATTACCTGTAATTATCTATGGCTGCCGTGAAGAGCGTAGCGATGGCCAAGATTGCCACAGAACGGAGACAGGGAAGGTCATCACAATGCTCCCTAGCAATGACTCTTAGCTAAAGGAGACCGAGGAGGTTTTTCACCCCAAGGGATGGGCGGGGCTTTTCCTCCTCGGCTCCGACAACAAAAAACGTGCGTTCCCCTAAAGGTTTAGAATAAACGGTCTGTCGCGCTTCACCTATGCGAAGAAAGGCGTCCAGCCAGACAACAGGCGCAGCTTTGCTCATCGTTGGAATCGTGGTGGGCGCGGCTTTGATCTTCATTACACTCTTCGCAACAGGTTCACTTTCTCCAAGGACTAACACCGAGACCACGACCGAGATGGCAACCACGGTCTCTACCCTAACCACGGTCTCTACTGTCACGACGACCCTTACTCTCACTACGAGCAGGACCTTCACCATCACCATTCCTTCCATAACGCTCACCAATTCACCCAACCCGTAAGCCCAGGTCGTGACGTGGGCGCGCGCTACAACCAACTTGTCAAGGATGACACTGTTCGCTCCAGCGAGAATCACTTAATACTTCGTGCCGGCCTGCCAGTTGTAACTCACCGATACTGCCGCTTGGGTGTTCGGGCCCAGCGAGAACCCATAAGATTGTTGTGAATACGCAGAGGAATTCATTGTCGTGTTTGTGTCTGCGTTGACGGCGAATCCGAGGTCAAGGGTGGGATTTTGATGATGTATGACGATAGACAACATGTCTCCCAAGTCAACCGTTCATTGATAACGCGGGTAAGGTACTCTCTGAGGGAGCCGAAGAGTGAGCCATCGAGTTTATTATCCGTCAGGCTCCCTCATTCAGCAATCAGCAACGAAGAGATCGGGTTCTATTGGCACACATATGCGGGTCAGGCATGGTGAGGGAGGGCTGAGCTACCTAGACCTCTTCTCGAGTCTCAATCCTCTGGTCGGACCCAAGGACCTCAAGAAGCCGCTGCTGACGGTCTTCGGTGTGCCGTACGACGGGACGACATCCTACAGGCCCGGGACCCGGTTCGGCCCCAACGCCATTAGGGAGGCCTTCCTCAACGTGGAGGCCTACTCGCGGAGGTTGGGAGTGGACGTGGAACGGCTCCCCCTGCGGGACGCTGGCAACTTGGCGAAGCAAATTGACCCCGAGGCCATGGTCGGAGCTTTGTCCAAGGTCACGAAAGAGCTCTTCGCGGCGGGCGAGAGGTTCTGCATGCTGGGGGGTGAGCATTCACTGACGGGCGGGTCTTTTGTCAACGCCCCGAGGGGGACCGCGTTGGTCGTCTTCGATGCCCACTTCGACCTCAGGGACGAGTGGGAGGGCTCGAAGCTCTCTCACGCCTGCTACTTGCGCAGGGTCACGGAGAAGGCCGACGCTTCAGTGGTGGCTCACATCGGGGGGAGGGCGGCGACGAAGGAAGAATGGCGACTCTCCAAGGGCTTGGGTCTTGTCCTGTCTCCCAAGGAGGCCGGCACTCCCTTAGGACTGAAGCGGTTCTCCCGCTTTCTTTCCGACTTCAAGAGCGTCTACGTCAGCATTGACATCGACAGCCTCGATCCTGCTTTCGCGCCCGGGACAGGGACACCCGAAGCAGGGGGGCTGACGACGCTTGCGCTTCTCGATCTACTGTATGCCCTAGAAGGTCGAAGAATCCTTGCCTTCGACATCATGGAGGTGAGCCCGCCTTACGACAACGGCTCAACGGTGGTCGCTGCTGCCCGATTCATGAACGAGTTGATAGCCCTCTGCGCGACGAAACGGTAGGACCTCTACTCGAGTCTTTCTGACCGCGACTTCACTTCGGCGACGAACTCTTCGAGTTTCACATCGAACTGTTGCTTTCCGTCCCTGGTCCTCACGGCGATTGTGTGGGCTACCTCTTCTTTTCCCCCCACCACCACGATATAGGGGATCTTCTGAAGCTGGGCGTTTCTGACCTTCGCGTTCAGGGTCGCGTGCTCGAAGTCGCCTTCGACCCTTACTCCGCCGCGGAGCAGCGAAGACAGGACCTGCTTGGCGTACGGGACCTGGTCGTCAGTGAGAGGGAGAACCCTTGTTTGGACAGGCGAGAGCCATAACGGGAGTTTCCCCTGGTAATGTTCTAGGAGTATCCCGATGAACCTCTCCAGCGACCCGTAGATCGTACGGTGGAGGACCACGGGCATGTGCTCCTTGCCGTCCGAGCCCGTGTATGAGAGGCCGAACTGCTTCGGCATCTGGAGGTCCAGCTGGAAAGTTCCGCACTGCCACTCCCTTCCAAGGGAGTCCTTGATGTCAACGTCGATTTTCGGGGCGTAGAAGTTCCCCTCCTTCTCCTTGATCTCGTATGCAAGGCCCCTCGCTTCGACGACGTGAATCAACGTCTTGGTGGCCCTCTCCCACTCCTCGTCGCTCCCCATGCTTTCGTCAGGCCGGGTTGAAATCTTGACCTTGTATTTCAGACCGAAGACGCCGTAGAGCTTCTCCATGAGGTCGAGCATATCAGAAAGCTCGGCCTCGGCCTGGTCCTCAGTGGCGATAATGTGCGCGTCGTCTTGGGTAAGAATCTTGACCCTGAAGAGGCCTGTCGCGACCCCGCTAAGTTCGTTACGATACAGTGCGTCGAAGATCGCGTACCTGACAGGCAACTCGCGGAAGCTCCAGCGACGTGACTTGTAGACCAAGAATGTGGAAGGGCAATTCATTGGCTTCAGGCCCATTTCCTCGTCTCCGAGGCTGGTGAGGAACATGTTGTCCCGGTAGTGGTCCCAGTGGCCACTCACTCTCCAAAGCATAGTGTTCGCGAGGGCCGGAGTGCTAATCTCGACGTATCCACGCCCTGCAAGTTCGGCCCGGATGAAATCGATGAGAAGGTTTCTGAGCTTCAGACCCTTGTCGTGCCAGTAGACCATCCCGGGAGATGGCTCCTGGAGGCTAAAGAGGTCTAGCTTCTCCCCAAGGCTCCTGTGATCTGTGTCTGGCAGCTGCCCAAAGTCACTCTTCCTGACCCTTGCGAGCATCTCGCGCTCTGAAGGCTCGCGTTTCGGTTTCGCAGGCGGGGGCGCAGCCTGTACCGCGTGGGAGTAGCTACGGGACATCTCAGCGAGGGGGTGACCTTTGACCTTGATCTGAAGTGCCTTCGTCCAGCCGAAGGGGGCCCTCATGGCCTCGAGCCCCTGTCCTGCAGCCTCCTTCTCCATGTAAAGCAGCAGGGAGAGCGCCTCTGGAGGGCGAGCGAGGTCCTGACTGATGTGGGCGAAAGGATAGACCATGACCCTGTTGGTTCCAAGCTTCGATAGGAACTCCTTGGTTTCAGAGACTGCCTTCTTGACCAGCTCCTCATCATCCCCTCTCTCGAAGGCGGTGAAAAGAACGACGAGTTCCTCCTCTCTCACTGGTCTGGGTCGAATCTCCTCAGCGCCCGCGATCTCCTTCTCAATCGGCCTGTACTCAATGAAGTCGGCGTGCATCTGGAGTATCTTCGTGTAGGTTCAGCTCCCGCCTACCATCTCGACCTTTCCAGAGATTTTGACTTCTTGGTGGCCTTCTTCCAGGCCTTGTAGTGGTCGTGGCAGAGGTAGGCCCGTCTGCCTTCTCCGCCCACGCTGAGCCCGCTCCCGCCCATCTCAGACCTGCTCAGCGACCTGACAGCCTTGTTGCTGCAGCCGGTCACGCTGCAGCTGACACCTTTGTCAACCTTTCCCAAAGACGGGCCGCCGACCACGTCTCACTATATATAATCTTGGCCGAGAAGGTTGCTGTGCTCGACAGGCTCAGAGGAAGGCTCGAAGCGTACCTAGGGCTCGTCGGAAAGTGGTTCTCACGAGTCGAGGCGTCGCCGACGGCGTGGACCATTGCGGGGTTCGCAGTCTCTATCATGTCTGGCGTCGCGTATACGCATCAAGGCTATGACGGTCAGCTGGTTGGAGGAATCATGATTCTGGTTGCAGGATGGTTTGACATTGTTGACGGCGCGGTCGCCAGAGTGACCGTGAGGGTCTCGAAACGGGGTGCCTTCCTAGATTCGACGCTCGACAGAGTGGCCGAAGTGACAATCTTCCTCGGGATACTCGCGGGCGGTCTGGCGCCTCCCGTGCTGGTTCTGACTGCGCTGTCTCTCAGCCTCCTCGTCAGCTACACAAGAGCCAAGGGGGACGCGCTCGGAATTAGACTCTCAGGCGTCGGGATTGGGGAGAGGAGCGAGCGCCTGCTGATCCTTGCGGTCGCCTCGATAGCCGGCTATGCCGGTTGGGGTGTCATCTTGGTCGCGGTGGTGGCAGGATACACCTTCATCGAGAGAACAATCAGAGCTGTTAGAAATCTGGGTCAGGTCTGACTGAGGCTCTTCTGGACCTCTTCAAGATACGACATGGCTCTCAGAAGTTCATCTCTCCCCTTTGGGGTGATTACGTATGCCGAACGGAAGGAATCTGACGATCGCTTTACCAGGCCCTCGCGCCTGAGTCTGTAGATCACAGAATAGAACGTGATCGCGGCGGGGGCGAACCCCCTCTTGTCAAGGACGCGGGATCGAAGTTCACTTGGCGTCGCGTCGCTCAGCTGGAGCTCGGACAGTATGTAGAGCCAGAGGTTTCCCTTCGTCAACGATGTTCTAAGATGCTCTAAGGCCAAGCGCAACAGCCAGCCCACCTGAAGTCAATAACCTTGTTCATCCCCGCTAGCTTCATGAAAGGATGTCCAGATTCGGGAGACCGCGAAGAAGTCGTTCTGTCTGGCGCTCGCCAGACCACTTATGCGCTAGATCTTCAAGGAGCGTTCCGGCCGGTGGCTACCAACCGTGCCTTTCAGATTGGGCCCGCACCTTCACGATGCCGTAGTGAACTGCGCAACTGATACAGTAGTAGCGGACAGTCGTCGGAGACGCGATGTATGCCCCCGCTGCCCTGAGTTCGCGGGCGAGTGTCGGCTCGACGAGCGACATCCTAGTTGTCACCTTCTTCGCTTTGTCCCTCGGGACGGCAGCTCCGCAGTTGCTGCAGTATATCGTGCTGCTCCTTCCCTTTCCTCCCTTCGAGCGTCCTCGACTCTTCCTCTTCTTTGTCAAACCTGGCTGGCACCAGCTCGCCTGTTCCTCTTTAAACCTATGGTGGATATTTGACTCCTACCTTCCGTGGATTCTGTTTAGTCTTTTGTCATGATGGCTGAATCCGATTCACTGGTAAGAGAAGATACAACTGTCTACTGAGTGATAGCCTAACCCAAACAGCCATGCGGAGAGTGAATCCCAATACTTACACGCAGGACAACCAATTGTATTTTGAGGATTGCAGCCCAGACCTCCGGCTTGGTAAGGGGTTTGGATAACTGGAAGGTAGAAGAACGCTGTCAGAATGATGACTAGAACCAACAGCACAGCAACGCCCGCTGCTGCGCCTTTCTGCAAGTGTCGCATACTCGTCTCGTTGGTCTCTTCGCTCTCTATTATCGCTGACCCTTCCGCCCCGAGGCATCTCAGCGCGCGCGCGCGCGCTGCTTGTGGTAGGCTATCAATCCCGAACCGATGTCATGACAAAAGACTAAACAGAATCAGGACGGAGTAGCCTTCATAAGGGAAGACTCCCAGAGGCGAGCGTTCCTTGAGAGTCATCGTTGCTGGCTTCATCACAATCGATTCAATACAGCTTCCTGTCCGCCAGGTCACGTCCGTGGGGGGCCCTCCCTGCTACGCTGGGCTGATTTGCTCCAGGTTCGGACTGGAGGTCACTGCTCTTACGAAGGTCGGCGACGACTTCCCGGACGAACAGGCGGTCTGGCTGGCGAGGAACGGCATCGTATTGAGGGCGGTCAACAGGAGCATCTCGAAACCGACCACCAGGTTCCGGATTGTCAACTCTGAAGGTAACAGGTCGCTCGCCCTCGTCAGCAGGTGCGAGGACATCTCGGCCTCGCAGATACCTCCGGGCGTAAGGTTCGACGCGTCTCTTATCAGCCCGGTTGCGGGAGAGATCTCCTCGTCGGTGCTCACAGAAATCTCCGCGAGGTCTGACTTCACCTTCCTTGACCCGCAGGGCTTCGTTCGGAGCTTTGCCCCTGACGGAACGGTCTCGTCGGGACCGCTGAAGGACAAGAGCATCATCTCCAAGGTGGACGCCCTGAAGATGGACCGGGCCGAGGCGGAGGTCCTGACTGGAAAGTCAGACCCGAGAGAGGCGCTGCAAAAGATCGCGTCCGTCGGCCTCAGGAAGGCTATCGTGACCCGAGGCGGTGACTCCTGCTTCGTGCTCGACGGGACGCGGATTTACGAGATCTCCGTGCCGCGGTCACAGGTCGTCGACAGCACCGGGGCCGGAGACATTCTTAGCGGAGCTACGGTTGGGTGGTACCTGAAAACTAGGGACTTCCTGCGCAGCGCCTGTTTCGGAGTCGCTGCCTCTTCGCTCTCCCTCCACATGATCGCGCTCGCGAAGGTTGACCTTCCGATGAGCGTAGACGACAGCGCGGCGAGGCTCTTCTGCCTCGCGAGCCCTGTCGCAGGAATCTGAGGCGACCTCACGGACCCGGGCAGGCTAGTAAGAGCTCGCGTAATTGACGGTCATCGCGGCTTTCTCCCCGCAGGAGACGCAGACCCCCCGCTTTGGCCTCTGGTCGAGGGGAACGTTCACGATCTTGCCGCCCCCCTTCTCCTTCAGCCGATCCTCGCAGTTCCGCTTCCCGCACCAGGCGACCTTCACAATCCCTCCCTTCTCCTTGATTATCTCCTTCAGCTGTGCGAGCGAGCCGGCCTCGAACGTGTTTGCCCTTAGGAACTCCTTCGCCCTCTCCAAGAGGTCCTTCTGAATCGTGCTCAGCTCGGTCCCGACCTCCTTACTGAGGGAGGCAAGTGGCACAACCCTCTTCCCCCCGGTGTCCCTCCGCACAAGGACCGCCTGCCTCGACTTGAGGTCCCTCGGACCAATCTCGACTCTTAGGGGGACTCCCTTCAGCTCCCACTCGTTGAACTTCCTCCCAGGAGTGAGGTTGTCCCTGTCGTCGAGCTTGGTCCTCCACGTTCCCGAGAGCTCTTGGGCGATTTTCGCTGCCTCCTTCAGGATAATGGTCTTGTTCTCGTCGTTGACGATGGGCACCACCACGACCTGAATCCAAGCGAGCCTCGGAGGCACAACCGCGCCCTTGTCGTCGCTGTGGACTGCCAGCATCACCCCAATCTCTCTCGTTGAGATTGCCCAAGTGTTCTGCCAGACGAACTGTTTCTTCCCGTCCTGGTCGATGAAGACGATTTCGAAGACCTTTGAGAACCTCTGGCCGTCCGAGTGGAAGTCGGGTCCCTGTATCGCCTTCCCGTCGGGGAGCAGATGCTCCACGCTGTAGGACGCCTCGGCTCCCGCGAATTTCTCTGAGTCCGTCTTCCTGCCTGTGTAGCCAGGAAGAGCCAAGAATTCCTCTGTGATCATCCTGTAGATGCCCAGGATCTGGTCCCGCTCGGCGTCTGCCTCCTCCTTCGTCGCGAAGAGCGTATGCCCCTCGTTCCAAAGGAACTCCCTGGAGCGGAGGAACGGCGTCGGATGACTGAACTCCCAGCGGACCACGTTGTTCCACTGGTTGAGGCGTAGCGGCAGGTCACGCCAGGACCTGATCCAACGCGAGATCACCTCGTACATCACCGTCTCTGAAGTGGGCCTGACGGCCAGCCTCTCGTCCAAGGGCGTGTCTCCAGCCTGGGTGACCCATGCTACCTCGGGCGAGAACCCCTCGACGTGCTCCGCCTCCTTCCTGAGCAAACGCTCAGGAATGAACAGGGGGAAGTAGGTGTTCAAAATCCCGATCTTCTTGAACTCGGCGTCGGTCGCCTTCTGGATGTTCTCCCAGATGGCGTATCCTGCGGGCCTGTATGCAAGGCAGCCGGAGACCGGGGTGTAATCCGCTATCTCCGCTTTCAGGATCACCTGCGTATACCATTCGTCGAAGTCCTCGGTCTTCTTAGTGGTCATGCCTTCCTTTCCGGGTTCGGACATGTAACGCCGGCCGTCCATCGCTTCTGCTTAAAGAAGATGCGCCCAAGGTCAGCTTTGAAAGAGTCGGCCGGGTCGGAAGGGTCGCCGCCCTCGAGAGGCGTCCACTGCCACCTGGGCGTCCTAGGGCAGGCTCGAGATGATGATGAAGGTGCCGAGGACAAGGAAGACGACCATCGAGATGTACCGGACCCTCTGCGGGGTGAGCATCCTGCCCAGCCTATTCCCAAGGGCTGTCTCAAAGGCTGCGGCGGATACCAGCCCAGTACAGGCAGCTGAGAAGACCAGGATCGGGTTTGAGTAGCGGGCCGCCAGGACTATCGTCAGCACTTCGGTCGCATCCCCCGCTATGTCCAGTAGAGCGACTCCGGCGACTATACTGAAGAAGGTCATCCAGCCGCCAAACCGTCGTTCCAAGCTTCTCTCTTCCTTCTCGACGTCTCTGCGACTGTCGACGCCCCATGCTTCCCAGAGCCCGTAGCCAATCATGAAGGCCCCTCCGACCAACCTTACCCAGAGGATTGGAACCGCGGCGCTGATCAGAGTCCCGACCGTAACGAAGACAGTAGTCGTGATGACAAAGGCGGTCGCGCCGGCAAAGAAGACGACCACCGCGCGGGTCTTCGCGGCCAGGGTGAGCAATAGGAACGCGTCCTTATCGGTCAGCTCGGTCACGAACAGCGCAGAAGCTATCGTCGCGAAGGCCACCGGAAACAGGTAGACCATCGGCGGTCACCGGCGCGACTCCGTGGGACCATGCTCTTCGCCTGACCACAGACAGAGGTCTGGACTTCGAACCCTCCTCCATCTCACTACATCTAGCCTAGCTAGATCTGCCCCTCCGCTAGCAGGTCTAGAGAGCGTGAGTATGCGACTCGGTTGGAGACTCAGCAAACAGGCGTGCCACGCCGTAGAACTGCTAAGTGGCGCCGCGGCCCTTGTCCTTATCGGCGACCTTCCCGTTCGACATCAGAAACAGGCAGAGTCCAGCTATCAAGAAGACTAATGCGACGGCCAGTCCCACGACCGTGCTCCGCTTTCCGACCTCATACAATGAAGCGGGAACGAGGATCATCGCAATGATTCCAAGGATGGTGGGCGTCCTGAGGGAAACGAGGTTGAAGCGCACAGTGATCAGGTAGCTGAAGAGAAGTATCATGAGAGGGAAGACGAGGCTAAACTTGCCCACGAGGAAATCGTTCGCGGCTCCGGAGACGTTAGAGAACCCATTGGCGTAAAGCGCACACGCTAGCGCGAGTATGAAGCTGGCTGCAGCGACGGTCTGCAGAGTGCTGCTCACGGAGCCCAACTTCGCGGGCCTACCCGCATGACCAGCAGATGAGACTTCAAGCACGACCCCCAGCATCACGCTGAACGTCCCCACCAAGAACAGAATCGGGTCGCTGGTGACCGTCAGATAGACGGATTCTGGGAGGACTGACGAGATTCCGCTGGCCGCCCAGAGATACAGTGCATAGACCCCGCTCGCGATGAACGGGACAGTGTAGAGGAGGACAGACGCATCATCTAAGGATACCTTCTTGCTCATCGGTCGGGGTGCGCGACTGAACAGGGCTTAAAACTGTTGCTTCGGAGGGAGCTGTCAAATCCTCGGGACATTTCCCCGAATCATCTCGCTGTCCAGTCACGGGACATGGCCGACCTCTTATGGTGCATCACTCGGATCTCGTGCGGGCGTAGAGGGCGAGGAGAAACATGACGAACTCCACGATAGCAATCCCCACCGCCCCAAGTCGAGTAAAGGGGACAAGGAGCAGAGGCAACACAATCATCAGTGTAATCCATGCCCCATACAAGGTAA
This sequence comes from uncultured archaeon, assembly GCA_963796355.1. Taxonomy (GTDB): domain Archaea; phylum Thermoproteota; class Nitrososphaeria; order Nitrososphaerales; family Gagatemarchaeaceae; genus UBA183. The sequence continues at coordinate 438,304 of CAWCLD010000002.1, forward strand.
AAGTTCCGAACTTTGCGGATGGGCTGTCTTCAGAGCGCGACCCTGAAGCAATGTCGACCTCCTCGACGGCGGTAAAGACGCTGAAGACAATCAAGAGGGCGAGGAACACAACAAGTATCGCGGAGAACTCGTGCTTGTTCAGAAGCCATTCTGGCTCTTGGAAAGCTTTCGGAGACTGTAGGATAAGCACGAGTGCCGTAACGCCGAGTGCTCCGAGGAATCCAGCGACGAGGAGCTTGTGCGAGGCCTCGGCCTTCCAGTCCCTTTCCAACCTCTCGGCTGCGAAGTGTCGTTTCCTAAAGCTTTGGTTGACGAGTTCGCTCGTCAACAGGAGGCAATATGATGGCGCAAAGGCGCGGACGCTCAGGAGCCTACATGCGCCGAAAGCGAAACCGGGTCATGGGTAACCCAAGGCTTGTCCGTTCTAGAGTATGTCACCAAAACCACGATGTAGAATACGAGGAAAATGATGTAACCAAGCCAGTCATGGATCCACCAGAAAGCCGTTGAGCCGTATAAGAAGCCAAACAGGATTGTGAGTGCGATTCTCGCCGAGTTAAGCAAAGGCAGCGCAATCACCCCAGCAACCGCAAACTTTGCAGTCGCAATCGGGCTTTTCCTCATGTCAAGATACATCAAGCCCAACAGACCTAGGTAGATACTAATGGAATAGGCCGCAGAGCATGGAGGTGTCACGACGGCGTTTATGGACTCTCCCGTCAACGAGACGAACCCGAATGCCACGCCCTGCCATACCACGTGAATCCCGAGGGCGTTGGTGATCTGGGCAGCGAGGTAGCTACAGAATGCAGCCAGCGAGTCCCCAAACAAATCCAGCATGATAAGCGGAGCGAGTAATCCAACAGCGTACAAGGACGCATAAGGGAGCATTATCCTCCACATCGTCGGATTTACGACGAGCAAGGCACCATAGGCGACCAAGATCAGGGAGGAGGCAGATAGCTCCATTGCAAGATATATCGACGGCCCCCCCGAGCCGAAGAACAGAGTCCAGAGGGCTGCCGGAAGAAGGATCAGCAGTACCCCTACAAGCCTGATAGCGGGCTTCGATGTCAGGCCTTGCTCGGTCAGAAGAACCTCGTGGAAATCCTTCCACCTTAGCACGGTAAGGACGACGAGAAGGGCAAGAAATGGGTACGCCGGAAGCAAAGTACCTAGGGTCGATGACAGCAAGTCACCGAGCCCCGACGTCAGGGTGACTACCCGATCTGAATAGACAGTGAGCATAAGAAGAAAGGTGGTTGCTATCCAGGCTACGAGCCTGAAGTGTCCTCGGTCTACTTCAATCAATATTCCTGAGCAACTCGTGTCTGGTCGCTATTTGGCCAAGCCTTGAGAGGGCCTCCTTTGAATCGAACGCAGCCAATGAAACCCCCAGGTCAGCGGTTGATTTAGAGCTTCTCACGGTCTTGGAGTCTGCGGTTATCTTCTGAGCTTCGCATATACGATCTTTCCTGCCTTGCGCCAGCAGACCAGAGTCTCGGGCTTGACGTTGAACAGGACTGCAGCTTGGTTCGCCTTGAGGCACTCTTCGGATGAGGACGTATCACACAACAAAAGAGGAATTGAGAGGGAGCACAGACAAGAATGGTGTCCTTGCCGTTTCGACTGAAGTCTCGCATCTCCGGAGTACTGTCGTTCTGTTGGGTTTCGTCCAATACTCGGGACACGCTCCGCGGGAATCTCAAGTGCGAGGCCGTCAGGAGCTGGAAGTACTCCGTCCGAAGGTCAGGTAGGCGGTGTGCCCGACCATTATGCTGGAAGGCCTGGTCATCCCTACTCGGGCCTCTAGATGCCTCATGAGGATCTCCACCGTCTCGATAGAGACAAACGCTTCCTCGATCATCCTAGCCACAAGTTTCTCTGCCTGGTTGGTAGTAGGGGTGATGGCCGCCATCGGGGCTGCCGGCTTCAGACTCTTCCTCATGCTGCTGATGACCTCCCACGGGTCTCCTACGTCCAAGACCCCTGCGTCCATGCCTCTTTCCTTGAAGCCCAGTCTAGAGTCTCCCACTCTGAAGGTCACGAACTTTGAGAGGCTCAGCTTCTCGACGTTCTTCCTAGCCACTTCTTGGAATTCAGGCCTGATGTCGTATGTGTATACCATGCCTCCCGGTTGGACGAGGTAGGCCATCAGCGCGGTCGTTGCTCCCGTGCCTGTCCCGGTTTCGATCACCCGTGAGCCCGAGTGGATGCCTAGCTTGACCACGATCAGGCCGAGGTCCTTGGGGTAGACCACCTGGGTCTTCCTCGTCATCTTCATGACTAGGTCTTCGATGGTCGGCTTCAGGATAATCAGGGCATCGCCTAATGTCGTGGTCACCGTGATTCCGTACCCTTTGCCAACAAGCGCGGAGACGTCGAGGATTCCGAGATGCGTGTGGAGCTTCGGCGTATCTTTCGGCCTGATCAGCCATCTCCTCCTCCAGTCCCTGTACACGAGGATCAGAGACTCCTCAGAAATCGTCTCGGCTTGATGCTCCGCAGTCTCCGCGTCGCCTTCCGTGGAGCTCACCCCGCTACGCCCGCCACCAGTCGTACCTGAGGAACTCGACTGTCTTCTTGCCGAGGTCAGGGATGGCTATGATGAACTGCTTCCGCACGGTGGTCGCGAGCCTCCCCGACCTGACCATCGAGGTCGCAGTCATGGTCGAGCTGGGCCCCATCACCTGTACGATGTAGGGAGCATGGTCAATCCCGGGCCCATGCTCGTAGACCGCGAAGTCTGAGCCGAACTTGATGCCGGGAGTGACAACGTAGCCCGCCTCCCTCAGCTTCCTGTAGACCATGAACTTCTCCCTGAAGTCTGTGTACGAGGATTCGCAGACCTCTTGGAGCTGTTTTGGAGTCAGTTCTCTGCCCGACTGGTCTCCTACGGTGATCGCTTTTCTAATCATCAGGTGGTAGGCCTCCATGAGGTCGAGGACCAGGGGAGCGTCAAACTCGAAGTCCTTCGGTTTCGGTATACCAAGCGGCTTCCCATAGTATCCGTCCTTGAAGAGGCGCCTCGAAGCTTCGATATCCCAGACCACGACCCTGTTCTCGAAGAGCCTGCCCCTCGCCTTCTGCTTGGGCATGACTAGATCCCTAGCGCTAGAATTGTGCTCGCATCTGCGGCGCCCAGCACGGCGTCTGCGCAGTCTTCAATCGATTCGAGGACTTCCTTGACTGCGATCAACTCTTTGATATTCGTAGCGGCCTTCATCGTCATGGCGACGTACACCCTGTACTTCGAGTCAATCGAGCTCTCGATTTGTTGGACCTGTGCGGCCATCTGGATCGACTGTTCAGAGTTTATTGAGAGAGCCCTGACACTTTCGTTGAGTTTCGAGATGCCGTTGATCAGGAGGCCGAGCAGCTCGGTGATCGCCTCGCGGTACTTCTTGTTCTTGGCCGATGTCCGAGGGAGCTGCGACATCTTGAAAGCGACACTGTTTACGTGCCCGAAGATGTCCTCCACCGAGAAGGCTGCCCTGAGCATGTCCTCTCTGTTCACGATCAATGTCCCCACCTGAGAGAGCTCCCTGATCAAGGCGCTCCTGAGCGTTACGACGTCCTCTTCCGCCTTCTTGACCTTCTCGAGAGCCGAGGCGACCTGCATCCTATCTCCCTTGGTGAGGGAGGCGTATTCGTCAAGGAGGACCCTTGTCGCGTCCAAGACCCTCCTCATCTCGTCCTGAAGAACCACTACGGTACGCCGTCTGGCTTGAATCTCGTTCTCTGGACCAGACATTAAAAGCGCTCGCTTCAAGCCTTGAGAAAGTGCGAATATAAGACTGGGCCTTCGTCTGGCGGGGCTGCAGGCCGCCGCCAATCCGACCGTGCCGCTACTTGCCCGCGTCCTTCACGTAGTCCCTAAGCGGCGAAATCAGGTTGGTGAACTCCATCGGCAACAGCACCGACCAGCGCGCGCGCTAGACCGAGGATGACTCGGCCTTTTGTCTTGCTTCTCGAAGCTTGGCACTATAGAACGCCTCACCTTGCTTGGAGAGGTAGGGCTTTATCTGAGCGTAATCTGCTTCCAGTCTCGCCAGTTCCGCCTTCACCGAGTCTGCCTCCGTGGGTTCTTGCGGTCTCTCGCTCCTCATCTTGACTTCCAGGTCCAACTTCGCCGAGTCTGACTCAGCTTTTTGTCTTGCTTCTCGAATCCTGGCGCTGAAGACCTCTTCACCATCTTTGCCGAGGTAGGACTTCATCCGAGCGTACGTTGCTTCCAGTTCCGCGAGTTCCACCTTCGCGGCGTTTGCCTCCTCGGGTAGTGTTCCTCTATCGGGCCTTTCTATCTTTTCTAGCCTATCCAGCCTATCTGTGATGCTCTTGAACTCCGTGAAGTATGAAGGCGGGTTCTCTATTTCCTCAATCTTCGGACCGATGGAACCGAGGTACAACCCGGAAACAAGCCCCAGGAAAGAGATTAGGGCTATAGCGATGTTCTGAAACGCCACAGATTCAATGATTCCAACTAGGAACCCTATTACTGTCCCCGCGATTATCACGTATCCCCACGTCGTGAAGAAGCCCATAGACGGGCTGGCTGGCCTGAATGAGATAAACATGAACGATACGGACGGGAAGACTTGCGCTAGAGTGAACGATCAGCGCGCGCTTCTTCTTTCAAAGACGTGTCTCTCTCTCCCTGTTGACGGCTTGCGGAGCATCCCCGCCTTTTATCCGGCATACTGAGAACAAGCTCGCATGCAAAGAAGTTCCTGTGACTATCCTTTCGATGTGCCCGGCCCATGATTCCTGAAGATGCATTCTCTTTACGATAAAATCATCATAGCCACAAACATTTGGACGCGATCTAAACCTCTGACTAGAGAAGCTGTCACTAGACTAGTCGCAGAGTCAAATGAATGGCTCGAGGACACTAAACCAGCGAATAGCTAGCTAATTCTTCCCCTCAAAGCTCCTATCACAACTGAGGATGCTAGCTAACCTTGAATAACGGAAAGAGAATATCAAAAGCGTCGTTAAATGAGACGAATGGGCAGTTTGTTCAACCCTTTGCTGGTCGCTGTCCTGCTCGTCGTCTCTGCTTTGAGCATCGTATTCGCCGTTCTCGCATTTTACTCTCCAGTGAAGAGTTTGCCAGTTGTTCCTTTGTGTTTTATGGCTAACAATAACTATACTGACCCAACTGCCCTGCCTTACTGTTATGCACAGGTCTCTCATTATGTCAATGTATATGTCGCTTCCATGCCAGGATACGAGTCATACTTGACCTATGGAAGCATAGCAGCAGCTTTTGTTGTCGTGGCTCTCCTACTGGCAGTGGCTCCAAAGCTGAAGGTCCCTCATCAACTGGAGAGGAAAATCAGCCTACCCTACCATCTGATTCTGGTCTCACTGCTACTCCTAGTGGTTGGTTTAGCGGTCTTCCTGTTCTACGAAGGCCACAACATCGCGTTTGCCAGCACGGGAAATTGGAACTACCGTTATGTTTTCTATGCCACGCCTCAACCTGTGCTCGTAACAATCCTTGGTTTGACGGTCGCATCTTTGAGCTTCGGAGCTCTGCGCTCAAGTAGAGGGGTTGCCAATGGGATCAAGTCGGGAGTCTTGTTTGGAGCGTTCTGGGTCGTCATAGCTCAGTCATGCCTCTGCGTCTTCGATTACAAAGAGATGTGGATGCACGTTACTGACTTCGCAGCCAACTGGACCCTATTCAACATTCCAATCCTCAGCAACTGGTTTGTCCTCATAGTCTCGTGGTCAGTTCTCGTGGTCGGCACTTTGAGTGTATATCAAGGAAGGCGAGTCTGATAAGGCAAAGCCACAGGAGAGCTAAACTGATCATCAAGTCATAGGTATCCGCAAAGAATTAGGGCTCTGAGCGTGGTCTAGCCTAGTCGAGTAGTCGGGTTGATGCCCTACTTGCCCGTGACTTCCTTGGCTAAGTCTTGGAGGGGTTTTGCAAAAAGCGATGTGAACTCCATCGGGAAGATGTACTTCGTCGATGGACTCGCGCCGAGGGCCTTCAACGTGTCCAGGTACTGCAGCACCATCGTCTTGGAGTCGATCCCCTTCGCCGCCGCGAAGATCTGGTTCAGCGCCCCCGCGTATCCTTCTGCTCTCAGAACCGAAGCCTGCTTGTCGCCCTCCGCCCTGAGGATGTTAGACTTCTTGTCACCCTCGGCGACCAGTATCGAAGCCTCTCTCCTTCCGTCCGCCTCCGTGACCGTAGCCCTCCTGGTCCTCTCCGCGGACATCTGCCTGACCATCGCCTCCTGGACGTCCTTGGGCGGACGAATCTCCCTGATCTCCACGTTGGTCACCTTGATCCCCCATCTCTCCGTGACCTCGTCGAGCTTCGTCCTGAGGACCTGGTTGATCTGCTCCCTCTTGGCGAGCAGTTCGTCGAGCGGAATGTCTCCGACGACGGCCCTAAGCGTGGTCGTCGCGATGCCTATCGACGCCCCTTCGAAGTGCTGCACCTGCACGACGCTCTGGGCGGCGTCAGTCACCTTGTAATAGATCAGGAAGTCGATGTCGGTAGGTGCGTTGTCCTTCGTGATGCAGGTCTGGTGAGGAACCTCGAGGTACCTTTCGCGGAGGTCTATCTTGTTGACGCGGTTGATGAACGGGAAGACGAAGACGACCCCGGGCCCCCTCGCTCCGGTCAGCCTGCCGAGAGTGAACTGGACCAGCCTTTCGTACTCCCTGACAATCTTGACGCTGTAGCCGATGAACCCAATGACAATGATAATCACAAGCGCGTAGATCACGTAGCTGATTTCGGTGCCAGTCAACATCTGCAGCGCAATTGAGCTAAGGGGGATCATTTTTCCAGCTTCTCTACCGTAAGCTCCAATCCGTCTACTGCTATAACCTTTACCGAGTCTCCGCGCTTCAGATCGTGATTCGACGTGACGCTCCACTCCTCTGCCCCGATGCGGGCATCACCCTTCCCGCCCGCGGCGAGGTCGGTCTTCATTTCGCCAGTCTTGCCTATGGTCGCGGAGGAATCGTAGACCTTTGGCTTAGCCATCAATCCCGCCCTGATCCTCCTAAGGTAGAGACTACCTATCACAATCGCAGCCCCGAGAGCCACAATGAGCGCATATGTAATAGCGGGGATACTCGAGAAGGTGCCCGAAGGAGGCAATGAGGGGTTCGAAGCCGAGGCTGCCGGGAATTGGAATATAAACAGGAAGCCTACAATGAAGACTGTCACTCCGATGAGGGCACTGATGCCGTGCTGCGTCTTGACCTCGAGGAAGATGAAGGCAGCTCCGATGATCATCAGTGCAATCGCCAACGGAGAGGCTCCGAAGAGGCCCAACCCGAAGAGGGCCATAGCGATCACGACGACGCCAACGAACGAAAGGACAAACGTAGGATGGAAGACGTCGACGAGGATAGCGAAGACACCAACTAGAAAGAGGAGGCTAGATACGTTGGGGTCGCTGAAGATCGAGATGAGAATCGAGCTGATTCCCGGTGTGTTGATTGGCGTGTTGGCCGGGACTCCCAGCGCTTGGAAAGCCCCAGCGATGGAATTCGTGTTGAGCTTCGCGGTGATGACGTTGTCAGCAGCAGCCTCAACGTCGGTATAGGACACTCCTCGCGAGACCATCAGGCCAGTGGCGTTCCAGTTCCTCCCGTTGGCCCTCGTCAGGGTCTGCATGTAGGTGGTGAAGGCTGAAATGTCCTTGGTCATGGTTGTGTTCTCCTCGCCAGTGGGGATCCCCGATACTATCGGCGTCGCCGAGCCGATCACGGTTCCGTTGACCATGAAGATACTGGTCGAGGCCTCGGCGATGTAGGAGCCTGCGGAAAAGGCGAAAGCTCCCTCCGGGGCAACCAGAGTCGTGAAGTTCCCGCCCCACTGCTGGTAGCTTAGTATCGAAGAAACCATGGACTCCATGCTCCCCCCATCTCCGCCGTTGGTGGACAAGATGAACACGATGTGGCTGTTGCAAGCGGCCTCGGCGTTCGCTACCGTGGTGGACATGAAATTGGCTGCACCAGGGTCGATATCCGCGTTCATAGAAGCGGCGTAGTACCCGGTCTTGGCGGTGCAGCCGTCGGCGTGAGTCGGCGCAAACGTACCTGCAAGCGCCAACAGAAGGGCAGCGGCGAGGAGAAGCCTCAACGACTTCAAGTCATCTCGACACCCGTAGCTGGTCTGACATAAACTCTGTGGAACCTACATACGGAGACGACGGAGACGACGAAGACTGTCGAAATGCAGGAGCCTGGATTCACACACGCGGGAAGCGCAGCCTCGCTAACAGGGGCGTTGAAGGATTTCGCGCAGAGGCTTCGATCTTCTTGAGTTGGCTGTTGTACATCTCTCTGACATGCAGAACTGACGATTATATAATGCCAAGTGGAGGGACGGAGGGGTTTGCAGGTTCTGGCTCGAAGTCCCTTCAACGAGTACCTTCGCGCGCTCCGCACCGACGCCACGCGGAAGCATTATTCATTCATCCTGAAGCGGCTCCTGGTCAACCTGGACGCCTGGCTCGCGAAAGTGAAGGCCGACAAGCACGAAGGGGAGGCGTTCCTGTTGGACTTCATCGCAGAGCACAGGACCAGCGACGGAGGCCTGCCAGCGCGTGTAGTCTACCCAGGGGAGCCCCCGTACTCTTCAGAGTCGTCACTCCTTTGGGAGCCTCAACCTGTCGAAGATTCCGAATACCTCGACGAGTGACCCGAAGTGCTTGGGTTTCGTCCCCCTGATGAATCCGCTCCATCCCCTCTCAGTGAGCACGTCCGACACCATGAAGACCGCTCCAGCTTTCGCACCCTTCGCCTTGGCCACCGCGAACAGTGCAGCCGCTTCCATTTCGACGGTCATTATCCCCTCCTTCGAGTACCTCTGCAGCTCTTCCACGCTCTCTGTGAAAGGGGCGTCGATGGTCCACGATGGAGCGGACTTGAAGGCAAGGCCCCTCTCTTTCATCGCCGTCAACAGCGTTCGGTTGAGTACAGGGTCCGATTCCGCGAAAGGCGAGTCTGGGATGTAGTGGTGAGAGGTGCCTTCGTCCCTGAGGGCCCGCGTACAGAGGAACAAGTCCCCAGGCCGAGGGTTCTTCAGACCCCCCGCTGTCCCGATTATGAGGAACTCCCGGGCGCCCATCGTAATCAGATTCTCCACGACTAACGCGGTTATCGGGGCTCCTATCGCCAGCTTGACGAGGGCGGTGCCTTTATGCTGCGTCAGGTAGACCCTCGAGGTAACGAGGTGGAACCTCTTCGAGAGTCTGAGTCCGCCCTTCGCGAGGAGAGCGTTCTCAAGGTTCGAGTCGTACACGAGCACAGCCCTTCGTGGGGCGCGGGGGACCCGGCCGCCGTAGGTCGTCCTGAGGTCCTGCTTCGAGGTGATCACAGGCTTGAATCTGTGTTTTTCTCCAATATTCGGGAAGCTGACGGGTTTCTTTCCCAATTGTCAGCCCAAGGTGAGGGCAGGCGTCTATAAATCTCAAGCACATGATTCCTGGTGCGTCTCGGGGCAGGAGCTTCTGATCTGAATGAGACAATCGAAGCAGCGCGCGCAAATGGATGGAGCTGCTTAAGAGGTCAATTGACTCATCTTAAGCGATGAGAGGACGACTTGTCAAGATAGGTATCTTCCTGCTCGTCGTAGGCGTTTTGACTATCGTTCTTGGAGGCGCAGCATATCTTTCGCTTCCGAAGAATGTCTGTACTGGCCTCTGCTCAAGCGACTATTCGTTCTGGGGGAGAGTCCTGATACTTGGCGGGATGCTGACCTCCGTGGGTGTGGCAGTTGTGGCCTGTGGCACGTTGAAGAAAGCACGGTGAGTTCATCACCCGCGACGCAACAGCGGTCAGAATCACCCGCGCACGCGCGCGCGCATGAGGTTCTGCTAAACTATCGGGACGTAATTCAGGACTTTGTCGGCGATAAGCGTCGGGACACGCAATATCAACCCGATTCTCAAGGCACAAGCGGTGTGATATTGCTTGTGACCATTGTGATTGTGCTTGGCGATGAAAGGATATTCGCTTATCATCGTCGGGCAAACATCGCACGACGCTGGCAGACTTGCCGACCGACCGCCGGTTCTCTTGACAATTGTTACCGAAAGGCTTGGAAGTGACAGACCGAGATTGGCAAATCTATTGACTCTGGTTTCATGGTTTCTTGACACAGCCAACCCCGAATGCTGATTCGGGGAGGCGCCGGTTATACCCTTTGCCTAATCTGGAGCCGCGCCAACCGTTTTGGGACAGCCCCACTCGCAAACCAGAGATGGGACAGAACCATGACGCGCGCGCTACCTAACCAACAATACCGGGCAATGCGCATGATTCAAGACGCCGCTCGAGACGCTCCCCACTAGGAGTCGCTTGAAGCCCGTGTTTCCCCTAGTGCCGATTACGATTAGGTCGAACTTCTCGGAGGAGGCGTAGGTGACGATGGTTTCCACAATGGATGTACTTTCTATGACCTCTCCTTTTGCTTTGACCCCATTCCTCGCGGCGCGGTTGAGCCCCTTTTTGGCCACCGCCTCGGCTTTCTCTTTTGCTCCTTCATTGAGGATCTCGACGGTGGATTGTGGCAAGCCCGCCGCGCCAGTGTATGCCATTGTTGGCATGGCATATACGTGAAGCAGAGTGACAGAGTCCTTGCCCTTCGAGAGAGCGCATGCCGCCTGCACAGCTTTGTTGGAGTCCTTGGACCCGTCGTATGCGACCAGTATTTTCTTGAATTCCATGCTCTTCGCGGTCGGCGGGGACGCGTCTCCTATTTAACAGGCGCATTTGGTTCTCAAGTAGGTGGCGTCTCCCACCGCCCGCAAGATGTTGGTCAACTCAACCTGCCCCTCTTGAATAAGACTCCGGTCAGAAATATGACCGCTCCAGATACGACTATCATCGGTCCAGGAGCTTCCCCAGTGTACGCGCGCGCGAGCTCGAGTGATTGTATTACTCTATCCGCTTAATTTGGCTTTGATACATCTCCACGATCTCCTGCACTGTGGTGGCGTCCTCAGGCCGCTTGTCGTCCCTGATCTTGCCAGTGAACTTGGGGAACCTCAATGAAATTCCTGACCCCGGCCTGATCAATCCCATGGCCGCAGTATGAATGGGCGACAGAGTAAGCTCGGACGCAATCGTCTCGATGACCAGGTGCGGCCTAAACCAGATGTCCGGTACCATCTTCGACTCGACGTTCTGGGGTTTCACGTGCGTTTCCAGCGGTTTCAGGAGCCTCGGAATCTTCTCCAGGTCCTCGTCCGAGAACCCAGTCCCGACCTTGGCTATGCTGGTGAAGAGGCCCCTCTTGCCGTCGTACGCCCCTAAGAGGTAGGTCCCATATCTCCCCGTCCGCCTTCCCTTGCCATGGAAAGCTCCTATGATGGGGAGGTCGATAGTGTCAGTTAGCTCGCTCCTGTACTCCCGCTTGAGCTTGATCCAGGCGAACTCCCTGGCACCGGCCCTGTAGGTCAACTCCGGGTCTTTGACGACGAGACCTTCGCAACCGTTCTGGATTGCCTCTTCCATGAAACCCTCGATCACGTCCGGGTCGGACGACGTGAGAGCAGGCACGAGCCGGGTCCTCTCGGTCGTCTCCACCACTTTCTCCATCTTCTTCCGCCTCACGGAGTAGGGCTTTCCCGTAAAGTCAGTCTCCCCGGCCAGCAAAAGATCGAAGAAGTTGAGGGCGATTGGATACTCCACCGCCGCTTGGTTAATCCCGTGCTTCCTCCTTCTGTGCATCAGCTCCTGGAACGGCAGGTACTCGCCGGTCTCTTCGTTAATCGCCACCACCTCGGCCTCGAGAATCGCGCTCTTTGCCAAGACATGCTCGCGCACCAGGTCTGCGGCGTCCGGGTACTGGCTCGTTACCACCTCCAGCCTCCGAGAGAACAGCACGACTTTGACCCCTGACTTGTGAATCTGGAGGCGTTCTCCGTCGAGCTTGTACTCTGAGACGATCTCCTTTTCGCCCATCTTCTTGACGATGGCCTGGGCGGATCCGAGCCTTTCGGCGAGCATCGGCCTGATGGGGACTCCGACCTCCACCTTCGCGGCCTCGAGTCCCTTGAGGCCCTTGAGCGCAACTTCCTCGACAACGAAGCCGAGGTCAGGGTGGACGTTGTACACGCGCTCTACTTTCGCCCTCTCCTGCTTGCCTCCCAGGAAGGCCGCGGCGGCCGCGTCGAGGACCGTGTAGTCGGCTGCGCCAAGCCTGAGTTGGCCTGTCACCGTCCTCATGATGAACTTGGCCTCTTGGGGAGATGCGTCGTTCAACAGGCTGACGAGCTCTCTCAGCTTGACTTCGACCGAACCAGCACCGCTCTGGCCTGCTATCTTGAGCAGGGTCGAATAGACTCGCTCCAGTGTAAGAGTCTCAGAGTAGAGCGTCCCCTGCGACCTCTTGCGGAGGAGCTGTTGTGCAGCTGTGCCTATGTCCCCCGCCTTGATGTACGCGGCGTAGACTACCTTTGCAGGAAGCCCAGTCGCTGTGCCGATAGCCCTGAGCGCCATCTTCTCGGCCAGCCCGAGTTCGATCCCTTCGTAGTCGGGGCGAAGCTTCCCCTGAGTGAGGTACACCAGCCTCCTGAGCTCGCCCTTCGGGGTCGCGGCCAGCAGTGCCGCCATGACCTCAGTCATCTCGTTCCTCCCCGAAATGGACTCCAACTTCGCGTACGCGTCTGCCACCACGGAGTAGTCCAAGGCCGCTCCTTCGTGAGGGAGGCGGTTAAACTCCTTTTCCCGTCCGCTTGGGAAAAGCCTTTTCACCGTCGTATTCATCGCTGTTTAAGCGCGCGCGTTCGCTTGAGGGAGTCGTAAGCGATATAGGAGGGACGGGTTCCCACGCCTAATGTCGCGATAACCTTGTTGGAGGCGCTGGAGATAACGGAGACGGTGCCGCCGCGTGTGGGAAGTGCTTATTACAAGCGGGCAAGTGTTCTGATTCGTGCCGATATGCCATAAATGCGGAAAGTTGATCAGCGATAAGAAATACGCTAGACACCTTAAGCGGTGCGGGACAACCCACAAGCACTCCCCGCAACCAAGCGCACCGATCGAAATCTAGAACCTATGCTCGGGGCTTGCGTGTGCACTGTGCCCCCGCTTCGAACTTGAAAGCTTTGACTTCGTCTTTTCGTACTCCTTTCTGAGGAGGCCCATCAGTATTCCATCGTGGAACTTGCCGTTGAAGTAGACTGTCTCTCTCGTTCTGCCTTCGGCCTTGTAACCATTCTTCTCTGCGGAGCGAATGGCTGCCTTGTTGTCTTCGCGGGTGAACAACTCGACCTTGTGCATGTTGTACTGCTCGAACGCTATCCTGGTCAGGAGCATGTTCACTTCGGACCCCATTCCCTTCCCCCTGAGTCTTTTGTCGCCAATCACGACTCCAATGTCGGCGGTGGTGTGGAACGGACGCCACCACCTCATCGAAGCCCATCCTATCACTTTCTGCGTCGCCTTGTGAACGATGACGAAGGTTCTTCTGCGCGCGCTCTCTCCCTTCAACTCGCCCTCGTATTCCTTCTCTAACTCCTCCATGCTCGTTGTGTTGTCCGGCCTGGATCGAGCCCATTCCATCACCTCTTCGTCGTTCAACATTTTGTGAAGGAATTTGAGATCCTCTCGTTCCAATCCCCTGAGGTAGACCTGCTTTCCCTGTATCATTCGCTTCCTTCCCACCTACCAAAGTCGCTTAAGAAACTTCTGAAAGAATGGCCGTACGGCAGATAACAGTTGAGGCATCCTCACGACTAGAGTCGGGAGGAACTAGGGCGCGCGCGCGATTCTGGGTAAGCTCAAAACAGGAAGGAGAAAAGGGGAAGAGGAAGTTGAGGTCAACGTTGCAAGTCACAAGGTGCTGGGTGGCCCAGTGGTGTACTATGCGAGAAAGTAAGCAAAGAATTCACACTGGTGAAACAAGCTCGCCCTTTCACAGAAGTACAAGAGAGACCATCGTCCGACGGAACTCGATTAGTCAACCGTACACTCCGCTCGGAGGTGGAGTCTCCTTCGTCATCGCCGCTATCAGCGAGGTTGAGTAACCAGCCTTCTCTGCGAGTGCCCTCGCTACATCAGCCGCACCCACGAGACCCACCAGGTCTCCCTTCTCATCTACGACAGGCAGCCTCCTCACCTTGTTCGTCGTCATCACCTTGAGCGCCTCCTCGATACTGGCTTCGGGAGGCGTGACCACGATTCGAGATGTCATCACTGACTTGACCTTCGTCGTCTTGGGTGAAGCCCCCTTTCCTACGACCCTCCTGGTGATATCCCGCTCAGTGATTATCCCAACTATCTTCCCTTTCGACTTCACGAAGACGCAGGAAGAGTCATGCTTCTCCATCGCCTTGGCCGCTTGCATGACAGTGGCATCGGCCGGAATCGTGAGAGGGTCTGGGCTCATTATCTCCTTTACCTTCAGGTCCAGCTTCTTGAGAGCCTGCTCCTCGTTGCCGCCAGAAGAAACCTCTTCTTCGTCGTCGCCAGAAGACATGGCTGAGAGGCTTCGGGCCTCTTCATTATAAGCTCACCCACACTCAAACCTTACTGCGATGATGCGTCACGTATGGAGCCTCTCAATCTCCCGAATCACAGCTTGAGATGGCTCGCATAAGCGCCCCGAGTCGTGATCTTGCCGTATCCGTCTAAGAGACGCTTGACAGACTTGAAAGACCCGATGGCCGCCAGGTTCCTTCTGAGCGAACTTACCAGCTACACGGTGTTACAAAACCGGTTGTTGCCCACCCGATAGCCTTATCTCCACTCGACCCTTGCTGTCGCTGAAATAAGTTGGGTGGAGTCAAGAAGAAGTCACTAGTCTCGATGGAGAAGAAACAGGATTCGCAGGACACAGAACAGCAGACCGGAGACGCTCAGAAGGGGAAGAAGGGAACTGAACAGAAGACGGCACCGCAGCAACACAAGCGGCTCCCGTTCCTCGTCCCCAAGATGACAGAAGACGATATGATGAAGAGCCTCGCTCCGCTGAGGGCCATCACCATCTACACGGCGTCGAGGGCGCTCGGGGTAAACGCATCCATCGCTACAGGGCTGCTCCGCGACCTAGAAGGCAAGAAGATGATCTCAAAAGCAGGGGGCTTCAGCGGGCACGTGGTCTGGTCAGTCGCATCTAAGGCGTAACCTCCAATTTAGCAAGGACGGGCACGCCACCGTACAGCTAATGCAGACTGCGCAAATAAGCTAAATCCCACGAACCCCGCGGTTTGGAGGACGCTGTTCTCTCAGCGGTTGCAAGGGTCCGAGGTCTCAGGTTTGTCCTGTCGTAGGCGGCTCGCTGAGGGAGAAACGCACCGAGTCGCCCAGCTTCATCCCTTCGAACAGCTCTAGTCCCTCGTCGACCTTCCCGAGGGGGTTGAGCGAGCGGTCGCTCCGAGCCTCTTGCACGAAGACACAGATCAGTCCCGCGGACGCGAGAAGAGCGACGTCTCCTCTGACGAACGAAGCCCGGGGCTTCTCGACCCCCACCTTGAGGGGGGTGAAGAAGCAGCGCATGCCCGGCTGAACGTTGACCCTGCTGTCAACGGGGAGGATTCTCATAATGGCGTTAACGGAAAGGGGAGAAAGGTGCCGGTAGAGAGAGACCTTGGCCCGGCCTCCCCCGACGAAGGAGGCGACGCAGTCGATCCTTGAGACCGAGCCCACCAGAGGTTTAGTGGACAATCGTCACACCCCGTGTCCGCCGCCCTTAAGCGCTTTTCCTGCTCCCTCCGGCAAAGACTTATCTGATGACCCAAGGGAGCGAGACATCTCCGAGGATTCCTGTTGTCACCTGCGAAAACACAGAAGAATGCTAGGCAGCCCTCACTCGCGGCGTTCGAGGTCAAGATCGGGCCGCCCAAACTGACGAGGTTCGAGAGAGCTAGGATAGTCGGGGCCAGATCCCTTCAGATCGCGATGGGAGCGCCTCCTTTCATTTCGACAGAAGGTGCATACCGTGGACCGATCGAAATCGCAACGGCTGAGCTCGAGGAGGACGCTCTTCCTATCTCGATCAGAAGATCGCTTCCCGACGGAACGACTCAGGACATACCAATAAAGGCCCTCGCCAAGTAGCGGGCGAAAGTCGGCCTTGAAGACCGGGATCTTCGTCACTGTGACACTGCCTGACCAAGCAAGAAACTTCCTTGAAGGTCTCGACGTATTCGAAGGCGAGGCGGACGACGCGACGCTGGCCCAGTGTCAGGTCCTGATGGCGTGGCCCACGCGTGTAGGAAGGGAGCTCCTCGGGAAGATGCGGAGCCTGAGAATGATTCAGGCCCTGTCAGCGGGAGTCGACGGATTGGACTTCGCCTCCCTCCCGCCCAGCATTCAGGTCTACTCCAATGCAGGCGCGTACACCGAGTCAGTCGCCGAGCACGCCTGGGGGTTGCTGTTGGGCGCGGCCAAGGGATTGCACGCAAGGAGACAGAGGTTGGTGCCGAGGAGATTAAGGGGCAAGACTCTGCTTGTCGTCGGGTGCGGAGCGATAGGTTCCGGGATAGCCGGACTGGCGAAGTCCGTGGGGATGAAGACAGTCGGTGTCTCCAGGTCATTCAAGGTCCCTGACCTCTTCGACGAAAAGCACGAGACCGGAGACCTCCGAAGGGTGATTGGCGCTGCAGACGCCATCGCCATCGCGCTTCCCCTGACCAGAAGCACTTCGAAGCTGATTGACTATGATACGCTGATGCTTTCCAACGAATCTGTCACTGTCGTGAATGTGGGGAGAGGCGAGACCGTCTCGGAGGAGGGGCTCATCAGGTGGCTGCGCGAAAGGCCTGAGAGTCGGTATACGACAGACGTCTTTTGGAAGAGGGATGGGAGGGAGACCTTCGATACCGAAGCCTGGAATCTCACAAACTTCTCCGGCACCCTCCACATCTCAGGAGTCCCTCTTGGGGACAGACTGGAACATCCTATGGTCGAGGCCGCAAAGAACGTCCGGCGGTTCTTGGAGACCGGCAGTGCCTTGAACAGAATTGAGCTGGCCGAGTACCTGCCATCCGCTCGCTCCTGAGACGAGAATCGCCTGATCCTAGCGCGCGCGTGCCCTGGTGTACAGTGACGGTTTGAGACAACGCCGTGGGCATCCCAGGCAGGCGGAGTTCTTCGACAGCGAAGGTGCGCCACCATAGTATTAAATACGCGGCGAAGCGGCCGTGTCGAGCAAGGTCAGTCATATGCCAAGAAAGAAATCCGACTCAGACGAATCAGAGGAGCACTCTGAAGAACAAACGCCAACACCAGCACAGCACTCAGATGCACCAACTCAGCAACCAAGCGGCCAAATGCAGAGCGCGCGCGCACCTCCCAACCACATTTTCGTCGGCAAGAAGCCTGTCATGAGCTACGCGATGAGCGCGCTCATCCAGCTTACTCAGGCCGGTGAGATCGTGGTGAAAGCAAGGGGAATGTCAATCAGCAGAGCAGTCAACGTGGCAGAAATCGTCACGAAGAGGCTCGGCAACGGCCAGTACAAGATCAAGGACATCGGCATCAACACAGAAGTCGTTGGCGAAGGCGCCGAAATGCGGAACATCTCCTCAATAGAAATAGTCGTCAGCAAGTAAGAACAGCGACACCAGTGGAGCATCAGGTGGTTCGTATTCGCTAGCGTGGGCTATGCCTTGGCTTCGGCGAATATCCGGCGCAGAGAAGGAGCCTAGAGCTCCGGCTCATCCTCTTTATCTGAAACTCACGTCTGAGCGCATCACCTTTGTTGCGGAGTCTCTCCTCGAATGCGAGCTTCACGGGTGTCCTCGACCGCGTGTACCTCGCTCCCTTGCCTGCATTGTGTTGGCGAAGACGCCTGTCGAGGTCGGTAGTGTAGCCAGTGTACAAGGTTCCATCGGAGCACTGCAGCACGTAGACGAAGTGAAGCGCCACGTCCAAGAGATCGCTGAGCTCAGATTAGAAGACTTCCGACGGGCGGACCGGAGCTGACGCGGGCACGTGCGCGCGCGCGCCCAATTCGAGTTCTCCCGATGACCGATTACACCTGACACCAGACGTGTCTGATACGGATAAGTAGTGTGATGGTACAACCTATCAGAGGCTTTTTCTCTGTCAAAAGCTAGCAAGGACGAGCGCAGGACCCGTCTCAGGACAATCAGACTCCCAGAATCGTTGAACCGCTATCTTGAGAAGGAAGCCACTGATGAAGGCACGACCGTCAACGGATACATCAACTCACTCATCAACCAGCATCTCAATTGGAACAAGAAGATACGAGAGTTTGGAGTCGCCGAGCTTCCCACGTCGCTTCTGAAGAGAATACTCGAAGGGTGCGATGACGAGGCACTCAGTCGAATAGGGCGAGAGCTTGGCCCTCCCTTGTGGAAGGAGATGGCAGAGTTCTGGGATCAAGACTCCTCTCCGGAAGGGATATTGGACTTCCAAACGCGGCGAGCCAAGTACAATCCCAATTTCCAAACAAGATTGACGCGGGAGCGAGTGTCAATAGAAGCATGAAGTCCGGGATGAACTTCTTCGGGGAGGTCCACCACGCGCGCCGGACGGGAACAAGTGGATGGCGTTGATTCGGAAGGCCTCCAAGAAAGACTAAATTCCTTCTTTCCTGCCCCAGAAAGACATGCAGAGTGTGGAATCTCTGGGCAGAAAGGTCTTGGCCGCCGACCCGACTTTCCTCTGGGTGGTCGTTGTTAACGACAAAGGAGAGACACTCGCGCAGGTCTATTCAAAGCACATAGCGAAAACAACGCTTAGGAAGCAGACAAAGGAGCGACTCGGAACCCTTGACACCGTTCTTCTCGAAGCGTTCTCCCGAGCAGAGAAGTGGTACGGCAGGATAGGCTTTCTCCTCCTTGCGTACAAGAATGCGAATGTGATGCTGATGTACAGCAGGAGGCACGGGGTCTACTTGGTGGCGAAGGTTGCACGTTCAGGGAATGCTGAATATCTGTACGCCAAGGTCAAACCACTGCTCCGAGCCTGACATGCCGACAGTTAACACCGACAAAATCCCCAGTCAGATGCCGTGGTCAGCACTGCACCGGGAAAAAGAAGCGCGCGCTAGGCCTCGGTGCATTGCCTCCATCGTTCAAGCCTTAATAGCAAAAAAGGAGCCAGATTGAGCGATGAAGCAGAGGCCTTACTTAAGAGAATCAGAACGCACTAGCCGTTTCAAGACTTCGCGATCAGACGAAGGACGTCTCTCCCCCTGATCGTCCCGAGCGAGCCTTTCCTGGCGCCTTTCTCAGTGAAGCGCGTCCCGTCACCCTTCGAATCCGTGCTGATCAGAAGGGGGACCGGGTCGCTTGCGTGCATCTTGATGGTGCACGGGGTCGAATGGTCGCAGGATACTCCGACCTTGACGTTGCCGAGTTGGCGAGTCACGGCAGAAAAGAAGTCCCTGTCGATCACTTCTACCATCCTTTTCTTGCCTACGGCGTCACCATCGTGGCCGAACTCGTCCGGCCCCTTTATGTGGACATAGACTACGCTCCCCTCGCGTAGCTCTCGCGTGAAGAGGGCCGCCTTCTCCTTCATGTCGTTCCTGTCCTTAACCACTACCATCTTCATCCGCAAGATTCTCGCGATGCCGACC
The DNA here is from genome assembly GCA_963796355.1 of uncultured archaeon. Taxonomy (GTDB): domain Archaea; phylum Thermoproteota; class Nitrososphaeria; order Nitrososphaerales; family Gagatemarchaeaceae; genus UBA183. The sequence goes on from CAWCLD010000002.1 coordinate 457,844, forward strand.
TCGGCGGGCATCTCGACGAGGGCCGTGCCCTTCATCCCGTACTTCTCTTCGAAAGATTCGACCTCGGGCACGTGGTCCCCCGCGTCGCGCAGCAGCACGCAGTTGGCCGGAAGCCTCCCCTCTCGCACGCGCTCCCTGTTGACTGCGCTCTCGGACAGGACTTTGGCGCTCTTGGCGGTGAACTCATTGACGAGGTCCGCCGCTCTCCTCGCCGCCGCAGTCTCTGACTCCGGTCTTGCGACCAGGACCCTCTCGCCGTTGACTGTGGGCATTGCTGCCCCGAATCCCCTCACCTTCGCGTAAGCCGGGTCCGTGTTCGAGATCTCTGCCGACAGCGGTTGGTCCGCCTTGATAACCAGGACGCCCCGGTACGATATCGTAGCACGGAACTCCAGCTCTGCTCCCTTCAACCTGATACCGTTCAGACCCTCGGCCAACTTCACGGCCTCCTGCTGAGTGAGGTTCCTGCCCGCCCGCCTGTCGACGATCCGCCTCCCCTTCGCTGAAGCCAGGTTTGCCCGGAGAGCGAGGTCTCCCTGACGGACTTCGAAGCCCGACCCGACCGCTTCAATGACGCCCCTTCCCGGGTATCCCTTGTCAAACGAGTAACCGAGCATGTTGAAGACCGCGATATCAGACTCAGGGGCCACTCCCCGCCCTACGGTCACAACTCTGCCGAGGTTGGACCGGCGAGCCACCTCGTCCAGGTTCGGCGTGTACGCTGCTTCGAGCGGAGTCGTGAAGTTCAGCTGCGGGCTCGGCCTATCAGCACAGCCGTCGAGGAGGACGTATCCTATTTTCATCTGCGCGCAGCCGTCTTCCCCGCGTCGCGTTATCACCCTTTCGGGTCCGGACTCTTCCAAACCCTAATATCGGGAGAGCGTTCTCCGCCCGCGCCGATGGTGGAAATCAGGAAGGACTACTTTACGGACAAGCTCTCCATAATCCTCCCCGACAGAGGGCTCAAGCCGGGCCAGGTCATCCCGCAGAAAGCAGAGAAGTGCAACTACTGCCCGGGGAACGAAGAGATGACGCCCCCGGCCGACCTGGTGCTGGTGAAACGGGGCGACACGCTCCTGAAGCAGACGGACTCCGAGGGAGACACAATCAAGAATTGGTCCGTGAGGATCTTCCCAGCAAAGAACCCGGTCGTGACTCCTAACGCCCCTCCCTCATACGGAGAGCCCCCCCACTACAGCGAGCCGGCCTCAGGGTATCACTACGTCCTCGTAGCCACCCCCAAGCACGACCAGCCCTTTCCAAAAATCGACATCGAACAGTGGACAAACATCCTGGCGTCTCTGCAGGACAAGGTGAGATGGCTGTACTCGCAGAAGGGGGTAAGCTATGTCCTAGTCTACGCCAATGCAGAAAGGGACGGAAGCTCCACCACCGTCCACCCAAATATCCAGATTGTGACCACGCCTCGGGTCCCACCCGCCGTAGAAGAGGAGGCCGATACCGTTCAGACCTCCCTGAACGACCTGGGCGTCTGCCCAATGTGTCAGGTCGTGGGGACAGAGACGGGCGGCCCTCGCCAGATCCTGGCGACAGATTTCTTTATCGCGTTCGCTCCTTGGGTCTCCACGCACTCCTTCGAGTTCTGGATCTATCCCAAGAGGCACATGACCAGCCTTCTGAAGTTGTCGCAGAAGGAGATGATGGACCTAGCACTAATGCTCAGGTCAACGCTCGGCGGGCTGTCGAAGGCGCTCGATATCCCGAGCTTCACCATGGTCTTCCACAGCTCCTCGGAGAAGAAGACGACCAAACAGATTCACTGGCACATAGAAGTGTACCCGAGGAGGCCCACCTGGTCCGGGCTCGAGCTGGGTGGCGGTATCTACGTCAACGATGCATCTCCCGAAGGCGCCGCACAGATCCTGGGCGCGAGTTCAAGGAAAGAACTGGCACAGCTCGTTGGAATAAGGTAATGACTACGCTTTTTCCTTGAGGCGATCCATCAATCTAGTTGGGAACGGGTCCCGGTCAATCCCAATCGCGACGTAGTACGAAGTCATGTCGAGCCTGTACACCATTGTGACGAGCTGGGCAAGGTTCGACCTCCCCCTCCCCCTGACTTCTATTGGGTTCATCTTGAGCTCCGATAGTATCCTAATCATGGAATCGGCTCCTGACCTGTCGCGTTCAGTCTCAGCACGGTGTCTGAGGAGAACGGGCGAGAATTCGATGCTCGGGTCCTCCCAGGCCTCTATCTCGTTGTGGAAGGCATCCGGCAGCCCGTCGAAAATCGCGTGTATCTTCGCGTTCTCGTTGAGGAGGTTCTTGAACCTGATTCCCGCACCGCGGGTCGACCTCGAGCCGTAGATGACGGGAGTCTTCTCCAGAATCGAGAGGGCGAGCTGCTTCGATGGATTCTCGGACACAGGTGTGTTAATCCTGGCCGCCCGGCCTTCGGCTTCCATCTCCTTGAAGGCGTCCTCAGCCTCGTCCTCGCAGCCGAGTCCGAGCCCCTCGTTAATGATCGAGAGGCACGAGAAGATGATGAATGGGAGCATATAGCGGGGAGCAACGACCTTCGGCATCACGACATGAGGAACCCCGAGCCTCTCCGAGACCTCCATGAGCTTCCCCCCTGAGGAGACAGAGACCGTAGTTGCACCCCTCTGGACCGCGGCCTCCATCATCTCAATCGTCTCCTTGGTCTGTCCCGAGGCGCTGCAGGCAATCGCGAGCACGTCGCTCATTTTCCCAATCGGTAACCGCCCCTTGAAGGTCGCCACCTCAAACTCAGGCCTGTCGGAGAGCCAGCTGGCAATGATTTCGCCGCCGGCCGCGGAGCCCCCCATCCCCATGACGTACGCCTTCCTGAACCCCGCGTGCGATACATTCAGCTCGGCATCGAACCCCGACCGGGCCATGTCCGGCCACTTCTCGTAGGTCCTGTGGACGTGGCTCGGGTCGACACTTCGTATTCTACTGAGTGAGAAAGGATCGCGCAATTCGTTTCACGCTGTGCTTTGCCTGTGGTAGCCCCAAATGGATTCCGCTCTAAGCAGAACGTATCCCTCCTGCGACCCTCGCATTCGGGCTCCTGCGAAAGGACATAGTAAGCCCGGTCCCGCGAAGGCCCTTGCCACCGGGGGTGCGGTCACGAAAGGCGTCCCTTCTTCACGCCGGCCCTCCTCCTTTCTTCAGAGGTGTCCTCGTATGCCTTCCGGATCAAGGCCTCCTCAGCCCTGGTCAGAATCTTCCCGCGCCTCTCCACCATCCTCCGTTGCGTCTCAACAACTGATTCAATCAGGAGTTCCACCATTCTTCTCGAGCCGTCGGAGTACGTGAAGCTCGGGACGTTCTTGCCGGCCAGGCCAGCGATATGGCAACCGGTCCCGAGCAGCCTGCCTGAGTAGACAAGAGCACCAATTGATACCTTGGACATGTCGCCCACGACCGGGCCCAGCTTGAGCATCCCAGAATCCACCGTGCCTCCGCCGATGTCCAGCCGGACGTTCCCGTAGGTGTTCTTCAAATTGCTGAAGGTGCTGCCAGCCCCAAGGTTGACCCACTCCCCGACGTACGAGTCGCCCGCGTATCCGTGGTGCGCCTTGTTGGTGTGAGACATGATTATTGAGTTCTCGACCTCCCCCCCCACCTTGCAGCCCGCGAAGACGGACGTTCCGCCCCCCACTAGAGCAGAGTAGACCTTGGCCTTTGATCCGATGTAGCATGGTCCCATTACCCTGGAGAAGCTCTCCACCGAAGCACCACCTTCGACCACAACCGGTCCCAGCCTGGTGTCGAACGTGACGTGCAGCTCGACGTCGGCTCGTCCGTCGATCCTCAGATTCGAGCGCGGGCCTCTGACCTCAACATTGCTTGGGAGCGAAAGTGGATCCTCGAAGCGTTTCGCCTGTGTAGCGATCGCCAGTCCGTTGCTTTGAACCAAGTCCCAGTATCCGGCGAAGAGGCTGTCCGCCGGGGCCTCCAGCTTCTCGACGTTCTTGCCAATCCTGGCCGAGTCCCTCCTGCCAATCGGACCCGGCTTCATCCCCGTCGCCTTGATCCTGGCTACGACCACCTGGCCTTCGGTCACGGCCACGAAGGGGGTCCCCCTAGAGGCAAGGGCCAGGAGCAGCTTTCCTGGCCTTGCCCTGGCATTGACGAAGGTCGTCAGGCCGTTGGCCCTCTCATTGTAACTATTCCCCAGCGACTCTCTGCAGATGTCCTTCAGCAGGGCTCGACCCCACACCATCACTTCGGCAGCACCGGGGATGCTCTCCTGGATCGCTTCCAGAAGGGTCTTCGTGCCCCTGTTCAGCTGGCCCGTGTGCCTGAGCATCGTCAAGGGACCGAAGCCAGCGGTGGCGTCGTCCTCGAAGACGACGAGCTTCAATCTGCTACAGCACCTTGCCCATTTTCGCCAGGTATTCGTCGTTGGCATCCCGGTAGGACTTCCTGTCTCCTATGTCAGTGAAGCGACCCTCGACCCGAATGCCGTATACCCTGGCGCCTGATTCCATTGCCTTCCCGAAAGCCTGGTCCATCCCAAACATCTTCCGACGAGGGATATACTCGAGGAAACCCTTCTCCATGACAAAACACCCCACATTGATATTACCGCTCACAGTCGGTTTTTCTCTCCAGTCGGTCAGCAGACCTTCCTTGTCCGTCTCCATGAAACCGTACTTCAGTTCCGTGCTGTAGCGCATAAGGGCTATCGTAGCAAGGGCCCTGTGCCTGATGTGGAAGTCGACGACCTCTCGGAGGTTCATTTCTAGGAGAGCGTCACCGTATAGGCAGACGAACCTCCCCCTCATCTTGTCCTCGGCTGCCTTGAGTTGCCCGGCTGTCCCCAACGGCGGGGAGGTGACGTACTCAATCTTCATCCCCCACTCGCGCCCGCTCTTGAAGTAGTCCTGGATCATCTTCCCGAGGTACCCGACGGACACCACTACGTCGGTGATGCCGTTCTGCTTCAACCACATCAAGATATGCTCCAGTATCGGCTTCGGGCCGACGGGCAGCATCGGCTTTGGGAGCAAGAACGTATACGGCCTCAGCCGGGTCCCGAGCCCCCCTGCGAGAATCACAGCCTGGATCTTACTGTTCTTCAGCCGCCGGTCGCCTTGGGCTCAGGCTGGCCAGCTCGTCCTTATACGCTTCGTCAGTCCCTGAGAAGATACAGGGGTCTGCGACTAGACCCTTCACGCCCAGTTCTACCACTTTTCCGATGTCCGAACGAGTGAGCCTCTTCTGGGTCCTGAGGAGCAGAGGTTTGGTCGAGAGATTCAAGATTACGCCGAGTGTCGCGTAGTCGAGGGCGCTAAACGGAGTCCCCCTGGCCTGCAGGGGCACCGTTGCGACGTCGACGGCCTCGACCCCTTCCATCCTGGAGAGCTGGTTGACCTGCTCAAGAATATAGCCTGTCGATATGGCGCAGATCTTCTTCACCCTGGTGTCGGAGAGCACGAAGAGCGGCATCAGATGGGCGTACATCTCAACAAAACCGAAAGAACTCGACATTATTCTCTCCCAGTACTCTTCAGTAAGGTGTCTGCCTCCGCCGACGAATAGGCCGCAGGGGACAGAGACCGTGGAGATGACGTCGTTGATGTACACGTCGTGGAGGTCGTAACTCCCGCAGTGATTCTGTGTGGAGCCTTCGTCGCCCTCGATGTTCAGCATCACAGCGTCGGCACCGGCCTCTTCAGCCTTGACGGCGAGCAAGGAGCTGTTCTTCGGTAGGCTGGCTATCATCGTGTACTCGTCCGTCCGGGACATGATGTCCAGTGGCCTTCGCAGCTGGGGTGCGGACTCCATTCTGCTCAGTATTGAAGGGGACTCAGCCACTTACAAGAGAACTGCTCAAATGTGGCAGATGGTTTGGTGTTATTGTTTTAACAGGTTACAAACCGTTCTTTGTCCGGCCTTTGGCCTCTCTTCCCAGTCGTGTCTCTCGGGTCAACGCCAAATTTGGTCCCACTCAGTAGAATTCGTTAAGGACGACGAGAGAGGGAGTTGAATCGAAGTGAGCGAGATAGTCGTTTGGAAGTTCGTCCAACTCACCGACGACCACAACGTGAACGTAATGGTCGATCTCATGACGGAGGACCACAAGTTCATGGACGCCATCGGCGGGGTCGTATCGGACAGACAACCGATGGGAAGCGGGTGGATTGGATACTTCAAGTGGTTTCCCGATTACAAGATTGAAGTCAAAGAGACATACAGTTTTGGAGACACCTTCGTAGTCCTAGGCTTCGCGAGCGGAACATACGCGGGCCGCAGACCAAATCGAATCCACTGGCGGCTCCCGGCTGCGTGGAAAGCGGTGGTAAAGTGGGTCCGAATAGAGGAATGGAACGTGTACTGCGATACAAGGAAACCATACGAGATTATCGCAGAGAATGAATCCCAGGTCGGGGGCTGACAGGCGTTCTGCTAGTCGCATCATATCCAGATACCAAATGTGGTTAGTTGTGCGAGTAACTACCACATCGAGGCGCGCGGCTGGAATCAGATCCAGACGGTCACGCAGAGGACAAGGAAGAGCAGCATCAAGTACGGACCAGTGATTTTGAAGAGGGTCCAGGCTGTACTCCGGGTCCGGTCGACGGCCAACTTGGCGCTGTAGCCCAGAACCAGGCCTCCGAGGGCAAGGGCCGTGGCAGTGTAGAATATACTTACTGGAGTGAAAAGGAAGATGAATACCGATAGAATCGTCAGCATGGCACTTGTGGCGGCCACGCAGACTGCAGCGACCCTGTCGCCGAAGACGACTGGTAGCATGGGCACATTAGCGGCCTCGTAATCCTCCCTGTCGAAAATTGCCAGGCTCCAGATGTGAGCAGGAATCCAAACCATGACCAGTGCGGACATGTAGAGCGCTATCGGGGAGAAGGGATTCCCGACTGCCGAATAGCCCACCAGGACGGGCATTCCACCGGAGAAGCCTCCCAGGACGATGCTAAACCAGCTCCGCCTCTTCAGGAAAAGGGAATAGACCACCACGTTGTCAAGCAGCCCCAGCAGCATGAAACCAGCGGCCAGCGCATTAACCAAGAAGAGGGGGATGGCGAGCGAGAAAGCGACCATCGGAAGGCCGAAAGCAAGAGCTGCCCTGGGCGATATGTCGCCTGCGGGTATCGGTCTCTTCATCGTGCGCTTCATCATGATGTCGATGTCCCTGTCGTGGTAGTTAGTGAGGACGTCGGCAGAGGCGCTCCCTAGAATCAAGGTAATCCCTGTAATGAGTATTAGCATGGGAGACAAAGTCGACCCAGGCGTCTCGCGGTATGCCACCAACATCGCCACCAGGCCCGTGAAGACGAGAAGACCCCAGATTCGTGGTTTGGTCAAGCGCCAGTAGTTGCTCACCGAACTGCCGAAGCCCATCTTGACAAATCGTCATTGGCGGCGATAAAACGTTATACTTCTCGAAGATGAGCCCCGAAAGGTCTAGACTGGACTCATATGCTCTGCCGGGAGAGATGCGCCCTTGTCGGAACAGTCGGCACCATCTCGCCGGGTCCCCCGTCGGCAGACCTGAACACTGTTTCCCTGAGTTTCTGCTAGAGTAGAAATTCAGGTTTGGACTTCATCATCCTTATACTAAGAATTCGTGCAATCCAGATGTGCAATCTAGGTATCCCGGTATGGCAAAGGTATTGGCCCCAGAGTTCCGGAATTTTCCCTCCTGGGTAGGGCTAATAGGAGTTGCAGGAGGATAAGCATTGTCTGAGGATTCGTCACGTCTGATAATGGAAGAGGTGCGAAGTGAGGAACCTTCGGAAGCGAGCGCAGAACCTACGATGATAAACGTCCGGAGCGAGGGGCTGAAACTCGACCTGGTCCTCCTCCAGAACAGGGTCTCGGGTCTCACGATAGATTATCAGGGCATCTCAGAGAACAAGGAGCTTCACAAGTGGCTCAGAATCATCGACGGCATGCTCTCGGGCTCCGCCCCCTCACCTGAGGGGTCGATCCCAAAGATTCTTGGCGAGGCGACCAGGCTCCCAGCGTCGCAGCCGCAACCCAAGGGACCTGAGGATAGACCTCAAGAGAACGCAGAGCCTACGATGATAAACGTCCGGAGCGAGGGGCTGAAACTCGACCTGGTCCTCCTCCAGAACAGGGTCTCGGGCCTCACCATTGACTATCAGAACGTTTCCAAGAGCGGCGAGCTGCAGAAGTGGATCAAGATCATTGAAGGCATGATTTCCGAATCCGCGCCATCATCGGAGAGGTCGATCCCCAAGATTCTTGGTGAGGCGACCAATCTTCCAGCCTCGCAGCCGCAACCTCCGAAGGAAGAGCAAGAGGAGCCTCCGAAGGAGCCTCAGAAGGAACCTCAGAAGGAGCCACAGAAGGAAGAGCAAGAGGAGCGTCCGAAGGAAGAGCAAGAGGAGCCTCCGAAGGAAGAGCAAGAGGAGCCTCCGAAGGAGCCTCAGAAGAAAGAGCAAGAGGAGCGTCCGAAGGAAGAGCAAAGGGAACCTCCGGAGGAGAACGGCTACCGCAAAGTCGTCCTTCACGCAGTAGACATCAGTCTAGAGACGCTGGGCCGCGACGGGAAGCAGGCCGTACTCAGCCTCCTTGAGAACAGGTATGGTTTTCGCGAGAACGACGTACCTGATTATCCCAAGAGCTTCGTCGAGCTTCTTGGAGAGCTACTAGGCCCGTCAGCCAGAAATCTCGAGAGGGAGATCATCAGCAACATCAGGCTGGTCTCGGCTGCTCCCGGAGAGAACCTAGAAACAGTCGTCGAGTCACTCAGAGAGCATTATCCGGCCACGGCCCCAGCCGAGGCAGCCGTAGAGGACCCCAAGTCCGTTGCAGCTGACGCCAACACGGTCGGATTCAGGTATGGCGCCACATACTCTAGGCGCAGGGATTGAGCGAAAGATTATCTTCTGGATGCTAGCGCGCGCTAACGAAACGCTATTGTCAAAGCTGGGGAAAGAGCGCCACTCTTCTCAGTCTAACCTGGGGTCTAACAAGGTTGAGGAAGCGGTGAGAGGGATTTGAACCGGTCTAGCCCGGAAGCTTAAGACCTGGGGATTCCGGAACACTCAACGCCAAAGAAGAGAGAATGGAAGAGGGTAGCTCCGCCGACGCGCCGCCCGCCGGCGAGACCTCTAGCCTACGGGCCTCCTTCGCTCAACCATATCGCGTTTCCATCTGGGTCGGCAATCATGGCGAACGTGCCCCATTCCTTCTTCGTGACGGGTGTCGTGAACTTGACTCCCTTCTTCTCGAGTGCCCCGGCTGTCTTCTCCACGCTCTTGCAGTAGAGGCTTATTCCCGTGTTTCCAAGCTCCAGCTTGCCCTCGCAGAGGTGGAACTTCGCGTTCGACCCCTTAGGCCAGACCGTAACCCAGTGCCCGGAACCCTCGGTTGCGAACCCGAGTTTCTCCGCGTACCACTTTGCAGACTTCTTCGCGTCGGTGACCATCAGTGCGACGCTGAAACTTTTCGATAGCATGACTCGATGTATGCAATTGCCTCCTTTTCCGTGTTTCTACTCGGCCCCAAGGGATTGCTTCGACCTCTTGCCCCTAGGTGGCTGAGCCCTTCCGCGGCCGTTCCTTCTTACCGCTCTCAAGCTTTCTCAGGGTTATCTCGCTTTCTGTCACGATCAGGAGTATCTGGTCCCTCTTCTTCCACCCGAAGCCTTCGACAACAGGGTTCGGAATCGTTATTCTGAGGCTGTTCCCGGTCTTGCCAAGAGTGACCCGGAATATGACAGGCACGGTCGAACTCCAGTTCTAACGATGATTTAACCTTAGTTTAGTGAACGAAACGCAAAGCACGGGTCAAGTTTGACAATCCATAGCCGATATCAAGGAATGTTAGCACGTAGGTTCTAACATGGCTTCGCTCGCTGAGCTGCATCATTTGATGCCTAGGAAATTCCGATGGGAAGACTTGGGGTTCGAACTTGACAACATAGAAGAGGATCTGGATGACGAGTGGTCTCGATAGTCGGGACGGTTTTCAGAGGGCCTTAGACGACCTTGTTGACGACGCAGTGACGCTACTGGAAGGGCGTTTCGTCCATGCAGCTGGTGAACAAGGAGCCGCAGAGAAACGAACAGACGACGGCGAGCTGATTGAATCGTCAACCCACGTCACCTTCATAATGCATGCCCCGGGGTACAGAAGCGGTCAGCTGAAAGTCGCGGTTCTCGGAGATGAGATAATCGTGACCGCCCCTGACTTTACGATGCGCAGGTCGCTTCATGCTCCCGTCAACGGGTCGAGCCTGGCAAGCGTCTACATCAACGGCGTTCTGAGCGCCAGGCTTCAGAAGATATTCTGAGCGGCGAACCGTCTTCACCTTCGCTTCTCAGAGGGATTTATCTACCACCGGCCGCAGTTTGTGGAGAGTGAATCAGTCCGCCAACAGGAGGGCTCTCGCCTGCGCCGAAGATTTCGACGTGATCTTTGAGATGGTAAAAGCGGCGACCGAGGAGAGCCTCGGGATGCACAGGGCCGGTCTCACGCTAGTGCTTGGAGACATCCCAAATGTTGTCGGAGCGTATCACCAGATGGGGTCCAACACCATCGTGATGAACCGGAACCTCCTCAGGATAGTTCAGAAGCTCTCGAAATCGAAAGCCAGGGTGAACTCGTACATCTTCATGATCCTGCTTCACGAATACCTGCACACGCTCGGATTCGAAAGCGACAAGCAGGTGAGAGACCTCAGCCAGCAGATATCGAGAGGGTTCTTGGGGGGAAGGCACCCCGCCAGCGACATGGCCGTCATGCCCCTCGACCGATTCTTCCCAGACTTGCCGAAGTTCGCAGCATTTAGGGACAAGGGAGTATACGAGACCGTGCGCAGATTCGATTCGTCGAGCACCCCATACATCGGCTGACCCGAGAATCCGTAAATACGGCAGCGGCTCGACGCGCCTTTCGAAAGCTCACGGCGTCCCTCGAGTTTGGCCTGATCGCCGTCGATATCGTCGCTTCATGGATTAGGATGATGCTCGCCCTCGGGCTGAGCATTGTCTTCGCCCTCTCCATCGGAATCTTCGCGGCCAGGAACAAGAGAGCAGAGGGGGTTATCCTGCCGCTTCTCGATATATTCCAGTCGATTCCAATCCTGGGGTTCTTCCCGTTCGTCATCGTAGGAATCTACGGGGCGATTCCGAACGCGATTGGCGCAAATCTGGCGGTCATCGTTCTCATCTTCACCAGCATGTCCTGGAACATCGCCTTCGGAGTCTACGAAGCTGTCAAGGCGATACCGCAGGACTACGCTGACCTTCTCGACATGTCTAACGCCAGCGGATGGCAGAGGACGAAGTCGCTGTACATACCGGCCTCGCTGAGCAGGATAGCATACAACACGCAGACGTCGTGGGCGGTCGGTCTCTTCTTCCTGGTGGCGAGCGAGATAATCACGATGGGCCAGGGCGCACAAGCGACACCGGTCCCCGTTCTTTACGGCATAGGCATCGGTGCGACCAAATTCTTCAGTGTTGGAGACTACGCCAACTACACCCTCTTGATTGTTGGCCTGATTCTCGCGGTAGTCGTATGGAGGTTCGTCTTCCTGAGAGAGTTCGCGCTCTGGTCGGAGAAATACAAGATGATGGAGGAGCCGCGCGAACAGCACCGAGACCCCATAATGCGGATCTATTCTTGGGTGAACCAGCGCAGTATTTCGAAGCTCTTTCTCCTGACTCAGGGGAGGGGGGTCAACCGATTCACTTCTGCGATATCGAGGTTCAGGAAAGGCCTCAAGTACGCCCTGCTGATCATTCTCGGGCTTTTTCTCCTCTTAGTGCTCGAGAGTGTAATGAGAGCCGGTGCCGGCAGCCTCGAACATCTGCCGGCCGTGTCGACGATTGGTTCGATCGAGGGCAATGTCCTGGTCGCCTTGGCAACCTCGTTCGTCAGAATCTGGTACGTCTACGTGATCATGGTCGCGATCGGGTTCCCCTTAGGAATCGTGATTTCCCTCAACTTCAGGCTGTATGACACCGTCTCCCCAATCCTCGAAGTGATATCGTCGATGCCAGCGCCAATCCTCCTGCCTGCGATCGTCCTCATCCCTATCCTGGGGCATTCCGGCGAGGGGGTGGCAGTCATCGTCATAATGCTCGCGTCAATCTGGTACATCATTTTCAACGTCATGGCAGGCGTCAGGACGCTACCTGCCGATATCAAGGATTTGCCGCGAGTCTTCAAGGTCGGTAGACTATCAGCGTGGTGGAACGTGTACATCCCGGGTGCCCTGACCGGATTCGTGACAGGCTCAATCACCGCGATCGGGGGCGCCTGGAACGCGCTGATCATCGCCGAGTATTTCACTGTCACGAATTCTGAAGGCAAGACGAACCTCCTGACCCAGACAGGAACGGGGATCGGCAAGGTAATCGTAATAGCGACTACAAACAAGGACTACGTCACGCTGACCCTGGCGGTGGTGTCGATGACGGTCCTGATCGTTGCGTTCAACCTGACCGTCTGGAGGAGGATCTATCATTATGTTACGAAGAGGTACACATACAACAGATGACTCTGGCATAGCGTGAGCGCGCCGACCACCCGCAGATCAATCATGCCAGAAGATGTGAGAGCGTCCGACCTCCTTGTGCTTGAGCTTGCCAAAGAAGAAAGAGACGCAAATAAGGAGGGCATGGTGTCTCCATGTAGGGACAGATGAGAAGGAAGCTCCTGCTAGTTTCGACGCTCTCTGTCGAGTGCGGCTGCGGTCCTAGCGGTTCTGGCACACCTCTCCCTGGTCAAGTCGCTCGCGCAGCTCACCTTCCCTGTCTGCAACGGAATCTACCCCCCCTTTATCCCCAGATGCGAGTCGATGTACCGAAAGATCGACCCCCAGATGTCCCCAATGTTCACTTCCTACTGGGTCCATCGGTCGTACGTTGAGATAGCGGAGGGGCTCGTCGTGGTAGCCCCTCTGTTGCCTCTGCTCACATCGAAGCGGTTCGATTTCTCATGGCTCCACAGGCGGTCACTGGACAGCCAAACTCACTATCAAGCCGTGGCCGGCGGATACATCATTGTTGCCCGGCAAGGCTACTTGGAGAGCCCGAGGAAGTACTGCCGGAGCCTAGCAGCTACGAGAACGTCGGCAGAGTCTCCGTCCTGCTTGTAGCACTCCAGCGCCTTCTCGCAGAACGGCAAGGCCTGCTTGGCCTTCGATCCCTGGTCTGCTTGCTGTGAAAGAATCTTCCTCACAGCCTCGAGGTACCAGTCGCCGCTCGTCTTACAATCTTCAAGCCTTTCGTGGCATTCGGCCAACCACCTGCAACATTCGACTCTTTCTGCCAGAGATTTGCTTTCGTTGGAGACCTCACCTTCTAGAAAGGATATCGCTCTTCCGTACTCACCGTTGTGAATCATTAAGACTATTTCTTGGACGCTCATTCATCGGCTATAGCGAGAGTCAGGGTCATAAGAACTGGTGTAGCCTTTGCCTCACTTCGAACTCAAGAATCCCGCACAATGACGGCCCTGCTTGTCGCGCGCGCGCGCGCGGCCAAGCACGGTCCAATACGGTCAAGGCTCGGTTTCTCAATTCGAAAGTTCGCTGAGACGGTCTCTGGGCGGAGATCCTGCCTAGAAAGGCGACCGCACGAGCGACATTCACAGAGAGGCCATCCTGTTTCTGAAGTTCCCTACTGGAGAGCTTTTCTGATTAGAGTGGACTCAACGAATGGTCCCGGGCGTTCTTGAAAACCTGCCTCCAGATTCCTTCAAGAAGTGCTGGTCAACAAATCGCACGAAATCCTGCAGATTGGTCTTGATCTCGTTAGGATCAGGCAGTTTCGAGCCAACAAGGCGCTTCGCATTGGTTAAGATTCTTAGGTCAGACTCGTCTATTCGGTTTGCGTTCTTCTCAAACACCTCGACAAGTTCATGGACGTTCGGAACGACGGTGGCTACGTTGGGGATCCGCGAAGCATACTTCTCTCTCAGCGCTAGGAGGCTCTCTGTCGATGAAGGCTGTTGATGGGACTCCGCTTCGCTTCGCAAGAATGGTCTGGGGAATCCAGCTGGACCAGAAAGAATCCCAAATGGGAAAGCATTTTGATTGTGAACTATGAAGTCGTCCCTGTAGTCCTTAATCAGCGGGCCGAACCACCTTGTTTTGTCCCTTACATATCCTGCGTACTCTTCATCAGCCTCGTATGGTATGTTCTCCTTTCTGCAAAGATATTTCCTTTGGTCAGCAAAGCTGTCCCACGGTAGCTGCCTGTCGCCAATGAGCTTGTGAGCTAGGTGGGCGATCCTGTCAAGCAGGATGCGAGAGTGCAAAGATAGGTCCTCGTGGTCCAATGAGTACTGATTGAGCGCAGCAAACTGCGTCATAAATGCCAAATTCTCTTCGGGGTCAAGCTGTCTGGGTCCTGCAGGGTTAGCCCTAGCTCTGGCAGTCAACACGGTATTCGCATCAGTGATCACCTTTGCTTCGGCTTGTAGCCTCCACCAAATCACTGCCAAGTGCTCGTATTTCGATGAGCAAAGTCGAAGTACGCCCTGGGTACTGCGATCCTGAGAGCCGAGGGTTGCAAAGACAGCACCGCTGAAGGGGTTAGACGAATCCCACGGCACCGCTACCCATTCCGCTGACATTAACGGAAAGTCTAACCTGCAATTATTTCTCCCATTCGGTGAGCGCCTAGGCCGCGTCGGAGGCGTACCAATGGCTCCGGTCTCGTTGGCGAATTTGTGCCCGGGTGCGATGACAAGGTGAGCGTGGACCGAAAGGACCGGGCTGGAAGAACAATAGGACGCCTCCAGGTATGGAACTAGCAGATTGGACAACCGACCTGCCGAGTCTGTTCCTAGTCTTGCGATGGCATAATACTCACGACTTTGCGTTAAATCTCTCGGCCCCCTCACCAACCGTGAGCTCGCAGCCCGAAGTTGAGGTGTGTCTGAGACAGCTGAAATCCCTGGCCCGACGGAACCTCCCCGAGTCCAGTCCCACTAGAGCTGTCATCGAGAGCCAGCCCGACTATGTGGTCCAGCAGGAGTACTTTTTCCTGGCCAAGCTCGTCTCCCGACAGCTAACTATCGAGCTGTCGGCGTCGCCCTCGCCGGCCTCATGATCGCCTCTGTCCTCGCATCGTTCCACCAGTTGACGAAGTCCCACCCCTTCTCCATGAGGGCCTTGGCCTCCTCCCTGGAGACCACCCTGGTCCCGCCGTTCACCCCCAGCTTCTCCTCCCACTTCGCGTCTTTCATCCTGTCTATCTCCTCCTCGGGGAGCGCAGATAGGTCGCCCATCTTCTCGACCTCCTCCTTCCCGTACCCCGACCTGACGAGGAGCTCAGTCCGGATGATGCTGAGGACCGTGTCCTTAGTCACGCTGCCGCCCCCGCCCGTCTCCAGGTACCTTTGGGAGGCGTCAGCATACTGGCCCCGCATGGCCTCCACTGTCTCCTGGGGTATGCTCTTGTGCAGTGTGTAGACGTGCTCCATGTCCCCCGCGTGCCCCATCCAGAAGACCACGAAGTCTCGCGAGACGACCCCCCTCGCAGTGGCGTTGAGGAGCATGTTGTGGTCGAAGTACCTCCGCAGGATGTACGGCCTCCACTTGAACCCCGCCCCCCTGATCGCGGAGCGTATCCTGGTACTTGCTTGGCCTTCCCTGCATCTCTTCAAGTCACCCCTGGCGGAGAAAGAATACGGAAGCGCATAACGGGCCGGGGGGAAACAGACCCTAGAGGATACGGGCCCGGAGGGATTCGAACCTATTGTCGATCACAGTCGATAGATGTCGTTGAGGATGCCCACCCACATAATACGAAAACCGTCTGAGTCCAGTCGATTCTCTCTGAAATTTGTTAGCTTTCAATGCCGGGAGGTTCGATACACGTATAACCGCTGAAAAAGTCGGGGGGACCCTAATGTCGGGGAGTTCCGCGCAACCTGCCCCTGGGGACCCGATCATCACAGTCGAGAACGTGAGCCTCGACTACCACAAGGAGAAGGAACCGCTGCCAGTCCTAGTCGATGTCTCGTTTACCTCAGGGAAGGACGAGCTGGTCGCGATAACCGGACCATCAGGCTGCGGCAAGTCCACGCTCCTCAGGATTATGGGAGGCCTGAACAAGGCCACTGCGGGGATTGTGAAGGTCCTGAACTCTGAGGTAACGGGCCCACGCAACGACATCACCATGGTCTTTCAGAACTTCGTGTTACTTCCGTGGCGGACTTCGTTGGAGAATGTCCTCTTCGGCCTGAGCTCGCGGAAGGACCTTACCGCCGACCAGAAGAGAAAGAAGGCCGAGAAGGCGCTCGAGGAGACGGGGTTGATGGGGTTTGAGAACGTCTACCCAGGCGAGCTCTCTGGGGGAATGAAGCAGAGAGTGGGGGTGGCCCGAGCCCTCGCAACGGACCCGCAGGTCATGCTCATGGACGAGCCTTTCAGCTCCCTCGACGATCTCACCGCCGAGAGGCTCAGGAAGGAAATCTATGAGCTCCTAATCAACCCCTCGACTTCGGTCAAGACTGTCGTCATGGTCAGCCACAACGTGGAGGAGATCATCGAGCTGGCCGACAAAGTAGTCGTGCTTTCACAGCGGCCGGCGCACGTGGTCGGCGAGTTAAGAATCAAGCTGCCGAGACCGAGGAACAAGAAGTCCGAGGAGTTCTTCACATGGGTGGACAAGGTGTATTCGCTCTTATCATGACCATCCGACATCCCCTTAAGCCGCACAGGGGTGCGGGGAGGCGCAAATCCACTTGGTAGAGCCAGGAAGGCCCCTCCCGATAGCACTCGTAATGCCGGGGAACGTCAGGGCCGGTCAGGTCATCAGTCTAGTCGAAGTCACGGGCGGACTTGGGCCCAAGGTGAATGTGCCAAGGCTCGCCGACGAGCTGGGCGAGGACATTGCAGTCTTGCTGCCCATACTGGACGCCGCAGAGATGCTTGGTCTGGTGAGGAGCGAGAAGGGATACGTCCACCTTACGGAGCTGGGGTTCAGATTCCAGAAGACCTCGAAGAACAAGGTCAGGATGCTCAAGGACAGACTGGCGGCGATCGAACCTTTCCGCACAGCCATGGAGCTCGCCTCCAAAGGCAAGCCGGTGACCGCGGGGCAGGTGGCGGAAGCTCTCTCTGAGATAGGTATCAAATGGCACTACCAGCCCGAGCTCAACGAGTCCCTAATCCAGGCCCTCATGATACACTGGACCATCTACGGCGGGCTGCTGAAATACGACGGAAAGTCGAGCAAGTTCCAGAGACTCTAGCCGTCGACGCCGATAGAAGAGTAGGCGAGCTTCCCCTTCACGAAGGTTGTCGCTATCCCCACTCTCCTGACCATCGCAGGGTGCATCCCCTCAACGTCCGAGTCCAGCAGCGTGAGGTTCGCGTTTGCACCTTCGGACAGTCCGGACCCCACCTCGTCGGAGCCGTTGGAGCTGGCATTCGAGGTGTAGAGGCCAAACGCCTCGTCGAGGGAGAGAGACTGTCGAGACGTGAAGCCGTCCCTGGTCATTGCGGCCCAGACACCCAAGAGAGGGCTCATTTCCTCGATCGGGGAGTCCGAGCCCCCTGACGCCACAATTCCCTCGGCTAGCATCGATTTTAACGGGTACAGGTCCCTGACCCTGTCTTCGCCCAGCCTCTTGGCGGCCCATGTGTCGGAGGTGATGAAGAGAGGCTGGACGGCAGCCCTGATGTCATGCTTCGCCATCTTCGTCAGTAGGTCCCTTGGAAGCAGACTCGCGTGCTCAATCCTGTGTCTCCTCGGGTTCCTGGCTCCGGTCACACGCGAAAGCGCCTGAATCGCC
This sequence comes from uncultured archaeon, assembly GCA_963796355.1. Taxonomy (GTDB): domain Archaea; phylum Thermoproteota; class Nitrososphaeria; order Nitrososphaerales; family Gagatemarchaeaceae; genus UBA183. The sequence continues at coordinate 475,589 of CAWCLD010000002.1, forward strand.
TGCTCGATCGCCCTGTCCCCGATGGCATGGATGATCACCTGATAGCCTGTCGCGTCAGCCCTCTCGACTATGCTCCCGAGTCCGTCGTCCGTGTGCCTCAGGATCCCGCTGTTGCTGGGGTCGTCTGCATAGGGCAGGCGCAGGGCGGCGGTCCTCGCCCCAAGAGAGCCGTCGGCGTAGACCTTCACGCCGTTGATTCTGACGGTGTCGTCGTCGAGCTTCGAACGGAACCCCCTCTCTTTCACGTATCCCATCGCTTCCGCAGGGATGTACACCCTGTAGCGCAGAGAAAGAGCACCGGCGGAACGCAGACCCGCGAGGGCCTCGAGCTCCTCGCGGTAACCTGTCGGCGATACGACAGAATGGAGGGTCGTGATTCCGCACATCGCAGCTTCTGCCTCGGCAGACAGCAGGTCGCCGGCGCAGACCTCTGCGCTCCGAGGAATCCTGCCGTAGACCTCCTCCAGCGCCCCCTCCCTAACGATTCCCGTGAGGCGCCCCCCGTCGTCCCTCATGAATTCGGGCCCCTGCCTGTCTTCGAGGGCCAGCGTCTTGATTGCGAGCGTGTTGAGAAGGGCGATGTGGCCGCAGACCCTGGTCAGGACAACGGGATTCTTTCCCGACAGGTCGTCGATATCAGACCTGTCCGGCACCCGGCCCTCGCTGATGGCCTCCTGGTCCCAGCCCATCCCCGTCACCCACTCGCCGACTTTCGACCTTCGCACTCTAGCAGAGAGGCGCAGGCGGAGGCCAACAATGCTGTCGGTCCCTCTGAGGTCAACGTTTCGCTTCAGCCAACCGAACTCGAAGGGGTGGCAGTGGGTGTCGGTGAAGCCCGGAAAGAGCGCGGCCCCGTTCGCATCGAGCCGCTTCACGTCGTCGGAGACATCCAAGCTCGCACTATCGGACAGCTCGACGATCTTCTCGCCCTCGACCATCAGAGAGCCGGTCTTTCTGCCACAGAGCTTGCAGTTCTCAATCAGGACGCTCGTTTCTTGAGCGCCTCCTTGGCGTATTCCGCAGACGGGACCCTCCTTCTCGTGCGGGACAGTGCGCGCAAGTCCTCTGGAGTGTCCACGTCGGACAGGACCCCCTCGCCGCAGTACACGGCGAGCGAAAGGCACATCCTCGCTGCTCCGCCGACGTGGCTCCAGAAGCTGTCCGAGTCGTAGCTCAGGGCAGGTGCAGTCCTTCCTGAGAAGACGAGCAGGTTGGTGCCGTCGAACGGGCGGGACGGTGAGATGACGCAGTCGAAGCAGCGTTTCAGCGTGAGCGCCGTCTTGACCTCGCGAGGGGCGAGCAGCGGCAGGTCCGACGGCACGACCATGAAATCACGATCCCGCCCAAGTGTCCTCACGCCCGTCCCGACTGCGGCGTTGACGCCTTCATCCCGGGGTTCAGCGATTGTCCGCGCCCCCAGTCTTCGCACGAGGGCAAGCACCTCCAAGTCAGATGAGACTACATAGCATCTTGGCAACAGGCCGGCGCTGCGGAAGACTTCGAGCACGTCCGCAAGCATCAGCTGCGCCAGCCGGCGCCTCTGGTTGAGGTCCAGCACCCGGGAGAGCCTCGATTTCCTCCGGTCGGCCTTGAAGGGGATCAGGACGGCTGTCCGATTCAGGCTTCCAGCATCTCCTTCGCGATCTTCTTCTCCTCGGAACGGTCCCTCATCAGCGTGTCTGAGGGGACGCACTTGATCCCGAGCTCTTCGATTTCGCCCGCGATGCCCCCATCACTCATGTCTATGACCAGCGAGTCAAGGAACTTAGAGTACATCTGCGCCACTCCGACAGAGTCCGGGCGCATCCCGACTGCTTTCATCAGCTTGGCTGCGGGGCCGCTGAAGGGGACCCTGCCTACCATCGGAGAGAGCGCCGCCACCCTGGCCTTGGTCAGGGAGAGCATCCTGGAGAATCCTGGAACCACGAGCATCGGTCCGATGCTGGTCACAGGATTAGCCGGACAGATGACGACCCTGTCGGCAGTCTTGATGGCCCTCTCGACCTCCTCGGTGAACCTGGCCCGGCAGGACCCCCCGTAGGCCACGCCCCGGACTGCCGGTCGGCCCCGGTCCCGGACCCAGAACTCCTGAAGGTGCACATAACCGGCGCGAGTGAGGATACGCGTCTCGACCGGGTCGTCCGTCAGAGGCAGGATCGCTTGGGCGACGCGGAGGGCCTTCCGGAGCCTCTCTGTGACAGAGGTCAGGGTCAGACCTTCGCGCAGCATCCTAGTCCTCACTATCTGGGTGGCGATGTCCATGTCTCCGAGCGCGAACCAGGTTGGTTCGCCGATCTGTCCCAACTGTGCCAGCGTCCGGAAGGTGTCCCCCTTGATGCCCCAGCCCTGCCGCCTGTTTGCAAGCCCGGCCAGGGTGTACATCGCGATGTCAAGGTCCGGGCAGACGTAGAGCCCGTACACCCAGAAGTTGTCCCCGACGTTGGCCACAACGGTGAGGTCCACGTCCAACGCGGACAGCCCCCTCAGCAGCTTTGCTGAGCCAGTTCCGCCGGCCAGCGCGACTACCCTCAACTCGTCACCTGAAGAGGTCTCTTTCCCTCTGCATGATAAGGGACCTGACCCCGCCCTCTCCGTCGGCGTACTTTACGCCGCGGACCACGGCCACAGGGACCCTGTCGAGCTTGCCCATCGCGAGCTCGGCCGCGCCAGCGACCTCGTCAACGACCGCGGGCTCGGTTACCCTCAGGGCGTAGCCGAACATGTCAACCTTGTCCCTGAAAGAAACCAGTGGGTCTATCCCCGAACACCCTATTGCTGCATCGGTCTGACCCCTCCTCCAGGGCCGACCGAAGGTGTCGGTCACGACCACGGCCAGGCGCCTTCCTGTCCGGTCCTCGAGGGTCCTCCTGATCCTTCGCGCGCTCAGATCCGAGTCCACTGGAAGCAGGCTGGCGTACCCCTTCCCCACGTTGGATTGGTCAACGCCCGAGTTCGCGCACACGAAACCGTGCTTTGTCTCAGTGATCACGACACCGTGCCCGGACCTCACGATCCTGACCGACTCCCTCAGGACCAGCTCCATGAGCCGGGGGTCCTTCCCTTCCGCCTTCGCCAGAATCTCAGCACGCTTCCCCGGAATCACCTCACTCAGCCTGACCACATGTCCTTCGGCCTTGGACACAATCTTCTGCGTCACCACCACGATGTCTCTGTCCTTCAGCCGGATTCCAGACCGGCCGAGCGCCGCAATCACGAGTTCTGCCACGTCCGACCCCTTGCCTACTTCAGGCAGGCCCTTGAGAGGGAAGACCTCAACCTTTCCCAAATCGCTCCGCCCGACCAAGCTTCGACTCCGCGATAAATGCTACCCTAGCCGCGACCGGTTTCGGCTTAGCAGTCAGATTTGTACCTGCTGCTGAGCGGGCAGAGGGCACTTTGGGAATGAATCACGCGTTCCTGCTCAAACTCTGACGCCACTAAAGCGCAGTGTAAACGGGGGGTCCTTTCGAGTCTAGGCGCGATCCAAAGCGCTACCCGCCGTCGTGGGGTCAGCGTGAGGCCATTGAATTGTGTACCCAAACCAGTTACCAGTACAGATTTGTGTTCTCTACACCACAACTTGACCGTTGAGAAACAGCTTGACTTCTTAACTCGCGTTCTCGATGGTCAGTGTTGTCTGACGAGAACTATCCTTATTGTTCGAATCTCCGCTGTAAGTTGGCTGCACTACGACTTCACCAGCCGTTGTCCCTGTCATTGTCACGGAACACGTCGCTTGAGCAGGGTTCCTTGTGCTGGTGAGGGTACATGTTAATGAGGCGAGGGAGACCGAGCCTGTGCCGCTCTGGGACCAGCTCACTGCTCCCGTCGGGAGGTAACCAATCACCTTGGCCTTGCAAGTGATAACTGTTGACGAGCCGGCGACAGCGGATTTCGGCGTGCAGGTGACAATCGTCCTCGCGGCTTTCTTCAACATAGTAAAGATGTGTGTTCCAGCAGACGGAGAGTTCTTGGAGTCTCCTCCGTAGTTTGCCGTGAGTGTGACTGAACCAGCGGCGGTGGGCATGAACCTCACCGAGCATCTACTGTAGGTCCTGTGCATCGAGAGGTTGCAGGATGCGCTAGAGAACTTACCCGAGCTGTTGCTTGACCAGGCCACAGTGCCCGTCGGCACAGAGCCCGATCCCTGGACCGTTGCCTTGCAGGTGGTTGATGAACCCACGACCACAGAGGCGCGGTTGCAGGATATAGTGACAGTGGTGTGTAGGAGACTGCCTACGATCACCGTGACCGGGGATGAAGATGCCACCCCTCCTACTGCATCCGTCACCCGGAATTCGAAGCTCCAAGTCCCATTAGTAGTTAAAGTCCCCGTGGAGGCCGAAGGCTTCGAGCCAGCAGTGCAACCTGCAGTGAAGGAACTGCCTAGGGCTGTGAAGCTGGTACTACCTGGTGACTCCTCGAGCCACTGGCATGTGTATGGCGAAGCGCCTCCAGCAAATGAAGCAGTAGTTGTGAGAGTAGAACTCTGGCCGGGGTCGATGGCTTCAGGACTTGCGCTGATGACAGGTGCCTCGAGAGTAGAAACGAAGGCGCTGACAGTGACCGTGTCGCTGGCGCAGAAGCTTGAAAGCGACGCCGGCGTTCCAGTGCTGCTGTCGGTGACTAGAACAGAGTAGGTGGCTCCGGACCTCAGGATTCCTGTCGTGTAGGATGACGATGTCGCACTGGATATTACACTACCGCTTGTCACTCCACAGGTTGATCCGGTGTACCACTGGTGGGAGTATGGCGGAGTCCCATAGGAGGACAAGACGCTCAGCGTGATGGAAGAGCCGTTTCCAATTATGGGGGCAGCAGGGGAAATCGAAGCGGTCAGGGCCTGGTTGACCATGAATTGAACAGCAGTTGAGCTTTCGGTCTCAGGGGTGGTTAACCCATCAGAGACGCGGACGCAGTATTCGGTATTCGCAGTGGGAGCCATGAAGGTGAATGTGGTCGACGTCCCGGTCACCCCGCTCTTCGAACTCACTACAGTGGTGTCAGACGAGCAAGTGCTGCTTGTGCCTTTGTAGGGGGTGGCCGAGTACGGCGGGGTCCCTCCGGTCCAGGTGACTGTGGCAATGACAGTGGGAGTCTGACCATTATCTATCGCGGAGGGGAGGAGGGTGAGGGTTGCAACACCCACTCCCTTGACTGTGACATTGACGGGTGCTGAATTGCCAGTTTGGGGGGTAGGTGAGCTGTCCGTAACCTGAAGCAAGAAGAACCACGTTCCGTTCGTCGAGAGAGCACCGGTGGAGGTCGAAGGCTTGGAGCCAGCAGTGCAGCTGAAGATGCTTCCCAAGGAGCTGTAGAAGCTCGCTCCAGGTGCTTTCTGGAGCCACTCGCACGTATACGGAGAGGTGCCTCCACTGAAGGAGCTGACGGTGCTGAGAGCAGAACTCTGGCCGCCGTAAATTGTCGCAGGACTGGCGCTGATGACTGGAGCTGTAAGCGAAGTCGAAGCGTTCACGGGATAACAAACGCTGGCAAGCAAGACCAACCCAAGGAGCACGAGCACGAGCGTCGAAAGACTCTTTACAATTCCCTTACCATGTCTCATCCGCAATAGACGTTCAAGTCCCACTGTCACAGATTTTCATTTCCCTGCCGGCTTACTGTCTAGTCATTTGTACTACGGTGTGTTATATACGGCTTGGGGTGAACTTCATCGTAATAAGATTCGCCCAAGGAATCCGCTAAGACGCTGCTGACCTGCTTCTGATATGCTACAAGACTGTTTGACAAAGAGAGGTTCCTGGGTTCCCGTACTTCGTAGCGAAGAGCCCGACTGCTTCCCCGTTCCCAAGGGCGGCTAAAAGTTGGCCGCCGACCTTTCCTGATGCATCTTCGTGTTCGTCCCTACTTGATTAGACGAATCTTTTCCCCCCACAATGCTAGGATTTAATACGCGGAGGGGGTCCGCGCCCCCAGTTTGCCGAGCAGGGAAGACGTGATCAAGGCCCTTTCATCGGTCAAGGACCCTGAGCTGGGCAAGGATTTGGTGTCCCTGCGGATGATCGAGGACGTCTCCATAGACGGCGGGAGGGTCACCTTCACGCTCAACCTCACGACGCCGGCCTGCCCGTTGAGGACGCGACTAGAGGACTCCGCAAGAGAGGCAGTGAAGAGCATCCCAGGCGTGACCGAGGTGCAGATGAAGACCGGCTCGGTCGTCTTCGCGAACAGAGACGCTTCGCAATCGGAGATGCTCAAGGGAGTCAAGAACATCATCGCGGTAGCGAGCGGGAAGGGAGGAGTTGGGAAGTCAACAATCTCCGTGAACTTGGCAGTCGCGCTTGCGGCCTCGGGGGCGAAGGTCGGGATACTGGATGCGGACGTCTACGGACCGAACATACCGCACATGATGGGCGTGAGCCAGGACGCAGAGATTAGAGACGAGTTGATAGTCCCGCCCGTGGCCCACGGAGTCAAGGTGGCCTCGCTGGGCTTCTTCTACAAGGACGTGACGCCCGTCATCTGGAGGGGGCCCCTCGTCGCCGGCGCTGTGAAGCAGCTGCTGACACAGGTTGACTGGGGGAGCTCGACTATCTCATCTGCGACCTTCCGCCTGGCACCGGCGACGCGTCCCTGACGCTGGCCCAAACCGTCCCGCTGAGCGGAATCGTGATAGTGACGACGCCCCAGGAGGCTGCCCTAAGCATAGCGGCCAAGGCGCTGGCGATGTTCAAGCGGCTCGACGTCCCCATCCTCGGAGTCGTCGAGAATATGAGCTACTTCGTCTGCCCACACTGCGGCGAACGTTCTTACATCTTTTCCAACGGAGGAGGAAAGAAAATCGCATCGGAGCAGAACGTCAACTTCCTCGGGGAGATTCCTCTGGTCGTGTCTGTCAGAGAGCAGTCTGACGCGGGTGTCCCCATCACGATAGCGAAACCCGAGTCGCCGGAGGCCGGCATCTTCAGGGAGTTCGCGTTCAGGGTCGCAGGGATGGTCAGCATCGTGGCCTTCTCGAAGATGAAGAAATGACGAGTGTAGATGACCGCCTTCTTGCAAACAAGGAACGAAGGAAGAAAGCTCGGAAGAGACGGTGCGGTCCCTACAGAAAGTCAATTCACTACTATGCGTAGTCAGATTCCTCTTGGCTCATGGATGACAGGACTAGCTTCCAGCATGTCGCTTCCAGTCTCGAAGCTGATGGTCTTCTGATGAAGAAATCAGTGAAGGCGTTTCTCAGATCCTGACACGGAAAGGAGAGGATATTCCCAGCCCGGTGGACAAACAGTTTCAACCTGAAATGGATTCGAATCCAAACAGGTCGGAATCCTAGCTGGGCTATCGAACAGAGGCAGAAGTGCCCGACGGACAACGCGTAAGTAGGGTACGGGAACAGTTCCTCCTATCAGGGACTACTCTATTGTCAACTGGCATAGACAAGCGCAAGACCCATCTCAGGACACTCAGATTCTCAGAATCGCTGGCACATTCTCTTCAGAAGGAAGCGGCTGACGAAGGAACGACCGTCAACGCACTTGCCAACTCGATCCTCAGTCGGTATTTTGACTGGGACAAGAAGGCGAGGGAGTTCGGATTCATTTCGCTTCATGGGCCGATCTTCATGAGGCTAATCGGAGAGTTGGATGACGAGACGCTCGCTCGAATAGGGCGGGAGGTCATGGCCGTCTCGTGGAGAGAGATGGCGGAGTTCTTCCTTCAAGACTCCTCTCCTGACAAGATACTGGAGATCCTGAGCATGAGATCCAGAATGAATCCCACCAGATTGCGAACAAGAGTGACGAAGGAAGAGGACACCTATACGATTGTCTGCCGCCACGACTTCGGTCCTAGGTTGAGCATCATCCTGAAGAGCGCTCTTCAAGAGTTTGTGAGGAATTCGTTTCTAGTCGAACCGCGGGTTACTGCGGGCGAATCGGTCGTCACGGCCCGTTTCAAGGTCGGTCTGGCCAAAACAGCTCGGGCCTCATCGCCTCACTAGCAGAAGCTGTGGACCATCCAGGGCTTGAACACGTTCAAGAGCTTCTGGTTACTTTCGTCACTACCGACTGCCGGGAGTTTGGCGGAACAGCTAAGACTCAAACCCCGCTCCTGGACAGATGAGGCGATTTGTGCCCCGATTTCAGTTCATAGAGAAAGTCTCCTCACCTGAACGTGAGTAAGTCGTGGCTGAAACCGCAGATCATGCATGGCAAAGCACCGAAAGTGCTTCGGACGGTAGGTTGGAGGGAAATTGCCTCATGTAGCGATGTGGGAGTAGGCGAGAGACAGGGCCGAAGCGACAGAGAAGATGTTGGCTGGGCCCGTTACCGAGTCTTCGATTTCCCGCTGAAGTCAGCGGACTGCTACTGCGTCGATTTCGATCCTCGCGCCCTTTGGGAGGGCTTGGACCTGGACCGTGGACCTAGCAGGAAAGGGTGCTGAGAAATGCCTCGAATACTCCTCGTTCATCTGCGAAAACTCGGCGAGGTCAACCATGAAGACGTTCGTTTTCACGACGTTCTTCATGGTGAGGCCCGAGGCCCAGAGTATGGCCTCAAGGTTCCGGAGGACCATCCTCGTCTGTGCGACTATCCCTTGCTCTAGGTTCCCTGTGGAGGGGTCGAGACCGAGCTGTCCGGCGCAGTAGACCGCTCCGGCGTCGATGGCTTGCGAGTATGGCCCCACCGGGGCAGGCGCGGCCGTACTCCTCACTTCACTGTTCAACGACGCCCGGCACGGATTAGCATCTTAAATCGGTTTTGAGAAACAGACAGTCGGGGACTGGTCGGGGCCAGTGGTCACCGTAACATCCTGAGGAGCCCTTCGTAAATCTCTGACTCTTCGTTGTACTCGAGCCTTTCCTTCCTATCCATGTCTTCAAGCATCGTGGAGATGCGTCTGCCCCTTTGCGATACGAGGATGATCCTTCTGCCCGCCTTGTAGGCAGCCATGACCTCCATTCCCACACCCGTGCTCGGGCTTGTCACATCGGCTACCATCACGTCAGCGCTCTCCGACCCGGTCCTGTCCCGGTCGAAGACGTTCACCGCTGAGGGAGCGGAGACTTCCATGGGGTCCAAGTTCCAGGGTGAAGCAACCACGTTGCCCGAGTCCCTGATCGCCCTTGCCATCAGCCTTGCCCTCTCAATCGACCTGTTGGAGACCAGCGGCACAGCCAGGTAGACTTTCAACACATGAGCAGAGAAACGATGAGAGTTTATGCCTTACTGGAAAGAGTCACGTTCAGTGGAAGCGAACGGCTCTTGCGATGGTCGCATTTCGAGGGACTGTGGGCATAACAGTAGGTGGCTCCGCAGACGTGGCATGTGTAGTAGAACCCAACCCCGAGACTCCGGCCGCAAAGGCCACATGCGGGCGCAGGTTTCTGCGTCTGGTTCGTGTACATGCTCGTACCCACGAGCCTCTCATGCCGGCGCTCGCTATTAAGCAGTTATACAATATTTGTATGTCAAATATGGAGGGGTATGTGAAATTGGTATTCACCCTCCACCGTCAGGAAAGTGAATGGAAAGGCGCCCGGTTCTGTTCCGTATCTGGGTGATTTCCGAAGCCGTTCCGATTGGGTGATAGCTCCAATGGTGGGAATCTGAGAAGTTCCGAGAGAGGGAGTGAGTTGATGGACACAAGCCTGTCTATCAATGACCGCATCTCCGCGACCATGCCATCCATAGTCGCGTTTCTCTGAATCCCTTTCTCCACGCAGAAGTGCGTGAACTCTTGGAACAGGTCGCAAGCCTTCTCTGCGAGAAGGACACTCGCAATGGTGCTCTGTTTTGACCGATATTCCATCTCAAACGGCTGGTCTCTACGGGCTGGGACCAACCGTTCCCTTCCCCTTTTTGCCTTGTCCAATTCTGTCCATTTCGATGAAGAAGTCCCGAATCTCTTTGAGTCGGGCGTCAACCTGCTCACCCGTGGAGTCCTTGTCCAAGCCAATGAGTTCCCTCCATCGAAGTTTGTTCGTCTCGCGCGTCTGGTCGATGTCCTCTTGTTGCATCTTCAGCAAGCGATAGGTTTGAAGAAGTTCGCCCACGAGATAGTCAAGCCAACTGTAGATTCCCGATGGGCTTGCGTTGGATTGTTTGTATTCCTCATAGTATCCGTGAACTCGCCCCTTCGACTCAATGGTGTATTCGATTCGCTTCTCAAGCCACTCTAATGGTGGAAGGCCTTCGTCCTTGCTCAAGTCTTTTCTCCCTTCTTGTGACTCTTCATCCACGCCTTCAACGCCTCGTTGAAGATTTGCGTGTCGGTCATGTCGTTGTTGACCCCATAGATTTGGACATCTTTCAGGAGTTGTTTAGGCATCCTGAAAGTGGTCTTGGTCATTTCTTCCTCCTTCTGTTCGGACATATCGCCACAAAGACGGCAGGCCATACTACTTAAGCGTTGCCATAACGCCAGCTTGCCCTATAAGTATATTAAGCTGGTTTGCCATAGGTATGGCATGAGCCCAGAAGCATGGCGAAAGGTAAGACGCATCCGAAGGGTGAGGGGATTTTGAACTCCCCCTCTCCTTCCGACGCACGACGCACGCGGGGTTTGGAGATTGCCAAGTCGAATGTCATATCAGAGAACGCTAACGGTTCGTTCAGCGTTCCCTCACAATTTAAACAAGGGAAGGTCTATTCCGTGAAGGTTCTTGGTGAAGTCTGGGTTTGCTCGTGCCCAGACTTCGAGAACCGAGCCGACCAGATTGAAACCTGTAAACATGTCTTCGCGGTGAAGTTCTGGATTGCCGCAAGGGTCGAGCTTCAAGAGAAACCGAAGCCGAAGGTCTTCTCGCAGGATTCAATCCAATGCGTCAAGTGCGGCTCAATCCGTGTGGTGAAGTTCGGCAACTACAACGGGAAGCAACTCTACAAGTGCAAGGATTGTAAGACCAAGTTCCGAGAGGGGCTAATCAAGAAGACGAAATACACCCCAGAGACAATCGCCCTGACGCTCGACCTCTACTTTTCAGGGCTTTCGCTCAGGAAGATAACCCGCACCCTGAACGACCACTTCGACCTGACGATGGGCGCGACCACGGTATACGACTGGATTCAGAGGTTCATCCCTCGAATTTCAGAGTATGTCGGTTCTCTCAGTCCGACGCTCTCAGACACTTGGCATGCTGACGAATTGTTTGTGAAGATGAAGGGTGGGGAGAAAGAGACACAATACAATCAGAAGAACATGGCATACCTCTGGAACATAATGGACAGGAAGACGCGGTTCCTCTTGGCCTCGCGCCTCTCGGAGAAGAGGGACGAGCCGAGCGCGTTGGCGGCCTTCACCCGCGCCGTGAAGGTCGCGCATGGAAGCGAACCTGAGAAGGTCTTCACCGACGCTTACAAAGCATACGAGCTTGGGGTCAGAGACGCTTTCGACAAGAAGCCCGAGCACATCGCCAAAGCGGGAATCAGGAAGCACAACGCCACCAACAACCGAATGGAAAGGCTCAATGGGACTCTGCGCGAAAGGGTGAAGGTTCAGAGAGGGTGGAAGAGCATGGACACTCCGTTAGCGGAAGGGGCGCGGATTCACTACAACTTCGTGAAGCCTCACCAAGCGTTAGAAGGCCAGACTCCGGCACAAGTCGCGGGAATCGGCATGAACGGGAGAAACAAATGGATGGAACTCTTGAAGAGCTCTTTCCGTGAGGCTCAGAAATGATGGTTATTGCCGAAATGGAGCCTGAATATGGTTTTATTCGCCGTTCAAGACATATGGTTTTAATACATAGGCTAAGATATCTAACCCGTTCTGAATTGCTGTTTCTTCTCCCTCTCGCGATGGAGAGTCTTACGATGCTTGAGCAAGAGTCGGTTGTTGTACCTCCTTCAGTAAGTCGGATAATCAGGGCTTATGAGAAAATGCGGCCTGAGTTTGAAGCGTATGAAACAAAGTACGTGATTCCTGTGATGTCCCAGAACACCCAGAATGTGCAGAGGTACATCGAAGAGACAAGCGATAAATTCATCGAATACCTCGGCGACCTTACTCTCAAGATTGTCTCGAACGAGGGACCCCAGATTCTTACTGATGTCATGGCGGTAATGGGGTCTGACATGATGTCCTCCCGCATGCGTGACAAAAGTTTCCCTGACAAGGTGACCGACAGCCTACGAGAAGCTGTGGAACTGGAATACGAGAATACTGCCTTCCTCGTTGGGAGGTATGGTCAACTGATGTTCTCTCCAGACTTCCCAGCAATTGCTGAAAGTGCGGGATTGGACTTTGACGAGTTCATCAAAGTGAGTGGGAATCTCTATCTTTCAATGTCAGTTTTGGCCTACGGCATTTGGACTAAGGACAAGAGATACACGCCCCTGATGTCGGAAATAGCAAGACTCTGTTTGAGGTACGCTGAAGAGAGAGATTCGTTAATCACCACCATTGGCATTGCTCTCGACCCCGAAAAAAGAAAATCAATCGAGGATTCCTATCGAGAGTATGAGAAGCTGGTGAACAGCTCTGCGTGAGTCTCCCGCCATACACAACAAACCCTCATAGTGCTTATGAACGGAAGCTGGATAACCTCCCACCAAACGAACAGGAAGAAGTCCGTAACGCTATTCAGGACAAGCTTTGTAGCGACCCGTGGAATGAGAGCACATCTCTCGGACAACCCTACAAGAAACAGGGTATGCGCAAGTTCAGAGTCGGCAAGAATCGAATAATAATAATCATACAGGAACCTCAGAGAGTCATTCATTTGTTGGATTTTGACAATAGGGGCTCAATCTACCGCTGGTAGTCGGTCCCTACGGACTAAAGATGAAATGAGACCTTCAACGAGGCCATCACCCAGACCCGAACAGGGGGCGAAATCACCCAATGACCGAACAGAGCCGGGCGCCCTTTTTCCCCACACCGGGCCGCTCGTCTAGCGTTTGTACCCTATCTCGCGCAGAAACTCGTGCCGCTCCTTCCTGTCTGACTCTGTTTCCGAGCCTTTGGGAGATACTCCGTTAACGATTCCCAGGATACCCCTGCCTTTGCCCGTGTCTGCCACCATAACCGTGACCGGGTTGGACGTGGCGCAGTATATCCCCGCGACCTCCTCCACATTCTTGAGCCTGTTGAGGACGTTTATGGGGAAGGCCCCCTCCAGCACCACCACGAAGCAGTGCCCAGCGCCCAGCAAACTCGCGAACTTCCGCGCAGTGGAAGTGGCCTTTTCGTCAGAGCCGTCGTACCTTATGAGCGCCTTTCCGGACGCCTCGCAGAAGGCGACCCCGAACCTGATGCCGGGCATCGACGTGGCCAGGGCCTCGTAGATGTCCTCGACGGTCTTGATGAAATGGCTCTGCCCGAGGATCAGCTGGCTCCCTTCGGGAGTCGCCAGTACCACTTCCTCGACGTTCACGCCCCAACGGCGGCGCCCGAGGACTCAAAACCCTTTTCCTTCTATAAAGAGTTGCCCCAAATCGGTTCTGTTAACTTGATGGCTCATGCCTCAGGATTTTGTCCCTGTTAAGCGTCGGTTGCTGGACACTAAGCGGTTGAGGCTTCCCATGCTCGCCCAAGGCTTTCCATGATTAGGGCGAGTTCTGCGTGGCTTTCGAAATCGATACTCCTCTTTGAGACATATGCCTCCCCTCCATGCTTCTTTCGGTAGAGGTGAATTTCGCCTTTGCTACCGTCAGCAGCCAACGAGTGGATGAAGAATTCGGGGAATTCTCTGTCATCTTTCCTCACCTTTCTGTAGTTCTCCACTATCTTCTGACAACGTGTTTTGACTTCCCTGAACTTGACTTTCATCGGGAAAGGATTCCAGAAGCTTCTTTGTTAAACGTTTGGCTCAGTTTGTTCGGACTTTTGCTTGGTTGCCGCATTTTGGATGATTGTCAGCCACTTGTTCTCGCCCTCGACTTCGATTCCCGCCGAATGACTCGCATCTTAGAGATGTAGAGGGGCGGTCAGTCCACCGTTGCGGACGGATGCCGAATCACCTTTCACACGGGAAGAGGCAGGGCCATATCTGCCGAAGCTGTGACTGTGCCATGGCCGAGCATGGAGAAAGTAGTCGACTACGTCTGTCGAGGGGGTCCTACCTGGTAATCCTAGGACTTGCCGACTGATGCTCTCTTGATGATGTAACCTACTGCAAGTCCAGCAATCAAGAGGACTATCATGGCTGCATAGGCCCATGCCGGCACTGATGAGGAGCTTTGCGTTGTTGTTGAGGTCACGGTATGGGTCGTAGTCGCAGTCGTTCCGGGTCCGGTCACAGTCTGGGTGTTAGTCACCGTCGTCGTTGTGGGCTGGGTAGTGGTCTGCGTCTGCGTCTGTGTGATTGTCGTGGGCTGGGTAGTGGTCTGCGTCTGCGTCTGTGTGATTGTCGTGGGCTGGGTAGTGGTCTGCGTCTGCGTCTGTGTCACCATTGTTGTCGTGGGCTTTGTCGTTGTCACCGTTGTCGTAACGACCAAGGCGGATTTGATGATGACGGTTTCAGCGTTGGAATTCACTGTTGCCCCGGCGCTGTCCTTGACCTGGAGCTCGAAGTGCCAGGTGCCTATAGCCGTGGATGTCGAGGTCGTAAAGGTGTAGCTTGACGAAGTGGCGCCGCTGATCGTCGAGTAGCTCGAAGCGCCCGGAGCCTCCTCAGACCACTGGTAGGTGTAGGGGGAGGTGCCGGTCGTGACCGGGGTTGAAGTCAGAGACGATGTCTGGCCCTGATCGACAGTCGAGGGAGAGGCAGTCACACCGCCGACAGGTGGCGCTGTAATGGTGTTGGACTCTAATGTAACCGCGGCCTGTGCCAACGCTCTACCGGTCAGCGTTGCGCCGGTCTGCATCGCAATGCTCGTGTAATCCAGTATTATTCCCTGGAATTCAACCGTCGTTCCAAGGGTCGTTTGGCCGCCGACAACCCAGATGACGTTGTTGTAGGTTGCGCCACCGCTCAGAGTAACAATGACGCCGCTGCTCACGGTGAGAGTTCCCGGTACCTGGAAGATCCAGACACCACTTGAGCCGCCCGAGAGGGTGATACCACAGGTTATTGGAAGATCGCTCGTCCATGTATAGACGCCTGGGGCGAGGGTTTGCCCGCAAAGAGTCGTGGTGCCCTCAGAAACAGTCATTGCCTTTCCGTTGGCGGTGGTGTACGCGGTCCCCATGTTGGTTATGGCCGTGCCCAGGTTAGCTGGAGTGGGAGCCGCATAGTCGGCTGCATATAGATGTCCTGTCACCAGAGATGATGTGGAAAATACGCCAGATGGATCCATTGCTTGCCCAAATCCCGTGAAGGAACTCGCAGCGGCTGGAGACAATCCAATATCCCCAGTAATGTGGGTGGTTCCGGTGGTTGTGACTGCTGTTTCTGCTAGAATCACGTAATTGCCGGCTGCTCCAAGATTCACTGCCGATGTGGCAGTCGGGGGGACTAGTGGTGGTGCCACATCGGTTATCGGGTAAACGTTTCCCGAATTACTATCTCCCGCATAGAGGGTATTTCCATCCGAGGATATGGCAAGAGCGCCGATACCAGTTGCTCCTGTTGTTATTGTAGTTCCCACTGCATTGGTTGCGGTAGTTATCGGGTAAATATTACCCGAATTACCATCACCAACATAAAGGGTACTTCCATCTGGTGATATGGCAAGAGCGTTAATCCAAGCTGCTCCTGATGTTATTGGACTTCCCACTATCGGGGTAGCGGTAAGGTCTGTTATCGGGTAAACGTTTCCCGTAAAGCCAGAACCAACATAAAGGGTAGTTCCGTATATGGCAAGAGTGCTGATACAACTTAGTGAGCTGGAGCAAGACGGTCCTGAGATTGGTGCTCCAACAGTACCAGTATAACCTGACATAGTTATTGGATAGACAGTGTATACACCGCCAACAGACGAATCGCCAACGGCGGCATAAAGGATGCTTCCAGATACGGCAAGAGCACCGATATCATCTACTGGTGAGGGTAAGGTTATTGTGTTTTCCAATGTCGAACCACTTATCACGTAAATGTTTGGAAGGCCAGTGCTCGCCGCATAGAGGGTTGTTCCAGATACGGCAAGAGACGTGATCCATATTGGTATTGAGATTGTAGGTCCCGATGTCTGGGTAAGGGTATTGTACGTGTAGATACCTCCCGTGGCATCGGAAGCAGATCCCCCCACATAGAGGGTTGTTCCAATTACGGCAAGAGAGTAGAAGTACTGACTTGATGATGCTACTACTCCTGTTATTATTGGAGTTCCTGTGTACATGTTGGTCGAGGTATTTATCGGGTAAACATATCCAGGATAACCACCTCCTGCATAAAGTGTGCTCCCATCAGAGGATAATGCAAGAGCAAAGTTTTCTGGAGAACCAGTCGTGCCTGTTGGTATTGCAGGGCCAACTGTTAGAGCGTGTGCCGTCGGGACGACGACGACTACAGCGACGGCAAAGACAGAAACAAGAAGCAAAGCCACAATCAACCCGCTCACTCCGAGCTTGCGTTGCATGCATTTTATTCGAAGTCGAAGGACTTACTGCTATGAAGGATATGTGTTAAATTGAATGATAAATGTTAAATTGTTATCTGACTCTGTCCTTCGGCCGTATCTTCAAGCGCCCTCGAACAACGCTCATCTCCTGACTACTGGTCGGAAATCAGTCAGACGGCTCACCAGTGGATTGATAGAGACCCGCGGGCACGAGGACCACCACGGCAAGAGGAACGTAACCGGTCATCTCGAAAACACGTTGAGGTGTCCTCGGCTCTTAGGGCAAGTGTCACCCATGACCCGAGCACTCGATACAACAATGGCAAACGCTACTAGAAGGGACAGGACCGAAGGTGAAGAGGCAGCTTGTAACGTAGGTCCATCTCCATAGAACCAAATCTGCACAGAAGGATTGGATGACCTTAATTCAGAGCGGAATTTCAAGTGGCTGACGATAATTCAGAACGCGAGTCGACAGCCGAGACCTGACAGGGGGAGCCAAGTGCAGTAGTTCACTTTCCCACATGATTTGGGGGTCATTCTCACGAGATTACTGAAACTGCCTAACTTGAGGCTGAGATAACATCACTTGAAGGAGTCGAAACACAATGAATGGAAGGTCGCTCTACGAGGAGGCCTGGGAATGCCGTTCCCCCAGAAGGCAGACAATCGAAGAGGACCTGCTCGCTCTTCAAGCCCTTGCACCTGTCATGGTCGAAGACCTCTACTCCCTGTTCAAAGAAGCGGTGACCGATTCTTTTGTGAACATTCTGGGCGAGAATGAAGCGAGAGCATTGATGAGGCTAATTGCAGGGACGAATTTTGGGAGTCCAGACCAGGTCTACGAGGCGCTCGATTCGATTTTCCATGGGGGCGCTCAGATTCTCAGGAAAGCAATAGTCGAAGAGTTCAGCGCCAGCGTGCATCTGCTGTTGGGAAAAGCAGAGAGGGAGGCTACTCAGTTTGTTGGCCAGTCTGGCGAATCGACGTTTCTGTACCAAACGATTTTGGACAGCCCAGGAACACGCTAAACCAAACGATAATTAGACAGAACCGAGTCGCCATGTCCCGACGCTTAACAGGGCTCAAAATCCTGAGCTGTGTCCCGAAGATTTAACAGAACCTTGTGGATTGAGACCGCCGTGAACCTACCCTTCGGAGGCCAAGTTCTCGAAGTGACCGAGGCCATGAAGGCAAAGAGCGAACGTAGTAGTTCCTACCCGAAGTGCAGGAATTGCGGGAAGAACCTAAAGCTGGGTGAACGGCTTTACAACAGGAGAGGAATCAAGAAGAGAAGGACTTCGCGAATCTATTGCATTGCCTGCGCCGAGAAGCTTGGTTTTGTCATTCGATAGTGGCATGACCCGACGGTTAACGCCCTCACGCATGACCCGAAGAATTAACAGAACCAAGGCGAAGGTTTTGTCAAGTTCTCGGCTCCTGCCTTTGATTGACTGTCGAGCATCGTAGTCTGCGAACGGTCGATTCTCGTTCTCTTCCCAGCAGTCGAAATTGCCTTTAGCTCTTTATCTATAGCCGTGTATATCTCAGAGAGGTCTTTCTCTATTTCATCATTGGGCCAACCCAACCAAGACATCCAAGCCCTGTCCAGGTCTTTTCGCCCTGAATCCGCCTTGAACTGAGACGACAGCGACGGGTAATGAATCTTGGCGAGTTTTTCAAAGGCATTCTCGACCTGTTCAGGCATCGATGAGATTCTCGGAACCTCAAAATCCACGAAGTCCTCTTTGAGCAGGTCGCAATACCCTCCCTCCGTTTCCTTCCGTTCCTGCAAGAACTGTAGGATTCCGAACACGGAATTTATCCAACTTGCCAAGACCTCGGCCTGTTCCTCATCGCATATTATCGAGTAGAACGTATTTGGACTGACCAGCCTATGGTCACTATAGAACGCAAGGTGTGTCGTGCCTGGAGCGACGATGTTCAGCCTCTTCGCTACCAGAATATGTGACTCGCATCTCTCCACGGACTTTCTGACATAATTGTAGTCGATGACAACGCCACTTAGGTTTTGGAGGGCATGTGAGAAATGACCGTCTCTTGTGATGGCGTAATCGCAATTATGCTGGTCTATGTTGAACGACCGAATGTATGCCCCGCTATAGACCGCTGGTGTGACGCAATCCTTAGGAATCTTGATGGTTTGTCTCAGAATTTCTGCGTAAACAAACCCAGAGTCGTCTTGACCCAACCTCAGGGTATTGGGTTCGTCAGGTCTCGCTCTTCTCTGGCGCGTGATGTAGATCGCCTGATAGAGTCTATTCGGCTTCGGTTCAAAGCCTCTTGGGATGAGCTTGCTGAGATTGATTTTAAGCCTCGAATCTGCTTTAGGCAAGGGAAAATGCTCTTTGAGAGGCACCAGACGATTTCCCCCGACATTCCTTGCCTTATCAAAGAAATTGCCTATGGTAGCAGAGTTCTCTGGTTCCTCAAATCCTACTACAGGCGCGCGCGCTATACATCTATGCGAAATCCCACACAAGAGAGCAGCTCACGCTGCCTACGCTGGTCGGAGAGATTATAGTGCGTCTTCCTTGCGTAGTACCCTTTGTTTTTCGAACAAGAAAACAAAGAGGTGCGGCGCGCACCCGGATAGGCTTAGAAGTTAGAGTCCGGTGCGATCTGGGGCAGATGCTTGAATTCAGGCAGTTGACGAAGTACTTCACCGGGGACGCACCTGCAATAAACACTCTCAACTTCGATGTCAATGACGGCGAGGTCGTCGGGTTCGTGGGCCTCAATGGCGCTGGTAAGACGACGACCATTCGCATCGCAGCAGGGGTCAGCCTCCCGACCGAGGGGACGGTCCGAGTTGACGGGAAGGACATTGTGAAAGAAAAGGCCGCCGCATCGAAGTCGATTGGGTGGGTCCCTGAGTTCCCCACTGTCGAACCGAACGCCAAGGCCCTCGACCTCATGCTGTACTTCGCAGGGTTCCACGGGATGACCAGGAGCGAGGCTCGACGGAGAAGCGAGGAACTCCTGTCCACCGTCCGGCTTGAGGAATTCGAGGGGAAGAGGATTCGCACTTTCTCGCAGGGAATGAAGAAACGGTTTTCCCTGGCGCTAGCCCTTCTCTCCGATCCCAAGAATCTCGTCTTCGACGAGATATTGAACGGTCTTGACCCCGAGGGGATTCACTACATGAGAGAATTGACGGCCGACCTGAGGAAGGGCGGAAGGGCAGTGCTGCTTTCTTCACACATACTTGCGGAAATCGAGAACCTTTCCGACAGGGTCGTTTTCATCCACAAGGGCAAGATAATAGAATCGCTGACGACGGACGAACTCAGGACTCGAGGCTCGGCCGAAGGCATGCTGCGTGTCGGAATTTCGAACCTTGACGAGAAGGCTGTCTCCTACTTGCGGTCTTTTGGCGAAACCCGGGTCGAAGGGGGAAACCTTGTCGCGATAACCCGATTCGCAGGGGATCCTGCGTCCGTCAATACGGAGCTCGTCCGTAGGGGTTATGCGGTGAGAGAGCTCTCGTACCAGAGGTCAAGCCTCGAGGAGTACTTCTTGAAGCTGGTGGGGGTTACGGGCACCGGAGGCAACCTCCGGCAGTGACCAACCCCTTCATCTACGATGTCAAGAAGACGATTACAAGCAAGTCCATCCTCCTCCTTATCGCCGTGATCGTTATCATCGGCTTCGCGATAATACCATCGTACACACCGGCCAGCAGCTCCCAGTCTGGCGCGAACGACAATGTCTTCGCCTACTACGACAGCGCTGGATACCACTTCCTTGTCTTTGCGTGGAACCAATTCGGCCAGCCGGTCAGTGGCGTCAGTGCCCAGCTGAACTTCACGGACCCGACCGGCACCCACTCTGGTTTGGTTGCGACGAACTCCAGTGGTGCTGGCCAGGCCTCGATACCTGCAACCGCAAGTGCGAACGCCAGCTACGGTTTGGCGGTCCAGCAACCAGGCGGCTTTGAGTACGTATCTTCCGGCGAGGAGGCCTTTTGGGTCTACACGCAAAACGGGAGCCAACTCGCCCTGCCTGGTCAGACGGTCTTGTTGTCTGGGAACGGCGCGGTTTCGCAAGTGACTGACGGACAGAACTCGTCTCGACAGGACATCCTAGTCAACTGGGTTGCGGACTTCGGCAAAGAGCCCTCGGGCTACCAAGTATACTACAGCTTCTTCAATGCCAGCGCGGAGGGCGGGTTTTGTATTGATTGCTTCCCCGGCCCATTGAAGAATTTGAGCGGGAGTGGGATGCTGCCGCTTGGAACCCTGAACTCGTTCAGACAAATCCTCGGTGCGCCCCCGCTCGAGCCTCACCTAGCAGGCGGTTCCATGTTCTTCGTGCAGGTATTCCTTCCCAACGGCACAGGGACAGATGCGTATGCGACCTTTCCCGTCACTTCTCTCTACCCTCCGCCTCCTCCTCCCGTAACACAGAGCCAGGCGAACTCTAACGCAATCGGGTTCTTCGAGAACCTGTTCGGGCTCTTCATCCCTCTCGTGGCGATCGCAGGCTCTTACGATTCGTACGGCAAAGACAGGGTCTCCGGGGTCCTGGAATCCGTTCTTGCCCAGCCCATTTCGCGTCGGAGCCTCTCCCTCTCTAGGTACCTTTCCAGCTTCTTGGCGATGGCCATCGCCGTGATCGCTGCGATAGGCGTCGTCAACCTGATCACATTCCACTACAGTGGGCTCTTCGTCGCGAGCAACGTGATACTCCCCTCTACTGCCGCCTTCATGGTCGAGCTGGCTGCATTCATCGGCATAATGATGGTCCTGTCCCGTCTGTTGAGATCGTCAGGCTCCCTCGTCGGCCTGGGAATCGGACTCTTCATGATCTTCGACTTCTTCTGGGGGATTCTCCTGGTCATGTTCGCGTACCTCGCAAAGATTGACATGGGGTCGGTCCCCTTCATCCGCCTTTTCATCGGCGCGGAGTTCCTAAACCCCGCCCAGTTCATCGCGCTCGTTCAACACATACCTGACACACAGCGTCAGCTCAGTCGTCTTTTCGTTCGGTGGAACGCTAATCACCCCTTCACATTACGGCGTCACCGTGTGGTCGATTGCCGCCACTGGTGCCCTCTGGGTCGCGATTCCTCTGGTTGTCTTCCTGTACTTGTCGACCAGACGCGATTAGGACCGGCACAGAATCAGTTTAGGTCGCTCGACTACAGTCGAGACGGGTTGTGGTCAGGGCCTTCTCCCACAGATTCTCGGTCAA
Organism: uncultured archaeon; assembly: GCA_963796355.1. Taxonomy (GTDB): domain Archaea; phylum Thermoproteota; class Nitrososphaeria; order Nitrososphaerales; family Gagatemarchaeaceae; genus UBA183. Next base: position 497,209 of record CAWCLD010000002.1, read on the forward strand.
GTTGGCCGGGCGATTTAGTGCTTGAGGCTATTCTGCAGTTCCGTAGGCTCTTTTTATCCGAGCGATTCCGTCAAATCTTCTTATTAGGCCAACAACCGACTTTCCTGTCAGGTTCTCCCAATTCTCTCCTTCGGCTATGGAATCCCGTATCAATGTGGATGAGATGTCACCGTTTCTCTCAAAGCTAACAACCTTCACTCGATTCCTGATCAGTTTGGTTATCGTTTTGTGGTCCGTGAACAGGACGTCGAATTTGCCACATTTCTCGAACAGGTTATCGATGGATGAGGTCCAAGACTTACCATCCTTGACCGCAATGACATCCTTCACTTTGATGTCTTGTTCCCTCAAATAGCTCCTTAGCATCTTCACCCTCTCATCTCCGCTGAATGGATTTCGTCTAGTGTTCTTGCATTCTGCACTGCCTACAGCGACTATCAAGAGGTCCACCTTCTTCACCAGTCTTCTTACTAAAGCGATATGCCCTTTGTGAGGCGGATTGAATCTTCCCCAATATACTCCCACCGTCTTCTTCATGCTTTCACCTATCATCCATTGAACTGGTATCTGCTTAAGACGGTTCTATCAAGTCTTCCGATGATGAAGCGTGAAATCTAGTACGGTCTTGCCGAGCCTTATCATCCTATGTAGTCGCCCGCCCTTTGGAATTACCGGCCAGGTGGAAGTCGAACCCAGACTCCGATTGCGGCTGGTTTGAGCGCACAGCTCGATGGTCCCACGGTGACCCCACGGTAGTGGGTACTGCCTTGGACAATGCCTAAACCCGAAAGAATCCCATGTCCACCCCCCACTTTTGGGTCGTCGCAGTTTGGGCACTAGTCGGCCCGGCGGACCAGTCCGCTGGCTCGAGCAACGGGGGCATCATTCAGCCAGTCGACGGTCGTAGTACCAGCTACCAAGGTCAGGGGAAGAACGGTGTAGGGCTTTCGGCAACGTCGGTCAGGTAGTATTATAGATTAACTAGGTTGTCGGCGTACACACACGAACCCGACAGTCGGCTACACACTGGACCTCCCGCAGCCAGGTGAGGTACTTCAGAAGCCCGCTAAGGTAGACCCTTCTGGTCCTAACGTTTCCGTACTTCCTGATGAAGCGGTTGACCGAATCGTATTTGCCGATCCTGGCCAGGTAGCCCGCCGCCTCTCGCTCTGACCTGACGTCTATGGGTGCTCTGAGCTGCTCCTCCTCGGTCATCCGCAGACTAAAACGGGGATTTTGGGTAGATATTCCGCGGCACCTTAACCCTTTTGATTCCCTGGGCGCGGGAGACATTCACGGGACTGGCGAGCGAACCATAGGGTCCAGCCGCTCCTCGTCCATGATCAGGTTACGTCGCATGAAACAAAGCTTTATGCTAATTCAGTGATCAGCGTGAGCAGTGCCTGGAATAATAGACGCGCACACTCATCTTTCAGAACAAAAAGACGATCGACTTGTCGTCTACGCCAACCGAAATGGACTAAGGTACGACCTGGAGGAGCTCCTCCGACTGATGAAGCTGAATGGCGTGGGCCTTGGGCTGCTCCTCAGCTCGATAGGGGGGAGGGGGGTCACGCTCCCCAATGAAGATGTCCTGGAGCTCTGCGTGAGGAGCCGTGGTTGGCTTCTTCCGGTAATCACCGTCGAGCCATCTCCCAAGAAGGTGCGGAATGCCGTGGAGCTCGCCAGACACAACGACGGCCTCGTCAAGGCCTTCAAGATCATGCTTGGATATGGGAAGACACGCGCGGGCGATCCAGCATTCAACCCTCTGTATGACTACGCCGAATCAGCCGACCTTCCCGTCATGTTCCACACTGGTGACACGGCCGATGCCAGGGGCAGCCTGACGCATGCTCATCCGCTGACCCTGGACGCTCTCGCAAACGAGCGTGACGAACTGAAGATCGTGGCCTGTCACTTCGGCAATCCTTGGATCGACGATGTCGCCGAGCTGATATACAAGCATCCGAACGTCTACACCGACGTCTCCGGTCTGGTCGTCGGCGGGAGCAGGTACATCGAGCAATACACCGACTGGCTAGCAGAGAGGTTGAGCCGAGCGATATACTACGCAGGGGGAGCCGACAAGGTAATCTTCGGAAGCGATTATCCGGTCACCCATCCTTCTGTGGCAATCTCACTTGTAGAGAAGCTCGAAATCGATACAAGAGACCGGAAGAGAATTCTCTCGGAGAACGCGAAGAAGGTGTTCCGGCTCTGACAGTTCAAGGCGAGAACGTGCAGATTGTCGAAGTCCCCATCGAGGAGAGGGCGTCGTTACAGCATCTGCTCGCCGAAAGTTTCGAAGGTTGGTATCTGAGTCATTCCAAGAAGACGCTGATGAAGATAGAGGTGGTCGAGGAGGCAGTCATCGACGAGCAACCGGCTGGTCTGGTCATGCTGAAGACCCTCTACGATTCCATAGGCTACGTCTACTACGTCGCCGTGGCTAGAGACTACAGAAGGAGAAAGATCGGAACTCGACTTCTGGAGTACTCGCTCGAGTACTTTTCGCGGCGCGGTGCGCGCGAGGTGTACGCGAGCATAGAAGAGGAGAATGCGGAATCTGAGGGGCTCTTCCTGTCTCGGGGCTTCGCGAGGACGAGCTACGGGGAAGTGTCCAGCAAGTACGGGTACCTGAGAGCCCTCAGTCTCTACAGGAAGATGCTGGTGGTGCCAGGAGAGACACTACTTTGTCGACCTCTCCCTTGACTGTCCCCACTCAATGATCCTAGTAGCCTTGTCGGACTGAAACGGGCTGCGCGTTCAGCGCAATCGTTTCTTCGAAGAACCTGCGTGTGGTCCCGCTGGCCGGAGAGTCGAACGGGTTGACGCTGACTATAACGGGAAGGTTATTCACCGCATGACCTATGAAGAGGCACATCCTCGGAGGGAGGGTCCTGACAATAGCCTTCACAGTGTCCGTGTCGGCCATGGAGGCCTGCGAGATGAGGTTCAGGTCCGAGTCGCTGCTGAAGTTGTAGAGGAAGATGTTGTCAACCTGTCTGTAGATCTTCTGATCGATTGCGTCGGGTTGGTTCGTGACGAAGACCGTGAAGACCCCGAAGTGGCGCATCCTGGTGATAAGGTCCTCCCAGTATGTGTCCCTGAGGTAGAGGTGGGCCTCCTCGGCGAAGAGGAAGACGGGCGGTATCTTCCTGCGCTCAAGGAGCTCCACCATCCTTGAGAGCATCAGCTCGACGACCATCTTCCTGTTCAGGGGAGAGACGCCACCCAGGGTCACGATCAGTGCACCCCCTCCAGCACTCGTGTCGAAGAAGTCCTGCAGGTCGAACTGCTGGTGAGGCGAATCCGAGAAGAGGCCGCAGGAGGCTATGGTATGGTACCTGGCGAAGAGGGCATCTCGCACGAACTCATTGCACCGCCACTGAAGGATCGCTGACTCGAGCGACGCCAGGGAGAGCTCGTTGCGGCCCTCGAGCTGCTCCCAAATCTTCACGAATTCGCGCAGCGAGGTCCCGGGCATGTCCAGAGAGTGAGAAAGCAGGTTAGTTATGGAACGGAGGCCTACCGTCGCCAGAGAGAACTTGAGCTCTCGACCAGGCCTCATCGCCCTGACCTTTCCGTAGACAGAAGTCCGGGTCCCGTCCCCACGCTCTCCGATCGAGGCGTACTCGTCGTTCAGGTCGAATACGACCGAATAGGCGCCCTGCTCGAGAAGGCCCCTCAGCAGCATCTTGGCGAGGTGCGACTTGCCAGACTCCTTCCTTCCAGTGATGACCGTGATCCGCCCGTCAAGCGACTCGGCGGCGACCGAGAACTCGGAGTCGGAGTCGACGTGCCCTATCTTGATCCTCCTCGACCCCAGTGGGGGCAACGTTCCCCACAGCTCGTCGACCATCAACCTCGCCACCCTTGAATTGGTCCTGGAGGGCATCCAGTCGACCCTGGGGGTCAGCCGGCCGCCCGAGATTGTGCCCCTCGCCTTGCAGAGCAGGATCCGCATGTCCCTGATCAGGGTCGAGATAGTCGTGAGGTCGGTCGGGTCGGCCGTTACCCCGGGGGCGGACGCCGAAAGGACCTCCTCCCGAGCTATCTCCTCCTCGATCCCCTCGATGTCGAGGTACCGCTCGTCATAGACCTGGAGGACGAGGCTCCGCTTCTCCTCGACGGCCACGAGATAGTCGCCGACCCGAGCGGGCTCCCGGGGCGAGGCGATCACCAGTATGTCGTCGGACTCCTTCCTGAGTATCCTCAGAGGTTAGGCTCCTCCTTTGAAGCTGCCGAGAGCGATTCTCCTGAGCGAGAAGGTGGGGAGCTGCCTCAGCCTGAAGCGCCTCGTGACGTAGGCCTTCAGGGCTTGGTCCTCTGCTTTCGAGAAGATCGAGAGGTGATGCGCAACCTTGAGCGAGTCCGGGTACCCAGAGGCGAAGGCGTCGTTCCAGAGGATCCTGCCGAGGGTCTGCTGCACTGGTTCCGGGCTCTTGGCAACGTCCAGCCGGAAGACCAAGCCGTCGGGCGTGAACTTCGCGAGCACCGTCTTGACGGGGCCGTCGTCGATGCTGTGGTAGGCCGCGACCTCAGACCTAGAAAGGGCGCTGACGGCGCTCTCGGAGAAGATCAGGTTGCTCGACTTCGAGAACCCTACCAGACAGCTGCCGCTGTTGCCGGACTTCGGCAGCGACCCGGCGAATTGGCCCATAGGATGCTTGAGCGAGCCGTCGGCCATCACCACTGCCTCCTCGTCGCTGGCCATCAGGGTGTCGATGACCCGCCGCTCCACGCAGTTCCTGATCACCCTCTCCGCCACGGCGTGGTCTGACAGGAGCATTGCGAATTCGGGTGATGATAGGTTCGACTCTATGCCGACGAGGCCCGAACCCGAGGCGTAGACCAGGATGGGGCCGAGCCTGAAGAAGCGCCGGAGGGACCCTTCGAACGATATCCCTATCGCGGTCCTTGCCGCGTAGAGGGCACCTTCCGAGGTTTCTCCGACGAGCACGCACGTCGAGTCGACCGACGCGACCGGCCGCCCTTCTTTGATGGGAATTATGCACCCAGGGACCAGGGTCGCGTCTGCCTCCTCGAAGTACGGATACAACTCCCTCCCATACCGGCTGAAGACGAAGTTTCTGCCGGAGAGCTCCTTGTCGGCGCTTTCCGTCAGCTCGGCAAAACCCCGCTTGAACTCCTCTGCGAGGGAGTCAAGAAGGCCGGGTTCGAGGCCGCTGGGAAGGATGCTTGTTGCAATGGCCATGTTGCGCAACATGGTATGCAATTCGTGGCTAATTAAATGTTGCGCAATAGCAACATGCGCAACAACTGCCAACGTAGCAGACCATCCAAGCGTACTAGTGCCCGACCTTCGACGTGCTCTCGTAGCACCACCAATCGTTCATATATGGGCAACTTGCCCAACAAGGGCAACAAGATACCCCTTGTCGTCACAGCCGAACATGATCACAGTGAAACTGAAGAGGGGCGCCTGGGAAGTCGAGATCACTTCCCCTGAAGGCAGAGTCCAGCAGGCAGTCGAGAGCGTCTTAGCCGGAATGTCATCCAAGGAACCAGCGTTGGTGGAGGCGCAGGAGGCGCAACCGGACAGACGCCGGTTCGAAACCTGCAGGGGCTTGATCCTCACCATGTGGCGCGAGGGATGGTTCTCGACTCCGAAGGCACTTTCCGAAGCGCATGAGGAGATGAGCAGACGAGGCTATCATTACGACCGGACGGCGGTCTCTCACACCTTGGCTGACCTAGTGAGGGAGGGCACGCTCTTCAGGGAGGGGAGCATGAGGAGTTACCGGTACATTCAGAAGTATCCCCTTTCGGAGCAGAATCGAGACGGCGAGAATCCCCGGGCCGCTCGTCCAGCATAGGGCTTCTTCGGACGGCCTATCGATAATATCATCTCGTCCTTGGTTCTTCATCGAATAGATTCAGAAGACGGTCAGGTGCGCCCTAAGCACGGATTTCTCCCTTTCTAGGTTTGCCAGTTTTGAGGCAGTTCCTGTCGATCTGTGACCCAGGTCGGGAGTTCGACTCCGATGTTTCGTATCTATCTGATCCGTTGCCGAGGGGAGCTGATCCAGGTCAACAGAACTGATTGGGGGGCAACCTTATAATGGGAGGGAAGAGGCTCAGGCTAAATCAAGCGAGATGTGAAGAGGAATGAAAACCTCGAGAATTGTGCTTATAGTTCTTGTTGTCATCATAGTCGCGATAATCGCTCTTTCCGCACTCGCGGCTCTGCTCGCTCCCACAAACAACTCACCTTGGAAGCCAACCGCAACTTATCCCCTTCAGGCATCTGACACACTTGGAGTGTTCGCGCAGCAGTGCGTCAACAGCACGGTATACATCTACTGTATCGGGGGACAGGATGTCACTGGGGGTCCACATAACAGTGTGTACACTTCCTCTGCCATCTCTTCGTCTTCTGGTAATATCACAAGCTGGACAATCGACTCCATTCCGTACTCCCAGACCATATACGGCCAGTCATGCGTGGCTAACACTGGCTTCGTCTACTGCGTCGGAGGGACCTACGACGATGCTGGTGATGATGTCAACGCGAGCTACTATGCTCCTCTCAGCAGCAACGGTGTAGTCGGCACGTGGAGTTCTACAACGGCATTCCCGATTCCCGCAGATGGTCAGTCCTGTGTGGCATCGTCTGGGTACATCTATTGCGTGGGAGGATTCGACGAGCTTACAGGCTACAATGTATCCTCCTTCCAGAGCAATTCCGTCTATTACGCTTCCATCTCGTCTTCAGGCATCGGCTCGTGGAGCAAATCGGCAGCCTATCCCGCAGGCATCTACCTGCCCAGCTGTTTCGCGGCTAACGGCTACATCTACTGCGTAGGGGGCGTCAACAGCAACGACAACGCCGTAGGCACAGACTACTACGCTTCTCTTTCATCTTCGGGGGTAGGGACATGGACTCAGACAATGGCCTATCCGATTGTGGCGAGCGGCCAGGCCTGCGCGATCTCGTCGGGCTACATTTACTGCGTAGGAGGAGTGGGATCGAGCTCGTTCCTAAACGCCGTCTACTATGCTACGGTATCATCTGGAGGCATAGGGAAGTGGACAAAGGCAGGCAACTACCCTCAGAGCGTCATGACGGACTGTGTTATCTCATCGGGTTACATGTACTGTGTGGGTGGTGCAAATAACTCGCAAATCTATGGAGCCGCATATTACGTCCCTCTGGAAACCCTCTTAGGCGCGACCACAACTACATCAGGCTGAAATCTCGGTTATGACGGCACGTCTTGCGTGGCATTCTTCCACCTTCTGCACGCCGGCCCCGAGGCTAGACCGAGCCTTCTTGCTGCGGCTTCAGTTTCTTTGAGAGCTGCTCGCCCAGCCTGTTGACGCCGACAGTCGCAATCCTGTACTTGCCTCCTCCCTGGGAATCGACCCTTTCCACATAGGCGGACTTCGTCAACTCGCTAAGTCTGGAGCTTATCGTTTTCGGATAGAGCCCAGTCGCCGCTTCAATCTCACCTACGCTCATGGCATCAGAGTCGCTCTTGCCGCTCAGGCTGGCAATCCTAACAGCGACGAGCTGAAGAAGGATCACATCTCTGTCGCTGAGCTTCCTGTCCTGCGTCCAGACTCTGGGCCCTTCTGGGGTGATTCTGACGTGATCCTTGAACATCTGGATAAGGTCATTCAAAGAATAGTTGACGGTGATCGTGCGCGCGAGGTCCATGTTGGGAACGACCTTGGAAACGAACTCGTGGAGCGAGCGCATCACAACTTCAGGCGACCCGGAGAATTCTACCCTGGCGTCGCCATAACTCACCGATATCGAAAGTTCTCGTTCTGAGGACACTGCGCTTCTTGGCTCCGCCGCGTTAGTGATTCGGGACTGGTTAAATTAGGTTCTGGGGAGGAGCCGTCTCGTCGAGGCTTTCTTCGCGCCTGGGTGAGAGGCCGGTCGGCAGAGGTATGGTCGAAGCGGTGTAAACGAATTCCCCGTCCTCGGCCTTGAAGCGCCTGATCTTGGTCGCCTTCGCGAGCCTAAGCAGGGCAACGGCGACAGACTGCTTGGGATAATTCATTCCGTACGACTGCAGGGCCTCCCTTACGTCTGCGAGCTTCCGCCTCTCCCTCCCCCACGGATCGGCGAAGAACTTCCCGATTACGTCGGCGAGGGAGTCTCCCTTCTCCAGGATGATCGCGGGGAGTTGACTGGGGCCATTGAGTGCCGTCGGTTCGTCTGTACGCTCGGCCGGCATGGCCCTCACGCTCGTTGTGCCCTGTGCGCCAGCCCCTGGCAGCTTGGCTGCCAGCTCCGGTATCAACTCAATCGCTTCGCGAAGATGTTCGGGGTCGGCCTCCACCTCAGCCTCGGCAGGGCCGAGCTTCACCCTAATCTTGGTCAAGAATGCTTCTCGTGATGAGATCGAATCCATCCATTTAAGCCTAAGCAGGCAGGCGGGGATTCTCTTTTACCGCGGTCAAGACGGCGCGGATGATCGCCCCCTCCACGAAGGGCATCGCGAGGAGCCCTCCCGTGGAACGGCTCGGTTTCATTGCATTCGCATGACGCTTATATCAGTTATGAACGGAACTACGCGTCTGCGATTGACCTACAAGATCACTGACGACGGGAAGTTCGTGAAACGGAGTTTCAACCCAACCGAGGTACTCGAGATGGTCGCGAAGCAAAGCGTGAAGTTCGTAGACCTGCAGTTCACGGACGTGCCCGGCAGGCTGAGGCACGTGAGCATCCCCTCCGAAATGATACGCGAGAGCATGTTCTCCGAGGGGGTAGCCAAGCTCGACGGCTCATCGGTGAGAGGATTCGTGGAGATCCAGGAATCCGACATGCTCCTGGTGCCTGACCCTTCCACCTACGGGGTCATTCCATGGATTGAAGACAACGTCAAGACGGCCCGGCTGATCTGCGACATCAGGTCAGGCTATGGAGGGGGAGAGTTCAGCAGAGACCCTAGGCACGTCGCCCGGACCGCCGAGGCCAAGATCAGAGAAGCTGGGTTCACAGATTCCCTCTGGGGGCTGGAGATGGAGTTCTTCGTCTTCGACAGCGCGACCTGGCAGGCGAACGACCCGTTCAGCTCAGGCTTCAAGATATCCTCACGCGAATCCGCGAACGAGACGAGGGGGACCAATTTCCCCATCCGCTTCAAAGACGGCTACTACCCCGCTCAACCGGTCAACACGATGAGCGACTACAGAGGGACCTGCGTCAATTACCTCCGCGACGGCTTCGGGGTCCTCTGCAACGCGCACCACCACGAGGTTGCGACCGCGGGGCAGTGTGAGATCGACATGTACCGCGACGAGCTCGTGACCTCGGCCGACAGCGCGATGACATGCAAGTTCGTGACCAAGAACGTTGCGAGCAAGATGGGGCTCATCGCCACCACGATGCCGAAGCCGATCTTCGGTGACAACGCAGTGGGGATGCACGTATCCTCGTCCCTTTGGAAGAAGGGGAAGAACGCATTCTTCGACGGTTCCGACCCTTACGCTGAAATCAGCCAGACGGCCCGCTACTATATCGGAGGGATCATGGAGCACAGCCGAGCCCTGTGCGCAATCGTCGATCCGACGACCAACTCATACCACAGACTCGTCCCGGGCTACGAGGCGCCGGTCTACATCGCGTGGAGCAAGATGAACAGGTCGGCGAACGTCAGGATTCCGGTCTACGAGAAGGGCTCAGAGGCCGGGAAGAGAGTCGAGTTCAGGACCCCCGACCCGTCCTGCAACCCGTATCTCGCTTCCGCCGCGATCACCGCCGCTGGGCTGGACGGCATGAAGAAGAAGACGGACCCCGGCGACCCGGTTGACGAGGACATCTACAAGCTGACTGCCGAGAAGCGGAGGGGCCTCAAGGTGGGTGAGCTCCCGGGGAGCCTGAAGGAGGCGGTCGACAGCCTGAAGGGCGACTCCTCGTTCCTGGACGGGATCTTCCCCAAGGACCTGGTCGACGTCATGACGGAACTGGAGATGGAGGCGTATAGGGCTGTGTCGGCAAGGCCGCACCCGTACGAATTCTATCTGTACTTCGATTTGTGACATTTTTTCTTGGAAAGGCGTAATTATAACCCGCCTTTCCAACGCCTCTTTCTCCAATTAGCGCGCGCGCGCATTGGCATCGTTACAGTCGTAGCTAACAATATAGCCTTGGAACCTGGCCACTGCTAGATATGGACAGGCTTAACGAGGTCGTCCTACTCGCCTGCGTGTGCGTGCTGCTCGTAGTCGTCTCGGGCGCAATTGAATCGGGAAAGGTCGCGGGGTTCAACTATGCCGGTTTCCCGCTATGGCCGTTTCCCGCTCCTGCCACAGGAGGGACCGGCACGCAGACGAGCTCCACAACAGGCACGCAGACGAGCTCCACAACAGGCACGCAGACGAGCTCCACAACAGGCACGCAGACGAGCTCCACAACAGGCACGCAGACGAGCTCCACAACAAGCGGAAGCAAGACAAGCGGATCTTCCCCGTCCAACTGGCCCTCCCTGCCCTTCTTGTCCTTCCTGTTCGCCTTGCCAGCGTGGTTCCTGGCGGTCATTGCAATCGTTTGCTTCGGGGGCGCCTCTCTGCTCATCCTTCGGCTCAGGACTAGCATACACGTACTAGACCTGGAAGGCACGCTGCAGGAGATGGAACAACAGGTGAAGTACCTCGAGGAGACATGGTCATACAGACTGCGAAACGCGGCCCTTCTCCGCTACTACCTCCTCATGCGGAGAGCATGCCTGAAGGTTGGCCTCCGGGACGAGCCTGCCGAGACGCCCCAGGAGTATGTAGGGAGGGTCTCGTCGTTCTTCAAGGTGGAGAAGTCCGAGGCCGCCAAGTTCGCGTCCGCCGTGAACCGGTCGAGGTATGGCGAAGAGCTGTCGGAACCCGAGGCGGGAGAGGCGTCGAAATTCATGAGCGCTTTCGCAGGCGTGATCAGGAGGAGGGCAGATGAGGGTCAGTAGGGCCCGCCTGTACGCAGCGCTCGCCGTCGCCATGGCGGTGGCCTACGGTGTTGGGGTCGGGCCATACTGGGTGGCCGACGCGGTGGTGTTCACGACGGTGGTGGGCGTAGTGGCCTGGTTCTCTTTCAGAAGGGGCCCCAAGACGACGGGGACCGAACCCGACGAAAGAGAGCAGGTGCCCAGGAGCAGGATAACGCATTACGTCATCGTCTCCTGGATGAAGTCCACGGCAGTGATCGCTAAGGAGTCCAACATCCCATTTGAACGAGCGCTCCTCAACGAGCCAGGGTGGCGGACACTTTCTGGAGAGAGCCTGGAAGAGATCTCCAGGAAGGCCCCAGATCCCTCGGCCGAGAGAGCGTGCGGTAGGAAACCCACCTGAGCCCTCCGCGAAGGACTTGCTTCCGCTGTCCCAAACGGTTTATCTGAGCACCTCCAAGCAGCCCCAGTCGCATGGACGTCTCGGAATTCGTCGGTTTCCGCGACCGGCTTGTCGAGTCGGTCTCCAAGACGATCGTCGGGAAGCGCGGCGTCATAGAACTCGTCACGTATGACCTTCTTGTGGGAGGCCACATCCTCTTCGAGGACTTTCCAGGCCTCGGGAAGACTACGCTGGCGAAGGCGGTTGCCAAGGCGCTCGGCTGCGAGTTCAGGCGAATCCAGTTCACCGCCGACCTGCTCCCTGCGGACGTCACTGGCACCTTCGTCCTCGACGAGTCGAAGGGCTTCCGCTTCCTGAAGGGCCCCGTCTTCACCCAAATACTCCTAGCAGACGAAATCAACAGATCCCCGCCAAAGACGCAGTCGGCGCTGCTGGAGGCGATGCAAGAACACCAGGTCACGGCGGAGAACCAGACCTTCCCCCTCCCGGAACCGTTCATAGTGTTCGCGACCCAGAACCCGATTGAGTATGAAGGAACTTACCCCCTCCCCGAGGCGCAGATGGACAGGTTCACGGTCAGGCTGCGGATAGGTTACCCGGGACATGATGACGAAGTCGCCATCCTCGAACTGCGAAAGTCGCTAACCGAGGAGCTCCAGGCCGTTGAGCGGGTGTTGGGCCCCAAAGACTTGACTGCCCTCCAGTTCAAGCTCGAGCAAGTGTACGTTGACGAGGACCTGAGAAGATACATTGTCAGAATCGCCTCAAAGACTCGTTCGATTCCCAGCGTCGAGGTGGGTGTGAGCCCCCGTGGGTCCATTCACCTGTTCAGGCTCTGCAAGGCCAAGGCGGCATGCTCTGGAAGGGACTTCGTCACCCCTGACGATGTGAAGGAACTCGCCGTGTCAGCTCTCGCTCACAGGCTAGTGCTCGACACCGACTACGAGATGAAGGGTCTGCGCCAGGAGGCAGTCGTGGAGAAGGTGCTCGCAGAAACACCGGTGCCCAAGGTAAGCGAAACCTGAACGCCAAGCTGTCCCTTGCCATTGCCGTCACCCTCATCGGCCTCTGGGTGTCCGTCATTCTGTCCGACACTCCCATTGCGTCGATCGGCATGGCTTCGATTCTCGTGCTCCTTTTCATGGCGTTCGACCTCAGGACTCCCCTGCCGAGGCAGCAGGAGACCGGCCTGACCGTATCGAGGCAGGTCTCAGAAACGAAGGCACTGATGGGGGTCCCGGTCCTGGTCGAGCTAATCCTGGAGAATCACGGCCGCAGAATAGAGAAGGTTCTCCTCCACGACACCCTGCCCGCGATGACGGCAGAACGCTTCCGCGACATTCCGCCTGTGCACGCGGACATCACCAAAGGGTCGACCTCGCTTCTCTGCGGAATGAACGAAGGCGGCAGAGCCACGCTGAGATACGAAGTACAATTCAATGAACCCGGAGAGTATCGATTCGAGTCATGTTCTGTCCGGGTGCAGTCAATGTTTGGGCTGGCGGAGCGGCTGCTCGTTCTCCCCTTGCCCCTCAGTGTGCGCGTCTACCCGAGGCGCTTGGTCAAGAGAGTGGATACCGGACATGCGAGGGCCTTTGGCTGGTCGGGCATCACTCCCTCCAAGTACAGGGGAGGGCGTCTCGACTTCATGAACATACGCAGCTACGTGGTGGGCGACCCACTGAAGGACGTGAACTGGAAGGCCAGCGGGAGGCTCGGCAAGACGCTGGTCAATGAGTGGCACGCCGAGCGTGGCCTGGACTGCGTCGTCATCGTCGACCTCTCCGCGGGAGGCTTGCCGAGGGTCGTCGAGTGGAGCGGGAGAGGCGAGGTCGTCACATCGGCCTACGAGCTGGCGTGCTCGCTGGTGGGCTCCGGCAACAGGGTCGGCATGCTCGTGATGGGGAGCTCCCCAGGCAGGGTCAGGCCAGGGTTCGGCTCAAAGCAGCTGAGGGCCATGGTCGAGGCGCTCGTCAATTCCAAGGAGGGGAACGTCTGGAGCATGAAGTACGTGGAACGCTTTCTAGAACTGTTCTTCAGCAGGCAGTACACGCTGCGCGAGGGCACCCTGTTCTTCGTGTTTGCGTGGCCCAGCATCGAACTCTTGGAATCGGTTTCCTCGCTTTCGAGGAAGGGCTTCGCCTGCAACTCGGTGCTCGTCAACACGCTGGGAGGAGAGGGGCGGGCCCTGACGAAGCAGAGGATCCTCAAGCCGGAGGAAGTCGAGTTCGGCCTGAGGTTCGCGCGGGCGGAGGCGAACTCCTTCAAGGCGACACTCGCCGCAGTCTCCGACGTCTATGTATGGACCACCGGCGGCGGGTTCACTGAGGTGGGGAGGAAGGAGAGGCGATGAGTGCGAGACCCTATGCAATGGTCTTGCTCCTCGCCACAACGGCGGCAGCGGTGGCCTCGTGGGACTTTCTGATGTCCGTGCTGGCGGCGGTGTGCGCGGCATCCCTGCTAGCGGGCCTCGTGTGGAAGAGGGTTCTGCCGACCCTGTTCGCTGGATGCCTGCTCTACCCCGTCCTGGCTGTGGCGCTGACCAGAGTGTTCCCGGCTACCTGGAGCTTCCTCGCCTCAGGCCTCTTCGTCATAGTCGTCTGCGAGAGGATGACCTTTGAGTATGATGTGTCGATGGTGGTCGAGTCCCCCACGGGAGTCAACGCCGAGACAAAGTCGTGGGTCTCCGAGGTCTCGAGAGCGCACACAAGGAAGATGTCCCGGTACGTTGCCCTCGCCGCCCTGGTCATTGCAGGCGCCGCGGCGGCCTCAGCCTCTACTGTGTACGCATCTGAGCTGGTTGCCGCTGCGATGCTGCTCATGCTCGTCGTCCTCGTCTACGCGACCCGCTGACCCGAGATGCGGAACTAGCCCAATGACCGCGCGCGAGGCGCACTTGGACAAGCCAGAATTGGCTGTTCTTCCTTTCCGAACGGGCGTTCGGGGCGGTAGGAATGACTCACCCGGTGGCGCGCGCGCTACTCGCTCTTCTCGCCGCGGGCAATAGATGCGAGCCTCTCCTTGAGCAGCCTACTCACCAGCTTGCCGTCAGCCTTCCCCCTGGCCTGCGCCATCACTTCTCCCATCAGTGGAGAGAAGGCACCCTCTCCCTTTGCTTCGATCAAAGCCCTGCTGTTTCGGATGACAGACTCGATAATCTCGGAGAGCCGGCCGGCGTCGATGGAGCTGAGCCCCAGCCTCTCGACCGCTTCGCTCACGCTCTTGGACTCGCCCCTGCCGATCGACCTAAGGACGTCGGGAGCCGCCTCCTTGGCAACCGTCCCCGAGTCTATCGCCAAGAGGACTTCTGTGATGGCGTCCTGATCGAGAGCATCCTCGGGGATGCCCTCTCTCGACAGCCTTACGGGGAGGTCGACAAGCATGGAAGCCACCAACGAGGGTTCGAGCTTGAGCTGGCCCGCAAGCCGTTCGAAGAAGTCAGGGAAATCGGAGTCGAGCAGCTTGACGGCGAGGTCTCTGCTCAGCGAGTACCTTCTCTCGTACCTGCTGACCGTCTCCTCCCAGCGTTCCGGGACCAGCTTCATCAGGGTGCTCAGGCGGTCAGCCCCGATCACCACATCAAGGATGTCGGTCTCCGGGTACATCCTCTGGGCGCCGGGTCTGGGCCTCATGAACCTCGACTCACCCTCTTCCGTGGCTGACCGAGTCTCTGCCGGAACGCCCTCCGTGGCCTGCTTCAACCTCTCCAATACGTGTGGGGCCGCCCTTTCGACCTTCGATGCCGGGCCGGCCAGCAGGACCAGGGCTGCGTCCTTTCCGACCCCGCATTCCCCGCGGAGCGCCTTCTCCTCCTCAGGAGATATCCCTTGCTTCGTGAACTCGTCGGAATGGATTATCCCTCCCAGACCGTTGACCCTTGCCACCTCCGCGACCTCTTTCCCGAGCCTGATGCCCGGCGACGACTCCCACCCCATCAGGCCCTGCAATCCGCCGGCGCTGATGCAGAGGACCATCCCCCCTTCCTTGAGTCTGCCCTGGACGACCCCCGATCGGGTGTTCCGCATCACACGGCTGGCATCGCACTCGCCGCAGTCGACCTTCCTGACGCCCCTTTCCTTCAGCCGGTAAGAGACCTCCAGCAGCCCGAGCTGCCTCGCGGCCTCGTACGCGACGACCTTGGGCAGCAGGTTGAGTCTCTGAACCCCCTTCACCTCGACGACCCTGCCACCCTTCACGGACACGTTCAGATCCTGCCTGATGGTCCCCAACCCCCTGGCGACCCGGCCCGTCAACCTGAGCGTCCTACCGAGGTGGAGGGCGACCCTGCCCACCGCTTCCGGGCTTCCCGTGATGGGGTCGAGGGCTAACTCGACCAGCGGAACCGCGAGCCTGTCCAGGGCGAACCGTCTCGACCTCTCGTCCTCCCCGATGATCCTCGCGGCGTCCTCCTCTATCGTCACCGATTGAACGCCCACCCTGGTCCCCTCCACCTCGAGGTACCCACCGAGTCCGATGACCGCGGTCCTCTGGAAGCCGGTCGTGTTTGAGCCGTCTATCACGATCTTACGCATCACGTGCACCTCGTCAACGACGTTGGAGTGAAGGAGTCCGGCAATCTGGAGGACAATGTCCAGGGCCTCGTCGTTCAGCTGGTGCGGGGGCTCTTCGTCGGCCTCCACGAGGCACGATGATTCCGGGTTCCAGAGATAGACGTTGGACCTTCCCTTCGTAAACTCGAAGATGGCGGCGGGGTCGAGCTTGCCGGTCTCGCTCTGGGCTGGCCTCAGCCTCCTCTCGAACGAGAAAGGGAACTCCTCCGATTTCACTATCGGGCACTCGCAGAAGAGCTTGTGCGCAGACGCCAGCTGCTGGTGGATCTCAAGCCCTACCTTGACGTCGGCTCCCCTCGTGTCCATCTGCGTGCTGCTCACCCCGGCAACCTGCGCGGGGTCATCTCACCCGCCAGGTTCTCGAGCATCTTCGCCTTCGCATCTGCGGCAGTGGTGGAGTTGCCGAGCACCCACATCGCCTTCACGAGGGCGGTCTCGGCCAGCATATCCTCGAGGGGCACGACCCCAGCCCGCACCAAGTCCCTCCCCGTGGCGTAGACGTTGAGGTCGACCCTCCCGTTGCCGCACTGCGACGTCATGCAGACGAGTCCGCCCCTCTTGACAAAGGCATTGACCGCAGCGACGTCCTTCGAACTCACGTGACCGAGCCCCGTGCCTTCGATTATCAGCCCGCGGGCGCCCATCCTGCCTACGGCCGAGATCAGGCTACTAGGCATCGACGGATAGAACTTTAGGAGGGCCACCCTGCCGTCGAAGTGGGTGGCAGGCCTGAACCGGGCCCCAACACCCCTCTTCGGAAGATCGGGCGCGACCTGCTCGATCCCAGAAGGGCGCCAGACCGCCGCGAGAGGCACACCTACGGACAGGAAGGCGTCCCGCCTGCTGGTGTGGTTCTTCCTGACCCTCGTGCCCCTGTGCAGAGCGATCGCGTCGTCGCTCTCGTCCAGGTGCATAGCCACGTAGACACCTGAAAACACGGCATTCGCAGCCACGGAGACCCCTCCGATCAAGTTCTGGGTGGCGTCCGAGGAGGGCCTGTCCGAGGAGCGCTGCGCGCCCACGAGGATGACCGGGACGGGCACGCCCTGCAGTGCGAAGCTGAGGGCTGCCGCTGTGTACCCCAGCGTGTCCGTCCCATGGGTCACGACAACCCCACTGTAGCCTTCGGCGACCGATCTCTTGACGCGGGCGGCCAGCTTCGACCAGCGGGTCGGCCCGATGTTCTCGCTGAAGACATTGAAGAGGATTTCGGGCTCGATCTCCGCGATGTCCGACAGCTCGGGGATCAGGGCGTGGAGTTCGCCAGCAGAGATCGCAGGATGAACGGCGCCCGTCCTGTAGTCGACCCTGCTGGCTATCGTGCCTCCTGTCCCGAGGATCAGAACCCGCGGGAGACCGGCCCGGGGCTCCGGGCGCCCCGGAGCTTCGAAGGCTGGCTTCTCCCCCTTCGTCTTGACCGACGCGCCCCTGAGCTTTGAGACTGCGAGACCGATGTTGTATCCGGATTTCAGCTTCAAGACGACGTGACTGTCGTCGGCGTGCTCGTAGCGCGGGACCAGCGTCCCCGTGACTGTGCCCCACTCCGTCTTCGCTTCGAGAACGTCTCCGATGCTGGCCTTCGCCCTGGTGAGGAATTCGAGAGCCCTACCCCTGTAGCCGGCCAGCTCTGGCATGTGGTCAGTCCTGAGGCTCTGCGGTCTTAAACGATTGCCCCTCCGCACGGAAAGGGTTAACTCCCGAAGACGGGCGAACCGTCGCCGGTCATCCAGCGTGAGTCATTCGTGAAATCAGGAACGCAGGCCTCGGTCGAGGTCTCAGACCTGAGGAGGGAGTTCAAGACGAAGGAGGCGCCGGTTGTCGCCCTCGACGGCGTCAGCCTCGGCGTCGGGCGCGGCGAGATTTTCGGGGTTCTGGGGCCGAACGGCGCTGGGAAGACGACCATAATCAGGATCCTGTCCACCCTCCTGCTCCCCACCGGGGGCTCGGCCTCCGTGATGGGGTTCGACGTCGAACACGAGCCCGAGAAGGTCAGGCACGTGATCAACATGGCTAGCGGAGCGGACAAGGCCGGCTACGATTTCATAAGCGCGAAGCGAAACCTCTGGTTCTTCTCGCAGCTCTACGGCATCCAGCCCCAGATCGCCGAGAAGAGGATAGGCGACCTCTCCGAGCGGCTGGGGCTGACGAAGTACCTCGACAGGAAGTTCTACGCCCTCTCCACGGGCTACAGGCAGAGGGCCACGATAGCGAGGGCATTCATCAACGACCCCAGGGTCGTCTTCCTCGACGAGCCCACGATCGGGCTGGATGTGATGACCGCCCGCAGCATCAGGGACTTCCTGAAGGACGAGGTCCGCCAGCACGACAGGACTATAATGCTCGCCACACATAACATGGCCGAAGTCGAGGCGATCTGCGACAGGGTCGCGATAATCGACAAGGGGAAAATCATCGCCGAAGGCTCCCCAGAGGAGCTGAAGAGGACGCTGGGCGTCCCGGCACTGGTGATGGAGGTCTCTCCGCCAGAGAAGAGCTTCGACGTGCTCGCCCAAGTGGCGGGAGTGAAGGGGTTCACGTCGGCCTCGGACGAGGAGAGGGGGCTCTCGACCATCCAGGCGGTCGTCGAAGACGACGGGGCGGCACGGAGGGCCGAGGAGGCCATGGTGAAGTCGGGCCACAAGGTCATCGCCTCGTGGCGGAAGGAGACGACGCTGGAGGAGGTCTTCGTAGCCATGGTCGGGCGTGGATTCAAGGAGAGGGAGGAGCAGGATGGAGACTAGGCCCTGGCTCAGGACCATGAAGGCGAGGGCCCTGGTGAGGCTCTGGAGCATCTTCGGAGAGCGGCTCTGGATCGTAGTGAACATGGGTTTTCCGATCCTCTCGTCACTCGCGCTCTCGCTGCTCTACTACAGCATCGGGGCGACCAGCTACATCGGCTTTGCCATCCTCGGGGGCGTGATGGTGGCGTTCTGGGGCAACGTCCTCTGGTCGATGGCGAGCCAGTTCAACTGGGACAAGCAGGAGGGCCTCTTTGAGATCTACCTCACTTCGCCCGCTTCGCTATCCGCGATCCTGATCGGCATGTCGTTCGGGGGGATAATCGGGACCGCCCCGTCCGCGGCCATGGTCATCGCGGTCGGCTGGGCTCTCTTCCATCCGGTGGTGGCGGCTTCGTGGGGGGCCGTCATGCTGACATTCTTCCTCACGCTCGCATCCCTCTATGCGATGGGGATGACCCTCTCCTCTCTCTACCTCACCTACGGCCGGGAGGCGGAGTCGATGAACAACGTGCTCCAGGAGCCCGTGTCGATGGTCTCGGGTCTTTACTTCCCGGCGATAGGTGGGACCTCGCCCTTTCCCTTCGCGGTACAGGCGGTCGCGTCGCTGATCCCCCTCACCATCGGTATGGACGCCTTGAGAAAGTCGCTCTTCCGAGGCATGGACGTCGGGTCCATCTGGCCAAGCCTCGTGACCCTGGCCGTGATGGCGGTCATCTTCCTCGTCATCTCCAACTTCGCGCTGAAAGCCCTGGAGAACAGGGGGAGGAGGGACGGCACAATCGCGGTGAGGATTAGATGATCAACCTCAGGTCACTTTTCGCCTCGGCCTGGATGGGCATCCAGCACGACCTCGCCTGGACGTACCCGCCCGTATCCCTCGCACTGCAGGTGGTCGCCCCCTTCGCCTCGGCGATGACCGTCTCGATGATCTACTGGTTCGGCTCCTCGAACAGTGGCCCGGGGGTCTTGTTCAATCCGACTCAGTTGGCCTACGTGCTCGTCGGGTTGACCCTTTACGCCCACGTGGCTGCATATGCCTGGGTCCCCACCGTCGCGATAGCTGAGGGCAAGAATCTCTCGGTCTTCCAGCACATCTATCTCACCGCGCGGTCGACTGCCCTCTATGTGGCCGGGAGGGCCTTGTCGTCCTTCGCGATCTCGGTCACGACGTCTCTCGCCGCCCTGGCGGTCGCTTACTATGTGCTGGGCTCCTTCCTGAACACCACCGTCCCGCTCACCGTGACCCCGATGACCATGCTGATGCTGGGAGTCGCGCTGGTCGCAGACATCCCTGCCGCCCTGGGCCTGGGCTACTTACTCGGCGCGTATTCGCTCTATGCGAGCAAGTTCGAATGGTCTCTACCCGGATACATCGCGGGGCTCCTGATGGTCTTCTCTGGGGCTCTCTTCCCGCCGTCGATCCTTCCCTATCCCGTCTCGGTAGGGGCGACGTATCTCCCGTTCACCCAGTTCATAGCCGCCGCGAGGGTCGCCATTGTCCCCGGCGTTTCCGGGGATTACCTCTATTCGCTCTCTCTGTGCGTTATGGGTGGGGCAATCTTCCTCGGCGCCGGCCTCGTGGTGTACTTCGCGGCAGAGAAGAAAGCGCGCAGGGACGGCGTCATCGACAGAAGGATGGCGTGAATCCGGGTCAGCTCAGGGTGTTCCCCCTGAGACGCTCTCGGCTGTCCCCGTCCGAGAAATGACACTGGTGGGTTGATTGGTTTTTATAACGTCAGCGTGCCAATGACGTGTTGACCCGAGGTCGAATCCTTGGTCTGATGCTGGTTGCTTTGGTTGTTGTCCTCCTGCTTTATGTTTGGACTCCTCCCCCTCCGTCGCAGGCCGCGATTGAGGCTAATTCGCAGTGCAATGCGGCTCTGCAGAATTATCAAGAAAATCCCACTCAGGCAGCGCTCAATGCCGTCGACGCGCTCTGTCCGAAAGCCAATTCACTCTATACCATCCCGACACAGTTCAGGTTCACTTGGGTCTACAGTGAAGTCTTGATAGATGAAGCACTGCTTCTACTATCAGCCGTCGCACTGGTCATCCCTCTAGTCAATCGGCACTTCGGATCCGTCCTAAGGCATAAAGTCCAACTGCCAAGACCTGTCAGAGCGCTCGCAATGCTGGCCCTGGTCATTGGGCTTCTTCTCTTTGCCTACTGGGCCATGACTGATCTCCTGGGCGGTTATAACGGCCCTGGTTACGCCCGCGCCACCTATCCTTTTGTTGCCGCCATCTATAGTGCCATAGGGTTCAACCGCTTTGCTGTCTGGGACCAACAAGGCGTAATCGGATTTCTCTCGTTTTGTGTCGCACTGCTGGGCTTCATGACGCTCCGAGCGTGGCGGGGCATCGGAACAGCAGTGAAAGATGGCGTGGCGCTGTTTGCCGCACCCATCATGGTCGTCTTTGAACTCGCACTCTGGTATTGCGCTCCTCTGGACATGTACTGGCACGTGACGACCTTCACATCCTGGTCTGTGGGCAGGTACCTGACTGCCGAGGAGTTCAGGGTCATGATGAATTCGAACCTTATTTTTGTCTGGGCAGGGACTGTCTATCTGTTGAGCAACTGGATAGTCCTGATTGCTTCCTGTCTTCTGATACTCATCTCGATATTCTATCGCTTCAACGCCGCAGACAGGCGCAGCTACTATCAAAGGCGGCATAGGCGTCGGAATTGACCAAGATCCTAGCGGTGGAACAGCGAGTGTCGTCATGGAAGACGTATTGTTTGGCCATGCGGCCATCTTGGCAGGAGTCCTGTAGACCGACCAAGTGAACCCTCCTCGAGCTGGATTGCTTCTCTCATCCTAGTCTCTTCGCCATGTACGGCCCCAACCTCTCGTAGCCCAGTTTCCTGTAGTAGTCCCTCGTCCCCACCGCGCTGGTCACCAGAACCCTCTTCGCGTCGAACTCCTCGCTCGAGAGCCTCTCCGCTGATTTCATCAAGGATGCGCCAAGCCCCCTGTGCTGCCACGCGTTCTCGCTCCTGCCTCCCACCTCGACCTGGCGCCCGTAGACCCTGAGCTCTCGGACGACTGTCGAACCTGCCATCTCCGGACGGTAAGCGCCCTTGGACGGAACGCGGAGCCGTACGAAGCCCGCGATCTTCTTGCTCCTTTGATACTCGAAGGAACCGAAGACCTCGAGCCCGCCCGAGGCGGAGTACCTATCCTCCCGGTACGCAAGGGCGTCCTCCTCGTCCATCGCGGCCGGCTCGCTAAGGGCCACCTCCCTGCACCTGATGCAGCAGCACTCCCATCCCTTCTCCTTGGCCCTGGCCAGGACCAGCTCCCTCAAGTTCCCGTTCCTGACCCCTCCCAATATCTTCCCTGCAGGAATCTCCCGCTGGATCCTCATTATCCTGTGCCACCTTGGCACGAACCGCTTCATGTCGCTCAGGAGCTCCACGACTGTCCGGAGGTCATAGGGCCTGTAGACCCCGGCCTCGAACTGCTTCGCGAGGGCCGTCCCCGGAACGACGAGAGTCGGGTAGAGCTTCATCATGTCGGGGCGGAGGTCGTCCCGCCCGAAGAGCATCCGGAGGTCCTCAAGGTCCTCCTCAGGGGTCGCGCCCGGGAGGCCGGGCATCATGTGAGCCGTCACCTTGAGGCCGGCGTCCCTCACGACCCTAAAGGCGTCCAGCGTGTCTTCCATTGTGTGTCCCCTGTTGCTCCTAGAGAGAATCGCGTTTCTGAGGCTCTGGACCCCTATCTCGAGCCTCGTTATCCCGAAGCTCAGCATGAGGTCAACGTCCTGCGGCCTGCACCAGTCGGGTTTCGACTCGAGGGTGAGGCCCACGCACCGGCTCCGGGCGGACTCGTTGGCCGCCTGCGCTTCCTCTAGGGTCCCAGCCACGAAACCGTTGAGGCCGTCGTAGACCCCCTTCACGAATGAAGCCTGATAGTCGTTGGAAAGAGCGATGAATGTGCCGCCTTCGATGACCGTCTCGACCTTGTCGACCCCGTGACCGTTTCCCTCGTACTTGCCGAGGCTCCTGCGGACCTGGAGGAAAGGGTCGAACGCTACGCCGAGCGCGGTCCTCATTCCCGGGCTGTCGGGAAGGTAACTCTGGGGCGTCCCTGACCGGGGCCCGCCCGGACAGAAGACACAGGTGCCGTGGGGGCACGAATACGGCGCGGAGAAGGCAGTGACGACCACTATGCCTGAAGCGCTCCTCCTCGGGTGGACCCGGAGCATCTCCTCGAAGGCGTCCCTCGCGCCCGGTTCCAGGGCGGCGATCACTTCAGAGTTGGAGACGTACCTGTCCAGAGAGTACCGCTTGGCCGCCCGCTTCTTCAGCTTCTCGAGGGCCATCCTCGACTTGACCCCCCCGTTCCCGACCTGCTCGGCCAGGTAGGTGGCCGCTTCCCGTATCTTCTCTGGCTCTTGGGCGGTCACCGGCGCATCCAGTTCTGGCCTGGCTTGCGCCTGAGGGTAAAGCGCTTGTCGTACGTCCGCTTGTTCCTTACCTTCGGAATCTTGCTAGGCTTTGGCTTCCCTTCCAGTTTTGGCGTCTGAGATCTGACCTTTCCGGCCTTAGTGACTGGAGGCAGTCAGCGCTGAGCTGAACTGCTGACTCCCGTGGGTCGGCATTTTCCTGTTTCAATCCTCCTTGGGAAGGCTTACGCTTCACAGTAGATTAATCTTTGGCTTGTGATCTGACGGCTGGGCAATGGCTCTTGGGTCATGCACGGGTCGGCGGGATTTGAACTAGCAGTTTCGATGGTGTTGGACTTCGGCTCGATGTAAAATGCTTTAATGTCCTGAGACTCGGGGAGAGTCGAGTTTCTTTGGCCACGGCAAGACCGGGAGAAGAGGGGCCCGTCGGAGGGGGGGAAGGTCCTGCGGGGGACGAGAGGTCCTCATTTGAGACGATAAGGGAGAGGTCAATCGCGGCTGCCGAAGAGGCGATCAGGAAGTCCGGTTCCCGGCCAGACCTCCACCTTGTCCAGGCGATCCAGGCGCTGGACGACATGGACAAGTTCCTCAACATCACCTCGACGAGGGCCGCCGAGTGGTACGGGCTTCACTTCCCGGAGCTGACCCAGATGGTCCAGGACAACGTCGCTCTCTGCAGGATCATCGTAGCCGTTGGGAAGAGAGACGGGTTCACACCTGAGCTGCTTCAGGGGAGGGGGTTCACCGAGAAGAAGGTCGAGGCGATCCTGACGGCGAGGGACAGGTCGAAGGGTGGTGAGATCACCGACGGGGACCTGGCCAGGGTGAAGGCGCTGTCGTCACTCTCGGTCGAGCTCAGCGGAGAGCGGGACAAGCTCAGCGAATACGTCGAGGGTGCCATGAAGAGGATCGCCCCCAACGTCTGCGAAGTGGCAGGCGCTACGATAGGCGCGAGGCTGATGGCGAAGGCGGGAGGGCTCGACAGGCTCGCGATGCTGCCGGCTAGCACCATCCAGATCCTCGGGGCCGAGAAGGCCCTCTTCCGGGCGCTCAGGACGGGCGCGAGGCCGCCCAAGCACGGGATCCTCTTCCAGCACGAGGCCGTCCACGCGGCGCCGAAGTGGCAGAGGGGGAAGATAGCGAGGACGATCGCGAACAAGATAGCGATAGCGGCCAGGGTCAACTACTACCGAGGCACGGAAGAGGCCTCGATCAAGGCGAGCCTCGACAAGCGCCTTGAGAACATCAGAGAGAAGTACAAGGAGCCCCCGACGAGGCAGCCGGAGTGGCGCGACCGCTCCCGCGACCGCCCCCAGAGGCGGGAGAGATTCCCCAGACGCCAGAAGTCCAGTCGGCGATGAGCCCGGTCAGGAGGGAGGACAGGAACGGCAGGACCATCCTGCTGACGCCTAACCTCGCGAAGGGATACAGGGTCTACAACGAGGAGCTGATCAACAGGGGCGGGGTCGAGTACAGGACCTGGGACCCGTTCAGGAGCAAGCTTGCGGCAGCGATGCTCAAGGGCCTCCCCGACGACACGATAAAGGAAGGCGACAGGGTCCTGTACCTGGGGACGTCGACTGGGACGACGCCTTCACATGTGTCCGACATCATCGGAGAGAAGGGGCTGCTGATTGGTGTCGAGTTCTCGCCCCGCGTAGCCAGGGAGTTCGTGGAGAACGTCGCCAGGCAGCGCAAGAACGTGATCCCGTTCGTCGCTGACGCTCGGGACCCCTCGAAGTACAACATCTCGAAGGTCAACCTGGTCTACTGCGACATCGCCCAGCCGGACCAGACCGAGATCGCGATGGAGAACTGCAGGGCGATGCTGAAGCCGGGGGGGAGACTCCTGCTCGTGGTGAAGGCGAGGAGCATCGACGTCCTGAAGGACCCTGAGAGGGTTTTCCAGGAGGAAAGAAAGAGGCTCGAAGGCGCCCGTTTCAAGGTCGAGTCGATAATCGAACTGAGCCCCTTCGAGAAGGACCACGCCCTGATAATCGCGACCCGCTAGCTAGAAGGGAGCGAGGAGGCTCTGCCGGAACCTGTCCCAGGTCTTCCAGCTCTTCCTCACGTAGTCTGGGAGCGGCTCACCCCTCCGCATCCGTTCGATGAAGAAGACCCTAGTGTAGGGGTCGGATGGGTAGCCAGAGCCGAAGTCGCCGTGCTTCCTCCTCAGCTTCTCCACTTCCCTGTCCCTCTCAACCTTCGCGATGATCGAGGCGGCCGAGACTATCGGGTAGTCTCTGTCGGCCTTATGGAGCGCGTTCACGCTGCAGCGGGTCTTCAGGTTGTCGCAGATATTCTCCTGGAACCTCTTCGGGACGCTGTCACACGCGTCCACCGTCACCCGGCCGGCGTCCAGCTGGTCGATGACCTTCGCGAAGTAGAGAGCCTCGAGGTAATTCAGCTTGTGGAACTTCTTGCCCGTCGTCACGACAGTGTCGATCTCCGCAGGCTCGATGCGCGCCCAGTACGCGCGACTGCAGACCTTGAGAATCACTGGATAGAGAGTCTGCCGCTGGCGGGGCGAGAGCTTCTTCGAGTCTCTGACGCCCAGCTCCTTCAGCTCCCTGACCCCGGAACGGGTCGCAGAAACCCCAGCGACAACTAATGGGCCTACAATGCAGCCTCTCCCCGCCTCGTCCGCTCCCCCTAGCAGAGAGACCAATTCGCGGGGTGGGCCGTGCGTCAGGCTTAACTTGTTTTCGGGCCGCCCGCGGCTTCGAGGAGCGAACGGGCCAGCT
Organism: uncultured archaeon; assembly: GCA_963796355.1. Taxonomy (GTDB): domain Archaea; phylum Thermoproteota; class Nitrososphaeria; order Nitrososphaerales; family Gagatemarchaeaceae; genus UBA183. The sequence continues at coordinate 522,997 of CAWCLD010000002.1, forward strand.
CGTCGGCCGCCTGGTCACGGTTCTCGACCGTGACGATTATCGTCTCTCTCGCCTTCTCTCGCAGCTCGGCGAGCAGGTCATCCTCCAGCCTTTCATGGACGACCGCGAGAATCGGCTTCCCGGAGTCGAGGCAGGCCCTGACCCCCTTTCTGAACTCGGGGCTGACCAGCTCCATCGGCCCCACCTCGTCGATCACAATCACCTCGGAAGATGCCGCGGCCTTCGACAGGCCGGCGGCCCCGACCGCCGAAAGGTCTGCGAGGTTGACGCGGTACCGGCCCACCCTCGGACCGAGGTTGGCCGAAACGGAGGCGAGCTCCCCTCGACTCCCGTCAGTGAGGTTGAGCACTTCGAACCCGATCCTGGCCCCCTTGGCTTTCTTCTCCGTCGTGGAGCAGCCTCCCACGATTACCCCTGCGCTCTTCAGCCTCAGTATGACCCTCGACACTATGGTCGACTTCCCAACCCCGGGCGGGCCGGTCAGGAGCCAGATGCCAGTCATATGACCTCCGTCGGAGTCGGTGGTAAAAGAACCTGCGCGCCCGATGGGTGAGAGGCGGATCCGATTCACTTAACAGCGCAGTAACAGAGGTCGTGAACCAGTTGAACCTCGTCCGGAGAAAGGAAGGGAAGACTGTCCTGCTGGTCCCCAGAGAGAGCCTCTCTCCCGTGCCTCCGACCGTCCCGGTCTTCTACAACCCTGCGGCGTCTATCAACCGCTCCGTCTCGGTCGCGATAGTGGAGGCGACCGAGGGGCTTACCTTCTGCGACGCCCTGGCCGGGATTGGCGCGCGGGGCCTGAGAGTGGCCGCGGAGGTGAGGAGGAGTCCTTACGTGACCATGGTCAACATAAACAGGGACTCGATCAGGCTGGCTCGGAGGAACGCGAGTCTCAACGGAGTCCGGGCGCGATGCGAGTTCATCCCCGGCGAAGCAAACTCCTACCTCCACTCGAGGTACGGGAAGGACGAGAAGGTCGGTTATGTCGACGTCGACCCGTTCGGGACACCCGTGCCCTACATCCAGGCGGCCCTGCGCGCCACGAAGAACTGCGGCATAGCGTCGTTCACGGCCACCGACACCGCCGTCCTCTGCGGGGTGCACGTCAGAGTGGCAGAAAGGCGGTACGGAGGGACGCCCGTCAACAACCACTTCCACCACGAGACGGGAGTCAGGCTCCTGCTCAACGCCATGAGGAGGGAAGCAGCGTCGCTCGACCTCGGGGTCAAGCCGGTCGCTGTCCACAGCACAAGGCACTACATCAGAGTCTTCGTCAGGGTCGAAGTCGGCCCTTCAAGGGCAGAAGAGACCCGGGAGAGCGAAGGCTATGTGCTCTGGTGCAGGCGGTGCGGCGGTCTCGCTGAAGGGTCGGCACCGGGCGGCTCGTGCGAGGAGTGCGGGGCCCGACTGAAAGCCGCTGGGCCGCTCTGGCTTGGAGACCTGACCGAGACGAAGACGCTACGCGACGCGGTCGCAGCCTCAGGGAGGCTCGGGCTTCCCGAAGCGGCCAAGGTCCTGTCCTCCCTCCTGGGCGTGAACGAATTCCCCCCCTGGAGCTTCAGCATAGAGAGCGTCTGCTCGGCCCTGCATATCGCCTCCGTCTCAGACTCGACGGTCGCGGAGCTGCTGAGGAGCCAGGGGTACAGGACCCTCAGGCAGCCCCTCGAGAAGACTGGACTCAAGACCGACGCCCAGTACCCTGCGGTCGCGGAAGCGGTCCGCGAAGCGGCGACCCGGAGCCGGATGTAGAGAAGCCGGAGCTCCTTCAGGACAGAGAGGTTTCTTCCACTGGAGAGATGCGCTGGCCCGGCCTCCACCCCTCGCAGTAGTAGTAGAGCTCGGAGCTGACGCTCCTGCTGGCCAGTGGTTTGATGGTGTGCACCACCCTGAAGCACTTCCGAAACTCGTCACGGACCTCCTGCGAACGCTCCCCTTCGAAGAGCTTGAAGAACCCCGACCCGTCTGTCTTCAGGATTGACTCCGACAGTTCGAGGACTCTCAGGACGAGGTCAACCTGCCTGCCCTGGTCGAGCTCCCAGACTCCGGAGACTGTCGGAGACAGGTCAGAAAGGGCGACGTCGGCCATCCCCCCCAGGACGTCCAGGACCTTCTGCTTGACCTTGGGGTCCTGCACGTCCATCTCGATGGCCTTCAGGTTCTTCCCCCTGACCCTGATCTCGTGCAGGTCGACCCCGACCACGGCGCCCTCGTCGCCGACCAGCTGAGAAGCGACCTGCATCCAGCCTCCAGGGGCGGCCCCGAAGTCGACGACCCTGTCGCCCTGCCTGATGAAGTGATACTTCTCGGTCGCTTGGATCAGCTTGAATGCCGCTCGGCTCCTGTAGCCCTGTTCCTTGGCGAGCCTCCGGTAGAGGTCACGCCTGGCTTCGTGGAGCCTCATTTGGTCCTCACGCTGGAGGGCGCTACCCCGCGGGGATCGCCGTCGGCACTGCCTGACCCCTCGCGACCCCCATTTCTCCGACGACCCACGGGCCGATCAGCGGACAGACGTACGGGCTGATCTGACCGTCGAAGGTGCACTTCGACTCGAACAGGCAGACTATGCAGGGCGCCTTCTCAATCGAGGTCATGTCAGTCGGGAACCTCAGCGGGGTCAGCTTGTAGGTCCAGCGCCCATCCTCCAGGACCTTGACTCGACCGATCAGGCCCCGCCTCTCCAACCTTATCGCGAGCCTGGAGCCGTCCCGGCTCGTCAGCCCGAGTTCCTTCCAGATCTCGCTCTGCAGGACGCCGTCCCTTCCCCTCTCGACCACCAGCTTGTAGACCCTCGAAGTCAGGTCGACCAGCTCCTCCTCCGTCCTTTCGACCGGGCGAGGGGGCTCCTCCAGCCTCTTGGCCTTCGGCTCTCTCTTGGGCTGGCTCGCGGGCTTCGCTGGTGCCTGCTTCCGCTTCGCCTTCAGCTTCGGCTTTGATTTGGTCATCTTGACGGCTCGAACTCCTGCCTGATCACGAAGTTGTCTAGTATCTCCCTGCAGCGGTTCCTCACGGTCACTTCGGTGACCTCGGCGAACTCCGCCACCTCTCTCTGAGGCAGGTGCTCCCCTACGAGGACGGAGGAAAGGTAGACGTAGGCGGCCGCGAGCCCCGCCGGAGCCTTCCCGCTCGAGATCTTCGAGTCGATGGTCTGCCGCGAGAGGGTCAGGGCCATCAGCTCCACCTTGGGGTTGATCTTTGCCGTGTTGATCAGCTTAGAGATGTACTTGTCAACCGACTGCGGAGGGACATACTCCTTCTCCACCTCCTTCAGGACGAGCCTGAAGTACCTCGCCACGCTTCCCTTGTCCATCCCGGCGGCGCGGGCCACCTCCTTCAGGGTCCTCGAGACACCGCACTTCCGGCACGCGAGATAGACGGTCGCTGCCGTCATCCCGAGAATCGATTTGCTCTTGGCTACCTTCATCCTCGCCGAGGTCCGGTAAATCTGGGCCGCGGTCTCGGCTACATTGTCCGGCAGGTTGAGAGTCTGGCAGAGTTCGCTGATCTTCGCAAGCACGATCGAAAGCCCCCTCTCCTCGCTGCTGTTCGTCCTGGAGCGGCTCTGCCACTTCCGCATCTTCTCGACCGTGGCCCGCATCGTGGGGTCGAGGGACTTGCCGTGAGAATCGCGCCCCGTTCTACCGATCTCGGTCGTGAGGCCCATGTCGTGGAGCGAGAGCGTAGTGGGGGATCCGACGCGGACCCGCTTGTTCTTCTCCTGGAGGTCCATCGCCTTCCATTCAGGACCGGCGTCCGCAGGGGCGTAGGTCACGTACCCGCAGTTAGGACAGACCTGCTCCCCCTTTTCGGAGTCCCCGATCAGCCTGTCCCCGCAGACGGGGCACGACGTCCTGAAGGTGTCATCCCCCCTCACGTTCCAGAGTGTCAGTCCGTTCACCCTTCTGCGTAGGCCGCGTCGCCGGCCTGCCCGATTCTGCTGCTCGTGACAGCGACGGATGCGTAAGGAGCCCTGACGGGCCCGATGAGCTCAATCACCTTGCCCAACCTTCTCCCCCTGTCGTCCAGAATGGAGGCGCCGGGCCTCACCTCTCTCGTGAGACGGACAATTAGCCGGCCGCTCTTGGCTTGGTGTAGCAAGACGCCGACTTGTAACAAGAAATGTGGCTGGTGGCCTTCCTGCCTTTAAACCTTCGCGGGCGGGTCATTTCTTTTTCTGAACCGACTGACCGGAAACCTGCTTCCTCTGGGCGATCCCTCGGACGATGGGTAGCTCCTTCGCGACCTTCATTATGAGCGCGTGCTTCGGCTTCGTCTTCATCACCGAGACGTAACCCGATTCTCTTGAGGGAGACGAGGGGTACCGCGCGACTTGCGCGACGGGCTGGACGTTGAGCCTCCGACAGGCCTCCGCAAGCTCCTCAATCGTGGGCGCCCGCGTAGCCGAATTCAGCGGGACCCGCCTCCCCTCCCTCCTCTTGAGCTCGGAGTTGAAGTAGTCGAGCCAGATTACGTACTTCTCGTATTCCTTCATTTATTTCGACTTCGTCAGAACCGCGTTGACGACCCCGTCGTCCGTCGGGCGCGAAGTGACGACCGCCTCTCCGGCTTCGGTCTCGATGACCGCGCCCTTAGTGATGACGCCCCTCCGCTCATAGTCTCGGTTGGCCGGACTCTTCTTCACCCGGAGTATCTTGGACTTGGTCGCCTTGCCTTTGGAGTCTGAGACGTTCGCCACGTCGGAGAAGACGACGCCAGCGGACACACTTCCCCCCCTCCGCCTCGAAGACCTCCTTTCCGTCTCTCCGACGAGTGGCTCGATGGCATAGCTGTCGCGCTCGTACGCCCTCCTTCCTCTGGAGGGGCGGGACCTGCCGCCCGTCGCCTTCCGCTTAGTGAGGTTCTCTAGAGAGCGAGTCATTCGGTTGGGCCTTGTTGGAGCCACGCTCTTCGCTGCCAGATGTTAAGCGTTTTGTCATTGGGCTCTGTCCAATCTACGGGACACGCCCCTCTTTTCTCGCTGTCCAATTCGGGACATAGTTATCAGAAGGTGTCTGTAAGGGTGAGGCCATGAGGGCAGTAGGTGGGCGTTCCGCGTTTTCGATTGGCCTTGGGGTCGGCGGTTCCCTCCTCATCCTTGTTGCGTGGGAAGTGTTCACTGCGGGCGCGGCCGCCACGAATGTCATCGGGAGTGTGAACCGAGGGTTGGTTCCAGCCGACATTCTCTGGATAATCTCGATAGTGTGCTTTGCTACGGCAATCCTCATCTACGGAACGACCCCCGACGCATCGTCCGAGGAATTAGCCGACAATTGTTGAAGACCTCCGCATTCTTCTTCCTATTCTGCGTGGTAGGAATCCTTGTCGATTCTGCCTTCCTTTGGGGAGAGTATCTCATATACAATGGCATGGCTAATGGCCTCTCGAAGCAACAACTGTTCCAGAACCTGATAACTCCCGCGTGGTTCATCATGGGGTCGTTCATACTTGGGGCTGTCGCCTTCGCGTATATCTCGCTCAAGTCATAGCAACCCCGTTAAGACCATCAGCGAGAGAGTCGCGAGGACTACCGCGCCTCCCGCTATCATTCCGATTCCAAAGATGAAGTTTTCCCGTCTGCTCATCGTTCCCGATTCTCCTTACTCGCGTTCTGGATTATCGTAAGCCACTTGTTCTCGCCCTCGACCTTGATTCCGCACGCCTCGGCAGGGGTCTTTCCATCTAAGGCCTCGTGAGGTCTGATGTAGTTGTGGAACAACTGATACCCCTTGAGAATCGGGCTGTCTGCCGTCTTTAGACCTCGGGAGGTCATGTATGTTTAGTTTGCATTGTTCCCTTAGCTAAATCTTCTGACTTGTCTCGAGAAGCGTTCTGAATCAACGCCATCCACTTGTTTCCGTCCAACTTGAGGTCTATCCCCGCCGCTTGTGCGGGGGTTTGTTCGTCTAAGGCCATGTGCGGCCTCACGAAGTTGTAAAACACTCGGTTCCCCTCGGGGATGGCTGTCTCCATGCTTTTCCATCCGCGCTGAACCTTCACCCGCTTCCTCACCGTCCCGTTCAACCTCTCGCGCGCACGCAGACAGACGCCGAAGGCTCCGATACTCGAATCGGAGTTGTGGAAGTCGAGCCTTCTCCTTGACCGTACGGAGACCTGACAGAACTTGTTATCGGAGTGAAAGAGTCCGGCCGTCGAGCTGCCTCTTCATCAGGGCCACCTCACCGCTGAGTCCGAAGTACTCTGAGAACCGCCCGGTCGTCCTGTAGACTCTGCTCCTCCCTTGTCTTTCGCTGACCACGAAGCCGACCTCCTCGAGCTCCTTCAGGTGCTGATAGGCCGCCGAGCTCCTGCGGAGGACCAGCTCGCCTGCTGATAATGGCTGGAAGTAGGCGATGAAAGAAAGGGTCCTCAGGGCGGCCCTCGAGAGGAGCGGGCGTGTCGCGAACTTCCGCGCGACCTGGGTGTACTGCGCCTTGAGCTGCATGGCGAACCTAGGGCCGGGGTACTCCACGACTTCGACGGCCCGTAGGCTGGAGTTGATCACCCGGGCGATCTCGCGGGCGATCGCCGCCGCCTTCCTCTCGGAGGCGGTCCCGGCCACCTTCGCAATCTCGCCGGCATTGAGGGGCCTTCCGGCGGCGTAGAGGGCGGCCTCCACCTTCGCGAGGACTTCCTTGGCTGGGAGCTCTTTCTGCGTCTCACTCAAGCTGCCCCACCGAGACCACCAGCGCGTCCTCGTCGGACTCTTCCTGCTCGACGACCACCTCCCCGCTGTTGGCTGCGAAGAGGACGAGGATGAAGACGCGGGCGGCGCCGACTGGGTCAAGGCCCCTGACCAGCTCGGAGAGCATCACCTTGCCTGTCGCCCTGAGCCGTTCGATCAGAATCTTGCGGTACTCCGACAGGACGGCCTGAAGCGAGATGACATAATCCTCAAGGTTGGGCGTCGGGAGCTCCGCGACCGGTATCAGGCTCTGCTCTGTCCCGCCCTGCTCGTCGGCGATGATGCCCTGCAGAATCTTCGAGAGCTCATCGAAGAGCTCGTCAACGTTGGTGGAGTAGACCTCGTACCTGAAGGGCATGACTATGATCTGGGGCGGCTCGGAGCCGTCCACAAGCATCCTCTTCGCCCTGAGCCTCTCGAAGAGGAAGAGCGTCTCGACCTTTAGCCTGTAGATTGTCGCCGACGACAGCGCGGCCGTCCCTGCCGCCCTCATGTCAATGGTGCCGGACTGCGATATCGTCCGCAGGAAGAGGTCCAGGAGCTGCGAGATGTCGATCTCCCAGGGGCTCCTGCGCCTCGCCAGCGATGGGTCGATGAGGACGTTCAGCGGCGGCTTTGAAAGCATGGCCGGGTCAGCCACGCTGGGGCACCTCGGCCGGCTTATAGTGGACGACCCGGGAGACTCCGCCAGCCGAATAGATGCCGTAGGTGATGTTGCTCTCGGCCACGAAGACGTCCCTCAGGGTAATCGCTATGATCTGGGCCTCCGAGGACCTGTCCTTGAAGAATCGAGCAAGGCTGCTGGAGTTGACCGCGTCGAGCGCGGCGTCGATCTCGTCGAAGAGGTAGAACGGGTGCGACTGGACGGCCTGCATCGCCAGGATCATGGACACACCCGTGACCGCCCTCTGGCCTCCGCTGTGCTGGGACGACTCGCGGAGTCCGTTCCCGAAATCGGCCTTCAGCACTAACCCCCCGCTGAAGATGTCATCGGGGTTCTCGAGTTCCAGCATTGCGCGTCCTCCGGCCAGCCTTTCGAAAATCTCGCTGAAGCCCGTGCTGACCTTGTCGAAGGCGGTCATGAAGACCTTCCTCTTCTCCGACTCGACGCTCTCGATGAAGGTGATGATGGAGTTCCTCTCCTTCTCGAGCTCGTTGTGCCGGACTGAGAGGCTCTTGTAGTTGACGTACATTTCGGTGTACTGCCTGTCGGCGCTCCTGTTTACCGAACTGACGACCTGCTCGTACTCGGCCTCAAGCTCTGCAAGCAGCGAATCGGCCGACTCGAAGGGCTCCAGCTCCTCGCTGTAGCCGAGCATCCTGAGGCTCCCGAGCGCCTCCTCGACCTTCTCCTGGGTGGACGACGCCTGGCCAGACAGCGCAAACAGGTCCTTCTGGTTCCCGGCTATCGAGCGCCCAATCGCGTCCCTCTCCTCCTTCAGACGCCTGACCTTGCTGTCGAACTCATCGAGGACGGGCTGGCTCCTCCTCGAGGACTCGAGGACCTTCTGGATCTTCTCCTCCAGGGCGCGCTTCTGCTCGGAGACCTCCTTGATCCTCCGCGGTGCCTCCCTGGCGAACTGCTTGTTGGACTGGAGGTCCTCTGTGGCCTGGGCCAGGTCCAGCTCGTTCTCCTCGAGGGCGCGCAGGAGGACGTTCTCCAGGTTAGCCTTCTCCCTGGAAAGAATGAGGTTCAGGTCAGAGATCCTGTTTCTGACCGAATCGATGTCGCCAGAGAGCGACCTGCTCGTGCCGTCAACCTCGGCCAGCATCGTCTCTAGGCCGAGAGCCTGCGTCTCCGACAGCACGTTCTGCAGTGACGCAATGCCCCTCAGGAAGGACTCTTTCCTGTCCGTGTTGAACTTCAGCTTCGACTCCAGCCTTTCGACGACGCCCGCCTGCCTCTGAAACTCTGCACTCATGTTCCTGAAGATGCTCTTGTACCTGTTCGCCATCCTGGTGATGGTCGTCGCCTCGGCCTTGAGGCTGGTCGCCGAGACGATCTTCCTGACGCGCTCCTTCATCAGCGAGCGCGAATCTGACTCCAGCGAGTCGAGCTCCGACCTCCGCCTTTCGATTGCTCCCTTCAGGGCCCCGACCGCGTCTTCGACCTCGCTCATCCCTTCGATGTTCTCGAGGCCCTCCATCAGGTTGACCAGGACCTCCTGGTACCCGTACATGAACGCACGCCCTCCCGGCTCGAAGACTTCGCCGTTGACAGTGACTGCTCTAACGCCTTCTGACGCAAGGGTATAGGCAAACGCCTCGGTGTCCACCAGGACGGAGTCTCCGGCGAGGAAGTTGACCAGGCCCGTGAACTCGGGTTCGCACTTGATGAGGCTCGAGAGCGGGCCCATCACGCCCGCGGACCTCCCCACGTCGACCACCTTCGAACCCTCCACCTCGCTCAGCGGGATCACGGCGAAGGCCTTCGCCTTAAGCGACTTTGCGGCCCTGATCAGCTGCGTCATCGACCTGAGGTCCTGCACGATGAAGGCCCCCATCCACTTGCCGATCACGGCGTTGACCGCCTTCGAGTACGACTGCGGGTAGTTCACGAGCTGCCCGAGGCGTCCCACGTACCCGGTTAACCCGCCGCTGTCGCAGAACTCCTGTAGTCTGAGCTGCCCACTCCGCTCGCCTGCGAGGCTCTCGGACATGTGCCTGAACGCCTCCTCCCTAGACATCTCGGCCGCCGCCTTCTCCAGGATTTTCGACGCCCCCTCGATGGACGAAACGAGCTTCTCCCTCGTCTTCTCGGTGCCCGAGAGGTTGTCGTCGATCTGGTTCAGCTCCTTCGTCGATGTGTCGTAGAGCTCGAAGAGTTTCTTCGTGTTGGCCTCCAGCTTGCCGAGGACGTCCGAGTAGCCGTCGACTCTGAGCTTGAGCTCGTCGAATCTCTTCTTCTCCGCACCGAGGCTGGCGTTCGCTGCGTTGATCGCGAGGTCGACCTGACCCAGCCTCTGGCCGAGGTCGGCGAGCTTCACCTGGACACGCCCCGTCTGCCTGTTCTTCTTCTCGATGGTCAACCGGAGCTCCTCGCCCGCCTGGAAGAACTCCTTGAGCCTCCCTGCGAGTTCCGCGTGACGGGCGTCCAGCCTTGCCACCTCTGATGCGAGTTGCTTCACGTTGGACTCGGCCGCGCTGACCTCCTTCCTCTTGGCCGAGACGACCGTGCTGAGCTGCGGGACCGTCTCGCCTTCGAGGACCGACACGTTGTCCTCGGCCGACTTCAGGTCAGCCTCGAGCGTCTCCAGCTCGTTCTTCAGCTCTGCGAACTGGTACTGGAGCTCGACGGTGCCTGCCCCACCTCCCTGGATCACCTCCACGATGAAGCGCGTCTTCTCGCTCTCGACCTGGCCGATGCGGTTCTCGAAGTCGACCATCCTTGCGTTCAGGTCCCCGATCCTCCCGGTTAGCTCCTGCTCTTGGGCGTGGAGTGACGACAGCTTCTCCTTGAGCTCGTGGATCCTCCTCGACGTCCTGACTGCAGTCAGCCAGTTGATCTGACCCTCGAGGAGATTCGACCTGACTAGGTCGTTCCTTTGTGAGTCGAGCGACTCGAGCGTGCTGCGCATCTCGCCTATCCGGGCCATCGCGACCTCCAGCCTCTGGTCGGCCTGTCCCAACTGCCTCTGGGCCTCTGCCTTGCGCTCATCGAACTTCGTTATCCCGACGACGCTCTCGATCACCTTCCTCTTTTCCTCCGGCGTCAGGTCGGCCATCCTCGTGGCCGCCCCCTGGGCTACAATGTTGAAACCACCGGGCGAGAGGCCAGCCAAGTCGATGATCTCCGTCATCGCCGAGCGGGTCGTCTTCCGCCCGTTGATGTAGTAGACGCTGTCGCCGTTGTCCCCGAGGTCCCTGGTTATCGTCACGAGGTCCGAATCCACGGGGATTGCCCTGTCCGCGTTGTCGAACTGAACCGTCACCCTGCACGTCGCCAGCTTCCCGGAGCCGGGAGCGTCCTCGTTCCTCGGGTCATAGATCAGACCGGAGAGTCTGCCGTTGGCCGCCCTAAGCGACCTCGGGGAGTTCTCTCCCATCGCGAAGGTAATCGCGTCGGCGATGTTGGACTTGCCGCTCCCGTTGGGTCCGGTGATGACAGTGAACCCTCTTTCGAAGTTGACTACGACCATCCGGGGGCCTGAGGACTTGAACCCTCGCATCTCTAGCCTACGGATGTACGTCACCGCGCGGATTGCCCCGTCTGGAGGACACGTTTGTGAAGCAATATAAGCACTCTCTTTGCACAAGCGAGAAGATGACGATTTACGGGGAAAGGCGCAAGAGGCTGCTTTCGCTTGCCAAGGGGAAGCAGGTCGTCGCCATGACGGGCGCCAACCTCTTCTACTTGACCGATTTCTGGGGGGGAGGGGCAGCAATAGTCCGTCCTGACAAAACGGTGGTCGTAACGACCCCCCTCGAGGTTGACAGGGCGTCCGAGCTTGGCCATGAGGTCGAGGTCGTAGTGGCGAAGGGGTGGAAGCTCGTCCGCGCAGCTCTCGTGAAGCACCTCGAGAAGGGACCAGTGCTGATTGACGACGATTCTACCTTCGAAGGGTCGAGGCGCTTCAGGAAGCGTGCCGACATGTTCCTAGAGGCGAGGCGGGTCAAAGACGAGGTGGAGGTCGCAAGGATAGAGAGGGCGTCGAAGGGACTCGACAAGGTCTTCGAGGCCCTGATGAGGGAGCTGAGGCCCGGGAGGACGGAGTGGGAAGTGGCGGCCGAGGTGATGAAGGTCGCCACCGCCAACGAGCTGACCCCGTCTGGCTCTGATTCTGCCCTGAGCCCCACGATAGTCGCGTCGGGGCCCAACGGGGCTCTCCCGCATTCGGAGCTGACGGCGAGGAGAATCAAGAAGGGAGACTTTGTGGTGGCGGACATCTTCTTCAGGTACCAGGGATACAACTCGGACGAGACTCGGACCTTCGCCGTCGGGAGTGCCACCGCCGAGATGAAGAGGAACTACGCGACGGTCCTCGAGGCGCAGGAGAGCGCCCTCGACATCATCAGAGAGGGAACGGTCTGCGAGGACGTCCACATGGCTGCGGTCAAGGTCCTCAGGAAGCACGGGGTGGAGAAGTACCTGAACCACAGCGTCGGGCACGGGGTCGGGATCGACATCCACGAGATGCCGGCGATTGGAAAGGGTAGCAAGTCGCGGCTGCTCGTGAACGATGTTGTGACGGACGAACCGGGGATCTACTTCCCCGGGATGTACGGCATCAGGATTGAAGACACGGTGAAAATAGGCAGGAAACCGGTCGTTCTGACCAAGTTCACGAAGGAACTGCTGACCGTCGGTTAGGGGTTCCGCTAGGTCTCAAGACCCCAGCTCGCTGCGTCCCGATTTCGAAGACCTCGACAAGCGGCTTCGGGGACGAGCCCCTCAGGGTCGCAGCGACTGCCTCGGCCCTTGCCGCAGTCGTGAGGGCGTGGACGGCATACCCGATCATGTTCTGGCTCGCATGGGACGCGCCCGAAGCTTTAGCCAGCTTAACGAGGTCCCTCACCTCGGGGGTCATCAGCCCGAGTCCTTCCGAGAAGCGCTCTCCCTCGGACGCCAGGGTCTCGAGGTTCGGCGACGCCGTAACGCGTCGGCGCGCCTTGTCTCCAAGCTCGTTGATTCTCCTGACCGTGTCCCGTCTGGAGATCGCGTCACTCTTCTTGAACGGGGCGAGCGAGGCAGTGACGATTCTGGTCCCGCTGGGATACTCCACGTTGAGGAACTTGGAAACGCCGGGAGCCCCTGCGCGAGTTATGACCCCCGCCCCCGTCCCGTCGTAGGTGACCGAGACCGTTCCGAGGCCTGTCTGCTCGACGATGTCGGCGACGTGGGCATAGTAGGCGAGCTCGCGTTTCGCCAGCCTCAGTCCCATCGCTGCCGCAGTCGCGTATACCCCCGATATCGCCGCCGCGGCGCTCGCGCCGAACCCGTATCCCACGGGGACGCCCATGGACTGCTCCAGTGTCAAGGTGCCCTTCGGCCAGCCGCGGTCAGCGAACAGGAGCTCTACGGCCTTCCTCGTCGTGGTGGCGCGATACTTCGGGTCCCCGTCCACTATGACCTCGATCCGACCTTCTCCGCCGTCATAGGCCACCCTTGCCATGGTGGTCACCCCCTTAGGGAGGATGTAGCCGCCTCCTGTTGCGCCCGCCTTCCTGAGGTCGCCGTCTGCCTCCGGCCCGTAGCGGACGCTGAAGAAGTTCGTTATCGCCGCAGGTGCAAAGGCGGAGGCCGACTCAACTGACAGTGGGTTTCGCCCCGCCCTTGGTCCCTGCCAACACGTTGGCGACGGGCCCGAAGATCACGACCAGGAGGGCAGCCAGAGCGAAGTAGCCTATGCCTGGCTTAGTCGCCACGGAAGCTGGGGACAAGAAGAATATCACAGCTCCAAAGACGACGAAGGCCATGGCGCAACTCAATGCGAAGAGCGTCTGCCGACCGATAATCGTGGACGTCCAGTCAGGATAGTACTGGAGAATCCTCGACCTGCCGTAGAGCGGACGGATTGCCCTGATCAGTAAGGGGACTGCGATTATGACCGCGGGAATGGAGGTAGTGTTCCAGTAGACAGTGAGTCCGAGAATCGCGGACGACGGAATGACTACACCGATGAGCCGGAAGGCGAAAAGGTAGACCATTATCGCTGCAATCAGGTTGCCAAAGGTCACGAAGGCCACAGTCGCAGCCACGAAGGAAGGCCAGGATCTGTACTTCTTCACAAACCATCCGAAGAGGAGGAACGCCAGGAAGTTCGCTGGGACTCCGGCGACAAGGCTCAAGGCCGGGTTCGTGCTTACGAGAAAGTCACCAACGAAGGTCCCCAGACCCGCGCCAATCGCTACAGGCAAGGTTTCCGAGACGACTGCCATCAGCGCTGGGAAGAAGACGCCCACAAGCAGCTCGCCGACGCCCCAGGGCGTGTTGATGTAGGCCGTCATCCACTTGCCGACTGCGTAGAGTACCGTAGTGATCGCGATGATGCTGATCCTAGTTGCCGCATTCGACGACGGCTTCCATGTCGGTTCCATCCCGGCTCGCTTTCGCCCCTCAGTGACCTTGGATCGCTTATCAATATATGCTCTATTATCTATAGAGTCCTCTAGGTGCAGCCAAGACCGACCGGTCGAGGAGCAGCAGTCTCAGTTCAAGCAGAGTGAAGATCAATAAAGACTAGGCGTCCAGACCAGATGTTCGCGCGCGCTAGGATTAGGCTAGCCAGCGCAGTTCGTCAATCATCTTGATTACCCGGGGCTTGTCCTGTTGCCGAGAGAAGGGAACAAATCACCTGAAGTACACGAGCCACAAGTGGTTCTGCTCAGTGTACTGACTCATCGCGGTCAGGTAGTTCTGAGGAATGGGGTAAGGCCAACCCGAGTACGACATGTTATAGGCAAGGAGCATCACCTGCTTCGCGTCGATGGACAGGGTCGCGTTCTTGATTATGGTCAACCACGTGGCCACGGAAGCAGAGTCCGCTTCCTTCACTGGCGAAATGATCGGGTACTGGAGATCCCCACCCTGACTCAGCAGGTAGTACTCGAACGCAGCGCGTGGATTCATCGCCAGAAGCACGCAGGGCATCCCCAGAGTCACTTCGGGTTGCACGTTGAAGGGATACAAGACGGGGCACACTTGCCCGGAGTATGACTGCGGAATGGCCCCGAGAATCGACAACTGGGTCGTGTCGTTCTGAAGGGCGAAATCGTCCAAGAAGATGCCGGCCAGACTCGCCTGGTTCTGAGCGAGGTATGCCGCCTGCTCGGAGATGTTTCCATGTTCAGAGGGCGGGACCAGGATGGCCCATCTCTCACTGCAACCATCATAGAACGGCTTGCCTATCGCGACTGCCTCGCCCGCAAATCCTCCTTGGCAGGGGTTCGAGGGATTGGGGCCCCAGATTATCAATCCGGGCGTCTCAGAAAGCGCGAAGAACTGGCTGAAGAGGAGCAGCGAAGACACGAACAAGATGATTGCGATGAAAAGAGCTGATCTCCTCATGCTACCCCTCGTGCCGGGCTTTCTCCCGTAGGTCAACTCCATCTGCCTCAATTTGCGGCCCCACACTATTAAGCAGTATTCTGTTGTCCTGGAATCAGTTCACCTCTGACAAGCACGTCTGGAGCGAGGTAGTCAGGTTCAGTCTCGCTATCGAGATAGATGACGGGGCCGCTGCTCACTCGGGCTGGTCGATCTGACGGAGCCGGATCTCGCTCGCCTCTGAGAATTTCTTCCCGGTCGAGCGCCCCGCTTTGCAGGCTCCTCGGTTCTCTTGGGAGCCTGAGAGAGTGCTCGTGCGATTTGACCATCAGGTCATATCTGCCTCATGGAGGCGGCTGGTAGAAGGACTGTTCCAGACGAGGCGATTTCCGCACCCCTGGGAGAGAAGCATAGATCCATTTGGTACGGTTGTCGCAGGCCAAACATCTGCCACCATTGATAGCCTAACAGTTGTGCCGGAAAGGAATTCGTAGTTCCTTACCGGGCCATGCAGCAAAGCATATGAAGTCCTCCTGCGTCTATTGGTAACAATCCATAAGAACTCTTTTCAAAGCGCATAGGCCTCAATGGGTCTAGCGCGATACGTAGCGCGGAAGGCCATGTACTCAATCGTCTTGCTGATGATAATTGTAGCTTTCAATTTCGTCCTGTTTCAGATACTCCCGTTTATAGTCTCATGCCCGACCTTGTCTTATACTCAATGCGCCGCAAGGCTCTATGCCCCCATCCAAGCACCGAAGGGCGTCACTAATGTAACGCAGTGGCTAGATGTAATCAGGACCAAGATCATCGCCGCGTACGGCTTCAATTCGCCCATCTACGTCAGGTTCGTCTTGTACTATCGGAACCTGTTCACGTTCAACTTTGGATACAACCTGGGCGGTGTTCTTGGTGGCACTGTCTTTCAGACGATTGCAATGAGGACCCCCTACACTATCCTCCTCCTCGGGAGTTCCGCTGTGGCATCGTTCATCATCGGAATCGGCCTAGGAGTCGTCGCGGCAGCAAAGAGGGGGAAGCTACTGGACATTTCTTCAATCGGTATTCTGCTGTGGGTGAACGCGTTACCAGTCTTCTTTCTCGGAGGCCTGCTTGAAATCGGTCAACTCCAGCTGACAGGCACCTTCTACACTTCCGTGTCAACGGCTCAGATCGGCCTCCGAGGATGGGCAACGTACGTGGTTGTACTTCAGTCGCTCCTCCTTCCGTTTCTGACGCTGACGTTGGTCGGCATAGGAGGTGTCTTCTTGACCCAGCGGGCGGTCATGATTGACACCCTAGGCGAGGATTACATTATCATGGCGCGTGCGAAGGGGCTTCCAGAAAGGACAGTCCTCTACAAGCATGCGCTGCGCAACGCTGTCCTCCCAATCGTGACCGCATTCGCCCTCTCGATGGGCTTCATACTCTCTGGCGCCATAATCACGGAGACGGTTTTCCAATGGCCTGGGCTCGGGTACGCCACCTTCCTCGCGATAACTGCTGTTGATTTCCCGTTCGCTCAAGCGATATTCTTCATTATAGCGGTGATGGTCCTCATTGCTCTTTTCTGTGCTGAAGTCACCTACGGCATCTTGGACCCCCGAGTGAGTAGGGGATAAGATGGTCAGCCTGAAGCTCGGAAGAAGGATTTCCTTCACCGGCCTAAAGAGGAACGTACGGCTGTACGTGAAGTCCAAGATTGGGGTGGTGGGGCTGGGCATAATCCTCTTCTTCATCATTTTGGCTATCTTCGCCCCCGAACTTGGTCCCCACAACCCCGTCTTCGGGACTAACGTCGCTGCTCCATACTCCGTACCAGCTTGGGCGACTCTCTTGCCCGAATACAATCACCTCGCTGTCACCAGCTATCTAGTCGCGCCTACAGGCTTCGGAAGTCAGTCAGACCTTAGCGCATGGACCCTTCAAGGCGTGCCCAACGGGAAGTACAACTATTCGATTTCGCCCGTTGTTCCCCCCCCATCCAAGACCTCCCTGCCCGCCAACCCCAAGGGCACCCTGATGGTCAACGCGTCTATCGTGCCGGTCAACCTGACTAGCACAAACCCATACCTTCCCGGCGGGCAAGTCTTCTTCTCGATGACGCAGAAGTTCCAATACTCGTCGTTGGTCCCAAGTGCGTTCCTAGTCAACAGCACAATCGAAGCGGTGAAGATGAGCAACGTCTCGAACGTTTATCTTAACTACATTATTTCAACCCCGACGAACAACTTCACCATTTCAACGGTCGAGACCTATGTCCTCGCCCCAGAGGCGAGGATAACCCCGCAAGAGCAAGGCGCATGGATGACCAGCTCAATTCCCAGCGCACTTTTGGGCGTCTCCAACATCACTCAATTCGAAGGAGTCATATATCCTTCCCAAACCATCTTCGGACACAGCGGAACATACAGCCTCACTCTGCAGATCCAGGCCGTTCCTTCAGGCAGCGATCCTTTCATCTCCCTGCGGGTCTCATCGGTCAGCTTCAGGATTCTTGGAGGTGCGTACGGCATCCTGGGCACTGACGACTATGGAAGAGACGTCTGGTCTCAGTTCGTCTGGGGTTCTCGAATCTCGCTCCTGATAGGGATACTGTCGGGCGTAGGAGCGGTGGGCCTTGGCACTCTTCTGGGACTCGCTGCCGGCTACATCGGGGGTTTCACTGACGAAATCCTAGGCAGGATAACCGATTTCGTCCTGGTTCTGCCCTTCCTGCCACTCCTGATAATCCTGACGCTCATACTGACTCAGAATGCGTTCCTCGTCAAGACCATCTACACATGGGTCATAGTTATCTTCGTGATTCTGTCATGGCCGACCATTACGAAGATCGTGCGCAGCCAAGTCCTCACGGTCAAGGAGAGACCCTACGTTGAAGCGTCGCGCGCGCTTGGAGGAGGGACCGGCCACATCCTGAGGAAGCACATACTGCCCAATGTGACGGGGCTGGTCTATTCGCAAGTCGCGCTCAATGTATCGGGGTTCATACTCTTGGAAGCTGCCCTCGATTTCCTTTCCGTCTCGGTCTATCCGACCGGCGTAATGAGCTGGGGAATCATGCTGACACAGTCACTACCTGACGCAATTTCGGATTCGGCACAGAGCTACGTCTGGTGGTGGTTCATCCCACCAGGCATAGCAATCGCACTCCTGTCGCTCGCGTTCGTGCTCGTGGGGTTCGCCCTGGACCAAGTATTCAACCCGAGGTTGCGTGCGAGGTGATCCAGTCGCCTTTGCTCAAGGTAGAGGGCCTGCGAATGTACTTCACCACGATGGCAGGCGATGTCAAGGCAGTCGACGGTGTGAACTTCGAGATCGTGAAGAGCGAGATCCTAGGCATTGTTGGGGAGAGCGGGTGTGGAAAATCGAGTCTCGCGAGCACGCTCCTCAAACTCCTTCCCGGCAACGCGAGGATCGTGGAAGGCAAGGTTCTGCTGGAGGGGGAGGACCTTGTCCCAGTGCGGGACGCACAAATGAGGCACAATGTTAGGTGGACCAAGATCGCGCTTATTCCGCAGGGCGCCATGAATGCCCTCAACCCCGTCTTCAGAGTGGGAGACCAGATCTCAGAAGTGATAACAAACCACACGGACGCGTCAAAGTCAGAGGCCCGAGTGAGAACCAAGGAGCTGCTCAAGATGGTTGGAGTGGACCCCGCGCGGTCTGGGCAATACCCCCACGAGTTCAGCGGAGGTATGAAACAGAGAGCAATGATTGCGATGTCCTTGGCTCTCAGTCCTAAGCTTGTAATCGCGGACGAACCTACGACAGCCCTCGACGTGATAGTGCAGGCCGGGATTATCAAGCTCCTTGTGAGCCTAAGGGACGAACTTGGCATTGCCTTCATCCTCATCAGCCACGACCTTGCCCTCGTCGCCCAGATGAGTGACAAGACCATAATAATGTACGCCGGCAAGTTCGTTGAATACGGTTCGAGCATGGATGTCTACGGCACCCCTCTACACCCGTACACCCTTGGTCTGGTCGGGGCGTTCGCTGACATCAGGAAACCCAAGGAGCGCCTCACCTCGATCCCAGGTTCGCCACCGAACTTGGTCGAGCCGCCCGAGGGATGCAGGTTCAACCCGAGGTGCCCGTTTGCGCAGGATGTCTGCAAAACGAAGGAGCCCCCACTCGAAGAGGCCTTTCCAGGTCACTTCGCAGCGTGCCACTTCTGGAAGGAGATCAAAGCTAATCGAGGAGTCCCTTCGTGAGTGCTCTAGATCAAGAGACGGAAGTGAAGCTGAGAAAGGTCAAGACGCGAATCTTGGTCGGCAGGGTCGTCGCCACTCTAGCGTCGGTGGGATGGGTAGGTGCCTTCGCCTACTACGAGTTTGTCCTGGCCTTGCTCTCAAGGGGCTCGAAAGCCACATCTTACACCTACGAGGGCATCCTCTTCCTTGTGCCTTCCACACTAAGTGCCCTTGCATTGTGGCACATAAGTCGGATGCAATCTGCTGTAGCCAGGAAAGACATAATCCGACTGAAGAAGCTGAATTCCCTCGGGTGGGCGGTCGTGGCGCTTGTGGTTTCGGGAGTAGTCCCGGGAGTGATGATGTTTGTCTCCCGAGGTCTGATCGGAGAGCTAACCCCCCCTCAGTTTTCCTCAGACGCCCTTATGGATGTCATACACATGAAGAAATTCTTCCACGTCAGGCAGACCTTTGTCCAATCGCTGGCGAGGACCTCAGAGGAATTTGTCCACGCCGTGGACGACGTTAGCTTCAGGATAGCGAAAGGGGAGATCTTCGGGCTTGCGGGGGAGAGTGGCTCTGGGAAGACAACCGTTCTGAGGACCGCGATGATGCTCACCCCGCCGACCTCCGGGTCCATCATCTTCAAGGGCGTTGACATCTCCAGCGTGGAAAAGGGGGATCTGAAGAAGCTCAGGTTGAAGATGCAGGTCGTCTTTCAGGATCCCTATGAGTCTGTCAACCCTAGGATGCCCGTATTCGATATCGTAGCCGAGGGCCTGTTCGTGAACAACCTCGTGTCATCCAGAGCGGAGGCCGAGGAGAGGGTGATGAAGGCACTTCAGGAAGTACAGATTACTCCTCCAGAGGAATACCTCTACAGATACCCGCACGAGCTCTCAGGAGGCCAGCGACAGAGGGTGGCCATAGCGAGGGCTCTCATCTTGGACCCGGACCTGATTCTGGCCGATGAACCTGTCTCGATGCTGGACGTTTCCATACGAGCCGAGGTTATCAACGTCCTTCTGTCAATTCGAGAAAAGAGGGGAATCTCTGTGCTGATGGTGACCCACGACTTGGCTCTCTCCAAGGACATGGTCGACAGGCTCGCGATAATGTACGTGGGGAAGATTGTCGAGCAGGGGCCGGCTGAGGATGTGGTAGCCGCGCCGTATCATCCGTACACTCACGCTCTCACGGCTGCCGTGCCGGTCCCGGACCCTCGAGCGCCGAAGGTCAGAGTCTTGGCGAAGGGAGAGATCCCGACCAACATCTCCCCTCCCCCGGGGTGCAGGTTCAACCCGAGATGCCCGTTCGCGAGGGCGGTGTGTACGGAAGAAGAGCCCCCGCTCGAGGAGGTGAGCCCCGGTCGCCTTGTCGCATGCCACTTCTGGAAAGAGACACATGAGGCCTTCGCCAGGGGCCTTGACGGACCTGTGGGAACTGTTGCTACGAACTAGCGTCATTGCCATCACTCTTGCTGTCCTGCTCATCGTGCCGGGGTCGGCGGCAGGCAGGACAATAGGGCTCGCCGCTGGAGACTCCGCGGACTTCTCGTACAAGGTCTATATTGTCACATCCGTGTCGGACATAGGAGGAGTCATCACTTACGCGAATGCGCTGAACTTTGAGAGTCAATTTACGGTAAACATCGTCTCGGTCAATATGTCGAGTGCCATCGGAGACGTGGGTTACAGGGAAACTGTCACAGAAGTCAACGGCACCGCGGTTACAGCAACTGCGTCCGCAGGCTACAACCTCACTGCGATCTTTGACCCGTACAACAACAACACCTATCTCGCCCAGATAGGATTCTGGCCCTTCGCCTACACAGACCTCGCCGCAGGGAATGCCACGGACCTTCCCGTCTCCCTGATCCTCTCTGGGGGCAACATTACTACGCCCCAAAAAGTGGTCAACAGAGTGAACGTCACCGTGTTCAGGAATCCCGGGTCAATCGAAGCCAACTTCACGGTGTCCGCCCCAGGTTCTCAACCATGGTGGGGGTTGATGCAGTACAACACGACGACAGGGCTGTTATACAACGGGACTATCCGCGCCACCGCCTTCGGGACGACGAGGCTGTTCACCTACCAGTTGCTGGCCTACAACCACCCGACGCCTCTGAACCTCTCCTTCGTTCCGTATGTGGTGTTCGTTCCGATCATCATCGTCATAGCGTTCTACGTCCTGGTCAACAGGAAGTCTCACAAGCAGCAAAAGGACGACCGTTTGAGAAAGAGATTCGGAGGACGTCACTAACCAGTTCGAAGGATGACAAGGGGATGTTCGGTTCCGAAGGAAGGAAGAGGGCGAGGCCCGGATTAATGAGCCTCGTGCTCTCTCTCGTCGTCTGCCCGGTCGCCCTGTATCTAGCTGCCGGGTTCCCGTTCGATGGGTACTACGAGCCGCTGACGGCAGTACTGCTCGTCTCGCTCGCCGCTTCCTGGTTGAGACTCAAGGGGATGAGGCAGCACCTGCCCAAACCTTTCGGTAGAGGTGAGGCTTCTATCATAGACGCTAGGGCCATGACAGCGTCAGGGCTGTTCATCACGCTCGGTGGGGTGGTCTTCCTCGTGGGTCTGCTGGCCAGCGTCCGCTTTCTCCCCCCCAACGCAGACTGGGTCCCCTTCGCCATAGTCTTCGGCCTGGCGGCCGGCCTGCCACTGTCCGAGATCGTCTATTTCGCGCAGGTGACAAGGATTGAAAGGACCAGCGGGGGACGGATCTACTCGGTCACCGAGGAGACGGAAGAAGACGGCAGGACAGTGCTTCGCAAGACGCTCGAGTTGACGCCCGCTTCGTAGCAGACGCAGAGCAAAGAGAATCTGGGCTAGATTCGATCGGACGCTGGATACATCGATCGGGGGACTGGCCCGCAAGGGGACAGAGGCTGTACGGCGACCCAGGTTCTGGAGATTGCGGCTGCTCCCTCGAATTTTAGGCAGGTTCGATTTCGAGTCCAGGAACCGTTCAAAGCTCCCCCAGTCGTTCCCATATTTGCTTCTCGGCCCTGGACCTGAGCACTCCTAGACCCTTCCAGGGCTCATCTGGGAGACTGGACCGGAGGTCGTTGACGAAGGCCGCTGAGCACTGTCTGGTTCTCTCTTCTGGCTCGGAGGCACCGATTGTGCGCCTCAGTTCGATTGCCGATTCGATCCTCACGGGGCTTCGGAAAGGAAAGCCGAACTGCTCTCTCGCGAGGTTCTCCACGGAAACTATCATGTGGCAGGGCGAATGGACTTCGAACTCGGTCACGTTTCGACCCTGATTCTTGTAATAGGAATAACCCAGGTTCTTCAGGCTGAGTTCGACGCTGTCGGCGAGCTTTCTGTCGTCCATCCTTATGAGAGCACGCACGTTTTCCCCCGGGAGGCGGCTGGTGTATAACAGGGTTGCCCTGAGACCCAGCACGGCCACTGGCGGCCTACGGGAACGCAGGACCCCGATGCCATCGAGGTCCAAGACCGCTTGCCGAGGGATTGCTTCAGGCGGAGATCAAGCTGCCTGCGGGATAGACCAGCGCGGGACAGATGCGGCCGAGATCAGATTGGGATTCCTAGTCATTCAATCCTGGGACTTTTTTTGACTTAAAACGGGGAGAGCAATTGAGTCGAAAGACCCAATTGCTTCATTATGCTATATCTGTTACGAAGCAGTGAATGCGAATACCTGGTACCAGGTTCTTGCCTGGCCGTGGAAGGTGTAGGTGGTCGAGAGCACTACCTTGTAGGCGGTGCCCGACGTCAGCGCGTAGCAAGTTAGGGAGGGTGTTGTGCACGATGCTCCGGTCTTCTTTGCGAGCCCGAGTGGGATGTTGAATGTGTACAGACCTGAGGTTGTGTCCTTTGTGAGTTTCGCAGTCCTGACGACAGTGCCGGCAGCGTTGGTGACGGTCACCTTAGCGCCGACTGCTGCCCAGGTCACATGACCCATGTTACCCATTAGCTGGCACATTCCGGTTGTGCCTGGAGAGATGGCGGTTGGGGTCGATGGACCGCAGGTGATTGGGGTGCCGGTTGGGTTGTAGATTTCTAGGGTTAGGGGTGTACTGACTGAGTACTCACCACTCACGGTGTTGACTGCGGCCATGGCCTGCCAGTTGGGATTGAAGTAGGACGGGTTCGCGGTAATCTCGCCCGTTCCCACGTTCGTACTCCAAGTGCTTAGGTAGAATGGCCCTGAGCCGACCATCATGTTGGGAAGATAGTACATCCAGTCGTGTGCTGAACCAAGGAGTGGAGACGCCACTGCACCCGAGGTCTGATACGTAGTCAGACTACTGAAGGGTTGGCTTGGGTCCACAGTTCCAAGGGCCAGTGTCGATGCGTGGTCTGTGTTGACGTACGCCCAGAGGGTGGACGGCATGGTGTACCAGCCAACAATGTTCCCTAGGTTCCAGAATGATTGGCTGCCTACGTAGAGCTGAAGAGTGTAGGCGTTGACGTAGTGTGCGGCAATGAGTCCCGTTGATCCTGGCATTGTCCCACTGAAGGGAGACGCGGAGTCAGGGTAGTTCGGCGATCCGGCGATGTTCAGGTAGTCCAGCGAGAAGACGTAGTCCTTCGCCGTGACCTGAACTCCGTCGGTGAAGTAGACGTTCTTGAGGAAGGTGAGTGTGATTATTTGGCCGTTGGTGATCGTCCGTTGTAGGGCTGTTAGCCCAGCGCCCTTCTGCAGAGGACCTGGCTTACTGAACGCTTTCCCGGCGCAAAGAGGTACCTTGGCTGGGTTAGCGTTACAAGGCTGCTGGAAGTAGTACCACGACGCTCCTGTGCCGGTCACGGCTGAGGCGAATGACGAGATTTGGTTGCTGCTTGTCATCCAGTTCATGTAGGCGTTTACCACGTTCTCCTGGGCTGGGGGCGTAGCCAGGGGTGAGTCGTATACTTCACCGATGACGTCTGCCGAGAAGACCCAGTTGGGGTAGTACGCCGGGTTGAGGGACCCTGGGATTATGTCGCCGGAGAGACCGAATTTGAAGGTTCCACCTAGCGTCCCACCGTTCGTTGCACCCAAGGTGCACGTGGAGGAGCCGCATTGATGGACGTTCAGCAGTGTGTAGTAGAGGCCAGACATTTCGTTCGGGCCATAGTTTGCGACTTGGGCGAAGCCCGTCCAGCCGTTGGCGTTGTCAGCGTAGTGGGCGTTCAGGAAGTAGCCCGCCTCCTCCGGCAGTTGCAAGGAGAAAGCCAGCGCGGCGTTCTGAGCCCACTCCAACGCTGAGGTTATGTTCTGCGCTAGGAAGATCTGTTGAGTCGTGTAGTCGAGGTTGTAAATGCCCTTGTGTAAGAACGAGGGTGTGCCGGCTACTGGGTCAGCAGGAGTCGATACTGCCGCCACGCTGCCCACGCATCCGGGTGTCTGAGTAGGAGTGCCACATGGGCCGACGTAATAGTCCATGTAGTTTGACTGGTCATAGGAGCCTGCGTACTGGCCGTTGTAGTCCTGCATGTTGCCCATGAAGGCAGGTCCTCCTATCCACCCGTATGTCGTCAAGTCGCAGCTAGTAGCTGCGATTTGCGTGTTGTTAATGACAGCATTGGGGTAGTTATAGAGGTTTGGAGCACCAGTTGGAGTACTGGTCACTTCCTCCGCGAGGGGGTCGAAGCAATTGCTCGTGACGGTGCTAGAGCTGGACCCCT
This sequence comes from uncultured archaeon, assembly GCA_963796355.1. Taxonomy (GTDB): domain Archaea; phylum Thermoproteota; class Nitrososphaeria; order Nitrososphaerales; family Gagatemarchaeaceae; genus UBA183. Next base: position 547,504 of record CAWCLD010000002.1, read on the forward strand.
TGCCGTTGAGTGCCAGTCCTATGGTGTTTGCCTCACCGATGATTGCCTGCGCGAAAATGTCTCTGAAGTGGGCATTCGCGTCATTCCTGTAGTAGAAGTTGAGGCTTAGAGCGCCGCCGCCCATACCTGCTGGATAGAACCATGATGTGGAAGATGTGAATACATTTCCTGCGCAGCTAGTGCAGGTGAGTCCTGCCTGCAGGAGCTCCAGACCTGCGTCGTGCTCCCCTATTGCCTCAGTAGCTGTCTGATAGCAAGTGGGGTTGCTCACGGTGCACATTGGATTGCACGCGCTGCCGTAGTTCGAGCAAGGCAGTGGCGTGGGGTCAGCCGTACCCTGCGAGCCGATGGCTAGCTGGAAGGCCCCGAAGTCTGTCAGGAATTCTATTGCGCGTCTGAAGTTTACGCTGCTCATTGGATACTTCAGAGCGTTCAAGGCGACTCCGTAGAAGGAGTATTGGGCAGTGTACCCTCCTAAGCAGGAGGAGCAGGTGGACATAATCGATAGGTAGTCAGTCGCCGTGAAGGTCACTTCTGGCGCCTGGATTGATCCCGCTTCGACTGCGGCCACTGCGTTGGAGGGCTCGCTGTAGATCACATTGGTGATCAGCGGACCCGAAGTGGCGACACTGGCTGCTGGTGTGAATGTACCGACTGTTGCGCTTGCAAGTGGAACTGATGATAGAACGAAAGATATAGCGATTGCAAATACTATGTATTTGCTGTTCATATTTTCAGGCATCAGTTAGCCTCACAGGGTTATTATGTGTTGTTACCAGAGCTGGCCACACGGGGTGGGGGATCACTTCTCCTCCCGACGCCGCCTACATCGGGGCGCCTCAATGTCTACGGCCGGCGAGGAGTAACGCGCCTGGCGAAGACGTACGTCACCACGATGAAGACCGTGACTACGGCGACGAGGCCCATCTGAGCCGGGAACTCAGGGATTCCAGATGAGGACTTGCTGCTCGAACTCGAGCTGGAGCTGGAGCTGCTGCTGCTGCTGCTGGAGCTTGAGGATTGGGGTGCGATAACCGAGAGGGTGTTGTCGCCGGAGTTAGCCACATAGATCGCTCCTGTGATGGGGTTGACAGCAATGGCAGCCGGGTTGGTGCCTACAGTGATGCTGGCCACCACCGTCGTACCGCTGATGACTGAGACAAGGTCGCTGTCCATGTCGGCCACATAGACGTAGCTGTTGAATGGGTTGAAAACCGCCGCAACTGGGTTGAGGCCTACACTGATGTTGGCCACCACTGTCGTACCGCTGATGACTGAGACGTTGTTGTCGTCGGCGTTAGCCACAAAGACCCTCCCTGTGGTAGGGTTCACCGCCACGGCATCCGGGGTATCGCCTACCGTGATGTTGGCTGACGCTTTGTTGGTCGTACCGCTGATGACGGTGACGTTGTTGTCGTCCCCATCAACTACGTAGATCGTGTTCGTGGTGGGGTTGACCGCAATAGCATTCGGGGAATCGCCCACCGTGATGTTTACCAACGCTTTGTTGGTCAAACCGTCGATGACGGTGACGTTGTTGTCTTGCTGATCAGCCACATAAATCATGTTCGTGGTGGGGTTGACCGCAATAGCGTCCGGGTTAGTGCCTACCGTGATGTTGGTCACCACTTTGTTGGTCGTACCGCTGATGACCGTGACGTTGTTGTCGTCCTGATCAACCACATAGATCGTGTTCGTGGTGGGGTTGTACGCTACGGCAACCGGGGAATCGCCCACCGTGATGTTTACCAGCGATGTCGAACCGCTGATGACTGTGACGTTGTTGTCGTCGAGATCTGCGACGTAGACGTTCCCATTCAGCTGGTTTACGGCGACTCCGTCTGGACTATCACCGGTGGGAATGGTGATGGTGGATGCAGCCCTTGCGGCAGGAACCGCGATTAGGGAAGACCCGACCATTATCGCCAGCATGCCCATCACGACGAGCTTGCCCAGCAATCCGTTCGACGCCGTTGCAGAGAAGCGCAGCCTCATTGGAGGCTACTGTCCGAATCTGGGTTTAAAAGCGTTGGGATTCAGTTTTCGGGAGTTCTCGGCCTGTCCGAGGTTCCGTCCCTCCCGTGCGACTTTGGTCGATGGCGGGTTCTGTCCTATCAACGGGACGGGTCTCCCGATCTTCTTCTACCGGCGTGGCACCCTGGCCCTCTCTCTCGCGCGCCAGCTCGAACCGGGTCCCGTCCCGTGTAACCGGTATGCCGCTCAGGCTGATCATCCGTTCAGACAGGAGCAGCGAGAATCCGGCCAGGGGTTCACCCAGGAAGTGCTCGACGGCCGAAGGGGCGGTGACTCGGCCAGGTACAACGCCGCATACGAGAACACGATCCGGGCGGTCAATGGGATCAGGACGAGAGGTGTGCCGTGGAACGCAAGTATGAGCGCGGCAGCGGACAGCTCCAGCGACCCCGAGGAGAGCGTGGGAACGAATATTGCACTGATATGTGCACCAAATTGGGAATCAAAAAGGATAAGTACTCCGGTGCGTCGTACACCAAGGACTTGAAGACACTTCAAGAATCGAAAAAAAGAATCGTCTTCTTCGCAGCCATCCTAGGGTCACTCTTATGCGCTGTGCCCATAGCAGTTGCAGCAGGTCACTCCTTCACCTACACAGAGACTGGCGGTGGAAAGTCCGTCAACGCCGTCAACAACGCTCCCAACACCCTGTTCATTGGTGACTCCAGCAACGACAGTGCCACCAATCCACCTATGCAGTACAATTACGTCGGTACCGGTGGAAATGACACCTTCGGCTTGTTCGCTGGACAGAACAACTGCACCTTCGTCGCAACCGGCTCAATCCTCCTGAACAACACCTTCTATGTCTTGAGCGGCAACGGCACGAGTACCTTCAGCCTCATAAGCGGATCGTATTCGAAATTCTTCATCGGCCAGAACGACAACGGCACTGGTCTGTTGACCTTCGCCATTACAGGCGGAAACAACTCACTCGTCAGCGAAACCAACAACATGACCGCATTTGTCAATGGAGTAACAGGTGTCAATTCGACATTGGCGCCTTACCTCTTTGGCTTGTTCGGTGTCAACTATGAAGGTCCGACTTACCTGCCATACAACGCTCCATACATGCTAAACGCGACAAGGGTCGGTCAAACGACCTACTCCATCAACTTGGGCACTAACGGCACTGTAGACCTAGGCTCAGTCTTCAGTGGAAACGACACGACCGTCAACGTAGTCTTCTAGCGTTGTCATATGGGCAACGCTATCCCTACTTTTTTGTGAAGCGTTAAAAACCTCCGTAAGAAAGGTCATCAGTTGAATAGGTCGTGTATTTGCACGACGTTGAGGATATGGACCTTAGTGGCTGTTGTGATCCTTGCGCTCCCTGTGTCCGTTGCCAGTGTGAAAGCAAGCACTCCGCCCCTGAGCATTACCATTAATGCGTCGACGACCGGCCAGTCCGCAAATGTGAACTTCGTCCAGACCACGTACCCGTTCACCGTGAGTTTTTTGGTGAGCTCCAGCGTCGGGGCCGTCTCATATCTATGGCAATTTGGAGACGGAACCAACAGCACAAATGCGGCCCCCTCGCATTCCTACTGGACAGCGTGCGTCTACAAGGTCTCAGTCGTCGCCACCGCCGCGGACGGCGCCAGGGCCTGGGGCAACTTGACTCTCGGGATGTTCACGGCGGAGGGTCCACACGGTTCGATCGTTGTGTGCCCTGCGCGGGGTACCGCCGGCTTCACGCCCGTTGAGCTGGGAGGCGGGTACTTCAACGGCCACGCTCGAGTGAACGTGTTGATGAACGTGCTCGGCGCGCCCGCTACGAGCATCACGAACGTGACAGCCGACGGGTCCGGGAACTTCGAGCTTGACGTCAACAGCTCGCTCCCCCCATCGGTGAATGGAACGGTGTTCGTCTTCAACACCACGCCGTCAAGCCTTACGCAGACGTTCACCACCCTCGAAGGGATAAGGGCATCCCCGGGTTCAGGAGTCCCGGGCGATGCCGTAATGATAGAAGGAAGGTCGTATCAAACGTATGCACAGGTAGCAATCTCCCTTGGGGGAGCGTACCTCGGACAGGCCCAGGCCGACGGGAACGGAACGTTCGTGACCAGCGAGTTGATTCCTGCTGTGCCTCCACTGCTGGTGATAGGGACCTATCCGTACTCCACGACCCCTCCGATCCAGGGGACGCAGGCCAGCTTCCGCATAACGGCAAATTCCTATCTCGCTGAATTCTTCACGCTTTGGTGGCTTATCCTGCTGATCGTCGCGATCATAATCATAATCATCTACTACCTTCGCCGAAGGAGGAAGCAGCGTGCGCGATTGCGATCGCAACCTGCTGCAGCGCCACAGCCCTGGAGCGTCTAGCTGTCCAGCTCTGGATGATTTCGACCGCCCGCCCGCGGCGGTCTGTTCTTCCCTCCACAGGAGGGGAGTGCGGCACGAGCGCGCCGCGTCCTTGGAGGGTATTGAAGCGCCCTCCCCCTGCGTGGACCCGTGAGGTCCGACCCGATGCCGGGTAAAGAGTCCCTTCACGGCAGAAGGACCGGGGAATTCATAAATACCATTACTACGTTCTTGGCGTAGGAAATTGCGAGTATCTCTTGGCGGCCCCGTTGAGAGACGCCGCGCGAAGTGGCTTGCGTTAGGGTTGGTCGCACTGTTAGAATTCTCGGCCGTCTTCTACATCTACAATGTACCACCGCCAAGCCAGACCCCTGCGCTCTTTCCCACAAACATTGCCACGACCGCATCCAGGTCCTCGACTACGACGACGAAGACGCATGCGCCCGCCGACAACGTCGCAGTCGAGTCTGCGCTGATAAGCAATGACACGCTCAGGATGGAAGTGCACAACTTGGGACCCTCCGCAACTGACCAGCTGACCGTCACGAGCGTGTGCACCCCAAAGTTCCAGGCCTGTTATGATTACAAGAAGTTGACGGGGAAGTACTACCAGACACTATTCGATCTTCCCGCTGGAAGAAGATTCATGGCGAACCTGACCGGAGTCTGCACAGTTCCCATTTCAAGCGGTCCGTCGCCATACAAGTGCAAGAGCTATTATCCCGTGGCGAACATGAGCTACTACTTCCAGGTGAGGTTCAACTTCACTGACGGAATGTCAGTCCTGGTCCCGGTTTCCGCGATGGCCAACAACACATGGGCCCCGCACTACACCGCAATCACTGGCATCTGGCCTTCGCTGACAATCCTTCCGGCGAACCTCACCGTAATGCTGAACGTCACCCTGGCCGTGAACGACTCCATTCCCTGGGGTTCGTTCACGACGCAGCTCAACGGATACGTGAAACCTTCAAACCCCTTCAGTGGGACCGTAATGAGCAACGAAACGGGATGCATGAACTTCGGCATCGATCCGACGAACTTCACCGACGACGGCCACCGCGGGGGCCCACTGGTCAACTACACGGGGGACTGCACGGAGCCCCTGATGATCCTCGTGAACGCCACCACGGTCTTGACCGGAATCGCTTCCGGGACCCAATACCTGCTCGTAGTCCGTGACACCACGGACATCGACAGACCCCTCCTCTATCCCAACTACGACTATGTCAATCATGCTTACACTTGGGATGTGAACTTCGCTCTCTGGATCCAGGCCGTCGTCAATTCTACCGCATAGGAAGGACTCTCTGGCGCGGGATGGACCCGGACCTGAAACACCGGGCTTCTTGGCCGACCCCCCCGAGTGGTTGCGCCAGCCATCTCTGAGCGAGACCCAACAGCAGCAGCCTCAAGTGCGACTTGCGTTCTGACGGGCCGAGGCCTCCACCTACCAAAGCAATCCACATCGCTGGGGTCTAGCCGCTCAGCCATCCGCGATGACAGACTGTTACAGAAGAGGGAGGCCTTCAGCTGGCAGTGACTGTGACTACATTTGAGAGGACGGTGGTAAGTACGGCCGAGCTGTCAATGACTTCGAGCTCGAATTGCCAGGCCCCCGCTGTATCAAGAACGCCCGTCGACGCCGTAGGGAGGGAGGAAGTCGTGCACGAGAATGAGCCTCCCAGGTCGCTGAAGCTCACCGCGGTCGGAGACTCGACCAGCCACTGGCAGCTGTACGTGGAGGTCCCGCCGCTGAACGAAGTCGTGGTACTGAGCGTGGAATTTCCATTGATGCCTATCGAGGTGTTGAGCACGCTGATGACCGGAGCCTTCAATGCTGAGTTCACGCTCACAGCATCACCGGCCGAGCAGGCCGTCGAGGCAGTATTCGCGTCGTCCGTGACTTTGTAGTAGTACGTCGTCTTTGCGGTCGGAGAGGGCGAGTAGGTCGCGGACGTGGCACCGCTCACCGCCGCAGTGCACCCTGCACCAGTGTACCACTGGTAGGAGTAGGGCGCCGTCCCTCCGGATGGGTTGGCAGTCAGAGTAACGGATTGGCCGCTGTCGATCGCCGGAGCGGAGGGGGTGATGGCCCCTGCTGAGAGGGCGGGGTTGACGGTGACGTGGTCGGTCGCTGAAGTCGCACTGGCGGCTGGAGTGCCGGTCGAAGCGTCTTTCACAACGTAACAGTAGTAGGTCGACGAAGTGGGCGACACGGCCTGGGTGGACGCCGTGCCCAGCAGGGTGGTGTCGGACGAACAGGTCGCGCTGGAACCGGAGTACCACCGGTAGGAGTAGGGCGCCGTCCCTCCGGATGGGTTGGCAGTCAGAGTAACGGATTGGCCGCTGTCGATCGCCGGAGCGGAGGGGGTGATGGCCCCTGCTGAGAGGGCGGGGTTGACGGTGACGTGGTCGGTCGCTGAAGTCGCACTGGCGGCTGGAGTGCCGGTCGAAGCGTCTTTCACAACGTAACAGTAGTAGGTCGACGAAGTGGGCGACACGGCCTGGGTGGACGCCGTGCCCAGCAGGGTGGTGTCGGACGAACAGGTCGCGCTGGAACCGGAGTACCACCGGTAGGAGTAGGGCGCGGTGCCAGCAGAAGCGTGCGACGTGAGAGTAACGGATTGGCCGCTGTCGATCGCCGGAGCGGAGGGGGTGATGGCCCCTGCTGTGGGGGCGGGGTTGATTGTCACACTGACGCCGGCACACGCACTGGCGGCTGGCGTGCCGACGCTGTTGTCAGTGACGCTCACGGAGAAGTTGGTCGGCTTGGTCAGGGGGCCCGTGAAGTAGGACTGGGAGATGTAGCCTGCAAGGGCGTTGGCTCCGACACATCCCGACCCAGAGTACCACTGGTAGAAATACGGCGAAGTGCCCCCCGAGGGCACGGCGGCAAGGGTGATGGATTGGCCGCTGTCGACGCTCAGAGAAGCGGGGTCAATCGTGGCCGTGAGGGTGGGGTCCACGGTCACAGTGACCTGGGCGCAGGAGCTCGCCCCAGGAATCCCGGGGCTGCTGTCGGTGACGAGGACAGAGTAGTAAGCAGCGTGACTGAGCGCACCGGTCGAATAGGACGATGACCTCTGGCCCGAAATCGCGCTGCCCGCCGCGCAGGTCGACCCAGTGTACCACTGGTAGGAGTAGGGCGCAGTGCCAGCTGAAGGTTGGACTGTAAGGACGACCGACTGCCCGGAGTCGATCGTGGGAGAGGCAGGAGACATCGAGGCGGTCAGGGCAGGGTTCACAGTGAAGATCACAGAAGAGGAAGTCACCGACACGGGCGTTGTGGCGCTGTCCGTCACCTTTGCGCAGTAGTACGTATTGGAGCCTGAGAAGGCGAACGAGAAGTTGGTCGACTTCCCTGCTATGCCCGACTGTGGGTTGGAGCCCGAGACTGCCACAACGGTGGTATCAGAAGCGCACGAGCTGCTCGAACCGCTGTACAGCACGACCGCGTAGGGGGAGGCGCCGCCGGACCAAGAGATGGTCGCTGTGACCGTGGCCGTCTGTCCAGCGTCCACCGTGAAGGGTGAGAGGACGGGGGTCCCGGCAGCGAGAATTGGATAGGCTGAAACGAGATCAGCAGCGGTCGTTGAAGAACTCTCGGGCGAATGGGCACTGTCTGTCACTTTCGCACAGTAGTACTTCGAGGAGGTCGGAGGTATAGTGAAGGAGGCTGAAGTCCCACTGACGGCGGTCTGAGACTCCAGCGGCGCCGGGGCAGAACAGCTCGACGTTAGGCTGGTGGTGAGCTGCACGGTGTAGGTTGGGGTCCCAGCGCTCGACCAAGACACTGTCAACGTCACTGACTGCCCGATGTCCAGCACTATGGGCGGCGATACTGTGACCAGCGTGCCTACGAAGGCGGCGTTGACTGTCACTGTGATAGTCGAGCACGCAGTATTGGGGGTCGGGGTGTTGCTGTCGGTGACTCCGACCGAGTACGAGAATGTCGACGAAGGCGACGTAGTGTAGGTGGAAGAGTTCCAGCCAGACAGCGCAACTGAACACGTGGACCCGGCGTACCACTGGTAGTGATACGGCGAGACTCCACTTGAAGGAGCGGCAGTCAGGACGATGGACTGGCCGCTGTCGATTGTGGGAGAAGCAGGCGATATCGTGACCACGAGCGCGGGATTGACAGTGAACAACGCGGCCGAGGTCGTTGCAGAAATCGGGATCGGGGCACTGTCGGTCACTGTGGCGCAGTAGTAGGTCGTGGAAGCTGGAGCGGACAGGGAGAAGGCGGTGGAGGTCCGGACCACGCCGCTGTTCGAACTCACAACGGTGGTGTCGTACGAGCAGGTACTGCTGGTCCCGCTGTAGAGTGTGACCGTGTATGGGGAGGTGCCGCCGTACCAGGTCACAGTGGCGGTGACGGTGGGAGTCTGTCCGATGTTTATCGCTGAGGGAGAGAGAGTGAGAGTACGGGCAGAGAGGGGGGGATTGACCAACACAGTGGAGGTGGCGCAGGCGCTGGCTGCTGGCGTTCCTGTGCTGCTGTCGTTCACACCTACTGAGTAAGACGTGGTAGAGCTAATCACACCCGGCGAATAGGAGGAGGACGTCTGCCCGGAGATGGTCCCACTCGAACAGGTCGCCCCCACGTACCACTGATAGAAGTACGGCGCAGTGCCCGTCCCGGACGTGACTGTCGCGGTCAGGGTGACGGCGAAGGGTTGTCCGCTGTCAACGGATTCGGAGAGAGGCGAAACCGTGACCTTCAGGATGGAGTTGACCGTAAACGCGCTTGCGGACGACGTCGTGGCAGACACGGGCTGGGCGGAGCCGTCGGCTACGGTTGCGCAGTAGTCGGTGGTGGATACGGGCGCGGTGAACGAAAAGGTGGTGCTTACGGCCTTCAGGCCCGACTGCGGGTTGCCGTCTGGCAGGACGGCCACCAGTGTCGTATCCGCTGAGCAGGTGCTGCTCGTGCCGCTGTAGAGTGTGACTGTGTAGGGTGAGGTGCCGCCGGTCCAGGTCACAGTGGCTGTGACTGTCGCTGTCTGGCCGGTGTCGATGGCCGAGAGGGAGAGCGCGATGCTGGGGGTCGCCACCACAGGGCTGACCGTGAACTGACGAACGGGCGAAGGTTTCGTCACTTGGACTGTGGCGCTGTCCCTGACGCTGGCGCAGTACTGGGTGCTCGCGGTGGGGGCCGTGAATTCGAAGACGGCCGATGCTCCGGTGACTCCGATCTGTGGATTGGAGCTCGGAGAAAGGACGGCGACCACGGTGGTGTCGGAAGCGCAGGTCGTGCTGGTCCCGCTGTAGAGCGTGACTGTGTAGGGTGAGGTGCCGCCGGTCCAGGTCACAGTCGCTGTGACTGTCGCTGTCTGGCCGATGTCGATGGCCGAGAGGGAGAGCGCGATGCTGGGGTCCAGGGCGTGATTGACGATCACGGTGACGGGCGGGGAACAGGACTGTGCCGGTGGCGTCCCTGGGCTGCCGTCGGTTATGAGGACGGAGAACGACCTGGTGGACTTGATCGCGCCCGTCGAATAGGACGAAGCCGTCTGTCCCGAAATCGCGTTAGCCGCTGTACAGGTCGACCCACTGTACCACTGGTAGGAGTAGGGCGAAGTCCCGTAACCGGCGACGGCGTTCAGCGTGATGGAGGAGCCGTTGTCGATCACTGGGAGAGCGGGGGAGATCGAGGCTGCGAGAGCCTGGTTGACCGTGAATTGAACGCTGCCTGCAACTGCAGTATTCGACGTGGTCGCCTCGTCAGTGACGCTGGCGCAGTAGTAAGCGCTCGCTGCGGGGGCAGTGAAATTGAAGACGGCCGATGCTCCTGTGACTCCGACCTGCGGATTGGAGCCCGGAGAAAGGACCGTGACCACTGTCGTGTCGTAGGCGCAGATCGAGTAGGCACCGCTGTAGAGTGTGACCGTGTAGGGTGAGGTGCCGCCGGTCCAGGTCACAGTCGCTGTGACTGTCGCTGTCTGGCCGATGTCGATGGCCGAGGGCGAGAGGGAGATCGTCGGAAGGAGGACAGGATTGACGGTCACTAGGGCCCCGCCAGAAGACGAAGCTTGCTCGTGGGAAGCAGCGGCGTCCTTTACAGAGACACAGTAGTAGGTCGTGGATGTGGGCGAGACTGTGATGTTGGCAACGGTGCCAGAAACGGACTGGGGGTCCCCCACGGCCACTTCGCTCTGACAGTTAGGAGTAGGGCTAGCGTAGAACTGCGCGACGTAGGGCGATGTGCCCTCCGAGCCCCAGGATGCCCCCAAGCTCACCGACTGCCCGGAGTCGATGACGACGCTGGAAGGAGAGACAACGACGCTGGTCCCCGTAAAGGCGGAGTTGACCGTTCCTGACACGCTGGCGCACACGCTCCCCGACGGGGTTCCAGTGCTCCCGTCCGTGATGCTGACCGAGTACTTCAGGGTCGAAGTCAGAGGACCCGCCGACAGGACCGACGTGGTCGCGCCAGTCACCTCGGAGCCTTGGCTGCAGCCCGTTCCCGTGTACCACTGATAGGAGTAGGGCGGCGTCCCCTGAGACGGAACTACGGTCAGAGTGATGGACTGGCCGCTGTCGATAGTCGGATGGGCTGGGGTGATCGTCGCGGACGGGGCCTTGTTGACAGTGAACGGTTCGGCGGGCGAGGTCGTCGAGTGGGAATTAGTCGAGCTGTCAGTGACTGCAGCGCAGTAGTAGTTGGTGGAGACTGGGTCCTTCACCAAGAAGGTGGCAGACGTCCCGACCAGGCTTGTCAACGGGTTGGAACCAGAAAGCACGGTGGCCTTCGTTGTGTCCTGAGTGCAGCTGCTGTTCGTGCCCGTGTAGAGCGTAACCGAGTAGGGGGAAGCGCCACCCGCCCAATTCACTGTGACGGTGAGCGTCACTGTCTGGCCCGAGTCGATGGCCGTGGGCGTGATGACCAGCGATGGGGTCGCGAAGGCAGGCCTGACCGTCACGACTGCGGCGGCAGAAACGGCGCTGGAAATCTTGGGAGCCACGACGGTCGCACAGTAGTATGTCGTCGTCGTCGGCGAAACGGTAAAGGTGGCCGAAGGCGAAGCCAGCCCCTGCTTCCACGAGACAGAGGTCGAAGACGTGGTGCAGGCACTGGTCGGGCTGCTGTATAGGGTGACGGCGTAGGGGAGCGTCCCGCCGACCCAAGAGACCTCGAGAGACACCGACTGTCCGGACGAAATCACGGCGACGTTCGGCAGTATGGACGCCCGAGCCGGCAACTGGGACTCGTACACGAAGTAGACCGCGCCGATCCCTGCGATGATGAGGAACAGGAGAACTATAATGGTGAGCGTCCGCTCGCTTCTCAACGAAGCCATGGGCCTCGTTACGGCCTTGCTAACCAATTTAAAGCTATTTTGGAGTTGATATGGTTTACAGAGGGGTTGCGCAGACCACGACCCTCAGGACCAAAGGCGCGACGCCGAGCGGAAAGGAAGGGAAGGGCCAGCGGTCGTTAGCGCGTCTCATCTGACGGCGCTAAAAGGCAATGTTGACCACGGTCTCGTTTCCGCCGAGGACCGAACCTAGGTCTACGGTGCTGCCAGAACCCACGATGATGGAATAGAAGGTGAGGCCGATGGATGGTTCGGTCGCATCGATGCTGCACAGCGCGGGCACGCACCCAGCCGCCGTGTTGTACGTTCCCGGCAGGCGGGCGAAAGTATAGTTCGCAAACACCTGGTTGACGGTCGCGTTCACGTGGCTGTCGACGCCGCACGTAATGGCGAAGGTCAGGACGCCGGAATCGTTGCCCGGGTTGTCCTGGAGGATGTTGAAGCTGGAACTTGCCCCACTCACGAGGCTGTACGTATTGGTGCCGTTGCCCGTCACGATGTCGAAGGTGTTGCCTCGACCGCTGGTGACGACGAAGGCGCTGTTGTTGAAACCGCCGAAGAGATAGAAGGTGTCGTTTCCACCCATCCCGGTGAGTTCATTGTAGGACGGAACGCTGTAGTTGCTGGCGTCTACGACGAACAGGGCGTTGGGTGCGCTGTCGTTGATGCTGGAATCGGCAGCGGACATGGTGTTGGGGACGCTGTTTACGAACTTGCTAGCGCCACTGCCGGACACCCAAGGAAGAGCGAAAGAGGGAGAGACCACAAGACAGACTAAGATCAGGAGGACGAAAAAGGAGAGAACCGACCGGGCTCGCTTCCTCAATAGAACCGACGTAAGAGTTGACTCCGTTATTTAAGCGGTGGAGGAAATGAGCTGCCGTTCATCAGGTGGAGGACCCGCTGAGGCCCCTCCTCTCGTGACCGCACCCAGGACAAGAATGACGATTCCCACGACGATGAGAGCTATCCCTTCGTCACGGTAGGGGTTCGTCACCGAGTAAGTGTAACCGAAGAGGACCGCAGGCACGCCGTAACCGAAGGCTGCGATTCCTACGATCAGGACGATGAATCCTACCACTGCCACGCCAACCCTCATGGGAGTCTTGGACATGAAGGGGCGTTTTAAGAGTATTCGAGGTGCTTCGCTAGGTGTACAGGAAGCCGACATTCTGCAGCACAAATGCCAGCATGGCGCCCAGGACCGAGATGTAGGCCAGGGCGACGAAGGCCTTCACCAGCCGCCGATTCTCGTAGCCGCCCGCACCCATCAGACCGGTGAAGTACCTGAGGAGAGACAGGAACCCCATCGCGCCGAGGACCTGCAGAGGCGCGAGGAGGACTATCCTCGCCTGGAAGCCCCCCGCAGAGTACCCATAGAGGAGGATCCCCCCGGAGGTAACGACCATCCACGACAGCAGGAGCCTGTTCATCCTGCCCCGAAGGTCGGGGAGAGTGACGACCCCCACTATGGCGAAGACGATGATGAGGGAGTTGTCGAGGCCCCCGCCGAGCCAGCCCCGCAGGGTGAGGGCGAGGGAGCCGAGGACCTTCGGGACGTTCGAGAGGGCCAGGGTGCTTGTAGTGTCGCCGTAGACGGTCTGCACCCCGCTCAGACCCCCCAGCAGGTGCTTCGCGCCGTCGACCGCGAGGTTGACGATGAACACCGACCCCACCGAGGCGAGATCGAAGCGGAGGCCTCTCCGGTCGCAGGTCACGAGGGCGCGCGCCGCTGTCAGGAGGAAGTACGTCGCGATCACGCCCAGGGTCGCGATCCAGGTCCAGGGATGCGTGAAGAGGATGAGGACCGAAGGAACGACCGAGAGGGCCACGTACCTCCTGTCAGACCTGTCAAGGCCCACGAGGAGCAGGGAGAGGAAGGCGAGGGCCTCGGACATAGCGAGCCAGTCCGCGTCGAGCCCCGCGTTTGTCCCCGAGACCACCAGGAGAGAGAAGGCAGCAAAGAGAGCGGCGGTCGCGGCCAGCAGCTTATTCTTCGTGCCCGCCCTAACGAAGAAGTAGGTGGAAACGGTCAGCAGCAACGCCAGGAGGGCGGGGACGACCCTGACCGCAAGGCCGGCCGAGCCGGTCAGCAGGGCCACGAAGTACTGGAAGAGGAGGAAGCCGGTGCGGGCGTTCTCGAGCGAATAGCTCACCGCGCCGAGAGGACTCTGGCCGAGCATTTGCTGCAAGGAATGGTAGTAGAAGGTCCTGACGTCGTAGCCGACGAGGATCGACTTCGGGTTGATCGCGTGCAGGTAGGGGTAGGAGCCAACGAAGAGCGACCCGGCCAGACTCACCACCAGCAGGAGAGGGGGAAGCCTCTTCGACTCCAGCCAGCCGCCGCCCTGACTCCCGGCCGGTGCGAAGCGCGACGAAAACCTCGCGAAGCGTCTTTGGAGGTTCTCCCAGAATGCCCCGAGGAGCAACCTGAGGGGCCAGGACAAGAAGAGCAGGAGGATCAGTCCGGGCATCAGCCAGTACGGCTGGTTGAGGAGCCTCAGCCCGAGCGCGCAAGCCCGCCAGGTCCAGTCCTTCAGAGGCGGCGCGCCGTCGAAGGCGTCGAGGACCCACCTCGCCGCCGAGACTGAGTAGACGACGGCCGTCGAGGCCGCCAGGAGGACGAGGATCGAAGACAGCGCCCTCCCTGGAGGGATCCTCAACAGCTCGGAGCTGTGGAGGACGAGGTAAAGGATCCCGGCGACCGTTCCAACGGCGCCGACCAAGAGGAAGAGGACAGGGGAGAGGCTGTAGAAGGCGATCAGCAGCGCGGGGATCATCAGAGCGATTCTCTTGACATAGCCGAGCCCATGGATCCTCAGCGCCAGGACCGCCAGGACCGAGGCGGAGCAGACCAGGAGGATCAGCCAGTCGATCGTGGGGGTGAAGAGGGTGAAGGAGGTCGAGTATGCCTTGACACCTGTGTTCCCCCGGACCACTGCTTGGAAGGTGACGGGCGAGACCCGCGAGGCCACCGAGGCGAGGGTCCAGAAGAAGGCCGAGCAGGCTGCGGCGACCCCCCACTGGAGGAGGGTACTGGCGGAGGGAGCGACGAGACGGCGGGTTCTCTGGTCCGCGGGATGGGCCAACCTCACTCGTTGGGAGCATCGAGACTTAAACTAGGTTTCCACCCCCAGGCGACAAAGCAGCCCCTGGCTCGAGCGTAACACATTATCTGGCGTAAAACATTTAAACATGTAATACGTTTGCCGACGTATGAACAAACTCGTCCCTGTCTCTCAGAAGGGTCAAGTAGTCATCCCGGCTCCTCTCAGGAAGAAGCTGAAGATCGGGCGAACGGTGATGGTAAGGGAAGAGGCAGGCAGAATCTTGATCGAGCCATCCGAATCCATGGAGGAAAGCTTCGGTCGTGGTGGCGGAGACATGCTCGACGTGGCGAGGGAGATCTCGAAGGACCGAAGAAGAGAAGTTGAGTCTGAACTCCCGTAGCTACTCGTTCGACGCAGGCGTGATATCCCTCTACTACGCGGGAGCCACTTCCGTGAAGCCCTACTTCGAGAGGGTCTTCTCGGGCAGGGCGCGCGGATTCGTCTCTGAAGTAAACCTCGCAGAATTCTATTACAAGACCGCAGGCAAGAAGGGCGCAGAGCAGGCGGAGTTCTGGTACCTTCAGGTCCGCAGGTCCCGCGTGAAGGCCGTGGCACCTGACGAGCAGATTACGAGACAGGCCGCACTATGGAAGGTCAGGCGGAGAGAGCTCTCGCTGGCCGATTGTTTCGCGCTTGCCACGCGGGAGGCCGGTGGTGGGGTTCTTCTGACCACCGATTCGGTTCTCAAGGAGGCCGCCGGGAGAGCAGCAGTCTACCTCCCGATCCCCTAGGAACTCATCTGGAAACTCATCCGGGAAGAGAGATGGGTTCTTCTCTTCGACTTGTCGGGGGCTCAGGTGGAGGGTGGCTCGTCCGAAGGATCGAGTTTCAGGCATGGTGGCAGGGTTTGTGGCCCCACTCAAAACGCACCCCCCCGAAACCTCCAAAGCACTGACCCCACTATATACCCTGGGGGAAAATTCATCACCGGTGCAGACCGGTGACACTGAGTGCAAAAACACCGAGTGTTTTCACCGGGTGTCTTTTGACCGTGGGCACGCTGGAAAAAACCGAGTTTTTTCACTGGGTGTTTTTACTGAGTGTCTCAGTGACACTCGGTGAGAATACCAGTGAGAACACCCCCAGTGCACGCGAAATGGAGTCCGGCGGCCTCCGTTGGTCGCCGTGACTTCAGATTCACCGTAGACACCGAGTGAACACCAGTGGATTCCCACCCATCGATCGCCGTGTGGGCGTCGCTTGAAGCGTCGCCTATAGCCGCCACCTGGAACTCACCTAGAGACCCGCCTTAGGAGTATCAGGATGCACCCCAGTTGGACGAACCCAAGGTACGTCGAAGGCAGCCTGTCGTACCTGATTATGATCCTCCTGAAGGACTTCATCCACGCGAAGAATCTCTCTATCATGGAGTAGAGTAGAGACAGCGCGCGGTTTGCTCATTGCTGAACACCCGTAGCCAGCCATCCCCCTCTCCGAACCGAACGTGCACCTTTCGATGCATTCGGCTCTCCATCGTCAGAACTGTCAATTCCGCGATTTGTTATGCACAAAACTCACATCTAGGTTGTGCATACCTGAGTAGACAAGATAGGGACCTGTTGCAGTGGTACTTGCTGATTGCATCCCATTGGTTGATATTGGTCTAGCAATGACTCATATGCAGTCATGTTTGCTGCGACAGTGAATCCTTGTGCTGGATACGGGTCGCTGAAAATCAAGGCGTAGGAACCGGCTTGGCTAGCTACGAACGTATACGAGTAAATGGTCGTGTTGACGTTATGGACAAGGTAAGCCCCATCGGGGGCCTGGACCGAGAAGAGAATACTGTTGACGTTTGGTTGGTAGGCATGGAATGCTATAGAGAATCCCGTGCCGGCATGGAAGTTGAAGACTTGGATATCGGCCGCTCCTCCACTGGCGGAGAATGCAAGGTTGTTGTCATAATGAACGGCATGGAGTTTGGGTACTGTGAGTACTGCCATGAGGCCGATTATCACGATGGCAGCGACCAGTATTGCCAAGAATTGACGCTTCAAAGACCATCCTAACTCTGTAATGCTAACTAGGATATACGGTTTTGTTGGTCGGAGCGTCCGTTCTATGCTCAGCGATGTGACATTTCTCGCAGAGGGTAGTGAGGTTGTCAAAGCTTAGAGCTAGGTCTGGTCGTTGCGCTTTGGGAATGATATGGTGGACATCCAAGTTCTGCGTGCTTCCGCAGTTAGGATTGCTGCATCTGTAGTGGTCGCGCTGTAAGGCGGCGAACCTGACATCCCTCCACTGCGAGTCGCTGCTGCTCCCGTCCCACTGGCTCTCCACGTCTGGAACCTCGGCCTCCGCTAGGGGTCGAGTCTCAGTGGAGAAGTACGGGTTGTCACGCCTGACTCTTCTGTACTCCGTGATTCTCTGGTCTTGCATCCTAAACAACCAGAGTGTCTTGTCCTCTTCGAGTTTGATGGCGATGTTCTTGTGATTCCCTTGTTGCTTGCTGTAGAGTGAAAGTGTTTTGGTTGTCCCAATCTGGTGCTTGTCGGCTAGCCACTGAGTGATGCGATGTGAGACGTGAAAGTCTAGTTTCGCGAAGGTACTGTAGCTACTCACATGAGTGTAGTATCCGCTCCAGCCTCTCAACACGGCGTTGATGGCGTAGATTTTGTTGTATTCGCTGTCGAGGTGTGTGTTACCGGCGGTCATCTGCCGGATTTTATGCATGAGTTTCTGGATGTTTCTAGCGGTGGGTTTGACGACCAGTACTTCACTGGTCTCTAATTTGTAGAGTTGAAGGTGGAACCCAAGGAAGTTAAAGCCGTCCTGAATGTGAGTAATCCGCGTCTTTTCCTCAGAAAGAGTCAGACCCAGATTCTCGCTCAGGAATGCCCGCAGTTGGTTCTTCATCTCAACTGCCGATTCCTTTGTTCCATTGCACAGCATGATGAAATCATCTGCGTAGCGGGCTAGGATGTAGTTGCCAAGTCCCATCTTCCTTCGCCTGTAACGCTTTGACTTTGTGAGGTGGTACTTGTCGTACCACCAGTTGTCCAGCTCATTGAGGTAGATGTTCGCAAGGAGCGGAGAGAATATCCCGCCTTGGGGTACTCCCTCGGTTGAGTTCCTGAACAGGACTCCTTCCATAATTCCTGCGTTCAGGAACTTGTGAATGAGTTCGATGACATGATTGTCGGTGATGCGTTTGCTGATGATCCGTAGGAGTTTCGCGTGGTGGATGCTGTCAAAGCATCCTTCTATGTCTCCTTCGATGACCCAGTAGTATCTCTGGGTCTTGGTGACGTTGCTGTAGCAGGTTGCGATACAGTCCATTGTCCTGCGCGTCGGGCGAAACCCCGATGAGCAGTCCAGAAAGTCGCTCTCGTAGATTGGCTCCAAGAGCATCTTGAGCAGACATTGAACCAATCTGTCTTTGATGGTTGGGATTCCCAGCGGTCGCTTCTCTCCGTTTGGCTTGGGAATGTATGCTCTCCTGACTGGCGATGGAAGGTATTGCTTGGACTTCAGCTCTGATTGGATTTGACTGATGAGTTGCATCTTTTGCTCCTGCTTTTGCAGGTCTGCGATTGTCTGACCGTCAATTCCAGCGGTTCCGCTTCCCTTGTTGTCTAGGACTTGGTCGAGTGCTTCCTCAATCCAGTCCTGACGGCAGATGAAGTAGTAGATGTTATTGAATTGGTGTGATTTGTCATACTTTGCTTTTGCGGCTAAGAGCCTCTGAGGACGAACTATCGTATCCAACAATTTTAGGACACCTCCTTGTTTCCTACTATGGCTCTCTTGTTCTGACGACTGGAACCCTTCGCCCTGTGGACGGCGTTACCGTCCTCAGACTACTATGGTTCCTCCGACACCCAAACACCACCTCAACCGCAGACAGTCCAGTCCTTCACAGGACGGATGCTTGGGTCTCCCACGTTCATAGTGCGTACGTACTTTCCAACTTTAGGCCCCCCCTTTACACCCTATCGACGCTCTCCGCGCCTTCGTTCCTGTCCATCTGCCTACTCCTCAAGAGGCAGGTCTGGTTCACCCTTGCGGGCTTTTGACACCACGTCAAGAAATGGTGCTTACACAGGAACTTGCTAGTCCCATCCCCATCATTTGTCGGGACTGCCAACATTCTGGGTGCTTCAAACGGAGGTTTCTCTCGTAGCCATGGTTGGGTCAGGCTAGCGGCCTCGGGTCGTGATGGGGTCTACGCCCTAATCCGCATTTCCACCCGAGCTTCAGACAGGTACTGTCTCAGTACTTGCCTGTCGGGCTGGCCTCGCGTGTGCTGAGGAGCACCCGCGCCCCTATTCGGGGATTACGCAGCTACGCTTCGTGGCGCGCCCTGACCCTGTTGTACAGGCCCTTGTCGAAGAGCCTTGGTCTCCCAGGCCTCTTCCTCCTGTTCGGGTTCTCTTTTATCTGCGACTTGATGCGCTTCCCGTCCAGGTAGAACCTGTTCAGTGGCATGTCGTACTTCGTGTCTGCAAAGAGGACCTTTGGTCTCTTCCTGGGCCTACCTCTCCTCCTTCCAGGTCTAATCTTGATCAACTCCATGAGCGGGATGAGCTTTCTCCCCTCGTGCTCCCTTCCCGACCCGACCGCGACCGCCACCGGGAGGGACTGCCGAGTCACTACGGCGTGAATCTTGGTACCGTTGATCCTCTTGTGGCCGTCGAACCCCACGAGCCCGCCCCCTTTTTGGCTGGCACCGTAGAGCTGTCTATCGAGAGCGAACCGACCCTCACCTTCCCCTCAGAGTATCCCATCGTCACGAGCGAGTCCATCACGCGCTTCCACGCTTCCTCCTCGCTCCACTTCTTGTGCCTCTCCCACACAGACTTGTGCGAGCCGTACTTCTCCGGCATGTCCATCCACCTGCATCCCGTGACGAGGACGTACAGGATCCCGTTGACGGTCTTCCTGTCGTCGTTCCTTGGTCTCCCGGTGCGTGCGGCGGGAGGAAGGTGGGGCTCGATCAGCTTCCATTGTTCGTCAGTCAGCTCATTGAATTTCATGCGATCAGGCATGGATGCATATCATCAAAGAAAGGAGAGCCGGGTCAACTAGACCCATTCGTCAACTGAGTTTCCAGATGAGTTCTAGGTGACGAAGGGTTCAGGAGACGAAGAAAGAAAGAAACTCAGCGCCCCTTGCAGCAGAGGGCCCTGTCAATGTCCTGCCGGCGAGTCTGGGCGCCCCAGTCACCTGTCACGGATAGCTGTCTGCGGTAGTCAAAATCCGCGTTCATTCTCCCGTTCAAAAGTTCATTCGTTCGTTCATACGTTCATTCATTCGTTCGTTCAAGGAAAATTTTCCCCCTATAGTATAGAGCGTAGGGGCTTAGGGGGTGGCCCCAAGGGGCTCGGCTGCCTAGGAGGGGATGGCAGCTAACGAAACTTGCTGACCCGACAGAGTAAGGGCTGCCATAAAATGGCATGCCTCCGAGTTCTCTTCGAACTTCCTAGGACTTGTAGCAGGTGACTGTCTGGGTTCCTGCCTTAATGCCTGTGTGCAAGAGGTCAGCCTCGACGAGAAGGGGTAGGCAGCCGTGGACAGGCGCATAACCAGTCCCTAGCTGGGTCGAGATCTCGTTCATCGACAGGCAGTCCTGCTGGCCCCGAACATAGGAGAGAATCTCCTGACACCTGGGATGTTTGAGATGGTATGGACGAACGACTCGTCGCATGACCCCCCTCGTCCGTCCTAAAGATATAGAGGTATCCCCTAGAAGGGTCTACGAAAGGAATCAAGCTCACGGACGAAAAAAAAGAAGAAGCGCTCAGTCTCTACTCGCAGGGTAAGACCTACGAGTATATCGCTGCGGCGACGTCCGTTTCAAAGGCCTCGATGGTGAACCTGGTCGCCCAGAAAGCTGCGGAGGACCCCGACCTGGTGGGGACGCATGAACTCGCGCAGTGGCTGAGGGAGAAGGACCGTGCCCCCGAGACGCTTCTCAAGGGCGTGGCTGTCAACGATGCCATCGAGGCGGCGGGGTCGAACCTCGACGAGGTGGAGACCGTCGTGCTGCCCTTCGTCAAGAAGTTCGGGAAGAGTGCGGTCGAGGTCTGCGGGAAGGCGAACGAGTACTGGAAGGTCAGGGAGGACACGGGCTACTCTCACGAGCAGCTGGTGACCGAACACCAGAAGCTCGCTCGGGCTGTCGGGCAGATGAAGGACGCATTGACGAAAGGGAACTCTACTCTTCAGTCGCTCGAGGCGAAGATCGTGACAGTCGGTTCGAGGCTCGAGCACGTGGTGCACCTGGAGAGCATCAAGATAGTGTTGGACAGGATTGGCAAGACACCTCGCCAGGCGGCCACGATCATCGAGAAGTGCGAGAAGGTCCTCGACCGGGGGCTCACGGTGGACGTCCTGGACAGGATCTCGATCGAGGTCGAGCGGCTGGGCGCGAAGGTCGCGGACGTCCCGAGGACGATCGCCGAGCTGTTGGGAAGGGACGGCAGCCTGCAGGCAGCTGTCGACCAGAAGGAGAAGCGGATGGGGGTCTTGGGGAGGGCTGAGAAAAGACTCCAGCGCAGCATCGGCTTCCTTGCCGACAAGAAGAGGCTCTTGGCCGAGCAGTGCCGCGAGCTGAACGGGAGCCTCAGGGGCCTGAGGTCCGATTACAACGCCCTCGGGGCGCGCACCAAGGCGCGCGAGAAGGCGTCCGCCGAGCGGATCGCGACGAGCGAGCGGGTCTCGATGGACGGCATCAGGAGCAGAGAGGAGGCCGCGAAGACGGATCGGGAGGCGAAGCAAAGAGGGCAGGACCAGGACCTCGCCGCTCGTCGCCAGTCGTTTCAGGTTGAGATGCAGGATACCGAGAAAGGGTATCAGAGAAAGTTCGACGCGATGGACCAGCGCTATCAGAACGTCGAGGGTAACCACCAAGAGCGGATTTCCTTCTTGGAGGGGGTCGAACGAGGACTCGAGAACCGCATAGCGGAGCTCAGAGCGACGGCGGAGCAGCAGAAGACCGTGAACGAGTCAAACAGGGCGGTCTTCGGGTTCCTGTGGAGGAACCAGCCTGCGACGTTGGGCGACCTTGTTCGGACCTCCGGGCCTCGCGGCGCCAATCCGCAGGTACCCCTGTCGGAGGGAGCGAGGAAGATCATCCTGGAAGGGATGCTGGGCGTGATGGTCGAGGACGCCCGCTTCTGGCCGGAGGGCCTCGGCCGCTACCTGTCGAATCGTCAGAGGGCGCTGGCCTCGGTCCTGAGAGAGGTGTGGACCAAGAAGCTGACTCTCGACTTTGACGTGGCCGAGTTGGAGACGATGCGGGCGAAGCTGGCGGAAGGGGTGGAGCACGACTACCCGCTGTGGAAGGTTCTCGAAAGCGACCCCGCCTGCCTGGCGAGGTTTCTGAGCAATCGCGATGAAGACTACCTGGTACGCGCCTTCTCACGCCTCACCATACCGGGGATGATGCGCGTCAGCGAATCCATCACGAGAGCCGATGAGGTCCGGGACGGATACATGGAGAGGAGGATTGATGCCATACTGCAGAAGAAAATCGACGACTTCGGGCGAAGCCTGTGTGGGCAGATGGATGACTTTACGAGACAGTGGCCGGTCTTCGGCCGTGTAGAGACTAGGGGGAGTTCCACCGCGCCGGCGCTCCACTACGGCCCGATGCTCAGGAAGCAAGCAGCCCAAGACATGACGCAAACGGTTGCTCTCCCCGCGGCCTTCAACCCCTCGCCTTCCCTCGCTTCAGCGGCGCCCAAGGCAAGTTCAAGCGTGGCCGTCAAGGCGGGGGAGCAGGTCAGGAAGGAACAGCTGCAGACGGACGGCCAGCAACCCATGTTGCGGACAACCGCGGCGCGGTTCAGCGAAGAGGAGCTTCTGCGGATCCTGTCGGAGGCGAAGCGGGGAGAGCAGGTAGCAGGTGGAGGGTCCTCTGCAAAAGACGCGGACGGCGGACGGAAGTATTCGTACAAAGCCACCTTTGGAGTGGTGTCCGTCGGGGAAGCACGATGACCTTCTGTGGGCGCAGGCGAGAAAGCCATGAGAAGAGGTTCAAACAGGTTACTCTGACAGAGGAGAAGAAGGTGAACGCGGCCCACCAAGAGCTCATGACGGTGACGAAGAAGACCCAGGCCGCCCAAATAGAGCTGGACAAGGTCGAGGCGGCCCTTCAGAGGGCCAGGAAGAGCCTCGTCAATGCTGAGGGCAGGACTAGGGACCTACTCGCCAGAGAGGAGAGGATCCGTCAGATGGACAAGGCCTTCTCTGCGATGGGGGTTTCGGCGCCCGAGAGGAAGGCGCGCGTGTTGACAGAGATCGACAAGTTGGGCGGTGACCCCAAGAAGATCCACGAGCTAGTCACCAAGTACAACGGAGTCGAAAGGGCAGTCATGAGGGTGAGCTTCAATCTCAATCACCAGCGGAAGCAGCTTCGGGGGGTCAAGACCGCCTTTAGGCAGTACGAGCGCGCACGCTGAACATCGTCGAAGGTGAGATTGAGTAAGATGAGCGTGTTGCTGTAGGAAGATCTCTCTGAATAGAAGCCAGCCTTGCCATCTGTCCCCGAGGCCTACCCCTTGGTCTTCACGTTTCTGAAGTTGACGTAGAGGAGCACGATCCCAGCCACATAGAACGCCACCGCCCCTAGCCACGGGACGTCGTAGAGGAAGCGGTTCCCTGTATTGTATCCGGCCGCAAGTATGTAACCTCCAAGAATCGTGCTGAGACTGTTTGGAAGCCTCCACACTATCGCCGAGATTGCGCTTGCCAGCCCCCTCCTGCCGGGGCGTATGATCCCCATCAGGTAGGAGTCCATGAGCGGAGAGGCCATGTTCATGAGCGAAGACCGGATGATGTAGACCCCTGCGGCCAGGAACAGATTGGGAATGAATGCCATGCTGAACATGAACACGGTGGAGCTCCCGGCCGTCATTAGGATCGCCCTGAAGAGCCCAAACCGCTTCGACAACCTCGAACTCCCCACGGCCGCGAAGGCGATTGTCAGTCCCGAAAGAGCGAGGTACGGCCCGCTGAACGTGTTTGAGACGGAGAACTTGTAGAGTAGCCAGGTCGCCATGAGTGGGATTATCAGACCCGCGCCCAGCCCGATGAGACCGTTCATGCCGGAGAACTTCAGAAGCAGCCTCAGGTCGCCTGCGTCTTCGGCCTTCTCCTCTAACTTCGGCTTCTCGTGGTAGTTCCTAAGGAGCGCCCACAACATGAAGGGGACGAATATGCACGCTACTCCGATGACAAGCAGGGCCCCGGAATGGACCTGGGCGGAGCTCATGCCCAAGGCTCCTTCGACCACAGGCATCGCCAGTGGGAGCGCCAGGCCGGCGGAGATGCCCACATTGCTCACTATGAAAGAAAGGGAGAATGCCGCGTCTCGGCTACCAGCATCGGTCTGGTCGGCAATGATGGCGTTCCATGAAGAGAGGGACGCTGCCTCGCCCAGCCCAGCTAGCAGGGCGGCGACGAGGAAGAGCGAGAAGTCATTGGTGAGGGCGAAGATCAGCAACATTGGTGGCAGGAGCAGATTCCCAAGGATCAGGAACCACCTTCTTTCTCGCTTGTCTGACAAAACCCCCAGCGGAATTCCTGCCCCGATCATGACCAGGCTCTCAAAGCCGAAGATGATTCCCACGCCTGCCGCGTCGAGGACCTTGACCTCGACGAGGTACCCGCTGAGGTAGATCATGAAGTAGCCGAAGCCGAGCGTGTTCAGTAGCTGGGTGAAGATCAGTAGTTTGACCCGCGTGGGAATCGATGCCATGAACCCTAGTTTGACAGTCTGGGACTCAGTGGACAAGCGGCAGCCTTCCATCTGTACTGCTAATTAGAGAGAGCGCGCGCCGACTTTGACGACTTGCATGCCTGCTGTGTTTGCGGAATCCTAGCTAAAGACCCAGATGGCAGCGGGCCCGGTGGGACTCGCCCCCAAACAGGTCCGGAAACTGGATTCCAGCAGGGTCCGTCGGGCGCTTCGGTTCATCGAGAGAAGCACAGCACCCCATGCACCGGACACCGTGAGGGTTGCGAAACGCCCCTGGTCAAACTCAATAGAGGGCACCTCCCGCGCAGTGAAGCCATACGCATGGAACCATCCCGCCCGAAGGTCCTCGTTCTCATTCCAGCCCAAGATGAAGAGACCGCCATCGCAAAGGTCGTGGCGGCAACAGAGATGCAAAGGGCATGAAACCATGAGACATGTGCTCGTGACTGGTGGGGCGGGTTTCATTGGGAGCCACCTTGTAGAGAGACTGTTGAGTGACGGCGCTGAAGTCACGGTGCTGGACAACCTGTCAACCGGTGACATGCGGAACCTGGCCTCGTCGATCAGTAACGAGAGTCTGACCATGGTCAAGGGGGACATCACGGTGCCGGCCGACGTCACCTCGTCTACGAGAGGAGTCGACTCCGTCGTCCATCTGGCCGCCGTTGCGAGCGTTCCAGACTCGATCAAGGATCCGGAGAAAACACGTAGAATCAACGTGGAAGGAACGAAGCTGCTGCTGGAATCGAGCGTGGCCGCGGATGTGAAGAAGTTCGTGTTCGCCTCGTCGTGTGCGGTCTACGGCGACACGCAGAGGCTGCCCATTGCCGAGAGCACTCCGACGAATCCCCTGTCTCCCTACGCCTCGTCGAAGCTGAAGGGGGAGGAGATGTGCAAGAGGTACTCGGACAGGTTCGCCGACGGCACGACGATTCTGAGGTTCTTCAACGTCTACGGCCCCAGGCAGGAGAAAAGCGCCTACGGCACGGTGATCACGAGCTTCGTGGACAGGTTGAAGGCTGGGAAGAGCCCCGAGATCCACGGAGATGGGCTGCAGACGCGCGACTTCGTCTACGTCACAGATGTGGTGGAGGCCATCCTGCTAGCCCTGGGGAAGGGAGGGAGTGGAGTGGTGTACAACATCGGCAGCGGGAAGGAGCTTACCATCATCGACCTGGAGCGCGCCCTGAGCGGTGTGCTGAACGGCAAGGAGGTCCAGCCCAGATTCAGCGAACCCCGCGAGGGAGACATTCGAAGGAGCGTCGCCGACATCACGAAGGCGAGGACAAGCCTCGGCTTCGATCCTCGAGTGACCCTGGAGTCAGGCCTAGGTGAGATGCTGAAGAATTGATGCCCGAGCATTAAAGGTTGCTGACGACTCCCGCATTCGTCTCTACAGGGGGCCCTTGAGAACCTGTTGGGGATTGCTGCTCAACCCAGGCTGTTCATCCTATTCCATTATGGCCGCAGGACCTATCTCCGAAAGAACTGTCCCACTGACTCGATAAGGTATCCGATGTCATCATCAGACATCGTCGGATAGATTGGGAGGGTCAGCACTTCGTTTGATAGTTTCTCGGTATTGGGAAGTTCGCCTGCCGTGTGCCCCTTCTCCCTATAGAAGGCACTCAGATGAATCGGGTCGAAGTAGACCTTGCTGATTATTCCCTTCTTGGTGAGGAATCCCCGCAAGCCGTCTCGCCTCTCCTTTCCAGTCTTGACCCTGATGGTGTACATCTGGTAGACGTGCTTGAACCCTTCGGGCTCTCTCGGGGGTTCGATCTCCTCGAGTTTGGCGAATTCGGAAGACAGGCGCTTGGCGATTTGTCTGCGTTTCTCTATGACCGTCTCAAGCTTTCCCATCTGAGAGACTCCGAGGGCGGCCACCATTGTGGCCATTCGCCAGTTGTAGCCGAGCTCGATGTAATCCAGAGACTTGGCCGACAGGAAGTAGGGTTCTGACTCGAGCCTTCCGTGCGACCTGACGAGCTTCATTCTCTCGTACAGCTCTCCGGAGTTCGTCACCACCATCCCTCCTTCGCCTGTCGTGATCACCTTGTTCCCACAGAAGCTGAGTACCGCCGCGTCCCCGAACGTACCCGCTTTGATGCCGTTAGAATTGGATCCCAATGATTCACAGGCGTCTTCGATCAGCAGGACGTTCTCCTTCTCCGCCAACTCCTTCAACTCGACAATGTCCTTGCAGACCAACCCGCCGATGTGGACCGGCATGATCATCTTCGTTCCGGCTGAGATCTTCTTGCGGACTGAGGCGACGTCCAGCCCGTAGCTCGTCCCTTCGATGTCCGCGAACACGGGTTCAGCTCCTACGAACAAGGCGGAGTTCGCTGAAGCTATGAACGTGAACGAGGGGACCACCACCTGGTCGCCCGCCTTGGTCCCGGAAGCGACCATGATCGCGTGAAGGGCCGAAGTGCCAGAGTTGAATGCGACGGCGTACTTCATTCCTAGATACTGCGATACGCTCTTCTCGAACTCTTCTATCTCCGGGCCGACGGCCCAAAATGAGCCTCTCTCGATCACCCGTCTGACCCTGTCAACGTCCTCTTTGTCAGTGAACACCTTGTAGAGGGGTATCTTCCATTCGACCATTGTTGGGAATCACTTTCCTCCTATTGCGAACCTGCCAATGTGCTCGTCGATCCCACTAGCGGAGTCTCGAAACTCCAGGTCAACCATCGATTTCAACCGTGAGACGTTGGCTGTGCTTCCCGTGCCGTCGTCGGGTCCTGATTCCCGGACCACTTCCACGCCCTTGAAGTGTCTGGCGACCGACTCGGATATCCGTTCGAGGGTGACAGCAGACCCCGTCCCGACATTGAGCGTGGAGGATGCTTGCCTCGGTTCAGCCAGCTTGCAGATTGTCTTCACCACGTCGTCAACATGGACAAAATCCCTGAACTTTCTGGGTCCCTTCAGTGTAATCGGCTGATGGCTCTGCGCTCTTTTGATGAATATGGATATGACATCCTTTCCCGAAGCGGGATTGGCTCCGTATACGTTGAAGAGTCGCAGAATGGTGTACTTCAGGCCGTAGGACTTCGCGTAGGATTCGATCAGCCTCTCCCCTATCATCTTGTGGAAGCCGTACACTGTGTTGGGCTTCAGATCCATGGTCTCGGCCAATGGGACGCGGGAATCATACCCGTAGACGGCCGCGGAGGAGGCAAAGACCACATATCCCACGTCGGCCTTCCTCATGGGCTCCAGAGTGTTCTGCAATGACATTACGTTCAGGTAGAAGCTTAGCTGAGGGTCCCTTTCGCACTGAGCGATGTCCGGCAGACCGACAAGGTGCACGACTGATTCGACACCGTATTCGAAGAAGACCCTCTCAAGAGCAAGGGGTTCCAGGATGTCGGCCTTTATCCACTTGGCGTCGCTCTCAGCGAAGTTCGATTGGACAACGTCGTACGAAAGCGTCCCGCTCCGCGTCTTGGCGAGCTCCTGCACGACCTTGCTGCCGATGAACCCTGAACCTCCTAGAACTAAGGTGCCCAAATGAGCTCTTTCTCGCCGGCTCTGGACCGCTTAAAAGAGTAACTCACGCCTCTTGCTGTCAACTTCAAGTCCCGACCAGAGTGACCTCTGGTCAACGTGTCTCGAAGGAAGCTCGATATGCACATCGGACGCAACCACGGACCTGCAATGCGCTAGTGAAAAGAGCCACAGCTACCGACACGGTTTAAGACGGGGCCCATCGGTAATCATCGCGGCGCATTGGACGAGAAGGTCCTGGTCATGATACCTGTCTACAACGAAGAGGAGTCCATAGGTTCAGTGATCGAAAGTCTGGCTCCCTTCCGGGCTGACTATGACATCGTAGTCGTCGATGATGGCTCTGAGGATGACACCGCAGCCAAAGCCAGGCAGGCTGGCGTCAACGTCGTTTCAATGCCATTTCACACAAGAGGGACGGCAGCCGTACTCTGCGGCTACACTATTGCATTGGAGAACGGCTATGATTACCTCGTCAAGATAGATGGCGACGGCCAACACAGAGTAGAGGACTTGCCCAGACTCATCGAGCCTCTAAGGAGACACGAAGCCGATGTCGTCGTGGGCTCCAGGTACCTCAACGGCATGCAGGACAAAGACGCATTGGTGAAGAGTGGTGGAAGGGTCTTTTCATCGTACATCATCAGGAGCTTGGTCAAGGAGTTCCCTGTGACGGACACGACCTGTGGGTACCGAGCGTGGAATAGGCGAGCTCTCTCGACGTTGCTACCCATCTACTTGAACCTGCGAAGGCTTCCAGAGGATTCAGTTCTGTGGCTGACAGAGACAGTTGAATGCGCCAGAGCGGGTCTTGAGTTCCGAGAGCTCCCAATACAAGTGCTGCCCAGACTGCACGGAGAATCGAAGAGCTTTGGACACTTCCGTATGTTACGTTATCCTCTGCTCTTGATGTCAACATATATTAGACTGACGAGGCGTCAACAGGCACAGTGATAGAGTCATATTCTGTCATCGGCGTCGCCTGCGCGGCACTCCTATGCGTCACGAGCTTCTACCTTCTGAGGGCGGGTCGTCTATCTAGCGGTTCATTCGTCCTCTGGCTTCTCATCAGTCTTGCACTCGGGCTCGTCTCAGGGGTGTCCGTCGTATTCGACGTGTTCCACGACATCTTTGGCACTCAACTCTTTCTTTCTTCGGTCGTTGCCGTCGCCTTTCTCTCCCTATTGGCATTGATATTGTACATGAACGTCAAATTCGATGCGCTTGAAAGCCGACTCTTGAAGATGACCGCCGAACTCACTGCGGTCAAGTACTCTTCGAAACCGAGAAAGGAAGAAGACACGCAGATGAAGCCTCCGGAGGCCTAGTCGTCTTTCTTGGTGGCTCGAACGACCACCGTTAAACGCAAGAAAGTAGTCGTAATCGGAGCAGGTGGATTCGGCAGGGAGGTTCTTGACGTAATCGAGGCGGTAAACGCCGTTGGGCCGAAGTGGCAGGTGCTCGGTTTCTTGGACGACAACCCGCGACTTGCGGGAGAAACGTACCGAGGTTACAGGATCCTGGGCAAGGTCGATTGGCTAGGCATGCACAGGACCCAGGCCATAGAGGCAATAGTAGCGGTAGGCAATAACACGACAAGGAGGTCAATTGTTAGGAGAGTCTCGGAATTCGGCGGGAAGTTTT
The DNA here is from genome assembly GCA_963796355.1 of uncultured archaeon. Lineage (GTDB taxonomy): Archaea > Thermoproteota > Nitrososphaeria > Nitrososphaerales > Gagatemarchaeaceae > UBA183. The sequence continues at coordinate 577,149 of CAWCLD010000002.1, forward strand.
GCACCATAATACATCCGGCAGCCATACTCACTCCCTTTGTCAAAATCGGAGACGGCGTCGTCATCACTGCAGGGTGCATCCTCACTAATCGTATAACCATCGGGAACCACGTGATACTCAACCTAGATGTCACTGTCGGTCACGACTCAGTCCTAGAGGACTTCGTCAACTTGAATCCAGGAGTGCACATCAATGGCAGCAACCTCGTCGGCGAAGGCGCCTATATCGGAACTGGGGCAGTAACGATTCAAGACATCGCGATTGGGAAGTGGTCAATTGTCGGTGCCGGCGCAGTCGTAGTGGACAACTTGCCGGAAAGGGTCCTTGCCGTGGGCGTACCTGCGAAGCCAATCAGAGAATTGGATGCAGCTCCCGATTGAAGCATGCGACTCTGAAGGTTCTCCGCAGTAGCGTATCCGATCCTTAGAGGAATCAAGATTGAGACTGTGCCGAAGGTCCACGCACCTCTCTTTGGTCCCACCCAACTCCCCACGGCTTTGGCATCTCCCCACGGCTTTGGCATCTCCCCATGACGCAAGCAACTAAGTCAACCGATGATTAGTCTGCCAAAGCTGCAAGGGTTGATAAGAAGGTCATCGACGGCGTCAATGGCGTCTAGCCCAGATGGTATCCCAAAGCGGTCAACAGGACACGTGATATTCTCTGGTTGCTCGTCCAGATGACGTGGGACTCATTGGTCATGCCTCGGCAGGGGCTCTTCCATCTCAGCATTCCGTTAACAGAAGCCATGTAATCCTCGTCTCGTTGTCCGACTTCACATCCGGCAGGGGGCTCTACATTTCACAGGCATTGAGGAGGCTCCGATTCAAGGTTTCAATTGTTGCAAATTTCGCCATCTACGGGCGCAAGGGTTCAGTCGAAATCTCTGACTTGGGCGGAATAGCTCTATGTCAATTCAAGATTCCTTTTGCGCGGACCTTATACAGGTCCGTAGCTGGAAGATTGTTGGTCTACGCCGCATTCTCTTTGATCGCATCCATTCGGATGATGAGGTACAAGGCCGACATCCTATATTCGCGCCCCCCGCACCCTTTTTCTGATGTAGCGTGTCTGCTATACAGGCTGTTCCACCCAGACGTGAAGATTATCTCCGACACCACTGACCTCTGGCCTGATGCATTGGAGTATACTCATATGAACAGATTCATGAAGACATTCATGATGGGACTTGGATCCGCGGTAAATTACATCGTGTACGATCGAGTCGACACTATCGTGACTCACAATAGTGAACTCAAGAAGATTCTGCTGAGCAGATTTTCCAAGCCGACCTTCACTCTTCCCGGAGCCATAGACCTTGAAGAGTTCAAGGCAATGGGAAAGGATGAGGCGATGGGGCTGATACAACCCGATCTCAAATCGAGGCTTGCGGGGAAATTCGTAATCGTTTATGCAGGAATGTTAGGTTCCTTTCAGCAGCCTGGCCTAATGATCGATCTTGCGAATCAGCTCGATGACAGCTACCGCCTTCTAATCGTGGGGACAGGACCGCTGGAGTCGGAGTTGAGAAGGAGAGCAAACGCGTCCCACCTGACCAATGTCGTTTTCCTTGGAATCCAACCCCACGAGATGATGCCCGCCCTCTATGGCGTAGCAGACGTCTTCTTGCTCACGTATGCCCCGACGCGCTTCCTGAAGATCGGTCTTCCGAAGAAGTTCATCGAATACTCGGCATCAGGTAGGCCGATAATCTGCGTTTGTCTTCCCTGCGCAGCCTCTGATCTGTGTGTTTCTGCGAAAGCTGGCTTCGTAATTGATCCTGACGACCTCGGCGGGATCGCCAATAAGGTCTCTCTCCTCAAAGCGAACCGCGAAGTCAGAGAATCAATGGGAAAGAACGCTAGACACCTTGCTGAAAACACCTTCTCGATAGGTGCAGCAGCCAAGACGCTTGCTGAGGTCGTCGATTCTTGGGCCAAGATATGAGATGATAACCAAGGCGCAGCGAGGGATTGCGAGAGAGCGTCTCTCAGTCATATCATTGCCACTCGCGTGGATGACGCAAGATCAAGAGAAGTCGGAGTCACCCGCAGGTTTCCGCCTGCCAAATCGATAGGACATGCACGAACGGTATATTTGCGCCGCGGTTCTCATCTAGGCCCGACACTCATCGCATCAATCCAGATATACCAGGAGACGCCCACTAGGAGTGGTATTGGTTCCTCACTCTCTGTCTGACCACGGCCAATGCCCGAAAAATGCCCAAGCGATCTCTGCATCCTGCATGGGCTTTGACCAGCCAGGGACGCCTCACGGAGGATTCAGGCCATGAAGCTAGCACTGGTGGTAGGGACCAGGCCACAGATCATAAAATCCGTCCCTGTGATACAGGAGGCAAGAAGGAGAGGGGTAGACCTCGAAGTCATCCACACGGGACAGCACTACGACGACCTAATGTCAGACGTCTTCTTCAGGTCATTTCGACTCCCGCCCGCAGCCTCAAACTTGGGAGTCGGGTCGGGGTCTCAGGGGTACCAAATCGGAGAGATCATCACGAGGTTGGACAGGCTTTGGGAGCGGGATCGACCGGACGCTGTCATGGTCCCCGGGGACACCAATTCGGCCCTTGCATCGGGAATCGTTGCTGCAAAGCTGCGGATTCGCTTGGGCCACATAGAAGCTGGCGCCAGGTGCTACGACATGTCGATGCAGGAGGAAATGAACAGGAGAGTCGTGGATCACCTCTCGAACATCCTCTTCGCAGTTTCTGCCCAATGCCATGAGAACCTAATCCGAGAGGCCGTCCCAGGGAGGGTGGTGATGTCAGGAGACACGATGTTCGAGGCGTTCATGCATTCTCAGGATCAAATCGAGAAGAGCGAGGTGCTTAGGAAATTGGAATTGGACCCCTACGACTACTTCGTTTTGACGCTTCACCGCGAGGAGAACACCACCAATCAGGGGGTCGTCCTCGCACTGCTCAGGGAGATGGCCTCGTTTGGGAAGAAGGTGGTCTTTCCCGTTCATCCGAGGACAAGGTCACTCCTGGGGTCGGCCGCCAAAGGCCTCCACAGGCAGGTCGCTCTCGTCAACCCCCTGGACTACTTTTCGATGATGAGGCTCGTCCGGGATAGTGTCCTGGTCGCGACCGATTCCGGGGGACTGCAGAAGGAGGCATTCTGGTCTCATGTCCCGTGCATCACGCTCAGGGAGAGGACGGAATGGACAGAAACGGTATCGCTCAAGTGCAATTTCCTGGCGCCGCCGTCTAGAGGAGTCGCCAAGACGGTGAAGTACGTCCTGAGTCGGCGTGATGCCGTGCGAGAGAAACTGAGTCATTCTCGGAATCCGTTCTTGACAGGCAAGGAGTGGCCCAGTGAACGCATCGTCCACGGGATCCTTGAGAACTAGTTGCCGGACTCGGCCATCGGATTCTGCAAAGTCTCTTGCGCGCCCCTATGTTCCGGTAAGGGTCTTGCGACGTACGAGTGTACGTCTCTTGGTGCTGTACTCATGACATTCCCATGCGAACCTGTACTCATGACAGCGACTTTTGCGTCGTCCGTGGGAGGGCCGACAATCAGAATCCGTTGCGGTATCCGTTCTCCCGCGAAGCTATCAGCTGGTTCTGGACTCTAGATAGGTTGCGCCGAAGCATCGACTCTTGAGGGGGTTGTTGGGTGGGAATCTGTAGAAGTTAAATGGGAAAGGAATCAGGAGTTTCTGAGTTGAATACGCATCGGCCTATACTGCATGTCGCTTTGATCAGTCGTTTGACCATCCATGGAAGGTCCCTCTGCGAGTCATTAGGCGGTATCGCTAGGGTACACTGGATTGGAGAATCCTTTCCATACAAGATGGACCCTCTCAAGGCTCCTCTTCTTCTCCTCGTGGAATTCCTGCAGTTGATTCGAACAAGACACGCGATTCCGCGCAATGCAAAACTCGTAGTTCTTGTCCATTATGTAAGCCTCGACTTCATCGCTGCTGAGGTGTTTCGCCGCTTGATTGGTTCCAAAGTCTTTGTTTATGCGATAGGATCTGACATTCAGGGCAGCATGCTGCCGCTCCAGTCGAGCTTCCTCCGATGGGTGATGAGGAGAACGGAATGCGTGTTCTGCGTTAACAGAGAGGTCGAGGCCAGGGTGCGCAAACTTGGCGCTCGCCGGACCATCCTGCTACCGACTCCCTTCGTTCCGTTCAAGACCGGGACCAACACTGAGAAGGAGTACGACGTCGTTTCAGTCGGCGCTCTATCCGAGCTGAAGAACCACGAACTTCTGATTCGGGCGTGCGCTCTCATGCCGACTCCAACCACGGTCGCGATTGTCGGAGAGGGGCCGCAGCGGGAGAGGTTGGCGACAGTGGCATGTGAGTCGGAGATAGTGAAGGTCCACCTGCTCGGACGCCTGACGCACGAGGAAACTCTGTCCGTCATGCAGAGTTCAAGAGTCTACGTTCAGTGTTCCGTGAGGGAAGGGATCCCTGCGGCAGTCCTCGAAGCCGCCTGGTCCGGGTTGCCCGTAGTTGCAGTCAGAAGCGAGTACGTTGCGGATCTGACAGAACTCTACGGCTTCAGACTTCTAGTTGCCGATTACCCGACTCCAGAGGCCGTTGCAAAACAACTTAGCCACTCAATGGCGGACTACGCGTCCTTGCTGGAAGACAGGACGAACAATCGAGCTGCGCTCGACGAATACATGGAAAAGTGGTTGGACACAGCATCGAGAACACTAAGCAGTTAGGGAGACTTGGCCTTCCGAGGCAAGAGCCCCGCCAGCTCCGTCGAAGGTGAATAGAAGATACCTCCATACATGAGCATGTGGGCGCAAATGAGTCACCAGTAAGAAAGTAGAAGCATCTCTGTCTGCCTCACATTGATTTCCCTTCTGCCTCCTTCCGGTTCAAGATTCTTTGCGAGGAACGAAACTGTGACTTCAAATGGAACCTAAGCGCCGTAGACTTGTCAAGCGTCTCCGAGTCAGGCGGTTCTTCCCACAACTCGAAGGTACGCCTTCAGTCCTTCAGGAAGGTTCCTCGGCAGAATCCCGAGACTGGATTTCATTCTTGTGTTGTCAGCTTTGGTAGAAGCAAAATATCCTTCGGGAGTCGGGGCAAATACCACCACGCCCTTGAGACCCAGGACATCCTCGAGATCTGAGACAATTTGGGTGAACGAACGGGCCTCGCCCGAACCGACATTCATCACGCCGACATCGGGGATTTCAGCAGCTCGAATCATAGACTGAACTATGTCGTCTATGTAGATGAAGTCACGGCTCTGTGAGCCATCCCCGAAGAGAGTGATCGGTCTGTGGTTCATTAGGGATTGCATGAAGAGGGTGACTACGCTCGCGATGCGGCCCTTCGGTAATTCACCGGGCCCATACCCCGCAAATATCCTCAAGCCCAGTGCTGGGATGTCGGAGTGCGACCTGGCGATGGATTCACAGATCAGCTTTCCGGCTCCGTAGAGATTGGTCGGATTCGTTGGTGTACTCTCCGACTGAGGTGGTGTACTGTCTCCATAAACGCTGCTGCTCGTGGCATATACTAACTTCTTCACGCCCTTGTCTGCTGCGAACTTCGTGACCTCCGCAAAACCGACCAGAGTGTTCCTCAGACAACGTATTGGATTTTCTCTAAAAAGGACGTCGGAAGAAGGCGCCCCGAGGTGAAAGATCAGATCGACATTTTCTAGTTTCATCAGTGTAGTGCTGTTTATTGACGTGACGTTCGATACAACCATGTTTACACTACTCGTCAAGATCTTCTCTCTAACGCCGCTCGACAAGTCGTCGAGGATATATAATTCGGATCCCAATTGTGCGATAGCCCGCACGAGCTCTCTGCCGATGAACCCTGCTCCGCCGGTTACAATCACAGTCTTTGACTGCCAGTCCACCTACTGTGCCACCCCCTCCCTCAACGCTCCTCGGTATATGTCCAACAGCTTTGATGCGGAGACGTCATAGTTCAGCTCTCTGCGAACCAACGATATTGCCCGGTTGCCGAACTCGTGAACCAATTCTGGGTTCCGAGAGAGCTCTAGGATTGCCGTTGAGAAGGCTTTGGGACTGTTCTCGGTCAGCAAGCCAACCTTGTTCTCTTCGATTATAGCATTCCAACTTGCACCTATGTCAGTCGCCACGATAGGGACGCCTGCCGAAAGGTAGTCGAAAAGCTTCGCCGGTGTGGCCATTCGTCTCCATTCGTGATTCAAAGATGGAATTAAACCTACGTCAGACTCTGACAAGTAAGAGAAGAAACGGTCTTCAGGAATCCAATCATAGTTCGCCTTGATTCGTGCACGCGTCAACTGGGCACGCAAAAATCGAAAAGAATCGCCTCGGTTCGAGAGGTGTATCTCAAGGCCAGGGTCACGGTTACTCGCGTAGATCAATGCCTCTGCAAGCAGAGGGATGTTCTCTCTCGATGTCACGGTACCTGCGTAGACAATTCTGTTCGTCTTCTCTTTGAACGGCCTCGATTCAAGCCGGGAAATTGCTGCGTTGGGGACCACGTGGACTTTAGACTCGCCGCTTCCATAGTGTCCAATGACGTACCTCTTCATTTCTTCGGAAACCACTGTCACAACGTCGGCAGAGCTGGTAATGTCCCTTGCCTTTTTTGTGAGCCAATTGTAGAAGAATGAGCCTGAGGTGAGCGTACCTGCACCTACAGATTCTTCCCGTCCAATCCCATGGAAATCCACTATGATGGGGGCGTCGGTTCGCTTCTTCAGTTCCGGTGCGATGAGTCCAGCGGTATCCTGCTCAAGTTGAACGACGTCCGGTTCAAAACTATCGATTGCTCGAAGAACTTCTCCCTTGAGCAGTAGAGCTGTCCACGAAATAAGTAACGGATTCCACAGTCCCCCCAACGGTATCTTGCTCCGAACTAACGGTCTGGCATGGGCAACACCGCGCTGCGTGGGTGACGCTCTTGAGGGGACAACTATCTCTAGTTCCACGTGAAGTTTCCTTAGACCATCACACAGTCCCCTGACGCGAGCATCCGTTCCCGCGCTTAAACCGTACGGTACCGAGAGGACCATCAGAACCTTCAATGCGAGTAATGCCTCCACGAATATCTGGACCCAATGCAAGAGTCAAAACCACTTTCATCTGGTATTGTTCCGACTCTTAACTCAGTCAGGCCATGACAATTCCTTCGGACCATCTCCTAGAGACCTCTCCTTGAGCAAGATTTCTTTGCGTACTACTTAAGTCAAAAAGGATGGAGACGTAGCCTGTTCTCAGACTGGCAATGCACTTACTCCGAAACGAATTGCAAGAAAATGCCGACTCTTACGGCGCGCTGGGCTCTCGAAACCCAATTTCGACTCGTGAATCACCAATCGGGCTTAATGAAAATGTGCTCAGTTCTGGTCACCGCGAGTGAGACACCCACTGGAAAGAGCTGATTCCTATTGCTCAACGTTTCTCGCGAGATTCCAATTCGCAATCCAGCACGTGCTCATCTACTACTGCATCTTTCTCGTGTTCTGGCGCTCCCTGCCTGAAGATGCATGGCTCGGGAGAAAGCAATCTGCTTCACGCTCGGACCCCTGTAAGTAAGTTACCAGCTCCATTTCGCATCGTCAGCGCGCGTCGCAGGCCTCTTCTGCTTTTCAAAAGGTCAGTCTAGTGGGAACTCTTAAACACGTATTGGTCTGGTACACGGCTTGGCGAGTGGAAGATCGGGTCCGAGTTTGACGGTACGATGACAGGACTGCAGACTACAGCGAAGGTGAAGGAAGGTATGACTTCAGCTATCGGAACTGAGCGTAGCTCCACGAGGTTGGCTTCGCCCTCTATCGGCCGAGCTCGCGAGGCTACGCTGGGATTGGATTGACACTAGTTAGCGGCCTCCTCGCCGGAGCCATGTGTTTCCTCCCTGGTCCTTTCCTGCTCGATTACCTGGCGAAGGTCGGGAAGCTGAGAGTCTCCAAGACTGAGACAGTCCTGCTGGGAAGTCTTGTCTGGAACTTCGGTTGGGTGATCGCGGCTTACATTGTCGCAATTCTCACCTCGTCGATTGGTGCATTCTACTGGATCTCGCTTGGAATGGGGGCAGCAGTGATTTTGCTCGATCTGTACAAAACAGCTCGGCGGAGGCTTCACCTCAGGCTCCCATCTATCGACTTCGACCACACACTCGCTTTGGCACTAATCGCAGTCTTTGGTGTTCTCATCACCATCGAAATGATGGCACATTCCATTTACGCTGAATATGACCCTGTGTTCTATTATCTTCCTCTAGCGAAGTCGATAGTACTGACCGGCGGACTGCATTTTGATCCCCTGCACGCTACGGGTCTAACGACCACGATGCCACCAGCCCTGCCCCTGATGTATGGCTCGGTTCTATTCTTTTCTGGCTCGCTATCGAATTTCGATATGGCGGCAAGAATCATTCCCTTGCTGTACGTCGCACTCACGTCGCTGGGAGTGTATGTCCTCTCGTCTGAAATCTTCGAAGATCCTAAGCTAGCGCTGACCTCGACAATCTGCTTCTTGTCACTGCCTGTCCTGATGAGTATGTCTCTCAACTACTCGCTCTACCTTGACTTGGGTTTTGTCTTCGTAGCGACAGTCTCGATGTATCTTGTCGTCAGAGTCAGAAGCCACCAGGGTAGTGACTCTTTCAGATGGCTGGCTCTTGGCGTCTCGCTTGGACTATTGATGCTCATAAAGGATACAGCGTATTACGTCGTACCGTCTCTGTTCATCCTAGCCACAATACCTCGTCTGCGTGGTCTGGGGCAGAATTCGGCTGCACTCTTGGGCGCCCTGGTGTTCACAGCGACCTACACCCTCTTTTCCGTAGTCGACGTTCTATTCTTCTCTGACCTCGGAATTCTCGTCACGCAGACAACGATTTTCGTAACACTCGTCCTAGCGTTCCTGATTTTCCGCCGGATGGATTTTAGCAAGCTCAGCACGCCTAGCGGCCGACAGATTGTGCTGCTGATTCTACCGTTCGCCTCAGCGGTTGCATTTATCCTTCGCAACATCCTAGAATACAGGGTAGTGAGCTTTGATTTGGTATGGTTCAACACGGCGGCGACTCGCGCCTCCAATCTGATCACTCAAGCAACCGACCCCTCCTTCACTGTGCCCAGTTTCCAGAATCTTCTCCAACTTCTCTCCAGTTATAACGCTGGGTTCGTCCTTCTCTTGCCCCTGATCCTAGGTATTCTTAGTCTTCTTATTGCATGCATAATACAACCGGGAAAAAGACTGGTCTTCTTCCTCTTCTGGCTAATGCTGATTGATTTATGGGGATGGGTATTCAATTTCTCATATTTCGGGAATACGCTCAGGTGGATGTGCTCCTTTGCACCAATCCTCGCGTTGCTGGCCGCTGCAGGCTTGGGGTTTGTCGCCAAGAGGTGGAGGCTCCAGAGCTCGATGGTCATTCGACTTGTATTCTTCGAATCACTTGCATTGCTTTACCTGTGGACAGGTCCTTTGAATATCAGTGATGGAATGACATCCCTCAGCCGCACTCTCGTTTACGGCAGTCCCCCCACGTTGCAGAGTCTTTCAGTCATCTCCATCCTCTTCTTGATCGCTTTTGTTCCAATTCGCTTCATCAGATTAGACCGGTCGCAGGACTTACGCAGGGTAGGCAGGATCATAGTGACTGGAGCTCTGCTTCTCCTTCTTGTTTTCCCGGTATATTCGTTTGCGTCTGGGGCAGTGGACAACGCACAGACTAGCGTTGCTTCAGTTCCCCCATTGTGGGAGAACAATCTCTATGAGGTGATAAGTTACATCAACCACGATCTGACGAACAATTACAGTATCATGACCTTCAGTGCCCAGCCGATTGCCTACTTCACAAATCACTCCATTATTGAGATGACGAATTATTGGGGGGTCGCATCCGTGTTAAGTCTGGTGGGGGTCAACGAATCCGCTGCGACGAGCGCTTTGGTCAGAGATGGCATAAAGTATCTGCTGATTCCCAAGCCTGCCAATAGCAAGTATTCGTACTATCTTTCTCTTGCCAAGAGTTTCACTTTTCTGAGCCCACAAGCATTGAGCACAAACTCCCTATTGGTCACTCTACAAAGTTTCACAGATTACAAGCTCTACGGAATATGCCCTCCGAATCAACCATGCTAATCCGAATCAACCAATGACGCAGTTACCTAGCCCCGTCACTGGGGGAGAATCGATTCAGAGCTGGCTTCCCTATTTGGTAGGGGCAATTTTTGTGTCTCGCTACGATAACGCCTCTCTTAGACTGAACAATGCCCTGATTTCGAACCTTCCAGCAGTCCTCCAGCCGCTCCTGCAGCCGGGTTTCACTTTGACGCCGCCTCCCGCGTTGTCTCAGTCATTCTCATCAGCCGAATCTCGACTCACATTGAAAATGACTGACGAAACGAATACAAAGAGAACCGATTGCATATTCTTGGAGGCTATTCGACTCGGATAGAATCAGTAATCTCACCGGGATCTACTTCGCCACCCTGATGTCAACGTGATATATCTATGTCAAGATGGGCAATGGAGCGACCTATGGCCCTAGACATAGCGAAGCGATCTGTGAAGGGGAGCCTGGTCCTCTTTGCCTCAAGCCTGTCTGCGACCTTCGTAAGTGCTGTCGCTATCATACTGGTGGCGAGATTGTTGGGACCATCGGACTATGGAACATTCACCCTCGCGTTACTGATACCAGGCCTGCTTCAACTCTTCGTAGGTTTCGGAGTATTTCCGGCGGTGGTAAGGTACGCAGCCTACTACACCTCCATCGGTAGACAGGACGAGGCCAAGAGGTTCACTGCGAATGCCATCGTCTTCCTCGGTCTGACGGGGACGATCCTCACTATCTTCTGCTTCGTGCTCGCGGGAAGCCTGTCTGCATTGATCCTGCACCGCCCTTCACTCGGCCCCTACGTTGAGCTGGCCTCCCTGACCGTCCTGGGGATCACCGTTATGCAGACCGCCACGATGTCTGCCACAGGATGGAACTGGATGACTCTGTCGGGGTCCACAACAGTGACCCAGGCAATCGTGAGGCTCGCCTTGTGTCCCGCTTTCATCCTTCTAGGCTTCGGGGTCACAGGAGCACTGGTCGGCCAACTGACCTCCTTGCTCATCGCCGGGGCTGTGGGGGTAGGCATCCTCTATCTTAGGAGACTGCGAGGCTTCGGCGACCTTCGGCGCTTTCTCTCCGACGTCAAGGAGATGAACGTCTACGGCATCCCTGCATATGCAGGAACTGTAATGAATAGTCTGTCATCATACTTCGTCCTTGTCCTTCTCGCTGCTATCGCTGACAACACCGTCTATGGTTACTACCAGGCGGCGTCCAACTTCACGTCCCCGGTGACAATCTTAGCGACGGCCATGGTCAGCGCGCTCTTTCCGGCCTTCGCTTCAATCGACGGCATAAAGGCAGACGCCAACCAGGCCTTCAGACTCGCCTACAGGTTCGTCGCATTCCTGCTGACGCCGCTAATAATGTTCTTGATCGTGAGCGCAGGCCCGCTCGTCAGGATTCTTTACGGTGCCGCCTACTCTGGCAGCGTCCCCTACCTCCAGCTCCTCGCTTTCTCTTACCTCCCCATGGCATTCGGGTTTTCCGTACACTCTTCTTTCTTCAACGGATTCGGGAGGACGAAACTGACGTTCCTGCTCTGGCTGACCGCCTCTGTGTCCCTCGTACTCGCAGCCCCGCTTCTTGCCCTCACATTCGGTCTGGGCGTCGACGGGCTCATCTACGCTAACTTTCTCTCCGACTTCGTTGCCTGGGCGGTGGGGACCTTTCTCGCATTCAGGTTCATGCACGTGGTTCTCGACGTACGGTCAACAGTCACCATCCTCTTGGTTTCGGTGGTCGCCTTCCTTGCGGCGTCATTTCTCCCCCCCACGGGCTCGGCACTCGCGACCCTCGTCCTGGACCTCATTGTCTTCTTCGGGATTTACATCACGCTGACGCCTCTCTTCAGGGCCATCACCAAGAGCGATCTAGACCTGCTCGAACTCACCCTGAGCGAACCGGCGCTCATGGGGAAGATTATGTCCCCCCTACTCCGTTACGAAAGATACCTCGTGGGTTTCAAGACAAGAGGCAGACAGCAGACAAGCTAGGCACGGGCGGTAGTCTCCGTCAATCAGAAGTACCAATAGAGTTCAATCGAGTTCCTCGTTCATCAGCCTGAGTGATTGTCCACGCATTCCCAATCTTCGCGGATTTGGCAGAGAAGCAAGACTTAGCTTGAAGGGAAATGAAGGCTTATCAGAAGTGGCTTCATGATCAATCCTTATTCGGTCATGCAAGTTGTTAGCACTGCGGGGTGTGCTTCAGGCTGATGCTTTTCAGGATTAGGTTTAGAGGGTTCAGGGAAACATGAGAAACCTGTTCGGGTCCAAGGTTCTGGCTCCCGCCTTGGTAGTGGTGCTCTCGTTGTCCTTCATGCTCGCTGTCATGTCGGAAGTTGCCCCCGTCTACGCTGCTTCGGTGACACAGCCCATCCTCGTAGCCACTCCCTCGGGAGGGTCGACTTTCACCTACACCGTCTCTGGTTGTTCCGTCTCTCCGACATCAGGCACTTCAGGGTCATCGAGTTCGCCCTTCACGGCGACCGCATCCTGCGTGTTGACTGTCACGATGCCTTCTGCAGCTGGGAGCACTCGATACGTCTTCGCTTTAAGCGCGTCATCGACCACGGTGACCACCTGTTCGTCTGGAACCTGTTCACAGTTCGGTCCTGCAGACTATTACCAAGTCAGTGAGTCGTTCTCCTATTCGGTCACCAGAGGAGGAGCAGGAGCGCCCACGCTCACGTGCTATCAGAGCGGAACCCAAGGCTCCTGTGCGACGCTGACAACCACCTCAACCGCATACTGGCTCGACTACAACACTGCATGGAGCATCACGAACCCGCTTAGTGGTTCAAGCACGAGTGAACAATGGGCCGCCAACACCGACACCTCCGGCACCTCGAGCGCCGGCGGTTCTGTCAATCCGGTCTACTACGACCAATACAGTTTCACATTGTCCTATTCTGTCTCCTATGGAGGTTCTGGCTACTCTGCCCCGACCCTGGCGTCCACCCAGTTCGGAAAGGCATACGCACCTGATCTGACGGGCACACCGACGGCGTACTGGCTCGATAGTGGTCAGCCTTGGAATGTCACGGATCCGCTAGGACCATCGTCTTCGAATGAGAGGTGGGATACTTCGCAGACAGTCGCTGGGACCGTCGCGGGTGCAGTCACCAGCGCCTATGTCTACTACCACCAGTACTCCCTCATCCTGTCCTACCGTGTCGGGGGTGGAGGCTCTCCTACGGCTCCGACCCTGACTAGCGCACAATTTGGTTCCGCGTACACCCCTACACTGACTGAATCAGCTACGGCGTGCTGGCTCGACGTCGGCCAGTCATGGTCGGTGACAAACCCATTGAGCTCGTCCCGTTCCACGGAGCGGTGGGTGACCGACGCGCCCTCCGGCGTGGCGACGGGCAATCAGACCCGACTCTTTCTCTACCTCCACCAGTACTTGGTTCTGGTGACCCCCAACGTCTCGTCGGCAGGGGCGGTCCTGCCCATCTCAGGATGGTACCACAATGATGCTTCACTGAACCTGTCAGCGAACGCGCACGGAGGATGGGACTTCAACGGTTGGCTTGGCAAGGGCTTATCGTCATACACAGGGCCCGACAGGGTCACGACTTTGTCGGTGACCGGGTCAATCAGCGAGACGGGAGTCTTCTACGCGGGCCTGACGATCACAGCGCCCAAAGGAGGAGACGTTTCCTATGAATTCGGCTCGACCTCCGGCACGGTCCAATCCGACTCCACCAAAACGATCTACCTGCCTCCGTCGACAAACATTACGCTGAGCGCCCAGCCGTCGTTCTTCTCCCTTGATCGGTGGAAGGTATCCACGGCCAATGGGACCATGAGTTCCACCGCAGCGACCATTAGTCTGGTGGTGACGTCTCCCTCCACCGTCGAGGTGGCCTATGCCTACAACGTCTTCACCATAGCCCTTGTAGCCGTGGCCGCAGGAGTTGCGCTGATGGCGGCGGTTTTCTCGAGACGACTCGCGCGATTACTCAGGCGGAACAGGCACGTTTGACTTCGCCCCGCTTCCAGCGCCGATCCACTTCAGAGACATATACCAGAAGGCCGAGACGGAGGCGAGACGGAGGCCGTGCCAAGACAGCCCGCTGAGGAATTATCAATCACAAGCCTTTCGGTAGCACTTGTCAAGAACCACAGAAACCATTCGGCACGTCTGCCGACGCCGTGTGACGTCTGCCAGAAGATGATAAACGGATACCCATTCATCTCAAAACTACGTCATTCTGGCCGCAGGCAATATCACGTCACTTGCGCCTTGAGAATAGGACTGATATCGCGCGTCCCGATGCTCAACAGGAAAGAGACCTCGACCGCATGAACCGACAGTCAGAACCGACAACCACGAGCCGTCGCGTCGTTAAATACAATTCCCATCCGTGATGCTGGCGTGCGCCCGCCCTTCTTGATGCTGAAACGCAGGCTCTGAGGCCATAGTCCATAAGACGAGCGCACGCCACTTACGGCAACCGAATCTCGACAGCCCATCGAAGAACTGAAAAGGGAAGGCTGTCTTGCGGAACGCATGAGCAGGGGAGCCATATTCGGAATCATCATAGTTCTCATCATCATTCTTGTCTTCTTTCTCTTGTATGATGGGTTCTTCGTTCACCCTCCTCCGACCTAGGGATGTCACCCGAAGTGATACACGCTCAGGAATCACCCACTGAAGATACGGAACCGTTCTCATTGATAGAACTATTAGTCCAACAACTAAGAATGAGTCCATGAGGAAAAGAACGAAGGGTGTTGCAGTAGCCCTCGCAAGCGTCGCCGTCGTTCTGTTCTTCTTTCTTGCTCCGATTGTACCTCTCGCCCTTCCCGTGGACTGTGGCAGTCCCTTCTACTTTTGCAATGTAGTTCTATGGCCTACCCATGGTTACGCATCCGTTTCGTACACTCTTTTCGGGGTGGGAGTCATCTATCTTCCGAAGGGCTCCGAAGCCCTGTTTCCTATGATGTGCATTTCCTTCCTTACTCACCACATCGAGTTCATGTATTCAGATGTCTGCCCTTGACAACATCACCCGCGACGCAACACCACGCGAAATCACCCAAAGATGCAAGAGAACCATCGCCGACGGTGGCTACACATGGGCGACCTACGGAGGGAGGCTCCCATGCTAGGTGTTATCACTCGTCGCGGGACACCTTCAGAAATCACCCATTGAATGGACAGAACCTTTCTCATGGTTCTGTATCGTCTTCGGGTGTTTTTGACGGCTGTATCATTTCGGGTGATGGCCGATTCTGCTAACTTTATCGCTTATCGATACTGGGTTGAGTCTCTTCAAAGCGTTCTTCGACCCATTGATGACCGCAGTGCTTGCATTTGTAGGCATACTGGAACTCCTTATCCTCAACGGTTACCCGAACCTTCTCTTCGAGCACTACGTGACCGTCCCAGGTCAGCTGACTAGGGGTCCTCACATTGCCATACCCTGACCTTTGCGCTGCGAAGGTGCTCCCACCATACCCCGCTCTTGTCGTGTTGTAGGTGTTCTTCTCCAAGCTGACCAGATTCCTGCCCACAAGCCTAATCTCGAATCTTCGACCGCAAGATGGGCAATGACGAAAGAAGGTCGTGATGCTGGACATGTGCCTTGGTAATCGCTAACCTTCGTTATTTACGCTTACCCCAAGGACTTCTCCAGTAGCTCCATCCACTTGTTCTTCCCGTTCATGCCGACTCCCGCGACCTGTGCGGGTGTCTGATTCTCCAAAGCCATGTGGGGTTTCACGAAGTTATAGTGAATCCGCGCCCCCTCTGCGAGTGGGGTCTTCATGGTCTTCCAACCCCTCTGAACCTTCACCCTCTCTCTGAGTGTCCCGTTCAGCCCTTCGATTCTGTTGTTGTTGGCGTGAGGCTTGCTGATTCCCTCCTTCGCCACATGATTCGGCTTCTGACCGTAAGGCCAGAGCGAGGCGGCTTCACCGTAAGGCCTCAGGGCATCCGTGAAGACTGTCTCGGGTCCGCTGTCGTGAGCGACCTTCACCGCGTCCTTGAACGCACGGTCTGCCCCTGCTACGTCCTCTCCCGTGCGAGATTGCGGCAAGTTCTGGTCGCCACCGCTGGTCTACCGATAGGACTGGACTTTGTGGCGCCTGGGGGGCTTGCGATACACGATGACCGTAGCCGCGAGCACGGCTACGGCGACGGTGAAGAATCCTCCGAAACACGCCCAGGCGACCGTGTCCCGTGACCACGCGTCGGCGGGCAGTATGTGGAGACTGGGTACGTCCACGCTGGTGGGGCGGACAGAAACTTTCGCCCCGTTTACCGTGGCTTTCCAGTAAACTGTGCCGGTCCAATCCCCGGATTTCTTGTACACGACGCTCGCGCCACCGTGAAAGGAGCGGCCAGAACCTTGGAGCGTCAGGTTCGTTCCGCTCGCGAAGTACACCGTCACATTCGTGATCTTCAATACCTCATTGACGATCGGGTTCGGGGCCGTCACGGTGATGTTGGTCTGAATCTGGGAGCCGACCAGGAGGGGCCCGTCGGCCTTCAGGTTGACGGAAACGACAATTCCGACCGGGAAGGATCCCCCCTTCACCAGATTGTCCACCGGAATCACGACCCCACCATCGGTAATAGGCGGCGGAGTGAAGTACGAATAGGTCGTCGGCATCGAGATGTAGGCCAGGCAGAGAAACACCAGCGCCACTGCGTAGAGTATGACCGCGTTGAGTCCCAGCAACCTGGTCCGCATGGGTGAGTCGCGTCGTCAACACGGGTCGTGGCGTGATAAGCCTTCGGAATTGTCATCCTATCCCTTCTCTCTACTGCCATCTTCTTTCCATCTGCAACCCTTAACGGAGGGAAATCGGCGAGCTGAAGCGCCGTGCTGTCGAAGGGCGAACGCGAATTCCACAGGAAGACCGCTGTCCGCTGTTTCAACGAGACCTGGGACTACTTGGAGAAGAAGGAGAGAACCGAGCGGGACGACCAGAAGATGCTACGGCTGGCACATGCCTCCAGATATCACTGGGGTCTTGTAGGAACCCCTCGAAACGAGGCTGTGGGAGACTGGCAGATCTCCCGCGTGTACGCAGCTCTCGAGCAGCCTCGTCTCTCGCTCCTGTTCGCATTTTCATCAGTGGAAATCTGCAAGAAGGAGAGACTACCTGAGATCCTGGCAACCGCATACGAGGCTGTTGCCCGGGCGTACGCCGTCGCCGAAGATCATGTGTCCGCAAGCAAGTATCTCAAATTGGCCCGGGATCAGCTGGAGACCTTGGACTTGAGGGCCGGAGACAGGAAAGCGTACCTGGGCCAGATCGACGAGACCGAGAAGCTGATCGCGCTATAGTCTCCGTCCCCAGAATCCACTTTTCTTGCCAAGCCCTATTGCCCAACGAGGGGGCGTCAGAAGTCCTCTTCGGATGGATGTTCATAGGACTTGGCGGATATTTCGTATTGAGTTCGGCCCTCAAAGAGAACTCCTCCACCAACCGAGTTTAGACACCTCGAAGATTTACCCTAACCAACCGTCAAGTGGACAGAACCGCAATTAACAAGACGTAATCAAGACTCCAGCAGTATTCTCCTTCGGGGTTGCCCAAGCCAAGACGCCCTGTGGAAGACCGTGGAATCAGTTTCGAGAGAGCGGCCTATCTCGGTTTGTCATTCACAAGTCATTCGGTAGCACTTGTCAGGAGTTCCAGCAACCGTTCGGTACGTCTGCCAGCATCGTGTGATGTCTGCCAGAAGACGATAAGCAACTACCCCTTCATCGCCAAACACAGTCATTCTGGTCATAGGAAATATCATATCACCTGCGCCCTAAGAATAGGGTTAGTATCACTCATTCCGAGGAAAGCCTGAGTATTGCATGGCCCGACGGTTAACGGCGAGACAGTCAGCGATAGCCCCGCGTACACCATGAACACGCATGATAGCCTTGTGGTAGTCCGTTCAACACGGCCCCATCCTCACGATGTTCTGACGAGATTCTATCAATCACGCATCGCCCATCTTGGTTCTCTAAGTCGTGAACCATCTTGTTCGCTGAGTCACGATTGATGACAAACGGAGGCACATCATCGTCTCTCGGCTATGAGAATATAGCCCTTACCGCTCCCATGAGCCGACGCTTGACGGAGGAGTCGGTGAGCCGCTATCTTGACAGTTCCCACGAACCAGCTCTGTTGCGTCTTAGGGACTTGAGCCCTTAGGAACTTCTCCTGTTGCAACTCGGGACTCGGCAGTCAGGGGTTCTACTCCATCAAGCCGACCGAAGCTCAGTCCGTGCCACATGTAATAGTTGGAGTGAAAGTTGATATCCCACTGGGGACGTAGATTGTACTCTCGCGAGTGTCGTGGACACTCCATTGACAAAGACTGTGTAAGAAAGTCCGCCTACAAGGATGACGCTGAATTGACCGTTGTTCTCTATGGGAACGGAACCATTTTGCAAAACGGATATTAGTTTCTCCATTTTGTTCTATGTATGGGTTGACAATAATGAGGCACAAGAAGGCTCTTGCGATTGTCGCTGTTGTCGCTGGACTTATCTTGTTCGCTTTCTTTGTCCCAGTGATTTACCCTGACTGCTATCCCGTAATTTGTCGCAACCAAGGCCATACCTGTGTGGGCTCATGCTTTCCTTCAACCGGGTCAATCAGTTACTGGTTGTTTGGATATGGTGGCGCAATTATGCCAAATTACAATAGCCAGTCGCTGCGACCGTCGGTCTATCGCGTGGTTCTTTAGCCGCATCACCACGCGACGCGGGACACTCTCAGAGACCGGAGATGGGACAGAACCGGATTTACGGATTGTGGCATCCCCGTTGTCAATAATTCTGTTCTTACTTAGCGTGGCCTTCTTGATTAGCATAGCCCTTGTTGCTTCACTTCGGGTCCAGAACATACGCTCAGTAGGGCAGAGGGACAAGGGGCTCAATCAGAGCATTGAAAGAATCAACGGTGAAATCAGAGACAGGGAGAAGGTGATGCGAGGCATGGACACCGATGAGTCGGCGCAGATACAGGCAGACGGGATGCGGATAAACCACGACTACTTACGCCCGCACATGGGCTTGGACGGCAAGACGCCAGCGCAGGCGGCGGGGCTTGACTTGGGCCTGGATGACGGAATCAGGTGGCAGAAACTAATCAAGACGGCCACCTTGAGCAAGCCTTGAAGTCAAGGCTTCAGATTGCCGAAGCGGACATGCGACTAATGCCACCGCGCGCGCGCGCTATGAGACGAAACGCAATCGTGGCGGTCTAAATAACATTGATTAGACGGAAAGGAGCATCTGGACACGGATGAATACATATGGACTATCTCGGAAGATGATATTGGAGTTCTTCGTGTTCGAGTTCGTGGTCGTTGCGGTGATACTGACTCTTGTACAGTTGGTCGGTCTTGAGTCCTATGCGGCGGAAATAGCAGGCTCGGTGGGGGCAGCATTAGCGGTAGCTGGTGCTTTTCTCTTCTGGCAACCAAAGCAATCAACGTCCTCAGCATAGGACGATGCCGCGAGCCATCAACCGCGACTTGACAGGGAGAACAATCAACCGTCAACTTGACAGAACCTCCGGTCATCTACATCAATGACCGGAACTGTGATGAATTTGAGCGCGAGTTCCGACAAGAGATTTCAAGCAGGCTCGGCTTCAAGCATGGGAACATCCAGATTGCCATAGAAGAGGCTTTGGAAGACTGGATGAAGAAGCCATCGAAAACCAAGGCTTGAGTCCCGAGTTGCAACAGGAGAAGTTCCTAAGGGCTCAAGTCCCTAAGACGCAACAGAACCCACGAACCTAAGAATTAATAGAATCCCCGTCGGTGATGCTGAGGTGCGCTCGCCCTTCTCGACACCGTAACACTTCGTTAGAGGACATGAATCATTCGCCGGACGAGCGCACGCCACTCTCAGAGCGCGAGCATGGCCCGGCGCTTAACAGGGACAAAATCCTGACCCATTCACCGAAGAATTAGCAGAATCGCCGATAATCAGTATTAGACGTTCTTCGGAGACTGTCCATATGAGTATTGATGAGGCAATCGCGAAGCTCGGGGAAATCAGCGACAGTCTTGGGACAGGAGTCCGATGTGAATGGGCGACGAAGGTTGAGAAACGGGCAAGGGAAATGTGCGGTGACAAAGACGAGAAGCACATCAGCTTCCACTGCGATGAGAACCGAGAAGTCATGCTGTCAACTGACAAGAAGGGTGAGGATTGTCTCTTGAGAGCCATCAGAGAGCTTCGCAGTTCTATGCCTTCTGACGTTCGAACGTTCTTTCAAGGCGTCACGGAGACCTTGGAGAAATAGGCTCAGCAACCGACGCTTAGCAGCAAGACGAATCCGAGCCAGCTACCGACAACTCAACAGAGCCCTTTCCCGGGCTCTGGTAAGTTGACGGTTGACGACTCAGGTCTTTCTGGCTGTTAAGTCGCGGTTGATGACCGGACTCTGTCGGCCTTTCTGGCAGATATCTCAGCTTGCACCTTAACTCTGGCCTTGCGCGCGCGCCTGAAGGCTTAACAGTTCGCTTCTTTCAAACGGGACTATGGAACACCGGACGAAAGTGGCCGTTATTGTGGTGGTTTCATTGGCCGTGGTATTCTCCGCTTTTGTCTTCCTGCCCACAGTCTTCCTCCCCGGGCCATGCTTTGGCGGTGGTGCATGTCCCAAAGAAGCCTCTCTGTCCTGTGGTATGTTTGGATTCGGAGTCTACACCGACTTTTACGGCAATTACTTCTTCACCTTCCACTGCTCCAACTTAGGGTAGTTCTGACGCGGTTCGTGCAAGAGACCTCAGAACCGAAACGAACCATCAACCGCGCTTAACAGGGAGACGAATCCGAGTCATCAACCGCTAACTTACCAGAACCCTTTCCCGTCATCTATATTACCTGCAAGCCCGGCGCAATCACGTTGACGGCGAGGGGACTGACTTTTCACCTGGTGGACGTCTTCGCCGAATCCCCCTACGGCGGCAACGAGCTGGCGGTGGTGCGCGACGCCAGCCGACTCTCCACTGATGAAATGCAGAAGGTCGCGCGTGAATTCAATTTCTCGGAGACGACGTTCATCGTCTCGAGCGAGAACTCCAGGGTCAAGGCCGCTCGTCTCTTCAAGGTGAGGATATTCACTCCCGCGCGGGAGCTCCCGTTCGCTGGCCACCCGACACTGGGCACGGCCTATGTGATACAGAAGTTCGTCATAGGGAAGCGTGTGCCAGACATAACACTGGACCTCAAGATCGGTAGGATTCCCGTCGCTCTCGTCTACGGTCGGGGCGGAGAGCTGGACAAGCTCTGGATGAGGCAGGTCGAGCCGACCTTTGGAAGAAGGCGGTTCGCTACCGAGGAGCTCTCCAGGGTCCTCGGAATAAGGCCCGATGACATCGACCCGAGGTTTCCCATAGCGGAGGTTTCAACGGGTGTGCCGTTCATCATCGTCCCGCTGCTCAGTCTCGACGCTGTCAAGCGCTGCCACGTCGACGGGAAGTCATGCGGCGAGCTTCTCCGGAAGGTGGGGGAGGAAGGGATACTCGTCTTCTCTCCTGAAGCCCGCGAGGCTGGCGACGACCTGAGCGTGCGAGTCTTCGTCGAGGCGTTCGGAGTGCCCGAGGACGCAGCGACCGGCAGCGGCAACGGGTGCCTGGCTGCCTATCTTTCGCATTACAGGTACTTCCGAAGCGAAGAAGTGGACGCCAAGGTCGACCAGGGACACGAAATCGGACGGCCTTCCAGGATCTACCTGAAGGCTCGCGAAGAGGGAGGGAGATTGCGGGTCTCCGTAGGAGGACGCGTCTCGTCCGTCGGCGTGGGCAAGTTCGGATAGACGTATGAAATATGCCGGGCCCGGTGGGAGCCGCTTAATCTTCTAAGCGAATCCCCTGGAACGGACGAGTCATCCGGTCAATGACGCGCGCGCTAGAAACTGCGCCGTCACCATAACTTTGTCAGAGAGACTACAGAGACTGTGTTGTCATCGATATTAGTAACATACACGGTGTTTGTCTTTGTGTTGGCTGCGACGCCATAAGGACCAGTTCCAACGCCAACCGTCTCTGTGACCAGGTTGGTCTTCCCGTTGATGACGGAGACAGTGGCGCCACTATAGTCAGTAACATACACGATGTTCGTAGACGGGTTGGCTGCGACGCCCCAAGGACCACTTCCAACGCCAATGGTAGCGGTGACCAGGTTGGTCTTCCCGTTGATGACGGAGACCGTGCTGGCATCGAAATTAGCAACATACACGGTGTTTGTCTTTGTGTTGACTGCGACGCCAACAGGACCACTTCCAACGCCAATGGTAGCGGTGACTAGGTTCGTCTTCCCGTTGATGACGGAGACAGTGTTATCAAGATAGTTAGTAACGTACACAGTGTTTGCGGAAGGATTGACTGCGACGCCAACAGGACCACTTCCAACGCCAATCGTAGCCGTGACCAGGTTGGTCTTCCCGTTGATGACGGAGATTGTGGTGCCCTCATAATTAGTAACATACACGGTGTTTGTCTTTGTGTTGGCTGCGACGCCCCAAGGACCACTTCCAACGCCAATGGTAGCGGTGACCAGGTTGGTCTTCCCGTTGATGACGGAGACCGTGCTGGCATCGAAATTAGCAACATACACGGTGTTTGTCTTTGTGTTGGCTGCGACGCCCCAAGGACCACTTCCAACGCCAATCGTAGCCGTGACCAGGTTCGTCTTCCCGTTGATGACGGAGACAGTGGCGCCACTATAGTCAGTAACATACACGATGTTCGTAGACGGGTTGACAGTTACACCCTGAGGATTGCTTCCAACGCCGATCGTAGCGGTGACGAAGTCCATTCTTCGGTTGATCACTGAGACTGTGTTGTCATGAGAATTAGCAACATACACTGTACTTGTGTGAGGGTTGACTGTCAAGCCACCAGGGCGACTTCCAACACCAATCGTCGCAGTGACCAGGTTAGTCTTCCCGTTGATGACAGAGACTGTGTTGTCACCGGTATTAACAACATATACGGTGTTCGTAGACGGGTTGACTACTACGGGCCAGGGAGAACTCCCGACGGTAATCGTCGCAGTGACCAGGTTTGTTTTCCCGTCTATGACGGAGACTGTGCCGTCATGCTGATTGATAACATACACAACCTTTGTCTTCGTGTTGATCGCTATGCCGACAGGCCCGCTTCCGACGGTAATCGTAGCAGTGACCAGGTTTGTTTTCCCGTCTATGACGGAGACTGTGCCGCCACCAGAATTGGCAACGTATACCCTGTTTGTAGACGGGTCGACAGCTATTCCGAATGGGCTGTTTCCGACGGTAATCGTAGCAGTGACCAGGTTTGTTTTCCCGTCTATGACGGAGACTGTGGCGCACCCATCACAACCAACATACACGGTGTTTGTCCTTGCGTTGACTGCTATGCCGTAGGTAGGGCTTCCAACATCAATCGTCGCGGTTACCAAGTTCGTCTTCCCGTTGATGACAGAGACTGTGTTGACATTCCAACTAGCAACATACACGGTGTTGGTGGACGGGTTGACCGCTAGGTTATCAGGATAACTTGTCGAAATCGTACCTGGTGTTGATGTTACTGCACTGACAGAGGGGATAACCGAGAACATGACGAGGAACGCCACAAACAGGGGTAGAGTACTCCTACGAAGGAGAGTCCCCGAGGTCGCCACATACAAAGAGTGGTGAAGCTGGTGCCTTAAGGCTTTGGCGAACGCACTATCATCATAAGCGGGCCTGGTGGGGCCCGCACCCAAACAGGTTCTGAAAGTGGATTCCAGGCTAACGATAGCCCGGCTAGTAGTTGACTCCCGCATTCCGATGGCTGGAACCGATTCCCTCTAGCGCGCGCTCAGTCATGAGGGAGATGAATGTACATCAGGACTATGTCTGTGAACCTGCCGTCCCTGAGCACCTTCTTCGGGATGATTCCCACCGTCTTGAAACCGAGCTTCTCGTACAGATGTTTCGCAGGCGCGTTTGTCGCGAAGACCTCCAACTCGATTGCCCAAATCCCTAGCTTGGGGGCCTGGCCCAGCGCCGTCCTGACCATCTTCTCTCCCAGCCCAACTCCCCGGTATCCCTCGACTACCACAATGCCCAGCAGTCCGGTGTGCCTCTCGTCTCGCGAAGTCTTCCCCACTACGTCGCAGTGCCCGACCAGCCTGTCACCGTCGAACGCGGCGACGCTGACTCGTCTTCTCTTCGCCTCGTCTTGCAGGGTCTTGTCGAGGAACTTCTTCTCGTCGGTCCTTGTCATCCTTCTCTCCATCGACGTGATGCCGAGTTCCCTGTTCCTCTTCCTCTCCCTCACGAAGCTGTTAGCGAAGGGAACAAGAGCGTCCAGGTCGCCGCGCCTGAGCGGCCGCAAAGTAATCGTCCTCCCGTCATCGGTCTTGAAGACTAAGTAAATGCCTCCCTTCTTCAACGGCGGCACTTCGGGGGGGCTGTGGCTTGAACATTTAGTTCAGGAAGCAGTCCCTGCCTTCGCCCAAGAAGAGGAGAACTCTACCGCTGCGAGTCTCCGCTCGTTCTGGGACAAGGCTTCTTTCAGTCAAGCATGCAGTCGCATGATAAAGCCGTTGTGGGGTGGCCGAGGTTCTGGTAACTTAGCGGCATCTGACTGAGGATTTTGTGGGTGTTAACTGTCGGCATCTGCCCCGGTTCTGTAAAGTCTCCGTTGGGTGAGGGGTAAATCTTCGACTTCTGGGGCCTGTCAAAAGTCGTTGGGTGTTACATGGGAACCTCAATAAGCTCTTCCCATCTGCGCTTCTTTATCACATCATTGCCGTCCTTCACAATCACCCAAGCCCTATTCTTGATTTCTACGCCCTTTGGAATCCTGAAATTCCAGCCTCCTCCAGCATCAAGGGGCAATGCGTCGCGGGGAATATTTCTATTGTCGAGCGTCTGGATTACATTGCCATCGACAGTAACCATACATCTTTCAAATATGCGATTGATGTATCTCACTCGAACTGTCCAATCGCTTAGAATAGGATTGGTCTGAGAGTCTCTGACCTTCAAAATTTGGACATCGGGTCGCCTTTCCCTTCTGCTTGCGAAGAAATCGAAATACTGGAGAACGAGACCGGAAACGCTGACCAGAAGAGCAACGCTTGCGATGAGGACAGTGAGGACTTCGAGGCTGGGCAAACTCAATCTTCTCTACTTGGGAGGCTTGGCCGCTTTGAGCCTTCGCGTCGGCTCTTAAGTTGATGGGCCATGCCACGGGATTTTGTCCCTGTTAAGCGTCGGGACATCGGGCCGAAAAATCTCAGACTTCGAAAAGGAGACTCTTCAACGTGCATAGTTCCGACATTGCCAAAATATCTCTTGCTTTCTGAATCTGGTTCGTATTGATAAGTCGTGAGAGCAGATTCATCCTCTTGTTCCATATCATCATGTAATGGGGTCTCGCAATCATGCCGTTCCAATAGTCTCTCTTCATTCCGTTGAGCGTAGTGACAGGCTCACAGACAGGGCAATCGCATGGAAGCTTGCGCCACTTGGGAAATGTGTCCGAATAGAGTCGAGTGTATGGGATGTTTATCATCTGTGTATCCATGTGGTAACTTGTGAAACCGACGAACTTCTTCTGGCCCTTCCTTCCTCCGTGTTCCTGCTCATATCCCGTCGCGGACGTTCCCACGCAATCGAATCCCATCGCGGCGAAGGGAAACGCGTTCTCTCCAAGCTCCATCCCCACGACCAAGCGGTCAGGATACTTCTGTCTGAATATGTCCATCTTGTTGAGGAAGTACCGCACCCTGTTACGGCTCTCTGCCATCCTCGGTCTCGATATGTCGAGGCCCTTTGGCTTTATGACCACTGGCCCTTTTGTTGTTCCTTCGATGTATTCAATCATGTCATCCAACAGGTCGTCATCACGAAAGACTTGGGGCGTCGGTATCATAACAGTGGCGAATTGTTTGCGGTTACTCGAAAGCCAGCTTGAGCGCTCATTCATCTTCTTTGTTATGTCGAGGGTTTCTTTGGAAAAGTAAGGAGGAACGAAAGTGAAGCCGATGTCAGCCAAGCAATCTGACTCCGCCTTTGAGGTCTCGTTGATTACTTCTTCCCATCGCCGTGTGTCCGCAATGAGGTCTTGCCACCAAGAGACACACATCTTCTCCTTGGCGGACTCCCAACCCTTGGGGTTGCTTGCGCCCGTTATCTTCTTCACGAGTCTGAGCTGACCGAAGTACTCCCTTACGAAAGGAGGGACTTCAAGGGAACGCATCATCCTCTCCCAGACTTTGTCATCCTCGTATAGTGTATATTCACCCGCTGGGTCGGCCCAGATAATCGTGTTCTCGAAGACTGCCTTTGTCGCGAGCCCAGTGGCACTTGGAGCGAGTCGGTGCTCAGGCGAGACCTCCCTAAGGTATGGCAAGAGCGTAGTGTTGGCATCACATATTCTCGTGCTGAATTGGTTAACTTGAGGACATTGGAAATTCGTCTTGACGTAGAGGAAAGCATTCGTGTCTGTGTCTGTTCTCGACCTAATCATTGTGTCGGGTGTGAGGACGCTCTTTCTGGCAACCTTGAAGTTGGCGGTTCGTGCGCAACGGTCTCTGACAAGCTCCACCACATGAGACTCGTTAATCGATTCCAACTATCTCTCCGCCGAAATCTCCTTCGAGCCATAAGCATTCAACTTCTTAATAAAGTCCAGCAAGTGCTCGTTTTTGACAAGTATCCCACCAGTAACACGGGGATTGTTGAACTCGTCCATTTGTCTCTCCTGAACATAGACGAATTTGCCTTCCGACCCCCTGTTGACAGTCTGGAACTCGTATGACGTTCCCTCGAAATCCACGACGAACTCATTTGTCGGTTCAACCGTGCCTGTCCCATAGTAGATAGAAAGATATCCAAAATCCTTCTTGGTGGCCCTCCGCAAAGCGACAAGCCTCTCCAGATGTTTGAGAACAGTGTTCCTTGAGAGGTGGGTGACTTGGATTATCCTCGATACCGTGACGCCTTCAGGGTTCTTCTCCAAAACGTCCATCAGTAGATTGCTTGCGTATACGTCTCTGTTCCTCGGCCTAAGGTCTCTGACCTCTGTCTTCGAAAGCAAACCACTTGGGGTTTTGACCTCTCCTCGCATGCTCGCAGTCTGGGGAATCGCTTATATAAACATGTTCAACATCTCTGTTGAACATAGATGTTCAATAACACTTTCGAAAACCATGTTGAACATCTGTCTCATTCAATCGGACTTGACTTCTATCCTCTTTCCCTTGATGACGAAAGTAATCGAAGAAGGATTTCCCAGAAGCTCAGCGACTGGCTTGGGAAGGCGGGTCTGGACTCCCTTCTCTTCGCTATAACTGACGCCTACGGTGAACTCCGTCGCGTCCTTCTTCCACTTCGGCATGGTCGCGGCGCTCACTATCCGTGCGGATATATAAAGTATGAGCCTCATGGTATCCGTGCGGATAACGATGGGTTTATGTATCCGCACGGATATGCCCCTGCCATGCAATCGGAATACCTCCGCTATGAAATGACGAGAGACGAGTTCGAGGAGCATTGTTCGACCGTCGAACGCGAGCAAGACGAAAGGGAGTGGATGGACAGATGAACCCTGACCCCAGAGAGGCAAGGGGCGAGGCAATCGCCCGCGAGGCTGGATGGGTTCGGAGGCTGGACGAGTTCTCTTACCGAGTCCATTCTCAAACAGGGGATTTCTGGTATGACGTTCAGTCGGGCGAACTCGGATGGCTCTGTTCTTGCCCCGACGCGACTTTCCGAGGGGGCAAGTGCAAGCATGTTTGGGCGGTTGAACTCTCGCGGAAACTCAGGGCTCAAGTGAAGGAGGCTGTCGTAATTCAGGAGTTGGCTCTAAGCGGTTGCCCCAAGTGCAAAGCCGAGGCGGTCAAGAAGGCAGGGCTGAGGCACAACGGGTCGGGCGACATACAGAGGTTTAGATGTAAGGTGTGTGGGTATTTCTTCACGGTGAATCTTGGGTTCGAGAAGATGCACGCTACCCCTCAGATGATTACCTCGGCCATGCAGTTGTATTTTTCAGGCGAGAGCCTTCGGAACACGCAGAAGTTTCTCAGGCTTCAAGGGCTGAATGTCTCCCACGTTGCTATTCTGAAGTGGATTCGGAAGTATGTCGCTCTGATGGACAAGTATCTCAGTCAGATTACTCCGCAGGTCTCGGACGCTTGGAGGGCAGACGAGATGTATGTCAAGTTCAAGGGGAATCGGAAATACCTCTTCGCCGTGATGGACGACGAGACAAGGTTCAGGATTGCTCAGGAGGTCGCCCACTGGAAGGAGGCCCACGACACGGGCAACCTGTTCAGGATGGCGAAGGAGACGGCAGAGAAGGTTCCGAAGAGGCTGACGACCGACGGTCTCAAGTCATATCACACGGCCTTTGTCCAAGAGTTTCAGTCGGTGGACAAGGATGCGATTCATGTCGAAGAGATTCAGCTTGACGGAGAGGTTCACAACAACAAGATGGAAAGGCAGAACGGCGAGACGCGAGATAGAGAGAAAGTCATGCGTGGACTGAAGAACATGGACACCCCAATCCTGACGGGGATGCAGATTTACCACAATTACATCAGGCCGCACGAAGGGCTGAACGGCGCGACTCCCGCAGACAAGGCGGGAATCAAGGTCGAAGGGGTCAACAAGTGGAAAACCATCATCCAGAACGCCTCGAAAAGAGCAGGAGTCAAGGACTGAGACCAACCTCAAGGCTTAACAAAAGCCCAAGGGGTTCTGATGCGGTTGTCGGCTCCGCCCTATTTCCAGCCTGACACGATTTATTGCGGGGATTGCGTCGATGTCCTTCGGAGATTCCCCGAAGCATCGGTGGACTTGATTTACGCCGACCCTCCATTCTTCTCTGAGGAAGGATACGAGATACTATGGCATGATGGTTATGAGAGACGGGCTTTCGAGGACAGATGGAAAGGCGGGATTCAGAACTATATCTCATGGATAAAGCCGAAGCTCGAAGAGTGCTTTCGCATCCTCAAGCTGACTGGCAGTATGTATCTCCATTGCGATTCGCACGCCGATGCTCGTCTGAGGGTCGCAATGGACGACCTCTTTCAAGACAGCAATTTCAGAACGAAATCATCTGGCAAAGGACTACGGCTCACTCGAATCCGAGGAAGAGCTACGGACGGCTACACGACGCCATTCTCTTCTATACCAAGTCGGGCGACTACACTTGGAACCAGCAATATGTCCCGTATTCGGACGAGCATCTTTCGAACTCGTATAGGTTCACGGACAAGAAGACAGGAAGGAAATACGCATCAAGAGACCTGACCGCTTCTGTTTATCATGCCTCTGCGGGTCAGATTTACGAATGGAAAGGCAAAAAGCCACCCGCCAGCCGAGTGTGGTCTTACACAAAAGAGCAGATGCAGAAGTTCGACAAGGAAGGGAGAATCATGTATAGCAAGAACGGCTATCCGCGCCTCAAGCTCTATTTGGATGAGCAGAAGGGCGTGGCTCTTCAAGATGTTTGGACGGACATAAGGCCAGTCCAAGCACAGTCTAACGAGAGGTTAGGCTACCCGACCCAGAAGCCAGAACCTCTAATGGAACGAATCATCACCTCTTCAAGCAACAAGGGCGACCTCGTTCTCGACCCCTTCTGCGGGTGCGGGACGGCTCTCGTTGTCGCGGAGAGATTAGGCAGGAATTGGATTGGCATCGACCTCGCGCCCACGGCTTGCACGTTGATGGCTCAAAGGTTGCGGAGGCTCAGAGTAAAAGCCCCAATCGTGGGGATGCCGATGGCAGAAGCCGACCTATTGAAGCTCCCGCCTTTCGAGTTCCAAAACTGGGTTATCCGAAGGCTCTTTGGGCGAGTATCGGCGCGGAAGTCGGGCGATATGGGGATTGACGGCTATACCTTCGAAGGCCATCCCGTCCAAGTCAAACAATCATTGGATGTCGGCAGGAATGTTGTGGACAACTTCGAGACCGCGCTTAGACGGGCTGGGAAGGATACGGGTGTGATAGTGGCTTTCAGCTTCACGAGGGACGCCATAGAAGAGAGAGCCAGAGCCGAGAACGAAGAGAAGGTGAAGATTAGCCTTCTCACCGTGAAAGACCTTCTGAGAACCGACAGAGAACTCCCTCAAGCTATCTCAGAGAAGGAAGAGTCAGAAGACAATCAGGAACGGCTATTCTGACCGTGCAAAAGAGGCAGATGCCGACAGTTAACACCGAGACGATTTTGAGCCAGATGCCGCTAAGTTACCAGAACCCATCTCACGAAGTCACTTTTATATGTCGCGAACCGGTTCTTGTCAAATCTAGCTGGTAAAGAGAAGACGCCATACTTAATCACCGAGTTAAGTGTCCGCTTCCAGGCAGGAAAAGAAAGCGCGCGCGGCTCAGAGAACTTCAGCGAGTAGCTTCTTGGTGTCCTGAAGGGTTTCGATGACCCTGCTGGTGAACCTTGCCGCGTAGGCCCCGTCGAGGACCCGGTGGTCGAAGGACAGAGAAAGGTAGGTGATGTCTCTCACTTCTACCCTGCCGTCCCTTACGACGGGCCGCTTGGTGATCATGCTGAGGCCGAGGATCGCCACCTCCGGGAGGTTGATTATCGGTGTGGCGAAGAGCCCCCCGATCGCGCCGACGTTGGTTATTGTGAACGTGGAGCCCCGGACTTCGTCGAGGGCCAGCTCCCCCGCTCCTTGCCCTCTCTGCCAGCTTCTCTATCTCACCCGCCAGTTCGAAGATGTCTTTCGCGTCAACGTCCTTCACGACGGGGACGATCAGGCCCTGTTCGGTGTCTGTGGCGACTCCGATGTTGTAGTACTTCTTCAGGACGATGTTTCCTGCCTGTTCGTCGAGTGACGAATTCACGTATGGAAACTCTTTCAGGGCGGGCACGAGCGCCTTGATCACGAACGGGAGGTAGGTTAAGCGAACGCCTCTCTTTTCCGCGCTTCCCTTGAAGGCCTCGCGGAGGAGGACGAGCTCAGTCATATCGGCCTCGTCAACGTGAGTGACCTGAGCCGCAGTCTGCTTCGACTTCACCATCTTCTCGGCGATTATCTTCCTCATCCCCCGGAGCGGGATGACCTCTTCCCTTGCGCCGCGGGCGGTGGGCACTTGAGCCCGGGCGGTCGCTGAGGGAACGACCTCTGGAGCCGCAGCCGCGCGCCTCAAGTCGTCGTCGGTCACCCGTCCCTGCGGGCCCGAGCCCCTGACGGTGGAGATGTCGACACCGAGCTCTCTGGCCAGCCGCCTCGTCGCAGGAGTGGCGAGCACCCCGGGCGACGCCTGGAAGGGTTGCGTCCGCTGGACCTGAGCGACCTTCGCAGTGCTTAGTACGTCCTGAGGGGTTACCGGCGCGACAGCCCCGGATGATCCGTCGTCTATCACCATGATCGTCTGACCGACCTTCGCGATGTCACCTTCCTTGGCAATGATCTTGGAGACCTTGCCGCTTCTGGGCGCCGGTATCTGCACGTTGACCTTGTCAGTCATCACCTCGACAAGCGGTTGATCCTCCTTGACCTGGTCGCCCTCCCTGACCATCCACTTCAGGATCTCGCCTTC
This sequence comes from uncultured archaeon, assembly GCA_963796355.1. Classification (GTDB taxonomy): domain Archaea; phylum Thermoproteota; class Nitrososphaeria; order Nitrososphaerales; family Gagatemarchaeaceae; genus UBA183. The sequence goes on from CAWCLD010000002.1 coordinate 608,753, forward strand.
GGCGACCCCCTCGCCAATGTCAGGAAGCCTGAACTCAAAGACCAATGACTACGTCAGAGCGACTCGACAGGCGGACTCTATTAGTGCCTTTCGAGATTCTAGTATCTGGTCAGGTCAGCCGCGGTCTTCACGATCCGCTCCTTACTGGGAATATAATAGTCCTCCAGCTTCGCAAGGGGCACAACCGTGTCGAACCCCGTGACCCTCTTCACCGGAGCCTTCAGGTAGTCGAGGGCCTTGTCAGCGACGGTGGCGGCTATCTCCGCTCCGATGCCAAGAGTTCTGGGGGCCTCGTGAACGATCACGATTCTGCCTGTCTTCTGGACCGAGCCCAGGATGGCGGGGAAGTCGAGAGGGGAGACAGTGCGGAGGTCAATCACCTCCGCAGAAACGGAGTGGTCGCCCTGTAACGTATCGGCCGCCTGCGAAGTGGGGACCATCATCGCCCCGTAGGAGACCAGGGTCACGTCGGTCCCTTCCCTGACGACCTTGGCTTCGCCTATTGGGATGGCGTACTCTTCCTCTGGCACGTCCATCTTCGGCGAGTCGTAGAGCCTCTTGGGCTCCATAAATATGATGGGGTCTGACGCGCACAACGCCGAACAGAGGAGCCCTTTCGCATCGAACGGGTTGGACGGGATGACCACCTTCAGGCCCGGAGTGAGCGCGTAATACGCTTCGGGCGAATCGGAGTGGTGCTCCGGCGCCCTGATTCCTGCCCCGTACGGAAAGCGGATGACGCCCCTGGGCGCGTACCTGCCCCTCGTCCTGTTCCTCATCCTTGCCACGTGTCCGAAGATCTGGTCGAAGGCCGGGAGAGTGAAGCCGTCGAACTGGAACTCTGCAACAGGGACCATGCCTCCTATCGAAAGGCCCACGAACATCCCGGCGATTCCGACTTCCGCGAGCGGGGTGTCGAAGACCCTGTCCGGACCGAACTCGTCCTGGAGCCCGCGCGTGACCTGGAAGACGCCCCCGTTCTCTCCGACGTCCTCGCCGAAGACGACGACCTTCTCGTCGCGTTTCATACCTTCACGCAAGGCCATGTTGACCGCGTGTCTGATGTTGACGCCTGGCCTTCCACCTTTGAGGCTGGGCTCGGCTGCTGCATCGCCTTCCTGTCTCTGGGAACCGCCGAAGACCTCTGCCCGTTCCTCGATGAGCGTAGGCGTCGGGGACGAATACATATAGTCGAATATGACGGAAGGGTCGACGGCCGGTATCGCGCGGTAGGCCGCGACAGCCTCTGCCATCTTTTTCTGGGCCTCTTGGGCCACCGTCTCCTTAGCTGCGTCGTCGAGAAGTCCCCTCGACCGGAGGTACCTCTCGAAACGCGTGATCGGGCTGCGCTTCTCCCACTCGGCAATCTCCTCGGGGTCTTTCAGTTTGTTGGACACGAGTTCCGCTGTCGTGTGCGGGCCGAGCCTGTAGGTGGAGAACTCGAGCAGCGTGGGCCCTCCTCCCCGCCTGGCCTTCTCCGCCGCATATTTCGTCGCTTCATAGGAGGCGATGGCGTCGTTCCCGTCGACTAGGATTCCTTCGAAGCCGTAAGCGACCGCCTTCTGCGCGATCGTCATCGAGGCCGTCTGCTGGTCCCGCCTGACCGAGACTGCCCATTGGTTGTTCTCTACACAGAAGATAACCGGGAGGTTGTAGATCCCGGCGAAGTTGAGTGATTCATGGAAATCTGACTTCGATGTTCCTCCCTCGCCGGTGCAGGCAAGCGTCACAGACCTCTCTCCCTGCAGCCGTCGGGCCATGGCCAGACCCACTGCGTGCGGGAGCTGGGTCGCGACTGGGACTGCGAAAGGGAGCATGTTTAGCGTCTCGGGTATCCGCATTCCTCTCTCGTCCCCTCCCCAGTATTGGAGCAGTTGGTGGGCTGGCATGCCAAACGCGAGCATCCCCGCCGAATCCCTGTACATCGGCACGTACCAGTCTCCCCTTTCCAAGGCGTTGACGAAGCCGACCTGGGTTCCCTCTTGCCCCTTCCCCGGGGCATAGGTTCCGATCTCTCTCAGAGTGGAGAGGTTGCTCGCCTTCTCGTCGAAGACCCTGCCGAAGACCATCTGCTCGTAGAGCCTCCTGAGCAGGGCGGGGCTGATGCCCGGCTCCTTCCCCCTGATCGTCCCGTCTGGGGGGAGCCTCTGGTACATCACCTCTTGTGCATTCGAGAACTTGAAGTCTGTCTCGCTGAAGATTCTCGGTATCACGTCGGCGCCCGAGCTCTTCAGGAACTCTGACTCGGTCAAACTCGCGTTTCGACGCGGTCGGTCATATAAGACTGGTGTTCGCGCGCGCACTTTCATACTGAAGAGAAGACGATAAGCAGGCACACCCGTGACCGGAGCCAGACGATTGGCGAAGGATTAGTTAATGCTCACTTCATTCCGACACCGTCGTCTTCTCCGACCGACTTCAACCCACGGAGTTTGCGAAGTGAGTTCTGTTCCGGCTGTGCGTAGCGTGACGGCTCAGGGCAACAGTGCTGTTGTTGGTCTAGGTTTCAGTGGATTCTCGGCGAATGGGCCTAAGCGCGCGCGCTGGATCAAAACAAAAGAAGACGCACATCCTTGCTCAGGCTTTGGCCCTGGACCCACCAGGACTCAGGCGGCCCAACTTCCAAGGTTTCATCACCAGATCCCATCGAGATATGGCCAGTCCACCTTCCGAGACGAGGCAGTCATCGGGCTCGTCCCCGATCAACCTTACTGCCTCGTTCAACGAAGCGCCAAGAGCCACGACGCGGGCGCTTCGTGTACCCAACACCGAGACCTTGGCGTCGCACCACTCCTCCGGTCTCCTTCTAACCACTTGAAGCTGCTCCGGAGTGAGCATGAATTCGATTACAGACCGGCTTGAGATGAACTCATGAGGGCGACCCTGCAGGAAGAGCCTCCTCACCCGAAACCTGAGCATCTTCTCTACGGCTTCCCGGATGTCAGTGTCCAGAGAAATCGACATTGGAGGGGAGCCAATCTGCTCCACCTGCATGTCAGAGACGAGCGAGTGGTTCCTCATGGCCCCGACTAGGTCGGCGAGCGTAGCCACAGTGTGTATGTCATGATCGCTCACTCGCGCAGCGCCGAACTTCGTAGCCTCGAACACGTGAAGCAGGTCGCTGATCGGATTGCCAAAATCCACGGACCCTATCCAGACTGCGATCTCCCTGCTGGGAGTCCGAAGGAGGTCATTGTAGTCCTTCGGCTCTGTCTTCACGAATTTCTCGAGGAACGGGTATCCGCCAAGCGCCCCGTAGAGGACAAGCCCCGTCCGCCTGTCCCTTCGTGGCCTCAGCCCCTTCATGACAGGCAGCATGTGGACTTCGGAGGTGTTGAGGATGAAACCGGCGTGGATGAGCGGGCTGTTTCCGTCGGCGATGGGGCGGTGGAGCTTGAATAAGCCGGGTATGATGGATGAGATGCTCGGACCGTCGCCACGGCCACCCAACGGCTTGCCCATTGCCTGCCATGAGGGCACTACCCGGTACACCTCCGTTGGGACCTTGATGTTCTTCAGTTCAACGGGTCCCACCTTGATGATTTGGACGTCCACTTCGTTCCAAATGAAGTCGTAGACCTGTTTGCTGACGCAGATGCCACCCGGCTCTGCAAGAGACACAATCCGCGAAGCTACGTTCACGGCATGGCCGTACACATCATCTTCGCTGTGGATGACCTCGCCGACATTGATGCCAATCCGCACTTGGATTCTCTCAGTCGTTCCGCCTGCATTCTGTTCCGACATCAAACGCTGTATCTCGATGGCGCAGCGGACGGCATTGACCGCGCTGGCGAACTCCACGAGGAATGCGTCTCCGATGGTCTTTACCTCGCGTCCCCCGTGCCTTGCGAAAACCGGTCGGAGAAGCCTTCGATGCTCCTCGAGCAGCATGATTGCCTTTGCCTGGGCAAGCAAGGTATAACCGACGATGTCCGTGAACATTATCACCCCGATTCTTCGCTCACCGACAGACCGTTTCATGCTCAACCCGGTTTTCAGATTTGCCGGAAGCTGAACCGCTATAAGCTTGTGGCGTCGAGACTACCCTAGCTTTTGCGCCCTTCGTTGCGAGACATCAGCGTTCGATCACTCCTCGAATCCAGAAGACCTAGGCGAGCCCGGTGGGACCCAAGCCCCGGGGCGTTCGATACCTGGACTGTTCCTCAGATCCGGATATCAATGTGGAAGTTGTATTGTCGACGCCCGTTAAAAATGCCACGGTCTCGAGCCCGCGGGTTGCAATGAACCTCATAGCCTAGCCGATGGCTACTAGATTCCTCGTCCAATGCCCGTTCAAAACTGGTTAGAAGGGCCTTCCTAGAAAGCGCGCGCGAACACAGCGCAGTCGAGTCTCCCCATTTGACTAGTCTACAATCGATAATCTCGTCCAAACCCATCGGTCCTTCCTGACTGAGTTCCGCTAGACTTGGGCGTATGACAGCATCACCCGTGTCTGCGATATGAACACCAATATGTCGCGGGTCTTTCGGAGACGCCATTGATTGGGTGGCTCGGAAGTCACCACGGGGAACAGACGGATTAAGAGAGCGATTCAGGCAAAGGCAAAAGAAACGGGTGTTTCTTCCGGCGGACTGAGACTCGGTCTCGATTGGTCGAAAGCTTCCCGTCGCTGGTCCACCTGTTGTATCACGAACTCCAATCAAAGAGGTCAACCACCTACGATGAACTTGACAGGGTTCTCGCCGCGAGAATGAAGGGAATCATTGATCAAGCGACCGTCGCGCTACCAGAGCACAAGACGTTCTTCGAGAACGTAAGACGAGATACAATTTGGACAGGCACGACGTGGTCCGTTAACGAAGCAATTTCGATTCTTGAGTACATTATGAAGCTTGAGAGTCTGCAGCGGAAGATAGACGAGAAGCGGCAGAAAGGCACGATCTTCGCAACAGCTGAAGAGAAGCTCAGGGAGGCAGGGCTGTCATTCTCCAGGGGCGACTATGCTGCCGTCATCAACAATCTCAACACGGCGCTCGAGCTTGCCTTAAAGGACAAACTGGGAATTCCAAGTACAATCTCAAAAATCAGGACTGGGAGGATCATCGACCTTTTCGTCACCAACCAAGTGGGCCCGTATCGTTACCTCGCAGAGGCTCGCAAACACATCTTGCAACTGGACAACAAGGTGAAGCACCAGGGGTACCTCCCCTCGAAGATTGAGTGCATCAGCGCCCTTAAATCCATGGACGACTTGGTTTCCAAGCTGAAGTCACGCCGGGTGAAACTGCCCATGGAGCTGCAGGACACTGTATACCAGAAGCTGTAGAAGAGCCCTTGGTACCATCCATTGACCCTGCGGCGGCGAGAGGCTGGGCTATCACATCAAACTGGCTGTCCGACTACCCCCGACATGAAAAAACAAGTGGGCTGACCACCTATTCGCGCACGGGTTCCGAGAAGTTGTCAGTTGTCATGCCGATTTTCCTACTTGTATAACGCCGGTTGATGAGAGTGGCTCAGTCGGATTGTTGATTGAGATAGACGGATTCCTTTTCGCCTTCATGGGCACATTCTCGGTGTCTGTTCTCCAGGGGTCGGTCCCTTCGCCGTTCAAGAGAAGCGCCATGAATGTGGCTGTGCTTCCACTCATGCTATGGGCAGCTATCTCGATCCTGAGCGGGGTAGTCGAGTTCCTTCCAGATTCTCCTGTCTCCAGAACGTTGCTGAGCATTCCGGTTACCGCTCTGGCAGCGGCACTGGCATTGAGTTTCCTTTTGCTTGGTTATGCGAGGATGATAGTATCTCCGAGAGGCATTCCGGAGCAACCATAAGCCCGAATCCGGTGGGGCCCGGCACGAAATCATACCTCAAAGCTGGCCCGGAATGCAGAGATTCTGCATCCTCTGCGAGTCATTGGGTCATCAATTATGGGGCGCCAACGTCAGCTGGCCCGGAGGGGTTAGCGTCTATGTAGGTTCGAATCCAGAGCGATCTTGTCAACTTATCCCCACCACGACAGAGGCCTGTCCTACAACGATTTTGCGAAAAATCCAATCTCTACCACGCCTTTCTGAGAATCGGGTGAGTGTTATCAAGCAGTCGAAGTGAAAGCTCGTCGTTGCGGACTCCAATCTGGTCAATCTGGAGCGCCAGGGGTACCTCGAGGTCCTCCCCTTCGACCCCGGCTACTATCTCCTCGAAGACTTCGGTAGCAATCCTCAGGGACTCCCGCCCCATATCCTCGGAGTTCAGCAGTCGCTTTCGGACCCTTGGAGGAACCACTACGTCCAGGTCATCGAGGAGCGAGAGGATGCTCTGCGAGGGGACCGTCGTCAGGCTGATGAACACAGTCAAAGGTTTCTCCCCCGTCTCGAGGCAGAGCCTTTGGTAGGACGAAAGGAAGCGCAGCGACGGCTCCGGGTCGAAGGTGATCTGGCTGGTGACGAAGTCGCACCCTCCTCGGGCCTTCAGCCAGACCCTTCTGGCCTCGCTCAGCCTGCCGTCGTCGTCGTCATCCCCCTTTCCGTAGTCAACACTTCTGGAGGTCGCCCGATCGAATATGCATATCCCTCCGAGCGCGACGCGGTCTCCTCCCTCGGCCCTCACCATCTGGAGGGCATCAAGTACCCCAGGTCCAGGAAGCCTGTCTGCGTGCCTCTCCTTCCCGACGATGACGAGATTGGGGATCCCGAATCCGTGAACAACCTTACGTGCGCGGTCGAGGAACTCTGCCCTCTTCATCCTCGGCGCCACGATGTTCACCACAGCCTCCTTGCGCTCCTTGATCATCAACGCGTACTCCTCCGGGGGGATGGTGACAGGGGAGTAGTAGGGGTCCCCGTCCTTCCCTTTGACCCTCTTCACCAGCTCAGGGATGTTGATGGCCGCTATCCTCCGGTCTTCGAGGACGTCCTCAACTCCCCGGAGCTCCGTGTTGAACCTCGAGGTGTCCCTCCTGGGAGGTACGATCTCGTAGATCACGGGCCCATTGCGGAGCGAGGCTTTGAGGCTCAAACCCTCTTCTTTCTATCGATCGTCCGTCCTTCCTGCTTAGGCGTACTCCTTCCGTAGGGCCGCCGCTGCCTTCACCATCGACCTCAGCTTCGCGAAAGCCACATCCCGGGGGAAAGCCCTGAACATCCCAGGCGCGAAACCGCAGTCTGGGTTCAGCCATACCCTCTCAGGCTCGATCACCGCGGTGACCCTCCTCGCCCGCTCGACGACCTGCTCAGGAGTCTCCACCTCGTAATTCTGCACGTTGATGACGCCTAGCCCGACCTCTAAGTCGGGGGGGAACTCTTTCAGCAGCTTGGCCGGGTCTCCCGTCCCGGGCGTGGTGTACTCCAGCACGAATTGGTTCGTCTTAGTCTCCAGCAGCTCCGGAAGGAACCTCTCGTACCCCTGGTCGAAGTACGGCGAATCTTTGTTGGGCCACCTGTCCATGTGGACTCCAATCCTCACCCCGCTCACCCCCTTGGTCACCTCGTTGAGCAGCTCCACCGCCAGCCTGAGCTCCTGCTTGAATCCACGGTACTCCTGGCCGTAGAGCTCGTAGAAGACCCGCCTGTACCTGTCCGGCTTATCTCCGGCCTCCGTGAGGTCCCCCAGCATCGGCTCGTCCAGCTGGATGAACGACACCCCGGCCTCCTTCAGCCTGAGCACTTCCTGCCGGAGCAGCTTGGCGTAAGCGTGGGCGAAGTCCTCTGGGGTTGGATATGCATCCTTCGAGTGGGTCCTGTGCCAGCTCTCCCACATCACCAGGTACGGCGCAGGGAGGGTGACCTTGAACGGCTTCTTGGAGTACCTGCGCGCGGCCTCGAACTCGTCGCAGGCGAGGACGGCCTTCTGCCCCAGCTCCTCGACGATCACCGCCCTGTGGTAGGTCAGCTGGACCTTGTTCCGTTTGAGGATCTCCATCCCGTCGGGGTTGAGCTCTGTGATGTGCATCACCTTGAAGCCTGGGACCTTGTCCCCGACGAAGCTTACGAAACTGCTCCTCCTCTGCTCGCCGTCGGTGATGACGTCGAGGCCAGCGGCTTCCTCTTCATGGATTGTCTCTCGAGTCGCCTTCTCCAGAAGGGCATCCAGCTTCGCCTTGGGGAACTCCCCCTTCGCGTGCCTGTTGGTAGCCTCGACCAGCTCGTGGGGCCTCGGGAACGACCCGACGACCGTAGTCGTGAAGGTCTTGCTCAACTGCTATTGTTCAACCTCCTCTTCTAGGCATCGACCGCGTCCGTCCTTTCCCACGCGAAGCCGGGGTCCTCCCTGCCGAAGTGGCCGTAGCAGGCCGTCTTGCGGTAGATTGGCCGGAGCGGGTCGAGCTTCTGGGACCGTTCCCTGCAGTATGAGAGTCTCGCAGTCGACCCTGGCGTCCCTGTCCTTGGCGATTATCGCGTCTAGGACTGCATCAGTGATCTGGTCGGCGCACTTGTCCGGGTGCCTTTCCGCAACGCTTTCGGACGTGAAGAGATGCTTGCCAGCCAATTAGGGACGAGAAGAAGGTGCCTAGTAATAGCTTATGTATGTTCTTGGCAAAAATATTCTTTCAGGAATGCATGTTCTTGGCAAGAATACTCTTTCAGTCGATGAGGACAAGTGCTGGTGAGGACGATTTCTCGAGAAAGTCGCTTCAGCGGCGCGACTGGGCCAGCAGCCTTCAGAGGTTCATTGTGAGTCCTGTCGCAGAAGTTGAACCACGGTGGGACTGGGACTACAAGATGCCCCTAGAGAGGGGCAGGGCATCAAGAGCCTATTGTGGGAGCGGGCCCAGTGGGGTCCGGCACAGAAATGTACCTCAAAACCGGCCCGAAAAGCGAAGATTCTGCGCCTTTCTCTTGGCTCTCTGGCTATCCACTGAATTGATGCGGGCCCGGTGGGATTCGGAACGAATTGGTTCCGAATACCATGAGAAATTGGGTTTCATTCCGAGGACTCAGGAGTCACAATCGAAAGATTCTGTCAGCATTCCTGCGCTTTAGGATATGCGTTCAAGGACTTCTTCGGCGAAGACTGCCCACTTACCTCTGGCATCCTTCTGTTTGATTAGAATCGACCAAGTCTTGCCATCCGCCTTCCAAGCGAATGTGTTGTGGAGAGGACCGGTCGGATACTCGAAGACGAACTTCACCGCGTTGGCTCCTTCTCGTGTGCCGTATCCCAGGGACTCTGAGAACCGGCCACCGAATACGTCGAGCCAGTGGGCCACGTATCGCTCACTCATGTTGTCATAGCCGATGTACACCTCCGCCTCGTACTCGGCCTCCTGTTCCTTGACCTCCGCATTCCTGTTCTTGCTTGCAGTAACGTTAATGAAGTGAACCCTCAGGAATTGATGGTTCAGGACCCAATCCGCATCACAGACTTGCTGCATTGGCTGACCAGCTATTCTTCCCTTGATTCTCCACTTCCCAACCAACCGGTCCAAGAGAGCATCTCGGAAGGGACGATTCTCTCCGTCAATCTCAATAGGCTGCTTTGCTGACATATAGCTTTGGGGCCCATCAGGCCTGTTCTTCACTGTTCTTGATGATTTCATCGTGAAGATGCGGTCGCCGAACATAATGATTTGTAGTTCAGAGTGGGTTCTGTTCCGTTGACTGAGTGATTCAAGTGCCTGTTCCACCCTGAGTGATGCTTGCGGTCTTGGGTCGGCGCAAAGTTAGTGCCAAAGCAACGATACAGAGGAACATTAGGAAAGTCCAGAAGAACTGAGACCGATACAGGAAGGTGTCAGGCAGGTTGCAATGTGGCTCAGGGAGAAGCTGTTCGTTGGGGCAAAGACTCAAAATGCCAGAATAGAGCATGGCCAGACCAAGAACTAACCCGCCCAAGGCGAGAAGCCTAACTCCATTGGTATTCAATTCGTTCCCTTCTCTCTTCTGACTGCGCTCCGTCTACTTCCAAAGCAGCCCGACCACAAATAGCACTATTCCTACAGCGAGCAACCCAACGAAGTCTGTTGAGAAGCCTCTTGTAGCAATCAGGATAGCACCTATAGCCTAGATGATGCACCCCATCAGTAAGAATCTTAATCTCATACTCTTCGTATCTTCCACCTCCTAAACCGCTACTTCCATTTTGTCAAGATCTCCTCCCTGCGGAAGGTGGCTCTCGAGACAAAGAAGAGGAGCACGTCTACCACGAGAAGGGCGACTGCGATGATGAGGAGGTTTGACGTTGAGCCGAGGTCAACTATGTTGAGCTCGCCCGCTACATAAAGCCCAGCTAAGGGCAGAATCGTAAGGGCCCCGAGTTGTTGGCTGGTCCTGACGTCGCTCATTCTCGACGAAACGATGACGTTCACCTGGACGCTCAGTAGGGCCGCGAGCGGGGCCAAAAGGAAGAGCTCGATACCAGTGCCCCAGTTGGGAAAGTAGTAGTAACCCAACTTACTCTGGGTCGCAAGGTCCATGAGAGTCATGAAGACCGCCGACCCTCCCAGGACGGCTCCAATGGGTGGGAGGAAGGCCGCGATCCCCTTTCCAAGCAGGATTTCGCTGTCCGTCGTGGGCGTCGCCAGCAGCGGCTCCAGGCTCTTCTCCACCTTCTCGCCCACTATGGTGTAGGAGGCGATGGGAGTTGGGAGATACGCCGCGAGGATGACGTAGAAGAAGGCGAAGGCGGGAAGGAGTATCAGCAGTTCAGCCGCAGGGATGCCAGTCCCGCCATTCTTGTGGCCCGCGTATTCTATAACGGCCGGGATGAGGACGGCGATGATCAGAGGGACGACCACCAACGAGTAGAGTATGGTCCTCTTCTTCCTGAACGTCTTGAAGTCCTTGGACGCGATGATCCACGATTTGGAGAGCCTCATTTGGCTTCCCTAACGAGTTTCAGATAGGCGTCCTCCAGTGTCGAGCCGACAATGGTGACGGATTGAAGGTGGCCGCCCGCTCGGACTACCGCGTCTACTATGGCGGCATTCTCTTTCTCGGGGTCCTTCACGTCGATTGTCAGTTTGCTGCCGTCGACGGCCAGGTTCCCGATGGGCAGCTTCCTGAGAGCAACAAGAACCGCATCGCTCACCTGCTCCAGCTGAATCACGGTCTTTCTGCCGCTCACCGACCGCTCGAGCTCAGCCAGGGTGCCAATCGCCATCAGTTTGGTGTTCAGTATCGCAATCCGGTCACAAATCCTCTGAGCCTCGTCGAGGTTGTGCGTGTTCAGGAAGATCGTCCTCTTCTCCTTCTTGAGCTCGAGGATGAAATCCCTGACAGTCTTCGACGATTCGGGGTCCAGGTTCACTGTGGGCTCGTCCATGAAGAGTATCTGAGGGTCATGGATGAGGGACCGTGCAATCGCAAGCTTCTGCTTCATCCCTTTTGAGAAGGTCCCTGCTGCTACATCTTTCTTCTCCCAGAGTCCAAGCATCGTGAGGAAGCGTTGGATGTTCGCCTTCCGCTGCTGCTCTGTGCAGTCGTAGAGCTTCCCGTAGAAGTCCAGGTTGTCGTAGGCGCTGAGGCTATCGTAGAGGCCCACATTGTCAGGAACCAATCCGATGAGCTTCCTTATCTTCAGAGAGTCCTCCTCGTTGCCTACTTCGTAGCCCCCTATCCTTGCCTCGCCGCTTGTCTTCGATATCAGGCAGCACAGCATCCTCACCGTGGTGGTCTTTCCTGCCCCGTTGGGCCCCAGGAATCCGAACACCTCTCCCTCCTCGACTCGGAAGGTCACGCCATCGACCGCGGTGAGGTCACCGAACTTCTTGGTCAGTCCCTCGGCCTCAATGGCCGGCGCAGGATGAGTCATGGGCAGAAGATCAAGCATTCAGGCCATGTTCTTTCCTATTAATATCAATCGGGGGTACAATTTGCACTCGAAGACACTTCTGGCCTCTTCTCGTCCTGCGCGGATGCTAACACAATCTAGGCGAATGCGCTGATGGTTTGGGCACACAGCTCGACGGTCCCACCGTGCGCCCACGGTAGCGGGTATTCCCTCGGACCATGCCCAAACCGTCCTCTGCGGCACTCGCGGCGAAAGCGTAAGGTTTCCTTCGTTCTATGCCGTTATATCCCGCGGTACGAGGGGAGGAAAGCCAGGCGCAGGTCTTTGACTAAGACAGAAAGACTCACAAGTAAGGTCGGCAATCTTACTGTTGTCGACGAACTTACTCACAAAGTGGACGAGGTCTCTGATAAAGTAGAGAGTCCGCCAACAAGATCGGAACCTGTGATCAAGGTTCAACATCTCGTCAAAAGATACGGAGAATTTGTTGCCGTTAACGATGTTTCCTTCACAATACAGGAAAGGGAGATCTTTGGAATCATTGGACCCAATGGTGCCGGCAAGACCACCACAGTGGAATGCATCTCGGGGCTCCGCACGCCGGATTCGGGCTCGATCAGCATCTACGGGCTCTCTCCCCATAAGGACAGGAACAAGATAAGGGAGTTTCTCGGCGTTCAGCTGCAGGAGAGTTCCATGCCTCCGCGCCTCAAGGTGGGGGAAGCAGTGGATCTCTTCGCCTCTTTCTATCCAAACCCGGTGGACCCGGATGGCCTGCTCGAGACCCTCGGGATGAGGCACGTCAAGAATTCCATATTCAAGAAACTGTCTGGTGGTCAGAAGCAGAGGCTGTCTGTAGCGCTCGCCTTGGTGGGAAACCCGAAGATCGCCATACTGGATGAGCTGACCACCGGCCTCGACCCGGAGGCTAGGCGTGAGACGTGGGCTCTCATAGAGAGCATCAGAGGCCGCGGCGTCACCGTGATACTCGTGACTCACTTCATGGACGAAGCTGAGAGATTGTGCGACCGCCTCGCCCTGATTAACCACGGTAAGCTCGCAGTGTTGGATACGCCTGAAGCGATTGCCGCGCTGGCAGGAGGGAACAGAGTGCGATTTGTTCCTTCGCAACCAGTTGACGACAAGACTCTGTATGCCATATCCGGCGTGGTTGAGGTCGAGAGAAAAGAAAGATACATCACTGTCACTGGCACCGGCGATCTAGCAGCATCCGTCATCAACTCACTTGCGAGAATTGGAGTACACGTATCCGATATTGAAGCAAGAGGAGGGAACCTTGACGATGCATTCGTGAAGCTGACCAGGGACGACGCGTCCAATGCCTCAGGAGGGGTCCAACAATGACCTCAGTTCCGAGCGAATCGAAAGAGGAGGAATCACGAGGCCACTTCTCCGAACTCCTCAAGGTCGAGGGAAAGCTCGCCCTGCGAGAACCGACAGGATTGTTTATGGGAATCGGAGTTCCGACCATTTTGCTTGTAGTATTCGGCCTCATCGGAATAGCAAGCCCAGGGAACGTCCCCGGTACAAGCTATACGGTCATCGAGCTATACGTTCCAGTAGTTATGGTCATCGGATTCATTTTCCTTGGAATGGATGTCTTGCCTACCACCATCGTGAGGTATCGGGAGATCGGGTGGCTGCGAAGAGTTTCAGTGACTCCAGAGCCTCCCTCGAGACTACTCGCAGCCCAGTTGATCCTCAACCTTGTGCTTGCCTTGGCCGCGATTTTGATCGTCATCTTTGGAAGCGAATTTATCTTCGGGGCGACACTTGACGTAGGTATCCCGTATTTTGTTCTCTCAATCGTTCTCTCGATTGCTGTGATATTTTCCTTTGGCTTGCTCGTTGCGGCCCTGGTTCCATCTCAGTCGGTCGCAAGTGGAGTGGGTGGAGGGTTGACCTTCCTCTTACTTTTCCTTGCGGGCCTCTGGGTTCCGCCTGCCACGGTGGGTGGGCCATTGGCGACGATCATGTACTATTCTCCGTCTGGCGCCGCCGCTGAAGCTCTACTCAATTCGGTCTTCAATACCGCCCCTCCGTACACGGCCATAGTGACGATGGTTGCTTACACAGTCGTCTTCGCATTTCTTGCGATTCGTTACTTCCGCTGGGAATAAGCGTTCGCACGCTGAAACAATGTAATCTCGCCTCTAACAGCAAAGACAATGGAATATTACAATACATTGATTATGAACATTATTGCAGCGAGTCTACGGTGGCCCTGAAACAAATTCTAAGCGACTCAGGATTCCAAGATGATAAATCCCTTGTGGAGAATCTTGAACGGGTCCGGTGGGGTCCGCTCCCAGACAGGTCCGAAAAGTGGATTCCTCTGTCGATCAGGGCGACGGAAGTCTCCTTCGAAGTGGTAACAACGCATAAAAGCCTGACGAGGGTAAGAAGGATGGAAGATGAATCACGTGACCGGCTCTAGGGATCACAAGAGATCCCATTTCTGGCCTGTCATCCTCGCAGTACTCGGGCTGCTCGCTCTGTCTGGCGTTTCAGCCGGCATTGCTCCGGCCTACGCGTCCAGCTTCGCAGTCAAAGGGACGCTTGGCAGCGGCGTCTGTGTCCTATACGGGGGCACCTGGAACTCAGGCACCCACACCTGCACATTGAGTGGAACGGTGTGGAACATTTCCAAGGGGACTCGTCTGCTCATCCCATCAAAAGTAACGCTCTCGAGTTCGGGGACAATCAACGTTCAAGGACAGCTGGCCATCAAGAACGGGACGCTCGCAAACCAGTTCGGCGGTTCGGTCAGCATCAATGGCACAATATTCAGCGTCGGAGGGACGTTCACAAACAACGGGAGTGTCGTGAACATGAAGCACGGCCACATTCAGCTCCTGCAACACGCCAAGCTGGTCAACCTGGGCAGTGGCGTCATCAGCAACTACGCGATGATAGCGAGCAACAACCACGCGTCGATAACCAACCTGGGCTCTATCACCGACTACGCCTTGGGCCGAATCGACAACGACAATCATGCAACACTCACCAATGCCGGAACCATCGTGAACAGCCACACGGGGAGGATATCCGGCGAGAACCACGTAGTCATCATGAACCTTGGTTCAGGAACCATCACGAACAACGGTACCATAGCTACACTCAACCATGGGACCGTCGCTAACAACGGGATTCTGACCAACCTGAAGTCTGGGGCGATCAGGACCGACAACCATGGAACCTTCACGAACTTCGGGACGTTCACCAACCTCGGGAAGGTGGCCGACAACGACCATGGCGTCTTAGGGAATCATGGCACCATGACCAATATGTTTGGGGCCTCGCTCTCGAGCGACAACCATGGAAGCATCGTCAACTATGCCGCGGCCACAATCAACAACAATGGATCCCTGACCATCAGGAACCATGGGACAATTGTCAACAACGGGACAATCACCAACTTCAAGTCGGGCGTCATTCTCAACGACATGAAGGCGGTCATCACCAACAATCTCTCTGGCACAATAAACAACTTTGGCCTAGTAAGGAACAGAGGCACGATAAACAACTTCGGGGCAATACACAACACGGTAGACGGCGGAACATTCAGACCTGCGGGGACGATAAACAACTCTGGGACTATCGACTGACAAGAAGCAGGCAGTCATAGTCTCGGTACCCCCTTTTCTTCCGGAAAGACAGTCCTAGATGCTAGTCATCTTGGTGTCGTGAGATGGCTTGATGTTCGGGATGCTTCGCGTCGCGTTCTCCAACGGACGAAGGGGGAGAAGGAATTGGCCCTCCGTCGGTTGTAAACCACCAAGCGACTGAGTGTAGACCTTAGCGTCCTTGCGAACGACAGACGAAGCGAGAGGATTGCCTGCTTCCTAGCGAGCGCGCTGTTCGGTGTCATCGAGGTCTCGCTAAGGATGAAGTTGGGCACCCGTTTAGTGTTCTAAGGGGGTCCGGTGGGGTCCGTCACGATTTCGCGTGAAGGGTCGCTGTGCTAGACGACAGGCTCGGAGCGAGGATCTACGGGTTCTATCGCTTCTTTCTGCTTCTGGCACGCTTTGAAGCCTTTGCGCTGACCTTTGCCAGGATCTTAGATAGCATGGCTTCCTGCTTTGCTCTGCTTCTAGCTGCATCCTTGGTGATGTTGTTCTTCAATGCAACCAACTCGCTTCGAAGAGTAGCGACTTCCTTCTCTAATCTCTTGGTGCTTGCTTCGTGACTCTTGCTGAGGTTTCCGACGACCTTTGAGCGTGTGTGGACTGCCAGCTCATTTCGAAGCGTAGCGACCTGCTTTTCCAACCTCTTGGTACTTCCCTCGTGGCTCTTCCGGAAGTCTCCGATGTCCTTTGAAAGCGATCGGATTTTTTCTCTCAGTATCCTGAGCTGGGTACGCCTTCCTTCGACCTGAGGCCCCGCTTGTGTGGTTGCTTCAGCCTCTGGTGTCCGAGCCGCTGCTTCACGCGTCTGCATGGGTAGGATGGCTTCTCCGGTGCTCCCTTCTTCGGTACCTCCACTGCCGCCTGTTTCTGAAGTCAAATCATCTGATGAAAGACCCTCGTTTCTAATTAACATTTGTCTCATCTTGCGATGAACCGCGCGCTACCCCAACTGGGCGCGGCCTGGACCAACGTTCAGGTCTTTCCTTGTCAGCCTTCTCTGGGCAAGTCCAACTTCAGTGAATGGACGGCCGGGAGCGCGCGCTGAAATCGAGTGCCAGCGTCGGCTTGTCAGGGACGCGGATGGCGACTGGAAGGGGTGGGTGAGCGGGTGAACGAGTTGGTATTGCCACAAACGCTGGCCTTTCGTTCAGCCGTAGGCAGGATATCTGGTCCTGAGAAGTCGCTGCATCTCCGAAGCGAGTTTCATGTCAACATCCCTCTGACGCTCGGACAAGACAACATTCCCCTTACTAGCGATGACGAACGGTCCTTCTGCATAAGATCTCCCCTCCTCTGGCACGACTGTTTCTGATTTGAGCAAAGACAAGAAGTCGGCCGCTGCCCTGTCCCTCGGCGGATATCCTTCGCCTCTGAGCATCTGGAGAATCAACTCAGGGGGCAGGTTCCGGTAGCCGTACGGAAAGGGGCCGGCTGGCTTCAACTCCGGGCTGTCTTCGGTAAGAGAACCAAGCACGATCGGCGTGGGTTTGAATATCGAGTCCATCTTGAGCATCCAGGTTCCGTCGGAGCTCGAGACAACGGCGTCGCAGAACCCGTGCTTCCCGGAAGGCGATATGACGAAACTCCATCCCTTCGGGTTCTTGGAGTAGCTCTCGAGTAAGTGTCTCTTGAGGCTCTCCCCCTCCAGAAGCTTCATCATCCATTTCGACTTCGTGGGGGTAATAAGGCCTCGCACTGGCAAAGGTCTGGTGAGCGCGCGCGCTATTCACGTTGAACCAGCGGGGCACCCATGCAACCAGTATCTGACTCTTCTGAAGCAGAAGTCCTAACGACAGGAGTATGGAGGATACGACGCTCCTAATCATGATTTGTTCTCCTCGTCTTCTACAATCCCTATATCTTACCTACGTCTGGTCCTCCAAATTCCGGCTTCAGATTGGAACCAATCATTATCGTGTATACGAAGGAAGAAGCAAAGAGGCCGTACAACAGGTTCGACAACTTCATCGACGCTTCGTTCTGGATAGGAATGGAGTACAGCGAGCCCGAGGGAAGTGGCAACGTGAAGCTGGTCAGGATTGAGATGTATTCGGCCGGCGACCTCGAAGGCCTAGACTACCTGAAGATATTCGTCAACCTCCTGCTCGACCGCGGGATCGACCATGAGACCAAGTTCTTCCCTGGGCCTCCTCCTTCGAATGATTCCACGGACTCGGGAGGGCCTTCCCCGCCGGCGGACGAGGCGCCGCCTTCAGAATCGGAGGAACCCCACCCGACAGGACACGAGGCGGAGATGGAGCAACTGAGAGAGAGGCGCGAGAAGGGGAGTTTGAGCGAGAAGGAATACAAAGCACAGCGAGAGAAATTGCTCAAGAAGTGGAGGAAGGAAGTGGACGAGCACCTGAGCAAGTAGCAATTGTGCTCTGATCTTTGAGCCCGTCAGTGTTTCGAAGCAGCACCCTCAGCCGCTCGGAGTAGTTCCTGCGCTCATCAAGAGCGTCCTCAGTGCTGACTCAACTGAGCGGGCCCGGTGGGGTCCGCCCCCAAGCAGGTCGGGAAGTGGATTCCACAACAGACCAGCACACAAAGAAACGAGCCTCTAGCCGTTCCTTCTCGGGCATGGCAGAAGGAGGACGGTGGGCTGAATTCAGCGCGCGCGTCTAATCAGCGTTGCGGGAAGACACCCGCGCAGGTCGCTGGTCGTGGGGTCCAGAGTCATACGAGATTCCCCACTTGCGCCAATGACTTCAGGCACGTGGATATCTCTTGCAGGCTCACTGGAATGAACTTCCCTTCGCTCTGCGTTCTCCTCAGCCCTGCAGCTTGCGTGTATCTGACGAATACTCTGACCTTCGTCTCCCCTGCGGAGAGCACGTGGTCGGGGACGATTAGTTCGTATTCGCCTGCAGGGAATCTGGCAGTGAGAGCAGACGTAATCGCTTTGAGGTCACTTTGGTAGATGAAGTCTTCAATCATTCTGACCAGTATGGATGAGTCTGTATGGTCGCTCTCGCTTCCCTCTTCAGGAACGTAAAGGAAGCCCCCAATCTGTATCGGCATCCCGGCCTATCTCTCCCGAGTGGTTTGACGTCTTCGCTCTATTCTGCGTTTGGTCGGTTCTGTCAAGATTCAGCGCCTGCCGTCACTTCTTCGGCTTCAACTGAGAATACAGCCCCAGATAGCCTCTGACCTTGGCTCTCAGAACAGAATCGAGAGGTGCTTCTCTGACGACCTGATTGCAATCAGGGCAGCGGTTTCCACTTGGGACGACCTTCTCGCCGCAGTTGCCGCACCATCGTTCTCCCAGCAGACGGTTGATTCTCATGTCAATCCCCAATAATGTTTTCTATGGTCGTGGTTCTATCTATTGATGGCCTCGAAACCCATAAGTCTTTCATGGCTCCTGTCTTGCTCGTTGCCTGCGAACAAACCCCGCTTCGCTTTCTCCAGCAGCAGATGCACGTTGGCGCGGAACTCCTCGACTATAGCACGTCTGAGAAACTGAGAACCTTCTTGGAAAATCGAATCGAGCGTCGCAAAGACCCCGCTCGGACTCTCAAAGTTTGTCCCTGCTATTAGGATTACTACGGCTCTCGCTTCATTCTCGCCCAGAATGCTCGCAAGCGAATCGGTTACCGCTTCTTTGAATAGGGAACAGAGGTCTTCAATCATGTCAGGCGCGAGGGCCTGAAGAGTGAGCAATTCCTCTTCGAGTGTTTGCCTTCTAGGGAAGCGGCATTCCCAAACCTCTTCGTAGAGCGTTTCTCCCTTCAGTGTGTTCTCACACCCTCAGTGTCCTGTCTTCTCGGCACAAGATATGCAGTTCCAGCAGTCTCATAAGAACCACGCCCCGAGTAATGCGGAAAAGGAAGAGTGCTCTTCTGGTGCAACTCAGGAGATGAGTTTCGACTACATCTGCCATCAGATGCGTTTGATACGGCGTGCGAACGTAAACGGCCTAGGACTGTGGCGGGAGAGTGGTGGGCGAGTTCCGCGGATTGACCTTGAAGCGGGCCGTGACGATCGATGCCCCCCGAGTGATTTGGGGCTCAGCATGGAAGAGTTGCTTCGCAATTTCCTGGCAAGTGCTCTCAGCGAGGATGCTCCACTTGGGGCCCAAGTCATGGCGGAGAACGAGTGTATACACGTCCCCTTCCTTAGTTATCTTTGCTCGCATCAGAGGGTCGAACTTGAATCTCAGGTTTATGGCATCCAGTATCTTCTCCGGAGCGGAGTCTTGAAACCAGAGTTCGGCCATCTCTTCATACAGAGGAGGAACGACCTCTCTCCCTATACGGGCGAGAGTCTCGTCATCCAACTCTTCAACCAGTCTCACGAAGGTCAACTTGGCAACCGTGACGAATCCAAACTCCCCCAACCTCTTATCCCAGTTGAAATGCTTGCTAATGATCGAGTTGACATCTGCGTTGACGGTCGTACCTTCATCTGCGGCTTCCTTCTCAAGAGAACGTACCATCGATTCTGAGAATCTGATTGTCTTGAGACGGGTCTTGCGCTCGCTCATGTCGGCTTTTGGCAAAAGAGTAGCCTCTGATAGGAAGGACTGCCCCCCTACTTAGATTAAACGATTTCGTCGCCCACATTGATTCGCGCTCTTTCTTTGTCGCTATATACAATCTCCGTCAGTGATGTTGGTGTGCGCCCGCCCTCCTCATCACGTGCATTGGGTCGATGAATTCCTATTCAAGTGGGCGAGCGCATGCAACTTCTAGCGGGGTTCTGTCTCTTCGCTCATGCAGCCCGCTGTGCGGTAAGACGAGATTCAGAAGGACTGAAGTGGGCGTGCGGTTACCTTCCCATCGACGCCTACGGGGAGGTTAGGATTGGCACCCCCCACACACCCGCTGAGTGAAAGAAAACCAACTCCAGATAAAAGGTTGATGAAGCCGAAAATCATGGACATGAACACCAAATCCTCCTCTTGTGAGGACGCGCGCGCGCCCGTCAAGAACCTGCAGAGAGAGCATTACAGGAAGCCGGGCGGGAGACGACGAATCGCATTCTTCTCACCTCCTTTCAGCGGGCTGCGCTGAATGAACAAGACTTATCAATTGAACCAGCTAGCGCGGCCTCGAGTGTCTCCCTCGCCCCCTCCAGCTGGTGAACGCACCCGAGAGCCCGGCAAAGGTAGAGAGGGCCGGCCCAGAACGCTCAGCTTTTCGATTGACTACATGGATTCTTCCGCTAACCCTGCCGAGGACTTCTACAGGTACGCCTGCGGCCGCTGGCTGGACACCAATCCGATACCGCCGGACAAGTCGAGCTGGGGCGCAGGAAACGAGCTCCAAGACCGCAACTTCGTGCTGATGAAGGAAATCTTGGAAGAGGCGGCGCGTGCGGAGGACGCGCCGTCGCGCTCTCCTCGGCGGAAGGTCGGCGACTTCTTCGCATCCGCGATGGACAGTCAGCGCAGAAACGTCCTGGGCTTCCGCCCAATCGCCCCGGAGCTCCGCCGCATCGCTGGAATCTCGTCGTCAGCCTCCTTCGCGGGCACAATAGCCTGGTTACACGACCACGGGATTCAGGCGCTCTTCGACACGCCCGTCGGCCCCGACGAGAAGAACAGTTCGGTCTACTCCCTGTATCTGTATCAGGGTGGCCTCTCCCTTCCCGACCGGGATTACTATCTCAAGCGCAGCTTCGGGCCCCAGCGCGAAGCGTACCTCGTACACATCGCGCGTATGTTCGTCCTTCTCGGAGAGAAGCGTCAGTCGGCTGAAGCGGCCGCGGACCAGATCATGCGAATAGAGACCCTCCTCGCGCGGTCGAGCAAGAGCAGGACGGCGCTCCGTGACCCGAACAGAAACTATCACAGGTACACCATCGAAGCGCTCGCAAGAAGAAACGCTGCGTTCCCCTGGAGGCGGTACTTCTCCGAACGGGGAGTCGCTAAGATTCTGTACGTGGTCGTGGGGCAACCCGCTTTCTTCGACGCCGCGAGTCAGATGGTCCAGAGAACCTCGAAGGCGGAGCTGAAGGTCTACCTTCGCTGGCATCTCATCCATCGAAGCGCGCCTCACCTTCACAAGGCGGCGGAGGAGGAAGACTTCGATTTCTTCCAAAGGCGGCTGCGGGAAAAGGAGCGACCTGAACCTCAGTGGAAGCGCGCCGCGATTGTGGTCAACGGTGCCATCGGAGAGGCGTCGGGGCAACTCTACGTAGAGCGCCACTTCCCTCCGAAGGCACGGACCAGGATGGTCAACCTAGTCAAGGACATCAAGAGCGTGTTTAGCGACCGGCTGGAGTCGATACCATGGATGACGGAAGAGACGCGGAAGCTTGCCCTGGCCAAGTTCGACCGCTTTACCACCAAGATTGGTTATCCCGAGAAGTTCAGGGATTACTCCTCGGTCAGGATACGGCGGGACGACTATCTCGGCAATGTCCGCCGCGCGTCTGTCTTCGAAATCCACCGGAATACGGCCCGCATAGGCGGTCCCATCGACCGGACCGAGTGGTTGATGACACCGCCCACGGTCAACGCTTACTTCCACCCGAACCTCAACGAGATAGTCTTCCCCGCAGGCATCCTCCAGCCTCCCTTCTTCGACTTCGCAATGGATGACGCCGTCAACCTCGGAGGGATCGGGGCGGTGATAGGGCACGAGATCACGCATGGATACGACGACCAGGGAAGGAAATATGACGCCGAGGGTAACCTCCGCGATTGGTGGTCAGCGGCGGACGCGCACGAATTCGAGGCGAGGGCGAAGGTCATAGCCGACGAGTACTCGGAGTTCGAACCTCTGCCGGGAACGAAGATCAACGGTCTGCTCACGAGGGGCGAGAACATCGCTGACCTCGGAGGGGTGCGGATAGCGTATGAGGCGTTGGGGAGACGTCTGAAGGACGGGCGGACGCCGAGAACCAAGATTGACGGTTTCACGCCCGAACAGCGCTTCTTCCTCTCTTACGCACAGGGCTGGAGGGCCAAGATTCGCGAGGCAGAGCTCAGGCGGCGGCTCACCGTGGACCCTCATTCTCCAGACAGGTTTCGGGTCCTCGGTCCACTGGTGAACGTCCCCGAGTTCTGGGCAGCCTTCAAGATCCCGCAGGGGTCGCCAATGCGGAGACCCAAGGAACGCAGGGTCGAAATCTGGTGAACTGCAAGCGCGCGCAGTCAAGAGGGTGTCTGAACTAGGGCAAGAGGCTAGAAAGACCGTCGCAGACGCGCTAGCGGCAACCGTGAGCGTGGACGTTCTCGCGATCAAGCCTTCTGAATGAGCAAAGCCCGGTCATGAAGCTCGGTCGTCTTACGAAGTCCTTGGTTCGATTGTCTTGCTCAGGTCAGAGACTTCTGTTCCAGCTCATTCAGAGCCTGGAAAGCTTCACGCAGAAAGTGTGACGTGTTTGTCAGTCGATTGATCTAGGCTGCATGGAACTATTTATCAGTCGATTGATTTGGGAGGGTCAGAAAGTGGCTGACATCATATATGCTGACGACCTGACCAAGGTCTACGGTGGGAAGGTGAAGGCCGTGGACCACATCTCCTTCCACGTGGCGGAAGGCGAGATCTTCGGCTTCCTAGGCCCCAACGGGGCTGGCAAGACCACCACCATCAAGATGCTCAACACACTCGCCTCGATAACCGAGGGGCGGGCCACAGTCGCCGGCCATGACGTCGCGAAGGACCCCGGCGCAGTCCGCAAGAGCATAGGCGTGGTCCCCCAGGAGCTCACAGCCGACGACGAGCTGAGCGGCACTGAGAACATGATGCTGATGGCCCGGCTGCACCAGGTCAAGGGGGCAACGGCGAAAGCCAGAATCAGCACGCTCCTCCGTCTTGTCGACCTAGATGAAGCGGCCGGCCGCAAGGTGAAGACCTATTCAGGCGGGATGCGGAGGCGGCTGCAGCTGGTCATGGGCTTGCTCCACGAGCCCAAGGTGCTGTTCCTCGACGAGCCGACCCTCGGCCTGGACGTGCAGACCAGGAGCAAGATGTGGCACTACATCAAGGGGCTGAACAGGGAACGAGGGCTCACCGTCTTCATGACGACCCACTACCTGGACGAGGCCGACTCCCTCTGCGACCGCGTCGCGATAATCGACCACGGGACCATCAAGGTCTCCGGGACGCCGGCGGAGCTGAAGGAGGCCCACGGCGGAGACATTATCACCCTGACGCTTACAGACGACAAGGAGGACCTCACCGGGTTCCTCTCGGGCATTGAAGGGGTGAAGGGGGTCACGCGAGACGGGAGGGTGTACAGGATCAAGCTCCCGAAGACGGAGAAGGCCCTCCCGGCGATAGTCGCGGGGGTCGTGCAGAAGGAAGCAGAAATCGAGGAGATCACCTTCTCCAAGCCCACCCTGGATCAAGTCTTCCTTGAAGTTGTAGGGAGGTCGATGAGGGATGAGGAGACCTCAGGGAGCGAATCTGGCTGGGAGAACATCAAGATGGAGAGGGCAAGATAGGCATGATCGACGAGACCCTTGCGCTCACATTCAGGGCCCTGCGGAAGTGGGTCCGCAACCCCGCGTCCATCATGCCGGGGCTGTTTACCGCCCTATTCTACCTCCTGCTCTTTGGCAGCTCGTTCAACCCCGCCAACCTGATCCCATCGGGCTCGGGCCAGGGGTCGTCGGTGCTGCAGACGGTCTTCGGAGGCGCCCCGACTTACATTACGTACCTGGCGCCGGCGGTCATCTGCATCATACTAGTCTTCAACATGGCCTTCGGCGGCATCGACCTAGTCCTCGACAGGCAGCTGGGGTACCTGAACTCCCTGCTCACCGCCCCTGTCCCGCGGGCCGCCATCTACCTTTCAGGCGTCGCCCAGAACCTCGTGAAGGTCCTCATCCTGGGGATGCTCACCTTCGTGGTCGCCCTCTTCATCCCGAACGGTCTCCAGCTGCCCGGTTCCTTCGGCGTGATGAACTTCGTAGGCATCTTCTTGGCCTTCACCCTCCTTGGCCTAGGCCTGTCCTTCATCTTCACGGCCCTAGCCCTCACGGTGAGGAGCATCGACTCTCTCGTCGCCATAGTCAACTTCCTGACCCTCCCGGTGATGTTCATGAGCAACGCCTTCTTCCCGACCTCCTCGTTCCCAAGCTGGCTCAAGGCAATCGCGAACGTGAACCCGGTCACGAAGGCGAACGAGGCTGCTCGGCTCCTCGTGATCAATGGTTCGCTTTCCTCCAGTCAGGCGGCGACCTACGGCTGGGACATGGCCTACCTGCTTTTCTTCGCGGTACTCCTAGGAGTGCTTGGCTCCCTCGCGGCGCGGAGGGCGCTCCGGCCAGAATGAGAGCTGCGAAGCCCCTGGTTCGACTGTTGCAGTCTACACTCGAACAACCCATCTAGCACAAGCGCTTTGTCTGTCGTCAGACACTGCCTTCAACGGCACCTACGCAACAATCGTAAGATGCTTTGTGAGCTGCTCTGGCCCACCAGGCGTCACCAAGAAGGTGTCTTCGATCTTGAACGAACCCGCGCGCACGCGTAAACGCTCATAAGGTGAATCCGTCGGTCTTGGTACATGGAGTACGTCAGGTTGGGGCCGACCGGCCTCAAGGTCTCGCGAATATGTCTCGGGTGCATGTCATTTGGAGGCGAGACCAATTGGATGGCCGACGGGGAAGCGGCAAAGCAGGTTCTCAGGCGTGCCTGGGACCTGGGAATCAATTTCTTCGACACGGCAAACGTGTACTCGAAGGGAAGGTCCGAGGAGATACTCGGTGAGTTTCTCAGTGGCTCCCGAGAGGATGCGGTCGTAGCGACGAAAGTCCGCGGCGAGATGGGCCCAGGGGTGAACCAGAAGGGCTTGTCGAGGAGGCACATAATGTGGCAGGTGAAGGAGTCTCTTCGCAGGTTGAGGACCAACTACATAGACCTCTACCAGATACACAGGTGGGACTACGACACGCCCATAGAAGAGACGCTCTCTGCCATGACGGATCTCGTCAGGAACGGTGAAGTGCGCTACATCGGCGCCTCAAGCATGTGGGCATGGCAGTTCGCGAAGGCACTCTACGCAAGCGACATGAAGGGATACGCGCGGTTCGTCAGCATGCAGAACTTGTACAACCTGCTCTACCGGGAAGAGGAGAGGGAGATGATACCTCTCTGCAGGGCCGAAGGGATCGCGCTCATCCCTTGGAGCCCGACTGCCGGTGGCTTCCTCTCGGGGAAGTACTTCGAGAACGGGAGGCTTGCCACCACTGAGAAGGACAATGCCAGGGTCGCGCCGGGCTCGTTCGGGCACGTCAGGTACGTCGGAAGGCCCCAGAACGACCAAATCGTAGGCAGAGTGGTGGAAGTGGCGAAGAAGAAGGGAGTCACGCCCAACCAGGTCGCCCTTGCTTGGCTGTTCCACAAGGGTGTTACAGCTCCCATCATCGGCACGTCGAATGCGCAGCACCTTGAGGAAATGGTCGGGTCGGTCGCCGTGAAGATCTCGGAGGAAGAGGCGAAGTATCTGGAGGAGCCATATGTTCCTCAACCAGTAAGTGGGCACACTTAGACTAACTCGATACCAGCACAGTTTAGTGTGCAAATCCAGACCCAAACTACTTCCGCAGCGTGGCGCCCTCGCTGGGACTTTACATTTGAAACGTTCTTGTGGACATTGCGTCCTGAAATCGCGGACGCGTGCGTACTAGTAACCTTTCTTGGTTGTCAGAGTCTGGTCGGGTGGCATCGCGGGCTGAGCGACTATCTTGATCACCGACCACTTACCGCATAGAGGGCACTTCATGTACCTGCTGTTGCCCAGCCGCAGCGAAGAGAGTGAAGCGCCAGGGACGAACTGGTAGTTGAACTGCTTATTGCACTTTGGACAGACGAGCGTGTTCTCCCTGACGACTCCGACGGTCCCTCGGACTCCTCGACTTCGCCCTCTGGCCAGCCACCACACGCCGACGATTATGATGAGCACCACAGCAGTGGCTATAGGTAGTACCCAGCTTACCACGATCAAATCTGCAATCGGACGGGGTCAATAAGTGATTTGGCGCGCGCGCGTCTGGAGAGAAAATAAGACGGTGAAAAGGTTGGTATCGAAGAAGATGGTAGATGCGCTCAACAAGCAGCTGAACGCCGAATACAACGCCTCTTATCTCTATCTGGCCATGTCGGTGCACTTCGAAACGATAAACCTCAGGGGATTTGCGAGCTGGATGAGGGTGCAATCTGGGGAGGAGATGAAGCACGCGATGAGGTTCTACAACTACATAGTTGATTGCGATGCAAGAGTGAAGCTGGCGCAGATACAACAGCCTCCGACAGAATGGAGGTCGGCTCTGGCTGCTCTTGAGGACGCCTACAAGCACGAGAAGAAAGTCACATCTCAAATACATGCGCTGGTTTCGCTGAGCGTCACGGAGAAGGATTACACGACGTACGAGATGCTTCAATGGTTTGTCAAAGAGCAGGTCGAAGAGGAGAAGAGTACCAACGACATAGTTCAGGACATCAAGAGAGTTGGAGACGTTTCGACGGGACTGCTCATATTAGACAGGGAGCTGGCGAAGCATAAGGTCGAAGCTTAAGATATCAGGAACCAGCGACACCGAAGCTCATCGCTAGGGCGTGATGTGAGTCATTCTGGGCTCATC
The DNA here is from genome assembly GCA_963796355.1 of uncultured archaeon. GTDB lineage: Archaea > Thermoproteota > Nitrososphaeria > Nitrososphaerales > Gagatemarchaeaceae > UBA183. The sequence goes on from CAWCLD010000002.1 coordinate 635,633, forward strand.
TTTGGTGGGCCTGCCCGGACTTGCACAGTTTAGTGTTCAAGTCCATCTAGAGCCTGGCACAGCCCGGGTTGGGGCTGCACCCAGACATTAGTCTATCGCCTGCGCGCGCCCTAGCCTTTTCCATTCTCTTCTTGCTCGTCCTAGGCCTTGGTCGCTGTCCGTTCGAAAAGGATCTGTGTTCCATGCCTGCTGAACCCTGCCCTTCTGAGAGCCGCGATTATCCTTGAGCCTTGTGGGATCCAGACCATTCGCCTTGTAGTCTCTGGGGCTTCTTTCAATCCTAAGACGTGCCTGACGAGTTTCACAGGTTCGTCTCCTGTGCCAGTAAGAAAGCCGACCTGCCTCCAGGTCCTGTCCCTCGCTCCACCCAGGGTAGCGACGCCAACTGATTCGCCTGAAGTCCAGACCGCCCCCTCGCGGACCAGCTTCTTGATGATAGAGGGGCTGAGAGACGTTGCTTCGTAGGAGTCCCAGTAGACGCCCGAACCGAGCCTGAACTCTCTCGACCCCAATATCAGTCTCGCGACCCGCGAAAGCTCGGTCATTTCCGCATGCCTCACACCTTCCTGGGGCGCGAATTTGGCTCTCTCCCCGGGCTCGTAGACGTTGACTCTTGACAATTCCTTGAAGTTCATCCTGGCAATCTGCCTGTGCGCGGTCCTGTTCGTTGACCTGCTGTCTAAACGGAAGACCTTCACCCCCCGGTCCATGGCGAAGCGCATCGCGCTGCTCCCCAGCATCGTAGCGAGCCCGCGGCCTCTGAAACCGGGATGGACCCTGGCGCCTTCGAGCCAGGCGGACCCGTCTTTGAGGAACTTGACCCTGCTCATGCCTACTGGGACACCATCCGCCTCTACTACGAACACCCTTCCTTCTTTATCCTCGAGCCATTCATCCCATGCTTGGGGGATGTAATCGTGCCCTCCCCAGTTGTCTTTGATGAAGCTCATGAGCGGTTCCTTGTCGGCAGGCCTTGCCAGTCTGACCCTAGCAATCATCTGCCCCGACTCGTTCGCACTGTCGTAATAACGCTTCGAAGTCTCGACGCAACGCGCGCAGCGAGGCTACTTCGAAGGTTCTTTCGCGTAGTCCACCATGCCCTGGAAGTCTATCAGAGTCACGGGTTCTGTTCCGACGACCCACGCGTCGTGGCCAGGCGGCACCCAGGAGACCTCACCGGGCCCCACGTCCATCTCGGTCCCGTCGTCCATCTTGACGTGCAAGACTCCTGTCACATGGTACAGAAAGTGAGAAGCCTCACAGCTCTTCGTCTTCGCGATGGGCTTGACGTGTTCCGACCATCTCCACCCTGGCTCGTAAACTACTCTGCCTATGGTGGCCATACCCAGCTTGATCAACTGCAGCTTTCCTTTCTTGAACTTCCTCAGTTCATCTGGCTGACCAAACTGCTTCGCCTTGGCTTTCGGTGAATCACTCCCAGACATATTGGGGGAACACCACGCAGGAGGTACTTAACGCGTCTATTGCCGGAGCAGACTCGATTGCGGGCGATGTGCGTTCAGTTTGTGTTTTGTCCTGGCCCCCGACCGCCTTCCGGATATATCTCATCGAGAGCAGGGCCCCACATAAAGCGGCCCCGACCAGAATCGCCATAGCCACGAGGATTGGTCCTGTCTCATCAACCTGGCCGTTGCCATTCCAGTTCCCCGAATAGTACCAGACAGCTCTGCCGCTATTCGAGACAGAGACGTCGATGAATGCAGGTGGGGCGGCCCCGCCGACGACGAAGAGCGGATTATGTAGCATGTCCCAGTCGGCAAACAGGTACCATCCCGACGCCACCCTCTTTCCGTCCACGAGCAGCGATGACAGGGTCATGTTCCCTATCTTCTGGAAGGTGGATGAATCGCTCGCGTAGGATTCGAGCGCAAAGGCCTCCTGGTCTCCACGCTTCGGGAGTTCGGTGGTGTCGGCGCCGAATGCTCCCCGAATGGATAGGCTGGTGTTGAGGTTGCATGCCCTGAAGCTCCAGACGTGTTCCGGAGACTGGTAGACTGAAATCGTCACCACGTCTCCTGGTTCTGCCGCGGGCTTGCTAGAATTGACAGTCCAGGTGTAGTGCTGGGGAATCTGGTTGATGTTCTTGATGAACATCGAGTACACCAGCCAGCTGTCGTTGCCGGGATAGATCCCGAAGGCTGTTTGAAGGACGACCCCGTCCTGCGTCATGAGAGACACTACGGCGTAAATCGGCGCGGAAGCGTTCGGGATGTCGGGAATCTGCACGACCGCGGTTACGTTAGTGACCGCGGCCCAGTTCACGGTCCCTCCCCCAGACAGGGTCGAGCCGTCGGGGACGACGACCCCTAATCCCCACGAATTCTGCGTGTATCCTTGCTGAAGGGCGTCCTGTCCTCCGTGGGAGGGGGTCTGGACTGCGGTCGCAACGCCCGACGGCAGCATCAGGGCGATGCACAGAAGAGTCAGAAGGTGCTTCGCGAGCCGGCTGGTAGGCGAGATCCCCTCAGCATGCATCTCAAGGGCCCCTAGCGCGGATCATGGCTAGGAGCACGAGGACAGCGCCGGCCACCGCGACGACCGTCGTGGCCGTGATTGGGTAGAGATACGGCGAAAGCATCTGGTGAAGCGAGGGCGACGTGCCGTTTATCGAGGCATAGCCGCCGGAGGCCCCCGCGTAGCCTAGGGATACACAGCTCACGGTCACACCGAAGAAGAGCATAATGAAGCCGGGCCACATGAGTGAAGGACTGACATCACGGTTCTCTTGCTTCTCAATCACGTGGAGAAGGCCAGAGAGCCAGCCGAACGCCCCTCCTCCAAGCGAGATGTAGAGCAGGTAGGAAACCACAAGCCACAACCCTGGCCCTCCCCCAACCATTATCGGCAGGATCTCGGAAAAGGGATGGAAAGGCAGCACCATAACGACCGTCCAGACTAATGCCCCGAAGACGCTCGCATAGGATGCAGTGCGGAACGTTGCGTACCAGTACCTCTTCTTGGACGGCGAACTCATTTTCCTTTTGGCACCCTAACAGCTCCCACGACCGTTATAAGCTTCGGCCAAGATTTCCTGCCTGAGAACTTTTCGTTGTTTGCTGGACATGACCGCTCGGGCCAGTTGGACTGCTCGAAGAATCACTACGGGTTTCACTTTAGAGAGGCCAGGATGAAAGAAAGACGGAAGCAGGACCTATTGTGTCCTGCTTCTGAGTAGGTATCCGAGTCCGCCCATTAAGGCGCCGATGCAGGCGAGTAGGATGAATGCGCCGATTGGATCTACCGTCTGTCCAAGATAATGCTCGTGGACCTGTAGAGCAGTGAGACCCGCGCCTCCGGAGCTAGTCGATGCCTGTGCCCAGCCTGCCATGTAGCCTCCCCACATCATGATGAACATCGCGCCGGCTACGCCCACGTTCATCAGGATGAGGTGGCCCCAAGCCAGGTAGTTCGAGAGTCCCTTGTACGCTTTGCCCATGACTCCTTCGATGTAGAAGTAGAAGATTGCCGTGACTGCTACTGCGACCACTCCGACGACGAGATAGGATATGTACCCGGTGAAGAACCAGGTGCCTCCGCTCCCGCCTGCGATCACCTTTGCAGGAGAAAAGTAGTCAGGTTTGCCCGTGACGTATTGAAGGGGGTCGAGGACCAGCACCGTGATGACGACCGCTGCGAGTCCCTGGATGACGGCGGCCCAAATGAATCTGCCCGCCCATTTGCCTTGAGTTGTTTGCATTTTCCGTTGCGTTCCTCTGGAAGGATCATGCCTACTGGTCGTTTTATATGCCAAACAGACGATTTTTACGTCTGATTATCTCTTCTGATTATCAGGTCTGGGGAGACCTCCATGAATCTCAGGCTCGGGGTTCGGGTGCCTCCACACGGCTTACTTGCTTGACACGCGCGCGACAAACAGAGGCCATTCTGGGCTTATTTTAGGCGGGCTCGGTGGGGTCCGCCCCCAAACAGGTCCGAAAAGTGGATTCCAGCCCAGAATGCTTGGAGAGCTCATTTCGGGTTCATCCCAATAGCCCCGGCTGGGATTCCCACCTACTACCGACTACCAAACAACGGTTCCCACCGATGGTACCACAGCCACACTATCCGCGTTCATCAATTCTAGAACGGCAGAGCGGGCATTCGTCGTCATCATTCCTTATTTCTGAACAATCTGTGATCCTTGAGTAGCCTCAACTGTGCTCGCCGTCGCTTCGTTCTTCCCCTTTCTGGAAGGGAAGTTGAAGAATCCGAGCCAAAGGAAGAGTATGCCGATGAATTCGGAGTAGTACAGAAAGGCCGGAAATTGGGTTATGTACATCGAGCCGGCGATGGCTGTAATCACGACTCCGGCTATTATTGAGAGCATCTTGGGGTTCTTTGTTCTTCTGTAACCAAGAGCTGCTACCACAATCAGTACCACGACGGCGGGGAAAGTGATTATCGATGAAACGGTGACTATCGAAATGGGGATGGTGCCGTAGACGACATAGTTGTCGAGGATGTTCCCTATCGTCTCGGTAGCAAGAAAGTAGCCGAGTGCCACAGTCGAAACTGCGCAGAATATGTAGTAGACGGTCTTGAGCCTCGATGATTTCACTAGCTGAATCGAGCCCAGAGCGAGGAACTCCACGAGTATCGCAGCGATACCGAGATAAGACCTGATGAGGGGTTCTCCGTAGTACCCTGATGAGAACAGAAACTCTTCAAGCACGCTCAGCGCAAAGAGCCAAAGTCCGATGCTCCAGAACAAGTAACTTTTGGAGTGCCTTTGAAGATAGTTCCGCGTCAAAAAGGCAGAAAGAATCGCAGCCAGTACGAACGTCAGTGCCGTCGAGAACTCCACTACCTGTTGGGCACCTAGGTTCACTCCGACGGCTCACTCCTTCTTGTCGTGACGGCGGCCTTCGAGATGACATAAGCCTTCGCCTCTCAGTTCCAGCGAAACAGCTTCACCAAGCGCTAGCATAACATGGCTTGCCCGGCAAGAATCCCGAGCTGTTTGGGTTCTTAACGGGCCCAGTGGGTTCAGGCACGAAAATGTACCTCAAGAATGACTCGAAATAGGGGATTAGAATCCTAGCCGGGCTATTCCTAAAAAGGTTCGTACCCCGTTTCGTAAAGTGCGGTCGCCTAGCATCGCACGGCGAGACTTTATCCACGGAGAGCGATACCTAGCCTCGAACTGTCGGCAATAAGTTGGCGAAGTAGAAACCGCCCCTGTGGACTACTCGTCCCTTCGTCAACTCTATCTTGTTCTTGAAGATCGGTCCAGCGTAGACGAACGTGTGGAACTCGCCGTTCTCACCGCATGGGTCGACACCGGAGGGCAGGGACCCGAGGAAGGAACCGTTGTACTCCCTGCCACAGAACTCCTCGCCCAGACTCCTTGGGTCAACGCAGCACACGACGGCCTTGAAGCCGAACTCGACGAACTCCCTCGCAAGCTTTCCAGTATCTCTTCCCCAGAGGGGAAAGAGACCCCGCATCCCAACCTGCCCGAGTCTCTCCTCTCTGTACTGGCGGACGTCTTGCAGGAAGAGATCGCCGAAGGCAACCTCCTCGACGCCATAGCTCCTGTGCTTCATCAGCGCGTTCCTCATTTGCGTCTCGTAGACCTCGTTCGACGAGTTGCTTGGTATCCAGACCTCCTCCAGTGGAAGGCCCAAGGAAGAGGCCTGCTCGTGCAAGAGACTACGTCTAACGCCGTGCATGCTTATCCTGTCGAATTCGACGGTCACTGTTGTGAGCAGGGCCTTAATCTCGTGAGTACCTGCCGCTCTCAGCTCCCGCAAGGCGAGGGCGCTGTCTTTACCGCCGCTCCATGATAGTAGCAGAGGCCGGGGCATTGCGATCCACATGGAGATGGAGTCGGGCATTAATGTGTACGATTGGGGGTGCAGCTAGCAACGAAAGGAAACCGCTCGTAGCGGGGCAATCCCGTCAAATCTTCTCATTAGGCGCGCGCTAATCACAAGCGACTCCAGGCGCGTCACCTCCCATTTCTACAAAAGGTTTGGACGGGAGCAGATCCGCTGGGATCTGAAGAATTTATACTGCTCAGCGAACGGCGGGCGCGAAGGAATGGCTCAAGCCATCGCCAATGGATCCCCTATAGTGGACGCGGCAGTGCTGGAGGAAAGGCGCCACGCAACGAGGGTGCTGCTCACCCTCACTGGCGTCGCCCTTCTCGTCACCTACGTGGAGACCATGGTCATCCCGGGTATCCCCACCATCCAGAAGGACTTTTCGACCACGGCTTCTGTCGCTTCGTGGATTACCTCCGCGCTCTTGATTGTGGGCAGCGCGGTCTCGCCGCTGTTCGGGAAGCTGGGCGACACCTACGGCAAGAAGAGGATGTTCCTGGTCTCGATGGCATTCTACATGGCGGGCGTCGGCGTAGCCGGCTTCGCTCCCTCGATCTACTTCTTGATTCTCGCAAGGGCCGTACAGGGCATCGGGTTCGCCATAATGCCTCTCGCTCTCGCAATCATTACCGATGTCTTCCCGAAGGAGAGGGTTGCGACTGCCCAGGGCGTAATTAGCGGGACGTTCGCCATCGGCGCGGCCGCGGGCCTGATAGTGGGTTCCTACATTGTTCAGGACCTAGGCTGGCAGTGGGCTTTCCACACGGCCTTCGTGCTCAGCATAATCATGTTTGGCGCAGTCATGAAGGTGGTCAAGAGGGACAGAGCCGGACAGAAGGCCAAGGTAGACTACAGCGGGGCGGCAATCCTAATGGGCGGCATCACCCTGATGCTGCTTTACCTGACCGAAGGGCCCTCGCTTGGATGGTTATCCTACGAGAACCTGGCTCTGCTCATTCCTGGCCTTCTCCTCACGGTGTTCTTCTTCGTCTATGAGAGCAAAAGGACGAGCCCCCTGATTCACCTGGGCCTTCTGAGGATTCTCAACGTCTTCATCTCTAACATCGTTGGCATAGCCTCGGGTATCGCTATGTTCCTGCTCTTCTTCGCCATAATCTACTACGCGGAGCTGCCGGTTCCCTTCGGCCTTGGTTTGGACATAGTCGCTGCCGGCCTCGTTCTCGCCCCGGCGACCCTTGTCATGCTTGTAGTAGGACCACTCCTGGGAATGATGACGACCAGGCTCGGGCCCAAGCCGGTGCTGCTCTTCGGCGCTCTGGTCTCCGTGCTCGGGATGATCCTATTCATCGTGAACCGCGGGACCACGAACGATCTCACGCTGGATGTCGCGGTGTCATTCGTCGGTGTGGTCTCCATAATCATCCCCATCGTGAACATGATTTCCGTCTCAGTGCCTAGGGAGAACGTGGCCGTCGGCCTTGGGATGAATACGATGCTCAGAAACGTCGGAGGGGCGATAGGGCCGGTTCTCGCCACAACGATAATGGCCACATACACGACTCCGCTGATCGAACAAATCGGAGGCTATCCCGTTACGGTGGGCCAGCTCCCTAGCTCGTACGCATTCAACCTAATTTTCATAATCGGCATCCTCCTGATGATCGCAGTAGCCGTCATGAGCCTGTTTGTCAGGAACTACACTTTCCCGAAGACTTCTGTCCACCCAGTAAATGCGGAGGCCGAAGCAGAAGGGCGAGCCGGGACCCCGCCATTGTGACGTGGATACGGAAAATCCTGCGCGCGCGCAGCTGTCGGTATCTGGAGGCTCGTCTGGAGACTACGAGACCTTAGAGTATGCGGGCCCGGTGGGACTCGCCCCCATATGGGTGCGGAACCATATGGCTGCCGCGCGCGCCTTAACTGCGACGTACAACACGTGCGCGCAGGGCTGTCTCTTCCGCGCAACCTCTTTAGAGGACCAGAGGAGGCTTGTCCACCGTGCCAGAATACGTCCACTCGCACTCTTCTGAGAAGAAATTCGCCGACCTGGTTCGGCAGCTGATCTTCGGTCTCGGGCACGGGATGATATCAATCCTCGGCCTTTCGATAGGAGTTGTGGCAGCGACGGGAAGTGCGAGGACCGTCGTGATTGCTGGAGTGGTTGGAATGCTCACGGGGCTCGCCACTCTCGTCGCGTTGGAGTATCTGTCCGCCAAGACGCAGAAGCAGATCTACCAGCACATGATTGAGGAAGAGAAGAGGGAGTTCGCGGAGCATCCCGAAGTCGAGAAGGCCGAGATGCGAGAATACTACGTCAACGAAGGCTTCACCGAGGAAGAAGCCGATTCATTCGTAAATCGCCTTTCCCTTGACAGAGACCGATGGCTCAAGGCACACATCACCCACGTCCTGGAGTTCATCCCTGGAAAGACCGGGAGTCCTGCAAGAGAATCGACCACGCTTGGCCTGTCGCATCTCTTGGGTGCGACCATTACGTTGCTTCCCTACCTCCTGCTTGCTAACGTTAACTCCGCTGCCGACTCCTCGATACTTCTTGCCTCGATTACGCTCTTCGTGGCAGGAGGCCTGAAGACACGGGTCGCAGGAGGGAGGTGGTACATCAACGCAAGTGAATTTCTGGTTCTTGGAATGCTGGCAGTGGTAGCCGGTTATCTCGTTGGTGTTGCTATAGGGGTTCTCGCATAGCATTGATGCTACAATGATGGTGCGAGCCATTCGTATGACGATGCTTTGAAGAGTCAGGGAGAAGGCTGAGCCTTTTCGATTGCCTTCACTGCTTGCCTTTCCTTAGACCTGAACAAGAGCAGAACGACGAACATGACTACCGAGAGCACGACTACAATCGTAAGCAAGTAGTTGATTGGAACTAACAGATGTTGGGGACTGCCGACATCGAACACGCTGAGAGCCGTGATGATTGCGATGCAAATGTCCAGAACCAGAGAGGCATAGGCTAACCTGTCGAGTGTCTTCTTGATTCTGGTCGAGTTCACAACCCGTCCCTCAGGAAGCCCCTCAGTCGGTTCGGATAAGTACCCGTCGGATTTGATTTCCATGCGAGATCTGTTCGAGAACACGACCGATTGCACAGAGCAGAACTGATGAAATGCTACTGGATAGGTATCCCCATGCTTACCGGCTTCGTCCGTCGTCGCGAAGGTGGCGATGGTGGTTGTGACCGTAGTGGTAGTCGTATCGTTAACAGCGAGATCAGATGGAGAGGCGCCTCCAGAAGGATTTTCTATCGCTATGTGCTGTGCCTCGGGACCTTGCCGGTACAAGAAACAGAGATAGAGCCGACAGAAGAGATACATCCCATCCTTGAGAAGATGGAGCATGAGAAGTTCTACAGACTCACGGAACTGTACGAGATGACGTACGGCCGAGAGTTCTACGTTGACTTTCAGAAGAACGACGAACAGAAGACCCTATGGCTCTTTGTGGCAAAGGTTCTGAACCTGCAGACATACCTCGAAGTCCTGGTGATCCTGGGTAAGCTCAAGACAGGAAGGAGAAAAGGAGAAGTGGAAGACGAGGTCAACGTTGCAGGTCACAAGGTGCTGGGCGGCCCAGTAGTGTACTACGCGAGAAAGTAAGCAAAGAATTCACTCTGGCGTTACAAGACCTAGTCGGGACATGGCTCAAGACGTCGTCGTTGTCAAGCGTCGGGGCATGACTTCTGTGAGCCCATTCCCGAGAAGCACCTTACGCCGAGCCATCCAAGCCTTCACGTAGTTGTTATGGCAACTCTTACACTGCCTTGTGCCATGCTTCCTAAAGGAACGTATCCAGTTGCTCTCCGTGAGCACTGTTCCGCACTTCCTACAGCGCTCTGCCGCAGACATCCGGTCGCGAGGAAACAAGGCCTTGGTCTAAATTGATGCTGATTTGACGCACTATATGAGTTTCTGAAGCGTAAGTGTTATACCTGTGACACCTGACGATGCAGACACGTAAGAGTTCGAAGCTCTAAGACCTCGCAACAGAGGAAGTTCAAATCACCCAGCCCCCGCTCCCGCTCGAAACGAAAGACCTGACGGCCCAGACATGGTTGGGCGCTATTTGAAGAACCTGACCTTCACGGGCTCTTCCTCCTTGTATTCGCGGAGGAAGTAGTAGGCGATCATCAGGGACAAGAGAAGGATCACGCCGAAGAGCAGTGCCTCCTGCGGCATACCGAACATGAACGCAAGGATTGCGACCATCGCGGCTGCCGGGAGGTAGGGACACAGCGGGACGGAAAACGAACCCTTCCTTCCGAGCCTGCGAAAATGCATTAGGGCGAGCGAAGCGATGAGATATGAGAAAAGCAGACCGAAATTGCTTATCGCTGCAATCACGAATATGTTGCCTGAAAACAGCATCAGGATCCCGATGACGCTCGAGATGTAGAGGCCGTTCTTGGCCACGTCCCTCTTCTCATCGTAGGCTCGCATCGCCTTCGGAAGCAGTCCGTCGAGGCCGATTTGGTACAGTATTCGCGACGAACCCAGCAGGATGGCAAGGGAGGCGGAAGCCGTTGCCACGAGTGCGCCTACATCCACGGCAACGAGCAGGTACCTTGGGGCGCCCGTGGCCTGGAGCGCAAAGGAGAGTGGGTCGGCGTTGATCACGAACTTTGCCGCCGGCACCAGGACGAGGAGGGAGATGGCCACGAGAACGTAAAGGACCATGCTGATCACTACCGAATAGAGGATTGCCCTAGCTGCGGAACCGGCGCCTCCCTTCACCTGCGAGACGAACGTGCTTATCGCCTGGAATCCGGAGTAAGCGAAGAAGACCGCCACGCTGGCGCTGAAGATCCCGCTGATGTCAGAGGCCGGGGTTCCGCCCGAGAAGAAACTGGTCGCGGAGCCGTTCCTCAGGAAGTAGAACGCCGCAAAGCCGACGACGGCGAGAAGGATGGCCAGCTTGACGATCACGAGGACGAAGTCGGCCCTGGCGGCCTTCCTGATGCCCCTTAGGTTCACCAGAGTCAGGGTGGCTATCAGGGCGATCGCAAAGTAGTAACTCGTCGTCGCAACCTGCAGCCCCAGCAGGCTCGCAAAGTACGACCCGAAACCAAGCGCCACCACGGAGACAGAGCTGGCGTAGCTGAAGTAGAGCAAGAGCCCCGTGATGAAGCCGAGCTCGCTGCCGAACGCCTCGTAGACATACGAATAGCTGGCGCCGGTCACGTTGGGAAAGAGGGTGCACAGCTTCCCCTATCTCGAGCGCGACTATGACAGCGACCAAGCCCACTAGGATGAACGAGAGGAGCGCCCAGGAGCCGGCGAGAGCTATCGCAGTGCCGCTAAGCGTGAAGATGCCGGCACCGATTATCGCGCCCAGCCCGACAGCCGTCGCGACCCTGACGCTTATGCCGCCCCGGCTCACGTGATTCCGCTCCAGCCGTTGGTTGAATCCTTAAATTCGTTGTCGGTCCTTTTGGGACTGGGCCTCGGGCCTGACAGTTTCCATTCCTCCCGAAAGGCACCAATTCAGAGAGTGCGCGAACTAATCCGTCCAGTACACGAAGACTTGAGCGACAAGGATTTCCTCAGGAAAGCCCTGGCCTTGCCAATGCATTCCTCTTGACGTACGAGCTCGTCTCTTCACAGAAGGGCAAGAGAGACATCGTCCGACAGAGCTCGACTAGTCAGCCGTACACTCCGCTCGGAGCCGGGGTCTCCTTCGTCATCGCCGCTATCAGAGAGGTCGAGTAGCCAGCTTTCTCAGCGAGTGCCCTCGCTATATCGGCCACTCGCACGAGACCTACCAGGTCTCCCTTCCCGTCTACGACGGGGAGCTTCCTCACTTTGTTCGCAGTCATCACCTTGAGCGCCTCCTCGATACTGGCTTCGGGCGGTGTGACCACGATCCGAGACGTCATCACGGACTTGACCTTCGTCTGCTTGGGCGAGGCCCCCTTTCCCACGACCCTCTTGGTGATATCCCGTTCAGTGATTATCCCAACTATCTTCCCTTTCGACTTTACGAAAACGCAGGAAGAGTCGTGCTTCTCCATCGCCTTGGCCGCCTGCATGACCGTGGCATCGGCCTGAATCGTGAGAGGGTTTGGGCTCATTATCTCCTTTACCTTCAGGTCCAGCTTCTTGAGAGCCGCTTCTTCGTTGTCGCCAGAAGACATGGGTAGTAGGCTTCGGGCCTCTTCATTATAAGGTCACCCGCACTCAAACCATTCCGTGATAATGCGCCACGTATGGAGCCACGCATCTGGCTTCTGCGGTCGCTACGCTCTGGAAGGGATTTAAGCCGGTGCGCCGTCACCAACCAATGTGTTTCAGAAGATCCTCGTTCCCATCGATGGGTCGCGTAACTCGTATCGCGGCCTCCAATATGCGGTGGAAATAGCGAAAAAGTTCGACGCGGAAATCACTCTGATTCACGTCATAGAGGAGCCCAAGTATCCATACGCCCCAATTTACGGCACTGATACTCCTGACGCAGTCTTCACCGCGGTAGCGGAATCCGCGCAAAAGCTATTCCGGAAGAGGATGAAGGAGCTCAAGGAGAAGGGGGTGCGGGCGAATACACTTCTCAAGAGGGGAAGCCCCTCCGATGAAATCCTGAGAGCATCAAAGGGATTCGACTTGATTGTGATGGGAAGCAAGGGATTGGGTCGCTTCAGAAGGCTCTTGCTGGGGAGTGTTTCAAACAGCGTGGTGCAGAGTTCCAAGGTGCCCGTGCTGATCGTTAGACCTGAGTAGCCAAGGCTCCCGGACGTTCCTGTTTATGGGTCCGAACCCATCGACGCTTTCATTCAAATTGGTTCAGACTTGGAAAGCAGCTCGACCGCCCTGTTGTAGGCCCTGATGGCGTCGGTCCTGGTGATTATCCCTGCAAACCTGCCCGTCTCCTTCGAGACGACCGGGAGACGGCCGATCCCGTGGTCGGTCATCATGTTAAGGGCATCAAGCAGCGATTCGTCCGGATACACTACCAGCAGGTTCTGCGTCATGATGGACTTCAGCGGCGTGGAAGCCATCTGCTCTCGCGGAACTCTCAGAACGTCGCTCATCGTCACCATCCCGACCGCCTTCTCAGACTCGACGATGGGGATTCCTCGAAAGCCCCTGTCGAGCATGATCTGGTAGGCGTTTGCCGTCGTGTCATCCGGAGAGAGAGTCAGTGCATCGCGATTCATGGCGTCGGAAACGAATATCTTGGTCAGAAGGGGGATGTTGTATTCGCCTCTGTGGGCGGGGGAGTCGGACCTCCTGGGCACCTGGCTCCGATAGATCGTGTGTGCGGGCCCGGTCACAAAGTACGCGATTACCACTGCTACCATCGAGGGAGCGAGCAGTGAGAGGGTGCCCGTCATCTCGCTCACCATGAGAATCACCGCGATCGGAACGCGCCCGACTCCGGCGAAGAGAGCCATCATGCCGACGATGACGAGCGGCGCAGGCACGGGTATCACGCCCGGAAGCACGTAGTTCAGCACGGTCCAGAAGGCCGCACCTACAAAACCGCCGATGACGAGCGAAGGCGCGAACACACCGGCGCTGCCGCCCGAACCCACGGTCAGGGAGGTTGCTATGATCTTGAACAGCACCACAAGCACGAGGACGATGAAGATTGGGACGGAAAGGAAACTGATCCCTATCAGATTCGTCCTGCCGTCGATGAGGTATTGGAGAAAACCGTAACCGAGGCCTATGACCTCCGGAAAGAAGACCCCTATTGTTCCAGAGATGCCGAGCCCTATCATGGGCTTCACGTACTTCGGAATCTTGAGTGACGAGAAGAAGCCCCTCACCGCGTAGAACGTGGTCGTGTAGCCTCGTCCGACGACCCCGCAGACCAGACCGAGAAGCGCGTAGAACACAAGGTTGACGGGCTGCGTGAAGACGTACGACACGGAGTTTCCGAAGATGGGAGTGAACCCGGCGAAAGAGGCGAAGATGACGTACCCGATCGGTGACGCGATGAAGCCCGGTATCAGAGCCTCGACCTCGAAGTCTCCCGCGCTGTAGAGGATTTCCCCGCTGAGCATCGCTCCCGCAAAAGGCGACTTGAAGATCGAACCGATTCCCGCTCCGATGCCGACGGCGACGGCAATCCTTCTGTCCTTCACCGAAAGTTTCAGCGCGTCTCCAACAAAGGAGCCGGACCCGGCAGCAATCTGGGCCGTTGGCCCTTCTCTTCCACCGCTTCCCCCGGAGCCTATGGTGAAAGCCGAAGCCAGGGCCTTGACGATGGAAATCCTGCGTCTTATTTTGCCATCATTGCGGTGAAAGGCTGCGATTGCCTCGTCGGTCCCGTGGCCTTCGGCCTCAGGGGCGAACTTGTAGACAAGAAGCCCCGTGACTAGGCCGCCCAGAGCAGCTGACAAGGGAATGAGCCAGAGATTAGGATGGAGGCTCGGGAGGGAGATGGCCTCTCCAGCTGGGTTGGGAGGGTAGTATCCCGTAATCCCGCCGAGCATCGAATTGGTCGTGAACTGGATCAGGAAGTAGAAGATTGTCGCGCCGATCCCGGCTACTATCCCGATGAAGAGGCCGATGACGGCCCACTGCGCCAGGTAGTTACGCTGGACGATTCTGTTAATTCTTGAAGAGATCCCAAACAAGTTCCATCAACTCCCTATCGGACAGGTTCCATTTCCCATGGAATCATCCAAGGCGCGCCTACTGCTAGTGCCATTGAAAAGATAGCGCTCCAAGACGGTCGTTGGATTCTCCGTTTACTAGGCGAGCCTCAGCACGCGCCTCTGCCTCCGAAGAATCACTTCTCATGGTCCAACAACCTGTAGAATCGAACCTTGAGGAAGTCTTGCACGAAGAATGAGACAAGCGCATACCCCCAGACGAGCGCCGCCAGGCTCCAGCCCATTGCGGGCAGCAGGATACCGTAGACCGTGATCATCGTGGCCGTGAGCTGCGTCAATATGACCGCAAGGAGCAACGACTTCGCAGGCCTTACCGACCAGAATTGTCCCTTCGTCCGGGCCACAAAGAGCGTAAGGTGCCCCGCCACGGACAGCTTCAGGTATATGAACGACTGGAGAACCAGCGGGTTCAGGTGTAGGACTTGCAGTCCGATGATGAGAAGTCCGAAAGACGATACCGTTCCCATACCTCCCAGAAATGACGAAATTCCCAAGAGCGTTCGCATGTTCCACTTCTCGGGCTTCTGGGAAATCTTGACATTGTCATAGGCTATCGTCATGATGGGCAGGTCGTTGAGGAGGGCCAGCAGGACTATCATCAGCGCGGTGACCGGATACAGCCGAAACACGATGATCGAGAGCGAAATGAAGAACAGCACCCGAAACGTTTCGTTGATGCGATAGATCGCGTAGTTGGTCATGCGCTGGAATATCTTCCGGCTCTCAGTCACGGCATCGATTATCACCGAGAGGCCAGGCTTCGTCAGGACTACGGCGGCGGCAGACTTCGCGGCGTCGGTAGCTCCGGCCACCGCTATCCCGCAATCAGCCTTCTTCAGCGCCGGAGCATCGTTGACCCCATCGCCAGTCATGCATACGATGTGGCCTTTCTTCTGCAGGAGGTCAACGATCCTGTACTTGTGCTCCGGGAAGACCTCGGCGAAACAGTCGGCTTTCTCAATTACCGACTCCGCTTCACTGTCCGGCTTGTCGAGGATGGACGACGATGTGACTATGTTCGTGCCCAGTCCCACCAGCTGCGAAACCTCCCTGGCTATGGCCGCGTGGTCGCCGGTGACCATCTTCACCTCAATCCCCATAGACTGCGCAGCCTTGATGGTCGCAGCCGAATCTTCTCGTGGCGGGTCGGAGAGCGCGATGAGTCCGACATACTCCCAGTCCTTCCCACCGTCGGTTCTGGCCACACCCAGGGCGCGATACCCCTTCGCGGCGAAGCCGTTGACATCCTCGTTCACGACTCCCTCGACACCTTTGTCGTGGACGAGAGACAGGACCGCCTGAGGTGCTCCCTTTGTAACCTGAAAGCCATGGCCGTCTTTGCCTTCCACCGTGGCTTCGCTTCGTTTTGACACGGGGTCGAATGGCTTGAAAGAAGCGACTTCGTAACCTGATATCGAGGCGGGCATCCCGTCCAAGGTCCTGGCTTTCGTTATGATCGCGTCGTCGATCGGATCCTTGTCTTCCTCCCTCGAAACGAGGGTTGCGTACAGCAGGAGGTCGTTGTCCGTGTGCTTCTGGAAGGTCTTCACTTCGCCGACGGTCAGCTCGTTCTTCGTGATCGTACCCGTCTTGTCCGCGCACAGAATATCCACGCCAGCCATCTCGTCTATGGCGACCAGCTTGCTGACTATGGCCTCCTTCTTCGCCAGCGCCGATGCTCCTATGGTCATGCAGACGGACAGGACGGCCGGCAGGGCTGCCGGGATTGCCGCGACGATCAATACCAGTCCGAACTGGATGATTTCGAGGGGCGGCTGCTGGCGGAAGAGACCGACGACCGACGTGACCGTTACCATGGCCGCGGCGAGTGCGATGAGATAATCGCCGATCTTGACCACCGCCCCCTGGAAATGACTCTTGGTACGCGCTTCCTCGACCAGCTTCGTGGTCCGCCCGAAGTAGGTGTTCATCCCGGTCGTGACCACAAGCGCGTTCATCTCGCCCTGTCGAACGATCGAGGAGGAGAAGGCGACGTCGCCCGGATGCTTCTCCACGGGCAGGGATTCCCCGGTCAGCGCCGATTCGTCGATCTGGAGATATGCGCCGTCAACGAGCTTCGTGTCTGCGGGGACGATGTTCCCGAGGCGCAGGCGAACGATGTCTCCGGGAACGAGATCTCTCGCAGGCAGGTCGGCCCACATTCCGTCCCGCAGTACTTTCGCCCTGAGGGCCAGCTTCTGTTTCAGCAGTTCGATTGCGTTGCTCGCCTTGTTCTCCTGCCATGACCTCACGATGACGTTTACCACCAAGAGCGCGGTGATGATGACGAGGTCATCCCAGTTCTGCAAGAATGCGGAGATGACCGCTGCCGCTTCTATCATCCATGGGATGGGCCCCCAGAAATAGAGGAGGACGGCGAGGATAGCGGAGCGTTTCTTCTCGACGATGTCGTTGGGCCCGTACTGTTGGAGCCTCTTGACCGCTTCGGAGGAGGACAAGCCCCTTTCGGTCGCCGAAAGCCGCACGAGCAACTCAGCGACGGGAAGGTCCTTCTCCTCGGACGGGGTCAGACTGCCCATGCTGGCCCCTTCTAGTGGTCGGGCCGACTATTGTTTCTGCCGGACGCCCAGCACTCTTTGGTCAGTATGGGGGGCCTACTTCGAGGGGAGATTCCTGAGGATGAGGAATCAACCGATTGTCGAGGCTTTGATAAAGGGTTCAGCATGCTGCCATTACTTCGCGCAGTAAGTCATACGCTCTCGCAGCGAATCTCTCCTCCATGACGAGTAAGATCTCAGGTCGCCCGATGTACGCAGTCTGTAGTGTGACACCGTTCCTGTAGAGCAACTCGGTTATGAAAGTAGCCACTCCGCGCATCTTTTCCGCGCTCCGACTAAGCCGAACCTCGATCTTTGCCATGGCTTCTTCCGTTCTGACCGGATAACGACTACCCATTCCTGCTTTGATCGATCTGCCTTCCTCTCGTTCCACCAGCAGCTTCAAAGCGTCGGGAAGCATCACGATGACGGGAGGCGTCGAGGGCTTTGGAATTGTCTTCGCCAACTCCTGCAGCACCAGGGCCAGACTGGTGCCCTTCGGGTCCAGGGTGACCTCCGCCATTCCACCAGTGAGCGTTACTTTCGCATCCTTGAGAAGCTCCTCTAACTGCTCACTCCGGTCTCCCGACAATCGGTCTGAGAATCGCTTGATCGCTACGACCAGCGTAGTCAGTTTGGGCTTCTTCCCCGTAAGTTCCGTGACTCTCGGCGAGATCCATGCCGCCAGGGCATGGTAGTTGACGACATCCAGCCTGAGAGCCTCATAGACCACATAGTTCCTCTTGATGACGACCTCAACGGCTTGCGGTACTGATATGTCCTCCGATCTTTCCATCTCGAACTTGTCTTCTCCCGCGACCTTAGCAGATGTCACAGATATAACAGTTGCTTCTTGAAACCTTATATAGTGTACTGAATTAGTACATTCTGAAACAAAATGCAAACAACAAGAACTACGTCCAAGCCGGAGAGCACCGAAGCTCTTCCGAGCTACGTCATCGCTTCTGTGGAGCCGAAGGCGCTGAACAACGTCGTCGAGCAAATCAGAAGGGAACAGGGCGTCAAGCTGGTCGCCCCGACCTCGGGCCGACACAACCTGCTCGTCCAACTCAACTCGAACGAATCGGCCAGGGTCTACCAATTCGTCAACAAACTTCGCTCCATAAGCGGCGTTAAAGCAACAAGGACCCTGTCTCCTTTCGAGGGGCACCAGACGGAGAAGAAAGCGCTGCCCAACGAAGCACTCGGTTTCGCTCTCCTTAGCGTGAGGGAGGAGCCTAGGAAGGTGCTCGAGCAGCTGAAGCAGGCACCAATCCACAGCGCATACGTCGTCCCCGGCGAGTTCGACATCGTCGCAACCCTGTCCGGAAGGGATCACAACGAGATCATGGAACGGGTCGCGAGGATGGCCGAGATCCCTGGAGTGGAAGCAGCAGAGACAGTGTTCGCCTACAAGCCCATCTGGACGTAGGCGTTCCCCGTTTTTTGTCGGTCATGGTGATTCCACAAGATGCAAACAGCAGTAATCGCGTCCGAGCCTGAGAGCGCCAAAGTCCTTCCGGGCTATGTCATCGTCTCGGTAGAGCCGGAAGCGCTGAGCAGCGTAGTCGAGCAGCTCAAGAGAGAGCAGGGTATAACGCTGGTCGCCCCGACGTCGGGCCGATATGACCTAATCGTCCAGCTCAACTCGAACAAAGCCTCCAGGGTCTCCGAATTCGTCAACAGACTCTGCTCCATGAGGGGCGTCAAGACGACCAAGACCACGTCTCTTCTCATGCTTGCTGCCTGCTGACCCATCTCTCTGACTGCAGATCAGCTTCCAGAGGTTAGCAAGCGACTCACGCTACTAGGAGGAAACCCTGGATCGAATCTCACTGCGAGCGAATCTGCCCAGTTCAGTTGAGTGTCAACCACAGAGGCAAAGACGCTCGTGCTCCGGTGCCTCATGCACCTGAGAGTTCCTCCTGGACCTTCATCCCTTCGCGAATCACGAGGGTCCTGACTGGCTCCTCGGATTCACTCCTCGTCCAGACCGTGATGACGATCTGGTAAGTCGTGGCTCCCACATCCACGATTTCGACGCCTGATTTCTCCACATCGATGATGTCATATTTCTTCTGTGATTCCAGGAATCTTGATTTGAACATGTCATAATCCACTTTCTTGTCAATGTCCATCCTCACTCGGACCGTGCGCAAGGTGTCCTTCGAGTGTCTTACGATGAGAGCCCCGATGATTACGGAGTTCGGAAAGATAGCAGGGGTACCATTGTCCAACAGGACGCGAGTGAAGAAGATACCTAGGTCCTGGATGACACCGGTGAATCCGCTGGGCTGGCTTTCGTGCGCGTAGGTCGACCCCGTCAACCCGTACGAAGAGGTTGCGATCGTCACCCTGTCGCCGATTTCGAATGGCTTCGAGACGAGCATGGAGAGCCCAGCGAAAACGTTGCCCAGAACCTGTTGCGCAGCAAGGCCCAGGACGATTCCCAGAAAACCTGCGCCGATGAGAGCAGCGGTAAGGTTGACACCGAACATTGTGAAGACGAAGACGACTAGAAGTATCCCAGCGAGCACCTGGAAGAGGTTCTTGACCCCGTTCGCGCGCGTGGCTCCGAGCGTCGGCTCGACCACCCTCCCGATTATCCCATTGACAATCCTGATCACCAGATAGCCGCCAACCAATACGATGATTGCATAAATGGGCAGAACGTAGCTCTCGGGGACGAGCTTACGGTCCGCCAGGTAGCGGGCGAGCAGCGCAACCGCTGACGAGGCAAACAAGATGAGGATGAACTCGACTATTCTCGCTCTCATCGGGCCCGCCGGATTCTTAGTACCGCTCATTCTTGCACTTGAGGCGAAGTATGCCGTCTTGATATCTCTAACTGTCAGAATCGGGACGCAGGTAGTGCTTATTACGAGCAGGCGACCGTTCTGTTTCGTGCCGATATGCCATAAATGCGGAAAGTTGATCAGCGATAAGAAGTACGCTAGGCACCTTAAGCGGTGCGGGACAACCCACAAGCACTCCCCGCGACCGAGCACACCTGTTGAGATTTAGAACCTAAGTTCCGTGCTTGCGCGCGCCGGTGTCCAACGTCATCCTGACCTTCATGTCCACAGCTTTGCCAGTGTAGGGGGGGAAGCACCAGGCTCGACGCTCTGTGATTAGCTACGGCAGGCTCTCCACATACTCGGCGAAGGACCTCAGCCCCTCCCGGGCCAACGACCCCGCTCCATCCTTCCCTCGCGGCGCTCGAGGCCCAGGCAGGCGGCTAGATTCAGGCGCCCTGGTGACAGCCCAGAACCGGCCGGACTGGCAAGGGCTGTCTGTCTCGGTTGGCTAGGGCATCCTTGTAGAATAGCCTGATTCCAGCTTATTTCGAGTAGAATAACTCGAATTGAGCTATTCCAAGGCGGGCCCGGTGGGATTCGAACCCACGGCCTTCAGCTTTCTGCCGGAGGCAGCCGCAGGCGTACACCCTTCCAGGTTGATGCCCTGATCCGTATTTGGAGTTGGCGTGAAGATTTTTCTCCACTCCTTTCCCCTCACGGGAGACTAGGCTACGGGCCCGAGAAGCCTCGTGCAGACGCGATTCTTATGTGTTCAGACCTACGATAGAACGTCCACGAATCCTTCCGGACCCCGCTAGCGGACGCTTTTCATGACCGTCTCTCTAGCCCCCGCACGAGGAAGGGCCGACAATTCCTGAACGCGCCAGAATCTCGTGCGCACCCATCCCGAACCCTGCGCGGAACTCTCCGGCCGGACGCGCCACCATGTTGAGGCCATCGCAGGAACCCAACGATTAACTACGCACACACGGCGACCATGGCGATGAATTCTGCGACCGAAGCCGCGGTCCTGTGCGGGGGCCGGGGCGAGCGGCTGAGACCTCTGACGGACTACTTCCAGAAGGTGATGGTCCCCATCGGCCCGAAGAAGCTCCCTCTCCTCGCGTACGTCATCGGTCTCCTGGAGCACCACGGAGTGAGAAGGGTCGCCCTGCTGACGGGCTACCGCTCCGAGGACATCAAGCGATACTTCGGCGACGGGACGGAATACGGGGTGGAGCTCAGGTACTCGGAGGACGCGGAGGGCCAGAGAGGGAGCCTCAACGCGGTCGCGAATGCCATGAAGAACGGGGTGATCTCGAAGCGCGGCGAGCTCCTCGTTTACAGCGGCGACGTCCTGACAGACCTGGACATCACTCGCCTGCTGGCCACGCACAGGAACAGGAAGGCAGACGCGACGCTGGTCCTCTCGAAGGGCTACACTCTCCCTGTCGGGACTGCCAGGGTCGGAAGAGGAGGATTCGTGACCTCCTTCCATGAGAAGCCGAGCCTGAACCTCAGCGTGACGACGGGCTGCATGGTGCTGGGGTCAGCAGCGACGGCCCTGGCGCGGAGGCTCGCAGGCCGACAGAACACGGATCTGATGACACACCTTCTGCCCGCCCTGCTAAACAGGAAGCTGAAGATAGCCACGTACTATACGGAAGAGGCATGGTATGACGTCGGGACTGTGTCCAGCTTCGAGGAGCTGGACCTGGAGATCGAAAAGCACCCTCTGAGCTTCCTCACAAATCCCTGATCGATGCTGCTCTGCCTCACATACACGACGCCCAATTGCCCGCTGGCTCAGGCGACGACCGCGTCGAGGAGAGACCTGCTCACGGCGGAGGGACCGGAGTCGATGACGTAGGGGCCCAGCCTCGGGCCCCTGTCGGAACCGAGCAGGATCGAATAGACCACGGGGAAGAAGTCCCTCGGTTTCAGACCGTTCCTCTTTACTGCATCGAAAGCCGCGTTCTGGATGGCGTCGGGGTCGGAGAGTCTCTGTATCGCTCTCGCGAATTCCCGGACGGCGTTCCTGACGCTTGGGCTGATTTCCACCTGCCTCCCGGCCGGCCTCCCTTCCCTCCCGGCCCACCTCGAAGTCCAGGCGATCCGTCTTCTGAGCTCGGGGGTTGGTTCCTCCACCATCCCATAGGCGACCAGACGTTTCACGACGTAGTCTTCTTCCGAGCCCGGCGGCGCGACCGCGGCGAGCTGGGAGAGCAGCCTGTAAGGAACGTGCACGCCCTTCGCCTTCGGGACCCTGAGTAGCATCGTGTACTCGTAGAGCCCTCTCTGCTTAGCGTCCTTCATTCGATTGGGGTCCTTGACCTTCGAGAAGTAGTACTCCTCGAGGTCGTCGAAGTCCTCCATGTACACAGGGATGTCCTCCAGGGAGACGTTCCTGGTGCCGACGATCCTTTTGTACATCAGGAGCCTGAGGCTTTCGGGCGAAGCGTACTCCAGCCACTCGCCCGGCGTCACGAGGTTCCCTACCGACTTCGAGATCTTCCGCCCGGACTTGTCCTGGAAGAGCTCGTACCTGGCGTGGAAAGGCGGCGGGTACTTCAGGGAATGTTCCGCGACCCAGTCGTTTATCTTCACCGAGTCCGTCAGCTCTTTTCCGTGGGCCTCGAACCTGATATCGAAGGCTGCCCACCTCGCCGCAAACTCGACCTTCCACATCAGCTTGCCGTTGCCCTCGGAGACCTTCGCGTCCCCCTCGTAGCCGCACCCCTTCAGGAACCCCTCCCCAAGCTCGGTGCCCTCGCACCTGTAGTGGACGGTGTCCTTCTTCGGGTTGAAGGAGAGGGACTGGGTGGTGTAGATGCGGTCGCACTGGTCGCAGACCGGAGTGTAGGGCAGGTTCTGCTCGTACTTCGACTGTCCCACCAACTCGTTGATCTTCCTCCCGATGGACTTCGAATGTGACAGGATCAACCGGATCTGGTCGTTCAGGAGCCCGGACTTGTACGCCTCAGTGCCGCTCTGGAACCTGTACTCCACCCCCAGCTTGTCGAGCGAATC
This sequence comes from uncultured archaeon, assembly GCA_963796355.1. Classification (GTDB taxonomy): domain Archaea; phylum Thermoproteota; class Nitrososphaeria; order Nitrososphaerales; family Gagatemarchaeaceae; genus UBA183. Next base: position 658,461 of record CAWCLD010000002.1, read on the forward strand.
CCGCAGCAGGAACCCGACGTGCTCTGCGTACGAGGCGTGGCAGTCAAAGGGGTCTGGGATCCTCGACACGGGATGGGCGATGTAGTCCTTGAGCCAGGCCGGGAAGCCCGCAGGGACCTTCCTCAGGCCGTCGAAGTCGTCAGAGTAGGCTATGAGTTCCGACTTGTACCCTGCGGTCTCGAGTGCCAGCTTCACGCCGAAGCTCCTGATCGCGTCGCCGACGCTGCCGATGTGAGGGAGCCCGGAGGCGCCGAGCCCGCTCTCGACCCGGATCACGGAGAGCTTCCTCCCGAGCGTCTTCTCCCTCTCGAGAGTCTCCTTCGCAACCTTGTCGAGCCACGTTCCTCGGCCGAAGATGTGAGGGCTCTGCTGCAACGGGCGACTGATGCTAGGGGTCAAATTATAACCTTGTCAGGGCCTTGCTGAACGAGCGTGGTTGTCCCCCAAAGGGGGCCGACCGGTCTTGGGTCGCTTAGCACCTTCACTTTACACTTCGCGCCAAGTTGTGCATAAGGCTGTATTCGCGCACAGCCAGCATCAAGCGTTGTCCGGCGCATGCATGTTCTGAAAGGGTCGGGCCGATGGAAGGGCGCAGGCTTACCTGTAGTAGGGGACGGCTACCTTCTCCATCAACTTCCCTTCTCTCGAGGAGCGGACCTTCTTGAGGGCGTCAGTGAACGCGTCCATCTTCACTATGGCATCATCGACGTGTTTCTTCGCGTCTTCCGGTTTCGGATACTTCGAGATGAACTCCTGCAGTACGATGGAGACCGCGGTATTGGCGAGTTGGGCCAAGTCTGCCCCGCTCAACCCATCCGTCATGTCCACTATCTTGTCAGGGTCAACGTCCTTTGCTGTCGGGATTGCCTTCAGGTGGATCTTGAGCACTTCCTTCCTTGCCGCCTTGTCCGGCAGCGGGACTTGGACCAGCTTGTCAAACCTCCCGGCTCTGAGGAGCGCCGGGTCAACGATGTCGATTCTGTTGGTAGCGGCAAGGACGACCACCCCCTGCAGGCTCTGGATGCCGTCCAGCTCAGTGAGCAGCTGGCTGACGACCCTCTCGGTCACCATGCTGTCTCCGCCCATCCCCCTGACCGGCGCGATGGCGTCAACCTCGTCGAAGAATATTACGCAGGGCGACGCTTGGCGGGCGCGCCTGAAGACCTCCCTGATTCCCCTCTCAGATTCGCCGACCCACTTGCTGAGCAGCTCGGGACCCCTGACGCTGATGAAGTTGGCCTCGCTCTCGGTGGCCACGGCCTTCGCCAGAAGCGTCTTGCCGGTCCCAGAAGGCCCGTAGAGCATGATGCCCTTCGGCATGTTGTATCCGATCTTGTCGTAGAGGTCGCCATACTTCAACGGCCATTCGACCGCCTCCTGCAGCTCCCTCTTCACGTTCTCTAGGCCGCCTATGTCCGACCACTTCACGTCCGGTGTTTCGAGGTAGACCTCCCTCATGGCTGAGGGCATCACGTCCTTCAGGGCGCCCTCGAAGTCCTGCATCGTGACTATTAGCTTGTCCAGCGTCTCGGGACTCAGCCTGTCCTCCTCCAGCTTTATGTCCGGCAGGTTTCTGCGGAGGGTCTTCATCGCGGCCTCCTTACAGAGATACTCCAAGTCTGCGCCGACGAACCCGTGGGTGACGGCCGCTAGCTTCTCGACGTCGACGATCTGGTCCGGGGTGCTTCCGCGTTTGTCCTCCCCCGCAGCGAGCGGCATGTGTCTGGTGTGAATCTGAAGGATCTCCAGCCTTCCACCCTTGGCGGGTACCTTGATCTCGATCTCCCTGTCAAACCTTCCCGGTCTCCTGAGTGCAGGGTCGATGGCATTGGGGCGGTTTGTGGCAGCGATCACGATGACCTTCCCTCTCGCCTCCAGACCGTCCATCAACGAAAGTAGCTGGCTGACGACGCGTCTTTCGACTTCGCCGGTGACTTCCTCCCTCTTCGGGGCGATGGAATCGATCTCGTCGATGAAGACTATCGAGGGCGCCTTCTCCTTCGCCTCCTTGAAAATCTCCCTGAGCCTGGCCTCGCTCTCTCCGTAGAACTTCGACATTATCTCCGGTCCGCTGATCGGGATGAAGTGGGCGTTGCTCTCTGTGGCGACGGCCTTCGCCAGAAGCGTCTTGCCGGTCCCCGGAGGGCCGTAGAGGAGGATCCCCTTTGGTGCTTCCACGCCGAGCTTCTCGAAGATCTCGGGGTGGCGGAGCGGGAGCTCAATCATCTCCCTTACCTTCTGGATCTCGTCCTTCAGACCGCCGATGTCTTCGTAGGTGACCTGCGGGACGCCACGGAGCGATTCCCCCTTCTCAGAGATAACGAAGACGGTGCGCTGGGTGATCAGAGCCGCGTCAGCGACCGGGCTGACGCCGACCACCTGGAACGTGAGTCTGCCTCCGAAGTAGGGGATCATGATGTTGTCCCCCTTCGTAACCGGAACGCTTTCGAGGGCGTCGGCTAGGTATCGCTCATCTATCGGGGGCACGGCCTCGAGCGGCGCCACTACGACCTTTTCGGCCGGAGGAGCCTTCACCTTCTTGACGGCGACGACGTCGCCAATCGCGACGCCAGCGTTGTTCCTGATCAGACCGTCAATCCTGACTATCCCCCTGCCCTCGTCCGAGGGATACAATGGAAGGCACTTCGCCACCGTCCGTCTCTTCCCCTTGATCTCGATCACATCGCCCGTCGAAGCATCGAGCGCGTCCATCGCGTCGTAGTCGATTCGTGCGACGCCTCTACCTACGTCACGCGTGTAGGCTTCGAGGACCTTTAATTGGACCTGTTGCTGACTCAACCCTGACGAACCCTCAGACAATGTTTACCCTCTTGTAGCCCTTATTAGTCTTGTCCCTCAACGAAAACGAAATCTCCAAGAGGCCGTTCCTGTATTCGGCTCTCCCACTGTCGGGCTGGACTTGCGTCTTCAGACCGATGTCAGCCTTGTACTTTCGAGAATCCCTCTCGGCGGTCACGACCGCACTGTCCTCGGTCGCCTCCACGCTGATGTCGCTCTTCTCCACCCCGGGCATGTCGAGCACGAGCCTGAGCAGACCGTTCTTCTCGTCGAGTATCTGCTCGCTCATGGGCGACCGGAAGCCGTCGTGATGCAGAGGGCTGTCGCCGAAGAACTGGACGCTTGGCCTGCCCTCAGGGCCGAGCTTGAACGAGAATCCGGCAACGTAGGGCTCGGTCTGCGAATGGACGGCCGAGATGCTGTCCCTGACGACATCCTGGACGTCCTTTTCGAACTCTTCAAAATACTTGTCCAGTTCGTCTAGCATATCTCTCAGATTCTTTCTCTTGTCTTCGCTCACGTGTTTAACCTTTGGTTGATTACCTCCGGGTTAAACCCTTTTATAAACCCTTTGTCGCCCGAAGTAGAGTGACTCCCAACCCGCTTCCAGAGGTGATCTCCTCCCGCACTAGGCTTAAGGTGGCAGACCTCGTCTCGATCAGACCACGAACCTTGGGAGAGCTCGCGGCAGCCACCGGAATCTCGATTCAGGGAGTGCTAAAGCACCTGAGGAAACTGGAAGAGTTGGGGCTGGTCGAGGAGAAGAGCGTGAGGAGCCCTGGCCTGGCGGTCCGCAAGGTCTATGCGGCGAAGGGAGGGAGGCTGGGGGACTTCTCTGCGGGCGACCTCACGCTGGTGAAGCTCAGCCGGAAGTCTCCTGCACCCGCGGAGGAACCGGACAGGCCCGTGGACCTGGAGTACCTGGCCGAGGAAGCAATCCTCCGAAGAAGGCGGATACAGGACCAGACCAGAAGGCTCGGCAGGATGATTGACGACCTCATCGAGGATGAGTCGAGGATCATGGCTGCGCTCGACTCGATGGACCTGAACGATACCGAACGGCTGATCCTCCAGGTCATCTTCACGGAGGAGAGCCTCGAGGAGGGAGAGCATGTTCTCTCGGAGTACTTCGGGTTGCGAGATGGCAGGAAATCAATCGAGAAGGCGCTCAGCAAGGCGAGGCATCAGGTCAAGAAGAGAATCGACCGGTGACTCCAATGTGGGAACCCATTCAGTCGACGGGGCGTGGTGCGGTGACGATGTCCGAAGGAGTCCCGTTCACGGATAAATAGATACTCAGGTGGTCGAAGCTGGAATTGTCGGTCGCGGGCGCTGGGTGGGAGCGGATGGCCAAGAGAACAAGAGTGATCACCCTCTCCCCACTCTTCCAGGTGTTGATGCCGCCTCTGTTGGCACCAACCTTCTCGAAGAGCACGCGGGGAGTCTCATTTCATGGAGGAAGGTCGGGCCTGATTCTGGGTCTCGTCCTCGTGGTCGTCAGCTTTGGCATCGGCTGGTTGCTCGAGGAGCCGACCGGGATCCTGGGATACACCGTGGTCTTCTGGCTGATCGGGACGACGGGCCTCGCGATGATCACGAGCAGTCTGAAGCCCCTCGCCTTCGTAAAACCTATCTGCACAAGGTGCAGGCTACTCCCGGTTATCGTGGAACACGAAGCGATTCACCTGACTGGAGTGGCCCGCGAGGAGACCGTCTGGGCGTCCATGAGGCAGAGGCACAGCGTGGAGAGCCTGAAGCTCGAAGGCGACCCGGCCATCTGCCCGTTCTGCCCCATCCCGAAGAGGCTCAGCGAGCGTTGAGGGAGCGACATTGGTTCACAGAGTTGCGGTCGTAGACGAGGACCTCTGCCAGTCGAAGAAGTGTGGGCTGGAGTGCATCAAGGAATGCCCCGTGAACATCAACGGCGATGAATGCATCGTGCTCGGGGGCAACAGGATTGCGCTCATCTCCGAAGAACTCTGCATCGGCTGCGGGATCTGCACCAAGGTCTGCCCCTTCGACGCCATCGACATCCTGAACCTGAGCGAGGAACTCAAGACGGAGAAGATCCACCAATACGGAGTCAACTCCTTCAGGCTCTTTCGGATACCGATGGTCAGGAAGGGACAGGTGGTCGGCCTGGTTGGCCGGAACGGGATCGGAAAGTCGACAGCCCTCAAGATACTCGCCGGGCAGCTGGTCCCGAACCTGGGCGACTATGAGAAGGAGCCGACCTGGGATAGGTTCCTCTCGTACCTGAGCGGGCGCGAGATGAAGGGGCACTTCGAGAGAATCGCCGACGGGGAGCTCAGGGTCTCGCTCAAGCCACAGGCAGTCTACAAGCTTCCGGAGGCGTGGAAGAAGGAGACGAAGCTTCTGCTAAGGCGAATGGACGAAAGGAAGGCGATGGCCGAGGTGGTCGAGGCTCTCAATCTCCAGGAGACCCTCGACAAGAAGGTACCGGACCTGAGCGGCGGGGAGCTGCAGAGGGTCGCGGTCGCGGCTACGGCCCTGAAGGAGGCCGACCTCTATCTCTTCGACGAGCCGTCATCGTACAACGATGTCTACCAGCGGCTCGCGGTCTCCAAGCTGATCAGCAACATAGCCCAAACCGGCAAGACGGTCCTGGTCGTCGAGCATGATATGGCCTTCCTCGACTATGTGACTAACTATGTCCAGATAATCTACGGCGAGCCAGGAGCCTACGGCATCGTCTCCGGGCTCTACGCCTCTAGGACCGGCATCAACTCGCTCCTCGATGGCTACCTTCCGCAGGAGAACATCAGGTTCAGGGATCACGCCGTCTCATTCGGACAGAAGGCGGCGGGCGAGACCGTCGAAAGCGGTGAGGTCGTGGCCAAGTACACCGACCTGAGGAAATCGTACGAAAGCTTCAAGCTCAAGGTCGAAAGAGGAGAGATAAACCGCGGCACCATCCTAGGCGTGGTGGGCGCCAACGCCCTAGGCAAGACGACCTTTCTCAGGATGATCGCCGGCGAGGAGAAGCCGGCCAAGGGAAAGGTCGCCGCGGACGCGACAGTCGCCTACAAGCCGCAATACCTGACCTCAGCTTTCGAAGGCACAGTCGACGAGTTCTTCTCCGGGACCCTGGGAACGAGGTACGGCGAGCCTGACCTGCAGGACACCCTTGCCGTCCCGCTGAGAATGGAGAAGTTGTTGGCGAGGAACATGAAGGAGCTGAGCGGAGGGGAGCTCCAGAAGGTCGCGATAGTGGCCACGATGGCCCAGAAGGCGGAGGTGTACGCCCTGGACGAGCCGTCGGCCTTCCTTGACGTCGAGGACAGGTTCGTAGTGGCAAAGGCTGTCAACAGGATGGTCAAGGCGAGAGGGAAAGCTGCGATCATCATAGACCACGACCTCCAGGTGGTCGACATTGTCTCCGACAGGCTGATGGTCTTCGCCGGAGAGCCGGGCGTCGCCGGGGAAGCGACCAAGCCGCTGAGCAAGGAAGACGGGATGAACATGTTCCTCAAGCAGGTGGGTCTGACCTACAGGAGGGACGTAAACACGGGAAGGCCGAGGGTCAACAAGCCCGGCAGCAAGCTGGACAGGGAACAGAAGGAGAAGGGAGAATACTACTATGTGTCCGCTGAAAAGGATGGGAACGTAGAGGGCTAAAGGGGGCCCGGTAGGGTCCAGACCCATTATGGGTTCGAATCCCACGGGCTCAATAAATAGCCCACGCGACCGAGATGAGAATATGTCCGAGCTAGAAATCAGGAAGGCAGTAAAGGAGAGATACGCCAAGATGGCAACCTCCTCCGATTCGAAGTGTTGCAATGAAGATGATTGTTGTACCGTTTCGGACCTGACCTCAGTGGGCGAAGCTGTTCCAATCGAAGCCTCCTCGGTCGGAGCAGGATGCGGCTCTCCTCTGCTTCTGGTAGCCCTGAAGGCAGGCGATGTGGTGCTCGACCTCGGAAGCGGCGGCGGGATTGACATCTTCAGGGCTTCCCAGCTAATCGGAGAGAAGGGGAGAGCGATAGGCGTGGACGCTACTCCAGAGATGGTCTGGAGAGCGAGGGAGACGAAATCCAAGTATGGAGACAAGTACGCGAATGCTGAGTTCAGGCTCGGAGAAATCGAGCACCTGCCGGTCGAGTCGAACAGCGTGGACTACGTCATATCAAACTGCGTGATCAATCTCTCGCCTGACAAGCCGGCCGTCTTTCGGGAATCCTTCCGCGTGCTGAAGGAAGGTGGTGTCTTCGCGGTCGCTGATGTCACTCTTCCAAAGGAGATTCCCGACAGCACAAGAAAGGACATGGATTCCTGGTCGGCTTGTATCTCAGGAGCCCTGATGGATTCAGACTACGAGAGGTTACTCAAGGGTGTTGGATTTCAAGATGCCCAGATTGAACATGCGTCGGACTCGAACATCGGAGAGTATCCTTTCAGCTACTTCAGCTCGCACATCAAGGCAAAGAAGCCCCCTGCCAGCTCTTTGAAAGCTCCATAACCCGCTTCTCGATTTCGTCTCTGATTCTTCGCACGTCCGTAATTGACTTTCCTTTGGGGTCGGGGAGGTCCCAGTCCACGAGTTTCTTCTGCATCTTGGCAAGCATCGGCCTCGGACATACCTCTTCAACTGAGCAACCCATGGTCACGACAAGGCTCGCTTGGTTAATCATGTCATTCGTCAACATCTTGGGCTTGTTGGACGAGAGGTCCATTCCCTTCTCCTTCATGGCCCCGACGACGACGGGATTGACCTTCGAAGAAGGGACTGTGCCAGCACTTGAGGCAATCAATCCATGCCTGCTCGCGAACGCCTCGGCCATCTGGCTCCTGCCCGCGTTCTCGACACAAACGAACAGAATCTTGCGTGTAGGGTGAGACAAATCAATCGCCTACGACATCAGTCTCCTAAGCAGGTCCAGGGCTGGGGAGTCGCACACCTCGTAGAATACCCACCTCTCTCTCTTACTCCTCTGGAGTAAACCTGCCTGTTCCAAGAGACCCAGATGATGTGACACGGTCGGTTGCGGCAGCCCTAGGGCAGATTCAAGCTCACAGACGCACATCTCCCGTTTGGAAAGAAGCAGCAGGATCTTTATCCTGTTGGAATCACCAATCGCTCCAACAAGCTTCTCCGCCCGTCTAATCTTCATCGCATACTCTGGAGACGAGAGCTTCTCTGCCTCAACTCTAGCCTGTGTGATGTCCGAGGGTTGACAGATTCCGAGTCGAATTAGCCGCTGAACCGATTTGCTCTGCCCAGACTTCATGGCTCCTTGCCCCCTCTAAGACGCTCCGACGGTATAAGAGGTGCAGCTCCGGTCTCAGGTATGGCTAGTCTGAAGAATCTTGGTTCCAACCAAAGTGCGACATAGACGAGCCCGATCATTACAGGGACCTCTATCAGCGGCCCCACAACGGTGGCGAAGGCCTGACTCGAGCTCAGGCCAAAGACTGCCACGGCGACGGCAATCGCGAGTTCGAAATTGTTGCTGGCTGCGGTGAAGGACGTAGTGACAGTCTCCTGGTAAGAAAACCCAAGCTTCCACGACAGCAGAAACGACGACGCAAACATGAGCAGGAAATAGGCCACCAATGGAATGGCGACTCGCACCAAGTCCAGCGGAAGGCGGACGAAGTAGTCGCCCTGAAGGCTGAACATTATGACAAGGGTGAAGAGCAGCCCCACCAGCGCGGTAGGTCGCAGCTTCGAAAGAAACCTCTCCTCATACCATTCCTTTCCTCTGCGTTCGAGGGCACACCGCGTTGTTATCCCCATGGCGAACGGCACACCCAAGAAGATCGCAACGCTTCGCGCTATGTCCCAGGGGTTCACGTTAATCGTAGTCGCGACCGCGTTCGGGTCAAGCCAGGTCGGCAGCACAGTGATGAAGAAGTAGGCGTATACCGAGTAAAGGACTATCTGAAATGCCGCATTCAGAGCGACTATGATTGCTGCATACTCTCTATCCCCACCGGCGAGCATGTTCCATACCAGCACCATGGCGATGCAACGCGCCAGGCCGACCAAGATTATTCCGTCCCTGAAGAGGGGAAGATCCGGAAGGAGAACCCAAGCGAGTGTGAACATCAGGATTGGACCCACCGCCCAGTTGAGCAGCAGCGAGACGCTCATCATCTTTCCTGCGGTCCTGACCTTTCCGATTTCCCGATAGTTGACCGCCGCAAGCGGCGGATACATCATCCAGATCAGACCAACCGCGATTGGAAGGGACACCGAGTCGATCTGAAACGAATTGATTAGTGGACCAGTTCCAGGGAAGACAAACCCGATTAGAACGCCTGCACCCATCGCCACGAAAATCCAGATGGGTAGAAGCCTGTCCAGAAGAGAGAGGTCACCTAGGATCTCCTTGGATGAATCGCCCGACAATGTCTTGCCTGTACTAGACCGATGCATTGATATATATTGATATGTCTTCCCCACTACGAGCTACTGAGAACTTGACAAAGCCCTCGGCTGTGATTGTGTTCCGTGAAGGTCTATTTCACCAAACGCTACTTTCAAATGGGAGGGGTAGAGAAAGAGGGAATGGTCGAGAAACCAGACTACGGCAATTGGGTTTCTAAGAGACTGATCTTTCTTTTCGTTATACTGGGCCTGGCATCTCTGCCGCTGTCTCCCCTCTATCCGTTCTTGATCGTATTCTCAGCATTCTTCCTACTGGTCTCGGCGTACTTCGCATATGCCAGACGCGAGTTTTCATCTCAAGGAGGGAATGTGCAAGACCAGATCTGGGACCTCTTGTTAGCGCACCTTTCGTGGGACGGCAAGGGGCGAGTCTTGGACATAGGCTGCGGGAACGGTGCACTGGCTGTCAAGCTTGCCCGCAAGTATCCAGAAGCGCTGGTGGTCGGAATCGACTCCTGGGGGAAGAACTGGGAGTACTCGAAGGACAGATGCGAGAGGAATGCTATGATTGAAGGCGTCGGTGAACGCCTGAGCTTTCGGAAGGCCGGTGCCTCGGCCCTTCCATTCAGCGATGGGGAGTTCGACGCCGTGGTGAGTAACCTGGCATTCCACGAAGTGAAAGATGCGAAAGACAAGCGCCAACTGATTCGGGAAGCGCTGCGGGTTGCCAAGAAAGGGGGTGCATTTGCCTTCCAAGACCTGTTCTCGGACAAGAGGACCTACGGCGCAGCGGACGATCTAGTCAGGACTGTTCAGAGTTGGGGGACCGAGAAAGCGGAGTTCATCCCAACACGAGACGCAGACTTCATCCCGGCCATGCTCAAACTGCCCTTCATGGTCGGAACGATTGGCATAATCGCCGGCAGAAGGTAATAGCTCATAGGCGACGGCAACCATCGTGGTACGCCTTCGGTCTCGATCGTGGTTCCGCGATCAGGCGTATCGGCTTGGCCGCCAGTCCCTCGACGATGATATCTCCTGTTCCTTCGCCCTTCTTTCTGAGCGTGACTGTACGTTTTTCGGTCCACGAGGCCTGAGATCCAGCCTCTAGCCTTAACTTCTGGACATTCGGTTGCAACCAAGCTGTCGAGAGCTCCTCGGCCCAGCCTCTTCTAGTATCGCTGTTTCCTGAGTCCTGAGACCTCATTGAGTCTGCGTCTGTCCGGGCTAGACGATCAGCCCTGTCGAGGAAGGAGGATGGGCGCAAGGTCAGGACTCCCCTGTCAGAGAGTCGCTTGAGAGTTGAGAGAAATTGCGAGTGCTTTCTTCTTCTCAGATTCTTCTCGCCTATCTTTCTCTGCTGTCCCGTTCTAGTGGCGCCCAGTTCTCCTTCAATATGTTCGTAGAATTCCCTCAAATTCGTCCCATCGGAAAAGGCCTCCAAGGCCTTCCCCCAGGCTTGAGGGACCGTCGCTCCTTGCACTTGGACACCGACTGTGACTTTAAGCACCTTCTTCCCAGAGTTTTGCAGCTCGCGTATTTCCGCTCGAAGAAATGTGGAGATTCCCTTCGGACTTCGCAGGACGTGAATTGGTAGAACCTTCAACGATTGGCTTTCCATTATCGAACTACAGTGTGACCGGAATTTATGTGTCTCGGGTAACCATCCTCATGAGAACCTCGTCCGTCCCGAGCGATTTCTTCACACCGTTAGTTTTGTAGTCTTTTTCTAGAAAGAAGACGACTTGGATTCAAATTGGTAGGGAAACCTGAGTCTTGGTCCGTTTCATGCGAACTTGGTGCGGGGCTGGGGGATTTCCACCCTATCTTACCAGTAAACATCAGCGCAGCACCAACGACAATTGATTATCCATTTACGACACAAATACCAGATGAACAGCCAAGCTGGGCAGTGTATTCGTTGAGCAGCGACAGCGAGAATGAATTGGAGGGGGCGGAGCAAGAGCATGAAGTGGAAGCGGCCACGGATGTCGAGTTGACAGAAGAAGCAGAGTCAGAAGAGCTGGAGGGGGAGACGGAAGACGAGTCGGAAGAGAAGGAATCCGAGGGAATCAAAGATAGGAAGGACGAGAAGCTGAGCGAGAAGAAAGGAGGACGAAGGCGGAAGAAGTTGGCCTCCGGCAGGAAAGAGGGACCGAAGCAGAAGAAGTCGATGGTGGAATGAATTCATAATGAGACGCATCTGTTGTAATTCACCCAACGTTTGTCACCACAAAGACTGTGAACATGGCATGGAGACGGCTCCTTGCAGGTGTGGAGATTGCAGGCACTGTAGACGATTATGGAAGAGAGAGGCATAATGAGTGAAGAAGGAGAACGATCTTCTCGCGATCCCGCATAAGCGTATCGGGCGTCCGACTGCTTGGATCTTCTTCATGCCAACTAGGTCGCTGGCGCCTCTTGACGGAAACTCAGTGTGACCTTGCAGGGATGTCAAAGAAGGAAAGCGGGGGAGGGGGGAGGGGGGGAGCTGGGTCCGAGTCACGATCTGTCTCGTCATGCTACGTAGATAGAACTAAGCCGGCGAGGCGCCGATGAAATGCCCTATCAGGAAACCAGCCAAACCAGCGGCCAAGCCAATCGCAGCCATCTGAAGCCCACTCCTCCATATCGACCCGACCGTTGTTTTCGCCTCGTAGTACCCGATAACGAATAGGGCTATGCCACTGACCGTCACGGAACCAAACGCACTCAGCAAGAGGTCTTTGCCCACCAGGAAGTAAGGCACTAGAGGGATGAACGAACCGAAAATGGTGGCGCTTAGCACGACCAAGAAGTTTCTCCTGGGTTCGGACTCGCCGACCGACTCGAGCTGGAGCTCGTGGGACATCATGAACTCGAGCCAAGCCTTCGGCTTGGAGGCGATCAGGTTGGTCAAACGTTCGAGCTCCTCGTCTTGGTACCCCCATTTCTGGAAGACCTCTCTCGCTTCATTCCTTTCTGCTTCGGGCACCTCCCTCATCTCAGTCTTTTCGCGGCTGACCTCCTTCAGGTATTGCTTCCTTCTTGCTAGGGTGGATGTGTAGGCGACCGCTCCCATTGATATCGATTCGGCACCGAGCGCCGCAAAGGCTGCGACGAAGATTAGCCGGAGGTCGCTCGTGGCGGCAGTCAGCCCCAACAGGATTCCAAGGACGTTCACCAATCCATCCTGACTTCCCAAGATGAAGTTGGAGAGGAGACCGTGGCGCGCGTGCAGTTCGGTGGACCCCTTTGATTTCAAGATGCGCCACTCCTACCGGTGTCCGAATCGGTACAAGAGTATGACTCCAGCCAGACACTCAGAGTCATTGTCACGCGACCTCTTCGGTCTCAGCAGCTTCCTCTTTTCATCGACCAGGGCAAGAGACAGGGATTCGTTCCTTTGCCCCAGGGCTGTATAGCCCACTATGTCCGTGTGCATTATTGTCGCGAGTCTCCGCTCGCTCTGGGACCAGGTTTCCTTACGACTGAGCAGAGTCACACGATAAAGCCGTTGTGGGGCAGCGCGAGAAGGAATGGCAGGGTCGTATGCCTTGGCTGGGTCTTGTCATTCCACGTAGGCGCCCCAACAACGTTTGGCATGTTGTTCGTGTCGGAGGTCGAATTTCGACCTTGAAAGTCCCATGGAATTGTGCAGTCCGGTTTCTCTGTCCACCGCGGACGCTCCAATGTACGAGTGTACTGAGTTCGAGCAGAATTCCGAGGGTCAGCTAAGAGGCGCGACGAACCCCTGTACCTAACTCGAAGCAATAATCTTAAGGCTATTGTACTGTGGCGGATCGCCACGTACCAGGTCCTTCTGGCGATAACCGGCATAGTCTTCATATTCTTCATCCGCAAAGCCACCAGAGGTTCCAACAAGACATCCCAGAAGACGGGTTCGGACGTAATCGCGAGCAAGGCTCCGGGATTGACTGCGGTCGGAGTTGAGAAGGAGATCGTGAGCCGCCACAGCGGCTCGCAAAAAGCCATTCTTTGATCAGACCGGACGGCCGCAACCTGGTACTCAATTCCGTTGACTCGGGATAGAAATATATCGACGCAACATGCATGGCTATGTCAGTATGTGCAAGAGTTGTGATTGGTCAACTCTGGACTTGGTCCCATGTACGTGCAAGTGCGAGCTGGCAAATACCTACCCCGAAGAAGAGGGCTCGAGAAAGTGCCATGACTGCGGTCACAAGATGAAACTGACCTAACTGACTACCGCCTGTCAACGAGTTCAAGGTGAGACCGTACTCGATTGCTATGCGGTGCGATAATCTTATAAAATGAACAGACAGAATCAGTGGTAGAGGTCGTCTTGAGCAACCCGGTTCTTCCCAGCCTTGGCAGTCTGACTTTGACGGACGTGCTTGTGGCCGTCATCGGCTTAGTCATTCTATGGATAGTCATCTCAATACCCGCGTGGCTGGCGGGCAAGGCAATCACCGGGGGAAAGTCTACCTTTGGCGACGCCATGGTCGCCACCCTAGTTGGCCCAATAGTCTACTTTGTGATCTTGATCGCGGTGGATTTCTTTCTAGGAACGCTGATCGGTTCAGGGGCATTCATCATCGCCTTGATCCTGGCCTTTGTAGCCTGGATATGGGTCTACAAATCAAGCTTCGGAACGAGCTGGCTGGGCGGCCTCGGGATAGCCATACTCGCAATAATCATCTTCGCCGTGATGAGCTTGATTCTCGGAGCCCTCTTCGGCATAGTGGTTCCCGCGTCATTCTTCCCTCACATCTAGGCAACCACTCTGAAGACGATAAATAGTCGTCAGAGCTGAATAAAGGGCGGCAAGACTTGAAGATAGATCTATTCTGGACAGTGGCCATAGTCCTGGTGGTTCTATGGCTATTCGGGTTCTTCGGCAGAATCGGTGGGGGTCTGATCAACCTACTTGTGGTCATCGCCTTGATCATTGTCGTCTACCGGCTTTACATGGGAAGAAATGTGGTCACAGGCAAATGACACAAGAAGCCTCACAGGCACCAATCAGCGGCGTCAACGCTGTCATGAAGCAGAGCAGCGCTCAGATCTATTGGGTCAGACGCGTCATCGCCTTTGTGATTGACGCTCTCATCGTCTACTTTGCGGTAGGGCTTCTGGTGATCCTGGCCGCCGCATCTCTCCTAGTTCTATCGGGCCCCGGGGTCTTCGTTGCAATCTTGGTGGGTGTCTTCAGCTTCCTTGCAGGAGCTATCCTGGTCCTGTATTTCATCGCCTTCGAGGTCCTGGCCGGCGCTTCGATTGGGAAACGAGCCATGGGGCTCAAGGTAGTCGCATCAGGAGGCAGGGCCCCTAACGCGGTCGAGGCTCTGGTCAGGAACGTAAGCAAGCTCTATTGGCTGCTTCTCGTCCTGGACGTCATAGTCGGCCTGGCCGTGTCGAAGAGCTACACCCAGAAGTACACGGACAAGCTGATGAGCACTTCAGTTGTGGACATCTAGATTCATCGATACCCGGCATTGCAGGGAACAATCAATCTGGCTAAAGCGCTTCGTCTGTCGCCAGACATAGCCTTCAGCGGCGCCTACGCAACGATCATCGGATGCTTTGTGAGCGGCTCCGCCCCTAGAGAATCATGCCTTGGAACACTGAGATGGTGTTACTGTCGTAGCCGCCGAGGGCGGTGACAACTTGGATTCCTTCCTTCTCAGTAGTCAGCCTTATGCTTGTAGTTGCGGCCATGCTGATACTCACGCCAATTCCCTCATTTGTATTAGATTTGTCGGCGGATTCTCAGGAACTCTTGGCCTCTATGGCCAGGGCCCTCTGGACTTGCTGGCTTGCGGATTCTCCCAGCAGCGAGAGCCGTTCCCTGACGAAGGACAGGCTCACCTCCACTTCACTGTCCTTGAGCTGCTTTTCGGCGGGCCTCTCGAGAATGGCTTTGTAGGTCGGACCCATAATCCTGAGGACCGTCCTCAGGAGGCTTTCGCACTCCATCCTCTCGAGGATGTCGCGGCCGCTGACCGTCAACTCCGTCAGGGCAACCCTGCTCGCCTCGACCTGAATAAGCTCGGCCCAAATGGAGTTCACGACGGCTGTGACCGCAGCCGAATCTAGGAACTTGTTCAGCCCAGCGTCGGTGGTTACGTTGACCACCTCAGCTCCATCGATGAACTCGACGCTGGTGAACCCGCCCCCTTCCTGGCCTGCCCTAGATATCCTGATGGCTGTCCGCGACTCCTCCTCGAAGAATTCGGCGATGAAGTGCTGGCTAGAGGCCTCTGCGCTCTTTAGGGAATACTGCTCCAATTTCTCATAGCGGGGGCTCTGCTCTTTGCGGATCCATGTCTTGCCGAGGCCCACTGGGACGTTGAGTTTCTTCCTGAGTTTCGAAAGCTTGAACTCGGACCCGAACATCTTCGAGCTCTGGGTTCCAAGGTTGAACCTGTAGACCACGTTGCCCTTGCAACTGTATGTCGCCTGGGCTTGATACCCCCCGTCCACGAGCTTGACCGTGACCAGCCTGTCAACTACGAGCAGAGGATTGCTGCCTAGGTAGGCCTCTAGGCTCTTCAGGGTCTTCGTCCTACTCGAAACAGCCTCGGACCCGACCTCTGATATCTCTCCCGTTGCCTTGGCGCTCCCCTTGGCCTTCGCCTGATCGGCCGCAGCCCTGACGAATTCGTTCACCTGGTTGGCCATAATTTTGGCGTAGTCCTCCGGCACCTGCTTCGTCAGGACTTCCGACGAGTTGACCACCGACTTGACGAACGTATCGAGCCTTAGCGACTTCGAGTCGAACTCGTTCCGAAGAGATTTCGCCTTGGCTTCAGCCTCATGTAGCTGGTCGGAGAACCTCACAGCGTCGAATAGGTTCGTAACGACCTGTCTGAGCGAGTCCTTTCCCGGGTCAGCGCGGACCGTGGAAGCCGCCATTCTCTCTCGGAGCCTGCCTTTTGCGATTTAAAGCATATCACGCGTCCGCGGTCGAAAGAAACTTATCTACCGAGCCCGCACCTTCGCTTCCGTGTCCGGACAGGCGCCCGAGAAGGACGACCCCATGGTCATGAAGCTGGTCCTCGACATGAAGGCCGTGGGGTTGCTGCACCCATCCGAGTCTGAGCTCCGCTCGGCCCTCGAAACGTCAATCCTGGATTCCAGAGACGAACAGGTCAGGAGGGTAGTCAATTCGATGGGTGTTGGCAAGACCAACGATCGGACGGGCTCCGTCGTGGTCGCCGTCGGAGAGCTCATACTGGCCTCATTTCTGATGATATCTGGTCTTCTCGCAATTTCCGCCCTGTTTTCGGGGGCCGCATCTTCAAACTACATCGTTCAGTTCTTCAGCTCATCCGTGAATGATATGGTCACCACCAGCCCGATGCAGCAGGCGCTACCGATCATCGAACTCGCTTTCTCCATCCTGCTCCTGCTTTCGGCCTTGTACGCCCTCAGAAGGGCCTCCACCACCCTGAAGAAAGCCGGCCTCCAGCCATCGCGGTGAGTCCGCTTGACTCAGGTCTCGGCCTCGGCCCGTAGCAGGGCGTTGGCGCTCAAGGTCGCGGTGACCGCGGTGGGCGTCGTTGGCATCCTGCTGGCGCTCTTCTACATTTACGACGAGCTTGTCGCCGTCGAGTCGGGCCGGGGGGAGAACCTCGGGGGCGCCGTGCTCATCCTCGCTTCCTTCGCCGTTGCGATGTCATCGACCGCACTCGCGACCTCCATCCCAGAATCCGTCCGTGTCAGATTCAGAGTCAGGGTGAGAAAGCCTCAGTCCAGACCCGTCTACGGGTTCGTAACAATCCTGGCCGTGGGCATAGGGTCAACCCTCGGCTCACCTTTGTTCATCCTCATACCATTGAACATCCTCCAGTATGAGCTGGTCTCTCTCGGCTCGCTGTTGCTCGCCACTGTTCTTTCAGTCCTGATGGCCAAGGTCTACGCTGACATGTATTCCTTCGCCGGGCCGGGCTCCGAGGCTGTGGGAGGACCGTCCTTCACGAGGCTCGCCTGCGGCGTGCGCAGCGTCAGATACTTCGTCTCCCGCGTCTCCATGTGGATCGCGAACACCGCTCTGGCCGCTTACTCGAAGCTGGTCTTCGTGATCTTCGACCTGGAAATCTTCCCAGGCATATTGGCTCGCTTCGGAGTGAAATCCCTGGTGGCTACAGTGATCGTCTACACCATAGCGATAGTCTTCATCGGTTGGTCCGTGGCCAACGCAATTTTCGAGAAGAGAATAATCCGCTCGATAGGTTACCTCCAGGTTGCACTGACGTCCGTGATGGTGGTCATACTGGTCTACCAGAGTTTGCTCTTGGGCGCAAAAGGCGCCTGGAACCTCTCCGGCATCACCGCCATATCATCGGGCAACTGGGTCTTCGCGCTTGTCGTCAACACAGGCTACCTCTACCTGTTGTTCTTCGGGTTCCAAGAGATTCAGGCGCTCGAGAGGGACGTTCACGCCGAGACAAAGATCCCCATCGTCTCCCGAATAAAGCGGGGATATCGCATGAAGAAAGCCCGCTACCTCGGCGTCGCCATGATCCTAAGTGTTGTAGTGGCCGCGGTCGTCAACATATCGTATGCGCTGGCCGTCTTCTCCCTGCACCCATCTCTGGCCACCCTGAGCGCACAGCAGATTCCGGCGCTCTTCCTGGCCAACAACTACCTCGGACCCAGCCAGGAGCTCCTGATGGCCATCGCGTTCCTGATTGCGACGATCACCACTTTCGTGCCGGCGTTCTTGGCCGCCTCTAGACACCTGGGAGCCCTCGCCGAGGATGGGTACATCCCTCGTTCTCTGTCAAACGTCTCTTGGGTCTTCACTCTGGTGGCAATCTTCCTCCTCGCAGAGGGTAACGCGAGCTTCCTAGTTGAAATCACCGACTTCCTGGTTCTGATAAGCTTGGGCATCATCAGCCTTTCAGCTATATGACTGAGGAAGTCGGTCTTCGACGGCAAGAACGTCCTCCCGCTCATCGTCGGGGGCAGCTGCTTCGTGGCCGGGGCGGGAATCTACTTCATCAGCTCGGGCGTGGTCGTCTTCGGCATTGCCTCCCTTGCCTTCACCTACCTGATCTTTGACATCTCGGAGCTTGGGGTCTTCGGCACCCAGCTATTCCTGGCGGTCTTCAACCTGACCTGCGTGGTCCTCCTCTGGCTCTTCTCGGGAGGCACCAGCCTCGCCGGGACGTTGCTCAACTCGGTGGGCATCCAAGGCGAACAGATGGTGCCCATTCTTTCCTACCTGCTCCTGATCACCTCGGCAACGCTCTTCCTGAATCTCGTTGTCAACATCAGAATTCTCGAACGGACTGCCGGCCGCCCGACAAAATGAGCGAGCCCTCTACTCTCCACGATAGCAAACGAAACGCTCAGGTTTTCAACTCATGAGTTCGAATCTGCGACCACACCAAGATTGATCATTGTCACCAAGGCTAGCCAGGGCTACTTGCTTGATTAAGCGCGCGCGGGCTTCGGACCAGTCTTGTCCATTTCGCCAACCCAGTCGTCTATCAGGCCGTAGACGTTCTCGGTGTCGGGCACCATCCCTTTCGAGTCACAGAAGGCTTTGAATGCTTGCACGCCGACCCTGTAATGGCGAACGGAGTTGGGTGATTTGGACACACGATACGCCTTTTGGAGAAACTTGTCGAGCGAATCTCAAATCATGGCCGCCGGGTATCCCATTTCGGCCGTTCTAAATCATATGTTGCCATCTAGGATTATGACAACCTACTACTACGTCTCCTCTCGGAGGGAAGAGACCCCTGAAGCTGATTAGGAAGGTCCTGGAGGAGGCTCGCATCAACAACCCGAAGAGGGTCTCGACCGGAGTCAACGTCATTGGAGACATCGCGATAGTCAGGCTTCCTGAACTCTCGATGGCCGAGAAGAGGCGGCTGGCTGAGACCCTCAGAAAGAATGTGAAGAACGTAAAGTGCGTCTACGAACAGGAGGGAGGGATCGAGGGGGAGTTCAGACTCCGGAAACTGAAGCACATCGCAGGGGAGAAGAGGACGTTGACCCTCCATAAAGAAAACGGGTGCGTCTTCAGGGTCAACGTCGCCCGTTGCTACTTTTCGCCAAGGCTCTCCACGGAGAGGCTCGCGATAGCGGCGAAGGTGGCCTCGAGGGAGCGCGTGCTCAACATGTTCGCGGGGGTGGGGCCATTCTCGATCCTAGTCGCGAAGACCGCGGGGGCAAGGGTCACCAGCTGCGAGATCAACGAGTATGCCTGTGACTTGCACGAAGAGAACGACTGGCTCAACAAGGTGCAGGACAAGGTCCGTGTCATCAGGGGAGATGCGGCGGAGCTACCGACGAGGGAGAAATCCAGGTTTGACCGGCTCCTCATGCCCCATCCTTCTCAAGCAGACAGGTTCCTCCCTGTCGCGCTCGCGATGGCCAAGAAGCGGGCCGTCATCCACTACTACAGGCACGTCCTGGGCGAGAGCGAGGGCGAGGCCTCGGCTAGGTTGGTCGAGGAGCTCTCCGGCCTAGTCCCCCCAGGAACCCGCATCGCGACGAGGAGGGTCAGGGAGGTCGGCCCCAGATGGATCGAGATGGTCGCCGATCTTAGACTTCCGGCCTAGAATTGAAGGTTCTCGTCATACCCGTCTGAGCTGGCGATTACAGCATCGTAGGAACGCACAGCTGCTTTGCGACTGCCACGCCGACATGCGCGGAGCGGTCATCGCCAAGCCGCAGTGACCGGGCAAGACGGATATAGCGACGCCCTCAGGCCCGGAAGGTTGAAGGTCCTGACCAGCGAAGCTGACCTGGAATCGCTCTCGAGCGACTCCGGCATCATCAAGATCAGACCTACTGTGGGCTACGTGGCCGACACCGAGGCCGAAGTCGAATCGATCCTTGAACTTGCGGGGCGCTCGGGTGGGTCCGTGACGCCAAGGGGTGCTGGCACTTCGATACCGAGCCAGTCGGTGGGGAGGGGATCGGTCCTCCTCCAGAGTCGGGGCACGGCTGCAATCCTCCCCGACGGTAAGGTGAGATGCGAACCGGCTCTTGTGAAGGGAGACCTGAACAAGCTGCTGGAGCCCGCCGGCAGGTGGATGCCCGTTGACCCCTCCAGCTACCTCACCTGCACTGTCGGAGGGATGGTAGCAAACAACTCGTCGGGCGTAAGGACGCCGAGGTACGGCTCGACGATCGATTATGTCGAGGAGCTAAGGGTTGTCATCCCTGGCGAGGGGGCGCGGAACCTGACGGCGGTCGCCGTAGAACAGGCGCTTTCGGGCGACAGAGTCACGAGGACGGTCGTGGGACTCCTAGTGGAGAACTGGAAGACCATCATCTGCGAGCAGCCCCGCGTCACGAAGAACTCTTCCGGATACAGGCTCGAGAAGGTGCTACACGACGGCGTCTGCGACCTCCCGAGGCTCTTAGTGGGCTCGGAGGGAACGCTGGGGGTGCTGACGGAGATCACGTTTGCCACCCGGGTGGGAGCCAGGTCGAGAATTCTCCTAATCGTCGAGGTCGGGCTGGACGAACTCGACACTCTCGTCTCCGCGTTCAAGACGCATGGCCCGACAGCGGTCGAGCTCGTCAACAAGTCGGTCTTCAGGAGGATGGGCAGGGAAGAGAGGATCGCCAAGTACTCTCGCACCGAGGGCGAATACCTTCTCTTCTGCGAATTCGAAGGCGCCGAGGAGTTGCTGCAAGAAAGGATGGAGGAGATCGCCGGCTCGAAGGTCGGCGGGTTCGAGCCGATCGTCCTGACGAGCCCCTCAGATGTGCGCGAAGCTTGGGAGGTCAGGAACGAAACGCTGACCCTGGCCCTGGAAATCAAGGAAGGGAGGAGGATCCTCGTGCCGGGAGTCGAGGACCTTGTCGTCCCACCTGAGAGACTCGGCGACCTCGTGAGGCTCCTGAAGGACCAGTTCGAGAGAAGAGGTCTGGGCTACATCTCCTACGGCCACGCGTGGGACGCCAACCTGCACGCCCGCCCCCTCCTCGACCCGAGCCTTCCCTCCGAACGGAGGCTGCTGGAAGAAATCATGGAGGAGTCCTTCGAGGCAGTCTGGAAGATGGGAGGCTCGATGACCGGGGAGCACGGCGACGGCATGCTCAGGGCGCCCTACGTGGCAAGACAGTATCCGAAATCGTACGGAGTGATGAAACAGATTCGGAAGGCCTTCGACCCCAAGGGGATGCTCAATCCAGGCGTGAAGATCGTCTAGGTGCCGCGGCCCTTGCCAGAAGCCGTGCCACGCGGATGGGCTCCGGAATCGACCCTTGAAGCGTGAACATGTCGAGCACAGACTTGACCTCCGCCTGTCCGAGCCCCGCCGTCCGAGCGAATACCAAATGGCCCGACTTCAGCCTGAGCTTCTTCCTGTCTCCGAGCTTCCTGTAGGCCTCCAGCTTCGCTTCCGCACCTTCAGAGAAGTGGCGCACTATGGAATCCTCGATCCCCGAAGTCTCCTTGTAGGTCAGACAAATCACTGGCAGCCTTGTCTTCCGCGATAGCCCATCGATGTCGACGATGTTGTAAAGGCTCAGAATCGCCCCTGACACCATCAAGACGTTGACGTCGTTACGCTTCAGCCTGCGGTAGAGTGCCGCAATCGATGCGGACGCGTCGTCTCCTCCGACGGAAGTCCTTCCGACCGCCAGGCCGTCGACGACGAGGTCGCTCCTCATGACGACCCCAGCCAGAGTCGAGGTCTTCTGCCCCGGTCTGAAGCTCTCTGCGATTCCTAACGCCCGGATCCCGGACTTGTTCAGGTGCAGGCGCAAGCTCAGTCGAGGTTTGAAGCCTGCTCCCATCCTTTTAACCTGTGCAGCGCCCGGGTTCGGCGTGTCCAAGATATACAGTCTCAAGCCCGGGACAGGCCTCACCGACGGGTTGCTCGCCACAGCGAAGAGAGAGAAGATCAGAACGGCCAAGGTCGAAGCGATAGGCGGCGTCAAACAGCTGCGGCTCGCCTACTTCAACAGCAAGGCGAGGAGGTACGAGGAACACGAATACGACGAATTCCTCGAGGTCACAGGCTTGATCGGGAACATCACACTCAAGGATGGAGAGCCTTTCCTTCATCTTCACGGCACGTTCGGCAGGAGGGACATGAACGTGATCGGCGGGCATGTGATTTCGGGTACGGTCTTTCCGCTGCTCGAGGCTGTGATCACACCGACGGCGAACAGGGCACTCCGTCGGTTCGACGAGAAAGTGGGTTTGAATGTGATCTACAAGATTCGACAGCCGGACGAGTGAGTGAGGCTCAGACTAATGCCTTCATTTCATATTGACCATCTTACGTAACTCTGATTCTTCACAGCCTCAGGTCGAAGTCTGGGAGGCCGGATTTAAGAGAAGCGCTCCTCGCCTGCGTCAGCTAGCGGAGCAAGGAACTCGTGGGCGGAGAATTCAATCGTACAGATGACACGCCGCATAGTGCCCGGGCTCGCGCTCGATCAGCTCCGGGACATCGACCCTGCACCTGTCAAGGACGTACGGGCACCGGGGGTGGAACCGGCACCCAGCAGGTGGGTTGAGTGCGCTGGGTATCTCGCCTGCCGGGACCTTCTTTTCGGTCCTCGCCCGCGGATTTGGCACCGGGACGGCGGCCATCAGCGCCTTCGTGTACGGGTGGAGTGCGTTGGAGAAGATCTGCTCGTTGCTCCCGGTTTCAGCTATCTTCCCCAGGTACATCACTGAAATCCGGTTGCACATGTATTTTGCCACTGCGAGGTCGTGAGTGATGAGCAACACGGTCAGGTTGAGCTCCTTCTGCATTTGGAGCAGCATGTCCATTATCTGGGCCCTGACCGAAACGTCAACCATGGCCACGGGCTCGTCCGCCACGACGTAGTCTGGCTTGACCACAAGCGCCCTGGCAATCACGACCCGCTGCCGCTGTCCTCCGCTCAGTTCCTGAGGATACCTGTCGTAGAAGGTTTCTGGCGGCGAAAGCCCCACCCTTTCAAGCATGGCGTTGACGGTCTGCTTCATTTTCTCCCGCGGTGCTTTGTCAAGGTATCTCAGCGGCTCGGTGACCGCGTCCCCGACTGTCATCTTCGGGTTGAGCGATGACATCGGGTCTTGGTAGATGAGCTGGACCCGTCTTCTGAACTTCCTGAGCTGGTTCTTCTTTATCGAAAACAGACCGACGGCGTCAATCGAGACCAGACCTTCAGTGGGCTGAGCCATCGCCACGGTGAGCCTCCCAATCGTCGTCTTGCCACTGCCCGACTCCCCGACCAGCCCATAGATGTCTCCCTTCTCGATGGTCAGGTCGACGCCGTTGACCGCCTTCACGTATTCAGTACTCCTCGAGAAGAGCTGGGCGATGAAGCTCTTCTGCACTGGGAAGTACTTCTTCAGCTTCTTGACTTCGACGAAACCCAATTTCATCACTTCCTGCTAAGCAAGTGGCACGCGGCCATGGCTTCCTCTCCAGTCGAGAGCAGCTTGGGCTCTTCATCATAACATATGGCGAAAACGTATGGACAGCGTGGGTGGAATGGGCACCCCTTAGGAGGGTTTGTGAGGTCTGGGGGAGAGCCCGGGATGACCTTCAGCACCCGCCTCCCTGCCTCTACGGTGGGAATGGAATGCAGCAGAGCCTGCGTGTAGGGGTGCTTCGGCTCCTCGAATATCTTCAATGCGGGAGCCACCTCGGCTATCTTCCCAGAATACATCACCGCGACCCTGTCAGCCATCTGGGCGACGATTCCCATGTTGTGGGTGATGAGGATCAGAGAGAGCGAGTACTTCTCCTTCAGGTCCTTGAGCAGCTGCAGTATCTGTGCCTCGACTATAACGTCGAGGGCCGTCGTCGGCTCGTCTGCGATGATCAAATGGGGTTTCAGGGCTAAGGCTAGGCCGATCATCACCCGCTGCCTCATGCCGCCGCTGAACTGGTGAGGATAATCGTTGATCCTCGAGGGCGAGATGCCGAGGTCTTGCATTATGGCCTCAGTGCGTTTGATTGCCTCTTTCTCGTTCACGGAAGGCTCATGAGTCCTGATGTATTCGACAAAGTGGCTCCCTATCTTCTTGACGGGGTTGAGTGAGGTCATGGGGTCTTGGAAGATCATCGCAATCCTGCTACCACGGATCTTTCTCATCTCGCCTTCTCTGAAGGAGGAGATTTCCTTCCCTTCGAAGGAAATCTTACCCGACCAGCGAGCCGGTGGGTTCCGCAGGAGCCCCATCACCGCGAAGCCCAGTGTCGACTTGCCTGAGCCAGACTCGCCCACTATGCCGAGAGTCTCCCCCTTCTTCAGTTCCAGGGAAACCCCCTGGACAGCTTTGGCTATCCCCCTGTCCGACGTATACTCGACGTACAGATCTTCTATCTGTAGTATCGAGCTTGTCGTGA
This sequence comes from uncultured archaeon, assembly GCA_963796355.1. Classification (GTDB taxonomy): domain Archaea; phylum Thermoproteota; class Nitrososphaeria; order Nitrososphaerales; family Gagatemarchaeaceae; genus UBA183. The sequence continues at coordinate 682,905 of CAWCLD010000002.1, forward strand.
GAGCCATGGACGCCATCTTACCTCAGCTTGGGATTGGTCCTTTCAGCATAGCCTTCACTTATCAATGAGAATCCGAGGGTTGTGACTAGGATCATCAGGCCCGAGAAGGTTATGACCCACCACGCGCCGGAGAGGATTGCCTCCCTGCCGTAGTAGAGGTCGACTCCCCAGTCAGGCCTCGTGAGGTTCCCGACGCCTATGAAGTCCAGACCCGCTGTTATCAAGATGGCGTCTGCGAAGTTAATCGTTGCCACTGTGACAACAGAAGGAATGATGTTTGGCCATATGTACTTGCGGATGATTGCCAAACGCCCAGCTCCGGCAGACTTGGCAGCATCGACGTAGGGGAGTTCCTTGACTGTCAGAGTCTGGCTCCTCACCACTCTGAAGTAGCTGGGCACGTAGACGACCGCGATGGCCAGCGCGTAGATGAAGACGCTTGACCCGAAGACGATCACAATGATCAGGGCAAAGACAAGGCTTGGAAAGGCGTAGATGCTATCAAGAATGAGCGTGACGACCCTGTCAACCATCCCCCCCCTGTAGGCCGAGAGCAGCCCAAGCGGAATGCCCACCGCCATGCAGAAAATGACTGCCAAAACCGCTACGATGAGAAGGAAGCGACCTCCCCACACGACCCTTGCCAGCATGTCTCTGGCGCCAATGTCAGTTCCAAGCGGATGCTGAGGAGATGGTGGGGAGTCGACCTGCGTTCCGAGGTAGGTGGGGTCCTGTGTTCCTAGGAAGGGCGCGAGGACACTCATCGCAACGACGAAGACTACCAAGACGAGGCCAGCCAGCATGAAGCCTCTGCCTGAGCCCTTGCCCACAAGAGGTGCGAACAACCTTCCGGCAAAGCCGAAGCGATCACTCTTCTTCAAAGTCTCACCCTCGGGTCTAGGTAGGCGTAGAGAACGTCGATGAGGAGTGCGACTGTGGCGATAAGGACCGCTATGAAGACGACAGCTCCTTGGATGGCAGTGTAGTCGAGGTAGTTGACCCTGTCGACAAGGAACCGGCCGACGCCGTCGATGTTGAACTCGGTTTCGGTCAGAACAGCGCCACTAAGCAGAAGGGCGAACTGCAGCCCCATTACGGTCACGACTGGGAGAAGGGCGTTCCTCAGGGCGTAGCCGTAGACGACGGTCCGGCCCTTGAGCCCCCTCGCGCGGGCGGCCGTTACATAGTCTGCCCGCAGCGTCTCTAGCATGTTGGTCCTAGTTATCCTGATGAAGACGCCTGATATGACGAGGCCCAATGTGAGGGCAGGAAGGATGAGATGACTGACCGAGTCAACGAATGCGGGTAGGTTCCCGGCCAGGATGCTGTCGACCGTGTAGAGTCCAGTCTGTATGTGTATGGATCCAATCGTTAGACCCTGAGGGATTTGACATCCCGCACACAGTCGCCCCCCTGTAGGGAGCCAATTCAGATACACGCCGAAGATCAACTGGAAGATGAGGCCTAGGAAGAACACAGGCCACGAGTAGAGGAGGATTCCTATCACCTTGACCGCCCCGTCTGTCACCGAACCGCGCCTCGTGGCGCCAAGGGAACCGAGTGCAATCCCCACTATGACAGCAACCAGGAAGGAGTAGAGGACTAGTTCCAATGTTGCGGGGAACCTCGAGACAATCTGGGCGGACACCGGTTGGAAGTCGACCATCGAAAGGCCGAGGTTACCCCTGAAGAGTCCCAAGAAATAGTCCACGAACTGTACATAGAGAGGCTTGTTGAGCCCGAGCGATTTCTCACATGTGGCCAGAAGCTGCGGGTTTACGTTGTGCTCGAACTTGAGAAGGCAAGGGTTGCCGGGGAGGACGCGAATCAGAAGGAAGACGACGCTTAGAAGAATGAGTACCAGTGGGATAGTGAGCAGGACCCTGATGATTACGTAGTCCCTAAGTCCCAAACAAAAAGGGAAGGAAGCCTGGGGGTATAAAGCCTACCCAGGCTCAAATAGGTTAGGTAGTCTCCTGCAGTAGCCAGTATCTGAAGTTGGTTGTGACGTCTAGGACGATGCCCGATACCTTCGGGTTGCTCACTGCTACCGAGGTCCCTTGGAACAGGGGCACGACGGGTGCAGCCTGAGCGACAATGTTCTGGAGCTGGGTGTACATTGTTGTGAGCTGCGTCGAACTCGACGTGCCCGCAATCTGTGTCAGCAAGTTCGTCGCTGTGGAGTTAATCCAGTGAGTGTAGAGGAACCCGATACCATTGGCTGGGAAGAACGGGAAGGAGTAGTCGTAGGGGTCAAGGTAGTCTGGGTACCATCCGTAGAGGTACGCTTGGAGTGTGCCGCTGGCGGTGCTGGCCTTGTAGCTGTTCCAAGGTTGGTTAAGCAAGTTGACGGTTATCATTCCTGTCGCCTGGAGGGACTGCGAGAGCGCTGATGAAATGAGGTCAGTCGACGTGTAGTGCTGTGTCGGGTAGGTGAGGTTGACGATCAGTTTGTTAGTTGCGCTGTACCCTGCCTCCGTCAGCAGGCTCTTGGCCTTTGCCACGTTGGCATTGCCGTAGTCTGTCTGGAATGCGTCTGTGTGGTATATCATGCCCACTGGAATCATGCTGTAGAGGGGCTCGGCCAGGCCGAGGAAGACCGTGTTGTCTATTAGTGTCCTGTTGACCGCCGCGGCTATAGCCTCTCTGACGAGTTGGTTCTTGAATGCCTTGTCATTCTCGTTGAAGACCAGGTACTGGATGAAAGTCCCGGGACCCGTCCAGACCTTCACTGCGCTGTTCGTTTCGAAGGACTTGGTGTCGGTTGCTGCCAGTTGTCTGTAGGCCACGTCTACCGCGCTGGTCTTCACAGCGAGAGCGAGCGAGGCCTGGTCAGAGTAGAACTCGATGACTATGTTCTTTGTCTTTGGATATCCGCCGGAAGCGTTCCAGTAGTTCGGGTTGGCCGTGAGATACATCTCGACGTCCTTGCCCGCGGACCTCTGCCAGGCTGTCAAGAGGTAGGGGCCGAGCTGGTTCGGATTCTCGGTGGCCACGTTACCCGTGTAGTTGATGACACCTTCGTTGGAACCTGGGTTGGGGTGGGCCGGCATGGGCGCAAGCTTGGGCTCAACCGGATACATCGTTGCGAACGCCATCATGCCGAGGAATGATGCGAAAGGCTGATTCAGCTTGAACTGGATCAGGTACGTTCCGAGCACCTTCGTGCTGTTGATGACACCGCAACACTGCGCCCCCGTGCCCCCGATTCCTGCGCCGACGAACGGGCCGGCGGCCTCTTGGATGGCGAACTGCCTGTCGACCGAGTACTTGACCGCGGTCGCGTTGAATGCAGTCCCGTCTGCGAATTTCACGCCCTGTCTGAGCGTGAAGTTCCAGATTGTCCCATCAGCAGAGGCGGACCATGAGGTGGCCAGGGCTGGAACGTATTGAGAGGTTCCGGGCTTGTAATCGACGAGCCCGTCGCCGAGGTTCTGGATGACGTTGATGCCGAAGTAGTCGTAGGCGTCAGCCGGATCGATTGTCGTCTGAACGCTGTCAGTAGTTCCGACTATGATCGTGTTTTTGTACGTGGGTGAAGTTGTGCTCGTTTGGGATGAAGTGGTGGACGAGGTCTTCGACGGACCGCCCACCGCGTAGTACACTGCCACCGCTGCAACGATTAAAACTAAGATGACGACAACAACAGTAGCGACTTGACTGATTGCTCTTTTTCGATAAGATTCAATATTCATTTTCAAGCGCCTTGAAGGCCAGGGCGCTGATAAAAGGGTTCACAACCTCTCAAATCACCGATTGGGAGAGTATCTGAATGCAGCCGCACGCCTGATCTTGAACGTGATGGTCTCCAAGAGAGGAAGTTCAGCGCAAGGCCAGCGGCAGGTCGAGTACTGTCAGGAGTCCGGGCATCGCGCTTCCGACCCTCTCCAGAGCGTGAACGACCAATGCGACCGTAGCCGAGTCGCCGAAGACCCCCTTCTCGAACCTGAGCTTGATGTTCGGCTCGCCCTTCACCTCGACTACGTCGAAGTCGGCCGAAGTCATCGACATCTCCAAGTCCAGCCTGATTTGGCAGGACCCAGCCATCCCCTCAGCAAACTGCCTTACGCCCATGACGTAGTCCTCCGACCCCAGGATGGGGAAGACACCGTGCTTCAGCCCTTCAAGTTTCACGCCCAAGGACAGCGCAATCAGGTGCGCCGATTCCATGAGGCCGACGTGCCCGAGCCTCCCTTCCTGCATCTCCTTCTCGAACTTCACCCTTGTCAGCCCGACTCCGGTCTTCGCCTGGAGCTGGCGCCGGCGCCTGCTGACGTCGACCGATCGGACAACGTGAATGCTGCTAGGGTTCTTGCTCGCAGAAGCGGCGACGGCCGGCACCCAGTCCATGACGAAGCCGGGGTTCACACCCACCCCTACGATCGTCACGCGCTTCTCCTTGGCCAGGGCGTCAAGGGTCCTTGTCGCTTCCTTGCTCGCGAACTCAGGGTATGCCATCTCCTCAGAGGTAGTCACCACGTCGAGGCCGGCCGAAGCCGCGTAGACCAGATCTTCCATTATGTCCGCAATTCTCGATTTCGTGGAGAAGACCGCTGCCTCGGCCTCCGCAATCTGGAGGTCCCTGAGCGACGCAGAGACCCTCACTCCCAGAGGCAGGCCGGTCAATTCTGCGACCGTCCTCCCGACCTTCCCGGGATCGCTGTCAACGACTCCCACTATCTGGTGCGACCTATCAAGCAGATACTTCAGAATCTCCGTGCCAATGGCGCCCATCCCGCAGAGGACGACCTTGACCACGACCGAGCAGACACTTTCGCGGTCTTATTAACAGATGCTCGAAGGGCGGCCACGCGTGGACGTCCCCGACCATCTGCGCAGAGGTTGTGACGGATGGCGACGACGTCAGTCACGATGAGCCGAACATGGACTTCGGAAGACGGAGGCAGAAGAATACTGACTGAAATGAAAGAGGGACGGGAGTCTACTACTTCGCAATCTTCATGAATTGGAGACCGAGCGTAAGGCCCCTGTCAGTTGCTCGATAATACCTCACCCTAGACGAGCTCGACATCGGTTCCACGAGTCCTTCAGCGCAAAGCTCTGCGAGGGCGCGGCTGACGTGGCTTACATGCTTCTTCTCGATCGACGCCAGTTCGGTCGGTGTCTTCGGCCCTCTTGACAAATCGACCAGTACCTTGCTGCGGACCTCGCTCTTGAAGACGAACGCGTTTAGTCGCCCGGACCCATTCAGCGACATACGGCCAAAAATGGCCGACTTTGGTTATATTAACGTTACCAAACGACGGTCATTCCGCAGCGTTTCTATGACTCTTCCAGCAGTCCGGAGTACGACTCGACCGTTTCCAGGAAGTTTCTAAGAGTCCGCAGAGGGACGACGACGACGCCTTGGACGAAACTCCCTGCGGACTCTGACAGGCTCAGTATCGCTGAGACGATGGGCCTAGGGTCGTCCAGGCTCCTCCTGAGGAGGCGGCTCCGCCTGAGCTGAGCCAGCGCGAAACCCTCGAGTGCCGAACGGGAGGGCGTCCTCTTCCAGTGCTTGCAGTCCAAGTTGATAACGAAGAGCGGGCCCGTGGCGACTAGGTCTACTTGGGCGCGCGGGCGCGACAGGTAGACGTTCTCCCTGACGGCATAGCCGCTAGCCCTCAGAAGCTGGGCGCAGAAACCTTCGAAGTCCTTCCACGTCAGAGAACGGGCAGCCTCCTCCTCTGGTACTCCGGACGCCATAAGGTCGAGGGCAACAAGGACTGGATCTTCGCTCAGGGGATCAGCCTCGAGTTCGACGGGAAGGCCACGGAGGGCGGAGCCGCCAACTTCTCTGGACCCAGGGGCTAATGGGCCGGATTTCGATCGGCGTCTGGGCATCGTCGGACCCGCGGTCAAGGAGTCTCGCATAAACCCGCCTAAACCCTTGACCCGCAAGAAGACAGCGGATGCTCCGAATGGGCGGTGCTTACTACGGTCACGCTGGAGACCGCAGAAGCCTCAGAAGGACGTAGAGCCCATTGACGACTATTAGCAAGGCAACGACCACTTGCACCCAGTCGAGGGCGGGAGGGCTGACCAGCGGAATCTGGATGGCGTTACCCGTGATGCTGAACATTCGGATGAAAAGCGAGTAGGTGGTGTGGGGGATGAGGTGTTCAGATTCGGCATATGAAGTGCGCCAGGCGAGGTCCCGTAAGACGAAATACAGAACGGCGAGCACGAGGAGGTCGAAAACTGCCAGTGCGGCTGCTCTCCGGACCACGGTCCTGCACCTCTCTCCGGGGGTGATAAAACCTGTCCGAGCTCAAAGGTTTAACCGCGCCCGTCGGAGGACGCCCGCGCTGTGCGGCTTCCCGGAACGAAGACGTCACTCTACGCCGTGGCCTTCGTTCTCTTCCTGCTCGTCTTCGCCTATTTCTTGCTCACGTACACCAGGAGGGTGGATGGGATAAGCATGTGGCCGACGCTGGAGCAGGGGGACCTGGTAGTGATTCAGCCCGTCTCGATGAACGACGTGCACATCGGAGACATCATAGTCTACGGCCCCCCCTGCTCGGTGGAAGGCTCCTCGGTTATCCACAGGGTGGTAAGCGGCACTGAGGGGGGCGGCTTCATTACTCAGGGAGACGACAGGAAGACCAATCCGGGCACTGATCAGACAAGTGAGATCGCCAATGCTCCCATCACTCAGGCCTGTCTGATCGGGAAAGTTGTGTTCATCGTCCCGTACATCGAGAGGCTGGCGTCGCTGCCCTACGGACTGAACTACATCATCGTCGTCCTCATCTTCCTGGCGATAATCGTCACAGAGTTGGGAGGAAGGCGTGTCCCTCAGGAGGCTGGGGCAGGGGAGAAGGCCGCGGGCTCTTCATGATCCTTTCCGACTCCTTACCATTCCGACTGATCCCCCTCCTCCGGTTGGCTGTTACCTTCTGTCGGATTGCAATTGTTCTGAATCAAAGTCAGTCGCTTGTCATCTCTCGTTACCTTGATTCCCGCTAACTCTGCCGGAGTCTTCCCTCTTTTCTTGTGGCCCGAAATCCCGGACCCCTGCTTTCCGTCATGACGAATGGTATGAACACCCTATCACTTGCTATCACCAACTGGCACTCCTTTGAAGGTGGCCAGTCGAAAGAAAGCTGCAACCCGCTCTCGAGCGTCCAGGCATGACTAAGGTGTCCATGCGAACGGGCTGAGCCGCGAAGAGACAGCCTCGAACACGCTGTCGCGCGCGCGCGACGGGCCACAAACAGGGTTTCCTGACGTCAGGATTCTCTTAGAGAATTGAGCGACTCCCACCGGGCCCGTCCGCAATCTTGTTTGGAGGCAGGTCATCCATTGCGTCTTGACGAGCGCGCTCGTGCGATTATGGATTCGACCACTTCGGACTTTGCGTCCGCGTAATTCTGGACGTACTTCCAGGTCTTCTGAGCCAGCTCTCTCTTCTTCCTGAGGTAGAGGTCTCTGTCCGTTGAGTTCTCTCGGAGCCAGTCTCTGAAGACCAGCATCTTTTCTATCTCTTCCTCATCCCGGCTGAACACGTGAAGGTTGATATCAGCATCCGGGCCCTTGAACAGACGATGCTCGTGCCAATCAGGCTCTCGGACCCTGAGCACGTAGCCGGCCGCTTCAAGAGCGGGGACGTACGATTTCTCGTCTGCGGAGCTCGCTACCACCAACAGTATGTCGATGACTGGTTTCGCGGCAAGGCCTGGGACCGAGGTCGAGCCTACGTGCTCTATTAGGATCGCGTCCTCATGTAAGGCCGACTTGATTCGTTCGAACTCCCTAGCGAATAGCCTAGGCCAATCTGGGTCATAGTCGACAAGGACAACCGGGCCGTTGAGCTGCTTCGGGGACTGACCGACCGTTATCCTCAGCATCTGCTCTTCAGTCATCGGTCTTGGTGGGTCTCGCGTTTCCCCTCTGCTCATGAACCCATCCATTTCGGACCTTTGGCGACGGCTCTAATAACTCATTCAACGGGCGGCTGTGTACCGGTCTCTGGTTCGGGCTGGTCGTCCAAGCTTCTGGATGGGAATCATTCTCTCGGTGAACACTGGCGCAGGCGCGCGCCATGGTTTGCCCCCTGATGGGTGAGCCGTGAGCATAGCCTTCGACGGCACCCACGCAACGATCGTCGGATGCTTTGTGAGCTGCTAGTTAGTAGGCATAGTTGGTCGAATTCTTCCCCTTTTGACCCGGAGCCAAACCCAGACGTTCGCTACGATCCCAGCCAGGGCCAGGAGTACGAGTCCGGTTATCAACGACTGTCCTGTCTGTGCACTCAAGTCGAATGAAACCAGGACCTGCTCACCGGCCACAACGTTCGCGCTGGCTGAGTCTGAAACACTCCCGATGCCTGCAGACGCATAGTACTCACCAGCTGGGAAGGCGAATGTTACGGCACCCGTACCGTTGGTTGTCGAAGTCACGGTCGTGTTTGTCTGGGTCCTGATGGTGACCTTCACTCCAGACTTCGCTTGTCCATTAGCGGTGGCCTGCACAACGAGTAGACCCACACTGACTTCTACACTGCTCAGGCTGTATGCGCGGGCCACATACAGGCTCTGATTCGAGTAATTCTCGGTTCCGACCGAGACCTGTATTGTTGCGTTGACCGGATAATGGGACGAGAGCACATACAAGGTGCTGTTTGCCTCGACCGAGCCCAGGATCGTCGGACCAACAGCCCTGACCTGCACGTCGGGAAGGGCTGTGTTCCATGGAACCCCAACCACCGCCGCAGCGGACAGTCCCAGACTGAGGGTTTCAAAGGAGTATCCCTCAACCCCACCAACCCTGGACATCGTCAGAAGCCCCGTAGGCCAAAATCCGGCAAAGGTTGTCAGGTTGCTATACATTTCAAACCGCTGCGACTGAACTGTCTGCAAAGATACGCACGCCCCTAACCATACCCATCCACCCGAAGCAGTTCTCAGCATGCTTGTTTCCTGGACCGAAAGACCCGATCCGCTTCTGAAGTACCCCCGCAACGTGTACCTTCCTTCTCGAAATGGAAGATGGTCCAAAATTGGGAGGACACTGCCGGAAGCGGACGAACCCGGCGTGAAGGAGACTGGGCTCACATTGGCGACTTCCAAGTCCTGCGACACTACCTCTCCCCCCGTCCCTACTGAGAAAGAATAGGGGTGGTACAGTTCCAGCCAAAAGCTATACGGGTCTGCAACGTCAGTCGGGGCCGAAACGGTGGCGTTGCCGTCTGTGACCTGGACCGCGAGCTTGCCGATTCCCAGTGAAGGCGGTAGCTGGAACAAGGTGTCGGTGAGTCTCGCTGAGGCGCTGGTACAGGCCTGCACATCGTACTCGTCTTGCAAGGGAAGTGAGAACCCCACAGCAAGTTGCCCTCCGGGCCCGAAGGCGACATCCGTGAGCCCGGGAGCCGATTGCTGATCGTGGCCGACGAGTTGTATCGGCACGGTCGATGTTGCGCCAGCGAGGCCAGTCACCGTAAGACTCCAGTTCCCATCCTCGTCACCAGGGCCAAACGTGTACAGTAGCGTTGGTTGGTCTGACGGGGCGCTTCGGATGGGTACCGGGATGGTCCCGTCGGGAGAGTAAAGCGATACAAAGACGCTATAGTTGTATTCGTCCTGGACCCAAATGTTGTCCCCGTTCGTGAAGATCGGGGTTCCCTGGCTCAGTGGGAAGATATCTGCCGGTCCGAAACCAAGCCCGATCCTGGGCGGCGATACTCCGCCCACTATCACTCCTTCGACAACGCTCGGCGAGATTGCGGCGATTGCGATCAGCACCGCCACTAGGAGACTAAGTTTCACGCGTTGACCACCAGAGAGTGACTGTCATCGCTATGCTAGGTGCAACGAGAACAATTAAGGTTCCAGCCATCATGGATTGGGCAACGTAAACCAAGCCAGACACGAGCAGCGTCGCCCCGGCCAGCATAGCAATCACGAAGTTCCAGCGGATCAGGGATTGCGACCTGCCAGCACCCGAGGCATAGAAGGCCAATGAGACATAGATCAAACCGAGGGCTGCTAGGCCAATTGCATTCGGAACGAGACCGACTCCCCCCTGTTCCCCTGCGGCACCTACCATCGACTCTCCAAATCCCTTGAGGCCCAGCGCTGCCACCGATGCCCGGCCCGTGGCCTGGGCTGCGAAGATTAGGGTTCCTGCTTGAAAAGCTACGGCGGGAAGAATCGATGTGAGCAAACCCCCCTCCTTGATGTCCATTGAAGATCTGTAGATCAAAAACGACGGCACGACAAGAGCAACGCTGGGGAGCCATATTAGGAACAAAGTCATCGCCGCACTAGAGTAGTAACCAGTCCCGAGCACCAGGTTCCCTACGGCCATAATCGGCAGAGCAAAGATCTCGATGGAAAAGAGATCAAGGACAACCGCGTAGCTCGCGCGCCTTAGTCTCCGGATAGAGAATATCGCAATGACCTTCAGAACCTGTGCCCCCAGGATGGAATATTCGAGCGGGGTTCCGGGGAGGAGGTTCACCATCCTGAGAAACCCCAGCAGGAATTGTGCGTAGAGAACTGCTAGGGCGCCTCCTATCGAAACGGAAAGGACTAGGAGAGTGGTCTTCTCCTTCATTGGATTAGCACTGCCTGGACTAATCTTCCCACATCCTCGCTGCCAGTGAAGATAATGGTCCGGTCTCCCAAAGACCCTTCTGACCTCTCTTCAGCTACGACGATTGACGGGATTGCAGCAACCAGAGACGCAACCTCTTTATTGCTAAGCTCCTTCATTCCAGTAACCACCATCTGAGGATTATGGGACTCAAGTACGCGTCTCTCTGGAGAACCTGCTGTCCACATCTCCATTGTTGTGTCGGCAAGTTGGGCCAGGCTTCCGGCATCTAGGACCGCCACTGCGCCCCGCCGCCTGCTTATGAGAACCATTCCGACACCTGCCTCCAAGAGGCTTCTGCCTATCCTGCTGGTCGCCTCCGAGACCAAGTCCATCCACCTTGGCAAGTCAGGCCCTCTCTCCTCGAGTTCTAGGAACGAGACATGGACTACTTCAGGGACGTTCGCCTCCCTAACCTTGATAACGAGAAGCTCTTCGTTAGTCTTTGCAATTCGTTTCCAGAGAATGTCGTGCGCGTCGCTAACTCCCCCGTAGGGCTCAGCAGCATAGAACTCCTGCCCCAACCCCCTCATTCCTGAAGGCTCTTCACCAAGCGCGATGGCACTGAGGCCGACGACCGATGGGTGCGCGAGCAGGCCCAAGGGAAGCGAGTCTAAGCGCAACGGCGTCTTTTCCGCCACTTCGGCTCTAGTAAAGAGCCCCAATGTGTCCGACAGCTCGACTTTTGCCATGAACCCCTCGAATCTCCCAGCGAACTTGGTCTCTAACCGCAGCGAGTTGGACTCGCCTTTGGATGGACTTAGGGTCACAAGTACGCCCTTCGGTGGAACTATCGCGGCCAGCTTGGCAATTCCCCACACTCCCGTCTCCGCCTGGAGCCTCACATCCGTTTCAGCAGCCTCTCCCTTGAAGACTCGCACTGACTCGGGGGTGAAACGGACTTCGAGGAGACGGGCAGGCGCGGCCCTTAGAAACAGCATCGAAGCGAATGCCACAATGCAGAGCACAAGCGTGAGTGCGAGCAGCATCGTCAAGTTGGTGAGTGCGGAGACTACCGTGGTTAGAGCGATTGCCTTGATGAAGTCCCTCCCTCGAGGGGTCAACCTCAGCGTGGGGGCTTCACTCTCTCCATAACTTCTCGAATGATAGCGGTGGCGTCCGGAGATGAACCCTTGAGAATCGCTGATTGCTCTATGCTGATTCGATGGGCAAGCACGGGGACGGCGAGAGCCTTGATGTCGTCGGGTATCACGTAGTCCCGGCCGTCAAGAAATGCAAGTGCGCGTGCCGCCTGGACAAGGTGCACCATGGCCCTGGGACTTGCTCCGAGGTTGACCCTTTCCTCGGTCCTCGTCAGTTTGGCCAGAGATGAAAGATACTCAAGGATTTCATCCGAAACTCTGACAGATTCCACTTTGCTGAAGGCTTCGGCGATTTGTTCATTGGACACTATTGGCTCGACGGAACTGAGGTCGATGTCGCGAAGGTTCCGCTTTAGAATTTCAGACTCGACCAGGCCATCAGGATAGTCGAAGACAACCTTCAGCATGAACCGATCCAGCTGCCCTTCAGGAAGCGGGTAGACCCCGTGGAATTCGACCGGGTTCTCTGTCGCGACAACCATGAACGGGCTTGGCAGCAATTCAGTATGCCCTTCGATTGTGACCTGGCGTTCCTGCATCCCCTCGAGGAGGGCGCTTTGTACCTTCGGCGGTGCCCTGTTTATCTCGTCCGCCAGAAGGACATTCGAGAAGATCGGTCCCTTCCTAAAATCGAACTCCCTGTTCTTTAGGTTGAAAACGAATCCACCCACTATGTCTAGGGGCATCATATCGGGGGTGAACTGAACCCGCTTGAATTCTAGACCCAGGCAATTGCTGAACACCCGCGCGAGCAAAGTCTTCGAGATTCCGGGCACCCCCTCCAGCAGCACGTGGCCCCGCGCGAGGAAGGCGACAAGGAGAAGTCTGGCCTCCTTTTCCCTCCCCACGACGACTTTCCCGACTTCCTTTAGGAGCCTCTCACTAAGTTCTGCGACCAATCCCACTCTTCATCCTGATCTTCGATGCGAGTCTGACTATTTCACTGAAGGACCCTGCTGGCTTGTTCCCGTTCCCGTATTTGTAGGCCTCGTAGTCTGCTAGCGTCGCCATGACATTAGGCCAGTCGATTCTTGCGTCAGCCCCCCTGATGCGAGCCAGTGCTTCCCTCCATGTAAAGCCGTCCTTCAGGTCTGGATAGGCGCGTATTACAGACTTCTCCAGTAATCCGAAGGCTACGTCGGGGTCGTCAACCCTAGGTAGCAACATCCTCCTGCTGACAACAATCCCCAGCATCAGGATTGCGTATACTAAGCCATCCAGGAAGAGCAGTATCAGCGGCGTCAGGCCGAAGCTAGCCGCCATGGTAGCTCACCGCGACTTTAGGCTCATATGTAATGACAGAGCAGAAGTCATACTCAAGAACTTTCAACGCGGTCATTGGCTCCAGAACCAGCCAGATGCCACTTTCCCCCTGGTAGCTCGAGATGACGAGTGATTGAACGACCGTTGTAACGCCAGCTTCCTGGCCAGCACTGGGGCCGGTGAGTTGGAGATACAAGGACTCGTTGAAGCCGTAGTTCGTCCCTGACGGCACCATGACCGCCACCCTCTCCCAAGATTCCACTACTCCAGACCCGTCGGTGTCTTCGAGCTCGAAGAATGCAGCATGATGGGATGCGGCAGTGATATTGATAGCCAATTCAGTTGTCAGCCCACCGACGGAGACGAAGGCTGAGTCGAACTGGAACCTGGCGTCCCCTGCGCTTATGGAGTAGTTTCCAGGATAAAGGCGATCGAAGAGCTCTCCGCTGGCGTTCGTGTACAGCACAACCTGTCTGATGATGTCCTGTCCTTCTTTGGCAATAACCACTGGAAGGCGCACGATCGGGACCGTCCGGTTTTGAACCTCTGCTAGGCCGGTGCTTGACACCACCGTTACAGGCTCGATTAAGTTTGCGACAACAAAGACTGCGCCCAGCTGAGACGATGGTTCTGAACCTCGAGGATTTCCAGGTTGAGACCCGCCCAAAGTCCAGGTCAGAAGCCCAGCATCGAATTGGCTCAATTCAGCCGAGAGGATCGCTGTAGACGCGACAAGTATGGCCACGAGTAGCACGGTCAACCTCCTAGACTTTCCCCAGACCCACATCTACTTCCAATCCGGAAAACCCCGTAGTAAATGTTGTCTTAAGACGGGGCGAGGCCCTTGTCGCCCTCGCTGCTGCAGACGTCTTCCACGGTCTCATCGACGCATCTACCGCTACGCGCGCGCGCCTAAGCGGGGGCGAATCCTAGCCGGGGTATCGAAACAAACAGGAGCCGCGCGCGCCCGCTGCCGTTTCTAGAGTTAATTACGACCCCCGAGCAGACTAGATACCAATGAAGTCGTCCTATCCTGTGTCCGAACTCGTCTCAGTAACTGAAACAAGCCTCCAACGGCTTGAATTCAAGTTCTTGAAGAATGAAGCGAAGGACATGTTCGAGTTCGAGGTGACCGAACCCGAGACGTTCTTGGTGAGAATCACGCAGCTTCAGGAACTCGAACACCCCAGCCCCATTTTCGGCTTTCTGCTTTCGAGCCGGCAGTCGGCTTGCACCGACCTGAGTGTTGTTTTGAATCCACTCGACGTGGCAGCGAAGATTCGTGCTTCTGAGTTGATCAAGGCCATCCTCTCGTCCGTGCAAGAGCCTCCATGGAAAGGATTGGGTGTCGTCGAGTCGCGGACCTCGAAGGCTTTGTGGACTCGTTATGCCCAAGGCCTGGAGTGAGCTATCTTATCACGACAAAGACAGCAATCAGGATACCAATCAGTATCACAAGAGGAAGGAACACGGTCTCCAGAGACGCGATGAAAAGCGCAACGTAGTCTCTCCAATCCAGGTTCGAGGTCTTCTTCTTTTCCTTGTCTCCTGACATGGAAAGCAACGAGGGCGGCTGTGAAGCAATAAGCCTTTCGTGGAAGCTGATGTTCACTTTGACATTCCGATCCTCGTTTCGAACCTAAACTGGTCGGCAAAGTGACAGGCAGCCCATTGGTCGTCTCTAACCTCTCTGAGGAGGGGCTCCTTCTCGAAACACTCTGGTTTCGCGTACGGGCATCTCGTATTGAATACGCAGGCACTTGGGGGATTCAGAGCGCTTGGAACGTCTCCCATGAGCAGCGCCTCTGGCTTGGGGGCGTTGGGGTCAGGGATGGGAATCGCGTTCATCAGGGCATATGTGTACGGGTGTAAGGGGTGCTCATAGACAGTCCTCTTTTTCCCCACCTCCATCAGCTTCCCCAGGTACATCACGCCAATGCGGTCGCTCATGTGCTCAACGACTGCTAGGTTGTGCGAGATGAAGAGGTACGTTAGGCCGAGCTCCTCCTGGAGACTCTTGAGAAGGTTCAATATCTGAGCCTGGACCGAAACATCCAGGAAAGAAGTGGGCTCGTCGAGGATCAGAAGCTCGGGGTTTGTAGCGATCGCACGTGCGACTGCAATCCTCTGCCTCTGACCGCCCGAGAACTCGTGGGGGAACCTGTTGAGGTGGTCTTCGTTGAGGCCGACCTTCTTGATGAGCTCCTTGGAGGTCTCCGCAACCTTAGAACCTTGCTTGACTGCGCCGCTCGCCTTCATCGCCTCTACGAGCGCCCCCTTTACGGTCTGCCTCGGGTCAAGGGAAGCGTATGGGTCCTGGAAGACTATCTGCATCCTTCGGCGGTACGGCTTCAGCTTCTTCGGTTTGAGCTTTGCAATGTCCACGCCGTCCAGTTCTATACTTCCACTGGTGGGGTCTATCAGTCTAAGGATGCACCGCCCGATTGTGGACTTGCCCGATCCTGACTCGCCGACCAGGCCGAAAGTCTCTCCCTTCCGTATCGAGAAGCTGACTCCGTTGACTGCCTTCACGTTCGCCTTGACCCTGCCGAGAAACCCTCCCCTGACTGGGAACCATTTCGTCAGATTGGTGATCTGCAGATACTCATCTGTCACTCTTGCTTTCCTCCTTGTATAAGTGACACTCAACCCAGTGCCCCGGTTGAGTCTCAATGTGCGGCGGTTTTTGCTGCTGGCACAGGTCCCAGGCGTACGAGCAGCGCGGGTGGAACCGGCATCCTGAAGGAGGATATATCAAGTCAGGCACCGAACCCGGCACCGAGTCCAGAGTTTCGTTCTCCTTGACGACGTGTGGGATTGCCTTCAGGAGACCTTGGGTGTAGGGGTGGAGCGGCTTGTTGAATATCTCGTGGATTTCTGCTGTCTCCACGACGCTTCCTGCGTACATGACGGCGACCCTGTCGCATATGCTTGCGACTACCCCCATGTCGTGCGTTATGATCAGGATCGAGGACTCGAACTCACGCCTTAGGGCTCGAAGCAAGTCGAGGATCTGGGCCTGCATGGTTACGTCCAGCGCCGTCGTGATCTCGTCTGCCATGAAGACCTCTGGGTTCCTGGCTATCGCCATGGCAATCATGGCCCTTTGACGCATCCCCCCAGAAAGCTCGTGCGGGTATTCGTCGAAAAGCCTTTCAGGGTCGGTGAGGCCGACCTTCTTCATGGCTTCTACCGAGAGGCGCCTGAGTACCTTCTTCCTGAGGCCTCGCTTCGGCTTACTTTTTGTCGCCCCTGCACTGGCACTCTGACTCTTTTCGTTCGTCGAGGCGTGTCCTTCCTCTTGCAGGATCTTCGCCGCTTCCCGGTCAACGACCTCTTCCTCCATGTCTATTACCTCGCTGATTTGCGTTCCAATAGTGAGGACCGGGTTGAGGAAGGTCATCGGGTCCTGGAAGACTATCGCTACGTCTTTGACCCTGACATCTCTCATTTGCTTTTTGGTCTTCTTGAGGAGGTCAACGCCGTTGAGAAGGACCTGCCCACCCACGACCGACGCGTTGTCAGGTAGCAGACCCTCAACAGTCGCTGCAGTCACCGACTTGCCGCAGCCAGACTCGCCTACAAGTCCAAGAGCCTCTCCCTTACTGATGCTCAGTTCGACGCCGTCCAGTGCCTTTACAACTCCGGCGTAGGTCTGGAAGTTCACCCTGAGATCCTTGATCTCAAGCACCGGCCTCTCGCCAGACTTCGCAATCCCAGCAGCCTCGATTTCGATCGACTGACTCAATCTGGTCATCTTCTTAGGCGTGGGTCGAGTATGTCCCTTAGGCCGTCGCCGACTAGGTTAAAACTCAACGAGACGAGCACTATTGCCACCCCGGGGAATGTGATTAGGTACGGGTTGATCTCTATGTACGTCTGCCCAGCAGAGACCAGGGCTCCCAGCTCTGGGATGAGCGGGTTGAGGGCGAGGCCCAGGAATGTCAGCGCGGCTATGGTCAGTATCACCCCTCCGATGTCCAGAGTGGCCTGGACCAGAAGCGGGAAGATGCTGTTTGGGACAATGTGCCTTATCAGGATCCTCGCCCTCGAGACACCCAAGGCCTGAAGGCCCTCAACGTACGGCTTGCCCTTCTCAACGAGAACCTGCCCCCTGATTATTCTCGTATAACCCGGCCAGGACACCGTAGCTAACGCAAAGATTAGACTGTTGAGGTTGCGGCTTAAAACAGCCGCGATGGCCAGCGCCCAGATGAATAGAGGCAACGCAAGAAATATGTCGGTCACCCTCATTATGAGTTCGTCAATCTTCCCCCCTATGAAGCCTGCAAATGCCCCAAGGAGAACGCCGATCAGGAGTCCTATTCCCACGACAAGTCCAGCCGCCCCCATGTCCAAGCCGAGTGCCAAGATTATCAGATCGAACATGTCGCGGCCATATGTGTCGACGCCGAGCGGATGCGCCCAGCTAATCTGAGGGTGGCCCAGCTGGGCAGCCTCCCCAGTGGTGAAGTTAAGCTTGATGGGAGTGTCTGAGGGCACGAAGAAGGGACCGACGATCGCCACCACCGTGAGCGTCACCGCTATGCTTATCCCTATCAGCACTAGCTTGTTCAGAGTCAACAGGTGCAGGGCGTACCTGAGCTCTGCCACCATCGGGTTTCTTCTTTGTGCGGCCGTCCTTGGAGTTTCCACCTCTCCCGTCTTCAAAGTCTCACCCTCGGGTCCATGTATGCGTAGAGAAGGTCAACGATCAGATTGGCCACGACTATAATGATGGTTGTGACAAATACGTACCCCAGGACTAGAGACAGATCGTCGCCCAGAATCCCGTTGATTGAAAGCTGGCCTATACCCGGCCACTGAAAGATGAATTCGGTGATAGGCGCTCCTCCGAGCAGCCCTGCGAAGATGAGCCCGGAGACAGTGAGTGTCGGGACCATGGCGTTCCTAAGCGCATGCCTGTAGATGACGACCCTCTCCGACAGGCCCTTGGACCTGGCTAGGGTGATGTAGTCCTGTCTCAGGACCTCTAGCATACTAGAACGCATTATGCGGGTGATGTTCCCTATGCTGATGAATGCAAGGGTAATCGCAGGGAGGATAAGATGAGCCGTGGTGTCCACGAGCATCGTTGGATTGCCACTGAGTATCGCATCCAAGATCGGGATGCGTGTGATCGCCGGCTGCCAGCCCAGGGATGACGCGAGCAGAACGTCATAAGACCCCCCGCTGGGGAGGCTAGGCAGGCCCCAGACTTTGAAATCGTAGAAGAAGACTATTTTGAGTATAAGCCCCAGCCAGAAGACCGGCAGCGAGACGCCGACTATGGCGAAGATCCTGCTCAGGTGGTCAGCCATCTTACCATTGCTGACTCCCGAGACGATGCCGAGTGGGATTCCAATGACTATCGTCAGAATCACTGCGGCGATTGCGAGCTCAAGCGTCGTCGGGAACCTCCCGGCGATGGCAGGGTATACCTCCTGCCCCGCCAGCTTCGAGTAGCCCCAGTCACCTGTGAAGAGCCCCTGCAGGTACTTCGCGTATTGGATCGGTAACGGTTGGTCCAGGCCGTAAGCGTGACGCAACGCCGCAATTGCCGCAGGATTGCCCGCGTTCTTGGGGCTAAGGTATAGTTGGATCGGGTCGGAAATGACGTGCGAAAGGAAGAAGACTACAAGTGTGACGCCAAGGATCACAAAGATTAGCAGGAAGAGTCTTCTGATTATGTACTCATAGAGTCTCAGCGTAACTCACTCCGTCTCCCTCCTTAGTGTTATAAATAAAGAGAGGGATGCGAGAGGATTGCTGCCTCTCGCTATTCTACGTCAGAGGTTCTATTGACGCGTAGTAGTATCCGTAGAGCGATGTGAGGTACGTGCTACCTATGTTAGAGCAGATGTAGGCGTTAGGCTTCTCCTGTATCCAGGTGCGGGCCTCGTTCAGATCCACACCGTTGAGTGTCCAGATGTACAGGTGCTGGTTGTTGACTGCCGTCTGAATGTTGTTGATTATTGAGGTTCGAGTCGTTGGGTTCAAGATTGCTGCCTGCTGAGTCACCCAGCTGTTGAGGGTCGTGTTGGAGAACCCGCTCCAGATGGCGTAGGTCCCTGCGGTTCCAGAGACGAACGGCACGAGGAAGTCGTCAGGGTCAACGTAGTCCACGATCCAACCGAGCGACCAGACATCGGCGTGGTGGTGTTCAACAGCGGACAGGTATTGAGGCCACGGGAGTGTCACGATGTTGGCGTACAAGCCAGTGAAACTCGCTATGGAGTTGATGTTGGAGGCCAGTATGATTGCAGCGTCCTGCCTTGCGGTGCTTCCCGTGTTGTAGTATATGTTAATTGTTTGTGGGTTGCTCTTTGAGAACCCGTCCTTGGGGCCGACCGCCTGCAGAGTCGTGTTGGCCGCTGCTATGTTGAATGGTGTCGCAGCTAGGCTCGAGTTGAATCCGAACATTCCAGGTGGAATAATCTGAAATGCCGTTGGGGAGAATCCTTTCTCTACCTCGTTGATGTAGGTTGCGTCGTCGAACAGTTCCGCCATCGCCTTCCTGACCAGGGGGTCCTGGAATGGCTGGAATGCCAAGACGTTGCCGGAGCTGTCCTCTCTAAGCTGGTTCATCCCCATGAAGTCCGTCTCTAGTTCTGGAAATGGCCCCTTTATGGAGACTCCTGGGAAAATGCTCTTGACGGTGTGCGACGTGGTCCAGGCTGTCTGGTTGATGAAATCGAAGATCTGACCCGTTGCGATGGGTATCGTGTTGATGTCTGATGTGCCCGCCTTAAAGTCAAGTTCTCTCGTGTTCGCGTCGTTGACCTGCTTGATCAGGATGGTCGCGATTGTTGGGTGGATGGTGCCGTCAGGACCGCCCCAGTAGTTGGGGTTGGAAACGAGAATGACGTCACCCGTTGACTGGTCCCAGCTCTGAAGTTCGTAGGGTCCGGTGCCGATCGTGTGAGTCGCCTGCCACTGGTTGGTCGCGTCCGAGTAGTCGCCTGCGGTCACTCCGCCCCTCGGCAGACCGTCACCACCTGCATTGGCGGGTAGCGTTCCTATCGAGGAGTTGGTTGGAGGCACCCAGTTCTTTATGAGCGCTGTTGGGTCGGTAATTGCTGTGATTGAGAACGCCATGATGAATGGGAAAGCAGCGTACGCTTTCAATAGGTGGAAGCTGACAGTGTATGTCCCGTCTATCGTCACCGGAGCCGCTGCAATTAGCGCGTCGACTCCAGTCTGAGAATAGCCGTAATTGGAGCCCCCGTATGAGGCGCTGTAGTTGTATGCACCGCGGAGGATTTGGCTAACCGCCCATGAAGGACCGGACGGGTCGTCGATTATGATAGCTCTCATTATGCTGAAGTAGACTGCTGTTGCGTTGAACGGCGTGCCGTCGCTGAACTTTATGCCCTGTCTGAGGGTGAACGTGTACGTCTTACCGTCCGCGCTCACGGTGTAGCTACTTGCCAGCCAGGGGACGACTGTCGTTGCGTCGGAACCCTTGAAGAAGAGCAGTTGTTCGTTGACATTCTGGATCACGTTAGATCCAGCCGTCTCGTAGTCGACCGCGGGGTCGACGTACTGCGGGCCGCCGCCGAACGTGTCTTCCACGAGCTGGGTCGGATGAGGATCTACGTTGAGGGTGGAGCTGCTAGTGGTACTGCTGGAGGTGCTGCTGCTAGTGGTTGCTTTGGTTGAGGTAGAAGTGACGGTAACGGTAGTAGGATGAACGGTGCTCGAAGTATAGTAGTAAGTCACTCCCGCCCCGACAACTAGGATAACTATGATGAGTAATACTGCTACTGTGTTAGCAATGCCCGTATGGCTAATTTTCATATGTGTTGGCCTCACTTATTCATATTTAAGAGTGACGATGAAGATTTGCACCCAACGTCCGCCTTCTGGCCACGCGCGCGCACTCCCGCTGAAGCCGCTGGCATCACGATTGAGGGCGAGAACAAGTGGGAGACAGTAATCAGGAACGCGGCAGTCGGTCATCCACCGAATCCAAGCGATGAGGGTGTGTCCTAACCCTTGGAATCCTTCCAAAACCACGCAAGTAGGATTGCCAACACCACTAGGGTTGCACCACCTACCCAAAGGGCAGTAATCAGCCAGTCAATACCTAGAGGGTACAGCGTTCGTATGAATGCTACCAACAAAGTTAGCAGTCCAATCACGCCGAGCACACGCACCACCGCTTTTTTTGGTTTGTCAACCGCGCGCGCTTCGTGGAGGAAATACCCTGAGAAGCCCGTTCATATCAAGGAGATTTCTCTGAAAGGAAGCATCCACAACAACAAGATGGAGCGCATGAACGGAGAGCTAAGACCGCGAGAAGGTCATGCGAGGCTTGAAGAGGACAGATACGCCGATACTCAGGGGCTATCAGCTATACCACAACTTCATCAGACCACATGAGGCGTTGAACGGAAAGACTCCCGCAGACTTGGCAGGAATCAAAATCAAGGGAGAGAACAAGTGGCTTACACTGATTCAGAACGCGTCGAAGGACGAATAGCAGGATTTCACATCGAGATTCGGCTTATAAGTCCATATGGTTTAAAAGCAGAAGAGCGCCTATAGGTAATCGGGGCATCTTTGGGCATGAGCTTGGCAACCCTCATCGAGAAGGTAGAGGATTACGGAGTAAAGCGATACGCGGAGAAGGTCATCAAACGTAGCAAGGCCGTCTTCGACAGACTGGCCAGAATGTAGTTTGAACGGCGACCGACAACCCACCGACCCTTTCATCTATCCTACCCACGAAGAAGTAGAGAACATCCATCGGGTCATAATCCGACAGCGGGGAGTGGAGGGCTGGATGTCAAAAGGCAACGTAGACGCATGTATTGAATTTGCTAGGACAGATACCCACAGAATCATACCTTTTCCCACGTTGAGCATACGAGCCTCGGCGATTCTCTATTCTTTCATCGCGTTTCATCCCTACACGGACGGAAACAAACGCACTTCTCTAATCGTAACATCATTCTTTTGTTTCATGAATGGGTACACATTCAGCATACCAGACGACGCACCTGATTTCACAAAGAGCGTAGCGGAAAGATGCCTTGACAACAGGGAGCATTCGACGAGCGAAGAAGTCGCGCGAATTGCGAGATGGCTCGCACCGAATCTAGGCCAGAGCAGAATAATGCGACTGTTCTACTACTTGAGTCGCAGACGACGGACAAGCATGATCTCTCTGTTGATTTGGGTGATTGGATTCATACTGTGGAACGAAACAGCTTTGGCAAGAATGAAGGAATTGGGAAGATAGCGGTCGAAACACGCCTCAATGTTTCAGAGCGTATGTGGATAGCACTCCCCTTTTCCGGTTCTGTTACCTCTTAGACGGATGACCCCTTCTTTTCCTCACTGTTACTTTTCGGGGGGAAAGCTTGCGTTCTGAAGATTCTGCGAAGTCTTAGGTGGATTCGACCCCTGTTCTGAGTTGGAAACTTCCGTCGGATGCGGTCATGGGGGGCCCGTGGCGATGTAGCCGAGGAAGGCGAATATTATGATGATTATGATGCCGAGAATCGCAAGTCCCGTTCCTACGCTCCCACCTACTATGGCGGGAATCCAGACTCTGAACTTCCGATACAGGGCTATAACCAAGAGCGCCGTAACTGCCACAATCACCAATAGAATCGGGTAGTCAGGCAAACTGAACACAGACGGAACAAGGGCATCGCTAACAAGCCATTCCAGAACCAACAGCGCCAAGGCGATAGAGCCGATGAACGCAAGGATTCCTTGTCCTGTCTTTGCCAAGAGTTTGTTTGGCACGGCCCCACCGCAAAGCGGGGTCGATTTGTTAAGCGTTCTACTTACTTGCGTTCTGAATCAGCGTGAGCCACTTGTCCTCTCCCTTGACCTTGATTCCTGCCAAGTCTGCAGGAGTCTTTCCGTCCAAGGCCTGATGAGGCCTCACGAAGTTGTGGTAAATCTGATACCCCTTGAGGATGGGAGTATCCACGACCTTCAGGCCTCGCATCACCTTCTCCCTGTCCCTTAGCTCCCCGTTCATGCGCTCCATCTTGTTGTTGTGGACTTTCCCCGCGATGCGAATCTCTCTGATGTGTTCGGGCTTCACATCGGTTCGCCTCCACGAGTAGACCTTCTTGAACGCGACGTGGTAGGAGTTGAGGCCGTCGGTTATCAGGGTCGCGGGAACCTTGCCTCCTGCCTTCATGCTCTCGAAGAAGAAGTGTCTCGCGTCGTGCTTCTGCTTCGAGTCCGCGACCTCCTGAGCAATCCAGAAGCGTGTCTCATCGTCCATCATGGCGAAGACATACTTCATGTTGCCTCGGAACTTGACATATACCTCGTCGGCTCTCCAAGTGTCGGAGACCTGAGGCGTTATCTTGTCGAGATACTTCTCCATCAGGCCGACATACTTCTCAATCCACTTCCACACCGTCTTATGCGAGACTTGGACACCGAGCAGTCGGAGCGACTTCTGCGTGTTCCGTAGGCTCTCACCCGAGAAGTATAGCTGAAGGGCTGTCGTTATGGCCTTCGGGTCGTGCTTCATCTTCTCAAACCCCACATTCACGGAGAAGTCATACCCGCACTCCCCACAGGTGAACCTCTGAAGGTCTCCTGCCTTGTTGTGGCGAATGCCGTCCTTGATGACATGCCTCGAACCGCAGAACACGCAAACATCGGTAGTGCTGAAGTCCGCGAGGGTTCCAAGCTCGACGGCTGTCCGAATCTTCCGCGAGAACAAGACTGCGTGAATGTGCTTATACTCGGCCTGTCGGAAGGAATAGTCGGGGCAGGAGCAAGTCCAGCCCGACTCCAAGGCTCGGACTGAATACTCCCCCTTCCCCGACTGAGACCTTACCGCATACTCGTTGTCGTCTAACCTCCGCACTTGGTCTCCCAAGTCGCAGATTAGCCTGCCACGCTGAGCGCGAGAATCATAAGAGGGAGTCTCCATCAGTCCCACGACTCCTCCATCAGTTCACGGCGAGACTTGGAGTAAGAAAGGAACTCCTCATACTCGTTTGCGTCCATCTCTTCCCTCAGTTGTTGGCTGGTCATCGCTGTATCGCCTTCTATACGGTTAGAAGGCGACGGATATAAACCCTGCCTCCTAAGCGGATTTGAGCATGGAAGCGTCGAAGGCAATAAGGCTATAAGACAGCGCAATTCGGTAGAATCCGAGAAAAATGAAGGCCGAAGCAAAGCCACAGACAACAAATGCGCCGAGGATGGTCAAGACCACTATCAGTCTCCCCGAAGAGATGTGGAAAGGACTCGCTGTGAAGGTCATTCAGGAGAAAGGGGGACGCAAGAAGAACGATGTCATCCAAGAACTAATCCAGAAGTATCTGGACGGGAAATGACATGAGCCAGCCACTGACCGATAGAAATGGCGTCGTATGCTTCAATTGTTTCGCAACCATCGATTTGACCAAACTGAATGTCGGGAAACAGAGGGCCACTAAACGGGTTGGGTTTCTGAAGGTGAAGGTCTACGATGACAATTTCTTTCTCATTACATGTCCTTACTGCCAGACCCAAGCGAAATACGCTTACGACTCCATCAAACCAATTGCCCCCTCATGGGAAGCCCAGAAGCAAGTCTACGAGTCGAAAATATCACTCATTCGCGCACAGAAGGACAGGGCGGTAGCCGACGCCAAGAGATTGGCTGAACTCGCTCACCAAGAATATCCCACGGAAGACTTCGAAGAACCAGAACTAAGCTCATCCTCGTCAAACGCTCCGACTCCCCCCGAAAAACCCGACCCGAAGAAGAGGACTCCCGGCGTTGTCTGACGGGATTCTCAAGTGCGGGCGTTGTGGGTTGTCTCTCATCGAAGAGGAGTCGGGCACCCATTTTTGTCAGAAGAAGGAGACCGATTACAAGCTTGAGGGGAACCTCTTGTGGTATTTCGATGGATTCAGATGGTTCAAACATCGACTGCCCCACGAAAGTAAACAGGGAGACGACTTTGGGCGTGAACCCCGAGAAGGTAACAGTTCCCCTTTTCCCGATTTATATACTCTTTATATACGGACTGAGTTTCCGGTCGATGAATGCCTCAGACCAAGGCGATCGTAAGCATCGAGAACGTGGTAGCTTCTGCTTCCATAAACCAGACGGTCAACCTCAACCTGATCACCAAGAACTTCGTGACGGTCGAGTATCACCCCGACCAGTTCCCTGGGCTCGTCTTCCGGCTGAGGAACCCTAAGACCGCGACCCTGATCTTCAGCTCAGGAAAGATGGTCTGCACAGGGGCAAAGTCAGAGGAACAGGCCCGCAAGGCAGTCGCAGAGGTGGTGCGGCAGCTGAAAAAGGGCAAGATCCCGATAAAGAACGAGGCCGTCGTCGAGATTCAGAACATAGTCGCTTCTGCGAGCCTGGGTGGCAAGGTCCATCTCGAGGAGGCCGCGAGGGTCCTTCCGAAGTCGATGTACGAGCCCGAGCAGTTCCCCGGCCTGATCCACAGGATGGCAGACCCAAAGACAGTGATACTGCTGTTCGCGTCAGGGAAGCTCGTCTGCACGGGTGCAAAGAAGGAAAGCGAAGTCTACAGGGCCGTTAACAATCTCCATGTGACCCTCGAAGAGAAGAATCTCATGGCCTACTGACGACTTCCCACCGACCTTGTTATTGACTTCAGGTCCTTTTCGCCGATCAACTCCATCGAAAAGAGTGTGTCTGCCAGCTCCATGACGTCAGTCAAGCAGTGAAGGGCTATCCCTTCCTTGCTAAGCCTTTCCCTCGCGCCTTCCATCCTGTCGATCAGGACTACGGCATCGGTGACCTCTGCCCCTTCCTCCTGGACGGCCTTCGCCGAAGCTAGAATCGTCTTGCCAGTGGTCGAAAGGTCGTCGACCACGACCACCTTCCAGCCGGGCTGGACCTCGCCCTCGATCACTCGTCCGCTGCCCTGTCTGGAGCTCCTCGCATAAGTAAGCGGCTTCTTCAGCGAAAGTGCGACTGGTGCAGCCAGTGTGAGGCCGCTGATCGGCACGCCGCATATTGCGCTCGCCTTCGGAGCCTTCACGGAGACCAGGCGAGACATGGAATCGACCGCCAGACTGTAGAGCCCCGGATAGCTCAGAATGCCTCTCAGGTTGATGTAGTAGGAGCTCTCCCGTCCATCGGGAAGAGTGAACGTGCCGAACTGAAGCGCCCCTGCCTTGACCAGCCCCTCGGCCAGGTTGCATATCTGAGTGCGACGCGTCTTCCAAGCCATACGAATGGCCCACGGATTCGAGCTTAAAAACCAACCCCGAACCTGAGATGATGTTTGCCGGAACTCTGGATCCCTTATGGCGCTGTAGAGACCCTTGTAACAGTTCAGGCCGAGAATTTGGGCGCAGTCGTGGACCCCCAGGCCGAGAAGGGCGTTATCGAGACAGAAAGGATGCTCGAAGAAATGAACCGGGCCTCCACGCTATTCATCTGCGACGCATCTCCAACCACGGCCGAGCTCCTGCGGGAACTCGCCCCCGGGCTCGCTTCCGCCTCGTCGCTGAAGATGCTCTCCGCTGCGCCTAGGAGGATCGAGTACGCCGTGCCGGAACTGAAGGGCAGGATCACGACCCTTCCCCCGCCCATCTCTCCCGGCGACGAAGGAACGGTTCTCGCACGGGAGCTGACCGAAAAAGGGACCAAACTCTTCGTCGGCACTCCGCGGCCCGACCCCATGTTCGGGATTGCCGACACAAAGGTCGAGGCGTGCCTGAACTGGATCGCCCACTCCCATAGAAAGGCTGCAGAGGCTAGGAAGGAAATGGAGCCCTCTCCCTTCGAAAAGACGAAGTCCAGGGAGGCGATAGACGTCATTGCCGAAGAGATTGCAGAGGCGAGTTTCATCGACGTCGTCCCCAGGGGAGGAAAGGTGAGGACGGTGCTGGAGGACGCTCCCTTCGACGCCATCGGAAACAGCTTCCTCAGCGTCGGCGTCCAACCCGCGAGGGCAATCGTGGTCGGGACAGGAGGAAAGGGTTACGACGACACCCTCTCGTCAGCGATGAGAACGGCATGGAACGCTCTTTCGGGGGTAAGGAAGTCCGGCTCGGTCGTCCTGATGGCCGAGTGCTCGGAGGGGCTCGGCTCGACCGCCCTCGACATGGCAGCCACGGGAAGGATCTCGGGCGAAGGAGGAGGAAGGAGAGAGGCTTACGTCGACGGCCTCGAAGACGTCTTCTACCTCAGCAAGCTGAGGGACGAATACGACGTGCTTCTCCTTTCTAGTCTACCCGAGGTCTACGCAAAATCGAAGCTGGGACTTGCGACTGCTAGGGGCTCAGGGGAGGCAGTTGGGAGGCTCCTGAACAAGCTCGGCAGGTCGGGGAAGATGAACGTGGTGACCCGCGCCGCCGAATGCAGGTTCGAGTCAACCTAGAGGAAACCCTGCAATGGTCTGCGGCAGGGGCATGCAGAGCAGCGCAAGTGCGAGTGCTCCCAAGTACAACCATTTCCTAGTCTCCGATATGCGGGAGATCTCGTCGAGCAGCTGAGGCTCGGAGTCTCGGCTCAAGCTCATGAACAGAAGGACCACGAAGGCTAGCGCCCAGTAGGGGGGCGGGAACCCGTAGGTATTCAGGTCCACCGACATCAGCAGAATGACGCTCAGATAGGAGGCAATTCTTGAGGCTCTGGGTCCCCAAGCGAGGCTCGATAGATGCCCTCCGTCGAAGGAGGTAATGGGGAGCAGGCCGACGAACGTCAGGATCAGCCCCACAGTGGCTCCATCCATCAGGGGAGAGAGGGCGGAGTAGCCAGGGGCGACATGCGGCAAGAGGGGTCCAACGACCACGTCCAAGCTGAGCTGGATGATGCTGGGGCAGAGCGTCGCTGTGCCGTTGCCATGCTGGCAGCTCTGCAGCGGCACCGCCGACTGGACGCTCAACAGAGCTCCGAGGACGTACAGCGCCAGTGCGAAGGCGAGGCCCAGGAGCGGGCCAGCGAGGATGACGTCGAAGAACCTGTCTCTGTTGACGGCGGGCCCTCTCTGGCGTGAGATGATCCCGAGCGTCGGGAGAGCCGCGGTGACGCCGGGGATCCCGGGCAGAAGATAGGGGGCTGGAGGCGCCTCGCCCTTCCTGCGCGAGACGTACACGTGTCCGAATTCATGGACGGCCACCACCGCGATGACCGCACCCCCGTACACGAGGATGACGACGCTCTCAGGTATGGACGGGGAATACTGCTGATAGATGACCCCCAAGAACAGTCCGAAGACGACGATCGACCCCACGGTGAGAAGGTTGAGGACCACTGGAATCCTCGACCCCCGCTTTCCAACCGTCTGTGCCTTCCGTACGAAAAGGAGGGCGTCCCCCTCGCTTCCCACGAGCCTCGGAGTGAATCCAGATGCCGCGAGCTCTCGGCAGAGTTCGACGAACTTCGTCTTAGAGTCAAGGTCGTAAACGACGCTGAACTCCATCTCTCCGTCCGGGAGTTGGAAGCTATCCTTGACCGTGAACTTCGAGCGGACGGAAGCGTCCAAGTCGATGGGATGCGCCGTCAACTGGGCGACCATTCCCGTGTCCGATAATAAGGAATTGGACATGGCAAATAATCCGCCTCTTACTGCACGCGCGCCGCGCCCGCGTGGGAGATGTCACCGCTACTGTCTTTGGGCATCAGCTCGAGAACATAATGCCTAGCGCGAGCGTGGACCGCTTCCTTCTCGTCGCTCATGGCTTGGCCACCTGCCTCCTTCCAGTCGTGAGTATCGAGAGAAAGCTGTCGCACAGCTCGTAAGGGCGCGCGCTTCAACTAGTAGTGCTCGTCAACTGGATTCTGTTAACCTACATTCAAGAACGCCTATCCTACCAAGTAGTACGCCCCGGCCTCTCGCCTCCGAACAGCACTAACGGTCGAAGGTCGAAGGAGGGACCAGGAACAGCTCGGGCTTGCAGACCTTGCAGCGCTTCGCCCCGTACACGTGGGCGGCAGTCGCGAGACTGTCGACCCAGAAGTAGCCCCCTTGCTTGCCCTTGTTGAGGCCGACCTTGACGTTGAAACTGTCGACGTTGATGCACTTCGCGTTCACCCTGTGGACAATCGCAGGGCGGGCGGTGTCGGTAATCACGAAGTAGCCGTCGTCAGCTAGCCGAAGCTTACGTAGCTCTTCGAAGTTCGATATCTCCTTCGTCTCCGCCATGTTGAAGTCTTCTCAGGGCACCTTGAAATAGCTATCCCGGAGCAGTCCGGCCGATTCCTGTCGTTGGGGCGCCCACCTGAACTGTAGCGCGCGCGTTGAGCAGCAAGGCCGCTTCCTTGACCTTCAGGAGCCTTCCGCTGGTTGACATTCGCTAAGCAAAAGCAACTAAGTTGACGGGAAGTGCGGAAGAATGCCTGTCTGTACAGGTAAGACAGGTTCATTTGATGAGAGTAAAAGGAATTCTTCTGGATTCAGCAAGACTTAACCATCAGCGGGGTCAGCGCAACGGCGGGTTTGCAGAAAGCCGTCGTGGCGAAGCTCGGTGACTATGAGATACGCCGTTGCGACAGGGAGGACATCCCCTCGGTCATCGAGATCAACATGAAGACTCTCCCTGAGCACTACTCTGACTACTTCTATTACGAGATACTATCGGAATTCCCCGAGACATTCCTGGTCGCAGAGCTACACGACGTCCTGGTTGGATACATTATGTGCCGGGTGGAATACGGCTTCTCCCAGTTGAAGCGACTGGGACTCGCGCGGAAGGGACACGTGGTCTCGGTGGCAGTGGATGAGGAGCATCGCGGCAAGGGAATCGGGACAAGCCTAGTCCTCGCGTCGCACGAAGAGATGGTGAAGAAGTCGGCGACCGAATGCTATCTCGAGGTACGAGTCTCCAACGCCCAGGCGATTGCGCTGTATCAGAAGCTCGGATTCAAGGTCACAGGGCGACTGGAAGCGTACTACAGGGACGGCGAAGGCGCCCTTGTGATGACCGCCCAGATTGGGAAATGAGGCAGAGCGTCCCCTTCTTGGGCCTGGCAAAGGCTCTCGAAGACGTAAGATCGACCCGCAGCAAGAACGAGAAGGTCAGCATTCTCGCTGCCTACCTCTCGGGCCTGCAGCCTAAAGACGCAGAGACGGCAGCCCGGGTGTCAACAGGAAGGTCCTCCGAAAGAGGGAGCAAGAACGAAGTCCAAGTAGGGTTTTCGGCTCTGCTCGACGCAATCAAGGAAATAACCGGGGCCGGGAGCGAACAGGTCTCAAAGGCCTATCTGAGGCACGGCGACCTAGGCGAAGTCGCCGAGGAGCTCCTCGCAAACAAGAAAGAGCAGACCCTCTTCCAGGAACCGCTGACGCTGCACGACCTCGAAGAGACCTTTGGGAAGCTTCGGTCAACGAAGGGAAAGGGTTCGTCGGCCACGAGAAGAGCACTGGTAAGGTCCCTGATCCTCAGGGCAACGCCCGTCGAAGGAAAGTATGTCGTCAAGGTCCTGACTGGAGAGATGCGAACAGGCCTGGTCTCCGGGCTGATGGAGGAGGCGATCTCTCGGGCGTACTCGGTCACCAAGGAGGAGGTGGCCCGGGCGCACATGGTCGCCGGCGACCTCGGCCTGCTGGCGGGGGCCGCGGCGAGAGGAGAGGTCGGGCGGCTCAAGATGGCCCCATTCAAGCCAGTCAACTTCATGCTGGCGGAGCCGATGGCCACCCCCTCTGATGTCGCCGCGCACTTCGGGAAAGAAGTCTACGCGGAATACAAGTACGACGGGATCAGGGTTCAGGCCCACAAGCGGGGCGACGAGGTGAGGCTCTACTCGCGGAGGCTCGAAGACATCACGGCGAGCTTTCCTGAGGTTGCGGCCTCAGTTAGCAGGGCCGAAGATGACATCATACTCGACGGCGAAGTCGTCCCCTTCTCCGGAGGGCACCCCCTCCCGTTTCAGCTGCTCCAGAGGAGGCTCAGGAGGATGGACCGGTTCGAGGACGCTACCAAAAAGGTGCCGGTCACATACTTCGTATTCGACATCCTCTACAGGGAGGGCGAGGAGAAGGTCGGCCTTGCCCTTACGGAGCGCAGGATCGAACTCAGCGCCGTGATGAAGAAGGTGGGCATCCTCGCCCATTCCGAGGTTGTACGCAATGCCGCAGAGATCCAGGCGGTATTCCGGCGGAGCAGGGAGCTCGGGTACGAGGGGTTGGTCTTGAAGGACCCCGGAAGCCCCTACACGATGGGGAAGAGGGGCTCGGGCTGGGTGAAGCTGAAGGAGGAGCTTGACACGATTGACGCTGTGATAGTCGCGGCGGAGTATGGGCATGGCAGGAGGGCGGGAGTAATCTCTGACTACACCTTCGCCGTCAGGGACGGCGGCGCGCTGAAGACGATCGGCAAGGCGTACAGCGGCCTGACCGACGCGGAGATACTGGAAATGACAGACCGCATGAAGGAGCTGACAGTGGAGGACCACGGCTACAGGATGAGAGTCAGGCCTGTGGTCGTCGTCGAGGTTGCGTTCGACAGCGTCCAGAAGAGCCCTAGGCATGACAGCGGGTATGCACTTCGCTTCCCCAGGATCAGGAGGGTCAGGGCTGACAAGTCGGTCGCAGACATAGACACAATCGAGAAGGTCGAGGCGATCTTTTCGACGCAGAAGCTGAAGGTCGACGAGACCTAACCTAGTTTGACGTCCCTGACTGGCGCTTATATGTGGCCCTGAAGTCCGAAGCGCGGTTGTTCGCGCAGCTTCTGATCGGGGTTTCCTTCGCCGTGGCTTCGTACCAGGACGTCAAGGAGCGGGTGGTGAGCGACATCGTCTGGATTCCGGCGCTGGTTGGGACTGCATACATCATCTACTCCATGTTCCCTGACCTCGAAGTTCAGCTGATTTGGCTCGGGCTGATCGGGGGGATCGCGATCCTGTTCGCATACCTTGGTGTGGTCGGACAGGCCGACTCGATCGCGCTCATCTTCTTTGCGGCAGACCCCTACCAGCTATCGCCGATCTTTCCTTTCATCGCCGGAGCAGTGGTCGCCCTGGGGCACATCGGCTATGAGGGCGTTGTTGGGAACGCCTGGGGAACGAAGACCATCCCGATTGAGAGGTTCCTGAAGGAGCAGAAGTGGATACCCGAGGCGGTCATCATAGATGGGGTCAGGGAGAAGGTGGATAGCGACGTCAACGTCGCGAGGGACGAGGTCGAAGCGAAACAGAAGCCCGGATCCATGGTAGAGGTGAAGTACGGCGTCCCGACGGTGGCATACCTGGGAATCGGGTACCTTGCGTGTCTAGCATATCTCCTGATATTCAGCCATGCAACGTTGCTTTCGCTGCCCTGACAGCCTCGCCTGGCGAGGTTAAATGCCGATTGACTCGGACAGTGCGGTCGCATGGCATTCGTCGTCCTTGAGGGATTCTCCGGAACCGGCAAGACGACCCTGGCCCGACATCTGGAGAGGCGTGGCTGGCTCAGGCTCCAAGAGTCCGCCCATGCTCTGCCCGACCATGTCCCCGTCGCTGATAGGGGCGACACCTACTCTGACTACAGCCTCCTCGGGGCCACGCTGACTTACACTTCCACTATTTCCAGGCTGAGGGGGAAGAGGGCCTTGGTCTCGGAGGGGTACCTCCTCTCAGACCTCGCTTACGCAAGAATCAGGTTCGAGCTAAAGAAGAGTACGGCTTATCCAGCCATGCTTGCCCTGTGCAAAGAAGTCCTTGCCATCCCAATGATGAGGCCCGACCTTTACGTCCTTCTCGACGCAGGGCCTGAAACGATCGACGACAGACAGGTCGGGAAGAACGAAAGAGACAGGAACCCGACGGAGTTCTTCAGAGCCAGGTACTACTCTGCGCTGGCCGAGATTCACGAAGAGATGAACGAGATGAACGTGGAGAAGGTTCACATGGATTCCGATGCCGAGCGGACGCTCGCCATAGCCCTCGGGGCCATGAAGAAGAGAGGCGTGGCCAGCGGGTGAATACCAAGGACGTCTCTTGGAAGAGGTTGCTTGCCGAGGCGACCAAGAAGGTGCAGAAGTCCGTCTCGGTAGTGGCCATTGGAAGCGACCGCGGGCTCACAGTCGGAAAGGGAGCCTCGGGTGATGTGACCCTGCTCGCGGACATGAAGGCCGAGGAGGAGCTGTCAATGGCGCTCCTGCGAGTCGGAGGGATGAAGCTACTGAGCGAAGAAGCAGGAAACATCGGTGACCGCAGAAGCCGGACGCTCGCTGTCATCGACCCCCTCGACGGGTCTTCGAACTTTGAGAGAGGCCTCCCGTTCTACTGCACATCGGTGGCAATCGTGGAGGGGCAAGGCCTAAGAGGAATCCGCTTCGCCATGGTCAGGAACCTAGTGAACGGAGACGTCTACCTCGCGGCGAGAGGTGAGGGAGCATCAAAGAACGGGAAGAGGATCTACACGACGAAAGGAGACGAGCTGAGGAAATCGGTTCTGGACATCGACATGAGCGGAACTTCTGGAACGGTGATTGCAGGGCTCGTCCCCCTCCTTGCTGGTGCCAGGCGGATAGTCCACTACGGAGCGAACGCGCTTGAACTGTGTCTGCTGGCCGAGGGGAAGATCGACGCCTTCATCGACGTCAGGGGGCGGATGAGAATCACTGACATCGCCGGAGGATACCTGATAGCGAGGGAGGCTGGAGCAGCCATCTCCTTGACTGATGAACTGCGGTCGGCCCCCATGTTCAGCCTCGAGAACAGGTTCAGCATCGTTGCGTCAGCCAACCAGTCCCTCCACCGGGCGATCATGCGCGGCCTCAGGTCCTCAGACGGGCCCTTGAGGACCCGGTCCCTCCGACCCGTTTAGAGCACTCTTGCGAACCTTTGATGAATCTTGTGGGCGAGCTGTGCCCTCTGCCTGCCTCTGACCCACTCTGCGATGTCCGACCTTTCCAAGTCGCCATGGGACAGGTAGCCTGCGAGAGCCATGATTGAGTTCAGCGGCTGTCTCGGCATGTTGACGGCCACCCTGCCCGAGGCATATGCCAAGCCGTATCCGAGTACATACATCGCCCGTCCGTCGTAGACACCTTTCAGCTTGGTCCTTCTGCGGACTCGT
This sequence comes from uncultured archaeon, assembly GCA_963796355.1. Lineage (GTDB taxonomy): Archaea > Thermoproteota > Nitrososphaeria > Nitrososphaerales > Gagatemarchaeaceae > UBA183. The sequence continues at coordinate 716,842 of CAWCLD010000002.1, forward strand.
GACCTGATCTCCGGGTAGACCTTCGCCTTCGACCCTGTCTGGATGAACTTGAACCTGAGCCAGCTCTCGTAGCCATACATGAGGGGGTAGCGCATTCCGTTCAGCTTCCGCCAGGCCTCGGCCCTAACCACGAAACCGGAGTTACGGGGCATCTCAAGGTCCACCGGTTCCCCGACGATCATCCCACTGGCCGCGACCACGAGATAGTCCTCCTCCATCTTACCCGTCAGGTCCGCCACGTACTCCGCGGGTAGCGGGTTGTCTGCATCCACTATGACCACGTAGTCCGCGTTCTCCGATACTCTCCGCAAGCCTGCGTTTATCACCAAAGCCAGCTCGGGGCGGCCCAGATAGCTCTGTGAGTGGTAGGGGAGCCGAACCACCACGCATCCGAACTCAGCAGCAACCCTGGCGGTGTCATCAACAGAACCGTCGTCAACCACTATCATCTTCGAGGGTTTCAGAGATTGGGCGACCAGCGATGCCAGAGTGTGGCCGATGTTAGATGCCTCGTTCCTCGCTATCGTGACCGTTTCGTAGGTAGGCATCACGTTTCTGCCCTGTAAACGGAATGGAGCGTCACTTGGCCACGGGAAGAACTACCCCTCCGCCGGCCTGCATGAGCCGACTGATCTGGTTTAAGCCTCAAAAGCGATCATTTGGTTCGCGGAAGCCTTGCGGCGGGCGCTGGCCGCTGAAATACCTTCCGCTACGCGGCTCTGTGGTTAGGTAAAATCTCCGGTTGATCTGGGTTTCTCAAAGGGCTGTGAAAAGTCGGTTGACAGAACTCAATCCCCAAGCCATACCGCATGGTTGCGACTGTGGACTGTGGGATCTTTGCCTCATACTGAGGCCTTATATTGGACCGTTCACTCATTCAAGTTTGGCCAAGTCGGTCTTGAACAAAAGAGCAATTTCTTTCTTCATTATGCCTTTCCTCTTAGTCTCTGCTCTATCTGCAGCAATCATCCTGACTCTCCCCCGCACCTCAAGCTCTGGCAACGACATTTGGCCTCGATGGTTCTGGAACCTGTGATACGGGCGCGTCACCAGGCTCATCTTGCACTTTGTCGTTCTTTACAACATACGCAAACGACGTCATAGTGGTTGAGGAGCAATCCATGCAGGCTACCCCATGCGGTGGAGTCTGCCTTGGGACGCCTACATCCCCGGCTGTGACCTTCACGCAGAGAAGCCCGAACACATACCCCCGTACCGTAGAGTACTACGCTATTTGGTCTGGCTCAGGCTCGATTACCATAACGTGCAATCTCCTGTCGTCGCCATATTCGTTAGGTTGCGTTGCTTTTGCAGTATCAGGTGCGAACACTGCTTCACCATTCGATACGAGTACATCAGGAAGTGCGTTCTGCGGAGCGCAGGCTGGAAGCTTCCTCAACAACGCTCATACTTGTTCGCTGACCACGACAAACGCAAACGATTTCATATATGGCTTCGCAATGTCTGAAGCCGAAGTTGGAATTCCTACAATATCTGCTGGTTTGGGTTTCACATCCATAAAGACGACTGACGAGTATTATGCTACAAGTGACCAGTCTTGTCCTACTTACTGTTCAATCGGAGAGTCCGAATACGCAATAACATCATCAGCAACAACCTATTCAGTTGCATTCACGATGACCGGAACATGCTGTCAATACACACTTGGGGACGCCATAGTCAGCGCAGGGGCGGTGCCGGCAACAACTACAACGACAACCGTAACCGTGACGACAACCAGAACAGTGACAGAGCCAACGACCATCGTTCAATCCACGACTCAGACGGAGACCACTACCCAGCCTACTACGACTACGGCGACAACGACCATCACCAGCCTCTCGACCACCACCGCGTCCACATTCGCTTACGGTTCTCTGGGCGTCACCGCAATTGTGATATTGATAGTAGCTGGACTAGCTGCTTGGGTCCTTAGAGGCAGAAGACCCTAGTCGCGACTCCAGGAACTTGAGAATTGGCGTGGGAATATGTGAGAGACTAGAGCTAATTGTCCAGTCGAGCCACGGTGATGAACCTGAAAGAGGTTCTTCCGAATCTGATAGTGGGCACGCAAATAGCGCCCGCCGAGAACCCAGAGCTGTGTCTTTCGGTCTCGACAAGTTTGGGGGGCCACGCGTTCGAGGATTTAGTTGAAAGACTGTTGATTGAGATTGGATTCGCGATGGACTACACTCTGCGGCCGGAGAATTCACTTCTCCAATCTATTTGGTGGGCTCTAGAAAAGAGAAACGAGTTCCACACTGGATAACTATATCTATCATGCATCCGACAACTCGAACACAGCAATGGCGACCGAGGTCTCCGTCATCCCCCCACATCTTTCGTTTCTAAATCCTTACGTAATGGACGGCCTGATTCGTTTTGGGAAGAAAGGAGATGGTGGCTATGTGCTTCCATCATCTGTTGTCAGAGGAGTAGACGCAGTATTATCGTTTGGTGTTGGGTGGGATTGGTCAATGGAGAAGTCGGTGGCGGGCATCTCTGGTCTAAGCCATCTCACGATTCACGCTTACGACCACACTGTAGGGAGCGAAGTATACCTTTTGAACTTCTGTAAGGGAATGATTGGGTTCCTCGCTGGTAGAACTTCTCGTATGGATCTGTCGGCAAGGCTCAGAACTTACTTGGATTATAGGAGGTTCTTCTCCGGAAAGCGTGTTCATTTCCGTGAACGCGTTTGGGACTTTGACCGCAATCGGAACGATGTTATGATAGAAACCATACTCCATCGTCTCCCAAACGCCCATCATCTCCTTTTGAAAATGGACATTGACGGTGCGGAGTATCGTATCATCCCAGACATACTGAAGCATTCTAGCCGAATAGACTTGATGATGATTGAACTCCATGGTACACGGCACTTACGTTCGATCTTCGAGATTCACGTCAGGGACATTCTTAATCACTTCAACATCGTGCATGTTCATGGTAACAACTACGGGGGAATCGCTGCTGATGGTCTCCCTGACGCACTTGAAATCACTTTCGTCAACAAACGTTTTCCAACGACCGGAACATTCCGCAATCATCTACCCGTTGCAGGACTCGACTTTCCCAACGTTCCATCGCGGCCAGATATTACGCTCAATTTTCGCTAGACTCGTTGGAAAGCGCAGAGCGGGAAGAGACTGTAAGGACTACGGGCTCGTAAGTCTAACGCAATCAAACGATACTAATGGGTGCGGCTTTGGTTCGCAGAGAAAATGTAGCGGGCGCTGGCCGCTGAAATACCTTCCGCTACGCGGCTCTGTGGTTAGGTAAAATCTCCGGTTGATCTGGGTTTCTCAAAGGGCTGTGAAGAGTTGGTCGGCAACGCTCAAACCCTAGGCCGAAGAATGTCTGTTGTCCACTCCTTAGGGCTTGGCCTCTGCTTGCGCCATATTGGTCTATAGATCTTCTCCATGTCTCTGATCACGAATCGTCCCTTGACCAAGTCATTTCTCACGAAGAAGGCATTGATTCCATTACTATCGCAGGCCACAAGAGAATACCCCCTGAAGTTTCCTAGGTTAACCAGAGCCAAGAGGCTTGAGCCATGGTAGTAGCTCGCCCCATCCCAAGTCACATTTGGGTCATAGGGTACTACGATATTTTGAGTTGGTGGAATATTCCCATTGTACTCGATCACGACCACTCGAGGGAAGAACCCCTCGATAGCTTTCCAAACCCAGTACGTGTTATAGTCTATGTCAATGGAAAGGAGGTCAAACTCCCTTGGCACACCGTACTTTCTGAAGAGGTCGTTGATGTTCTCCGCAGTGATGAACTCTCTTCTCACTGAGACAGGAGCCTTACTGTCCATATCCATCTGCAGAGACTTCCACTCTTCCCTTTCGATCAAGTAACGCGTATTACAAGTAGTTCCGTCACCTACGCCAAACTCAACGCAAAACTTGCCAGTCGTACCTATTTTCTTGAAGATGGCTTTCAGGATTCCGTCTTCGCCATTTTGGGAGTAGATCATCTGCTCAAAAGTCGACAAGTCAACAAGGGCCTTGTTCTTGGTGAGAGGCCAAACGAACATGAACATGAACGAAGCCTTGAGATTCCTGTAAATCCAGTTTTGTCTACGATAAACTAGTTTCCTTAGAAGATTTCTCTGTCGAATAGGAAACTCAGCGGCGATTCTCTTGTTGACATCCACAATTCGGCCTTTCAGGCTTTGTTCCACGATATACCTATGCCTGCAGAATAGTTAATTCTTCTTGGCGGCGTTCCGTATTGACGTTTTCCACTTGCCCTCGCCTTTAATCACTATTCCCGTGACCTTTGCGGGGGGGTCTTGCCATCCAGACCTTCATGCAGTCTGATGTAGCTACGGATAAGGAAGCACGACCTGGACTAGATGAACCCATGTACCAGCTTAAGAACACGGACCTCGAACCTGAGATGGACGTGGTCTCGAATCCCACCATTCTCCACTCTCAACGTACGATGGGCCAAGTGAGAGTGTGAGAGCACAGACCAGCGGATTGAGACTATGACCAGCAGAATCCGACTGCGTTCAACAGGTCTGATTGTATACGGGGCGAATATCTTCAGCGCGTTCACTGGCATACTGTTCCTGATTATGGCCGCAAGATGGCTCCTCCCAGCCCAGCTCGGCCTTTGGGAAGTCATCGTCAACCTCGTTGCGTTCTCGTCATATCCAGTGGGGATCGTGGCCTACTGGGCCACGCGGGACATCGCGAGGGGAAGACTGGTCGGCAGGACGGCGTTTGCCTCAGGTATCTTGATGAGCGGGTTCGGGCTCTTGGTGTACTTCCTCATCTCCGTCTTGACCCGCTCGAGTCTGTCCGCTTCGTTCCTTCCCTTCCTGCTTGGGAGCCTTCTTGTCCCACTAAGTTACTGCAACACAGTCACCACGTCAATCGTGGTGGGTTACAGGCCGGCCGTCTCCGGCTACCAGCTCTTCGTTTCAGAGCCGGTCAAGATTGCAGTCGCCTACGTGGCGCTGTACGTGTACAGGCTTGGCGTCGAGGGCGTCATCCTCGCCCTCTTGGTCTCATACCTCATCACCTCCACCTCCGGCGCCTACCTAGTGAGGGGGGCGACAAGAGAGCAGCTACAGCTGTCAGTCGCCAAGCGGTGGATCAGACTATCCTGGCTTCCCGCCGTCAACTCCCTTCCTCCGCTCTTCTTAGTCGCAGACACCTACATAGCCTCCCTGGGCTTCGGAACGGCGATTGCAGGTGTCTACCAGCCTGCCTTCACCGTTGCTTCGATTGTCGGCTACTCGTCCTTTCTCGCCTATTCCCTGTATCCCCTTCTGCTGCGGGGAGGGGACGAGAACCTGCCCGCGATTACCATAGAGTTCTTGCTCCTCTTCAGCATACCGATGGCCGTGGGGGGGATAGTCCTGGCCCATTCGATTCTGTATGTGTTCGGTGCGAAGTACATGGCAGGCAGTCTCGGGCTTTCGATCCTCTCAGTCATGTTTCTCTTCCAAGCGGTCTCCCTCACAGTCAACAGGACCCTATTGGGAACCGAGAAGGTGGATGTGGGGAGCGAGAAAGGCTTCAAGAGCCTCGTAAGAAGCAACCTGCTTTACGTGCCGCTTGTCAACATGTGCGCAGCCCTCGTGTATCTCGCTGGCATGTTCGCCGTGTTGTCATTCGCCTTCTCCAATGGGCTGGGGAACTCGGTCGCCGTAGCGCTGTGGGCCGCGGTCCAGCTCTGCACGACGGTCATCTTCCTCATCATCAAGGGCAGACGTGCCAGCCGCTCGGCCAAGCTCATCCGGGGGGGGACGAGGGTGCCCTACTACTTGGGGGCGGCAGTCGTGATGGGGTTCGTAATAGATTTGCTTTCTAGAGTGGTCCTCGTCTCAAGCGCAGGTACCCTTGTCTACGGGCTCGAACTCTGCGCTGTGGTCGCGCTAGGAGCGGCCGTCTACTTCGGCCTCCTATATGCGGTGGAACCGAAGTTCAGGACCATGGCCAACACGCTTCTAAAGCGAAGTCACTTGCAAGCCCCCAGCGCTCCACGAGAACTATAAGCCCTCGGGAACCGTTTCATCTCACACCATGCTGTCCTTGAGCATAGCAAGAGTCTGGAAGACGTAATCGGGTCTTGTGCCCTCCGGCGGGTCTTTCCCGACCAACGCCGTGTCAACACCCGCTCTCCTTCCACACACGACGTCATTGAGCCTGTCCCCGGTGAAGAGCGTGTCCTTGGGTGATGATGACAGCGATTGCAGCGCGATTCGAAGTTGCACGGCCCTGTCAAGGGAGTCCTCCCTGGTCACCAAGACGTCGAACAGGTCCCCAAGATGGTGTCTGCCCAGTATCTTGTCGCATGCTGTCAACCCCTGCATGGTTACCAAGCCCAACTTGGCAACCTTCGAAAGGCGGGAAAGGAGTTCGAAGGCCCCGCTCACCGGAGTAGCCGCTGCCACTGCCTTCAACTCGTGCAGGTCGAGCATCGCGAAGAGAGTTCCTCTAATGGACGGACGGACGGAGATGAGCTGCTCCACCTTGAGGAATATGGGCGTATTCCCGATCGAGGCCCCGGCCATCTTGCTTAGCTCCTCGCGCACCTTGAGCCAGTCTACCGGAATCGCGAACAGGGTGCCGTCCAAGTCGAAGATGTAAGCGGCGTAGTCTTTGAGGCTCACAGGACCCTTTCTTTCCATCCATCCTCTCTCCAGAGAAGAACACCCGAATCGATGTTCCTAATCATGTAGTAGCCCGTAGGCAAGAGGTCGTGCTGAGGAGCATCTCCCGGCGGTTCCTCACCGAGGCCCAGCCTGACGTAGAGGTCGGCAAAGTTTGAGTACCAAGGGAGATGGAAGTGTTTGACTGCGACGTACCCCCACAGGGGCATCGTCGTATGGAATTTGCCCGCGTCGACTTCGGTTACGCAGGGGCGTCCCCGGGAGTCTTCCTTGATGTCAATCGAGTAGACGCCGTTCGGTCGCGGATCAAGAGCCCTGACTGACCTCTCTCCGACCTCATTGATCGTGTCGTCCTGGACGATCCTCGCGACTGAGGGCGTCCCGGTGATACCAGAGGGCGAAACATGCTTGAATGGGTATTCTATCCTCTCCCGGCAGTAAGACGTCACTAGTCTGTCGTCGCGCCACACTGTGTCCATGGCGATGTTCCTGCCGGGGAGGTACTCCTGGATGATGAACTCGCCGAGCGGGGTCCCTCTGCCCGTCCAGATGGCAATCCAGTGAAGCGCCTCCTCTTTAGACGTACACGGCAGACTGAACCTCCCGCCGGCCCCATGTCGGGCCCTCACCCAGAGGGGCGCCTGGAAGGTGGAAAAAGCCTCCGCTACGTCATCTAGCTCTTCCAACGCTATGGTGCCTGCGACAGGGACGCCCGCCTGCCCGATTCGCACATTCGTCAGCAACTTGTCCTGCCCCATCTCCATAACCTCGGGTCTCGGCAGCAGGAGTGGGACGGGAATCTGGTCCCTGGCCTTGGCGAGCACAAGGGCCTCCGTGGAAGGCTGAGGGTGGAGAAAGTCGACCTTCTCCTTCTTTGCTATGCCGGCCACTATCTGGACGAAGTCGGGCGAGTCATGTCGGGGCGTCGGGTACCTGGAATCGAGGTCCGGAAGTTCGATATAGTACTTGTCGTAGTCGGTTCCAGCTATCCAGTACCCCGCCTCCGAGGCCCGTAGAGCACGTACGAAGTTCACCCCTGCAATCCCGCCAGCCCCAGTCACGAGCACACGCTTCTTTGACACGCTAACCAACCCTGACCCTTAGGGGGCCCCCCAAAGCTGTCGCAATCTGACCGGCTGCGCTCGTACTCAGTATCCCGCCCTCGACCACGAGGGCCTTCTCCTCCTTAATCTTGAAGGTTAGCACCATCCCATCAGGCGCGTCATCCATCCTGATGGTCGCACCGTCAGCGACCAACGGATGACCCCGTTTGATCCACCAACGCGTCATCATCTCTCCCGTAGCAACATAGCAGTCCCGGCCTGCGAGTACGGCCAGGAGACGCGGGTATATCCTTCCCCCTTTCATCCTCACGGACTCCTGATGCCAGAGGAGGGTCATAAGGCCGTTGACTTCAATCACCCTGTCCAGGAGGCTCAGAAAATCCTGCTCTCCCTCACTCTCGCTCCTTCTCAGATACCCCCAGAGCGTTGTGTCCATCAGCACGAGGGGGAGCTCGACCATCTTCATCTGCCTCCAATCCGAATCCGGGGGATGGAATGGCGTGCAGAGGCCGAGCCTGAACCCCAGGCGGTCCCTGTTCCCGACCGTGCTGTCGTAGATGAACCCGGCCGACTGCGCGATTTCCCACGTCTTGCCGTAGTCGAACTGAAGGTAGTGCTCCCTCAGGCCGACCGGTCGGCTCCCGAAGGCGGAACTCAACCTTGCGACGGCCTCCTCCATCGCCCCTGCTGAATCGTGCGTCCCGAAGTCGCCATGGAGCCCCACTTCCCATCCCGACCCGGCCAGACGACGGGCGGTGCGAGCCAGCGAATTCAGGTCGTAGTTCTTTGACAGGAAGTAGAAGCTCGACCTGAGACCTTGTTTGCCCTCAAGTTCGGCTATCAAGTCGATGTTGTTGTACAATGACTTTAACCCTAGCAAGGCAAGCACGATGTCCAAGAAGGAAAAGCGGTTTGCGCGTCTGAGCAGGTGAGTCATCGGTCTGCGGATGTTGTTGAACATCGTGCGTGATGCAGACAGCGAACTGGGCGTTCTGTGGCCATCGGGCCTTGCGAACAAAGAATCCCGAACGGTCGATTGCATCGGCCTCAACATCGGCGAGGAAGCGATTGATGGCGCCCTCCAACACGGGCGCCGTAGCGGCAGATTCTGGGGAACCGCGAACGGCTGCGGCCAGACCATCGACCATCTCAGAGGGGATAGAGGCAGGGTCCAGGCTGTTGTGGACCAGGCCCAGGCTATCCTCGAGGAAGGCCCCGACGTAGGGCCTGGCGGCCGTGCTCACTTCGTCCGTTCCCCCTTCTCGATTGGAGGGTGTCGAACACCACTCATGGCCAAAAGCCATTCCTTACGACCGAGGACCCTTTACCATGATAGAGACGAAGGACCTCGAAATCTTCAGGATTACCTTCACGAATAGGAGCGGACCTGGGCTGGCAGCCGATTTCATCAGCATATCTGATCGCTTGGCAAGGTCCTGCTCCAGTTGCGGGGTCGTCGCCTATCCCTCCTCTCCTGCGAACGGCGTCCAAGGCCTCCTTCTGATCGTGCGTCAGCCTGACTTCATGAGTCTCAGAATCCTTCGACGTCAAGTCTGCCTCCAATCAATCGCGAGACTGGACTAATCAAGTCTTACTGGAGTGCGGTGCCTGTCCGGTAGCGAACAATATCGAGAGCGTGGGCCCCCCATGGACGGCGATGCTTGTCAAAGACCTTCTGATGGGTGTGAACACCTCCTCCGGGCATCGCAGGGTATGTTTGTTTGTTTGTCAGGGGTCAGGGCGCGCAGGTCAGGTCGGGGAGCTCAAGACGTCAAGCCCCATTTGGAACGCACCCGCTGCTCTAGCCTAAAGAAAATCAATCTGTCGACCGCGAAGCCTATGACGAAAATCGTAATCATACACGCGAGGACCTGGTCCATCCTGATGAATTCTTCTCCAAAGTAGAGTATCCCGCCCAATCCGCCGGCAGAAATCATCACCACCTCCGCTCCAATCACGGCATGCCACGAGAAAGACCAGGCCTGCCTCATTCCAGTGATGAGCGAGGGCGTCGCAGCAGGAATCATCACCCCACGGAGAAGCGAGAATCTTCTGGCGCCCATGCTCCTCGCCGCCTTCATGTAAATCGGCGGGATGTTCCTTAACCCGGAGTAGGTCGACAGCATGACGGAGAATACGGAGCTCATGACCATGACGAAGAGGACACCATAATCGCTCAGTCCAATGATCAGTATTGCGAACGGGACCCATGCAATCGAAGGAAAAGACTGCAGACCCAAAGCGAAGGACGCCATCGTCTTGCCAAATCGCCTGAATTTCACCATCACTATGCCTACTATCACGCCCAGAAGCATCGCTAGAGCGAAGCCGGCTACCAGACGGTAACCAGTCGTGTAGACCGCGATCGGCAGCATTCCCGTCCTAATCAGCCTCCCAAAGGTGTCAAGTGTTGTCATCGGAGAGGGGAAGAGGATCTGCGAATAGGGCCCGAGCCAGAGGTACCGCGAATCGAGCCAGACAAAGGCCTGCCAAGCGCCGACGATGACGGCCAAGCCGATGACAATGTCGATTAAACCGGTAACGTCGACTCGACTATTCTGCCTGGCGTCCTTACCCTGCGACGTTTCAGGACTCGCTTTCTGCAAATTCTCTCTCCCCCTTCAGCTCCCTCAGAACGGCATTTGTCAGACCCCGAAGCGCAGGATCTTCCGACCTTCGCGGTCTCAGGAGGTCGATGACGAATTGCCTCCTGATCTGCGCCGGAGCATGAGTGAACACGACAACCCTGTCGCCCAGACAGACAGCTTCTCGGACGTCATGTGTCACGAAGATTATTGTCTTCTTAGTTTGAGCATGGATTTCTTGTATCTGCCTCTGAAGGATTTCTCTGTTCGTTGCGTCCAGCGCGCCGAAGGGCTCATCCATCAGCAGGATTCTCGGGTTGAGAGCTAGGCCTCTAGCGATGGCCACTCTTTGCTTCATCCCTCCCGAGAGCTGATGCATGAATGAGTTCGCGAAAGGAGTCAACCCGACCATCTCGATGTATTGTTCCGCAGTCTTCCGACGCTCTTCTTTCGGAAGACCACTCTGCTTCAAACCAAACTCGATGTTCTCTCTCACGTTTAGCCAAGGGAATAGGGCGTCTTCCTGGAAGATCATGACGATGTCCGACCCCGAGGAGGCAACCCTGTGGCCTGTGACAATCACCTCGCCTGAATCGTACCCTTCGAGACCGGCGATTATGTTGAGAAGTGTGCTCTTCCCGCATCCCGACGGCCCGATGACGGTGACGAATTCTCCCTCTCCTACGTCCAAATTGATGTCATGGAGGACGAGAAGATTCTCACGACCGTTGCCCTTGGTGTTCTGAAAGGACTTTTCGAGCTTGCTTATTCGCAGTATGCTCTTCGTCTCAATGGAACGCATGTATTCCCGCAGGTTCATGACCGAACGTATTCCTGCAAATCCGCGTATTCCCACAGGCTCAAAAGCGTCCGTCTCGACCAACTGTCGAGACCTACTGGACGGGCGGCAGGCCTTCAGCAGTCAGCACGCTGTTCAGAATTGACAGGTCGTATATTCCGGCTATGAACTCCGGATTATACTGCACCAGGTCATTTAGCACGTACGCGTGCTCTGCCTGCACGAGCACGGAGGACTCGAGCGGGTCGAAGGTGAAGGAAAGTCTGGAGAACGACGCATTCAGGATGCCCTGACTGTACCCCTGCCCAGTAATGGCGACCAGCGTATCGTTCAGGTCGGTCTCGGCCTGTGAGAGGTGGTTGTTGATCCAGATCGTCTCGTTGACATCAGCGGAGACTATGTCCCTGACGACATCCGGGTGCTGGTCGAGGAACTGGGTTCTGACTACCAGTTCGGCCGTCGAGAAACTACCGCTCGGCCATAGGCTTCTTTCGTCAAGAAACAGCTTTCCGCCAAACTGCTGCATGAGGACCTCGCCGTACGGTTCCGGAACCCATGCGCCGGCAATCTTGCCCTCGGCGAACAGGGTGACGATGATCGAATTCGGTTCATCAATAATCGTGACGTTGCCCGAGGGTGCCACGTTGTAGCCCTGTAACGCCAGGTAGTACCTGAGGGCGATGTCCTGAGTGTTGCCGACCCCCGGCGCTGCGAATGTCTTACCACCTAATTCCTTGACATCACCTGGGGTTATCCCAGAGCCGTTCCGAACAACGAAGACAGCTCCACCGCTGGCGACGCCAGCTAGAATCGTGACTCCTGTTCCACCGGATTGAATGTACGCGTTGACAGCGGGGTCTGGACCAACATACGCCATATCCAAGTCGCCTCTAAGGAGGGCGGTCATTTCTGGTCCCCCTGACGTGTAGTAGGACGTCTTGAGGGTAGTCGAAGGTCCCAACGCCTTCTGGAAGGATCCGCTCGACACCCCGAGTATCGCGGGCGCGTGGTTGACATTGAGGAAGTAGCCGAGGTTCACGACGCCTATTGAGTTGCTAGTCGTGCTAGTGCTCGACGTGCTAGTGCTCGACGTGCTAGTGCTCGACGTGCTAGTGCTCGACGTGGTAGTTCTAGCGGGGGGAGTAGTGCTAGTCGTGGTAGTGCTTGGCGAAGGGCCTCGAGTCAGATTCACTGCTGCATAAACGCTCACAACTATCAGTACTATGATCGCTACTGCAATGCCTGCCTTTGCAGCGTTTTTCAACGGCAGACAATGTTAATCACAGGTAATTAAACTTTAGTTATATATAATTAAGCAAGGCCTCGAGTCCCGATCCCCCAGTTAATTATATATAATTGAAGATTCTGCCCTAAGTATATGCCGACTCAGTATACTACCGTGTCCATCCCCCGAACGCTTCACAGGAGGCTTGAGGCACTCATTTCAGGGAAGACCGGGTTCAAGTCGGTGTCAGACTACGTGACCTTCGTCTTGCGAGAAGTGGTCGCCATGCACGAGACTTCCCAGACTCCTGACGCCTTCTCGAGCTCTGACATCGAAGAAATCAAGGCCCGACTGAAGGCCCTCGGTTACCTCTAGGTGAGCAGTAGGTGGTTGGCGCACCTCACGGCGGGGAACTTGTGCAGATTAGACAATACGCCGACTTTTCGACATTCAAGGGGTTCACACAGGAACAGACCATAACCGTCGGCAAAGAGATGCGGAATCTCGTCGCGAACATTGCGAATGGTGTGTTCAGCCCGCTTGAGGGTTTCATGGGAGAGAACGACTACCTCGGCGTGATTGACCAGATGCGACTTGAGAACGACGTACCGTGGACGATTCCCGTTCTCCTGCCTATCTCAGAACAGGTTCGGCTGGCGGCGGGGGACGAAGCCGTGCTGGCTGATCAGCAAGGAACGCCCGTAGCCGTCATCGAGTGCGGGGAGACCTTCGAGATTTCGAAGAGGGAATACGCAATGAAGGTCTTCGGTACAGAGGATCAGGCACACCCCGGTGTCTCCAAGGTCTACGAAGGGCCCTCGAGGGCGATGCCGGGAAAGCTGAAGGCCGTCGCGAAGAGCGACTACGGCAAGTTCGCGGACTACACTCTGTCGCCCAAGGAGACCAGAATCCTGTTCAGAGAGAGAGGGTGGAACACGGTCGTAGCCTTTCAGACCCGCAACGCTCCCCACATAAATCACGAGTATCTCCAGAAAAGCGCACTGGCGCTCGTGGACGGATTGTTTGTCAACCCCGTCCTCGGCAAGAAGAAGTCTGGCGACTTCAGCGATGATGTCATCCTTGCAAGCTACCAAGCCCTGATCGACAATTACTATCCTAAGGATTCAGTTGTGTTGAGCGTACTTCACTATGAGATGCAATACGCCGGGCCCAAGGAGGCGATAATGCACGCAATAATGAGGAAGAACTTCGGGTGCACCCACATCACCATCGGAAGAGATCACGCGGGCGTGGGTACTTACTATGGGCCGTACGCAGCACAGGACATCTTCAAGGAGTTCCCAGACCTTGGCATCACCCCGTTCTTCTTCAGAGAGTTCTACTACTGCAAGAAGTGTGCGGGCATAGCGACCGAGAAGACATGCCCACATGGCGAGGAGGAAAGGCTCAACTTCAGCGGGACAAAACTGAGAAAGATGTTCGCCGATGGGCAGACTCCGCCGAAGGAGTTCATGCGGCCCGAGGTAGCGCAGGTAATCGCGCAGTCCAAGGCGCCGTTTGTAGAGTGAAACAAATGAAAGTCGCGGTCATCGGTCTCGATTCCGTCCCACCAGAGCTGCTCTTCGACAAACTACTGGACAAGCTTCCCAATATCAAGCGGATGTACAAGAAGGGCCTGCACGGCAAGTTGAGGTCTTGCGATCCGCCCATCACGGTCCCGGCGTGGATGGTCATGATGACGGGCAAGAACCCTGGACAGCTGGGAATCTACGGGTTCAGGCACCGAAGAGGTTTTTCCTACAACGATGGGTACATAGTCAACTCCACCCACGTCAAGGAGAAGACCGTTTGGGAGATTCTTTCGGCTCACGGAAAGAAGGCCATCGTTCTCGGCGTACCGCCAGGATATCCCCCGAAACCAGTTCCGAATGCACTGATTGTTTCGTGTTTCATCACGCCGAGCATCGAGAAATCCTTCACCTACCCGGCAGAGCTCCGGGAGGAGGTGCTGAAAGCCGCTGGAGGGAAGTATGTCTTCGACGTGACCTTCAGAACAGAGGACAGGGATGCGATCAAAGAGGAACTCTTCGACATGACGCGCAAGCGGTTCGACGTGGCCGAGCACCTGGTCAAGAGCCATCCATGGGACTTCTTCATCATGCACGAGATTGGTTTCGACAGGCTGCATCACGCCTTCTGGAAGTTCTTCGACCCCACCCACCCCAGGTATGTTCCTGGGAACAAGTATGAGAAGATAGACGAAGAATACTATCAGATGGTGGACGACAGGATTGGCAGGCTCTTGTCCATCTTCGGGGACGAATGCCTGACCTTCGTCCTTTCTGACCATGGGTCGAAGGCGATGAAGGGGGGATTCTGCGTCAACCAATGGCTTGAGAGGGAAGGCTACCTCACGTTCAAGAACAAGCCGAGCTCGGTCACAGATATCGATAAAGCCGAGATAGACTGGAGCAAGACAAAAGCGTGGGGGTGGGGCGGCTACTACGCCCGAATCTTCTTCAACAAGAAGGGAAGGGAGGCACAAGGGGTGATCGAGCCGTCGTCATACGAGGCAGAAAAGAAACGACTGGTTGAGAAGGTGCTCGAGATTGAGGACAGAGAAGGGAATGCCATGGGCAACCAGGTGTTCGAACCCGAGTCGCTGTACCACGGCGCAATCGGTGACAAGCCCGACCTGATGGTGTACTTCGGGAACCTGGACTGGAGGTCAGCTGGAACTGTAGGTCATGAGGGGCTGTACCTGACAGAGAATGACACTGGCCCGGATGATTCAGTGCACTCGATGGACGGCGTCATGATGGTGTACGATCCTCGTCGCGATTTGGGCGCTAAGGAGATTCGTGGTGCCGACGTACGGCAGGTCGCACCGACCCTGCTCGGGGCCTTGGGGTTGGACCCAGCAAAGGAAGGCATCAAAGGACATGCCCCAGACGGATTGATGGACTATCTTGACCGATAGCGAGAACCCCGCCAGGAGAGGGTTCACAGTCTGGATGACAGGTTTGCCCGGGTCAGGCAAGTCGACCATTGCCATGATACTGAAACGACGACTGGAGAATGAGTACGGGAAGTTTATCGAAGTCCTCGACGGTGACGAAATTAGGAAGGGCCTGTCAAGAGACCTTGGGCTTTCGAAGTATGATAGAGAAGAGCACGCGAGACGCGTCTCCTACTTGGCGAAGGTCCTCTCCAGAAACGGCGTCGTCTCCATAGTGGCCCTAATATCGCCGTACCGAACTTCAAGGGAATTCGCGAGGGAGACCATAGGGCCTGGCCGATTCTTGGAGGTCTACGTGAAAGCATCACTCTCGACTTGCGAAAGGAGGGACCCGAAGGGCCTTTACGCCAAGGCCCGCAGAGGTGAAATCACCAACATGACGGGGATTCAGGACCCCTACGAAGAGCCGATCGCTCCTGACATAGTCGTGGATTCAGAGAACGTCTCGCCTGAGAAGTCGGCGGAGAATCTGTTGACTGAACTCAGACATCTGAACTATCTATAGCGAACGCACGAATGACGGAGGGTCCATTTCCACCGCTCTGCCAAACGTGGACACCCTGCAGGCAGATTGCCCAAAGCATGAGGGCGCGCAGGGAGCGAAGGCCCGTCGTTCGGTTGCAATTCGACATAGACCTTAAAACCAGTTGGCTCATCCAGCGTTTCAATTGTTACCGTTAGAGATCATCTTCGCTTCGTACGACGCGAGCTATCCTGATAGGAATGGAGGAACGCGCGCCCGGAGTCAGGTGATTTCCTTCCTTCACGAACACGGGTTCCCCCTGTTTCTTGCCCAGGGAGATGGGGCCATTGCATCAGACTATCCACCTACCATACAACGATTGTTCCATCAACCACCGTTGATGAGAGCTGTGGCCTCAGTCAGATTCGTCAGACATGTCTATTTCAATCTCTGGTTACTTAAGGTCGTGCTCCGGAGGAGCAGGACTCACAGAGAAGTCGTTATCCAGAACGGTTGGTCCACAGCTCCTGCCACATATCTCCTGAAGATTATTGGGCGTTGCAAATGGATTTCGATGCTAGTGGACCCTACTACAGTCATTGACTCGACGAGACTTGACAAATCGTCTTGGAGGACAGGTCTTCCTCTATCATTGGCAAAGGTCGTCGAGACTCTGTCGAGGCGTGCTGAGTATGTGACTGCAGTAAATAGGAACGAGGCGAAGGCACTACAGGCTTTTGGCTTCCACCCGGAAAGAATCAAGTGCATTCCCATTACAGTGCCAGTTCTCGAACGCCCTAGAATCCTAGCTTCTGAGAGCTTCCGAGAGAGGCTGTTGGTCGAATATGGGTTGGCGCCGAACACAAGACTCGTCGCGTTTCACGGCCATCTCGTCACTCCTCCAAACAAGAAAGCTGTTGAGCGCATCTTGACATACATTGCACCCAAGACATACGAATTCGACCAGTCAATTGTCTTCCTGATTATAGGAGATGGCGAGAAGCCACACCGTGTGGAGCCAAACGTACTGTTTGTTGGGTATGTTGACAACTTGGACAAGTTACTAAGCAATGTTGACGTCGCAATCGTTCCTCTTGAATCTGGATCTGGAATGAAGAACAAGATTCTGGACGCGCTCAACTGTGGAGTCCCTGTCATCTCGACGGAAGTAGGACTGTCGGGATTCGAGCCTCAGGAATGCCCCGTCATCCTGTCACGAGCAAGTGACTTCCCAAAGGCGATTGTCGAAGCAGTGAGGAACCCCGACAGGAACAAGATTGGGATCGCTGGCTGGAAGTATGTCAAGGAGAACTACTCTCCCGAGTTACTGCTCGAATACGCAAGAATTCTAAACGAGAGCCTCAAGAACCAGGCCGATGCTTGACAGTTTTCGAGTGCGATTGCCATTGCGGGGCACGCTCGTCCCGCCGAGCGTCTTAGATGGCGTCTGACTTCTGACTGAAACGTACCGACACTCTGTAACACCGGTAGCACGCACTCTAGTCTTAAGCAAGCGCTCAGCGGAGGGCGTTCCAAATTGGGCTCGGCGTCTTGAGCTGGCTAAAAGGTCAACCCCTACAGTGGAGCTGGTCTCATGACCACAAACATTATATCAGCAACTCCGACACGAAAACGAGTTTCATGGCAAACGACAGAGCTGTGGGCGGAGCGATCTTCGGAGGGAGCGTCATCGGCATCATCCTGTACGCGGTCCTCCTGGTCTACGCGTGGGAAATCACCGTCAGAGTCACCGCCTTTATCGGCGTGGCTCTAATCCTGGCAATCCTCGCCTGGATAGGGTACACGATGGCCACCACACCTCCACCTGAGCCAATAACAGAAATCCCAGAGATGGGAACACCATCGGGAGATGCGAAGGCCGAAGCGAAGGTAGAAGGGAAGTAGATTTCGCCTCAGGGTCGACAGACTCGCACTTTGCTTTCTTCGATGGCCTTTTGCTAGTACTGGCTATTGCTAGAAATAGCCTAGCGACTTGAGCCTCTCTTCGATCGCCTTCTTTTCCTCAGTCGAGAACTCGGCATTTTGCACTGGGACGATGCTCTCGTTCTTCAGTGCTTGCTCCAAGAGGAAGACCACCGAATCATCTATGGAGACGAAACGCTGACCCATTTCGCGACCTATTCTTCCCACTAGTTCCTTTGGGAGTCGTACTATAACGGAGTCATCCTCTGACATGAAGCACCCAACGCTGCGGAGTATCTTATTATGTTTCTGCTTCGCCGCGAGCCGTTTGCATTTCATAAACAATGCACGTTCGCTGGTGAAGGATACCGGGAAGGAGCGGGTAGAATGCTGGAGCTCCCGACAAGGCCCGCTTAGGGACCAAGCTTTTGGTGCTAGAGCCCGGCGCCGAACTTCAATTGAAGACAAGCGGCAATGTCCTTGTCAGTCAGGCCCTTCTGTCTGTCTTCTATCAGACCGGCATTCGGGTCCAACACGAAGCTACCGTTTTGAGTATAGATCTTCATCTTGCGGCGGTAAGCCGACTCGAGCACATTCATTTCGTCTTCATTCGCTGCGTACTTCAAGACGTTCCATGGAGGCCCGAAGCTCTCAGCTGCGACGCACTTCGAACCCAGTTTGGCCTTGGTTCCATACAGGGCACTTTCGATCACGAGCGGGATTTCGCAGATGCTCAATTGCTCTTCGCACTGCTGGAACGGTCGCATGCCCTCAGGATACTTGATGTAGAGAGGAACCTTCAGGAGAGCATCATCGAGGAAGTAGCCGTGGTCGTACCTCCCCTTGTCTCCCAGCAGCTGCCCGTGGTCAGAGGTAACGATGTAGAGTGTATCCTTTGGAAAACGTCCCATTGAGACCACGATGTCCAGCGCGCGGCTGATTGCCAGGTCTGCGTGCCACTGGTACTTCTGTACCCAATTCAGGTTGTGTCGGTACGGCTTCCCCGTTAGGTAGCAGTAGGTTGACTCGACTCCTGGGTTCGCGTCGTTCCAGGAGTAAGGCTGGTGCGCCTCCATCAGGTTCATGAACAGCATAAAGGGTTCGTGAACCCTCCAAGTCTCGATGGAGTGCAAGATGTGTCTACTGCCCTTCTCAAACGGAGTGCGGTTTAGCAGTCGGGGCACCTTCACTTTGACTCTCCTGTAGATAGTGCGCGCCAGAAGCCTCGTCCTCCTGTGCCGTATCATGCTCTTCGACGCGCGAGGCCAGCTTCCGCCAAACTGTTTGAGATACCCCGCCACCTCTGAGACCGAACCAGCTTCGTCGAAGACGTTACAATCGCGGAAAGGGAAACCAAACAGCGGAGACACGAGAGGGTTGGCTGTAAGAGCAGATGTCACGTACCCACGGTCTGCCAGCTCGCCCAAGATCCCATGCTCTTGCGCAACCAGGTTAGCTGGTCTCAGCCTCTCAGAATTCTCTGCGTACATATTCTTGGATTCGTGTATTCCGTGAGAAGAGGGGAGCCTCCCGGTGAACATCGAAGCGTGCGAAGGGATGGTCCAGTTGGACGCAACTATCGCGTTATCATACTTGACGAACCCAAGACCCTCCAGCTTCCGAAGGCCAGACGAGTAATCTTCTCTTAGTGTGTCCAACACCATAAACACTATGTTGAACCGCAATCGAATAATAGACCTTCGTCCCCCGTGTGCCCTAGTGCTTAAAGCGATTTGCCTGCAGAGGGTTGCTTAGTGACCGACCCGCTCGTCCGTCTTTCCTGTTCTGCCTCTTGCTAAGACGAAGCCTGTTCCCTGATGGAAAGTCAGCCTGGAGGCACTAGGCCTTTGCAGCTGCCTTCTCGACTTGGCCCTTCTGCGTGATTTCCCTCACGATTCCCGCAGCGACCGTTGACCCCATATCGCGTAAGGCAAATCTTCCCAACTCAGGAAAGTCCTTGAACGTCTCGAGCACGATCGGCCTCAGGGGTTGTATCCTCACTATCGCAGAGTCTCCGGTTTTTATCGTCTTGGGCTTCTCCTCAGTCGGCTGACCAGTCCTAGGGTCGATCTTTGCAACAATCTCAGAAATCGTTGCCGCGACCTGGGCCGTGTGGGCGTGCAGGACCGGAGTATACCCCGGCGCTATCGCAGTAGGGTGGAAGACGACTATGATCTGTGCAAGGAACTCCTTCGCGATCGTGGGCGGGTTGTTTGTGGGCCCCAGCACCGAGCCCCTTCGGAAGTCGGTCTTCGCGACCCCCCTCAGGTTGAACCCGATGTTGTCGCCGGCCATTGCTTCGGTCATAGCCACGTGGTGTGTCTCGATGGACTTCACTTCCGCCGTCAGGCCTTCGGGCATTATCATTACCGTGTCGCCGACCTTAATCTTGCCCGTCTCGATCCTTCCGACGGGGACCGTACCTACTCCGGTGATAGTGTAGACGTCTTGGACTGGAAGCCTCAACGGCTTGTCAATGGGTTTTGCCGGTTCCACGAACTGATCAAGCGCCTCCATGAGGGTCGGGCCCTTGTACCAGGGCATGTTTGTGCCCTTCTTGACCAGGTTCTCGCCGGTCCAGCCGGAGACCGGGATGATGTTGATCTTGGCGATGGGGAACCCGACGTTCTTCAGTAGGTTCTCGACATCCTGCTTTGCTTCGTTGAATCTTTGTTCGGAGTACTTCACGGTCTGGTCGTCCATCTTGTTGATGCACACTGCCATCTGGCGGACTCCGAGGGTGAACAGGAGGAAGGCGTGTTCTCTCGCCTGCCCACCGGGAGCGAGCGCGACGTCCTCTTCGCCCTTCTTGGCGGAGACTACGAGAATGGCCGCGTCGGCTTCAGACGCCCCCGTAATCATGTTCTTGATGAAGTCGCGGTGGCCAGGTGCGTCAATCAGCGTGTAGAAGAACTTCGGAGTCTCGAACTTTTGGAACGCGAGGTCGATTGTCACTCCCCTCTCTCTTTCGTCCTTCAGTTCGTCGAGAACCCATGCGTACTTGAAGGAGTCACCTGCTCCAGTCTTCTCAGACTCCTTGGCGAACTCCTCAATCATCCTCTGGTCGACGACGCCGAGGTCGAAGAGGAAGTGGCCCATAGACGTGCTCTTGCCGTGGTCCACATGGCCACAGACTATCAAGTTCAGGTGGGGCTTATTCGCCATGCTGCGTCACTCTTACATGAAGCGACGCTCCCTGACCGTATTTAAGCGTAGTGGAGTGAAAACGGGTTTCATTCGGTCTGACAAGTTCATGAAGTCCGAAGAGTCCGGCGTTCTTTGGGCATCTGTGGCATCTGTGCCTTTGCTCTCTTGGAAAATACTGGTTAGCGCGCGCATAGACAAAGGCAGTCTTTAGGTCTGAAGGAAAACAAAGAGCATCGAGCTTTTCCCTACCCGTTTTATCCTCTACGGGCTTATACGGATTAGCTCGATGACATATAGCTCCAGAGGAATACGCCCACGAGCATCACTATGGAACCAGCGAAGCCCGTTATGAGCGCGCTCGCGGCGTCCGAGCTCAGCCCGAGGGTCATGACGAAGTTGATAACAGGAGCCCTGACGAGCCAAGCGAAGAAGCCTAGAGCGTAGCCTAGGAGCCAGAATCCGAAGAGGACTGCTTTTCTTCCCATGTCGTATCGATAGATGATAGCCGGCCCAAAGTCGGTAAATGGGTGGAAGATGGTATTCCTTCACGGTTTTGTGGAAATCTTTAGAGCAAAATCCCCGCGAGGGAAAGCAGGTAGGTCGTCGCTAAGCTCGCGCAGACGCCCAGCGCGAGGAAGAGGACCCCCTCCAACACGACTCTCCCCTCCTGCCGCACGTACTCGTCGCTGATGCACCTGAGCATCAGTTTCCCGAACGAGGACATGGGGTCGGTCATCTTAGATGGCAAAAATGTGATCTTGGGTTAATTAACGATTGTGGAAGCTGAATCTGTCAGCATGGGACCGGCTTCTGGGTCAATTCTTGAGACGATGCAACAGTAAAGATGGGTCAACAAAAATCGTCCCGGGCAAGCGTTATTATAGTGAGGGCAGATTCCGGATTCGGCAAGGTGTGCGGCCTTGCCTAGTAGTTTTGTCTCAAAGCTCGACGGGGCGAAGAAAGTTTTCACTTTCCGGGACTTCATCCTCCTCCCGGGGAGGAGCAGGACAGAACCGGGAGATGTCGACCTCTCGTCGAGGCTGACGAAGAACATTCGGCTCGAGGTGCCCCTGATTTCGTCGCCGATGGACACGGTCACCGAGTGGCGCTTAGCAGTCGAAATGGCGAGGGTCGGCGGGGCGGGGGCCATCCACAGGAACATGTCGACCGAGGACCAGGTCTGGCAGGTGAAGAAGGCGAAGGCGTCCAAAGTAGATGCGAAGAGCTGCGACGAAAGGGGGAGGCCTCTGGTGGGGGCAGCAGTTTCACCCCTCGACGCCGAGAGGTGCAAGGCTCTTGACCGAGTGGCGGACTTTCTTGTGGCCGACGTGGCGCACTTTCACAGCTCCAAGATCATCGCATCGGCGAAACGAATCCTCCCTGACCTCAGCGCCGACTTCATTGCAGGGAACGTGGGAACAAGGGAGGCGGTGGCAGAGATCGCTGACGAGCTGCCCAGGGTGGAAGGGTTCAGGGCTGGAATCGGTTCCGGCTCGATCTGCATCACTTCTGAAGTGACTCGCGTCGGAGCTCCAACACTCTTCGCGGTCGCGGAGGTCGCGAGTGCCGTCGCCGAAAGGAACCTTGACCTCCCAGTAATCGCCGATGGTGGAATCCGAGGGCCTGGCGACGCCGCCCTTGCATTTGGGGCAGGGGCGTCCGCTGCGATGCTGGGTTCGATGCTGGCGGGTACGGAAGAGGCACCGAGCAAGGTGGTCATTAGGCAAGGGAAGAGGTTCAAGATTCACAGGGGAATGGCGAGCGCAGCCGCGAGGCGGGTGAGGTTTGCGGTAGACAGGTACGCGGTCCCGGCGAAGGGGTTCGACGAGGGAGTCGAGGCGTATGTGGCATACGCCGGTAAGGCGGAAAAGGTGATTGCGACGATGGCGAACGGCCTGAGGGCGGCCTTCGGGTACGCGGGCGCAGAGAACGTGCAGGGGATGTGGAGCGGCGCGACCTTCGGAGTGATAAGCGCGATAGGGGCGGGAGAGCTGGGGGCCCACTCACTGGAGGTCAAGAAGTAGGATGACGGAACAGGAGCTGGCCGGCGGCATTTCGGTCCTCGACTTCGGGGGGCAATACGCCCACCTAATCTGCAGAAGAGTGAGGGCCCTTGGAGTCTACTCGGCGCTCGAGTCACACGACATCTCCGTGGAGGAACTGAAGAAGAGAGGAGTCGCCGGCGTGATACTGTCTGGCGGTCCGGCCAGTGTCTACTCGGAAGGAGCCCCGAAGGCCGACTCGAAACTCTTCGGAGGTGAGATCCCGGTGTTAGGAATCTGTTACGGCTACCAACTCCTGGTGAGAGCCCATGGAGGCGAGGTCGAAAGGGTCGAGCGCAGGGAATACGGGAGGTCGAGCGTGAAGATCCTCGACAGGAGAGGGCTCTTCGACGGGGTCAAAAGGGACCAGCTGGTCTGCTGGATGAGCCACACGGACTCTCCCACCAAGCTGCCGGCCTCGCTCAAGGCAATCGCGTCCAGCGCCAATTCGCCCTACGCCGCAGTCAGGTCGTCGGACGGGCACCTCTACGGCGTCCAGTTCCATCCGGAGGTCTCGCACACAGAAGAGGGGCAGGCGATTCTGGCGAACTTCGTGTTCGGCGTGTGCGGGGCACGGCGCAACTGGAGCCTCGAGGGGTTCATGAAGAGGTCTGTCGAGTCGCTCACCAGGCTGCAGGGTAGGGTGCTCTGCGCGGTCTCGGGAGGGGTCAACTCGTCGGTGACCGCCGCGCTGCTGCGCAAGGCGATAGGCGACAGGCTGGTGTGTGTTTTCATCGAAACCGGCCTACTGAGGGCGGGGGAGGCCGAAAATGTCAAGGGATTCCTAGGGCGGGACCTAGGGATCAACGTCACGTTCGTAGACGCCTCCGCCACCTTCCTGAAGGCCCTCGAGGGCGTGACCGACTCTGAAGAGAAGCGCAAAGTGGTCGGTAAGACGTTTGCGGACATTTTCGAGGAGTTTGCTGAAAGGGAGGGCCCGTTCACCCACCTGGCGCAGGGGACGCTCTACCCGGACGTAATCGAGAGCGGGAGGTCAAGGGGGCCGGCCGCGGTCATCAAGACGCACCACAACGTGGGGGGACTCCCGGAAGGGCTTTCCATGCAGGTGGTGGAGCCCATCAGGAACCTGTACAAGGACGAGGTCAGAGAGCTGGGCCGGCTGCTGGGGCTGCCGCATGAAATCCTGCAGAGGCATCCGTTTCCCGGGCCGGGGCTGGCGGTGAGAGTCGTCGGCGAGACGACGCCGGACAAGCTGAGGGTCACAAGGGAGGCGAGCAGAATCGTCGAGGAAGTAATCGAGGAGGAGGGGCTCCACTCGAAGGTGTGGCAGGCCTTCGCCTACGTGGGTGACGACAAGGTGACGGGGGTCCTGGGCGATGAGAGGCGCCTCGGGTATCAGGTCACGGTGAAGGTGGTCGAATCCATCGACGCGATGACCGCCGACTGGGTGAGACTCCAGCCGGAGGTCCTAGAGAGAATCTCCACCAGGGTGACCAACGAGGTCGAGGGCGTGGTGGGAGTCACCTACTCAATCTCTGCCAAGCCGCCAGCGACGATCGAACCACAGTGACCCCTTTGAGCGCCCTTGGTCCGAAGACAGAGCTCGCCGAGCTCCACTCCCACCTCGGCGGCTCGGTAGACCCTGCTGTGATGTGGGAGATCGCGCACGCTCAGGGAATCAAGCTCCCGACCAAGGACTACTGGAAGTTCGTGGACCTGGTGACGGTCACTCCACGGAGCAAGAGGTCGCTCGAACACTACCTCTCGCTCTTTCACCTGACAGAATTGATACAGTCCAGCCCGATCGCGATAGAGCGTTCAGTGTACCAGACGATTGCCGGGGCCTACAGAAAGAACAACATTACACTGCTTGAGCTCAGGTTCAATCCAATGAAGCGGAACAGGGGAGGGGAGCAGGACCTCGACCAGATAATGATGGCCGCCGTGAGGGGAATCGACAGGGCCTCCCTGGAGTACCCAGTGAGGACCGGGATAATTGTGTGTCTTGACAGGGGGTTCGGACTGAGGCTCAACGAGATACTGCTCGAGAAAGCGGTCGCCTACTCAGGGAGAGGAGTGGTGGGTATCGATATTGCGGGCATGGGGAGCAAGGACTTCAGCTACGCTGGCTACGCCGGCATCTTCAGGAGGGCCAGGAGGGAGGGACTAGGGCTGACAGTCCACGCTGGGGAGGACGAGGGGCACGACTCGGTCAGACAGGTCTTGGAGTACTTGGAACCGGACAGGATCGGGCACGGTGTGAGGGCGACGGAGGACGCCAGTACGATGGAGCTGCTCAAGAGGAGGGGGACGGTGCTCGAGGTCTGCCCCACTTCGAACCTGCACACAGGCGTGGTCAAGGACCTGGGGGAGCTGAAGCGCGTCTTCGGAGCGCTCAAGGAGTACGGTATTAGATACACCCTCAACACGGACGGGCCCGAGATGCTCAGGACCAACCTGAGAGGAGAGATCGACTTCCTGCTCCGGGAAGGTGTAGTGGGTGAAGAGGATGTCCTGCGCTCCAACCGCGTCGCGTTCGACTCCTCGTTCGTGAAGTAGACAGCTGGCCTGTCCGAAGCTCACCTTGAACGTGAAAAGGTTTGAAAAGGCGAGCTCCGAAGGCGTCCTTCTGATGGAGCCAGCCGAGAAGCAGGTGGAAGTGGGTGAGTTCATGATAAACTACGCGACGGCAGGGAGCGGGGAACCCCTCCTCCTCCTGCACGGAAGCGAGCCGGCGGAGACCTGGCTGGTCTGGGACCAGATTCTTGGCCTAGCCGACACGTACCGGGTCGTAGTCCCTGACTTGGTCGGCTACGGCAAGTCCTCGAGGCCCACGGAGACACCCGACTATCGGACACAGGCACAAATGATTGGGGACCTCGCAGAAAGGCTCGAGATCAAGACGATGTCTCTCGTCGGGAGCGGCTGGGGCGGGCAGGTGGCTCTCGAGTTCGCACTGATGAGATCCGAGGCAGTGAGGTCCATGGTCCTGATTGCAAGCTCCTACGACAAGGACCAGCTGAAGCGCCTAGGGAAGTTGAAGAGGCCGACGCTCATAATCTACGCAGAGGACGACATAGTGACGTAGTTGAAGGCCGGGTACATACTCAGGGACGCAATAGGCACATCCAGGCTCGAGGTGCTAGACGCGGTCGCCCGAGACCCTACCTACGACTTCCGCATGTCGCATCGGCTCCAGAAGTTCAGAGTTCCGAAGGTGCTCCAACTGATGAGGCTCTTCCTGTCGAAGCCGGAGGCACTGGTCGCTGAGCCGCCCGAACTGGAGAACGAGCTGAGAGGGATGGAGCTGCGCAGAGAAGAAGAAAGACCGGGCGAAGGCTCTACCTAGACGCCATCGCGACGCGTTCCTGCTCGTTCTTCTTCTTGACGGAGTAGCTGTTGGAGTCGCCCGCCGCTGCCTGGATGATTTCGTCTGCGAGAACCTCTTCCACGCTCCTGGATGATGCGAAAGCCGCCTCTCTCACTCCTTCCGACATGAAACGAAGAGCCAGGTCGATCCTACGAACCGGGGAGATGTCGACTGACTGGTGGTAGACGACTCCGCCGTAGCTCAGCCTTGTGGTGTCCTCGTTTGGGGAGGCGTTCTCGATGGCCTTCACCAGCTGCTGGACCGGATTCTGGCCCGTTTTCAGCTCGACGATGATGAACGCCGTCTTCACGATGTTCATCGCCTTCTGTTTCTTGCCCCCCATCCTGCCGGTGTTCTTCGCGTACTTCTTGCCGAAGTGGGTCATGTGGTTGACGAGTCTCTCGACTATGTTGACCCTAGTCTTTGCGAACTTCTTGTGCTCGTGGCGCCCTCCGGAATGGGGCACCAGCACCGGCCTCAGGCTGATGACGTTCCCGAGGCCCTGATCTTCAATCTCGACCCCGGTCATGTCCCACCTGTTCCAGAGAAGCAGGTTCGGGTACTCCAGTGACTGTTTGCTCATGGGTCTATCTCCTCGGCTTCTCCTTTCTTCCGTAGACTAGCTCGTTCAGCGAAACGCCGTTGACCTTGAAGACTGTCCACCGGACGCCCGGTATGTCGCCCATCGCCCTCTTCATCGAGCCGCCGATCCCCTGCAGGAGCACCTCGTCGTGTTCGTCGACGAAGTTCAGAGCGCCGTCACCTGGGAGGAAAGCCGTAATCTGCTTCCCGTTCTTGACTATCTGGACCCTGACGCACTTCCTGATCGCGGAGTTGGGCTGCTTCGACTCAATCCCGACCTTCTCCAGGACAATGCCGCGTGCCTGTGGGGCTCCCTCAAGCGGGTCCGACTTGTAGTCGAGCCCCAGTTTCCGCCTCTTGTACCACTTGTTCGACCAACGGAACCTCTGCCGCTTCTTCGAGACCTGTCTGGCGGCGAATTCTCCGCGTGGAGGACCTGTCAATTTTTCAATCGCAACCCCTTTTCATCGTATAAAAGCGTTCAGAGCTCGCTGGTGATCTGGACGTTGTCGATTTCGAAATATCGGCGCGCTAGGAGCCTCACCTTCTCGGCGTTCCTGCCACCCATCCCCAGGACTGCGCCCTTCTTCCGATGGTCCACAACGACTACGACGCTCTTCGTGCCGTCGAGCCTTCCCTCTACCTTGACCTCTCTGACGTACTTCGCGCCGAGAGCGTTCCTCACCAGCCCCTCGATGTCATCAGCCCACTCCACTACCTCGACCGGCCTCCTGACGGCTCTTTCGATCTTCTTGACCGCTGCGCCTTCTTTGCCTATGGCGAGCCCCATCTGGCCCTTCGCGACAACGAAGATGACCCGGTTCGCCTTCTCGTCGATGACACAGTCGCGGGCGGTGGCCCCCGTCATCCCCTGAATCATCGACAGCATGGACAGTTCGTCTGACGTTAGCCTAATTTCGGGCATGAGTGATTCACCGCATCAACTGGTTGACGTCTGCCTCGCTTACGGAACGCAGGGCGATTGCCGACACCCTGTAGGGTCTACCTATCATCCTCGCAAGCTCGGCGGAGGAGTGCGGCAGCTCTACCACGGGGACCCCGTGTTTCTTCGCCTCTTCCCTGAGCTTGGCCCCGAAGCCCGCCGGGACCGAGCGGGTTAGCAGGATGGCTTTGCTGCCCTTCATTGACGCAAAGCTCTCTTTGGCTCCCACTGCCGTCTTCCCCCCCTTCATCGCGTCCTTCAGCACCTTCGAGAGATGCGCGTTGTCAACCATCGCAATCAGCTCATGTAGAGGTCAATCATTCCAGTCCCGACCGGGATGGGCAGCCCGACGATCACGTTTTCTGTGACCCCCTTCAGGTCCTCGACCTCGCCCTTCACCGCTGCCTCGGCAAGCGTCGGGACAGTGATCTCGAACGCGGCCCTTGCGAGGACGCTGCTCTTCGAGCCAGCTATCCCGTGCCTTCCTATCTGCTGGATGTATCCCTTCGAGGTCATCAAGTCTGCCACAAGAAAGATATGGCGTATGTCGACCTCGAGGCCCTGCTCGTCCAGCGTGCTCATGACCTCTCTGACCAGAGTGGCCCGCGCCGCCTCGATGCCGAGGACCTGCGCCACCTCGTGCACGTTGTTGGTGTAGACCCTCGTCGGGTCGACGCCCTGGACCAAGACGACCTTACCTAAGTTCGAACCGGCGGTTTGGATGAACCACTCCTCACCCTCCTTGACGACCGTGACCCTAGTTATCCCGGGTATCCCCTTCAGCTTCATGTTGAGAATCTTGTTCCTGAGCGTGAATAGGGCCGAGAGGTCAGCGTTCTCCATGCTGACATGAATGACGTTCTTGTCTTTCCTGTCGGGCTGGACGTTCCTCTTCCCGGTCTCGATGACCTTGCTTATCTTCTCGGGGTTGGTGTCCCTGTCGGTCATCATCTCCGGGCTGAGGTGCAGCTTGATTCCCTCAGTCGGGTCGACCTCGCTGAAGGCGACGACGTTGCCGACCTTGCTGAAGAGTATCTCCTTCGCGACCTTGACCGCCTTCTCGTTAGACGTGGCGTATTCCTTCGTGAAGTAGATGTCCATAGACGGGGTCGCAGGAATCTTCCGCGCGTCCACCAGCTCCATCAGCCTCGGGAGTCCGAGAGTGACGTCCCTCTCCCTGACCCCTGCGAAGTGGAATGTCCTCAGGGTCATCTGTGTGCCCGGCTCGCCGATCGACTGGGCAGCCACAATACCCGATGCTTCGCCAGGCTCGATCCTCGAGTAGTCCTGGGCCTCATCGACCTTCTCTAGCGTCTCTCTCACCCCCTCCTCGGTGAGGTGGGAGCTCGCGAGTTTGTCCTTCAGCTCCTGCGACAGCCGGTCGTTGAGCCCTGATTGGTACTTCTTGAGCAGTCTCGGGATGATTTCGCCGTCCAGCTTGGCCTTCGACTTGTGAAGGAGCTCCTCGGTCTCTACCAGCCTATCCAGGTTGATCGGGCGGCCGTGGTCGCTCTTTGCGGGGTCGACGCCGTCCTCCCCGTACAGAAACTGGATGACGTGCCCATGGGGGTCCCTGACAGTCAGATCATACTCGACCTTGAGGTGTTCCAGCGCGTTGACCAGCCTCCTCTGCATGTAGCCGCTCTGCTGGGTCCTGACCGCGGTGTCGACCAGCCCCTCTCTTCCTCCCATGGCGTGGAAGAAGAACTCGGTCGGGGAGAGGCCGTCACGATAGTTGCTTCTGACGAATCCTTTCGCCTCGGGCGAGGGGTCGTTCCACGGGAAGTGGCTCAGTGCCCTCCCTTTCATGCCCTTCTCAATCCTCTTCCCTCGGACTGACTGCTGTCCGAGGGCGGCTGTCATCTGGCCGACGTTGAGGCTGGAGCCTCTGGCGCCGGTCCTTGCCATTATCATTCCGGAGTTCTCGGCGGGGAAGGAGCGGTCCGCAATCCTTCCTGCCCGGTCTCTCGCGCGCGCGAGCTCGTTGACGGTGTACGCCTCTAGCGAGTCTTCTGGGGAGAGCCCCCGCGTCAGCTGGAGCGTCCCTGCCTTGTACTTCTTAATCAGTTCGGAGACGCCAGTGTATGCCTCGTCCAGAGTCTCGCGGATGCTCCTTTTCGCCTCTTCGGGCAGATCCAACTCGTTGAAGCCATAAGTGAAGCCTCTCCTGGTGAGGAAGGTCTTGAGGACCTTCAGGATCGAGTTGAGGAAGTTCCTGGCGTCCTCGTTCCCGTAATCCTTGGTTATCCTGTGAAGCAGTGAGTCTGGCTCCTCTGCCCCTATGACCGCCTTGTCGACGACGCCCGAGATGAGCTGCCCGTCCTTAATCACGACGTCATTCGAGGCGCCCGTCTTGGACGATTTCGCCCATTTCGACGTGAGGACGCAGTTCATCCCCTTCGGGATGAAGAGCGAGAAGAGCTGCTTACCGGTGTACATGGGGTGGGCCCCCTTCACCGTGGGCTCAGGGAGGTCTCCTTCGTAGTCGCCGACCAGCGCCAGGTTTGAGAACTCACCCGGCGTCAGAAGGGTCTCGTCTCGGGTGAGCATGAAGGCACCCGTGATGAAGTCCCTGATCCCGCCGATTATCGGGCCTCCGTACCTGGGCGAGATTATCTGGTCCTGGACCTTCATCAGCATCAGCGCCTCTGACCGCGCCTCCTCGCTCTGAGGGACATGCAGGTTCATCTCGTCACCATCGAAGTCGGCGTTATACGGCGGACAGACCGAGGGGTGGAGCCTGAAGGTTCTGTACGGCAGGACTCTGACGAAGTGCGCCATGACTGACATGCGGTGGAGCGACGGTTGCCTGTTGAAGAGGACGACGTCCCCGTCCATGAGGTGCCTCTCGACGATGTAGCCTGGAGCGAGCGTATCCGCCAGGGCCTTCCTGTCACTCGCGAAGTCGAGCCTAATCTTGACCCCGTCGGGCCTGATGACGTAGTTTGCGCCGGGGTGCTCGAACGGCCCCTTGATCACAAGAGGCTTCAGGTTCTCGATGTTGGCGGGAGAGACCTTCTCCGGTATAGTGAGCTTCTTGGCCACTTCGTAGGGGACACCTACTTCGCCGATGTCGAGGCTCGGGTCTGGGCTGATGACAGTCCTGCTGGAGAAGTCGACCCTTTTTCCTGAAAGCGAACCGCGGAACCTTCCCTCCTTGCCCTTGAGCCTTTGGCTCAGCGTCTTCAGGGGCCTTCCTGAGCGGTGGTGTGCCTGAGGGATTCCTGAAACCTCGTTGTCGAAGTAAGTGGTGACGTGGTAGTGGAGCAAATCGACTAGGTCTTGGACGATCAGATGCGGCGTCCCGGACTCCTTGCTCTCCCTAACCCTCTGGTTGACCCTGAGGATATCGACGATCTTGTGCGTCAAGTCGTCCTCGGACCTGATTCCCGACTCCAGCGTGATAGATGGTCTCACGGTGAGTGGCGGGACCGGAAGGACCTGTAGCACGAACCATTCGGGCCTGGCTGCCTTTGCATTGAAACCGAGGAGTTCAAGGTCCTCGTTGTTGACCCTCTCG
The DNA here is from genome assembly GCA_963796355.1 of uncultured archaeon. GTDB lineage: Archaea > Thermoproteota > Nitrososphaeria > Nitrososphaerales > Gagatemarchaeaceae > UBA183. The sequence goes on from CAWCLD010000002.1 coordinate 748,083, forward strand.
AGCCTCTCCCTGACAGCGATCGGGAGAAGACGAGTTGCGCCCCCCTCCTCCGTGATCTCGTGGAAGATGGTCGGCTTTGTGAACTCAATCTGATACTGCTGTTTGCCGCAGTGCGGGCAGAGCTTGACCTTCTTCGCCTTAGTCGTTATCTCCTTCGCGATTGCGTCGACGAGTGTCGGAGTGAAGTCTGTTCTCGCGGAGATCCGAGTCCGGTAGGCGTCCAGCTCCTGCTGGGGGATGAGGATTCTTCCGCAGGTCCTGCAGGTGGTCTGAATCAGCTTGTTAATCTCGTCTACGAACGCTATGTGGAGGATCGGCTCGGCCAGCTCGATGTGGCCGAAGTGTCCAGGACATCGCCCCGCCGTGCTTCCGCAGGTCCCACACTTCTGTCCAGGCTCCAGGGTCCCGAGCCTGCTGTCCATCAGGCCGCCCTGAACCGGCATCCCGTCTTCGTCGTAAGTCTCTGGTTGCGTGACCTCCGCGACCGAGTACTTCCTCACCTCGCTGGGTGAGAAGACCGCGAAGTCGATTCCGCCGATGGTCTTGAGCGCCTGTTCCATTGACATCTCTCTACACCTTGCCCTTCAGCTGGAGCCTCGGTGCTATGTTCAGGCTCATCATCTCCTGGAGTAGGAGCTTGAAGGCATAGGCTACGACCACGGTCGAAATCTTGGCCTGGTCCCCGTCAATCTTGCAGGTGTACTTTCTCTGCTTCGCGTCGTAGTATGCTATCAGGCCGCACTTCTCGCAGACGTAGATCTCCGTCTTGTCTGCCTCGTCGAGGAGCCTGTCCTTGAGGACCATCGAGGCGCCGTATGCGATCAGGCAGTCCCTCTCCATCTCTCCGAACCTCAGGCCGCCACCCCTGGCTCTCCCCTCTGTCGGTTGCTTCGTCAGCATTTGGACCTGACCCCTGGCCCTTGCATGAATCTTGTCCGCGACCATGTGGTGGAGTTTCTGGTAGTAGACGACGCCCACGAAGACGTCGGTCGCGAACTTCTTCGCAGTCTTGCCGTCGTACATCACTTCCCTTCCTGTGGCTTCGAAGCCCCTTCCTCTAAGTATCTTCTCCAACTCCTCGATATTCTCTCCGGCGAAGGCCGACCCGTCAACCAGCGAACCGCGGAGGGCGCCTGCCTTGCCTGCGATAGACTCGATGAACTGGCCCACGGTCATCCTCGAAGGAAAGGCGTGCGGGTTGATTATGATGTCCGGAACGACACCCTCTGCCGTGTAGGGCATGTCCTCCTGAGGGACGACTAAGCCAATCACTCCCTTCTGCCCGTGCCTAGAGGCGAACTTGTCCCCGATCTCGGGGACCCGCATATCCCTGACCCTGACCTTGAACATCCGGCCCCCTTCGACGTTCTCGGTCATGAAGATCGAGTCTACGACGCCGGTCTCTGAGGGTCTAACGGCCACAGAGGTGTCCCTCCTGTAGGGGCCCTTAATCTCGAACTCCTTGTACTCCTCCATGAACCTGGGCGGGCTCGTCCTGCCGATGACCACGTCGCCCCCGGTCACCTGTGACTCGTGGGCGACTATTCCGTCGCCCTCAAGGAGGCGGTAGAACTTCTCACCTCTGTAGCCCCTTATGTTTGACTCCGCAGCCGGGACCTCAAAGGTATCCCTCATGCCACCCAGGTACTGTTTGGCTTCGCCCTCATAGAGTCTGTAGAAGAACGAGCGCGCGAGTCCCCTCTCCACGCTGGACTTGTTCATGATGATCGCGTCCTCAATGTTGTAGCCTTCGAAGGAGAGGACGGCGACCACACAGTTCTGCCCCAGCGGGCGTTCGTCGATCTTCAGGAGGTCGAGGGTCCTCGTCCTAACGACCGGTTTCTGAGGGCTGACCAGAAGGTGCTGCCTGACATGCGGGGAAATCGGATATGTCGGAGAACTAAAGCCGAGGCTCTGCTTTGCCATGGCCGACTCGTAGGTGTTCCTGGGCGACTGGTTGTGCTCAGGGTACGGGATGATTGAAGCGGCGATTCCGAACATCGCAGCCGGAAAGAGTTCCATGTGAGTGTTCCTCGTGCTGACGTCGTCTGCGCCCATCGCGACCAAGCAGTTCTCCTCTTCGTTGGCGTCGATCAACTCAACCACTCCCCGCTCCACTAGTTCGCGCCATGACATCTGACCGGAATCGACCTTCTCGATCAGCTCTACGTCGAGCAGCGACCTGCCGTTCTCCACTACGATGAGGGGCCTGAGGACGCGGCCGGAGCTCAGGCTGATGTACAGCCTGGGGTAGGCCTTTTCGTTGACAGGAGAGACGTAGAGGACGCTCGCGCTCGGGTTGATCTGGCCTTCCCTCCTTAGCTTCCTGAATGCCTTCGCGAGCCGCTCGCCGTCATCCACGTAACCCAAGAACCTGCCATCCATGAAGATCCTGCAGCCGTTGACCTGGGTCTTCTGGTCCGTCTCGCGGATCTGTTTGGCTCCGAGCTCCCAGAGCTTCTCCTCGACTTCCTGAGTCGGGACGCCGACGGAGATGATAGCGGAAAGGGCCAGATTCTTGACCAGGCCGCAGTTGACTCCTTCGGGCGTCTCCGAAGGGCATATCCTGCCGAAGTGTGTAGCATGGAGGTCCCTAGCCTCGAAGTTAGGCTGGCTCCTGCTGAGTGGTGACTGGACCCTCCTCAGGTGGCTCAGGGTGCTGAGATAGTTGGTCCTATCAAGTAGCTGCGTCACCCCGACCTTGCCTCGTCCCCAGTTTCCTGTAGCTATTGCGTTGTTGAGTTTGTCGGTTATTATCCCTGTCCGGATTGCGGCCCCGACCACGTTGCCCCCGCGCTTCTGGCCGGTCCTTTCGAGCTGGTACTTCATGTCTCTGACCAAGTTCCTGAAGGCTGTCCTGAACAGATCGGCCAACATCTGGCCAGCGAACTTGATTACCTTGTTGCCGTAGTGGTCCTTGTCGTCTGCGCCGATCCACCCTAGCCTAAGCTCAAGGAGCTTGCAGACCGCTTCGCCCATGAACATCGCTTTGTCGTACCTCCTGTCTTCGGTCTTTCCCAAGTGGGGCAGGAGACCCCAGTCGAGCATCGATTGTGCGCGCTTGACCCTAAACTCCTCAAGCATGCCATGGGCAACTCTGTTGCCGATGTAGACAAGAGAATCCTTGTCAGTGGGTGCCTCGCTGGCCTTGTCGAAGGAGACTTCCAGGAAGTCCTGAATCTCAGCCTTTGGCGAGACTGCGTCCGCGATGTCCTTGTCTGACTTGACCCCCAGTGCCCTCATGACGATTACGAACGGGATGTCGACGGGGCAGCTCGGGACCTTCACGTTGATCGAGCCATCCTGCTTCAGAGTCAACTCGAGTTTCGACCTGTAGCCTACGACCGAGGAGTAGACCCTCGATTTGTAGGTGGTCACTCCGGAGAGCTTCTCTGAGTCGACGAGGATCTTGTTGGGCGAGAGGTCCTCCAAGCCGACGATGACTCTTTCCGCCCCGTTGATTATGAAATAGCCCCCTGGGTCGTTCGGATCTTCGCCCGACTCGATTAGTTGCTCCTTGGAGCGGGTCGAGAGCTGGCACAGTTCAGACTTCACCATCACGGGCAGGTCCCCGATGTGCTGGCGCATGGTGTCGCGTGGGAGGCCCTCTTCTTCGATAGTCATTTCGAGCAGGACCGGGGCTGAGTAAGTGAGGTTCCTGAGACGTGCCTCCATAGGCAGGATACTGCTGACCGAGCCATCAATCTCGACGGCTCTAGGAGAACCTAGTGTAATCCTCCCGAACTTTATCTTGTACGGCGTGCTGACCGTTTCTATCTCGACCTCGCCAATCTCGTCAACGATGTTCTGGAGTCCCCTGGAGACGAACTCGTTGTAGCTGTTGAGGTGCTGCTTTGCCACACCTTCCCTTTCGAGCAGATCGCGGAGGACGACCCAAGAATTGGACTTCTGCACCTGCTTGCTCAAGCTCAGCCCTCCACCACGTACCTGTAGTAGGTGCTGGAACCCGCAGTCTCGCTCCGCCTAGATATCCTCACGAAATCGCCAGGCTTCGCTCCAATCTCCTTTACTATCGGGTCAGTAACGAGGATGTACGGAAACTGGCTCGGAGATGAATGGAACCTTTCACGTACTTGCTGCGATTCTTCTTTCGTCAGGAGCTCGTGCTTGGGAATCAAGAAATGGGTACTGACCTTGAAGGGCGGGACCTCGTCCTCCACTTTCTTCCGTTTTACGGTCCTCTTGGCGCTGGATTTGGTCGCTGCTAAGCTGGCTTACCCCCATTCATAACCAATACTAGCTGACGTGCACAATACAATGCGCAGGACCCAATGAGAGGCGCCTTTGAGCGCGTATTTAGATTTTTCTAAAGTCGGTTCTGTTGCGTCTTAGGGACTTGAGCCTCCAAAAAATTCTCCTGTTGCAACTCGGGACTTGTCCATTACTACTGGGGAACTATCGTTTCGGAATCGTCGGTCGTGCGAGCGTCGATTGGTATGTAGACTCTCAGATTGCCATACGAAACCATCCTTGCCATGCCTCGAAGGCGTAACACTTCAAGCCAAGTCGCGGCAGTCTCCCACTTCACATGGGCATCTTTACTGATTGTTCGTATTGTAGCACCCTGTTCGTGTTTCAGAAGAGCGTGTGCGACCCGATTCTCAATCTCTTGCGATAATGGCCTCCCTCTCTCCCGTTTTTCTTCGTTTGTCAGGGTCAGACCTGCTTGGTGGCCCGTTTTGAGTATCGGATGTTGGAATATCTTCTGCGCCCTTTTACCGTAGTTCGTCATTTCTCTCCTACCCAACCTTCCTCCATTGATATAATGGACATGGTTCTCCCTAAAATAGGAACCCTTTTAGCTGGATTCGAGGATAGTGTTGTCCGCGAAATGTCTCAGCCATGCGACTTCTTCTTCATGTATTCCTTGAGTGCCTTCTCAAGCTCGTCACTCAGTTTTCGAGCTGAACCTGTTTTCTCAATCACAAACATATTCCATTCCTTCCAAAGTTCGGGGTCAACATTGACCGATGTTTTCTTCTTCCCCTTCGTCTCGGTGTCCTTTGCACTCACGCCTTGCTGGTTCCTGTGGATTTTATTTAAGGGTGATGGTATGACGGTATTAACCGCAAGCCTCTTATATCCTGTGGTATTACGGTATAACGGTAAAGAGAATGAACACAGACAACGGAAGGAAGGTGAGGGCGTTGGCGATAGTCGCTCAGGCAGGCACGATAGAGCGCATAGACGCAAGGAACTACCGTGTGAAGTCTCAGAGCGGGAACGGCTGGTATCATGTGCGGAAGGAAGGAGGTGAATGGAAGTGCGAGTGTCCAGACTTCGTGAACAGAGGCGTTGTATGCAAGCATTGCTTCGCCGTAAGCTACTCTACTACGCTGAGAGACAATGCCTTATCTCAGAATTTTTTCGAGCCACTTCAGCTTCCCGAACTCAAGTCGATGGTCTGTCCCTACTGTGGCTCACCAGAAGTCATTTCGCGTGGCAAGAGAAAGAACAAGGTGGGCGATGTTCAACGGTTCGGCTGCAAGGTCTGCGGTCAGCGATTCGTGGTGAACGAGGGGTTCGTCAAGATGAAGCATGAGGGCAGGATTGTCAGCCTCGCGCTCGACCTCTACTTCAAGAAGAACAGTCTGAGACAGATTGCGGATTCCCTGTGGCAAGCCTTCAAGGTCAAGGTATGGCCTTCCACCATAATCAGGTGGGTCCAGAAGTATGTCGAAGTGGCAAGGGAGTTCGTGGATGGCTTGAAGCCCGACCTTTCAGGCATACTCCATGTTGATGAGATGAAGATTCATATCAGGGGCGACAAGTCGGCTGACGGCCACTACGCATGGCTGTGGAACCTGTCAGACCACGACACCCGCTTCCTGCTGGCGAGCAGGGTCTCCAAAAGACGCGAAGTGAAGGACGCCAGAGCGGTGTTCCAACACGGCAAGAAGCTCCTGTCGAAGAGACCCATCGCCGTCGTGCATGACGGCCTGCAATCCTACAACGAGGCTTTCAGGAAGGAGTTCTACAGGAACAAGGGTCCGCAGACTCAGAACATCCGCTCGGTAGGGCAAAGGGACAAGGGACTGAATCAGAGCATCGAGAGAATCAACGGCACAATCAGAGACCGAGAGAAGGTGATGAGAGGGATGGACACTGACAAGTCGGCGCAGATTCAGGCAGACGGGATGCGGGTAAACTACACCTACCTTCGCCCACACATGGGCTTGGACGGCAAGACGCCAGCGCAGGCGGCAGGACTGGACTTGGGCTTGGACGACGGAATCAGGTGGCAGAAACTAATCAAGACTGCCACCTTGAGCAAACCGTGATTATTCCTTGGAGTTGAGACCACATGAATAACACAACAGAGTCGAAGTCAAGGTTTCAGATTGCGGGAGCAGGATTGGCAGGACTTTCAAGAGGCCATTCGAGGTTTTTGTGAGGTGGCTCGATTCGAGTGGTTCACGGCCTCAGAAATCAGAATCAGCGGCTATCTCAAGAACTTTCGATTTGGCGACCAGGTTCTGTTGCGTTAGCAGGTGTTCTTGTTCGGGTGTTGCGCGACGGGTGGTGGAAGGGGATAAGAGAGAGGAAGATGAGCAGGGAGAGTATGCGACTGCCCAAGAAGGGCGCGGCAGTGAGCGTTGCAGTGCTGTTAGTTGTGGTATTCAGCCTAACCGCGTTCTTCTACCTTCCAGTCATCCAAGCCCCTTACCAAACCGTGGGGTCATGCAATGCCCTTGGTTGCGTTCAATGTGAGTATATGGTCTCACTTTCCGCATGGCTGTTTGGCATAGGATTCCGTCAAGCAAATAGATGCATGATGCCCTGAGTCGGATTCATCTATGACAAAAGACGCAACAGAACCGGCGACCACTCCGAGCAACTCCGACCTCGTAACCCTCGCGGTAGGCTGACAGGCGGCAGGCAGGGCTTGACTGCCACTTTGGGTGTTCTATTGATTAGCATTAAGTAGGAAGGCAACTACGCCCTTGGCATGAAGAACTCGATTGTGGCGCTTCTCATCGTAGTGGTAGTTTTGATTAGCGGCATTGCGGGTTATACTACTGGAAATCGTTCTACAAGCACGACAACCAGCAATTCGAGTAATACTTCCCTCGCCACTCTGAGCACTCAGACGACAATCTCCACTTCCACCAGTGGGATTGCATCGAAAGACATCGGAAATGTATTTGTCAGTGGCACGGCGAATATCAACGGTAGTAATCTGTTAGGGACACTCGACGTAGTTTACCCAAATTCTGCCCTATCTGGGAACCTTAATGCTACCATAGCCAACGCTTCAGTCACCCTTGACTGCAATGATTCCTTCTTTACAATCAACGCAGATAACAGAGTAGTTGTGAACCTGACCATCGTTGGAAACGGAAATACCGTGAACTTGGACGGCTTGCGATTGAACATGACCATTGACGGGAATCTGAACTTAGTTGGAGTGATGCCTCAGCCAGTGATGATGTATAGTGAGCATATTAGCGGGACTGGCGACCGAATAATCATCAGTCCGCTCCCTCCGTAAGCGTCCGACAGTTCCGACAAGTCCCGAGTTGCAACAGGAGAATTTTTTGGAGGCTCAAGTCCCTAAGACGCAACAGAGCCCTAAAGTCGGTCTTGTCCAGTCCTCGGCTGATTTTCCCTTCGTCCAACGTCGGGAGATGCTTTATCTCTCAGCCCCTCGATGATTGTTAACGGCATCTCCGCCATGGAGAGATCAGAGCTGCCCCCCACGCTACTCGACGATGGGTACACGGCGCTCGTCTCCTCATTCGACCCCGAGCACGGAGGCTTCGGAGGCTCACCGAAGTTTCCCCTGCCGCTCTCCTCCGCCTACCTCCTGCGATACCACTACAGGACGGGGAGTGAACTGGCGCTGAGAAGTGTGATCAAGACACTCGACCAGATGATGGCGGGAGGAATCAGGGACCACGTCGGTGGAGGTTTCCACAGGTACTCGACTGACAGGGTCTGGCTGGTCCCTCATTTCGAGAAGATGCTTTACGACAACGCGCAGCTGGCCAAGCTCTACACCGAGGCATATCAGGCGACCGGGAAGCAAGAGTACGCGACGACCGCAAGGGAGACTCTTGCGTGGATGCTAAGGGAGATGAGAGAAGATGGCGGGGGATTCTACTCAGCCCAGGACGCTGACACGAAGGAGGGTGAAGGCATCTACTATACATGGACGCCGCCGGAAGTGCAGAAGGTGCTTGGGGAAACGGACGCTGCGAAGTTCTGCGAGATGTTTGGGGTAACGAACAACGGGAACTTTGAAGGGAGGTCAATCCTGCACAGAACTGCCACAGCATCGGACGGTTCGGTAGATGAAAGGGCGATCTCCAGGTGGAAATCCAAGCTCTATCGCGAGAGGATAAAGAGGCCGAGACCGGCCATAGACACGAAGGTACTAACGTCCTGGAACGGGCTCGCGATTTCCGCTCTAGCATTTGCAGGTACGGTGATGGAGAACGACGAGTACACGGCGGCAGCAGAAGAAGCCGTGGAATTCATCCTGAAGAGGAGCATGAGGAATGGGAGGCTTCTGCGGAGGTTCGCTGGAGGTGAAGCGGCACTTGAAGGGACCCTTGAAGACTACGCCTTCTTCGTGCAGGGGCTTCTGGACCTCTTCGAGGCGACGGCGAAACCGAGGTGGCGAAAGAGGCACTGAGATTGACGGGGCTCATGATCAGTGATTTTGAGGACAAGGAGCATGGGGGGTTCTTCTTCACGGTCGACGCCCAACCGGCTCGGCTCAAGGAGAGGTACGACGGAGTCACGCCTTCGGGGAACTCGGTGGCAGCGGTCAGCCTGATTCGCCTGGCAGAGCTGACTGGGAAGGAAGAAATGAGACAGATGGGCGAGGGAGTCTTGAAATCCTTCGGAAGAGACATCGAACAGCAGCCGTCAGGCCACGTAGAAATGATGATCGCCTTGGACATGCTTTTGAACGGAATGACTGAAATCGTGGTCACGTCGAGGGACCGAGCCAGTGCCGCCGATCTGACGAAAGAAGTCTGGTGAATCTTCCTCCCGAACAAGGTTGTGCTGTCGGCAGACTCTAGGACCTATGGGCAACTGTCGGGAATGACCAAGCTGCTGGAAGGGAGAACACCCAGGGCAAAGCCGAAAGTCTTTGTCTGCAAGAACTTCGCCTGCAAGTTCCCTGCCGAAAGCGTCGAATCGCTGAGAGCCCAACTGTCCGAGACCAAGGGTTAGCCCTTAAAACGGTTGACTGGAAGTGGTAGAGTCATGGCAAAGGCATGGGAGATTCGCGGAATCTTCGGCAACGAGTTTGCCATGGAACAAGCCATCGAGGAACTCAAGAAACACAAAGGCTTCGAATGGGTGGCATTGGATAGGAGGAACCTGTCTGTTAGGTTCTTGAAGAGAGAAGCTGGAACGGAGGAGATCGTGAAGCGGACTTTCGAGATACACCATGGTTTCGTCGAATCGGAGGCCGCCCTCGGAGACTACGACACCAAGAAGGAAGCCGCTAGACAGAAGAAGCTCAAAAGAGAAGAGAAGAAGAGAACGAAGGCCCGTTAGCCCGCCATGGGGGGAGCCCCGTCATGCAGTGATGTTCTTGTATACGGCAGGGTACTCGTTGATTAGGATTAGGTTGAGTTTTAACACGTTCACATAGGGGCTCCCGAATATCCAGACCGTCCCCTCCACGTTCCCGTTGACAATCGAGGTCAGGCTCGCTGAACTTATCGTTCCATATCCAGAACGATTCACGGCTGAGCTTATCCCTGGCACTTGCATGATAGCCTCTGCCAGTGTGATGTCAGGATCCACCCCCGAAGCGGATTGGTTGGCGGGCCTGGCATGGAATAGTTCCGTAGAATTGAAGCCCTGGGCGATCAGGTTGGACCCAACATTCCGCCCGTTGAGCTGGACAATCTCTCCGTTGGCCTGGTACGGAAAGATGACCTGGGCGATTCCTGTAATCAGGAGAGGGAAGAGTAGACCACAAAGAATGAGCGACACTAGTGCGAGTCCTACCACGGGTCTGTAGTTTGGTTTCGAGTTCTCCATGTCTATCACCTATAAGACCGAGATCAAGATGTCAATCAGCTTTATCCCGATAAATGGGGCTATGACTCCGCCCACTCCGTAGACCAGAACGTTCCTCAGGAAGATGGACATCGTGTCCGTCGGCCTGAACGCAACCCCCCTCATCGCTATGGGAATCAGAAGAGGGATGATAATCGCGTTGAAGATGAGCGCGGAGAGGACGGCGCTGTCCAGACCAAGGTGCAGGATGTTCAACGGCTGAAGGGGCGTGGCGTACATCGTCGCGGCGAAAAGAACAGGCACTATCGCGAAGTACTTCGCCACGTCGTTGGCGATACTGAAGGCGGTCACCGCACCCCTCGTCATCAGAAGCTGCTTGCCTAGCATCACCACGTCTATCACTTTCGCAGGGTTGGATTCAAGGTCGACCATGTTCGCTGCCTCCTTCGCCGCCTCGGTCCCGGAGCCCATGGCCAGCCCGACATCCGCGACGGCCAGGGCCGGGGCGTCGTTGGTCCCATCGCCGATCATCGCGACGATGCGCGACTCGGCTTGCTCCCTCTTGACGATTCCGAACTTCATCTCGGGTCTCGCCTGGGGGACGTATTCGTCGATGCCCACCTCCGCCGCAATGCTCTTGGCCGTCAGAGGCTGGTCTCCCGTGATCATCACCGGTCTTATGTCCATGGCCTTGACAGCCTGGATCTTCTCGCGTATCCCTTCCTTGAGCACGTCCTTCAGCCTGATGATTCCAAGGGCGTCTCCGTTCCTTGAGACTACGATGGGGGTCTCGCCAGCCGCGGAGACTCCGTTGACGAGCTCGTCGAAGTTGGGGGGAACAGACGAGAGCCGCTCCTTCACCGAATCGGGCGCCCCTTTGATGACCTCGATTTCGGGTTCGGATTCATTCCAGTTCTCGAAGGACCCAGACATCTTTCTCCTGTGCCTTCCTCTCTCCCTTCCGGCCTCCAGGCCCTTCGGAAGGCTAAGAGCGGTACCCCTGTTGATCTTGACACCACTGGTCCGAGATGCTGCGGAGAACTCGTAGACCTGAGAAAGTTCCAGGGTGTTCAGTTCCATAGGGGTAAATCCACTCTCGTAGGCGAGGTCTATGATGCTCCTCCCCTCAGGGGTGTCGTCGTACCAAGACGATAGGAACGAGGCTTCGCCGACTTCTTTCTCGGTGTGCCTCCCGAACGGGATGAATTGTATCGCTCTCCTGTTTCCGACCGTAATCGTGCCCGTCTTGTCGAGAAGAATGACGTCAACGTCTCCAGCTGTCTCAATGGCCTTTCCGGACTTCGCCACTATTCTATTCTTGTAAAGGCGCGACATCCCAGAGAGACCGATGGCTGGGAGGAGGGCGCCTATGGTGGTCGGGAGGAGGCAGACGTAGAGCGCTATCAGGACGGACAGGTCCGCGCCGAGGCCGAGGATGATGGAAAGCCCGAGCAGGGCTATGATGATTATGCTGAAGATGGCGGTTAGGCCGAGAAGAACCATCGTCACAGCCTGCTCGTTGGGCGTCTTCGGTCTCTTTGAAGACTCGACCATCTTAATCATCTGGTCGATGAAGGTCTCGCCGGGATTCACCGAGACCTTGGCAGTGAGAGTGTCGCTCAGCAGCATCGAACCCCCGATCAGGGTGTCCCCAGGTGCCTTCCTGACGGGGGCGGATTCTCCAGTGAGCAGGGACTCATCGACCATGGCGATGCCCTCAATCACGTCGGCATCGATGGGAACCGTGTCCCCCTTCTCGAGGAGTATCGAATCTCCCTTCTGAAGGTCCGTGGACTTCGTCGGGACGATGTTTGTTGTCCATTCTTCCTTGATGATCTTCTTGCTGATCACTTCCGTCTCGAGCCTGCGGAGGCTGCTGGCAGTGTTTCTTGCCTGGTGCTCGGCCAGCGAGTCGGAAAGGGTGCTGAACCATACCGTGATGAGGAGTATCAGAGCCACCTCAACATAGAACAGCTGCTTTCCGGACGAAGCCACGGGGACGAAACCTTGCGGGTAGACTGTCATCGCTCCCACTACGAAGAAGGTGAGTTCGACGATGAGCATGACTGGGTTGGACGCTAGCGATACGGGGTTCAGCTTCAGCAATGAATCCCTGAGGACGCTGGTCGAGAAGAGTGGGCTCCGGCGTCTGGTCACTCTTGTGCTCTGGATACTAACCAAGCCCATTCACGTGTCCTTGGAAGTACGACAGGATAGGGCCGAGCGCGAGGAACGGGAAGAAGGTGAGCACGACGAGGATCAGGATACTTCCGATAAGCACCACCGAGAATGTGATGCTGTCCGTCTTGAGACCGGAGACGGCGCTCCTCGTCCTGCCAATCATCGACCCTCCGAGCGACAGGAGGATACCGATTGGCGCGTATCGCCCGATGAATATCACAATTGCCGTGGCCACATTGAAGAAAGGTGTGTTTGCCGCGGTGCCGAGAAAGTCCGACCCATTGTTGGCGGCGGCACTCGTGAACTCGTACAGGATTTTAGTGAAACCGATTGAGTTGCTCCCCACGCCGATGGCCGCCGCGGCACCCGAGGCGTACGCCACCACGGTGGGAATCAGAATGATGATCGGATGGATGAGAAATGTGAACATCACGAGCATTACGTCCCTGCTGGTGATCTTGATTCCGAGGTATTCTGGGGTCCTCCCCGACATGAGACCGACGATGAAGACGGTTATGATGATGAACATTATCATGTACATCAACCCGACCCCCTTTCCACCGGGCGTGGCCTGGATGAGCATCCCCATGAAGGCCGAGAGGATGACGAGAGGGTGCATGGCCGAGAGGTTTGCGTTGACCGAACCCGTGGTAACCGCGGTCGTCACAACGGTCCAGAATGCGGACATGAAGCCTCCTATCCTTGTCTCGATTCCAGGGCCGAGAGGTGTGGTCGATATGAATGCAATCGCCAAGTCGATGGCGAAGAGTCCGTAGGCTCCAATCAGGATCGGTCTTACCTCACGCTTCTTGCCTAGCATCTCTCCGAATACGAAAATGAGTGCGGTCGGGAGCAACAACATGAGCCCTATCTCGAGAGTGTTCGAGGCCGGATTGGGATTCATGAAGGGGTAGGCCGAATTCGCTCCGTAGTATCCACCCCCATTGGTCCCAAGCTGCATTATGGCCACAAGCGACGCGACGGGGCCGACGAGTATCGACTGGCTTGCACCCTCCACGGTGGTCACGGTCGTGTATCCACTGAGAGTCTGAGGCACTCCGAGGGCGACCAGAACGAGAGCTGCCACCAGGCAGAATGGAATCAGGATGCGAGTGAGGGTCCTGACGAAGTCAACGTAGAAGTTGCCCATGTCCTTCGAGCCGATGATGAAGCCCCTCACCATGGCAATGCCCATGCACATCCCCGTAGCCCCGGACGTGAACTGGAGGAACTGAATGGCCGTCATCTGACTGAGATAGGACAGGGTGGCCTCACCGGCGTAGTGCTGGAGGTTGGTGTTCGTGGCGAAGGAGACGACCGTGTTCAGGGATAGGTCCCAGCTCAGACCGGGGAAGCCTTGGGGGTTCAGTGGGAGAGAGCCCTGAAAGGTCAGGATCACGAAGGCCAGCGCCATCTGGACGATGTTGATCAGAAGCCCGGCGAAGAAGTACTCCTTCCACCCCATGGCGTGGTCGGTGTCTATTCCCACGAGCCTGTAGATGCCCTTCTCGATGGGGTCCAGGAATCGGTCGAATCGGCCCGGGACCCGACTATACACCCGGGCGAGATAGGGAGAGATGAGCCAAGCCAGCCCGAGCGCAGCGCCTAGGATCAGGAGTGCAGAGAGAACCTCTGCAACATCGATCATGCCTTGGAACCTCGTTGACTTAGAGCCGGTCTGGTCAAGAGAACGCCCACCTCTGCAAAGCCCTACTGGCGAGTGCGCCGTGGACCCTGCGAACCGTCACCTGACCTTGGTCCCTTGTGGGTGTACAAGACCACTGAGCTTACGGTGCTCTTCACCCCCTTGATCTTCATTATCTTGTTCTTTAGGATCTCCCGGAACTCTTGAATGTCGGAGGCGGACACCAGAGTTACTATGTCGAACTCTCCTGTGACTTCGTAAAGCTCCTCCAGCGTCTCAAGCTTGGAGAGTGCGGCCACAACATTGTCCATTTCCGTCGACTCCACGAATATATCCACGAATGCCAGAATCCTGGACAAGTTGTTCCATCTTCGCCGTTAACCGCGCCGCATGTAGTCGCTTTATATCCCTTTGCGGGCCCAGTGGAATTCGACCCGTAAACGGTGGCTGGATAATTCCAGACCGATTATGTTTTCACGGCAAGATCACTTGCTTCATGCAGCTCGTGGTATGATTCGGCAGCTTCTTTCGCCACGAATGCGAGTATCACCACAGCCGCGAGATAGTCGACCCACCAGAGCCCGAAGAAGTACTCAGCAAGAAGGCCGCACAGCAGAGCAATGGACATGAAGAGGCAGGTGAACGACTCTACAGCGTCGATTGAAAGAGGCAGACTCCTCGTTTCCTCGCCAATCTTTCTCTTCTGCCACCAGAGGTAGGACATGACGATGACCGCCCCAATCGACATGGCGATTCCCAGAGGCGAGCCTTCGGGTCTTACGCCTAGAGCATACGAATAGACCGCGCCCAAACCGATGACAGGAATCAGGACGAAGAGCAATCCGGTCGTCAGTAATTCCGTCCGTCTGGTCTGGACTTCGGAGCCGGTCACATCTTTCCGAAGATGACTGAGGACTGCAAAGCCTGAGATGAGCTCTATGAGACTGTCGCCTCCAAACGCTAGCAATGCGAAACTACCCGCCATCAAGCCGAATCCCACGGAACCCAAGACCTCAACAATCATCCACGCTGAGCTGAAATACTCGATCCTGATGCCTGTCCCTATTCTTACTCGCCTCCATGATTGATGAGTCGGAGTGCAGCAGCAGGAAGAGCAGCTAGAGCAGTCGGTTGGAATGTGGCAGGTTGCGCATGACGTCTCCCCACAACCGCATGTTTGGCAGGCAGATGACGTAGGTCCAAGCATCATCGTGGACCCTAAGCCTCTTGTGCTTGAAGTGCTCATCTTTCTCTCTCACTCTCTCAAATGGAAGTATAAAGGAGGACCTTCGATTTTCTTCGTCCTCGAAAACCTTGGACCAAGACTGGTGTTCGCCCACGAAGTCAACGAAGCGCTCCATCCGGCCTAGGGCGTCGTTATCGGCGTGATGCTCGATGCCTTCGGCCACAGCGTAGCACGAACGAGGTATAGATGATAGCCACTGTAAGCACCCAGAACTATAGCCAGCAGGTAGACGCCGAGCGGGGCCACAAGATAGTATACCAGGTAAGTGTTTAGCCCCACGATTGTCGCCCCGCATAACACACCGAGGTATGTGGTCAGGCGGTTGTTAGCAAACTGACCCATGAGGTCCTTCTTGGCAGTGTACACTAACAGAGGTATCATGGGTAATGCGATCATTAGGCTGAGGAGCACTTGACTGTAGACCAACAGTGACAGCGGGTCCAAGCCTAGAAGCACGGCTATCGTCGTTGGGAAGACGTTGACGATTCTCGTGACCACCCTCCTGGCGGTCTTGTTCACCTTTGTTCCCAGTAACCCATCCATGATCGCTATGCCGGCCAATGTTCCGGTCGTCGAGGAGGCAAGGCCGGAGCACAGCAACGTCACAGCGAACATGACGGCGGCAATCGATCCGTAGATCGGTATCATTATTTGGTACGCCTGATTTACTGTCGACACGCACACAGGTACTGCGGGTGGTTTGACGGCACACTGCGGATAGAACGCGACGGCACTTACTATGAGGATGGCCGCATTGACTGCTCCGGCGATCATAAAGGCAGCGATGCTTTCGCGAGTGTGGAGCTTCAATAGTCGACGCTTTTCATCATCGGTTCGCTCCACCAGCTTGTCCCTGGTTAGGGTCGAATGTACGTACAGCGCATGCGGCATGACGGTCGCGCCGATGATGCCAACTATCAAGACTATGCTGCTGTTGCCAAACTCGGGTGAGACGAAAGACTGAGCTATCTGAGGCATGTTTAAACCAACGACGGCAACTTCGTACAGGAAACCGAGAGCTATGATGGACACGAACAACATGAAGAAGTACTCAACTGTCCTGAAACGCCCCGATGTCAGAACTAACAGAATGAGGACGTCAGCCGCTCCGAATATCGACGCATAGATGAGAGGCACCTTGAACAGTATGTTCAGCGCGATGACCGTCCCCAGATACTCCGCGAGGTCGGTGGCCGCGGCTGCCACCTCGGCGCCAACCCAGTTCAGGTAGATGTCAAACCTAGAATTATGAAGAGACTCGCGGACGAGCCCCGCCAAATCCTTGCCTGTAGCTATTCCGAGCTTTCCTGAGAGATACTGAAGAAGCATCGCCATGAGGTTCGCCATCCAGACCGTCCAAAGCAAACCGTAGTTGAACGACGCTCCTGCCTGAATGTCCGTCCCGTAGTTCCCTGGGTCCATGTACGCCATACTCACGATCAATGCCGGACCCGCAAAGAGGAAGACCTCACGAAACGAAGTAAGCCGCGACTTCTTGGTCTTGAGCTGCTCCGGTGGCATGAGAACTCTGTTCGAGGGTGCGCGTTTCCACGGGAGCTGCATGCTTGTGAGAGGGAGAAATTGTGAGGTATTTCAAGTTTGAATGCCCTAACATAACTCGAGGATTCTAATACGATTAGAGCAGTCATCGGTTCGTAGGCTCGCCTAACCATTCGAGAACCCTTTTAATGGGGGACTGGCCTGCGTCTTCGCAGGCGGGGACGACTTGGCAAGGGTCACCCAAATAGAGCAGCAAGAAGGGATGTCGAGGCTGGAAGACTATCTTGAGGTAATCTACCACCTGATCCAGGACAAGGGTTATGCGAACACGGTCGAAATTGCAGAGAATCTACGAGTCAAACCCGCCAGCGTATCGAGCATGCTCGGGAGACTTGCCGCAAGGGATTACCTAGTGCACGAGCGCTACAGAGGCGTCAGGTTGACCGACAAGGGCGTGAAGATCGCAAAGTCAGTGATCGCGAGGCACAGCATAATATCAGAACTACTCTTGATGCTCGGCGTGGAAGGTGAAGTAGCCTACCAAGATACGGAAGGGATAGAGCATCACCTCCAACCCGTGACTATTCATAAGATAGAGGGACTGGTCAACTTCCTCCGGAAGAACCCGAAACTGTTACGCACCATCCGAAATCACATAGAAAAGTGAAGACCAGACACAAGGAGACAGGTCCCCTGATCCTTCAAGGACCTGTCAAGAACTCGTCACCTGCCCCCCTGAACCTTTAGCCCCTAGATGCCGAGGAGTCAAGAGAGCCTAAGAGAGATTCCGCGAATTATCTCATCTCCCTAAATTCAATCCGCGTACTCTGTGCTGACTTATCTGCGAGGTCTGGCTGTCCCAGAGTTGCGCCTGTAGATTCTCATCTCTTCGGTTAGAACCCAATTGTTGCCCCCATCGTGCGTTTCCTCCGAATGCCAACTAAACGAGTCAGGCTTGATTTCTGAGAAGACCCAGCGCTCTGGATAGCCTTCCTTCGTCCTGCCCTCCAGGATGATCTCTTCTCCCACCTTCCGCGCCGCAAAGGTTTGGACCGAGCGGCGAATCGCGGATATCCAGGTGCTATGCCAAGCGTCAATCAAAGGATCGTAGACCCTGATTGTCGTGCCTACAGGAATGGCTTTCTTGGAGTGCTCGTCATACGTCATCCACACATCCTGCACAGCCCTGCCGTCGAGAATCCACCCAAAATGGACCTCCCTCCCTTCTTGAAAGCGACCCCCCCCGGGGCTTGGGCTTTGGACGCTAACGATATCCCAATCACCCACGAACTGGCCGAAGAGCATCAGTTTGGCCTTGAACTCGGGATACGGGCCATTAGAGGAAAGCCCTTCGATACTCCTCCGTCCACTGCTCTTGTCCATCAGTCTATCGACCTCGGCTAATCAGGGGAACTACCGCAGTTTGGAACTTCACTAAGGTCAACGGTCCAGACGTGCAGGCCCATTAACGAGTGATTCTCACCTCTGTCCCGCATCGAGTCGTCGGTGTCTAAGACCGTTCCTAAATAACGCGATGCCTACCCCTGCAAACAAGACCCCCATGAGGAAGACACCAAAGTTGAAGGAAGACTCAACCCCGATTGCCACAAGGCAGACGGAGAAACCGAGTATAACGAGTATGACACCCATTACTACTGAGTCAATCCAAACAAGATTTTTGCTCAAAGGCCTCCGACTGTCTGATAGACAGTTGCTCTCTTAAGTAATTGGTTTGGGCATTAGGCCTAGCGCCGCCAAGCGTGGACTCGCTCTCCCCACGGTCTGCCCGACCGTGCCTAAACTCGAAAGAATCCCCATGTCCAGGTGGCACTTCTGCTGCTTCAGAGTTTGGGCACTGATTTTCGCAGGCTCAACTATTTCCGGTAGCGTGCAATTCTGAATAGCTCAGCCCCCAAGGATCTTCTGAACCACCGTCTGAATGGTAGGTACAAGTGAAGTCAGAGCGTATAATGTCGCGATTGCACCGAGAAAGCCCAGAACATTGCTTGTAGTAAGGAGCCTGAACTTCGTCATCATCGCATCTATCGGTTCGTCAGTAAGCATAGAAAGCCGCTGCAGGAAACGTTTGGGATTCTGTTCATCCAAGTATTCGAGCAATGACAATGCACAGAACTTGCGATTCTCTGGATGGTCCAGAAGTTTTGCCTCCAGACTGAAATCATCTCTAATCTTGAGCCTCGATCCTTTTCTCCGGAGAACGCGATTGAAGTACGCGAGCGTGTCATTGACCATGGAGATATGTCTCTCTTCATCAAGTTCAGTCAACAAGCTCAACTTTGTGTAGGTGAACGGGTCTTGATTCCATGCGATTATTGGAAGGACAAAGACCATGAGTGTGAGAGAGTAGAGAATGGATATCCGAACCAGGAAGGGAACCAAGCTGTAGCTTAGGAGATCAAACTTCTGTACGAACCCGGGCGACGAATCTATGACATATAGGGCAATGGCCAATCCGAACGCAACCCACTTTGACCTACCGATTGAATCCACTTTGGTCACAAAGCGATAGGGATGTTTCTGACCATATGAAAGAGCAGACTTTTCCATCGATATCCTAAGGGCATAACCCAATGCTGCAGATGTGCCAATTATGAAAGCGAAGAAACTACCAAGAGCGACGAAAGTATTGGAGCTTACAAAAACAACAAAATCGACGACGAAAAGTGGCGCCAGCAGAGCCATTATGAGTGGAGATCCAAAAATGTAGAATAACTCGATATGGCGTGTCCCCCAGAACCAGTCATCTGGACTGCCCGACTCCTTTCGTGAGATTCCGGCTTCAATATCCCCTGTGGATTCCGGCAGCATTCTATAGCAACTGGACTCACAGGATGTTCATTCATTAATGCTGATGCATCTAGATTGTAGGTTCCGCTGCAGAACCTTTGACAGCTCAGGTACGGCTAACCCTCTGCGCGCGTGTAATTGGGCTTATCTTGAAGAACATCATTCAGTTTCATAGCTTCCTTCTAACCTGTCGGGGCCGTCGAAACAGGGGACGGGCTAGCCGCTGAACGTCTCTGACGGCTCGGGATAGACGACGCTGGTGACGAGAGTCTTTCCGCAGTTCACGCAATTCGCCACCGTCTCGACGCATTTCCTATGATACCTGGAGCCGCACTCACACTCGACGTAGGGCTCGGGCTCCTCCTCGCTCTGCAGAATCGACCTGATTTTCTCGCCGCAGTACGTGCAAGTCCTCATGTGTCTGACGATGTCCCTGAGGGTGAAGATACCTATGATCTTGCCGTTCTCGGTTACGAGCATCCTCCTGACCTTCTTCTTGTTCATCACGTCTATTGCCTCGCGGAGTGGCCTGTCCTTGTCGATTGTTACCGGAGGGGATGTCATCACAGCCTTCACCTTAATGGACTTCGGGTCCAAGGATTTGGCGACCACCTTCGTCATGATGTCCCTTTCAGTGAGTATCCCGATGCTCTCGTTTATCCTTGTGACCACGACGCTGCCCCTGTTGTTCTCAACTATCATCCTGGTTGCGTCGTAGACCGACCTGTCCTCGTCGATCTTGATTAGGTCGCGCCTGACAATGTTGCCTGCCGGAAGGTCAAGAACCATGGCCCTCCGTTATTCGGGATTTATTTAAACCAGAGATTCGTTGGTTCTGCGGAGTCTGCGTCCAAATCCCACCGGGCCCCCGAAGCTCAGCGCCTCGTGAGGATTGGCAGAACGGGATTTTGATGTTCGATTAAGCAACTTGAGCGCGAGCCCCGTCGAGCTCGAACCCATCCCGCCGCGAGGGGCAAACAGTTTCAACCTGAAATTGATTCGAACCCATCCCGCCGCGAGGGGCAAACAGTTTCAACCTGAAATTGATTCGAACCCATAATAGGTCTGGACTCGTTCTGGCCAGAACCCCTGACCCGAGTTCGTTCTCAATACATCGTGAATTGCCGCTTGTCCGACATCGCACTGCTCCTGAAATATTACTGCCGGCTCTGGCTCGTCAATGATAAACCATCTAGAACGGAGGAGGAGCGGCCCTGTCACGGCTTAATTAATCTGGTCTCAAGTCTATTGTTGATTGGAAGAGCTGTCGTCCCCGCAGCAGCGAAGATTGGCATTGATGTTCCTCATCTTTTCTCTCTCAGGCTCCTTCATCTCGGTCTTCCTGCCTGCATACTACGTGATTATAGGTTCGGGCAACCTCAACTGGGTTCTCCAGTTCCTCGCCGTGCAGTTTGCCGTCCTCACAATCACTCCCAGCGTTCTCTTGCGGGGTCTCCACGCGCGATTTGAAGCGCTCCTCCTCGCAAGCTTCCCCTGTTACGTCCTGTACTACGTGCTCCTATTGGTTGGAGCCAACCCGGTGTTCACTGGCGCGGTTGCGGGAGTTGCACTTTCGCTCTTCTGGCCAGCGTTCCAGACCGTGACAATCAGGGTCGCGCACAAGAACAGAATTGCTTCCACCTTCACTGTCTTCTGGCTCTTCGTGTCCTCGACCGCCTCGGTGATTGGCCCGGTGGCGGGAGGGCTGGTAATCTCGTTCGGGGGTGGTTTCGTGGCTGCCCTGAGCGTTTCTGCCGGGCTTTACTTCGTCGCTTTCCTTTCGATGTGGGGGTTCCGTTTCGAAGCAGTAGCATTCACGGGAAGGCCGAAAGAGCTGCAAGGGCCTCCCAGGCTGAACCACTTTTTGGCTGCTGTACTAGTGTGGGGTATGACGGACGTGGGCTGGCTTGCGTACCCGCTCTTCGCGCTTTCGGTCGCAGGCAGCTTCGTTAACTTGGGAATCGTGATTTCCGCGATCGGGGTCATAACAGCGGCTGTCGGCATCTGGATCGGGAGGGTTTCCGACAGGTTGAGCAACCGATTCGGCGTCTATCTGATTGGCATCGTAGCGACGACCTTCGCCCTCTTTGCTCTCGGCTTTGTCAGGACAATACCTGGACTTCTAGCTGTTTCGGTTGTCAGTGGAACTGCATCTGCAGCCACGGGACCGGTGCTGATAGGGTGGTTCGCGGAGAACTACACGAAGGAGAGCGTGGCCCCTTTCTGGACAAGGTTCGAACTCTTCCTAAACCCAGGGCGGCTCGTGAACCTTGGTTTGGCCGCTTTGTTCCTGCCTGTCGGCAACTATGAAGGATATTTCGCGACGTCGGGAGCTCTGGGTCTCCTGACAATCCCTCTCCTTTACGTCTTCAAGTTAAAGAGCGAAACCCAGCTCACTGGAAATTGACGATGTGCCTTCTTCGCGACACAATTTCGCAGCATTAGGAGAGGTCGAAGCACGGCCATGGGAGGCCCAGTTAGAACCGCAGTTTGTACTCAGTTCTTCTGCCCCAGCAGCCCGAGCTTGCCCTTTCAGCGAGGACCTCCGAGCGGTGTGCGTTTCCCTTCCTGTCGCCGGTGATGATAGCGCGCGCGTTCGAGGTTCGACAGTCCTTAGTCGTCGGGCGGATATCGTTCGAAAGAGCGAAATCCACGGCTGGCGATGCGCGCGCGTACCCCACGTACTAGCAAACCATAATTAGGGCCCCTGAGTATTCTCCCTTGGGGTTGCCTAAGCAAAAACGCCCTATGGTAGACCGTGGAATCAGCTTCGAGAGAGCAGCCTACTTCGGTCTGTCATTCCCGAGCCCCAAGGTTCAGGGTCAACTGCATGGCTTTCGTCTCGATAGAGACAAATTGGGTGGACTGGCTGGGCGAGAAACGAAAAGGCATCATCCGTCCCACGAAATCAGCTTCGAGAGAGCAGCCTACTTCGGTCTGTCACTCCCAAGTCATTCGGTGGCACTTGTCAAGAATGCTGGCGGTCGTTCGACACGTCTGCCAATGCCGTGTGATGTCTGTCAGAAGATGATAAGCGACTACCCATTCGTTGTCGAACACGGTCAAGGTCATAGGGAATATCATATCACTTGTGCGTTAAGAATAGGGTTAGTGTCGCTCATTTCTTCGAAAGTGTGAGCATTGCGTGTCCCGAAGCATATCACTTCGTGCGCTGCAAAAGTGTGAGAAGGAGTGCGTAGCCAGACCTAGTGGTTCTGTAGTGCCTCTCCCGAAGTTCTGACCAGGCCACCTTCACAAGGCCTTGAGCTTCGAGCTCTCTGATAGTCCGGCTGAAATGGCTGACGTGCTTGTTTTCCAGCTTGGCGATCTCTGTGGGTGTGCGAGTGGCTCCAGAGAGGATGGCAAACACCCTGGCCCTCACCTCGCTTTGGGAGACGAACTCGGTGTCTTGGCCGTAACTGCCATCACAGAATTGGTGGCTTCCGACATAATGTGGATTGTTACCGCCCTGCACGATTTCCAAGGAAAGAAGTGACGTGGACGGTAATTCCGTTAGGCCCAGCTTCTCGCATGTTGAGGCGCCTACCTGAACTGACAAGTCCCGACCAGGGCGCCTCTCGCCTAAACCTATCAGTATGTTCAGGGCAGGTTTCGCGGTCAAATAGGAGCGAAGTATTATAGTTTCACGCAGGGACCATCGGCTTGCTGCGGGGGTCGCCCAGCCTGGTCAACGGCGCGAGGCTTAGGACCTCGTCCCTCAGGGGTTCGTGGGTTCGAATCCCACCCCCCGCACCAAGTTTGCATTAGACGGACCGAGAATCAGTTGCCCGAGGCGATTTGAACCGAGTCAAGTGCGGCGAAAGCGAACCGAACCTCTGACTCCTGCTAGATTCCCCATTTCCCGAGCCTTTCTTTAGCCCAATCGAACGTCTCTGTGAGACCGTCAGAGAGTGAGGTCGTTGGGCTCCAGTCGAGAACGCTCTTTATTCTCTTCAGGTCTGGCGTCCTGTTCAGAGCGCCCTTGGGTTTGGAGTCGTCGAACCTCAACGGGATGTCCTTTTTCGAGAGGAGGACTACAAGTTCAGCAAGTTCCCGGACAGTGGT
Organism: uncultured archaeon; assembly: GCA_963796355.1. GTDB lineage: Archaea > Thermoproteota > Nitrososphaeria > Nitrososphaerales > Gagatemarchaeaceae > UBA183. Next base: position 771,536 of record CAWCLD010000002.1, read on the forward strand.
TTCTTCCGTCAACCCCACATTGACCGTGAGGTTCCCCCGTTTTCTGACATACTTGTCTAGCCGCATGAGCGCATCGAGCACGTCGTCTATGAAGACGAAACAGCGCCTCTGATTCCCGTCTCCCCAGACGATGAAGTCCTCATCCGGATATCTGACTGCCTTTCTAATCAAAGAAGCGATTACCTGACTTCTGTCAGGTTTCAGGTAGATGTTCCTGCCGTAAGCATGGAAGATTCGGGCGACACCGTAGGAGATGTCAGGTATTAGGGGAAGCTGTTTCTCTGCGACATATTTTGCCCAACCGTATCCCCCCTCTGGGTTCACCCTGCGCTCGGAATCTTCTTCTCTAAATTGGACGTGAGAACCGAGTTGTTCGTCGAACGGGTAGACCGAGACACTCGAAGCGAAGATCACACTCCGGATGCCGTTTTCGAGGCACGCCTTGAACACGTTGGCGTCGATGACGAGGTTGGATTGCATCGCGGCGAGCTCCCGCGCGTTCGAACCGTGGAGGTAACTCACACTCCCGACTTCCGCAGCGAAATGAAAGACCGTCTCGGCCTTCCGAAGAGACTCTTTCGCAAACGGATAGTTCCGCAGGTCGCCTAGGGAACACTTCTGCCTGATCCCCAAATCCCGGAGGTTCTGAATTGAACCAGACGAGAAGTCGTCAATGATTGACACTTCACGGCCATCGTCTATGAGTCTCTTTACGATGTGACTACCAAGGAAGCCGGCGCCACCTGTGACTGCGACTTTTGACATGCTGAGTGACCAGGTATTATGCGCTACTTCTCCTGCCGACCGACCTCTTGCAGAGTCCACCTTGCGGTCTGTCTTATCGCTTCAGCGGGAGACAGCTTCGGCTTCCAACCGAGCCCCCGGACCTTCTTTGTCAACAGATAGACGACCGGGTTATCGCCTACCCATCCCCGCACTCCGCCCGTGTATTTCTTTCTCACTTTCGAAAGCCCCATCTCCTCAATCACCAGGTCCGCCAGTTCATCGACAGTGGTCTGTTCTTGGAGACCAAGGTTGAAAATGTTCACACGGTTTGAGCTCCTCTCATAACCGAGAATGATTCCGTCGATGCAATCCTTCACGGACATGTAGTCCTTGCTCTGTTTTCCGTTGCCAAGTATCTCCAGTTCAGAAGGGTTCTCGAGTAGCTTGTGCGTGAAGTCCCAAATCGCCCCCCTCCTGCATCTTTCTCCGAGGACTGTCCCGAACCTGAAAGCCCAGACTTTCATGGGACTGAACTCCGTGAATGCGGAAGCATACCCCTCCCCTGCGAGCTTAGCAGCTCCGTAAAGGGACGTCTGAATACCTGAGTATGTCTCAGGAGTCGGAGTGACCTCTGCCTCGCCGTAGAGGGCGGAAGTCGAAGCAAAGATGAAGTCTGGAACGTTATTCGCAACCATGCTTTCGAGGACATTCAGGGTACCGACGATATTGTGCTCGAGGTCTGCTCGATGATTGCGAAGGCTGACTCGCATCAGTGCGTGAGCAGCGAAGTGGAAAACTGCGTCACACCCCCGCGAGCACTTCGAAACGGTTTCGAGATTCCTTATGTCTCCCTCAATCACCTTCAGGTGCGGATTGCCCTTCTGATGACCCAAATTGGAGCGGTGACCCGTATGAAGATTATCGAGAACTACAACACACCATTCGTCTTGAAGCAGTCGGTCAACAAGGTGACTGCCGATGAACCCCAGCCCACCGGTGACGAACGCCTTTTTCATCCCTTCATGCGGCCTCTTGGGTTCGTGTGCAAGAGTCAGCTGGCGAGGGTGCAACCCGATCATCCGACCCATCTTGACGCGGACTAAGCGTCATCTTCCGGCAAAGGATGGGACGGGGCCAAGGCCCGATACGATACGAAGGGAGCGTCTGACGGCCTGTTCTTCTCAGCGTGGTCTCCCATCGCCTTCACTTAACAGTCTTGCCCTTTCTCATCGCAAGGAAGTCCTGCCACGCCTTGTCGAACTCCTCGATTGTCTCCTCGGTCCGTTTGTTGAACGGCATCTGTATCAGAATCTTGGCGGGCACAGTAATGACGTGGGCGCCTGCGGCCACAGCCTGGGCAACGTCATCTGGGGTCCTGATGCTCCCGACTATCAGCCTCGCGGAAAGATTACTTTCCTTTGCAACCGCCACATACTCCCTGATTATCTGCGTCGGGTTCTCTCCAGCCTCCTTCGACCTGTTATAGAAGAGCGAAACGTACGTCGCGCCAGCCTTCGCAGCGAGGACCAGCTGGTTGAAGGTTATCATGACAGTCATGTTCGTCTTGATGTTTTCTTTCGCGAGTTGTCGCACCACCTGCAATCCTCTACCATCACCGTGCATGGCAACCTTGACGACTACGTTCTCGTGCCACGAAGAGTATTCCCTCGCCTCTGCCAGTAGGTCTGATACGGTGCTCTTCGTCGTCTCTACGCTGATAGGCCCATTGACGAGAGCACAGATCTCCAGAATACGCTGCTTGAAGTCGACTCCTCCTTCGGACAGAAAGATCTTCTGGTTTGTTGTGACCCCATCGGCTATGCCCCAACGAGTGAACTTTTTGATCTCCTTCAATGAAGCAGTATCTAGGAAGAATTGGACCATGAGGATGCACCCATTCCGGAGCTTTTGCAAGTGGGACTATAAGAATTTGCTAGGTTCTCGGTTGCCTAAGCGCCAAGATGAGGCGCGGGTGATTGACTTCGGTCGCAAAAGACATAAAGTCTGAGCAGAGCGGTCAGGTCGACGACGATTCGATCAGTCCGGGGCACATGAGATGAGAAAGAGCAAGGCAGTATTCCTCGACCGCGACGGGGTTCTGAACGACTTGGAGTACAACCCAGAAGAGGGACGGATTGCTAGTCCCCTGTCTGCGAAGCAGCTCAGAATCTTCCCGTACGCGGGCGAATCGGTAAAGAGAATTAAAGAACTCGGTTTCAAAGTGATACTAGTCTCCAACCAACCCGGGGTGGCCAAGCGCCAATTCACACATTCCGAGCTCGGAAGGATGAATGATAAGGTCAGAGAGGAACTCGCAGAGCACAAATGTTCGTTCGACGCAGAATACTACTGTCTCCACCATCCTGACGCTCTTATTCATAGGTACAGGCTGGACTGCGATTGCAGGAAGCCGAAGCCAGGACTGCTCTTCCGAGCGGCGAAGGAGCACAATCTTGACCTCGGCAATTCATTCTTCGTCGGCGACGCGCTAGTCAACGTGAAGGCAGGAAGAACCGCGGGCTGCAGGACAATCCTCCTCGGACACCCTACGACTTTCCTCAGCATGATGATCGAAAGGGAAGACGCAAGACCAGACTTCATGCTGCCGTCTCTCAAGCAGGTCCCGGACCTGTTGCTAAGCTTGAAATCTGGAAGCACCACCGCGGGGAAAAAGGCCCGAAAATGGCCCTAAACTCCTGCCCGCCCAAGCAAACTTGATGATGCCCTAGGTCTGTGTTCAGTCCCGCGTCGAAGGACCGGTTGTCTTCGCCGAGCACATGAAGCCAATAGGTCGGAGGGTTCCGTCCTTCTCTCTAGGACAGAATAAGGCCCTTCAACTGTTCGCACATAAGATGTGTCAGGATTAGGTGCATCCCCTCAACGTGAGGGGTAGAATTTGCCGGGACAACAATGCACGCGTCTGAGGCAGTCTTCAACACTCCGCCGTCGAACCCAGACAGCCCGACCACCTTCCCACCATTGTCTTTTGCGTATTTCACGGCTTTGAGCAGATTCTGGGACCAGGGACCAGCTTTGTCGCTCCCCGACCCCCCATGGACGCTTATGGCGACGAGTACGTCCCCCCTCCTGAAAAAATTCCGGAGTTGTTCACAGTAAACGTCACCCCATCCGTTGTCGTTTGTTAGGGCGCTCACGAGTGGGATGTTGTCCACAAGAGAGAATGCGCGAAACTTCCTATCCGCCTCGTCCGACACCCATTTGTTAAGGTCGCATGCTAGATGGGTCGCAGTAGAAGCGGAGCCTCCGTTACCAACGGTGAAGACTTGGTTATCGTTCTTCCAGGCCTCATACAGGATTCCCACCGCCTTGTCTATCGACCCTCTGTCAAGCTTTGCCGCAATCTGAGAAACTTCCTCAAGGTACTCGTGTGTTCGGGACAAATCAGCGAACTTCAATTTCGATTGGGTCTAATTAAGTCTGTCAGTTCCGCTGTCATCCTCGACACTTGGCACCAGACGGAAGGCCATTTCTACTCTGGTGATTAGTTAAATATTCGATGCGGAAGCATGAGTCGGAGCGTTCACAACTTCTTTGATCGTCTCAAGAACCCCTTTCAGACTGTCACTTGGAGGGGGCGGGACAGACCTTCCCGCGTATTTCACCAAGTACGGCGGCTTCTTCATTTCTGGGGCAGTAGACAAGTACATGCACATAGTCGTAAACGATAGATTCGAGCCAGGCATAAGACTGAGCTACAGCCAGACAGAAATCGTCGACTCACCTGACTTCATACGCCACCCGTTGGTGAGAGAGGCGCTGAAGCTTCTGAACGTGAGAGACAAGATCGAGATAGTATCATTAGCCGACGTCCCGGCAGCGACTGGTCTTGGGTCTTCCGGGAGCTTTACTGTAGGATTGCTCAATGCACTCTATGCACACCAGAGGATAGTCAAGACACCCGAACAGATTGCGGAGATAGCCTGCGACATCGCCCAGAACAGGTTACATGAACCCTCGGGAAAACAGGATGAATACACGGCCAGTCTGGGGGGTATCAGGTCTTATGAGATAGACACGCGGGGGAATGTCACGGCCAAAGAGCTCGATATTTCTGAACACACGCTGTCCGAGCTGGAGTACGTGATAATGATGTTCTACACGGGGATCACCCGCAACGCAGGGAAGATCCTTGGGAAACAGCAGGGGGAAGTCTCCGATGGCGATGGCAAGACAGTCGAGAAGATGCACGCCATAAAGGCGATAGGCTTGGAGAGCAAGAAGGCCCTCGAAGCCGGTGACCTAAGGAGATTCGGAGAGCTGCTGCACGAGCACTGGATGGTGAAGCGTGGCATCACGGACAGTATGACAACAGACCATATCGATTCGTGGTACTCCATTGCGAGAAAGAACGGGGCCATAGGCGGGAAACTGGTTGGAGCAGGGGGAGGAGGCTTCCTCATGATCTACTGCGAGGAGGGAAGGGAAAAGGTCAGGGCTGCCCTTGCCAGCCAGGGACTAACAGAAGTGAGGTTCAGATTCGACTTCGAAGGCAGCAAGGTAATCTACAACGTCTAGGACCGCAGGGTGAGCGACCAGGAGGTCCTCTTGAGTTGCAAGCCGCCATATTGGCCGGGGGTCTGGGGACTCGGCTCGGTCGTTTGACGCAAGCTGTTCCAAAGTCGATGGTTCCAGTGAACGGAAAGCCGTTCCTCGAGCATGAAATCGGCTTGCTGAAGCGAAGTGGTATAGGTGATTTCGTGTTGTGTGTCGGTCACCTTGGCGAGAAGGTGGAAGACTACTTTGGGAACGGCAGCAGATGGGGAGTCAGGGTCAGGTACAGCTACGACGGGCCGAAATTGATGGGGCCAGCAGGCGCGCTGAAGGGAGCGGAATCGCTGCTCAAGGAATGCTTCTTCGTCACTTACGGCGACGCTTATCTTCGGACCGACTATCGGAGCATCATGAGAACTCTTCTAGACTCGGGAAGACTCGGACTGATGACTGTGTATGAGAACCACAACAGGTACGGCAAGAGCGACGTCGTCGTGATAGGGAATCATGTCGTGCGCTATGACAAGAGGGGTCGGAGTAGGAGTATGGATTGGGTGAATTTCGGGGTATCCGCGTTCAGAAAGCGCGCTCTGGTTTTCATCCCATCGGGAAGGGAATGCAACGAAGAGGAGTTCTACGGGGAATTGATCAAGCGCGATGAACTCCTAGCATTCCCCGTGGAAGAAAGGTTCTACGAGATAGGAAGCCCTAGGGCTCTGAGGGAGTTCGAACGATTCATCTCGAGTCAACGCTGAGGCAGTATCCGAAGATTGAGAGACAACCCGACTCGATTCACGAAGGGGCCGTTACGCATACGAGTCTATGATCTCGGCACACTTCTCAATCCCATTATACTTCTTCGAAACAAGTCTGACAGCCTCCACGTTCTTCCTGTACTTCGGGTCCCGCATGCACGAATCTATGGAATCCGTGAGTCTCTCAGCGTCCAAGGCCTCTGGAGGAACGGCAATCCCGAGTCCGAGCCTCTGGAACTTGTCAGCATTCCCAAGTTGCTCTGAGTGATTGCGTATCGGGACGAGGACCGCTGGCTTCCCCGCGTCGATGCACTGTCCTATAGTCCTGTGACCCGACCTCGCAACTAGCACGTCTGAGAGTATGAACAATTCGTCCTTGATCGGACACCAATCGTAGAGCAGGGTCCCGTCGGTTAGCCTCCGTGACTCCCCTGAGCCTCCTAGATAGCCCATTGAGACGACGACCTTGTACTTGCTAGAGAGCGCACCAGCCGACTTGAGGGCGATGTCGATGAATCTCTTCTTCGTCGCGTCTGGTCCGCTTATCTGGAAGAAGACGAGTGGCCGTCCGTCAAACCCCAGCACTTCCCTCGCCTTCTGAAGCCTATCCTCGCTCACCTCCAGGCTCGGGGATGTGAATCCCACATATCTGACTATGTTTGACAGGTCAGTCCCCGAGACGTTAGCCTCTCCAATCGTGTAGGGAGGAGGAAGGTCTGTCAGCAGGACTTGCTCGCTCAGAGACCACATAAGGCCCAAAACGTCTCCCCCGACCCTCTCGTAAAGTCGCCCGAGCATATCCCCCCTGAACCTCGGAGGCAGATTCACCTTGAACTGATTCAGCATCGTGATGACAGGACAGGATTTCGACTTGGCCGCGAGGACAGCCGAGAGCCTCGAATCGGACACTGTGACTTTGGGACCGAACTTTGCAATGCTCTCCGCCTCGAATGCAACCTGATTCAAGAAGGAACGAAGCATTAAGGGAAAATGCAGCAAGAAGTCCTTGCCAGAGAAGCCCCCTTCTTCAGTCCACTCCACATCGAATGAAGGACACTCTATTGCGTCCATCTCTGGCTTGCGCGTCCTGATGTATTCGAGACCCTGGCCCGAGCATGAATAGCGGATTCTGTCCCCGTTGGCTCCGAGGCACTCGGCGACGTCGAGAACCCGGGTCGCGTGACCCAGCCCTGACCCGAAAACTGCGAAGTAGATCTTGTGCAAGACCCTCGTCTTTCTCGCTCTGTGCTGGAGACACATATTTATCCGCGGGCCAGCTGGGACGCCTGATTCTGAGCGTGGAAATGCTTTCGAGCGTCCTAAGTTGTGCAACTTGATCCTGTTAGAAGAATTGATAGGAGGAAGGCCGAAGAAATGACCGTTTGGTCGCTAGGGCAGCTCAGATTCGGGTGATTGTTATTCTGCTGCTAATTCCTTTTGAACGTAGTCCGCCATAACTCTTGACGCTTCCTGAGTTATTGGAGGTCCGTGCCCGGGAAGCAGGACGGCGTACTGATAGGTGGAAATCTTCCTAACTGATTCCTTCGCTTGTTCCATGTTGACAGTCATGGAGCGGGAGGATAAACGAGGCATTCCTCTGGAGTCAGTCCTCAAGGCATCTCCGACGAAGATCGCCTCCTTTTCCCTGTACAGGCTTATGCTTCCGTCCGTGTGCCCGGGGGTGTGGATGACAGTACAGTCGAGTATCCTGTCGGAATCCTTGAGGAGAACATCTGGTTTTATGGGCGTGAAGCGCATAAAGGGGCTCATCACCGCGAAAAGCACACCCGTGGCGCCCTTGACCTCCTTCAGCTTCTTCTCACCAGCGAGTCTGGGCGCGTCCGCCTCGTGAATGGCCACCTTTGCATCGGTCAAACCCTTCAGTTTTGCAACACTTCCAGAGTGGTCTATGTCTGGATGAGTGAGGATGATGTACTCGAGCCTTTTCGATTCTATCCCCGCGCCTCTGACGTATTCGAGTATCTTCTTCTCATTCCCAGGCATCCCAGTATCGACTAGGGCAGCACCTGAGTCCGTGAAGATTAGGTAGGAATTGGCGCCGCGTACGCCTTCAATCCTGTGTATGCCCCGAGCAACTTCCATATCGAGCGCATTGCGCCACGAATCATATACGCTTTCTTTGGACTGGCTTGACGAGTGACCTGAGTCTTCTCAGGTGGAAACGATGCCTTGTCGTCAGCACCGCTTCGAATCAACCTGGGACTTGCCAAGAACGTGAAAGACAGCCTTTTATGAAGGGGAAATCGGGACAAATGTAATGAATTGTCCACAATGTGGGGCTCAACTTCCAGATGACGCATCATTTTGCTACAAGTGCGGAACAAGGATTGGCGCTAGTCCGGGTGGAGGGCAGGGAACCGGCGGCTCCAATGCATCGCAACCAGGCGCCGCGCCTGCCGCTTCTTCTAATACGCCTGCCCAGATTATTGCCCCCACCGGAGCGACGTCGATAAAATGCCCGAATTGCGGTGCTCCCATCTCTCCCAAGTTTGGCGAGATGGTGATAACCTGCGAGTATTGTGGTAGTGGGGTCGTCCTGGGGAACCAAGGATGGACCAACATACAGAAGCATACCATGCTTCCTTTGAAAGTCGCCAGCATCGACCAAGTGAATGGCATCATCACTCCGCTCATGGACAAGGGCCTTTTACACAGACATCTGCAACAGGATTCCACACAGGAGGAGATGAACCTGTCGTACGTGCCCTACTGGATCGTATCTGTCTCTGCGCGCACGTCAGTTGTGGCAGCCAATGTGGCAGCTCAAGTTGGACAGACCGCCACGACTGCGGCACTGATGGGCATCATACTGGGCGGAATGGGGGGAGGAGGCGGTCGCGGCGGTTTTGGGGGAGGAGGTCGCAGGCGCGCTTTCTCGGGTCTGGGAGAGGGAGCAAGCGCCCTGTTCCAGAGCGCATTTGCGCTGGCGCCGATCAGGGCCTTCGGGATGGGGATGGGGTATGGGGGCGGAATGAGGAAGGCCGAACAGATGGACGCGAGCTACAACTTTCCCGTGGTTGCACTAAAAGCTCTCATGGAGTACCAGCCCCGAGACTATCAATTCGACCTTGACGGCAGAACATTGTTCGATATTACCAAGCTGCCCAAGAATGTCAAAGCCCTCAATGGGGACATAAGCGAGGATGTTGCGAAGTCTCAAGCGAAGACTCTAGTCGACCAACTGCAATCTGAGAAAGCGCACGCGAAATATCACATGATTCAACAGTTGACCACGCAATCGGACATCGGGGACGCCGAGTTGCTCCACGCGCCAATCTGGTTCGCCAAGTATGATCATAAGGGAAAGAAGATTGTGCTCGTCATCGACGCCAACTCAGGCAGGGTAATCGACAGCATAGGATTGTAGAGAGAGGGGCGCGCGTCGTGATGATGGGTCGCCTGGTTGGTCGTCCAGCGCACCTCTACATCGACAAGCGCGCGCCTCAGGTTTCCCGCCATTTCATCTTGAACGAAACGAGCAGCAGGAGGAAGACGGCTGCGACGAACAACACCGCAAAACTGAAGACCGGAGCAATCGAGTAACCAAGTCCGAGCGCGCCCTGAAAAAGCGATGACGCTTCCGTAGTCGGGAGTATCTCGGCCAGCGGTACGACGGCGGGCGGAAGCTTGGAGACAGAGTAGTAGACCGGCGGCAGTACGGAAAGTAATGTGGCTATGAATCCGTTTATGATGAAGGCATTCTGGGTGCTCGGCGCGTACGCTGAGAAGAAGAAGCCTATCGAGGTGGTGGTTATCCACAGGAGCGCGACGACTCCCATGGTTATAGCGACGGTCATCAGTGAGGCCCCGTGCCACGCCATCAGACCAAAGAGCACAAGCAGGGCCGGGGTTCCGAAGATCAGCTCTGACAGCGCCACCCCAAACATGTAGACGAGAGGCGAGACCGGTGAAGCCACGACTATATCCTGGAACTTATTCTGGATCTTGTACGACGCCAGGTCAGTGCCTACGAAGAGCCCAAGTTCGGTAGTGACCATAGTCAACGCCCCGGCTATCCCAAACGGGAGCGCAGTTCCACCACCGGCTACGAAGAGGATGAACAGAAGCGTAAAGGGCGACGAAAAGACGAATGGAATGAAAAGTGGGTTCCTTAGCATGGGGATGAATCCCAGGTAGTACATTATCGCCCATAGCGACCTCAGCCTGCTAGTTCCCATCTTCCTCCCCCTTCTCGGCCTCTCCTACGATGTCGACGAACACGTCGTCGAGCGACACCGGGCTGATTGCAATGCTCGCCCCTCGAGTCACAGCTTCCTCGCCCAGGCTCTTCGCACCTGCGGCGTCAGTCAGCACCCTGTATCTACCGGCAACCGTGAGGACTCGACCATATGGCTCCAGGTCCTTTTCAGAAAAAGCGCCGCCCACTTCGACGCGGATGCTCCTCTTGGTGAAAGATTCCTTTACGCTCTGAGGGGTGCCCTGGGCCACAACCTTCCCCTTGTTGATGATTACCAGCCTGTCAGAAAGGGCGTCGGCCTCGTCCATGTAGTGCGTCGTCAGGACGATGGTCTTCCCATCCCGCTTCATTCGCGCCAACTGGTCCCAGACCCTTCTCCGATTCAAGGGGTCGAGGCCGATGCTCGGCTCGTCGAGGAAGATTAGCTCGGCGTCGGTCGCTATCGCCATCGCGACGATGACCCGCTGCTTCAGACCGCCAGAGAGCCAGTCAGTGTTCATGTCGGCGACTTCCGCCAGCTCGAGCGCTTCGATGGCCCCCTGAGTCTTCTGTACTGCGGCGGTCTTTTCCATACCACGCATCCTCAGTGACAGCATGATGTGGTCGCGTGCGGTCAGCGGATAGATCGTCTCTGCATCCTGCGGCGTGACGGCTATGTGCTGTCTGATCTGTCTTGCATCCTTCACCGCGTCCAGCCCGAGAACAGTAATGCTACCCGACGTGGGCATGAGTTGAGTGCTGGCGATCCTCAGGAAGGTCGTCTTTCCCGCGCCGTTTCGGCCCAGGAGCGTGAATATTCGACCTCCCTCGATCTCAAGATTCAGTTCGTCCAAGGCGGGCCGCTTCGAATGCTTGTACCGTTTCGTCAAATTCACGGCTTCTAGCGCAATCATCGGGCTCACTCCTGCTGTTTGTTGCTTAACTTGCTTTAAACCAATTCAGATTTGTCGGCCTACACGCGGACTCGTGCTTCAGTGCGTTGATGCACTTACAGTCACACCAGAAGCAGATGGCGACTGAAATCTGGGCCCCTGCCGTCTGGCCATCATCCTTTCGACAGCATACACCGAGATCCCCGCGTATGCGATCCCTCCCAGCAGGTCGACCAGGAAGTGCTGCCCCAGGTAGATTATCGAGAAGTACACACCCCCCGCGATAGGGAGAGATGCGAAGCCGTATTTTCTGCCAAGCTTGAACATGAATATCGAAAACAGTGTCACGTAGGCCGCGTGCAGACTTGGAAACGCTGCCACGACATCGGATTCCCCCGAGAGCAGCACCGTCTGTACCTCTTGGAAAACAGTCGGGAGCATCTTGTCCCCGGTCTTGAGCAGGTTCTGCGCCGTGCCCGCCAGCCATGGGGGCGCGGTTGGAAGGACCACGAACGTGAGCAGGGCCAAGTATGACGTCACGACAAGCGAGTACGTGTACCCGCGGTAGACCGCCTTGTCCTTGAACCAGAACAGCACGAAGGCAATCACGATCAAGAACGCGTGCATCCCGTAAAACACGGTAGAGACGAACGTGGTAGCAGACGATGCGAACGCTGTCTGGACGTCCGCAGCGAAGTTGGAACCGACCAGCGCCTGGTCGAGCGGGGCCAGTGAAACTACGCTCCCCGAGTGGACCAAAGTGCCAGCGATCCCCTGCAGAGATTCGTAGGTCAGTAGCACCGCGACGATGAGCGCCGAATCCTTCATGAATTCCTTCGACCTTGTTGCTAGGCCTATGAAGGGCAGGACTAGGACAGCGACTACCCCAAAGCTGACCTGTGGGAGTGTCCCAAATCTCACATAAGCAGCCGCGACAACGGTCACGTAGATCAGAGCTGCAGCGAGAACGGCGGAGTTGAGGCCGAAGAGACCCTTCCTGACGTTCCGGTCGGCCGCATCTATCTCGTCCATCGCTCGAATTGCGACCTGATGCTGGGGTTCATTTAAATGATGTACGCGACGGCGCGACAGACCGCCATAATCGAAGCGTCTGCCACTACGCGCCTGACGGATGACGAAGGGCCAATCGATGCGCCAGGCTAGTCAGGCAACGACATTAACCTACTTAGGAGGCCTTCAGAATCTCGCGAGTCGTTGGGTAGTCCCCACAGGATTGACCCGCGATCTGCGGGTCATCGCCGGCGCGCGCATTCATTCGACCAATCCGGCGTCAGCTTACTCCGGTGGCCTTCCTGAGCCTTCCGACCATGTCGGTCCTCTCCCAGGTGAAGTCTGGGTCCTCCCTGCCAAAGTGGCCGTAACAGGCGGTCTTCCTATAGATGGGTCTGAGCAGGTTCAGGTGGTCGATGATCGGCCCCGGCCGCATGTCGAAGACCTCTCTTGCGCCATCGGTGATCTGGGAATCCGGAATCCTTCCGGTCCCGAAAGTGTCGACCATGAAGGAGACCGGTTTGGCTACGCCGATTGCGTATGCGGTCTGCACCTGGCACTTTTCTGCAAGTCCCGCAGCCACGATGTTCTTGGCAATGTACCGGGCCATGTAGCTCCCTGAACGGTCTACCTTGGTCGGGTCCTTGCCTGAGAAGCAGCCTCCACCGTGGGAGGCGACGCCCCCGTAGGTGTCCACGATAATCTTCCTGCCTGTCAGGCCAGAGTCGGCGAGAGTCCCGCCTATGACGAACCTGCCTGTCGAGTTCACCAAGAACTTCGTGTCCTTGTCGAGCAGGTTGCCGGGCACTGCCTTCCTGACGACCTTCTCCACTACGTCGCGCCCGACGACCTGCGAATCGACCTCCTCGCTGTGCTGGGCAGCAACCACGACCGTGTCGACCCTCACGGGCCTTCCGCCGTCGTATTCGACAGTGACCTGCGACTTACCGTCGGGGCGTAGGTAAGGAATGACGGCATTCTTCCTCGCACTGGCCAGCTCCCTGGCTATCCCGTGGGCTAGCATGATAGGAAGGGGCATCAACTGCGGGGTCTCCTTTGACGCGTATCCGAACATCATCCCCTGGTCTCCAGCCCCTATCTCTCCGACCGGCCTGGTCACCCCCATCGATATGTCGGGCGATTGCTCTTCGATTGAAACGAGGACTCCGCAGGTCTGCCAATCGAGTCCGTCTTTCGCGTTGTCGAAGCCGATGTCATGAAGGACGTCCCTGACTATCTGCCTTATGTTGACATAGGCAGACGTCGTGATCTGGCCCGTCACCACCACCGTGCCCTGCATAATCAGGGTCTCGCAGTTGACCCGCGCCTTCGGGTCCAACGCGAGTATTGCGTCCAGGACGGCGTCAGAAATCTGGTCGGAACACTTGTCGGGGTGCCCTTCCGTGACGCTTTCTGAAGTGAAGAGGTGCCTGCTCATGTTTGCTGAAGCAGGCGCGCAAGTAATGACTTATATGGGTTCATGGCAAAGATATTCCTGAGAGAATAATGGCTGTGCAACTGATAGACCCCAAACAGCTGAAACGGATACGTCTGCAGCTGGGGTACACTCAGGCAGGCCTCGCCGAGACGGCCGGGGTCAGCCAGTCAATAGTGGCGAAGGTCGAGGCAGGGGCAGTCGACCCCACCTTCAAGACACTGAGGGCGATTTCTGCAGCTCTGAACTCGAGGATTGTTACCACGGGTAAGAAGGCGGCCGACGTCATGTCCTCGCCGGTGATAGGGGTGAACAGCGACGCGAGGCTCTCGGAGTGCGTAGCAATAATGAAGAAGAACGCCTTCTCCCAGATGCCGGTTTTCTCGGGAGGCAGAATGGTCGGGACGATAACCGAAGGTCGGATTCTCAACATCCTGGCGACGACTCCCGATCCAGCAGAGGTCTTGAATCAGCACGTCAGGGACCACGTCCTACCGGTCTTTGCGGTCGTAGGTAGAGACACTCCAGTGGAGGCACTCTTCTCTCTGTTCGGTTACCTTCCTGCAGTGCTGGTGGTCGCGGGAGAGAAGGTGCTGGGGATAATCACGAAGATTGACATGCTGACAGCAGGGACCTGATGAGGGGTCTGAAGGGGCTGAGAAGGAGTCCTACGCTCCTGGCGTAGCCAGGTTCTCCAGATGCCAGAAAGTCAACCGAAGTGGCTTATTCGTCCTTCGATATCAAGTCTCCCGACGGGACTCAGAACGCCTTCGTTAATCGGGCCTGTTCTGGACGAGCGGAGGACCGGCTTCAACGTCTCCCATTAGTCCCCCCTCGTGGTAGAAGAGTAAGTAGCTGATGATGATGAAGTCTACGATTATCGCCACATGCATCACGGTGCAATAGATGCAGATTGCGTGCAAGACACCCAGTTCGATAAACACAAGATAGGGGACAATGGCGAGACCGAGGAACCTCCACCCGAAGAGGACACTCAATGAGCGCCTAAAGACAGTCTCGCTTCCGAATGCGATCAGGTAGACGAGGAGGAGGTTTATGATGAAGTATGCGACAGCGAAGAGTTCCAGGGGGATTCCGAAGAATTGGCTGTACTTGCTGCCGAGGACCGTGTCACAATTAATCCATCCGCTCTGACCCGCGGTACAGTAAGGGAGTGCCTCCTTGAGATAGTAATAGACAACGAGCACCATGGACGAAGCCCAGAGGCCGAATATCGACATGGCCATCAGAAGAAGAAGCTTGATGCGGCTGATCCTCAACTTCAATGCCGTCTGGACCTAAGGTGGGTTCCTGAATTGCAGCGTATTTAGTTTTTTTCTGGACTGCCCCCTCTCGGATGCGGGTCGCTAGAGTGATTGAGTTTTGTCGAGCTCCGGTAGCCTCACCGTTGACCACCCCGGAGCGACGGTTGATACAAGAGTCGTGAAAGCGGGCTGGAAAGGACCTGAGTAGGACACGAGAGACCCGGAGGAAAAGTCAGGCTCCTTGCTGCAGACACTGGCCGGTGTCCCACCCGTGATCTTGCATATCAGGGCAGTTATGAGGTTCGCCGACTCTTTCATTGCGATTCCGAGGGAATCGTCCTCCGTCTTGATTGACGTGTAGATCTGGGTCCAGTTCTTCTGGCCCATAGACAGGCTAAACGGGTCGAACATTGTCCCCACGATGTATTTGTTCCCGAAGTTCATGAACGGAAAACAGTTTCCGCCCTTCGGGTTTGTCGAAGATATCGGACAGGCCACGCTAGGCTGACTCCACTCGGCTGAGTAGTTCGAGGGTACCTGTTCCTGCACAATCCCTGCCCTGTTTTCACTGTCGATGGGCTGAAAGACGAGATAACTGCTATTGTAGCTGGCCCCGTAGAACGTGAATGAGGCGAAATCGCCGTCGTTCGCGGCCGAGGTCATGTAGTGAAGATTGGAGAAGTTTCCGAACCTATCCAGAGCGAGTATGAGCGGCCACCGCATTGCGGCGCAGTATGGGCAGAAATCTGCACCGATGTAGACCACTATAGGCTTACCGTCGGCTGTGAAGGGCGCGCCGCTGGCGTTTGCGACGGTTGAAAGCATAGAGGTTCCGGCCGGTCCGTAGGGTGGCTGTGATAGTGTACTCAGACTGGTCAAGAAGGAAGAGGGAACTGGTTTTCCTATATAGGAGTCGAGCCCACTCCTCGTGTTCAAGGCAACGTATACCCCCACGAGGAGCGAGACAACTACTATAGCAACAGCGGCAACAATGGTCAGCCTCCTGTTTCTTTCCTTGCGCTTGACGTGTGCCCGCAAATCCGGCGCTCGAACGCTCCGCCCACTGGCCCACTCTATAAATCGAGCGCCTCTGATTGCTCACCGTCAGGGCAGGGAAGCCTTTTAGTCAGATTGAACGAAGAGCGATTCCAGACGACGGATTGCTTTCAAGTTCATTCGAAGCTAGAGAATATCAGAAGAAGATTGCTGAGACTGCTTCGTTCTCCAACACTCTCGTGGTCCTGCCCACCGGCCTTGGAAAGACCTTGATCGCCGTGTTGGTGGCCTCGGAGAGGCTGGAGAAGTATCCAGACTCGAAGGTGATGGTACTCGCGCCGACGCGACCCCTTGTGATTCAGCACTTCCAGACCTTCAGGAGGCACTTTCACTTGCCAGAGGAATCCTTGGCTGTGTTGACTGGGACGGTGGAGCCGGGTTCTCGTGAGTTGCTCTGGTTGAAGGCCCGACTCATCTTCGCGACGCCGCAGACGGTATACAACGATGTCAGGCATGGGAGAGTCTCGCTGAAAGAGGTCGCATTGGCGGTCTTCGACGAAGCCCATCGAAGCGTGAAGGACTACACCTACACGAAGCTTGCAGAGGCATACCGAGAGTACTCAGACCACCCACTCATTCTGGGGCTGACAGCTTCCCCCGGCTCCTCGAAGGAGAGGATAGACGAAATCAGGAAGAGCCTGTTCATCGAGAAGATCGAGGCGAGGACTGAGCAAAGCGAGGACGTCCGTGAGTACGTGGAACGGACCAACATCGAAGCGGTGAAGGTCAAGGCGTTGGACGAGTACAACGATGTCACGCTGAGGCTGAGGGAGATCTTCAACGAGAAGGTGAAAAAGCTGCTCGCTGGCGGATTCCTGAGAGACAACAGAGTCTCAAAGAAGGCGCTCCTGGAAGCGAGGTCGACGATCTCGGCGAGGCTCCGCACGGCTCAGGCTCAGGGTGGCCAAAGAGGGTACGTCTTCGGAGCAATCATCAACCAGACCCAGGCTGTAGTCATCCTCCACGCCCTGGAGATGATTGAGACCCAGGGAGCTCCGTCCCTTGAGAGGTACCTGAGGAAGCTGCGGGAGAAAGAGGGCAAAGGAAAGGCGACCGCCTCGCTGATCAAGGACCCGAGATGGCTCAAGATAGAGGAAGAGGCCGAGGCGTTGAAGTCTATGGAGCACCCGAAGGTGGAGGTCTTGCTGAGAGTCGTCAAGGAGCAACTGGCGAAGAAGGAGGACTCCAGAATCATCGTCTTCACCCAATACAGGGACACGATAGAAGACATCGTGAAAGCTCTGTCTCGGGAAGGGCGCGTGGCCCAGAGGTTCGTGGGGCAATCGGACAGAGTGGGAAGCGAAGGCATGGACCAGCAGACGCAGACCGATGTTCTGGAAAAGTTCCGAGAGGGCGGGTTCAAGATCCTGGTGAGCAGCAGCATAGGGGAAGAGGGCCTTCACGTACCCGACGTCAACCTAGTGGTTTTCTACGAGGCGGTCCCGTCTGAGATCAGGTACATTCAGCGGAGAGGGAGGACCGGCAGGACCACCGAAGGGAAGGTCGTCATCCTTCTTGCGGAGGGAACGGTGGACGAGGCATACTATTACAGCACGCTCGTTAAGGAGAGCCGAATGAAAGAGCTCGTCGGTCGGACCGACCAAAAGCCCCCGAGGCGTCGCGCGAAGAACCCGACGCTCCTCGACTTCACCTGATGCGGACCGCTCAGGCTAGGCCGCCCACGACCGAGACCTTGATCAGGTTCGTGGTGCCTTTCATTCCCGGGGTTCCTGAGGTGACGACTATCCGATCTCCCTTCTTCGCGAGACCCAGCCGAACGGAGGCGAGGTCCGCCCTTGCAAAGAGCCAGTCCACGGTCTTGGCCCTCCGCGAGACTATGGGGATGACACCGCGGAGGAGCTTCATCCTCCTGGCGATTCTTGGGTCGGTGCACATCGCCACTATCGGCTGGACCGGCCTGCACATCGCCACCCTTCGGGCGGTCGAGCCCGTCTGGGTGGGGGCGACGATCGCCTTCGCGCCCACGTAGTCGGCAAGCCTGCAGGCCGCTCTCCCGATCGCCTCTCCGGTGTCCCGAGTCTCGGACTCGGTCCAGGGCCTGACGTACGAGTCGGGCGACTTCTCCGTGGCCCGGGAGATCTTGTCGAGCATCCTCACGGACTCCACCGGATACTTTCCTACTGTCGTTTCGTCTGACAGCATCACAGCGTCGGTCCCGTCCAGGATGGCCGTGGAGACGTCGGCCACCTCGGCCCGGGTTGGGACCGGATAGTTCACCATGCTGACCAGCATCTGCGTCGCGACTATGACGGGCTTGCCCGCCCTGTTGCACTTCCTGATTATCTTCTTCTGAATCGCGGGGACCGTCTGTATGGGCACTTCGATGCCGAGGTCGCCGCGCGCAACCATTATCCCGTCCGCCTCGGCGAGTATCAGGTCGAAGTTCCGGACCGCCTCTCTCTTCTCGATCTTCGCGACCAGGAGCGGCCCGTCGTCCGGGAGGAGTCTCCTGAGGGCTCGTATGTCGGCCGGAGTCCTGACGAATGAAGCAGCGACGAAATCGACCCCTTGGCTGATTCCGAACCTGAGGTGGGCGACATCAGCGGGCGTCGGAAACTGAACGTCAAGCTTGACTCCGGGTGCGTTGACCCCCTTGTCCGAGCCCAAAGTGCCGCCCACAAGAACGGTGCACCGGACGCCGTTCCCTTGCTTCTCGTCCACTCTGAGCCTGATGATGCCGTCGGCGAGGTGGAGGACGTCGCCTCTCTGCACGGAATCGATGAGGTCGGGGTTGTTCACGCTGACGCACCTCGAATCCCCTTCCAGTACAGACTTGGTCAGGAGAATCTGGGAGCCTCTTGCGAGGTCGGCGGACCCATTGAACATCCTGCCGACCCTGATCTTGGGGCCCGGGAGGTCCTGGAGGATGGCGATTGTCTTCTCGGCTCGTCTCGCCTCCGACCTGATGGTACCGATTTCGCTGAGATGACCGGCCGCGTCGCCGTGAGAGAAGTTGATCCTGAAGACGTCAACCTGGGCAACGAGGCTCCTGACGATTCTTGCTGCGCTGCTCGCCGGCCCTATAGTGCATATGATCTTGGTCCTTCTCACAGGGCAGAAGGATGCCGGCGATTCAATCTAAGGTTAGCGGATAGGCTTCAGGCGCGTCTGGATTGTCCTTCGTGGCTCGAGGTTCGACCTGACCCAGTCCGGCTGATTCTCCGTTACGGTCCCCAGCTTATCGTATAGTTTAAAACCAATCAGACTTCGGGCAACCTCCGAAGAAGGTAATCGAGTAGCAGGGAAGAAAGTGTGTCAGGGTCCTCAATCGAAGCAGTGAATCTTTCAAAGTCGTTCGGGTCCTTTGCCGCCGTCTCGAGCCTTAGCCTGAAGCTAGAGGGCACCAAATGCATCGGCTTCCTGGGCCCGAACGGTGCAGGTAAGACTACGACGATGAAGATGTTCACAGGCCTAATTTCACCAACACAGGGGAAGGCCCTGATCAACGGCGTCAACATCAAAGACGACAAGAAGAAGGCCCTCGTCTCATGCGCGTCACTGATAGAGACGCCGGAAATCTACCCCGCCCTGACGGCCCGGGAAGCGCTGATGATGCTATGTGAGTTCCGGGGTGTTCCAAAGGGGGAGAGAACGAAGCGGATCGACGAGGCCCTGGGGAAGGTCAAGATGCAGGAATGGGCGGACAAGAAGGTTGGTAGCTACTCGAAGGGGATGAAGCAGCGGGTAAACGTGGCATCCACCCTGCTTAGCGATCCGCAGGTCATAATACTGGACGAGCCCTCGACGGGGCTCGACCCGCGGGGCCAGAGTGAAGTCAGAGATATAGTGAAATCGCTCGGGAACAGGCTCGTATTCATGAGCTCTCACCTTCTGAGTGAGGTCACAGAGGTCTGCCAAGAGGTCGCGATGGTAGACCACGGAAAGCTCATTGTGTACGATACGATCGAGAACGTTACCGCGAAGTTCGCCGGAGACGGAGGCGCAGCTGAGGCTGGGTTTTCCCGCGACGTGGACGAGGCGACTCTGACGAAGATATTGCGCCTGGAGGGGGTGGACAAGGCGCAGAAGAGTGACCCAAGGCACCTCAGCATCAGGTTCGAAGGAGGACTTCGGACTCAAGAACGCCTATTCGCCCAGCTAGCAGACATGAACATCGGTATAGTGAGCTTCAGAGAGACGTCAACCGGGTTGGAAGACGCCTATCTCAAATTGATTCAGGAGACTCTGTGATTGCGATGCCGTCAGAGAACCCGGACAGCGACGTGAGGGTCAGCAGCCTGAACCAAGTCAGGACGATGACAAAGTATGCCTTCCTGAACTACTTCAGATCCAGGAGGTTCTACGTCATGCTGGTGATAGTTGTGCTGATCGGCGCACTGCTCACCTTCGTTGCGGCATACTACAGGCCCGCCTTTTTCGGGTTCGGGACCCCTAACTCACAAAACCCGGCCTTGACACTCTACTCCGCCTTCTGGGGGAGCGTCCCTACCCTCATAGTACTCCTCTCAGTGGTCTTCTTTGGGGGGGACGCGATATCAAGCGAATTCCAGAACAAGACTGGCTACTTCCTCATTCCCAACCCACTCAGGAGGTCGGTCGTGTACATCGGAAAGTGGTTAGCCGCTTTGGGGGCGTCAACGCTAATCCTGGCGGTCTTCGCACTGATTGCTTTGGCCAACGGGACGTACTTCTTCGGAGCCTCTGTTCCATATCAATTCGGAGAATCCCTAGTCTTCGCTTGGATCTACCTAGTTTCGGCGCTGGGCCTAACCTTCATGTTCAGTTCGCTCTTCAAGACCAGCATCATTTCGATACTGACGACAGTTATGCTCTTCTTAATCGTCTTCGACGTGATAGACACAATAGCCTCCGCGGTTGCGGGGATTGAACCCTGGTTCTCGATTACCTACGCGGGTGGCATAATCGCCAACGTCCTTAAGGTGCCATTCCCCCTCCACAGTGTCACCGAGGCCCTCGGAAGACGCATAACACTCACCACATTCAACGCCTCGATACCGGAAGGACTGGCGATAATGGCAGTCTACTTCGTCATCTCTGCAGCTCTAGGCCTGTGGCTCTTCGAAAGGAAAGAGTTCACTTCCTAAGCCGGAGATCAGCCGCTCGTCAAAAGGAATTCCTTCACTTTCCCGTCAACTAGGTTCACTAACGCACCCCTCAGAATTCCGTCCGCGTACTCGCTGCCCGGGTTGAGGCAGAGAGTCCTCCCCAGCCGAACGAAGCCCTTGGACTCATGAATGTGACC
The DNA here is from genome assembly GCA_963796355.1 of uncultured archaeon. GTDB lineage: Archaea > Thermoproteota > Nitrososphaeria > Nitrososphaerales > Gagatemarchaeaceae > UBA183. The sequence continues at coordinate 792,632 of CAWCLD010000002.1, forward strand.
GTGGAGTCCCAGCAGGGGAGCGTGTTTCTCTATCGATCCCCTGACCGCGGAGCTTCCTACGTGGATGAACTTGATCCCGAGACCGTCTTTCACGTATTCGAAGTCCTGGGACACAGCTGGGGCCCTGTCCAGTTCCGTATTGATTGGTGGCACGTGGAGGTTGAAGATTGCAGTCTCCATCCTCTTGACCTGCGAGGCCAAGGCCTCAATCATCTGGCCAAGCTTCTCCTCGCTCACCTCTCTCGGACTCTTCCAGGGGGTCGGGTTGGCATACCCTAGGGTGATCATTTCGAATCCTCCCTCCAGCTCCACCACCCTGTTCTCTGGGTTGACTAGATGCCCCGAATCGGCAAGCAGCGCATCGATCTCGAACTTGTCGTCGTTTCCCGGTGAGATGTAGCACTTGATGTTGGTGCCCTTCAACCTTTCCCCCGCAAGCTCGATCCAGGACTTCAGAACTGAGTACATCGCCTCGTTGAAAACTCGCTCCTCCCTGGACTTGTCAGCCTGGAGTTCCTCGAGCTCCTTCGGGCTTGTGACGAACGAGTATTGGCCCGCGTCGAGGAGCATCTTCTGGGTCTCCTTCAACCGGTCCTTCTTCACGGTGCTGCTCTTCTCAAAGAGCCTGAGAGTGTAGGTCCCGTCGTTCCCTTCGACTATGGGGATCAGGACCTTGCCCGTGATGTCTCCCCCGAGCACGAGGCAGTCCGCATTGTAGAACTTCGCGGCGTTGAGGAACTTCCTGAAGCACCTGTCGGAGGCATGGATGTCGGTTATGAAGAAAAGGCGGGTCATGCGACTCGCCGCGTCTGCCGTTTTGTATTTAACGATGATTCCGCCAGGCGCTGTTCAAACTGCGCCTGGTTTTCTCGTTGTTAAGCGTCGGCTGGTGGGAGCGCTTCGGCCAAGAGTGGGGAGAGAAGTCTTAAATCACAAACGAGTCAGTCTCCGTTTGATTGAATATCAAAGCCACTCGTAGATTGTCCGCAGCTGTGATTGTGGGCGTACTCGCATTGATCGCCATAGTCGCCTCAGCCTACAACATCGCAACCTCGTCGAAGGAGTATCAATTCACTTCGGCCACGCTTCAGGGTAGTGCTAGTGTGGTGTTCAGGCTGGTTGGAGGCGGGACACTGAACTTCTCGAACGCCTACACCCGCGATAATCTCAGTCCTGTGGAGATGTTAGCTGGAGGACAAATCAAGGTCGGATACAGTTTCATCGGTTATCCCGTGTCAATCGATTACGTGAACTCTTCATCGTAGGCAGAACCCGTCACCCGACTCGCAGCACGTGGATAAGATCACCCGAAAATGCAACAGAACCTTTCCAAGAGAAGGAAATCACTCAAGCACCGCGGACACAAATCACCAGACGAGACCATCTCGGCGCATCATTGCCTGACGAGTGTGGGAGGAGCCCATGAGACCCGGGACTGATGTGTCCCCAATGCACATGACGTACTTCATGATGAACTGGGACAAGGTGAAGCAGATCTCGTCAGACCAGAAGTGCTCCCAGTGCGGCAAGACCATGAACCTAGTGGAGCAACGATTAGACTACAAGGGACAGAAGTATGACGGGTACGTCTGCCACACGGACAAGAGACTGATCTGGGTGAAGGCCGGCTAGACGCCTGGAGCAGTCTTCTCTCTGAATCCCTCCCCGTACCTGTGGGGTCTCGTCATGTTCTTGGCGAGCTTCTTTTCGAAGACCCTGTCTAGGTCGGCGTCAGGAGCGATCAGCCTCGACGCGTCGAGTACATAGAAGATGACGTCGATCAGTTCCTCAATCGTCTCTTCCGTTGGTCTGCCCTTCTTCCAGGAGTCCCCCGCCTCTCCCAGCTCGATGAAAGCGAAGAGGAGCTTGTTTGGAATCTTCTCAGGGGTGTTGCCGAAACCCTTCGCGACGACCAGCTCGCCCACCTTCTTCTTGGCTTCTTCGAAAGAGGGCATGGTTCAAGGCAACCCCTAGAATGCTAAGAAGTTTTTCCCTTCGGTGCGACCACAGTCCAATAGAACCTGCATTCGCTCCTGAGCGTGCATGACCCGCACCGTGGACCGACAGGCTTGCAGGTCGTCTGCCCGAATTTGACGAATAGGTCGTTCAAGTCGAGCCAGTACCTGCGCGGCACCGTCTTGACGAGCTGTGCCTCGGTCTCCTCCGGCCTCCTGGTGTCGACGAGCCCGAGCCTGTTAGAGATCCTGTGAACGTGCGTGTCCACAGGAATCGCCGGCTTGTTGAAGCCGTACACGAGGACGCAGTTCGCAGTCTTCCTGCCGACCGAGTGCAGCTTCAGGAGGTCCTCTTCGTCGTCGGGGACCCTGCCTCCGAACTCCTCGAGCAGCTGTCTGGAGACTCTGATGATGCTCCTCGCCTTCACGTTGTAGAATCCCGAGGGCCTGATCAGCTTGCGGACCGCATCGATGTCTGCTCGAGCGAGCTCCTCGGCCGTCCCGTACTTTGAAAACAGGTTTTCAGAGGCCCGGGTTGTGTTTTCGTCCCTCGTCCGCTGGGAAAGGATCGTGCTGATCAGGATGCGGAAAGGGTCTCCCTTCTCGACGTCCTGAAGCTGCGCCAGGGCTGTGGCTCGCTTGTCCTTTGAGCTGTGGACCATCAGCCTGATCCTGCGGAGCGTTAGGCCGATGCTCAGGCTGCCTCTGTCGCCCACGGTTCCTTTCTGTACCATTTCACTACCTCTTCGCACGTTGCCTGTGCGTTGAACTCTGGCTTGTATCCCAGCTCCATCCACCTCGGTTGTGAATCGATTCTGAGCGCCGCCTTGAGCTGGCTCGTGGTGTAGGGTGGGAGGGATGACTTGGAGAACAGGCCATCCTTGCGCACTTCGGCTCTTGCTCCCAAAGAGGCAATTAGCCCGCGGGCAAGCTCGTCCGGTGATGCGTCGAAAGATTTCACAAGGAAAATGGATCCTGAGGAAACCCTGCCCGTCGCAGCCTTGTACATCGCCTGGGCTATGTCCAGAGGATGCGAGAAGGACATCGAGCCAGAACTCGGAAGGACGACCCTGCCGGCCCTTATCATGCGAAGAAGAGGGATAGTGAATGACCCGTCCCTGGACCCGACGGCCCTCGCCGCACGGGTGATCACGATTCTGGGAAGGGGACTACTCTTCGAAGACTCCATTAGAAGCCTCTCGGCCTCTGCCTTTGCGTTCTGATACTCGCCCGCAGGGTTGGGCGCTGATGCATCAGAGACATCTCTTCTTGAGAAGCCGCAGACGTCGAGCGGGCTCAGCTGGATGAAGGTCTTCACTCCCATCTCGGTCGCGACGTCGAGGAGGTTCAGCACACCTTCCGTGTTGACCTTGATGAAATCAGAATCCTCGCCCGGCATCGGAGAGGCCAGATTGTATACGGTGTCAACTCCTTCCATCGCTTCGTGAAGGGAGTGGTGGTCAAGGAGGTCGGCCTCCATCCCCTGGACCCCGTTCACGTCCATGATCTTTAGATGAGAGCCCCTCCTGAAGGTTCCCTTCGAGATCTCTCCCTGTTGAAAGAGGTACTCAACCACGTGCCCTCCGATGAAGCCCGTAGCACCGACCAGCAGGTTCAGTCCGAGCCACCCGCCTGCCTAGCTGCCCATATGCTTGTGGGCGTGTTTCTCTCCCTTGCTGGGCCTGGCTTCGAACTCGCCCCTCACCACTCTCTGCTGCACGTCCTCCTCGAATCTCGAAAAGTCCCCGGTCAACACCTCCAGCCGCTTCCTGGCGGCTTCTGAGAATTGAGGGGAGAAGTTCTGCCCCCGAATCTGCCGTAGGCGACCCCTGAGAAGCGGATCCTCTCTCCCTTCAGCTCGATGTATCCGCGGATCAGGTTGGCGACTTCCCCCTCGCTCACGTAGCTGACCGTAATCGTGTATTCAGGTAAGCTCAACGGCTCACCAGCCCCCTTCCGGGGCGGCTTAAATCCGACGACCGTGCGGCAAAGCGCAGACTTAAGACGCCTCTCTTTCCGAGCATCCACGTTGAAAGCGGGACTTATGGCGGTCGGGGGGCTTATCCTGGGTCTGGGCTTCGCTCTAATCCTTAGCAGCCTGAATATTGCCGAACTGGCATCTGCAGCCAACCAGGCTGGCTTAAGTAATGTTCTCTCGCCAAACGATGCTATTTCAATCTCATATTGGTTTGTCTGGACGGGAGTCGTGCTGTCTCCGGTAGGGCTAGCAATCTTAGCGTATGGGGTCGGGGCCCAAAAATCCCCACCCGAAACTGCTTCGACTGAGACTGCTTCGACTGAAACAGGCATCTAGTCCATCCCGGCAAATGCCTTCTGAGCGAGTCTCCTTTTGCTTCGTTTCCCTTGACTCTTATCAGGTTGGCCTTGACGCTCATGGTTGCGTTGACGTCCATAGCCCCAACCTGAAGCCAATCCCTTGTCAGTTCGCCCTAGATGCGGACCTATGACTGGGGGTTGGCCCGGCTACATCTCGAAATCCGGGGGTCGGTAGCGGGCCTGCACCATCTCCTTGAGAGATGTGACGAGAGCGAAACTGGAATTCACGATGTCTGTCTGAGTGATCATTCCGACGAGGTTTGCCCCCTCCATGACCGGTAGTTTCTTGACGCCTGCCGAGGCCATTATTTTGGCAGCGACCTCGATTCTCTCGCCGGGTTCGACCGTGACCAGCTTCTTCTTCTGAATGGAGACTGGAGTCTTGGTAGGGTCGAGACCCCTTGCTACGGCCCTCGAAATGTCGCCTTCGGTGACGATCCCGACGGGCTTCCTTCCGTCGGCGATCACGAGCGAACCAATCTTCCATCTTGCCATCTCCTTGGCTGCCTCCCTTATCGTTGCCTTCACTGTGATGGTCTTGACGTTCCCCGCCATCACGTCTCTAACGTATATCAGATTCTCACCTGACCACCAGGACTGGGCATTCCGAATGGTCCACCAAGCCGCTCGAAACGCTTCCCAGAATGAGCTTCCTAAATCCGGTCATCCCCCTTGTTCCGACGATGATCAGGTCGACCTTCTCGCTCGCGGCGAACTCGACGATGGCCTGGACGGTCGAGCCGGCCTCTAGGAGTTCCCCCTTGGTTTTCATTCCGTGCGCCTCCGTGAGCTTGATTCCATCGGTCAGGACGACTCGAGCCCTTTCCTTGGATAGCTCCGCAACACTCTCGAGCTCAACCTCAGGCATCGGCATCGGTGTCGCACCAGTGTAAGGTGGAAGGGCAGGAGAATAGACGTGGACGACGACCAGGGACGCACCGTACTTCCCAGCCAGAGAGCAGCCGAAGTCAATCGCCTTAACCGAATCCTTGGATCCGTCAAACGCGACCAAGATCTTCCCGAAACCAGGCCCCTCTTGTCCTGACATGGTCATCCTGGAAGCCGGGTTCGATATTTAACGCTCATCCTGAGAGCCGGATTCGATATTTGATGCGTGAACCCAATTCCCAAAATTGATTCCCACCTATGGAAAACGTCTCACCGCCTTTTATCGGCCCCGGGGAGTCTCATGGCCATGACTACTGCGTCCGCTCAAAGGGAGAGTATAGACGTGCACGCTGCGCCTCAGCAGAAGTTCTGTGTCATACTCTCGAAGGCTACGCTGGACATGGTGTATCCTGCGTTCATGTTGGCGACGACCGCTACCACCATGGGCTACGAGTCGCACGTATTCTTCACGTTCTGGGGCCTTCAGGTCCTGGACAAGAAGAAGGTCGCCTCTCTCAAGGTTTCTCCAGTCGGGAACCCCGGAATGCCTATGCCGAACATTCTTGGCATGCTTCCGGGCATGACGGCCATGGCGACAAGTATGCTCAGTGGCAAGATGAAGAAGGTCAAGATGCCGTCGATTCCCGAGATGATCAGCAACGCAAAGGACCTAGGCGTCAAGCTGCACGCCTGCTCGACGACGATGGATGTGATGGGCGTGCCCAAGGAGAATCTTATCCCCGAGGTTGACGACATAATAGGAGCCGCCACGTTTCTGCAGATCAGCAGCGGCGCCCAGACGCTCTTCATCTAGGTGATGAAATGAGCGTGCCTTCAGCAAGGAGGACGGTCGACTCCCGAGGAAGCTTCTGCCCCGGTCCGATCACAGACCTGTTCAAGGCATACAGGCAGGCCAGCGTCAGCGACGTAATCGAGCTCCTGGCAACCGACCCAGCAGCGGAGAGCGATGTCCGAGCCTGGGCTGAAAAGAGCGGCAACAAGGTCCTTGAGGTCTCACAGGAGAAGGACTTCCTCAAGATAGTGATCGAGATCGACAGAAAGGGAAGATAGATGGTCAAGCGGCTGGCCGTCGTCGGGTCCGGAACCGGAGGGACGTTTGCAGCCAACTTTCTGAGCACAAAGTTGCGCGGGCGCGTCCGCGCTGGAGAAGTCCAGATCCTACTGATCGGCGAAGGGTTCAGGCACCACTTTCAGCCAGCCAGCTTGGATGTGGCCTTCAAGGGCTCTCATCCAGACGCTGAAAGCAGGTCCGAAATGGACCTCCTGAAGCCGGAGGTCACCTACATACCCGACCCGGCAGGGAAGGTCGATCTCGAGAACAGAAAGATATTCACAGCCGGGGGCGACGCCTTCGACTACGACCACCTGATAATGGCTACGGGCGCTGAAGTCTCACCTCAGATGATCCCGGGGCTGGCCGAGGGGTCCGTCAACTTCCACACGGGCCCTGTCAACGCGATGAAGGTGTGGGATTCTGTAAGGAGCTTCAGGAAAGGGAAGATAGGGGTCCTCATCGCTGGGGTGCCTCACAAGTGTCCTCCGTCTCCTGACGAGGCGCTCTTCCTTCTCGACGAGTACCAAAGGCACAGAGGAGTCAGAGAAGACGTAGAGCTCACCCTGCTGACGCCCTACCCCAAGGCGTACCCGGCAGATAGGATCGCCCGGGTCGTCTCCCCTCTCTTCGAGGAGAAGGGAATCAAGGTCGTGCCGTTCTTCAACGTCAACTCTGTCGACCCCTCGGCGAAGAAAGTCTACTCACTCGAGGGCGACGAGTATGCCTACGACCTGCTGATAGCGATCCCACCCCACAGGGGGACCCGCGTGGTCAGGGAGTCTGGGTTCGGGGACGAAGAGGGCTGGATAAAGGCGGACAGGCGCACGATGATGGTCGAGGGGCACGACGACGCCTTCGCCATCGGCGACGCGACGAACATCCCGATCTCCAAGTCGGGGGTCGTCGCCCACCTGGAGTCCAAGGTGGTCGCGGAGAACGTCGCATCGGAGGTGGATGGGACGGGCAGGGTGTGTGAATACAACGGGAGGATCAACTGCCCCATGGAAGTTGGCGGCAGGAGGGCCATCTTCGTGTCCGCGACCTACAAGAAGCCGCCTTCCGACCAGTCTCCCTCGCTGGTGAAGTACGCGATGAAGAGGGGTTTCGGTGTGATATACTGGTCCGCCCTCTCAGGAAGATGGGAGTGGATGATGGACGCCTTCCTCGGCCAGACAAGCGAGGAGGTCTCGAAAGAGACCCAGCAGAACGCTCTTCAAACTTGATGATCAGACGCGGAAATCGTCAAGTATATATAAATACCCATCTGGAGGCAATATTCGACCTAGAGGAACGTAACTGAAAATGCAAGCAATACAAAGCAAATGGGCGAGCAGATTCATTTGGGCATCGATCATCCAAGGCCTCATCGCCGTCATCGCGACAGTCCTTATCGCCGAACCGCTCACCTACTTCGGCATCACCTGGTACTTTCCTCCATCGAAAGTAATCGCTGGAGGCGGGGGCGGAACGTGGATGTTCACAGGTTACGTCTTGTTCCTTATCGTAGGCGTCGTCGCGACCGCAGTCACCGCAATCTTCTACTCCTACATCGAAGGCACGATGGGTAAGGTGTACGCCGGGCTGACGAACTGCCTCGCCTGGGGGCATCTCATCTTCATGAATGTTGGCGTCGCCGGCAGCATGCTCCTGATGATGTGGGGGGGTTACTTGGCGGGCTGGTCGGGTGCCGCCGTTTCCTCGGGAGGTCTAGGGTACACAGATTACCAAATCCACGTTAACTACCTCAGCCATTTTGTGGACCCCATTGGTGCATTGGTTATGTTGGCGGCTCTGGGCGCGGTCCTCGGAGGCCTTGGATTCGTACTCAGAAGCAGAATGAAGTAATGCCTGCTTCTGGCCTCCATTTTCTTGTACTTCCCAGCGCGCGCGGCCGGCGCAAAGGGCGATACAAGGGCTGAACAAGGGCGACGAGACCAGAATAGACTCAAATACGGTAATCTGAGCTTTCGTCGCGTTTGGAGATAACAGAACCCGACCGCATCCAATCGCTGGTGCAGGGGCTGGCCGACGAATACTCAAGGAAGATCCTGCTCTCAGCCATACCGGCCGCCAAGTCGGTCGAGGACATGAGTAGGGAGAACGACATCCCCCTCAGCACTTGCTACAGGAGGGTCCATGAGCTCCTAGACGCGCAGATGCTGATAGTAGAGAAGATCATAGTGACTTCAGACGGCAAGAAGTACGAGCTCCTGAGGAGTGCATACAGGGCCGTGACGGTCAGCTTCGAGGGCGGGGTGATGAAGGTGGACGCGACAGTGAATGAGGACGTGGCAGAGAAACTCAGGCGTCTTTGGATGAGCATGAGAGCGGAGAAGTGATTTTCAGCGTTGAGAGTAGGGGTCCATGCTTTAAAGGTCGGAAGACGAGGCGAGAGATGAAAGATGAATCTGGTCTATCTTAGCGCGGCCCAAGGGCTGATTCTGATTCTCGGCGGGATTGTCACATTCTATGCCATGCGCGCTTATGGCAGGACGAAGAGCAGAGCAATGCTCCTGCTGGGACTTGGCTTCGCATTCGTGACTGCGGGCGCCGCGATCGCCGGAGTGCTCTACAACGTGACCGGGGACCTGGCCACCGCCGAGTCTGTGCAGGCAGCAAGTCAGGTCGTGGGTTTCTTCATCATCGTGTATTCTCTGACTAGAACGAAAGACTGAACACGAGGCGTTCAGAGAGAGCGGGTGCTGGGAATCAGAGGGAGGTCGCAAGCGATGGAGAAGTTCAAAGGAGACGCGGTCCTGAAGGACGGTTCGCTGGTCCACGTCAGGCGAACCACGAGCAACGACCGTAAAATAATGTCGGAATTCTTCGGAGGCCTGTCAGAAGAATCGACACTGTCGAGGTTCCTGAAGCCTACGATTGACAGGGAGAGCCTGCTTGACGAGCTTCTCGCCCCTGATAGGAGGTTCAGCCTGCTCGCGATCAGGGATGGAAAGGTCGTTGGGGAAGCAGACTACAATTGCGGGAGCGAACCATCAGAAATGGGGGTCAGCGTCGCGGATGATTTTCACCGAAAAGGTCTCGGTTCAATCCTCCTGGGGCAACTCGCGCAGGCTGCGGCCGACTCTGGAATCACGACCTTCAGCGCAGCGACTGCGGCCGAGACGCACTATGCTCTGAACTTCGTGAGGAATCTGGGGTTCCCGGTCCAGATGCACGCTGCTCCGGGATACGTCAGGGTGACCTTCCCGACCTCGATGCAGCCGGCCGGACTCGCCGCGTTTGAGCGGCGTGAGGCTGATTCCGCGGTCGCGGCTGGGAAGCGGTTTCTCGAGGCGAGGAGCATCGCCGTAATCGGGGCGTCCCGTGACAGGATGGCTATCGGGGGCGCGCTCTTCAGGAACATCATCGATGCCAACTTCAACGGCCCGGTCTACCCAGTCAACAAGGACTCGACCATGGTGCAGTCGGTCGCCGCGTACAAGTCCGTCCTCGACTGCCCTGACCCGGTCAACCTCGCATTCATAGTAGTGCCGGCCAGGTTTGTAGTCTCGACCGCCAAAGAATGCGCTCAGAAGGGGGCGAAGGCCGTCGTAGTGATTTCATCGGGCTTCTCTGAGATAGGAGGAGATGGCGTCCGCCTCCAGGAGGAGCTCGTCAAGGTCTGTAGAGAGTCGGGGATGCGGCTTATCGGGCCCAACTGTATGGGCATAATCAACACGAAACCGGGAGTCAGCCTCAACGGCCAGTTCGCACCACCGAGGTCGATCCCGGGCAGAATCGGCTTCCTCTCTCAGTCTGGTTCTCTCGGCTACGCGATAATCGACCAAGCCAACAAGCTCGGGCTGGGCATGTCGAGCTTCATCTCGGTCGGGAACAAGGCGGACATCTCCAGCAACGACATGATCCAGTACTGGGAGAGCGACGAGGATACCGACGTAATCCTGCTCCACTTGGAGTCCTTTGGGAACCCCAGAAAGTTCGCGAGGCTAGCGAAGAGAGTGGCCAGGAAGAAGCCCATCGTCGTAGTCAAGAGCGGCCGGTCGGCCGCGGGCTTCAGGGCGACGCAGTCTCACACCGGGGCCCTAGTCGCCGCCTCGGACATCACTGTGGACGCGCTCTTCAGGCAGTCCGGGATTATCAGGACCGATTCGCTGGAGGAGATGTTCGACGTCGCGGCCTTCCTCTCGACTCAGCCAGTCCCAAAGGGAGACAGGGTCGCAATCATAACGAACGCCGGGGGCCCGGCAATCCTGGCGGCGGACGCGTGCGAGAGCCTCGGGCTTCACGTCCCCGAGCTGTCCGGGCAGACCAGAGCCGAGCTCGCGATGTTCCTCTTGCCTATCGCCGGGACGAAGAATCCGGTAGACATGACCTCAGTCGCGCAGGCTGCGGACTACGCGAACGCGATTCGCGCGGTGTCGAACGACCCTAGTGTCAACGCACTGATTGTGGTCTTCATCCCCCCAATGGCGGTCAAGACCGAGGACGTCGCGGCGGCCATAATCAAGGCGACCAGGGAGCTCAAGGGCAGGATTCCGGTCATGACGATCTTCATGGCTACGAAGGGTGTCTCTGGGCAGCTTTCTGACGGCGTCGTACAGATTCCATCCTACCCGTTCCCAGAGCTGGCATCGCAGGCCCTGGCCCAGGCCGTAAACTACGGCAGATGGGTGGCTACCCCTCCCGGCTCCGTGAGGGAGTTCCCGGAGGTCAAGAAGCTGCAGGCCGCCGCCCTGGTGTCAAAGGCGCTGGCAAACAAGGAGAGCTGGCTAGACCCCGCCAGCACGAGCGCCCTGCTCGGTTGCTACGGAATCCCCATGGTCAGGACCGTCGAGGCCCGTGACCCTGTCCAAGCCGCGAAGGCCGCAACCGGTTTCCCCGGCAGAATCGTGTTGAAGGCGTCGGCCCCCGGTCTCCTGCACAAGACGGAGCTCGACGCCGTCAAGGTTGGTCTCGAGCCCAGGGACGTGGAGGCTGCGGCGAAGAACATGGGGGCGCGCCTCGAGAAGAGCGGGATATCGGGTGCGAGCTTCCTTGTCCAAGAGATGGTCTCGGAGGCGGTGGAGATGTTCGTGGGGGTCACCAACGACCCCAACTTCGGGCCCCTCCTCGCGTGTGGGATCGGCGGCGCCCTCGTGGAGCTTCTGAGAGACATCTCAGTGAGGCTGACGCCTCTGACGGATGCCGACGCTCACCAGATGGTCAGGTCTCTCAGGACCTTCCCCGTGCTGGACGGGTACAGGGGAGAGCCCAAGCACGATGTAAAGGCGCTGGAAGAGGTGATGCTACGCCTCAGCCAGCTCGTCGAGGACATACCCGAGGTCGCTGAGCTGGACCTCAACCCCGTGATGGTTCTCCTAGAGGGGAAGGGCGCGGTGGTCGTGGACGCCCGGGTCCGGGTGGCAGAGAGCGCCCCTCAGCTGCCGATAGGAGCAAAGAAGCGCTGAAGGACCTGCCGGTCAACCGAAACGGAACCGAACGACTTCGGGACAACCATTTTATCTGCCTCGTCGAGGCGCACGCTTAGCATGACAGAAACAGAAAAGGGGATGGAGTCGAAGATTGGCGTTCACTGGAAGGAAGAGGCGATGATCAACCCGCCTGCGGAGTTCGTGAAACAGGCGAATATGGCCGACCCTGACATCTACAAGAGGTTCAGCGAGAAGAACTTCCCTGAATGCTATAGAGAGTACGCCGAGGTCCTGACCTGGGACAAGCCGTTCCACACGACGCTGGACACGAGCAACCCTCCGTTCTGGAAATGGTTCGTTGGAGGCAAGCTGAACGCGGCCTACAACTGCGTCGACAGACACCTCGAAAAGTGCAGGAACAAGGCAGCGATAATCTGGGTTCCGGAGCCGGAGGATGAACCCTATCAGGCGATCACCTATCAGGAGCTGTACAGGAAGGTCAATGAGTTCGCCCTTGTCTTGAAGTCGCTCGGCCTCAAGACGGGCGACAGAATCACCTTCCACCTCCCTATGAACCCGGAACTCCCGATCTCCATGCTTGCATGCGCGAGGCTCGGGATCATCCACAACGAGGTCTTCGGAGGATTCAGCGCGAGAGCCGCCTCGGAGAGGGTCGTCGGCTCTGGAAGCCATGTCTTAGTCACCTGCGACGGCTACTACAGGAACGGGCAGGTGTCCGACAAGAAGAAGGACGCAGACCTGACGGTAGAGGAGGCGAAGAAGGCGGGAGTCACCGTGGACAAGGTCCTGGTCTGGAGGCGCCACCCAGGGAAGTACATCTCCACCGTGCCGATGGTCGAAGGGCGCGACTTCTTCGTCGACGACCTCATGAAAGAGTTCAGGGGAAAGACGATCGACCCAGTATCGATGGACTCGGAGGCTCCGCTCTTCCTAATGTACACCAGCGGTTCCACCGGGCGCCCGAAGGGGGCGCAGCACAGGACAGGAGGATACCTCGCCTACGTGGCCGCGACCGCGAAGTACCAGCAGGACATACACCCCGAAGACGTCTATTGGTGTTACGCCGACATCGGGTGGATTACAGGTCATTCGTACATAGTCTATGGGCCCCTTGCCATCGGCGCCACCAGCGTGATGTACGAGGGAGTCCCGAATTACCCGGACGCCGGCAGGCTCTGGAGGATAGCTGAGCGTCTCGGCGTCACCATCTTCCACACCGCCCCGACGACCATCAGGATGCTCAGGAAGTCCGGGCCGGATGAGCCGCGGAAGTACGACTTCCACTTTAAGTCCATGACCACGGTCGGCGAGCCGATCGAGCCAGAGACGTGGCGCTGGTACTACCAAGAGGTGGGGAAGGGAGACGTCGCCATCAGCGACACATACTGGCAGACGGAGACGGGAGGGTTCCTCTGCAGCACCCTGCCAGCGATCCTGCCCATGAAGCCCGGGAGCGCCGGGCCGGGTATGCCCGGAATCTACCCGGTCATCTACGACGAAGACGGCAGGGAAGTCAAGGCTGGAGAAGGGGCGGGCAACATCTGCATCCGAAATCCGTGGCCAGGAATAATGCAGACCGTCTGGGGCGACCCTGATAAGTTCGTCCAGATCTACTATGAGAGGTACTGCAAGAACAAGGACAGTAAGGACTGGAGGGACTGGCCCTACCTAACGGGCGACGGCGCGGTTGAAAGCGCCGACGGATACTTCAGAATCCTCGGAAGAATCGACGACGTCATCAAGGTGGCCGGCCATAGGCTCGGGACCAAGGAGCTCGAGAACGCAGCCCTCACCACCCCCGAAGTGGGAGAGGCAGCGGCCGTCGCCATTGAGGATGAGCTCAGGGGACACATCCCCATCATCTATGTGTCTCTGAAGCCGGGCTACGAACCGAGCAAAGAAATCGCCGAGAGGGTCAAGAACAACGTCACCAAGGAGCTGGGACCCATCGCCAGGCCGAAGAACGTCTACATCGTCTCCGACCTTCCGAAGACGCGCTCGGGCAAGATAATGCGCCGGATCCTGGTGTCGATCTCCGAGAACAAGGACTTCGGGGACACCTCGACACTGGCCAACGCCGAGGTCGTTGAGAGAATACGCGAGATAGTTCAGGGCAAAGAAAAGAAAGAGTAAGCCTCTGAGCCGGCCTCTAGCTCTTCGGCTTGACTGGGAAGGTGGGCAGGACTGTCTTCCTGTAGACCTCGTTCAGGATCTCCGCTGTCGAAGTGTACATGGCGCTCAGCCCGCAGAGGACCCCTTCGTACCCGGCGAACTTCAGGAGGTCCGAGTTGTTCCAGGCAAACCCTGCAGAGAGCAGGAAGAAGAGTATGACGAGGGAGCCGAACACGAACATCAGGGAACCGTTGAGCCTGAGGGTGCCCAAGAACATGAAGAAGCTGAAGAGGCCCCAGACGAAGAGGAATGAGGAGAGCGAAGCATCCGTGAATGAGGCTCCCAGCACGTGCGCTGGTGACAGGATGAAGGCGAGGGAGATCCAGAAGAAGCCATAGGAGATGAAGGCGGTCATCCCGAACGTGTTGCCCCTCCTAAACTCGAGGGCTCCGGCGATGACCTGAGCAAGTCCTCCGTAGAAGAGCCCCATCGCCAAGACCACCGAATCCAGCGGGATGGCGCCTGCGTTCGCGAGGTTGAGAAGGACCGTGGTTGTGCCGAAGGCCATTAGGCCGAGAGGTGCAGGATTAGCCAGAAGCGATTCTGTCTTTGACGGCTCGTTCTGAGCCATTGAAACGGCGGCTCCGACAGGCCGTATTTAGCTGATTCCCGAAGGGATTCTGTTGCGTCTTTTGTGATAGCAGAAAGGAGGTGCGAGGAGGTGCGGTAGAATCTCCAGAAACGAGTAGCGGTCTTTTATAGCGGGTGTGCTGGTTTCCTAAGGCATGTCCAGACCAAACCTGACAATCGCTGGCCCCTATCCGCCTTGCTCTAATCCGGATTGTCATGGAGTCATGCTTCCAATCTACGCTGAGGATGAGATTTTCTGGAAGTGCAATACTTGCGGGAAGCATGTGGGGTCCGCAACTTCCGTCCTGAGTTAGGAAAGACTACCTTAGCTCTGATGGCCACTGTTGTATCTCAGGTATCTCATTAAAGACATATATACCGTGGTATCTATACCGCTATACGTGGGACATATGTCGTGCAAGTTGTGCGGTTCGGAAAGCGTCGTGAAGGACGGGACGGTAGCTCAGAAACAGGTCTTCAAGTGCAAGGACTGCACTCACAGGTTCTTCGACAATCAAAGCTTCAGCCGAATGAAGGTCAACAAGCACATAATCGTCGCAGCCCTCAACCTCTACTTTGACGGCCTCTCTGTCAGGAAGACGCAAAGTGAACTCAAGAAGCTCCTTGGTGAAGAGGTCAATTCGGCAACGGTGTGGAGATGGGTTCAGAAATACTCGAAGCTCGTCAGCGCTTACGTAGAGAAGACTCAGACGCCACAACTAAGCGGAAAGTGGCACCACGACGAGACGGTAATCAAGTGCGAAGGGAGAGACCAGTGGTTCTGGGAGATGATTGATGAAGAGACTCGCTTCTTGGTGGCGTCCCACCTCTCAGGCTCAAGGACATTCGAGGACACCGTAACAATCTTCCAGAAGGGACTCGACACGGCCAAGGCAAGGCCGAGAGCCGTCTTCGTAGACGGCAGCTTCGTCTACCAAAGGGCATTCAATCGCGTCTTCTATTCGAGATACAAGGTGGACAAGGTCGAGCTTGTGCAGAGAGTAGGGATAAGGGCAAGGCAGACAAACAATATCGTCGAAAGGCTCCATGAGACACTAAAGGAAAGGACGCGCCCGATGCGTGGGTTCAAGACCACGAAGACCGCTAAGAACATCCTCGATGGCTACGTGGTGAATTACAACTACGTGAGGGAGCATCAGTCAATCAAGACGACACCTGCACAGAAGGCAGGTATTCAAATCACAAACGGGTGGAGCGAACTAATCGAGAAGGCCACGAAGGAAGAGGCCACGACAGAGGCGAAGGCAGAACCGCAAGCGATAGCGCCGACAATCGAGGTGAGATAGATGGAAAGAGCGCTGGTAAGCCTACCCGCGAAGGTCATGGCGAAGATCGACAAGCTCAAGGGAGAACTGGGCGAGGGACGGTCCGACATAATCAGGTCAATCGTCATAGCGTATCTGAGCGAGAAAGGCTACCTTCGGGGCGATGAGAAATGAGCAAGCGGAAACTCAACAAGGAGATAGACGACCTGAGAGAAGAGGCAGAGATGCACGACCTCATGCTGTCTTCTCTCGTGGACGTTCTCGAAGAGAAAGGCGTCGTCAAACACAACGAATGGGAGCAGAAGATAAAGGAACGCTTGTCTTCGAGATAGGCTATCCCGCTTCCTTTTCCAACATGAGCTTCCCATCAATGTTGACGATGAGCAAGGTGTCGCCTTTTTCCCACCCGTGATTGTCCCGTACTTTCTTCTTGATGGGAATCGTACCTTTGTCGGAGATTGTTACCACGTCCTCTGTCTTCCTTCCCAAACTTCCTTCCGCCCTAGAAGCCGGGTTGGCGCTCTTTTATCCTGTTGCCGACCAGACCGCTTTGTCGGAATATGCTCCCTAGTCGGAATATACCGACTATGCGGAGGATGCCGTATTCGGGGAAAAATCGGATATGCTTAAGTAACTAGGGAGTTAAGGGTCGAGTAGTGGGCTTTGAGGAGTAGCGGGGAAGTGCTCCCTTGTCGCTCGCTCGGCACGACTCATCGCTAGGTGCCGGGTCAACCCGACACCAAGGAGCTTGGGGAACCCCGCTACTTTTTCCTCGCCCTACTCAACCACTCCCTTGCGTTCTTTGACGGCCTCGTGAATGATGAAGATGTCTATCGTGTCGCCATGCTTGCGTTGTCGTATTCTGTAGCCCTTTGGAATCCATCCTCTCTTCATGTATTCAGGCACCTTGCCTTTGAGTGTCGCTACCTTTATGCCGAGTTCCTTTTCGGTTGAAACCAAGGCGTTGCCTTCGGGAATCGACTTGAACAGTTCGACCCAACGCTGAGTCTGAGCTGTCTGAGGGACGTACGTGGGAAGATCGCTGATGGGCACAATCTTGAACTTTGTTTCCTTTGTGGGCATCACCTACCCCTACACACGCTCCCCTATAAACTCCATCATGACCTCCGCAACTTCCGGTAACTTCCAGTAACTTCCAGTAACCTACAGGAACTTCCATGACGACCAACACCACCCATCTGTCGGAGGTCTTTAGGGTGGCGTTATTGTGCAACAGCAAGATACACACGCGCACACACAAAGTGCAACTTCTGACATGGTAAGAAAACATCTTTTTGCGTCCCCATTTAGGCGTTCATTTGGTACGCCTTATGGTATGCTTATGGTATGCTTATGGTATGCTTATGGTATACCATATGCTAACGACTAAGTTAGTGATTTAGGTACAACTTGCACTATGTCCATTTTGGACAATCTTGTCAACAACTTCCTCGACTCTGGGGTATACCCCACTACCCTACCCCCCACCCTGCCATCCTGTCACCCTACCCAGTCATGACAGTCATGACCCACATGGCAAGTCTACATAGACTCGTCGTGCCAGTGGACGTACCACTTTCCAGAATACCTCTCCACAAGGCGTAATAGAACGTATGGCAATCGTTATAACACGATGTTGCACTTGGGGTTGGTGAGAGCTACGACGTTATTGGAATTAACGACTTCGACAGATGTGGTTGACTCTCACGGCTTTACCGTGGTAAGCAAGTTTATACCGAAAGAGTCTATGGGGGTTCTGAATTAGCTTGGAGCTGATTAGTATTAGGGCTGCACCAAAGGAGTTCAAGGTCAAGCTTCTTCAGGCCCTCGGGTATGATGTCGATCCAGAGGGCATCTACGTAACAAAGGATGGCAAACCCGTGGTGGACAAGTACATCAACAAGGCAGTTCGGGTTGAGAACATGGCGATACTACCCGGAAGTACGATAGTGATTGATGACAATCCGGTAAGCATCGCTTCATATTTCGAGGAATACGAGGAAATAAGTTAGGCGTGGCCGACATCATCGGCCAAATAGCCAAAGGGATAACCGAAGGAGTACTTGACTGGACGAAGGAACAATTCGAAGAAATAGCAACAAGAATCAAGAACAAAGACATCGGGTTCATAGAAGATAAGCCGACAGCTGAGAGGATACAGAAGCAGGAAGGGACGGCTGAGTACAAACTACTCATCCAATACATTCCAAAAGGGTATCTGCGCGTACTCATGAAACTCGGATTGACCCTGCGTATGATGGAGAACAACAAAGAGGAGGTCACGAGCTTCAAGAACGTAATCTACGACCAGTTTGCCACTAACGGACTCCGCATAGCCGAACTCGTACAAATGGGGATTGTATCACAGCTTCTGACTCATCTGGTGAAGATATACAAGAGCCCAAAGGATGTCCAGAAGAAGCTCTTGTCCTTCTTTGACCAAGCTGTCCAGCTCTTCATCTTCGTAGCGAAGGAAGACCTCAAGGCCTACAAGCGAATTAGCGAGGTATTGAAGGCGAAGGTCGAGACCAATCCCTCCCAGATGGCAATTGTATTCGGGCGAGGCGAGAAGGCAATTCAAGTCGTTCTGAAGATTCTGAAGGAGGTCAAAGCCGACCCTCGCAATTACATAGTAGAAACTCAGCAGTCGGGGTATCAGTTGAGTGGCTTCGTCTTCGCCCCTGAAGCAAGGGCGAGAGTGGCGAGCAGATGGGACACGCTCACAAGTGAGTCATAGACCATCACAAAAGACGCAACAGAATCCCCGAAGGCATCAGGCCAGTGCGGGCGACAGCCTAGCGTAGCATCTCGGCCTGTATCAGTTCCGACAGCTTCTGGAAGTAGAGCCTCGTCGCCGTCGGCATTTCTGGAAGGTTCTGGTCGATCGCATCCAAGACGTACTTGACGGCCCTCTTTGAGGTCTTGAACTCGAACTTCATCGGAAGAATCGGATCCTGGACGACGTCGATCGAGTCGGTCAGGTAGCTCGGAGCTTCCACCTTCGCGTCGCTAGCTACCTTGTTGTACCAGCCCGCGAGGACCTCTGGGTCCAGCCCCAACTTGATGTTCTCAATCTCCTGAAGGAGCCTGTTGAGCACCGTCATTTCCTCGTTGGCCAAGGCAAATGTCGACGAAGCTGAAGTCGTTCTGCCGCGCTTAAAGAATCGGTGTGTAAACTTGTTGAGTTTCAGCGTATGTGGTCGGGTGCGTCGTTGCTACGCGAGCGTGTCGATTGATGCCCAGCATGAGGCAATCAATCCTCGTCAGCATGAGTCAAACAGGCGCCTCTTAGGGGCGAATCAAGGAAAGTGAAGTAGATCCTTGAATAGTTGGCTGCCAGCTTCTTGATAGATGGCGGAGGGCGACTGGGAAGATAGGTAGGCTTTTAGCGAGTCATAGTTGGCTGGGTGGGTCAGCGAGCATGCCACGGTCGAACGGTCCTAAGTACTGGGAAAGAAGTCTGGAGCGCATCTCCAGGCAAGAGCTTGGGCGGCTGCAGAAGAAGAGACTTCGGTTCATTCTGAAATATGTCCATGAAAAGAGTGCTTTCTATAAGAGGGTCTTCAAGGAAAAGAAGGTCGATCCGTCAGATTTCGGTGATTTGTCTGACATTCGGAAATTCCCATTCACCACGAAGGATCACCTAAGACAGTACTCATATCCCTACGGAGGCGATTTTCTCTGCGTTCCTAGGCAACAGGTAATCGGATGGCACATGACCAGCGGAACTACGGGTCGGCCCACGGTAGGCCCGTATACGCTGAGGGACCACGAAACATGGATGAACGTGATGGCTAGGACGCTTGTAACAGCTGGCGTGAGACGAGGTGATATACTCCTTAACCTCTACGGTTACGGCCTCTTCACTGGGGGCTTGGGGTTCCATCAGAGCTGTCGTCGCGTGGGGGCTGCTGTAATACCCTGGGGCGTGGGAAGGACGGAAGCCATGATACAGTTCATCCGCGATTTCAAGCCGACGGTCATGACGGGAACTCCCTCCTACCAGCTCTATGTGCTCGAAAACATGCGAAAGATTGGAATCGACCCAACTGAGAGTTCCATCAGAGTCGCGATTCCGGGCGCCGAGGTGTGGACGGAACAGATGAGACAGCGGATAGAGCAGGGGTTCGGGCTAAAGAAGAAAGGCGGAGGAGCGAGGAATGTCTACGGCGCGACTGAGCTGCTCGGGCCAGGGAGCGGGCAGGAATGCGAGTATGAGAATGGATTCCACTTCTGGACCGACCACTTCTACCTTGAAGTGATCGACCCGGAAACGAATGAACCAGCGGGGCCGGGAGAACAGGGAGAAATGGTGGTCACTACGCTGACCAAAGAAGCCATGCCTCTAATTCGATATCGACTGAGGGACCTCACGGTGCTGGACGAAAGCGATTGTCCCTGCGGAAGGAGTGCCTTTCCTCGCTGTATGTGGGTCACAGGGAGGCTGGACGATGTGATTCACTACAGGGGAGCGAAGATCTGGCCCAGCGCCATACAGGAAGCCATGTTCAGATTCCCCGAAGTGAACGACTATCTCGTGGAAGTCGACAGAACCGGCCCCAAAGGCTTTCGGATAAGCGTGGAGGTGGGTTCTGCATCCGATACGCCAGAACTCAGAGAAAAGATAGCTAGCGAGGTGCGCAGAACCCTCATCTTTCTGGCACCAAAGATTGAATTCGTGAAGGAAGGTACGTTGCCGAGGTACGAGGGCAAGTCGAAAAGGGTAGTAGTGGAGTAGAGCGCGCGCTCCGCACCGGCCCTCATATCGATATGAGATAGATGAACCTCTTGCGGGTGGGGTCTCGTATAGCCTAGGCAGGTTGCGTCGACGGTCAGGGTGAAGGTGTGACAAGGGCGTGAGTGCCCCCCCCGGGTATTGACGGGCGACGTGTCCGCCCTTGGACCTCCTGCGTTAGAGCAGGTCCACGAGGTCGTCCACGTTTGATATTGTCGCCATCGCAACCCCCCGCGCATCCTGGTCGACACCCGAGGTGACGAGGATCGAGTCGATCCCCGCCCTGGAGGCGCCCTCCAGGTCTGTATCGACCTGGTCGCCGATCATCACGGCCTGTCCTCTCGTGCACCCAACGCGCTCCAGCGCGATCCTGAACATCAGAGGGGAAGGCTTCCCGATCACGGTCGCCCTCTTCTGAGTGGCGTATTCCAGTGCTCTCACGATGGGCCCCGTCGCAATCGCTGGTCCGTTGCTGTACATGTAGAGCCTCGCAGAATGTGTCGCGACAATCGAGGCCCCGTTCCTCACGAGCCTTGCTGCCTGGTCGAGTTTGTCGTAGGTGAGCCTCCTGTCCAGCCCGACGACCACGAACTTTGCCCCCTCGCCCTCTGTCCGGGTGTGGCCGCACCTCCTCATTTCAGCCTCGAGTCCCGCCTCGCCGATGAGGAAGTACGAGACCTCCCCGTGCTTCTTGCTGAGATACTCAGCCGTGAGGAGGGCGCTCGTCAAAATCTCCTCCCTCTCCACAGGGATGTCGAACTCGGCGAGACGTCTGTGGACCGTTTCGACAGAATCGGTCGAGTTGTTGGTCAGGACGAAGAGATTCTTCCCAGACCCGCGGAGGGCCTCGATGGCCCTCGTGCCTCCGATCTTCTCCCTGTTCTCCTTGCCGGCATAGAAGACCCCGTCGAGGTCGAACAGGAAGAGGTCCTTCTTCCTCAGGATGGGTCGTTTCTTCAACCCGTCAGGACCACCTCGACAGCGTCTCCATCGACAGATGCGATCGACCCCGCCTTCGCCTTCGTCTTCGCGAAGACCCGTGCGTCGATTCCCGAGAGGACCGGGATGGCCTTCCCGTACAGAATTCCCGCCACAGAAGATCCCACGACCGCGGCGAGGTCCGGGCGCTCGGTCACGACCGCCGCTGGACCGTTGCCCAACCGGATGGCCTCGACGAGCCAGGATGACCCGGCTGTTGACCCCTTGCCGTGCCGGTAGAAGAGGACCCTTCCCCTGATGTTCATGCCTGCCATCCCGCTGCGGACGTCGGCGACCAGACCGGTCCCAGGGTCGACCGCGCGGGCAAACGAGAAGGCTTGCTGGCAGAAGAGTGCCTCGCCGGAGGCGTTTCCGCCGACGAGTACCTGGCACTTAAAGGTCTTGGAGCTCACGCCAAAACCTCTCCGATAATGTCGTGCAGCGAAGCGTACCTTGCCTTGACCGTCCCATCGGCGATGAGCGTCTCCGCAAGCAGGGCCGAATTCGTCAGGACGACATGAAAGCCCATGGTTCTGAGAGGTGAGACGTCCGCATCGGTATCTCGGGACAGCGTTCCACCCGCAGCCTCGACGTCGGCACGAATCCCGACCCTGGTAGCCATCTCATACGCCTGATGCGAGGTGTAGGCGCAGAGCTTAATCCCTCGCTTCACCTTGCGCCCCTCCAGCAGTTTGGCAAGCGACCCCAGCTCAGAGACAGACAGATGGGGTGCGCCGAGAGCGACCAGGTCAGGAGTCTCCTTAGTCTGGTTTAGCTTGCCTTCGACGGTCTCCAGGTCGGACCTGGAGACATCAACCCTCTCGATCACCTCGCCTCCTGCAGCCTCCTCAAAAGAGCTCGAGCCGCGGGTGACGCCCACATAGTGAATCATTGCGATGGGTCCGACCGACGCCGCAGCTGCTCCCAGGTGCTTGAGGTCGTCAGAAGTCGTGCCCTTGGGAGTGCCGTCCAGAGCAGGGACCCTCGAGGCCGCGATTTTTCCAATCAAGTAGCCCAGCGACCTGTAGTCCAGGTCGGAGAATCTCCCGGGTGGGGCCGCGAAAGCGACTTTGGCGACCCGTTCCTCGTCAAGGAGCATCCCGAACTTGGGCGTTAGCCCAAGAATCGCGCTGGCGACGTCCAGCCCGGCCATCGCCTTGTTGGTCCGGCAGCCGAGGATTGAGTTCGCGAAGACCACGGAGCTGGGTTCGGCCCAAGCCACCGTTTCGCCAGCCTTTGGGAAGTTGCAGACCTGGTATGGGACGCACGTCCAAGACCTAATCCCTCCCAGTCGGTAGTAGGCTTCGCAAAGCCTGATCTGCTTCTTAGCGAATTCCGCGGAAACACCGAAGCTCTCCCAGCTGTGCAAGTCGATGCTCGCCGGGTTCACGGTGGTCGGCACGCCGAACTTCCCGTCCGAGGCCGCGAACCGCTCGAAGAACTCGATGCCAGAGTCGTGAAGTCCGCTGTAGTCCGCCTGGACGTGGGCCGATTTGATCGGGACGAGCGATTCGGCGCCCACCGCGTCGCCGACATTAGCCAGTATCTCCATCGCGAGTTGTCTCGCGCCTCCTTCCTCGCCTCGAAGAAGCTTCTCATGAGCGGAGTTCAGATGCAAGTTCTGGAATTCGTCCCTACGGTAGTCTTAAAACGATTCCCGGGACCGAAACCACCTGCGCGAAGAACGGTATCCACGACAATTCTCAGAGAAGAAGAGCACTCAGGTTCAGGAACACAGAAAGAGGTAGAAGTGGGCCTTTCCGATTTGAATTGACGTAAGCCCTAAATAGAGTCGAGAGGGTCGGATGCAAGAAAATGCCTCAGTTTGCCAGGATCAAGCTCACGAGCACGAACTTGCCCGAGCTTGAAAGGGTCGCAAAGGACATCAGGGATATAGCCGACAAGACGGGCGTCAAAGTGAGGGGTCCCCAACCGCTACCTACGAAGAAGCTCAAAATCACCACGAGGAAGGCACCGACGGGTGAGGGGAGCCATACCTTCGACCACTGGCAGATGAGGGTCCACCGTCGGATTCTTGACGTCCAGCCCGACGACAGGACCATGCGGCAAATCACGAAGCTCAGGATTCCCGAGGACGTGAAGGTCGAACTGATTCTGACGGCCTAAGCCTGCTTCCTTACCCAGTCGATCGTCCGCTGAAGACCCTGCTCTAGAGTCAGCTCGGGCCTGTAGCCAAGGAGCAACTTCACCTTCTCCGTCGATGGGTAGCTGACCTGCGGCTCGCTCTCGAGTTCGCGCGCGCGTTTAGGCGAAAGCAAATAATACCATTTGTCAATACTGGCGGCGATATCATGGTCCGAAAGGTGGTAGTGGTCGGAATGGGCTACGTCGGGATACCCGCGGCGGCGCTCTTCGCCGACGTGCCAGGTTTCACGGTGGTGGGGGTGCAGCGGCGCTCCAGGCGCTCGGGCTGGAAGATAGACTGGCTAAACAAGGGAAAGAACCCCATCGGCGGCGACGAGCCGGGCTTGTCGGAGCTCCTCCAGCGGGTCAACAAGAAGAAGACCTTCAAGGTCGTCGAGGACGTTGCGACGGTGAAGGACGCCGAGGCGGTCCTAATAGACGTCCAGACGCCCACGGAGGCTGACCACAGGCCGCGCTACGAGTCGCTAAGGGAGGTCAGCGCCGAGGTCGGCAAACATATGCGCAAGGGGACGCTGGTCGTCATAGAGTCGACCGTTGCGCCTGGGACGACACAGAACATCGTGAAGCCGATACTGGAAAAGGCCTCCGGAATGAAGGCTGGCCGGGACTTCTCGCTCGCATTCTCTTACGAGAGGGTAATGGTAGGGCGCCTCATCAAGAACATCGTCTACCTCCCTAGGATTGTAGGCGGGATTGACGAGAAGAGCACTGAGCGCGCTATGGATCTCTACGGTCACATAGTCAAGGCGAAGCTTTGCCCGACCGACGCGCTCACGGCAGAAGTGTCCAAGACTGTGGAGAACGCCTACAGGGATGTCAACATCGCCTTCTCCAACGAGGTGGCTCTCATCTGCGAGTCGCTCGGAATCGACGCCTTCGAGGTCAGGGAGCTGGTGAACACGCTGCCGAACGACCCGTCGAACCCGATTTCGAATCCAGTCAGGAACATGCATTTCCCCGGGGCGGGCGTTGGGGGGCATTGCCTCCCGAAGGACTCCTGGCTGCTGAAGTACGGCTTGGACACCTACGGAAAAACCAAGGTCGCGCCCAGAATCATTGTCGGTTCTAGAGAGCTTAACGATTGGATGCCGGTGCACGTGGCCGACTTGGTCGAGGAAGCCCTAAAGGAGCGCAAGCGGAAGTTGAAGGGAGCCAAGGTGGCAATCCTCGGCGTGGCGTTCCTGGAGAATTCGGACGACACAAGGAACACGCCTTCGCTGACATTATACAACGAACTGAAAAAGAGGGGGGCCAGACCTGTGCTCCACGACCCCATAGTGCGGGATTTCGAGGTGCCGTTCACGAAGAATCTGGAAGACGCATTGAAAGATGCTGACGCCGTCGTACTCTCGACCAAGCACAAAGAATACCTCAAGCTCGACCTGAAAAAGCTGGCGAAGATGCTTCGGACGCCAGTGCTTGTGGACGGGCGCAACGCGTACGATCCTGGGAAAGCTAGAAAGGCCGGTCTCACGTACCGTGGAGTGGGGAAGGGGAAGCGATAGTCGTTATGGCCATCCGCCTGACTCAGTGGGGTATAATGAACTTTAGATGCGTCTCCGTCTCACCGTCGGGCGCGCGCGCAGCATCCAGACGCTTTTCCTATACATGATGGCATGAATAATGGTGAGTTAATGGATTATGATCACTTTCCTGCCACCCACCAACAGAACCGGAAGGTGACGAATCTCCCTATGAAGCGATAGAGTTGAAAGGCCGAAGCCTAGGTGCCGGGTTGCCCTGACCATAACTTCAGGAAGGCGCGAAGGACAATCTTTGAGTCAGGAGTCAGTCTCTGGCCGGAGAGCATTCGTGTGAGTCGGGACAGGGAGACCTCCTCGACGGACTCGAGTTCGATAGGGTCGATGGTGGCGGTCCGGTCCGTCTTCGAAACGAACAGCGAGACCCACTCTCTCTCCGTCAGACCCCTGCTCGTTAAAGGAGGAAGGAGGAGCTTCGTGATTGCCCTGAGAGGCGACCGGAGGCCCAGCTCTTCGTCGAGCTCCCGTACCGCCGCATCTCTGTATGACTCCCCGCTCTTGACGTGCCCAGTAGAAGAGAGCGTCCATAGGCCCGGTTGCCACAGGTCCCGCTTGTTCCTCTGTTGCAGCAGGACCTTGCCATTGGTCCTCAGTACGAGGACATAGACTGCCCTGTGAAGGAGACCCTTCTCAAGACAGTCCCGAAGCGTCGCGGTTCCGACGACCGTGTCCTCTTCGTCGACGAGGTCGACTATTTCGTCAGCTGGCAGGAGCCACCACCTGAAGCCCGACGCAGAGGAGGACCGCTTGCGCCTCCTCCTTCGTGGAGAAGATCTGGACCTGCAGGTCGACCGCCTTGCGCCTGATTCTGTAGAGGTCGTCGGAGGTCACGTTCGAGTTGGCGTTGAAAGACAGGAGGAAGGATATCTTGCCGGCCGAGATGAGCGAGAGGACATCGTCGGTCTTCGTCGGTGAAGGCCCTCCGATGATGAGCATCTCGATGCCCTTCTTTCTGAATTCTGTGAGGAGGGTCTCTGCGCCCACCTCGTCCTGCCACGACTCCAAGAGCATAACTCCCGTGTCCCCCTTCTTCGGTATCTTATGACCTGCGGCCATGAGAGCCTGATAGAGGGCCTCGGCGAAGGTGGCGCCAAAGCAGGCGACCTCCCCAGTCGACCTCATCTCGACCCCGAGCCGGGGGTCAGCCCCGTCCATCTGGAGGAAGGAGAACTGGGGCACCTTCACTGCGAAGGTCATGGGTTCCTCGACGTCGGTCAACCGCTTGAGTCTCCCTCCGAGCACTGCCGGGGCGACGACGTCTATCAGATTCACCCCAATCGCTTTGCAGACGAAGGGCAACGACCTCGATGCCCTCAGGTTGCATTCGATGACGAAGACCGACATGCCTCTAACCAGGAACTGGATGTTCAGGGGGCCCCGCGCTCTCAGTTCTCTGGCGATGCTCCGCGTGTAGGTTCTGACTTTCTCCTTGGCGGCCCTGGTGATGGAGACTGTGGGAATCGACATAATGGCGTCACCTGAGTGGATTCCCGCGTCTTGCACGTGCTCGATTATGGCGCCGATGACCGTGTCCTTTCCGTCGGAGACGGCGTCAACTTCTACCTCGCGGGCCCCCTGGATGAACTCGCTCACCGTCACCGGGTAGTCGGGATTGACCTCGACCGCCTTCAAGATGAACGTCCCCAGCTCGGACGGGTCCCAGATGACCCTCATGGCCGACCCGCTCAGGACATGAGAGGGTCTCACGATCACCGGATAGCCGACCCTGGCGCAGAACGCGGCGGCCTCGGCGGGGGAACGGAAGCTGCCCCATGCAGGCTGGGGGATCCCGAGCCTGTCGAGAAGGGCGCTGAACTTCGTCCTGTCCTCCGCAGTCTCAATCGATTGGGATGGCGTCCCGAGGACCCTTACACCGCGTTTCTCCAAGGCCTCGGCCAGGTCGTTCGGAGTCTGTCCCCCCACGCAGAGCACGATTCCCTCCGGCTTCTCCTTGTCGTAGATCGCGAGGAGCCGCTCGACCGAGAGCTCCTCGAAGTAGAGCCTGTCGCTCATGTCGAAGTCGGTCGACACGGTCTCGGGGTTGCAGTTCACGACGACGACCTCGTCTATCCCGTTCGCCTTGAGCGCCCAAGCCATGCTCATAGTCCCCCAGTCGAACTCGACCGAGCTGCCTATCCTGTACGGCCCTGCCCCGAGGACTATCGCCTTCTTCCTACCGGTCGGCTGGGCCTCCTCGACCGCACCGTTGAAGGTCTGGTAGAGGTAGTTGGTCCTCGAGGGCCACTCGGCCGCGAGCGTATCGATGATCTTCGTGACGGGGACCACGCCGAGCCGGGTCCTCACGTCTCTGATCCTGTCTTCGTCTGCGCCGAGGAGGCTCCCCAGCTGGCGGTCTGAGAAGCCCAACCTCTTTGCCCTGGAGAACATCTCTCGTGAAAGAGTCGAGCCCAGTTCCTGACCCTCGAGCTGGGAGTAGAAGTTGACGAGGTTCTTGAGTTTCGCCACGAACCAGGGGTCGACCTCGCTCCTGAGGCTGACCTCGTCGACACTCAGCCCCGCCCTGAGAGCGTCTGCGAGGTCGAAGACGATCGCGTCAGTAGGGTGCTCCAGCGCCTCGATTGCCTTCGCCTTTTGGAGAGGCGGAACGCCCACCCTGATGACCCCGTCTTGCCTGGGGTTGGCCATGCGCGCTGCCTTCTGTATCGCCTCCTCGAAACCCCTGCCAACCGCCATTACCTCGCCGATTGACTTCATCGCGGTCCCGATCGTCCTAGAAGCTCCGTCGAACTTGTCCGTGTCCCACCGGGGCATCTTGACGACGAGGTAGTCTAGGGAAGGCTCGAACAGGGCCGAGGTCACTCCCGAGACCTTGTTGTTCAGCTCCGTAAGGCGGTAACCGAGGGCGAGCTTCGTGGCTATGTAGGCCAGAGGGTATCCCGTCGCCTTTGATGCGAGGGCGGACGACCGCGACAACCTCGCGTTGATCTCGATCGCCGCGTACCTTTCAGAGGCCGGGAAGAGGGCGAACTGGATGTTGCATTCCCCGATGATTCCGCAGGTCCTCGCGGCCCTGAGAGACGCCGTGCGCAGCATGTGGTATTCCGCGTTGGTCAGAGTCTGAGAGGGAGCGACGACGATGTTGTCGCCCGTGTGGACCCTCATCCCGAGCATGTTCTCCATGTTGCAGATGGTCACGCTGTTATCGTCCTTATCCCGCATTATCTCGTACTCGATCTGCTTCCAGCCGCCGAGGTACTCTTCGACGAGGACCTGATGCGACAGGGAGCTGTTGAGGCCCCGCTCGACTATTTCCTGCAACTGCTGCGGGTTCCTCGCGACCCCGCCCCCTTTTCCTCCGAGAGTGTACGCGACCCTGATCATGACTGGGAAGTCCAGGTCTGCTGCGACCTTCTTGGCCTCCTTCAGCGAGTACACGGCCGTGCTCCTCGGGACGGGCACTCCGGCCTCGACCATCGTTTGCTTGAAGAGGTCCCTGTCCTCCGTGAGCTGGATCCCTCGTATCTGGGTCCCCAGGACCCTGACGCCGTACTTCTCGAGGACCCCCTTCTCTGAGAGTTCAATCCCGCAGTTTAGCGCGGTCTGTCCGCCGAACCCCAACAATATCGCGTCGGGTCTTTCCTGCTCGATGACGCTCGTCACCGACCGAAGCGAAATAGGAACGAAGTGAATCCTGTCCGAGAACTGCTCGCTGGTCTGTATCGTCGCAATGTTGGGGTTGACGAGAACGGACTGGATCCCCTCCTCTTTGAGAGCCTTGAGGCACTGGCTGCCGGAGTAGTCGAACTTGCGGCTGGTTCTACCAGCTTTCGCCTGCTTCTCCGACCTTTATTGCCCCACTGCCCACGACCAATATCCTGCTTACCCTCTCATGCTTCGAATCCGCTCACCTCCGCTACGCACTGCGTTGGTCGCTTCGACGAACCTGTCGAAGACGAAGTTCGTATCGTAAGGGCCCGGCGTCGCTTCAGGGTGGAACTGGACCGCGATGCAGGGCTTGCCTGTGTGTACGACACCTTCTATGGTCCTGTCGTCAGAGTTCATGAACCAGGGCCTCAGCTCAGACCTTGCGAGTGACTTTTCGTCGAGGGCGTATCCGTGGTTCTGGCTGGTGACGTAGCCCCTCCCAGTGGTGAGGTCCACGCAGGGCTTGTTCTGTCCCCTGTGCCCGTACTTCAACTTGAAGGTCTCCACGCCCTGGGACATCCCAACGATCTGCTCGCCGAGACAGATCCCGAGGATCGGGACCTCGGCGTCGATGAGGGTTCCTACAGACTTCGCGGCTTGTGCGCACATCTGCGGGTCGCCCGGCCCGTTGCTGATTACCACCCCGGAGGGGTGGTACTTCATCACGGTCGAATAGGAGGAATCGTGGGGAAGCCTGACCACCTGGTATCCGCGCGAAAGGAGGTTCCTCACTATCCCCAGCTTCGCTCCACAGTCGATTAGGACTACGCGCTTCTCCGACTCTCCGTAGATCACCGGCTTCTTCACCGAGACGTCCTTGACGAGATTGAGAGAGGAATACCGTCCGACCTTTTGGAGCAGGCCCTTCAAGCGCTCGTGGTCAGAGGCATCCCGCCCGTGAGCGAGTATCCCCATCATCACTCCCGTCTCCCTGAGCTTCGTGACGAGCGCCCGGGTATCCACTCCCTCGATTCCCGGAATCCCCTCGGACTCGAGCCAGCGGCCCAGAGTCCTCTTCGAGGCCCAGTGGTTGGGGATGGCACACGCCTCCTGGACGACGATACCCCTGACCCTGATCGAGCAAGACTCGAAGAAACGCGGAAGATTGTATTCGTCGAGGTCCCCGTAGTCCGCCACCCCGTAGTTCCCGACCAGAGGATACGTGAAGCAGAGGATCTGCCCCGCATACGAAGGGTCGGTCATCGATTCGGGATAGCCCACCATGCCGGTGTTGAAGACCACTTCACCAGCAGACTCTAGTTCCGCACCAAAGCCAGTCCCGAAGAAAAAGGAGCCATCCTCAAGCAGAAGCAGCGCGTCCTTTCTCGGCCCGTACACCCTAAGAAGAAAACGCCCGCCTGTTGAAGATTTAAGGGTTTGGAGGTTGTAGGTCACAAGAACCCCCTGGAGCCAGATGGTCGTGCAGAATACTCTACGGAATCCTCGGAGACGAAGAGTCAAAAGACTCGAAGAGGAGGAGGTTGCCTAGATGGGCAAAGACACCGACTTCTTCGGCAGGGACATCTTGAGCATCAGGGACTACAAGAGAGACCAGCTCGAGCATCTCTTCCAGTCGGTCGAGAACCTCGAGAAGAGCCCGAACAGCCTTGACGGTCTCCTGAAGGGAAACCTAGCCGCACTGCTCTTCTTCGAGCCATCCACAAGGACCTACTCGAGCTTCCAGATTGCTGCCTCCACCCTAGGCATGCAGGTCACCGGCTTCGCTAGCCCCGCGGGGTCGTCAGTCTCTAAGGGGGAAACGCTTCACGACACCATTCGAATGTTCGAGGGGTACCGCGTAGACTGCTTTGTGATACGGCACCCCATGCCGGGAGCCGTGAGGTTTGCCGCAGAGATTACAGACAAACCCGTAATCAACGCAGGAGATGGTAGCCGTGAGCACCCGACCCAGGCCATGATCGACCTCTTTGCGATAAGGAAGGCTTTCGGGAGATTGGACGGCCTCAGGGTGGGCATCCTGGGAGACCTGAAGTACGGGAGGACCGCGTCATCGCTGGCCTACGGACTATCGAACTACGACGTCGAGATGACATTCATAGCGCCTGAGGCGCTCCAGATGCGTCCTGAGGTGCAGCACTTCCTCAAGCAAAGAGGAATCACCTCCAAGTCCGAGAAGGACCTGAAGAGCGTGGTCGGCGAGCTTGACGTGCTTTACGTGACCAGAATCCAGAAGGAGAGAATCCCTGACCCGACAGAGTTCGAGAAGGTGAAGGGGATGTACCAAGTCAACCTGGAAACGCTGAAAGAGGCGAAGCCGTCTTTGAAGGTCTTGCACCCGCTGCCCAGGGTAGACGAACTCGCTGCGGAGCTGGATGCGACCAACTTCGCCGACTACTTCGTGCAGGCCGCTGCTGGACTCCCCCTAAGGATGGTCCTGATGAGCCTGATTCTAGGAGGTGGGAGCTAGGTGAGCGAGAAGCAGAGGGAGGAGCGGATGCTCGTCAGGAAGATTGAGGAAGGGACGGTTATAGACCACATACCCGACTGGAAGGCGGAGACCGTGGCAAAGGTCCTCCGGCTGGACAGGCTGGCCAAGATGCAGGCTGGCATCTCGGTGGCGATTCTGCAGAACGTGAACAGCAAGAGCCTCGGGAGGAAGGACGTAGTGAAAATCGACAAGTGGCATGTCGACGAGAAGGACGCCGACATCCTTTCTCTCGTATTCCCCACGATAACCGTCAACTACGTGAGCGAATGGAAGGTCTCGAAATACCACCCGAAGGTCCCTGACGTGATCGAGGGCAGAATCAGGTGCCCCGAAGTCCTGTGCATCACGAATGCGCAAAGAGAGCCCGTGGTCCCCAAGTTCATGACGCTGAAACGCGACAGGATGCTGCAGTGCTTTTACTGTGACTCCCTGGTCGATTTCAACAGCGTGCCTGACCATGTAAGGTCGTAGCCCGCATGAAGCACGACCTCGTGGTCGCAGGAAAGGTCGTAAGCCCTTCTGGCGTGCGGGAAATGGAGATCGGTATCAGCAACGGGAGGATTGCGGAGATGAAGAGACAAGGGCTTACTGGGACGACGATTATCAAGGCGGGACGCGCACTGATCTTTCCTGGATTCATCGACATCCACGTGCACATGCGCGAGCCAGGATGGGAACAGAAGGAAGACTTCAGGACCGGAAGCGAAGCGGCGGTGCATGGCGGAGTGACGACAGTCGCGGACATGCCCAACAATCCTAGACCGGCGACAGACCGTGCTGCCCTTCGAGAGAAGGCGAAACTTGCGAGCAAGAAGGCCCTCGTAGACGTGAGGTTCTATGGAGGGGTCGTCTACAAGGAGTTGGATGAACTCCGAAGAATCTCGAGTCTGGTCGCGGGATACAAGCTGTACCTGGCGAAGACGACCGGGAATCTTACATTCCCGCCCTCCGAGTTGGAAGAGGCGTTCGCTATCATCGCAGGCACCGGAAGACCGGCAAGCCTCCACTGTGAGGATCAAGGGATCATCGACGAGAGGACCAAGAAGCTCGCAGCGGAGAAGAGGCCCGACGTCTGTTGCGACATGAGGCCCGCCGAAGCTGAAGTGGAGTCCGTGAGAAGAGTCGTCGCCGCTCTGAGGACTGCCCCGAAACTGCGGGCAAACGTCTGCCACGCCTCGACCGAGGAGACGCTTTCCACAGTGAGCGCCGCAAGGTCTCAGGGCGCACACCTGCAATGCGAAGCTGCACTGCACCACCTCTACTTCGACCGGCGAGAAATGCTCGAGAACCCACTGCTCAGGACTAATCCGCCGCTGAGGCCAGAGAGGGACAGGGCGGCGCTCCTGGAGGGGCTCAAGGACGGCAGGGTGTCCTTCTTGGTCACGGACCACGCTCCGCACCTTCGAGACGAGAAGCTCTCCGATGGGCTGAGCGGCGTCCCGGGTCTCGACGATTATGGGCATATAGTGTCGTGGCTGATCAGGAAAGGAGAGGTCGACCCGACAGTCGTGGCACGCGTGGCCTGCTCGAACCCCGCCTCGTTCATCGGTCTGAAGGACAGGGGACAGATCAAGGTGGGAGAGAGAGCTGACTTCTCAATACTTGACATCAGCTCGCCCGAGGTGGTCAGAGCCGAGGATGTCCGGAGCAAGTGCGGTTGGTCTCCATATGAAGGGATAGAGTTCCCTGGCAGGACAAGGTGGACGATTCGGGGCGGCGAGCCGCTCCTCGACGACTGCGAGCAGGTCAGATAGCGGTCGCTGCAGGCGTCCCGCCTGCCGGCGCGGGCGGGGTCCTTGCCGCAGTGATCATCTTGCTGGACCCTCCGACGTAGACGTAAAGCAGTATCAACGCCACGATTGCGATCAGCACTAGACCGATCGTGTATCCGGTCGGCAGAAACGCAAACAGAGACAGGAATGCGATGACGACGCCCCATCCGGTGTAGTACCACCTGTCCTTCTGATCGACGAGCAACAGGGCAGAGACTACCGTCCACAGGCCCACGAGGAGCAGTCCGAGGGAGATTGTGTAGTTAGCGTGGAGACCGAACGAGTAGGCAGCTGCTGACAGGAGGATTGCAACGATTATCCCCACGCCCCAGCCTAGCCTCGGGTTCCTCACACCTCGCCTCCATGAGACCTGATTATTAATGCCTCGCAGGTGGAGTCCCTCAAGCCGCAATAGGCGGGTCAGGGTAGGGACCGTACTTCCCCTCAAATGCGTCTGCGAACCTCAGGAGCCCGGCTTCTTCAAAGGGCATTGCTACCAGTTGGACTCCGACGGGGAGTCCCGTAGCGAAGCCCGCAGGGATGGTGAGCGCGGGGAAGCCGACGAAGTTGAAGGGGAGCGTCAGCCTGTTCAGAGCCGTATAGACATCCACGTACTCTCCGTCAATCTCAGCGGATGTCTGTCCGATGGTCGGGGCCGGGATCGAAGTGGTCGGCACGACCATTACGTCGAGGTCCCTCATCGAGGAGGCGAACCTCTCCATAAGCAGGGGCCTCGCGTTCTGGGCATTCACGTATTCGACGGCCATTACCCGCCTTCCCAGTTCGAGGCTCTTCCGGACGTCGTCACCGTAGAGGCCGGGCGAGCTCTCGAGCCACTTCAGATGAAATGCGGTGGCCTCCGCCCTCCTAATCGGGAGCCACGAGTCATAGACCTCCTGAATGCCGTCGAAGTCGGCTTCCTTTACTGTGCAGCCTAGCGATTCTGCCTTGCCGATGAACCGGTCGAAAACCTCTTCCACTGATGGATCGTTCGAACCGTGGAAGTAGAGCTTCGGAATGCCGACCCTAGCACCCTCGAACGGGGCTCCCATCCCTGACGTATAGTCAGGGACCTCCGTCGCCGACGTGGTCAGGTCCTCGACGCTGTGCCCTGCGAGCACCTGCAAGAGGGCCGCCGAATCCCAAGCGCACGAAGTCAGAGTTCCGACGGTGTCGAATGACGAAGCGAGCGGCACGACCCCGAGCCTGCTGATACGCCCGTACGTGGGTTTCAGGCCGAGAACCCCGCAGAGGGAGGCCGGAATCCTGACCGAACCCGCAGTGTCGGTCCCAATCGCCCCGACAGCCATCCCAGAGACGACGGCGGCCGCCGAGCCTCCGCTTGAGCCGCCCGACACCCGCATCTCGTCCCACGGGTTCCTGACGGGCCCGTAGTGAGGATTGACGTTCGTGACTCCAGCCGCGAACTCGTGGAGATTAGTCGTCCCCAAGAGTACGGCACCCGCGGCCTTGAGCCTCCGCACTGCGCTTGAATCGTATGGGGCGATGTTGTTGGCCAGGATCTTCGAGCCAGCGGTGCACTTAACCCCCTGAATGTAGAAGAGGTCCTTGACTGCTATCGGGACGCCGTCGAGGGGTCCGCACGGCATCCCTTCCTTGAATCTCCTCTCGGACCGCTCCGCCTCCGAGAGCGCGGAATCCCTGAGGACCGTGATGTAGCAGTTGATTCTCGGGTTAAGCCTCTCAATTCGGCGTAGGGTCTCCTCGGTGATGGCAACGGGAGACACTGACTGGGTCCTGAAGGCCTTGGCCAGATCTCTGATCGTCCTCAATGCGTCCGCGGGAAATACCGACTATTGCGCACTTAAGAGTCTAGCAGGGGGGCCCTATTGCCATCTGTGATAGGCAGGGTGTCCTTCCTTCACGGCCACAAAGAGTCCTGACATCTTCGCTGTCTTTTGCCCGTTCGCGCGCGCGCGCGCTCACCTCCAAGGGTGAGGGAGATGCTTGCACTACTCAATGCCTCAGTGAAGTAAGGTTATCACTAGCACAAGGAATATTGCAATGAGTTCGTCGCGTGAACTCCTTAAATCGAATGAAAAAACCCGGGGAGGACTACCCATGAGGATACTAGTTGCTCTTGGAGGAAACGCGATACTTCAGAAAGGCGGCACCGGGACAGCTAGCGAACAACTCGCGACGGTGGACGAGACGTGCAAACAACTCGTGAAAATCGTCAGGGCGGGTCACAACCTGGCAATCACGCACGGAAATGGTCCGCAGATTGGGGACATTCTGCTTGCCTACGACTCCGCCAAGAAGATCCTGCCTCCGATGCCCTTGGACGTGTGTGGGGCCCAGAGCCAAGGAATGATAGGGTACATGCTCCAGCAGTCACTTGAGAATGAGCTGGGAAGACTTCGAATGAAAAAGAACGTCGCGGTGGTCCTGACTCAGACTGTCGTGTCCACGTCGGACCGCGCATTCTCCAATCCCTCCAAGCCGATCGGCCCGTTCTACACGAAGGAGGAGGCGGAGCACCTGAAGGACAAGAACGGCTGGACGATGGTCAACGATAGCAACAGGGGGTTCAGGCGCGTTGTGCCTTCGCCCGAACCGGTGGAAATCGTCGAGGGCCTGACCATCAGAAGTCTCTATGAGAATGGTACGATAGTCGTTGCGGCCGGGGGCGGAGGCATACCCGTGGTCAAGGACCGGGAATCGAAAGGATACCTAGGCGTGGAGGCCGTGATTGACAAGGACTTGGCTTCTGCCCTTCTCGCGGAGGTTCTCGGAATCGAGGCGATGGTGGTCGTGACCGACGTTGACGGAATCTTCCTCGACTACGGCAGGCCGAACCAGAGGCTTCTGCGCAGGATGAGCGCGGCTGAGGGGAGAAGGTACCTTCGTGAAGGGCAGTTCCCAGCGGGAAGCATGGGCCCGAAGGTTGAGGCGGTCATAAGGTTCGTGGAATCGGGAGGCAAGAGGGCAATCGTCACCTCGCTCAAACAGATGGAGACCGCCTTGTCAGGGGAGGCCGGAACAGAAGTCTCCGCGAAATAGAGCCCAGTCACCAAGTCGCTGCATCTTATCGATCTTCCTGGATTGTACCTTGTATCGTCTTCGTGCATGGAAGTCCGGGCTCGACCCTAGGCTTCAATCACGCATGCCATCCATGCTGGATTCAGCCCAGAATCATCGGGCCGTGGAAAACTTGCTGGTCTTTCCGCCGACCTCGGCCGCGGTTATCAAGTCGATGAAGACGAATGGGTCTTTGCCGATCGTCCATGCGTCGTGGCCAGGGTGTACGTCAAACCCATCACCAGGTCCGACCTCGAGCCTCGGTCCGTCGTCCATCGCAAAGCCCATTCGGCCGGATACCACGTACCCGATGTGACGCACCTGACAGGTCTGAGTCTTCGCTATCGGCTTCATAGAGGTCGACCATTTCCACCCGGGTTGAAGAGTGCGGAGGCCTATTGTGAAATCCCCGACCGTGATCAGCTGCAGCCTGCCACCAGGCGTATCTTTCACCTCGTCGGGCTCGTTCATGCTCTTCTTGGAGGCTGCCGCTTCCAAGGTTCGCCTTCCCATTCGAGTGACCCTCACAACCATCTTGGTGCAGTCACCCTCTCGTCTGATTTCGACCAGCTGGTTCCCGCTTTTCAAGGCCCAGGCCTTCACATCAGCGTCTATGCCGGGCTCCGTAGCCCACAGCTCAATCTCGTCCCCTATGTTCGCTTCACGCCACGCCTTGAACAGGTCTGTCAGAGGCGTGGGAGGGCACCACGTGCCCCTTGAATCGACGACCTTCCTCTTGGAGATCGTGCCTTGCAATCTGATTCGCCAATGGTGGGGCATGGTTCATTTATACACGTGAGGTTAATTCTCATGATTGAGAAAGATACCTGACTTGTAGTTGCTGCTCGAGTCGCGCGCTGGAAAAAAGAGCATTCCTGGGCTCTAGAAGTTCCCTATCGAAGAGTCCGAGAAACACGAAGGGAAGCCGATAGCCCCAGAGTCTCTTCAGAAGGGCGCCGTCAAGATACGCTGGGAAGAGGTCGGCGAGGAGACGGGAAGCTCGGAACAGACTGGCCTCATACCAACGTAGGGAACGCCGGGGGTAGGATTCGAACCCACGCGACCCGAAGGTCACGGGCTTTCCAGTGGCATCTCAAGGCCCGCGCATTAACCACTCTGCCACCCCGGCACATCCAGCCCGTACGGACGACCTACCCCCTTCATAAGCTGTGAATCGCGAGGAGCAGAGAGAGCAGACCTGTCCGCACCAGCCCGAAGTGTCTTCATTCCTATCGGTTCGAGCCTTCAACGAAGCGTTATTACAGCAGGACAGACGAGTCAGGTCGAATGAATGCAAAGGTCAGACTCGCGAGGCCGGCCGACAAGGGCCAGCTCATGAGCTTCATCAAAGACGTCTGGGGAGGACACGACTACATTCCTCGAATCTGGGACGAATGGTTGAAGGACGAAACGGGAAAGATGTTCGTCGTGGAGGCGGACGAGGTCCCAGTAGGCATGAGCAGGGTCAAGTTCCTCGAGGATGGGTCCGCCTGGCTCGAAGGCGCCAGGGTCCATCCCGATTTCAGGGGCCGGGGGCTGGCGTCGATGCTGGGAGAGAGCTTGATGCGCACTGCCATGGACCGGGGAGCGAAGGTCTTCCGACTGACCAGCTGGTCGCGGAACAAGACCGCACATAGACACATCGCAAGGATGAACTTCAAGGAATCATCAAGGATCAGCGCCTACGAACCCGGGAAGGGAGCCAGGTTCGCACCACAGAAGGGCGTGATGCGCGCTGGAATGGACGACCTTTCGCGGGTCACGAAGCTGATTAGGGAATCGCGGGAGTTCAGGCTCGGGTCAGGCGTCTTTTGGGACGCATTCACGGCGGCGTCCCTCAACCCTGTCATCATCAAGAAGCTGGTCGGCGAAGGGTCCGTCTGGATTGCAGACGAATCAGTCGCCGTCGCCAGGCTGGGGGGAGAGGGAAACGAGACCTGGAGGCAGGTCTGCTTCCTCACCGGCAAAGGAGACACGCCCGCGAAACTCGTCAGGCACTTCTTCGGGCTGAAGGAGGGGGCGAAGGCGGCCAGGCGAATCGTCTACCTCCCTCAAGGCTCTCGCCTGATTGGGACCCTGAGAAGAGCGGGGTTCAGCCGGCTGACATCCTTGATCCTTTTCGAACGAGCAGCAGCCAAGGGTTAAAACGAGCGCGACTAGGAGCGGACCCATGGAACCAAGGGTCACCAAGGTCGCTGTGCTCGGAGCGGGGCTGATGGGCCACGGAATCGCCCAGGTCGCGTCGCAAGTGGGCGGGTACGAGGTGTCGGTTCTCGACATTAACCAGGACCTGGTCGACAAGGGGGTGAAGATGCTCAACGACAGCGTGTCCAGGTTCGTCGAGAAGGGCACACTTTCGAAGGAACAGGGTCAAGCCGTGGTGGCAAGAATCCACCCGACGACCGACCTCGCACAGGCGCTCAAGGGGAGCCAGCTCATAATCGAAGCCGCGACCGAGGACCCTAAGCTCAAGCTTGACCTGTGCAGGCGGGTCTCGGAGCTGGCTGAGGAGGACGCCGTGCTTGCCTCCAACACCTCGTCGATCAGTATCACGCTGTTGGCCTCAACAATGAAACATCCGGACAAGGTCTGCGGGATGCACTTCTTCAACCCGCCGCAGCTGATGCCGCTAGTCGAGATAATCAAGGGAAAGAGGACCTCCGAAGAGACGCTGGAATTGGTGAGAGGCGTCTCAGCGAAGATGGGCAAGGAGACGGTCCTGTGCAAGAAGGATTCACCGGGGTTCATCGTGAACAGAATCCTGGCCCCGGCGCTCAACGAGGCTGTCTTCTTGGTGCAGGAGGGGGTTGCCGACCCCGAGGACATCGACAAGGCAGTGAAGCTGGGGCTCAACTGGCCCATGGGGCCGCTGCAGCTGCTGGACTACGTGGGTCTCGACACGACCTTCAACATCACTCAGGTGTTCATGGGAGAGTTCCAGGACTCGAAGTATAGGCCCGCGCCGCTGTTGCGGGAGATGGTCCGTGCGGGGATGCTGGGGCGCAAGAGCGGGAAGGGCTTCTACGAATGGGATTCGCCCGGCTCGACTAAGACGAAACAAGCCTCGCCTTGATTTCCTCTGGAAACGGGACCGACTTCCCTCTAGTCTTCGAAAGGGCGTGGATGGTGTGCCCGACGCAGAGGAGGCGCATGTCTGGGAGCCTGTAGATCTCGTTCTCGAACTTGATACTGCTGTTTCCGACCCTCGCGATTCTCGTCCTTACAAGAATCTCATCGTCAAATCGCGCCGAGGCCCGGTAGTCTGCACTGGCGTGGACGACGGGCATCCTCACCCCCATCGCCTCCCAGTCTTTGTAGGAAAGACCGATATCCCTCTGGAGATTGATTCGGCCGACCTCCATCCAGACAAAGACTTTGGCGTAGTACACCATCTGCATGGCGTCGGTCTCTTCGTATCTCACCCTGAGCCTCGACTCGTGCCAGGAACCCATCGCGGTCGAGTCCCCTGTTCCATCTTTTAACGTGACGGACCACCTCTGCAAACGTCGAAACGCTCTCAATCGGGAATACTCTCCGCGAAAGAGCAGAGCGAGGGCGAGTCTTTTTACGTTCGAGGAGAGACTCGGGCGGCATGGAGTATCAAGTACTGAAGGTGTCGCGCGAGGGTCCATTGGGACTCATAGCGATCAACAGGCCTGAAGCCATGAACGCTTTGAATTCAAGGATGGTCACCGAGCTGATTAGCGC
Source organism: uncultured archaeon (assembly GCA_963796355.1). GTDB lineage: Archaea > Thermoproteota > Nitrososphaeria > Nitrososphaerales > Gagatemarchaeaceae > UBA183. The sequence continues at coordinate 832,365 of CAWCLD010000002.1, forward strand.
TTTTGACGACTTCGAGAAGGACGAAGATGTGAGGTGCGTCCTAATCGCGGGAAGCGAGAAGGCATTCTCTGCCGGAGCCGACATCAAGGAGATGGCCCCCATGACGGCCGTTCAGATGGCGATGACCGGGCACTTCTTCCCTTTTTGGGACAAGGTGGGCAGGTTCCCCAAGCCGATCGTCGGGGCCCTGAGCGGCTTCGTCCTAGGTGGAGGGCTGGAACTGGCGATGAGCTGCGACGTGCTCGTAGCCTCGGAAACGACGCAGCTGGGGCAGCCGGAAATCGACATCGGGATAATCCCAGGTGGAGGCGGAACGCAGAGACTGACCAGGGCCGTGGGAAAGTACAAGGCGATGGAGATGATTCTCACAGGAAAGAGAATCGGTGCGGAGGAAGCGAAGACCCTCGGCCTCATCAGTCGGGTCGTCCCGAAGGAGGCGTACCTGACCGAGGCCAAGAAGGTGGCCATCGAGATCGCCTCAAAGTCGCCGGTGGCGGTGAGACAGGCCAAGATGGCGGTCAACAAGGCATTCGAGATGGGGCTCGCCGACGGCCTCGATTTCGAGAGAGAGCTGTTCTACCTGCTCTTTGCCTCCGAGGACAAGACGGAAGGAATGAAGGCCTTCATGGAAAAGCGCAAGCCCGAGTTCAAGGGCAAGTAGTTGGACCTCAAGACGGTCAGGACAGAGTCGAAGAGCGGCGTCATGTGGATAAGGCTCAACAGGCCTGACAGGCTCAACGCCTTCAACGAACAGATGGGGAGCGACCTGCTGGAGGCGCTCAAGGAGGGAGAGAGGAGTCCCGAGACACGGTGCATTGTGGTGACCGGTGAGGGATGCGCCTTCTCTGTCGGCGAGGACCTGAACACCGACAGGGGGGCCCAAGACAGCGGAAAGCTGGTGCCCTTGGGCGAGGTCCTGATGCGGAAGTACAATCCCATAGTCCAGCGGATCAAGAGGATGGAGAAACCCGTCATTGCGGGGGTGAACGGTGTCACCGCTGGATTAGGCCTAGGCCTCGCACTGGCGTGCGACCTGAGGGCTGCGTCGGACAAGGCCACCTTTCAGGAGGCTTTCATCAAGGTCGGGCTGGCCCCTGACTCGCGAACGAGCTTCTGGCTGACAAGGATACTAGGGTCGGCGAAGGCGATGGAAGTCGGGCTTCTCGGTGAAGCGATTGGCTCGACCATGGCCCTGAACCTCGGGCTCGTCAACTGGATCTTCCCCGATGATAGGCTTGGGGAGGAGGTGGGAAGAATAGCGGAGCGGTTGGCGAAGGGCCCGACCAGGGCTCTCGGCCTCACCAAGCGGGTCCTCAACAGGGCGATAGTAGTCGACATGGACTCGGCGCTCGAATACGAGACGTATCTCCACGACCTTGTGGGAGGGACATGGCACGAATGAAACAGACGCCAGCCGACAGCGGAATCCGAGTTCCGGGCAGAGCATCAGGATGGTGCTCCTCTCGACCGATGCGGGTGTTTCATTGCTAATGCCCGCAAAGAAGCAGGGGATGGAAGCGATATCGTCCTATGCGCGCGCCGAGAGCGTCTCGGTCAACTCGGACTAGTCAGCCCTTCCAGACGTCTTCCTTTCTGCCTGCCTCTTTGTTGGCCCAGCGGGAGAGGTTGAAGAGGTACGAGGAGAGCCTGTTGAAGAAGGGGAGCAATTCGGGGTTCATCTTCTCGGCCCGCGAAACTGTAAGCAGGCGCCGCTCTGCCCGCCTGCAGACCGCCCTGCTGAGCTGGAGGTACGCACCGACTGGCGACCCGCCGGGGAGAATGAAGTTCTTGAGTGTCGGGAGCCTTCTGAGGAGATCGTCGGTCATCTTCTCGAGCCGGAGTGTGTCCGACGCGGAGATTCTGGGGACCTTCCGCGAACCCCCGTATTCGGCAGCGGAGTCCGCCCCGGCCACGAAGAGCATCTTCTGAATCTTCCGGAGTGAAGCGGATGTCCTTGCGTCCTTCGACAGCGAAATCGCAACCCCCATGATGCTGTTCAGTTCGTCGATTGAACCGTAGGCTTCGACGCGCGGAGAATCCTTGGCGACCCTCTTGGACCCATAGAGCGAAGTTTCGCCCTTGTCGCCTCTTCGTGTGTACATCGGACTTCGGATTTATTCGTGAATTATAAACAATTTTAGACGATGGGTCGCATCTTTTCCAGTCGGGAGTAATTTATGGTCTGCCTCCAGAAAGAGGGAGGCGAGCCGCAAGACGTCGTTAGATTTCAGGGATAGACATCTCTTTACGCCGCAAGAAGCGTCGAAACTTCTGGCAGACATCAAGCCGAAAGTAAAGGGACTAATCGAACGGAAGAAGGTCATCGTTGCCCTCCAATCCGAATTGGAGAGGTACAACCTGCTGGGCTTCAGGCCGGCTGAGGTCGCCGAGAAGGCGGCGCAACTGGACGCCTTGGCCGAAGACGCAAACAGGAAAATTGAGGAGCTTGAGGACCTGGGAGTTAAGATGAAGAACCTGGACTACGGTCTGATTGACTTCCCCGCGGAGAGATACGGGAGGAACGTACTGCTGTGCTGGCAATACGGGGAGCCCGAGGTTGCATACTGGCACATGCCCGACGAGTGCTACAACGATCGGAAGGCCCTGAAGATACAGCTGATCCAACCCTAGTTCGAGCGTCGTGTGTTCAGGCCCTCGGTCCTAAGGAGAGCTGTTCCAAACCATATTAGAGCGACTAATTAGTGTTGTTTTATGGGGTTCTGTCAAGATAGCGGCTCACGGTTAGGACTGTCAAGTGTCGGCTCATGCCTCTATCGAATGACAAAACCAAGCTTCTCGGCACAGGCGATACAATAGATTCGCGAAGTCCTTCTCTGATTGATTCCTCTCCTATTGAAGAGTTGTTCGCCCAGCTTTAGGTTCTTCCCGCAATTCTTGCACTTCGGGTAGGAATTACTTTGTTCGCTTTTCGTCTTCATGGCCTCTGTCACTTTGAGAATTTGGCCTCCGAAAGGTAGGTTCTCCATCGCAAGTAACCATTAGTTGGGGCTTGCTTGAGCATTATAACCTCGCGGTAATCGATTCTGTCTACTTGACGGTTGGTTAGTGTTGTTCTTCGGGCTGTCTAAACTCGGTCGGTGACAAATGGCGCGCGCTCGTCCAAGCAAAGGACGGCGTGTGTTCATGGTCTGAAAGTCAGCATCAAGAAGGGCGGGCGCACGTCAGCCTCACTGACGGGATTGGTATATAGCGGCCTGAGGCTCGATTCTGCTAATTCCTCGGTTTCCTGCTCTCCCTGTCAAGCGTCGGGACATGAAGGAGACTGCTTGAGAAGAAACCTAAGGGGGAAGTGTTGTTGGACCTCGCCTCCCCCTCCCTATGTTCTACGGGTGGCTCAGTCGTGACTGAGTGTGATTCATGATTATCTCTCCTTCTTACTTAAACTGTGCGAAGTGTAGTAGTGCTAATTCTTAGGCATCTGGCCTGAGGCGTTAACTTTCGGCAGTTGTGCCGGTTTACTATTGGAGCTTGTCTAAGCCTTGCGCGGCGTGTTCCTTAGAACAGTAGCTATGCCCCATGCTGAGACCAGTTTTCGACCTCCTATCGACGCTCACGGTGTAGCCTTGATACGAGTCGTCAAACGTGCTTCCGCATACCTCACATTTGGCTTGCATCGCGGATTATAGCACTTGGTTCGTCTTATAGCTCTTAGTGTCGTGGGTTCTGTCAAGAACTCGGCTCCCGACCTCCTGAATCAGGGTTGTCAAGATTCGTCACGTGGGGTCACTTTGACATCGGACTTTTCTTGAACGTTTTGTCGAGCGCCAATATTGCTATGGTCGCACGCGCGCGCGTCCTGGAGGTCCTGAAGGTCAAGAAGTTGACCCGATTGGGTTCTTAGTACGGTACCTAAGGATTGATTTCTCAGATCGATTCTGTTGAATCTTCGGCTCATCCCCCTTTAACAGAACCTTATTTGGTTCAAACCCTGTACATTGAGAGCATATGAAAGGGCCGAAGGATTTTTACAAAACAGTCTCTGTCGTCTTCGCGCCTCAGGTTTCGTCGATCTATGCCTTTGGTGCGCTTTCACTCGCAAGCGGAATTGAGACGACAGGATTGCAATTGTTGATCGCCGTCATTTTCACGTCGCTAATTCCAACGGCTGCTCTCTTTGCACGTATGCGTCATTCTAAGGTAGATTCGAACGTCGAAGAGAAAGGCGATAGACCGGCCCTTCTATCGCGATTCTTTACAGCTATGGCTTAGCTGGCTTCGCGTTAATGTTTATTGTCGGAAGCATAGTTGCTGGTTCAAGAGTAATACTGGGTTATCACACCGTAGAACAAGTTACGCTCTCAGTTCTCGTTTCAATTCCGTTTACCTGGTTCGTAGTATACATCCTCCCGACCATGCTTCCCGCACTGTTTTGAAGTCGTTTGCTTCGACAGTAGCACAAGGCATACGCTTACGCAAGCAGGAATGCTTCTTCGACCCTTCGAGGTGGAAGCGCGCGCGCTGAGGCGAATATAGTTCTAAGCCTGCGAACGTTGGTCTGTAGATTGTAGTGCGGGAGGTTCGTGCAGGGGGGCAAGTGATTCAAGGAAGCTGACCAGGGGTGTGGCAAGCTTGAGTTTGCCCCGGGGGGATTGGGACAACCATATGGGTGCCCGCGCGCGCTCCGAAAGAAGGCGAGCTGAGGACCTCTCAAAGCGCTCGACTATCGGGTTTTTTGCGACCGGAGTTCCTTCCACGCTAGGTAAAAGTGCGATATCTTTCACCCCAAGACCATATTAGTAAGTCTTCCTGGGTTCTCGCCGTATTGGAATCAGAGAGAGCCCGTGAAGCGAAGCTGGGGGAGATCCTCGCCTCTTTCAACGAATCGTGGGTGAAGTACTGGGAGTCCTACGTAAGGCTGCAGGATCAGCTCTACGAGAGCCTAAGGGCAGGGAGAGAAGTCTCCTGGCTCGCAGCGACGGACGATAGGAAGCTCAGCGAAATCAACCAGGTACAGCGCGAACTCTTCTCGGGAATGCCTCGCAGACTGGACTACTCCCCGCTCGGGCAGATCTCACGCAATCTGAACACCGCCCCAACCAAGATCGCGGACCTCGAGGCGGCGCTCGCCCAAGAAGAGGCAGGGTGCAGGAACCTTGAGGCAGCGATAGCGCTCATGAAGGAGAAGGTCGAGGCGTTGAAGGAAGCCATGCGCGCCGCCGGCCCCTGAGCGTACATCCGAAGGCGAATACCCGGACTTCAGGGCGTCTCCCCAGGAAAGGCTCGCCCCTCTAGATCATCCTCGCACACGAGTTGGCAGTCTCAATCCTAATGACGTTGTCGAAGAGTCATCTTATCGAGTCAGGCTTCGACCCACATCAACGCTAGCGCGCGCGCTTCACCCCGAGCGTCATTAGGAGCCGTCCAAACTCCTCGTCAGTGACCCAACTCACTTTCAGATAGTCGATTATGTCCTTCTCCCCCAGTCCAATCCTTCTAGCCTCACCCAGGGCGACCCGGTAGGCCTCGAGTTCGGTCGGCCTGTCAACGTAGGCGTACCGCTTGTCCCACAGTTCCTTCCCCTCCATGTGCTGTCTGATGTGGACGAGCTCGTGGACGACGTCAAGGTAGAGATGGGTCTCGTCGCCTTCTTTCAGGTACTTCGTGTTGACTATGACCGAGCCCTTCTCGGCGTTGATCCTCATGTAGCCTCGACCATCCTCGACGTCAACCTGGAGCACCGAGAGTACCCTGTCAGTGTCGCTTCCGAAGATCGACTTCACGGCCGCGACCTTCTCGAAACCCCCGAAGACGTCCTTGAACGGGAAAGAGCCAATCGGAGCGTCCCTGTCTATGACTACGCCCAATCCCAACTCAGGCTCACTGTCTCCTTCGCGGGTTCAAGCCAGACGCTTCACTTCTCATGAGTTTCTTCAGATAGAGTCGGTGGAAACCCCCTCTCGCGTAGAAGCCCTCCACATCTTCAGAGGCTATCGTCTGCAAGATGAGCAGACGACCCTCGGCGGCAGCCATCCTGCTCGCTTCGTGAATCAAGGAGCTAGCAACCCCCATGTTCCTGTGTTTCCCAACAGTGCCCACGCAGTAGACACCGAGCAGTCCAGGCGTCCTGAACGCAGCAAGGACACCCAAGGTCTTCCCGTCTCTTTCCGCTGCGAAGAGGGTCACGGAGGGTTCCATTCTGAGTCGGTCCGCAACCAGTGAGACCGAGTCTTGTTTCCCCGGGCCGCCGTAGAAGGAAAGAGAGTAAGCGGCTGCCCATTCTGCGGTCCCGACTTCCTGGCCTGACAAGACCTTCAGGCCTGACGCGGTCTTGAAATCTGGTCGGTCTAGTTGCATGACAGACATCTTGTCGAACGTGGCGTAGCCGCGGGACTCCAGTACGGCCGCGACCTCCCCGCACTCTTCTTGCACCGAAAAACAGGATGGCCTCGCGAGGGCTTCGAACTCTGCCTCAATCTTGGGGATGGCCTCCTGCCCACCTACGCAATCGACAAAGCCGGCTCTGTTGAAGAAGTACTCGTCGAAATCAGAGGAAAGCATGACATAAGACGTCTCTCCGGCCCAGCGCACATCGGCCCAGTGGGACCACCAACCGATTTCGTTGAGTTCCAGGTCCCTGCTCCTAACCAATCCCCAGGTCGACCCCCAGTATCTTTCCAGTCGTGCGAACCGAAGCGAGCTTGCGTCCCGCCGTTACGGCGCTCCTCGTGTTGAGCGCGGACGTGAGACCATCGTCCATGAGCTGGAGAGCGAGCGGGGTGTTGAAATCGTCGTTCATCGCGTCGCGGAAGTCTCCCAGCAGTTCCTCGTCGCTCTCTTTGGACGCGACCCCGGCCGCATGCAGGACCTTCCTTGCCATTCCTCTTAGATGCGTGAACCTTCCAGCTGCAGAGTCCATTCCCGTGAGGTCCATGTCCTTTCTGTAGTGGCGGCCCAGGAGAAACATCCTGAGCTGGTCGGCCGAATAGGTGCGGAGTGCGTCCCTGACCGTGAGGACGTTCCCAATCGACTTCGACATCTTCTCACCCCTCATGTTGACGAGCCTCGTGTGGACCCAGTACCTCACGAAGGGTCTGAGGCCTGTGAGTGATTCGGCTTCAGCAATCTCGGCTTCGTGGTGAGGGTAGATCAGCTCGTAGGCGCCACCGTGCAGATCGTATTGTGGGCCAAGGAGCGAGGTCGTGACCGCGATGTCTTGGATGTGCCAGCCAGGCGACCCTCTCCCCCATGGGCTGTCAAACTTTCCCTCGATGAGGATCTCGGGACGCCAGAGGGCGAAGTCGAGCAGGTTCCTCTTCCTGAGGGAGAGCTCTAGGGGTCGGAGAGAGAGTTCCCGGGAGGACTGGTGAGAGAGTCTCCCGAACTCAGGGAATGTTGAGACGTCGAAGTAGACCCAACCGCCGACCACGTATGCATGTCCCTTCTCGATCAAGAGAGAGACCTGCTCGATCATCTGGTCCACGTGCGCTGAGACCGGCTCGAACCTGCAAACGGAATCGGCCTTGAGCTTCGCCATATCTTCGACGAAGTACCTCGAATACTCCTTAGCGAGGGCAAGGGGAGCCTTCCCCTTCCTGCGGGCTTCATCCGTTATCCTCTCGTCCACGTCGGTGATGTTCAGGACGAAATGGACTCTATACCCAAGATAGGTCAGGTACCGCGCGACGACGTCGTAGAAGATGTACGTGCGAGCGTGACCCAAGTGCATGTAGTCTTGGACCGTGGGCCCGCAGACGAACATTCCGACCTGTCCGCGGCGTAGACTCCTGAAGGGTTCCTTCTTCCCTGTGAGAGTGTTGAAGACAACGAGCCGGCTCGGCAAGAGATAGTAGAACGCTGAGAGGCGCGTGGGTATTAGCCTTTTTGAGCCAGGGGAATCTGGCGCAAGTGCGGGCATTGTTCTACGAGAAAAGGATTAGGTCCTTCGCCGGACTGATGCGAGAGGCACGACGTCTGGACTCCGACGCGGGAATCAGGGTCGTCGGCTCGTACCTGGGGCACCTCTGCTTCGCGTTCGTCACTAGGTTCGTAGGCAGGTACACGGTCATGGTCTACGAGAGGACGGGTCGCAAGGCCCCTGCGGTCGGCAAGAGAGTCCTTTCGAGGGAGTTCGAATCTCCGGAGGAGCTGGAGGGGTTCCTGCGGAGAATCACGCAGAGGGGAGTCGACGCCTACGTCTACTGAGCGAAGCGTTCGGCAGAAGAGGGTTTCAGCTTAAGAAGAGGCACCCAGCCCACGAGGGCGCAATGGTCGCCTTGAACGGTCTGTACAGGAGGGTTGCAAAGAGGGTGCTGTCTGAGACGCTCGCTGTCAAGAAAGGGGAGGCTGTCACAGTCGAGTCCTGGAACAACGGTCTCGAGTTCGCGCGGAACGTGGTAGCAGAAGCCAGGGCGATGGGATGCACGGCCATTCTGAGTCTAGAGGACGAAGAAGCATACATCGAGGGAGCGAGCCGAGCACCCAAGGACAGGATTGGAACGATGGGACGCAACGAGTTCGGAATGATCGAGGGAACGGACGCGTACGTGTTCATTCCTGGGCCCCTTCTAGCGCCGTACCAGACGAAGATCAAGCCCCAACTTATGTCAGAATCCACGAAGTACAACCGATCCTGGTACGAGGCCGCCGAGAAGGCCAAGCTCAAGGGAGCCCGTATGGCCTTTGGGTACATCGGAGAGGAGATGGCCGGAGTGATGGGCAGGACCGTCCAGCAAGTGGTGGAACGGCAGCTGAACGCCGCTCTGGTCGATTTCGGTGACATCGCGAAGACGGGGCAGCGGCTCTCTTCGCTCCTCTCGGACGGTTCTGAGGCCGTGGTCCAAGCCAGCGGTTCACGACTTCAATTCAAACTCAAGGGAGAGACGACGATCGAGGACGGCGTAGTGAGTCGCGCGGACGTGGAGGCTGGCGACAACATGGCCTACGTTCCACCTGGATTCGTATCAAGGAGCGTCGATCCCGCCTCTGTCTCGGGGACGCTGAGTGTCTCAAAGACTCTGACAAGGCTGGGCCTGCTCGAGGACGCAGTGCTTACGTTTAGGGAGGGAAGGCTGGTCAAGTGGAAGAGCAGGGGCAGCATGCCGATGCTCACGGAACTCGTCAAGGTCGTGCCCGAGCAGGACCGGAGGATGACCATTCTTAACGTGGGAATCAATCCCAAGATGGACTACCTGTTCGGACAGGACAGGATGGTGGCCGGGTCGGTGACAGCCGGTGGGTTCGGGTTCATGGCGGTCATCAGGAGAGCGGACCTGACGGTCGGAGGAAGGCGCGTCGTGACCGGCGGGAAACTGTAGCTAGTCGCGAGACCCAGCAATCAACCGACGGTCCGGCAGGCATTCTGAAGGGAAGCGAGCCAGGGAACTGTCACTTCGGAACCTGTCCCCTTCTACGATGCCACGTCGATGGCCCAAGGCCACACCTCGGGCGGGACCGATCTGACGAGTCCAGTAGCTTTTTGACGGAGGTCGCTCGACGATATCTCATGAGCAGAATACGTTCCGATCTGAAAGAAGGCGACAAGGCACCCGATTTCGAGCTCCCCTCGTCAACCGGAAGGCCAGTCAGGCTCAGCTCCCTGAAGGGGAAGAACGTCGTGCTGTACTTCTATCCCCAAGACGACACGCCCGGCTGCACGAGAGAGGCGTGCTCGTTCAGAGACAACTTGCCCAAGTTCGAAGGTCTCGACGCCGTCGTCCTGGGCGTTAGCAAGGACTCGCTGTCGTCACACGAGAGGTTCATCGGCAAGTACACGTTGAACTTCACTCTTCTGAGCGATGAGGGGCTTAAGGCTCACAAGCTCTACGGTACCTGGAGGCTGAAGAACAACTACGGCAAGACCTACTGGGGAACAGAACGGTCCACGTTCGTAATCGACAAGAAGGGGAGAATCAAGAAGGTGTTCAGGAAGGTGAAGGTCGACGGCCATGAGGCCGAGGTTCTGCGGGCTTTGCAGGCCTAGGGACAACTGCTCACGATTCAGAAGAGAAGGGGCCGCCCTCCTGGTGGGGTCGCCCTTGTGCCGCTCGGCTGCACCGGAGTCTACTAAGGGGCTCTCATAACAGACGGCTCGACGGTCGCCACGCCTCTTGGACAGGCTTGATTGGAGCGAAATCTTGGACGCCGCGCTCTATGAAGTAATCTCTGTCCTGGGTGGGAAAGTGGGAGGGTTGGATCCCCGTTATTCTACTTCAGCATCTCGCTCTCGGGAGGCATGGGCTTTATGAGCCCTTCCTTCATCAGCAGCTCCGTGGCCTCCCGTGCAGACTTGATTATCGCAGAGGCTCTCTGATAGAGTTCATCCCTGCTGGGCTTGATTCTGGCCACGCCCTGATCGATCGATTTCTGGGCGCACGCAACGGCTACGCGAGGATAGACCTCCCATTCGTCCATTTTCGGCATGATGTCGTCTTCGTTAATTCCCCGCGCTTCGGCGAACCTCGCCAGTTCCTCCGCGGCGGCCACGCACATGTCGTCGGTTACCGTCTTGGCCCTCACGTCCAGGACTCCTCGGAATATGCCTGGGAATCCCAGACTGTTGTTGACCTGATTCGGAAAGTCGCTTCTGCCCGTGGCTACTACTCGAGCGCCGCCCTCCTTCGCTTCCCAAGGCCATATCTCTGGTATCGGATTCGCACACGCAAAGACTATCGCGTTGTCGTTCATCGTCTGTATCCATTCCTTTCTTATGATCCCTGGTCCGGGTTTGGCGGCTGCCACCACTGCATCAGTGTTCTTGAAAGCTGCAGCCATGTCACCGGTCCTGCCTTCTGCGTTTGTCATTTGGGACAGCTCGTACTTCCAAGGATCGTCCTCCTTGCGAATATCTTCACGACCTGGATAGATGATGCCCTTCGTGTCGACCAGGATCAAGTTGCCCGGTTTCACTCCCCACCGCGTCAGGACGTACGCGGCCCTGAGGTTGGACGATCCCGCCCCCACCAAAGTTATGAGACTCTCCTTCGGATTCTTCCCGACTACCTTGAACGAATTGATCAGCCCAGCCAGAACAACCGTGGCCGTTCCCTGCTGATCGTCGTGCCAAACAGGGATTTCCAGGCGTTTTCGTGTCTCTTCCAGAACGCGGAAGCACTTCGGTTTCTCGATGTCCTCAAGATTGATTCCGCCGAAAGACGGCTCGATAAGTTCGCACGTCCTGATTATCTCCTCCGGGTCTTTGGTCTTCAGGCAGATTGGAAAGGCATCGACGCCGCCCAGATACTTGAACAGAATGCTCTTTCCTTCCATCACCGGCAGTCCCGCTTCCGGCCCGATGTCCCCAAGGCCTAGGACGCGCGTGCCGTCTGATACGACAGCAACAAAGTTCCATCGGTTGGTGAGCTCGAACGACTTCTCAGGGGATGCCTGTATCTCCTTGCATGCGGCGGCTACTCCTGGAGTGTACCAAATGGCGAAATCTTGGTAGCTCGTGATGGCACACTTGGGCATGACTTGAAGTTTCCCCCCGTAAAACCTGTGAAGAGGCGGCGCCAGCATAGATGGTCTCTTTGCCTTCGCCAGCAGTTCGTCTACCGTCGGCTTTTTCTCTTCGGGTTTTTGTTTGGGCATCTAATCGCTCACCTGATTTGCACCGTTTTTAAAGTGTGACCACAACTGCGAACCGCCTGCGAGGTCACCCTTTGGAGGGAGGCGATTCTCAGAGTTGGAAATCGTTGCTTCTAACCCGTTTCGGGCGAGAGTGTGTAAGCGGCGGGGTCCCTACCGAAGGCCGTCTTGCAACCCACGCAACAGAAGTAGACTTTCCTACCCTGGTATTCTGACTTGAAAGGAGTCTTGTTCGGGTCCACCGTCATCCCACATATCGGGTCTATGGCCATCTTGGCACCTGCCCCGTCCTTCGCAAAGGGTACCATTTAACTCGGGCCCAGCGAGCGATGATTCAGGCGCGAGAATGGCGAAGGACCCCGTCTGCGGGATGTACGTCGAGGAGACTCCTGGGGCGTTGAGGACGGTCCAGAGGGGGACCACATTCTACTTCTGCTGCAACACCTGCCTCCAGACTTTCATCGCCCCCGCCAAGGAGCTGAAGTTCATCAGCCGAATGACGGTGCTGAGCTTCGCGCTCGGGATTCCTATCCTCCTGTTGACCTGGGTTGTCACCCTTCCCGGTTGGGTACCGCAGGACTTCCTCCTGTTTGTCCTCGCGACCCCGGTCCAGTTCGGCGCCGGGTGGATGCTCTACAGGGGGACCTGGCATGCCATCAGGGCAAAAGCGGCCAATATGGACACGCTGATTGCGACAGGAACCACAGCGGCGTGGGCGTACAGCACAGTCGTGGTCTTCGCGCCTGGAACGTTTCCGGAAGGGATCTACTTTGATGCCTCGTCTCTGATCATAGGTTTCATACTTCTCGGGAAGCTCATGGAGCACGCCATGAGAGAAAGGGCGTCTGACGCGGTCAGGAAGCTGCTCGACCTCAGCCCGAAGAAGGCAACGGTAGTCAGAGGAGGGAAGGAGGTGGAGGTGGCGGTCGAGGAGGTCGTTCCCGGGGATCTAGTGAGGGTAAGGCCTGGTGAGAGGATTCCGACGGACGGAATGATAACCGACGGACAGGGTTCGGTAGACGAGAAGATGCTCACGGGAGAGAGCATGCCCGTTGACAAGAGGGCCGGTGACGAGGTGTTCGGAGCAACAGTCAATCAGACAGGCATGATCACGATCAAGGCGACTAAGGTAGGGAGCGACACGACCCTCGCCCAGATCGTGAAACTCGTCGAGGAAGCACAGGCGGCCCAGGCACCCGTGCAAAGACTGGCGGACCGGATTGCGGCCTACTTCGTTCCTGCGGTCATCCTGGTGGCGGTCGGCGCTCTGTTGAGCTGGTACCTCCTAACTGCGAACGGGTTCCTGCACGGATTCACCGCGTTCATCGCTGTGCTCATCATCGCGTGCCCTTGTGCGCTGGGTCTCGCAACGCCCGCTGCGCTCGTGGTGGGCACAGGGAGGGGAGCTTCGAACGGGATACTCCTCAAGGGAGGGGAGGCGCTCGAACGGGCCAGCAAGGTGGATGTGGTCGTCCTAGACAAGACGGGGACGATTACGGTCGGGGAGCCTTCAGTCACCGACACTGTCTCGCTTACAGGGCTGTCGGAGGCTCAGGTCCTCGGTCTTGCGGCGGCAGCCGAAGCAGGGTCAGAACACCCAATCGGAAAGGCTGTCGTAAGAGGAGCTCGAGAAAGGGAAATCGTGGTTGAGCATGCGATTGATTTCCGAGCAGAGCCTGGGATGGGGGTGAGTGCCAAAGTTGCAGGGAGGCAGGTCCTGGTGGGCAACAGGAAATTCTTTGCCGCAAGGAAGATCGAGTTCGAGCCTGCCGAGGCGGCGGTTTCTGAGCTGGAGGAGAAGGGAAGGACCGCGATGGCAGTGGGCGTAGACGGAAGGGTCGTCGGAGTCATAGTGGTGGCAGATACGGTCAAGCCTCATGCCAATGAGGCGGTCGGTTCCCTCAAGGACATGGGCGTGAGAGTGGTCATGCTGACCGGAGACAACATGAGGACCGCGAGGGCAATCGCAGGCGAAGTGGGAATCGAGGAGGTGGTTGCCGAGGTTCTGCCCGCACAGAAATCCGGGGTTGTCAAGAAGCTTATGGAGGAGGGACACACCGTTGCCATGGTCGGGGACGGAATCAATGACGCGCCGGCCCTTGCTCAGGCGAACGTCGGCGTGGCGATAGGGAGCGGGACCGACATCGCAATAGAAACGGCCGGCATTGTTCTGATGAAGAGCGACCTAAGGGACGTGGCAGTAGCGCTCCGCCTGAGCAGGGCAACGATGAGCAAGATAAGGCAGAATCTCCTCTGGGCCTTCGCTTACAATACCGTGCTGATTCCAGTGGCAGCCACTGGGTTCCTCAATCCCATTCTCGCAGGCGCGGCGATGTCCGTCAGTTCGGTCAGCGTCGTCGTGAACTCGCTGACCTTGAATAGGGTCAAGCTTAACCCATAGGACGACGAGCGGCGGCGTCTGAGACCGCTCGAACCTTTATCTCCCGTCGGAACGGAGCGCGGGAAGGTGAAGTGCTAGATGGTCGACAGTCGATTTGAGCAGTACGTTAAGGACAACCTGGGAAGATTTGCCGACGACATCATCCGGTTGTCGTCCCAACCGAGTGTTTCAGCCAGGAAGGAGGGAATCGAGGAATGCGCGGTGCTCGTGGAGAAAATGCTTCGCGACATCGGGGCGACGACCAAGGTCCTGCGGATGGAGGGCGCGGCGCCGCTCGTCTATGGCGAGGTGAAATCGACCCGCTCGAGCAAGACCATTCTGTTCTACAACCACTACGACGTTCAGCCTGAGGAGCCACTGGAGCTCTGGAAGTCTCCACCCTTCAAGCCGGAGATAAGGGACGGCAGGATCTACGGCCGGGGAGTCTCCGACGACAAGGGGGAGCTCGTGTCGAGGCTGAAGCTCGTCGAAGCCTACATGAAGACCGCCGGGCAGCCGCCCTGCAACGTGAAGTTCTGCTTCGAGGGAGAAGAAGAAACGGGCAGCGTGCACCTGGAGGAGTACGTATCGAAGAACCCCGACCTCTTCAAGGCCGACGGAGTCATCTGGGAATACGGGACTGTCGACCTGGAAGGCAAGCCGATGGTGACCCTCGGAGTGAAGGGGATGATCTACCTGGAGTTCGTCGTCCAGTCGCTCTCTCAGGACGCCCACAGCAGCTACGCCGCCGCGCTTCCTAGCGCGCCCTGGAGGCTCGTCAGGCTCCTGAACCTGCTGAAGGACGAGAACGAAAGAATGCTTGTGCCGGGATGGTACAACGGGGTCGAAACGCTCTCCGACGAGGAGCTGAAGGTCCTGCAAGAGATGCCTTTCGACGCGGAGGCCTTCAAGAAGAACTACGGAACCAGAAGCTTCCTCGGCGGGATGACGGGCGAGCAGGCCAAGAAGGTCCTCGTCCAAAGGCCTACAGCCAACATCGCAGGGATCTGGGCGGGGTACATGGGGCCCGGGTCGAAGACGGTCCTGCCGAAGGAGATCCACGCGAAGATGGACTTCCGGTTGGTCCCAGACCAGGACCCGGCGGACCTCCTCAAGAAGCTCCGGGAGTACATGGACGCCAAGGGTTTCGCTGACGTGAAGATTGTGCTCGAGAGCATGGAACCCGCAGCGAGGACATCCTACAAAGACCCGTTCGCGCAGGCCGCCATCAGGACAGCGGAGAAGGTCTACGGGAAGAAGCCCATCGTCGAGCTCTCGTCTCCGGGGACGGGTCCGCTCTACGTCTTCAGTCGAAGGTACAAGATGCCGTCGGTCGAAATCGGTGTGTCAGCTATGGACGGTGGGATACACGCCCCGAACGAGAACCTGAAGCTCGAGGACCTTCAGAAGGGAATCTGCTGGATCGCTGAGACGATGGAACTCTTCGTCGCTTCCTGAACTACCATTTGCTGAGGTCGCCCTCAAGCAGGCCCAGGCCCAGGTGGGCACGGTCGATGTGCCTCGAGAGCTCATCCCGGTCCCCCATGGCCGCCCCACAGTAGGGGCAGGCGAGGGCGTTCGGCGAGGCGAGTTCGGGGAGCAGCACGTGCTGTTCAAGTCCACCAGAGACCATCGCCTTCTGAGTGACCAGGCCGATGAGCTTCCCCTTCCTCGTCACACCAAGCCTCCTGACGCCGAGCTTGGACATCTTGGCAATGGCATCTGCGACCTTCGACGTAGAGTCCACTGTGGCAACCGGTGCACTCATCACGTCCCTGACCTTTGTAGCGGATGGGTCCAAGCCCGCGGCGACCACCTTGTACAGGATGTCTCTCTCGGTGACGATCCCAATCGGGTCATCATCGCGCATCACGACGGCTTCCGTGGCGCCGGCCTTCTGCATCACCCTCGCAGCGTCTGTCACCGGATCGTCGAAGCTGACCCTGACAAAGCCGGTCAACATGTAACCCGAAACGGGCTGGTCGAGGGACTGCCGGAGGTCCACGGATGCTTGATGGAAGGAATCCTCTACTTAAGATGTATCGGAGTTCAATTCATAAACTGCAGAATGAAAGGCGAGGCGGGTTGAAGGCCGCAGTGCTGGGGTCGGGCCTCATGGGGGGTGTGGTCGCATGGGACATGGCGCGGTCCGAGGAGGTCGACAGCGTGGTTGTCTCGGACGTCGACGAAGAAAGACTAGCCGCGGTGAAGAGGCGGTCGGCAGGCAAGAAGCTCTCCGTGGAGGTCCTCGACATAAAGGACAGAAGAAAGACCGAGAGGTTCCTGAAGCAGTTCGACATAGCGGTCTCTGCCCTTCCGCACGGGGTGGTGCACAGCTCGGACCTCGCGGCTGCAGCCTCAGGCACCAAAATGGTCAACGTTGCCTTCGAAGACGAGCAGATGGAGCTGGACTCGGCGGCAAGGAAGACTGGCGCCCTGCTGATTCCGGGTTGTGGTCTTGCGCCAGGGCTCGGAGGAATACTCCTAGCTCACGCTTTGGAGGCACTGGGCGGAGGCGACGAAGGGCACATCCTTGTCGGGGGCCTCCCTCAGGTCCCGCAGCCCCCCTTCGGGTACAAGCTGGTCTTCTCGATCGTCGGCCTGCTCCGAGAGTACATAGATGACGCTCGCGTCTTCAGGGGCGGCAAGCTCGTGAAGGTCAGACCTTTCTCCACCGTCGAGAAGGTGGAATTCCCGAAACTAATCGGGACGCTGGAGGCATTCTGCACGGACGGACTGGCGAGCCTCGTCTACACCATGAAGGGGATGCGGGTCCTGGACGAGAAGACGCTTAGATGGCCAGGCCACGCAGAGAAGATGAGCCTTCTGCAGGAGTCGGGGTACTTCGCGAAGGACAAGGTGAAGGTAGGGAGCGCAGAGCTGTCGCCCCTCGAGATGTCCTGGGTGGTCTTGGAGAAGAAGCTGAGCGAGGGGGACCCGCACGACATGACGGTGATGAGGGTCATCGCGCGGTCGGAGACCGGCGAGTTCGTCTACGATATGGTAGATAGGTACGACGACAGGGAGAAAGTGACGTCGATGGGAAAGACGACGGGATACACGGCATCCATCGTGGCGCAGATGGTAGGGTCAGGCAAAATCAAGGGGAAGGGAACACTCGCCCCTGAAAGAGCAGTAGAGGGCCCCCTCGTGGAGACGCTCCTTTCCGAGCTCGGCAGGAGAGGCGTCAGCATCACGTCGAACGGACGCAAACCGCTCTGAGGGCAGAAGTCGAGAGAATCGAAGCGGTGGAGTGGGAAGTCAAGGAGAAGGTGTGCTCGACGCCTACAGCATGCTGATTATCCAGTAGGAAACGGCCGCGACGACTGCGGAGGCTGGGATGGTAATCAGCCAGGCCCAGATGATCTTCCTTGCGATGCCCCACCTGACCCTCGAAGCGCCCATCGTGGACCCTGAGCCCATGATGCTTCCACTAACGACATGGGTCGTGCTGACAGGGATGCCGACCAGTGAGGAGCCGATTATTGTGACAGCAGACGCCGTTTCGATTGAGAACCCGTGAACCGGGTCGAGCTTGGTCATCCTGTAGCCGAGGGTCTTCACAATTCTCCAGCCTCCGAAGAAGGTCCCGAGAGCGATGGAACTAGCAGCCAAGAGACCAACAACCAGAGGCACCTTGAAGGTGGGTATCCAATTCACAGAGACGAGGAGGGCGGTCACTACTCCCATCGTCTTCTGTGCGTCGTTCGTGCCGTGACTGAGGCTAATCAAGGCAGAGGAGACGAGCTGGAGTCGCCTGAAATAGCGGTTGATGATGTGGAGGGGGATGGTGAAGAAGGCCCTGATCAAGGAGGTCATGAGGAGAAGCGCAAGCACGAAGCCTATGACCGGTGCGGCAACCATGAACGCGACCGTCTTTCCCAGCCCGGCCCAGAGCAACGAATTCAGGCCTGCTTTGACCACCGCGGCGCCCACGAGGCCGCCAATCAGAGCGTGCGATGAACTGGATGGGAGGCCGAGATACCAGGTAATCAGGTCCCAAACGATGGCACCAATCAGGGCAGCGAGGATGAGGTTCGGAGTGATCACCGACGAACTGACTATCCCCTTGCCGACGGTGGTCGCGACCGCGACGCCGAAGACCAAGAAACCGATGAAATTGAAAAAGGCAGCCATCGCCACAGCGGCCACCGGCGGGAGCACCCTAGTGGAGATGACTGTCGCGACTGAATTGGCGGCGTCATGAAAGCCGTTGACGAAGTCGAAGCAGTATGCGGCCGCTATTATTCCGAGCACGTAGACGGCTTGGAGGTCCACCGTGCTCGCCTATGTGAGTTTGATGACGATGTCCCGGAGGACTAGGCTCAGGTCCTCGCAGCGGTCTGTCACGGTCTCCAAGTGCTCGTAGATTTCCTTCATCTTCAGGATGCTAATCACGTCGTTGCTCCTGAAGAGCTGGACTAGCGTCTCGTTCAGGAGCTCATCGGCCTCGTTCTCAAGCCGGTCCACCTCGATGCACCTCTTGTCAATCTCGGCCTTGTCCTGCCTCCTCATCGAGATGAAGGCCTGGTGAATCTCCTCCACGGAGGCGCGGCAGATTCCCGCGAACCTGTTCAACGCTTCTGTTGGTCCCGTGACCTCGTAGAGCACGATCTCGTTAATGACGGCGTACATGTAGTCGAGCACGTCGTCGTAGAGGGAGGCGAGTTTCGTGATGTCTTCCTGATCGATTGGGGTGATGAAGCTTCTGTTGACTTTGTCGTAAATCTGGTGTACGATGTCGTCCCCGACGTGTTCAATCTCCTTGAATTCCTTCCTGCGCCCCTCCATGTCGTCGAAGGACTTCATTGCGTCTTCGAGTCTCGTCGCACCGAAGAGGACATTCGCAGACTCTTTTTCGAGGATGTCGAAGAAGGCCTTGTCCTGCGGAATTATCCATTCCTTAAGGCCCATGCCCAGCCCGGCCCCTTCGCGGTGCTGTATTATCCTTTCTCGGATGAGATCTCGATCTATCCGTGGGCTCTCGCGGTGCGTTCGTGCTTCCCGTTTTCGCGCTTCTTATATCGACATGGTTCTCGTAGATCGTGGGAAGCTGCAACAGATTGAACACTGAAGGGTACGAAAGGCCCCACAGAGGAATGAGGTTCGGCTGGCTCCTAGTATGTCTAATCCTTCTTGCGATCCTGGCTTTCGTGATTGCCCTGACCGTGCGCGTCCTCTCCCGGCCTCCGACGACGTACTACTATGGCGGTCGCTTCTTATTCTTCTTCCCGTTCGGAATCCTCCTCTTCTTCCTGATAGCATTCATAATTGCCCGACTGATCTTCCGTCCGTGGAGAGGGAGATACAGGAGAGAATACTGGCGTCATCACAGCGAAGCAGCAGAGATCGTGAAGGCTCGGTACGCAAGAGGAGAAATCACCAAGGAGCAATTCGATCAGATGATGAGAGACCTGGAACAGCATGCATAGCGTGCGCTCTAAACTCAGACGCGAATCGATTTAACGCTCTTCCCTGAAGCCGCTTCCTGGGTTGAACCAGACCACCATCAGAAGAGGAAGGCGGGCTGATTCGGCGGGTTTTCTGAAGTTGCTGCTGGCTCTGGCTGAATTCGAGCACCTTGAACCTCCCTCTGCAGACGGGCAGAGGAGGATCATTGTTGACATCTTTGAGAAGAGGAGACTGAACCTTTTCGTGGCATCAGAGCGAGGGAAGCTCGTGGGCTACGCCCTGTACTTCTACGCCTACTCCTCCTTCCTCGCAAGGCCCACACTTTATCTGGAGGACCTTTTCGTCCTTGAAGAGCACCGCAAGAAGGGTTTGGGCTTCGCACTCCTCCTTAGGTGCATCGACGAGGCGGTCAAACAGGACTGCGGCAGGATGGAATGGGCGGTTCTTGAGTGGAACAAGAAGGCGATTGGCTTCTACGAGAAGCTCGGCGCGAGGAGGCTGGACGAGTGGCATTTCTACAGGCTGACGCGCGATGAATTGCAGCAGGTCTCTCGCGGAAATCCTAATGCAGCCTGGTTCCCGAGGCGAACGGGATAGGGCTCTAAGGGCGTCCCCCATCCAGAAATGACGGTCTAAAATACAGGTCATTTTCAGTCTCTGCTCGGTAGATGAAATTGGAGAAGGTCCTGCTCTTCGAAGAGGCTGTCGGCCATGACAAGTTTCTGCTAGGCGGTAAGGGGTACGGCCTAGCACAGATGACCGCAATCGGGCTCCCCGTGCCGCCGGGTTTCACGATAACGACGGAGGTGTGCAAGCAGTTCTACGCCCAGGGCGACAGAATCCCGACAGGTCTCTTCGATGACGTCAGGCGGAAGGTTCGGGAGATCGAGGCGAAGACTGGCAAGAGGTTCGGCGACAGCCAGAACCCACTCCTCTTCTCCGTGAGGTCAGGCGGACCCTTCTCGATGCCTGGGATGATGGACACCATCCTCAACCTCGGACTCTCGGACTCGACGGCCGAGGCGCTGGCGAAGAAGACGGGCAACGAACGATTCGTGTACGACTCGTACCGCAGGCTCATCCAGATGTTCGGAAAGGTGGCCATGGGCGCCCCCGGAGACAAGTTCGAGCACGAGCTGGAAGAGATCAAGAAGAAGTCGGGTGTGAAGGCGGACATAGAGCTGAAGCCCCAGGAGCTCAAGAGCCTCGTCGAGACCTTCAAGAGGATTGTAAGGACGGAGACAGGAAGGGAGTTTCCGCAGAATCCCTTCGAACAGCTGGAAACGGCAGTGACCGCGGTCTTCATGTCATGGAACAATCCGCGAGCGAAGGAGTACAGGCGGTTCTACAAGATCAGCGACGACCTCGGGACAGCCGTTAACATCCAGGCCATGGTCTTCGGCAACATGGGTCCGGACTCGGGCTCGGGCGTCGGCTTCACGCGCAACCCTTCGACCGGCGACAGGGAACTCTACGGGGAGTATCTGGGCAACGCGCAGGGAGAGGACGTGGTTGCAGGAGTTCGGACGCCCGTCAGCATCGGGAGCCTCAATCCCGGACTCCGGAAGGAGCTGGCTGATCTCGCCTCCAGGCTGGAGAAACACTTCAGAGACATGCAGGACTTCGAGTTCACCGTTGAGGGCGGGAAGCTGTACCTGCTCCAGACGCGCAACGGGAAGCGGACCGCCCAGGCGGCCGTCAAGGCCGCAGTCGACATGATGGAAGAGGGTCTCATAGGATCCGAGGAAGCCCTGATGAGGGTCGAGCCTGAAATGCTCGACGCGCTCCTGCACAGGTGTCTCGACCCGACAGCGGCAGATCAGCCCGTGGCGAAGGGGCTCAACGCCTCCCCCGGCGCGGCATCGGGAAAGGTCGTCTTCGACACTGATGAAGCGGTGTCGACGGGTGCAGGTAAGAAGATCATTCTGGTCAGACCTGAGACGACGCCGGAGGACATCAAGGGTCTGATTGCCTCCCAAGGAGTCCTCACGGCAAGAGGAGGGATGACCTCCCACGCGGCCGTGGTAGCCAGAGGAATGGGAAAGCCGGCAATCGTGGGTTGCAGCGAGATAGAGATCTCCCAGGACGGGACAGCCTTCACCACAAAGAGCGGAGAGAGAATCGCCAAGGGAGAGACCATCACCATCGACGGGACCTCCGGGAAGGTGTACAGGGGCGAAGTGAGGATGGTGGACCCCGAGCTCTCACCGGAGTTCTCCAGGCTCCTGAAAAAGGCCGATTCGGTCAGGAAGCTTGGGGTCTGGGCCAACGCCGACACTCCCGAGGCCGCGGCAAGAGCCCGGGGGTTCGGAGCGGAGGGGATAGGCCTCTGCAGGACGGAGAGGATGTTCAACGCTCCCGACAGGCTCCCGATCGTCAGAGAAATGATCATGAGCAAGGACGCCGAAGAGAGGAAGAAGAACCTCTACAGGCTCTCCCCATTCCAGCTCGCCGACTTCAAGGGGATCTTCTCGGCGATGGGCGGAAGGCCGGTCGTCGTGCGCCTGCTCGACCTGCCGCTCCACGAGTTCCTGCCCCCGTTGGAGGAGCTAATCGTTGAGATTCAGCAGATGAAGGAAGGAGGTTCCACCCCGGAGCAGCTGGAAGCGAAACAGGCAGTCCTAGACAGGGTGAGGCAGCTGGCCGAGCACAACCCGATGCTCGGGCACAGGGGGTGCAGGCTGGCCGTGACGTATCCAGAAATCTATGAGATGCAGACCAAGGCGATACTCCGCGCCGCGGCAGAACTCATGCACGAGAAGGGCGAGACCCCGAACGTGAAGATAATGATCCCGCTGGTCGCGCACGCCGGGGAGCTCAGGCTCCTCAGGAAGGCGATCGAGGACGCAGCCTCGGGGGTCTGCAAGGAGATTGGGACGACGGTCAGGTTCCAGGTCGGGACGATGATTGAGACGCCCAGGGCGGCGCTGACGGCAGACGAGATAGCCAAGGACGCCGACTTCTTCTCCTTCGGGACCAACGACCTGACGCAGACAACGTTCGGGTTCAGCCGGGACGACGTGGAAGCGAAGTTCATCCCCCAGTACATCGAGCTCGGCATACTTGCTTGCAGCCCCTTCGACTCGATCGACACGCCGGGCGTGGGCAGACTCGTCAGGATGGCGGTCGAGGCAGGAAGGAAGACGAAACCGGGCCTCGAGGTCGGAATCTGCGGGGAGCACGGAGGCGACCCGAAGAGCATCGCGTTCTTCGACGAAGCAGGCCTGAACTACGTCAGCTGTTCCGCGTTCAGGGTGCCGATAGCAAGGCTGGCGGCCGCGCAGGCCGCGATCGGCAAGAAGGCCGCGTCATCGACCGTCTAACGCGAAGAAGCGCCTTGGGGCGAGTCCAGTTTCAATTATCAATACTGAGAATCCGCTACGCGTATTAAATACGCGAGAACGGAGCGACAAAATCATGGGTCAAGCCGCAGGGCTGGTCCAGAAATCAATGGTGATTATCGACTCGGAGGTCTGCAAGGGCTGCAGCCTGTGTGTCGTCACATGTCCGCAAAAGAACCTGAAGCTCTCGGATTCGCTGAATAGGATTGGGTACCATCCGGTCGAGTTCCATTACCACGGCGAGAAGGGCGACTGCACTGCATGCGGACTCTGCTACTGGGTCTGTCCTGACTTCGCAATCGCAGAGGTAAGGAGGCTGAAGCAGTGAAGACAGAGACGGAGTTTGTGAAAGGAAACGAGGCTCTCGCCCTTGGAGCGCTCAAGGCCGGGATGAATGCGTACTTCGCCTATCCCATCACGCCGTCGAGCGAGATTCCGGAGACCCTGGCCAAGGAATTCAAGAGTCCGGAATATCCCGAGTTCAAGATATTCCTCCAGGCGATGAACGAACTCGAGGCGATTAACATGGTGATAGGCGCGGCGTCAACCGGCGCCAAGGCGATGACTGCGACGTCCGGGCCCGGATTCAGTCTCAAGCAAGAAGGCATATCCTACGCAGCCGCAATGGAGATTCCGTTCCTCGTCGTAGACGTCAACAGGGCTGGGCCTGGCCTAGGCAACCTCGGCCCCGAGCAGAGCGATTACTTCCAAGCGACGAAGGGTGGAGGGCACGGCGGATACAAGACCATCGTCCTAGCGCCGAATTCGGTCCAGGAGATGGCGGCCTTCCCGGCCCTAGGGTTCTCGCTCGCATTCAAGCACAGGACCCCCGTCTTGATGCTTGTTGATGCCTTTCTGGGGCAAGTGAAGGAGGACATAGTTTTCCCCAAGATCGCTCAAGAGAAGTTCGAGGCCCCTTGGGCCGCTACAGGAGCGAGGGGAGCAGAGAGACACTTGATTCTTTCGCTACACCTGGATTTCGAGGACCAGAGGAAGCACGCTGAACACCTCAAGAGCAAGTACGAGGAAATCGACATGATGGAGCAGAGGTCGGAAGAATACCTGACCTCCGACGCCGAAGTGGTGCTGGTAGCCTTCGGAGTGGTCTCGAGACTCTGCAGGCGTGCGGTCAACGAGCTCAGGGCAAAAGGGGTCAGAGCGGGACTCTTCAGGCCGGTGACGCTCTCACCTTTCCCCGCCAAAGGATTGAAGTCGTTGGTGGACAGAGGAATCAGGAAACTCGTCGTCGTCGAGCTGAACGTGGGACAGATGGTCTACGACGTCAAACTTGCTGTCGAAGGGAAGGGTTCGGTCGATTTGATCTACAAGCTGGGCGGCTTCCTGCCGACCACCGCAGAAATCGTCCACAGAGTGGAGATGGTGTCAAGATGACAACCTTGCAGGACAAGGCGACCGGCGAGTACGAAGTCAAGCTAGGGAGGCTCCCGACGCTGACCGGGAAGCCGACCCACTATTGCGCGGGGTGCGAGCATGGTGTCCTCACGAGGTTGATCGCCAACGCGATAGAAGAGCTGGGAGTGAGGGAGAAGACTGTCATGATTGACTCGGTGGGGTGCAGCGTCATGGCCCACGAGTATATCAACGTCGACGCGATTCAATCGCCACACGGGAGGGCACCGGCGATAATGACTGGGATCAAGAAGGTCAGGCCGGACCTGCTCGTCTTCGCGGTGCAAGGGGACGGGGACGCGGTAGCGATAGGGCTCCTGGAGCTGATCTACGCGGCCAGCAGGGGCGCGCCGATTACGGTCTTCCTGGTCAACAACGCGATCTACGGCATGACAGGTGGACAGATGGCTCCGACGACCCCTACCGGGATGGTCACCACAACGACGCCGAGGGGGAGGGATCTGAAGGACACCGGCCCAGTGATGGACGCAACCAAACTGCTCTCGGGCCTCGAAGGGCCCTCATACGTCAAGAGGGTCTTCCTGCCGGTCACCCCGATGGGGTCGACCGACCTCTACAGCGCAAGAGGCTCCCTCGAAGGGGCGAAGAGCGTCCTGAACGCGTTCAAGGTCCAACTGATGGGAGGCTTTTCTTTTGTGGAGTTCATCAGCACTTGCAGCGTCAACTGGAAGATGTCCGTTCTCGAGTCGAAGCGCTACTCGTTCGAGGTCCTGGCCAAGCTCTTCCCGCCTGGCCTCTACGTAGACAAGATGGGGGTCGAGAAGAAATGAAGATCGAAGTCATCGCCGCGGGTCAAGGCGGGCAGGGCGTTCTTGAGCTCGCGAACTACATTTCGTACTTCAACATACTGAAGGGGAGGCATGCAGCCTGCACGCCTTCGTACGGGCCGGAGACGAGGGGAGGGAAGGTGAAGTGCTACGTGGTCGGGTCAGACGAACTGATTGATTCGCCCATTGTCGAGGAGCCGGACTTCCTAATCGTCATGAACATCCCGTCAATGGACTACGTGCCGATGCTCAAGGCTGGGGGGACGCTGGTTGCCAACAGCACGCTAGTCAGTCAGGCACCGAACAGGGATGACATCAAGGTCTGTTGGGTCCCCGCGACTCAGCTGGCTGCTGACCTGAAGGAATTCTCACCCGTAGCCGGGCGAGACACGTCGATAGCCGCCAACTCGGTCGTATTCGGCGCGTATCTCGCTCTCACTGGGGAAGCGCTGCAGAACGAGCTCGGAACCGTCAAGGAGGTGTTCGGACACTTCCTCACGGACCGCAAGGCTGTGTTCATTCCTCTGAACGTGCGGGCCGTGCAGACTGGGTACGAGTTCGTGGCCAAGAACCCAGCTGGGGCCCCTGCTTCGAAAGAAGTTCTGGCGGGCTGACTACAAGGTCAGGAACTCCGTGCGCAGGGGCAGCTGAACCACAAACTTATCCAGACATTCTCGAAGCCCGAGAGGGAAAAGGATCACCCAAGATGAAGGAGAGCCAAGAGAAGAACGGCGCGAAGCTGGGAAGTTCGGGCGGAGTCCTCTTCCTCGCAATAATGTTCCTGGGCTATGCCGTGTACGCGGCTGACAGGACAGTCCTCAGCTCGATGCTGAAGCCGATGTCGACCGCGCTCCATCTGAGCAACACCCAGATAGGTTTCTTGGTGTCGGCCCAGTACATTGGAGTCCTGGCCTTCGTTTTCGCAGCGGGTCATCTCTCTGACAAGTACGGGACGAGACGGATCATCCTAGTCGGAGTCTCGGTCTTCACCGCCTTCACCTGGCTCATCGGCCTCTCGACAAGCTTCTACGAGGCATTCGCCTTCCGGCTGGTCAGCGGCCTCGGAGAAGGGCTCTTCTGGCCAGTAGCCATGTCTGCGGTCGCGAAGTACTTCGGGATGAAGAAGGGACGGGCCCTTGGAGTCTTCTACGTGGGGTTCGACGCAGGGTCCGCGACGGGGTCGTCGATAGGCGGAGTGACATTCTCCCTGACCTCAGGCTGGCGTTACGCGTTCTTCGTGGCCCCTCTGCTCGGAATCGCCGTCGTGGCGGGTGTCTTCTTTGCGAAGGACACCTTCGCAAGAGCCGACGGAAAGGTCGGTGCGATCGCCCTAGGCAGGGACGCGCTCGACCTGCTGAATAGAAGGCAAGTCCAGCTAATGATGCTCTTCGCCCTGCTCGCCACCTGGGCATCCATCTGGCAGGTGACGTACCTTTCCTATTACTTCTCGAGCGTCTATGGTTTGACCGTCCCTCTCGCAGCCTTCATCATGTCTCCGGTCGCAATCTCAGGGGGGTTCGGCAAGGTGCTACTAGGAAACGCATCTGACATGTGGAGGAGGAACAGAATGCTCGTGATGACCTCTCTAATAGTCGTCCTTCTCTATGCGACATTCTTCTCTGCTTCAAACGTGTACGTTGGTGCGGTCATCGTGCTCGCAATAGGATTCTTCAGTTCGTCCATATTCCCAGTGATGCAGGCGCTGATGTGCGACTCTTGCGACGGGAAGACGGGGACCGCCCTAGGGCTAACTACAACGGCCCAGTCAGTGGCGACCGTTATCGCACCCAACACGACTGCAGCCCTCTTTGCGCTGCTCGGAGTGGGAGAGGCGACAGCAATAAATGCCATCGTCCCAGCTTTGCTGATGCTGGCGGTCGCTCTGTTCCTCAAAGACCCGAGGGGTCTCAAGGGGACTTGAAACTCGCGACTGACGCGCTTGATCTGCTTGCTCTCAGAATTGACTCCAAAACAAAGTGGTGAAAGCTACTTGACCCCAGGAAGGCTGCTTCGATTCTCCGCCCGGACAGCCAATCCGGCGCGTGTGTCTTCAATCGGATAGCGCGGTTGAATATCCGACTTCTCGCCCGCCAGGCGTCAGTTCCCATGCTAGCCACGCCGCGGGAGAGATGACGAGATACGCGAGGAGCGACCCCCACCAGATTCCGACGGCCGAAAAGAGGTACCTAGCCGCCACACAATATGGAATGATGGTGAGGATACCGGTCCTCATGAATGACTTCGTAAGGGAGCGCGAGAACTCCACACCGTGGGCTTGACCGGTCGCGTAGAGTGACGAGGACCAGATTGCTGGAACACCGGCAAAGGCGCCAGCTACCAGCGGCCCACTAAGAGTGCTTATCGTCACCACCCCTCCGACAACGCAGCCGCCCAACGCTCCTCTCCAGATCATCCGTCCGACACTGAATCTTGATGGGACGCGCGGTGCATCCTCGACTCCGACTCTCCCGTGCACAAAGAAGATGATTGACGACGCCGCGACGCTTCCAGCCAGGGAAAACGCGAAGTTGTTGGGGGCCAAGACGACGACGAGCACGGACGCCAGGAACCAGAGAATGAGGGCGACCAGCATCCGGTGTCGGAATCGCATCTGCTTGGGGATCGTGTAGAAGAGCAAGAATGCGAACGTGACACTGAATGCCAGGGGCAAGAGCGTGGTGGCCTGGATGGCCGCGTCCTGTGACTAGGTCGCGCCGATGAGGAGCAGGCTCACGACAGCTGTCGAGGGCAACCCCAACGAACCCAGCGCGGTCAGCGCCGTACGCGTCTGCGACGCTAGTGACAGCCGCAACGACGAGCCACCCCGAGCTGAAGGCAAGCGGCAGGCGGAGTGAAAGTAGGTCTGGGATCACACCCGGCTGGCATCTCCAAGCTATTCGGTTGGCTTAAGCATTCACCGGAGTGCCCAGGAGTGAAGTGCAGGCTGCTGCCACTTGAAAGAAGGAAGAAATCTAGGCGTTGCCTAGCTCTTTCTTGAACGCGTCCCTCAAGTCCACTCCCCAGTCGTCCAGGGCTTCCAGTTTTCCGAAGAAGAACCTGAGGACGGGTGGTTCGGAGACGAACTTCAGCCCCTTCACTAGGTTCCTGTGTTTGTACAGCCACACAATCCTGTCGATCGCGTAGTCGATGTGGGACATGCTGTAGACTCTCCGGGGTATGGCCAACCTAGTCAGCTCAGCGTCTGCGAAGACATCCTTTCCATCCTTGTCTCTGTCCATGGATATCGTGCCTCTCTCCATGCTTCTTACTCCAGAGGCTATGTACAGCGCCGCTGCGAGCGCACCCGCGGGATACTCGGACTGTGGAATGTGTGGTAGGAACCTCTTTGCGTCGAGGTGGCAGCCCAACCCACCAGGCGGGGTGACGACGGGGATGCCTGCCTTGACGAGCTTGTTTACGAAGTACTTGATCTGCTCCACTGAGCAGCCCGCAACGTTCGGGTCAACCATCTCTCGCATTCCGACGGACATGGCGCTGATTTCTCTCATCGACATGCCACCGTAGGTGATGAAGCCTTCGTAGACGGGCAGCCAGGGCTTTATCAGCTCGAACAGTTTCAGATCGTTGGTCGCTATGCAGCCGCCTCTGACGCTCGTGTTCTTTCTTCCACTCATGTAGTAGATGTCAGGTACACTGCACATCTCCTTCACTATCTCAGCGACCGTCTTGTTCTCGTACCCCTTCTCCCGTTGCCTTATCATGTACGCATTTTCAACGAGCAGGCTTCCGTCCAAGACCATTAGGAGATGGTTCTCGGTGCAGATCTGCCTTATCTCCTTCAGGTTCTTCATTGAGAAGGGCTGTCCGCCGATGAGGTTGGTCGTTGCCTCCATCCTCACAAAACTTATCTTGTCTACGCCGTACTTCTTGATGACATTCCTCAGCTTGGTCGGGTCCATGTTGCCCTTGAACTGGTTCGAGCTCTCGGTCTTCAGCGCCTCATCGTAGTAGATTTCCAGAACCTTCATTCCCTGGAGCTCAATGTGGGCCTTGGTCGTGGTAAAGTGATAGTTAGTCGGGACCACTCCGTCAGGCTTGGCGAAGACCTTCGCTAGAAGGTGCTCGGCCGCTCTGCCCTGGTGGACGTTCATGACGTGCTTGTAGCCTAGCACGTCCTCCACTGCCTTCGCGAACTCGTAGAATGTCATGCTTCCCGCGTAAGCGTCGTCCACCTTCATCATGTTGGCGAACTGGTTGTCGCTCATGGCGTTGACTCCGCTGTCAGTGAGCAGGTCCAGGAATATGTCCTCCGTCTTGAGAAGGAATGTGTTATAGCCCGCTTCTTCCATGGCCTTCAGCCGTTGCTCCACGGGGACCAGCTGGACCTTCTGCACCATCCTTGCCTTGTGCATCTCTATCGGGATTTCCTCGCCAGTAGATAGTCTGATGGACATGATTCAAACGTCACGCCCTGCACATGTTTTATAATGCTTTCGGGACGATGTCCACCCTTAATCCAAAACTTAATAGGCCAAACGGGGCAATGATTCAACGATGTGCATAACCCGGGTCGGAAAGGTCACGTCCACATCGCAGGGGAGGGCATCGGTGGATTTCTTTGACGGGAGGGCCTTGGATGGGGTCGACATTTCGATGGTGGCAGCCGCCCGGGGCGACTTCGTGGAGGTCTTCGGGAACTTAGCGCTTTCCGTAATCACCTCCTCGGACGCGAAGAAGCGGAGGGCGGCATGGAAAGAGATCCGTGAGGCGGCAATCGTCACCTTGCCCAAGAGAGACAGAACACGTTGAACGAAAAGGGAATCCTCCTCCACGCGAAGCACGCCTTCATGCCGAACAGCCTGGGATACTGCGGGCCCGACGACAGGGGGGTCATTCTGGAGCACCTCGAGGAATCGAAGGGCGGCGAGGACCTGACCTCGACGCTGAAGGAGTTCGAGGCCGCCTATCCCTTCCTCAGGCTGATCGCCAGAACGACAGGCAGGGACGTCTTCGACTACGCAGTGCCAGAGGCATACTGGATCGGAAACGGCCTGCTGGACCGGGTTCCCGTCCCCGACTTCCATAGCTTCTCCCACAAGGAGTTGATTGGCAGGGACCCGAAGGAAGTGAAGCGGGTCTTCAAGAAGGTGGGCACGGCCGCGCGGCCTCACCACACATTCTACGTGATGAACACCTATGCCAGCTCGAGCGTTTCTGACGGACCGAACCTAAACAATGCCAACGAGAAGAAGATCGCTCAGATGATTGACAATTGCCGGGTCTCTTGGGGGGAAGTGAAGAGCGTCGGAGCCAAGAGCCTCCAGGTCGAGTACCGTCCCGTGATTCTGGAGAACGGCAGACTTGCTCTTTCGAAACCGAAGCTCAAGAAGGTGAGTTATAATCCAGAGGTGACGCCATTCGGTTCAGTCAAGAAGGGTGACTCTGTATCCCTGCACTGGGACTACGCCTGTGAAGTGCTGAACCCGAGGCAGCTCGTCAACATACGGAAGTACACCATGCTGGACATCAAGGCAGCAAATCTGCTACTGGCCTCATCCGACCGAAGCAGACTCTAGGGAAGCCGTCAGGACTCCAGACTCTCCAGCAGCTTGAGCCGCTGGACCCGGGCCCTGTCAAGACTCTCGAGTGACTTCTGGAGACCGGTCAATTGCTCGATGTTCTTCCTCGATTCGTCGCAGAGCCTCTTGTACGCCGCTTTAGCAGCAGGCGTCTGTGCTTTGCTGGCGAGGTTCTCGTAGCTGTCGGCCAGGTCGTCTTCGACCCCTATCCAGTTGACTAGGGTGTCGATGGTCGCCTCCAGATAGCCCGTCTTGACAGTCTCTTCCACCTTCTTCGCTTCCTCGGCGGTGTTCACATCCACAATGAGCCGTTCCTTGCCCAAAGACGAACAGCAGTGCGGAGTCTCAGGGGTCTATAAAGGTAGACGAAAGCTCACAGGATGAGGCCCAGAATAAGGGCCGGGATGAGACCGGAGATGACGCTGAGCGCCAACAGGAACGAGGGCGGCAGCATGTCTCTCGAAGGCCTGTTCGTGACCGGCCCCGTGGACTCGGAGAAGACTACAGTATTGATCACCCTGTAGTAGTAGACAATCGAGAGCACGATGTTTGCGACCACAACGACGGCCACCCAGGTGAAGAGCGGAGTCGAGACTAGAAGCAGCGACTGGACGATGAGTATCTCGCTCCAGAACATCCCGAAGGGCGGTGACCCGACCATCGCCAGCGACGACGCGGTGTAGAGGACACCGAGGGGCCTGTTCTGCCTTCCCGCGCCCTTCAGTTTCTCCAGATCCGCGTCTTCGAACTCCTTCCTCCCACCGACGCCGGTGAGCATGAAGAAGTTGGCCTTCACGAGCCCGTGGTTCCAAATCTGGAACGTGACCGCGACGAGACCCAGCACTGAGAAGGTCGAGAGGGCGGCGAGCATGTAGCCCATCTGGGCGATCGAGCTGAACGCGAGCATGCGCCGCAGGTTGCCCTGTCCGAGCGCCCCGAAGTTCCCGACCAGCATCGTCAGCACGGCGATTGCGACCAGAGTCACCTGGATCCCCTGGAGGGTGATCCCCTTTTCGGCGAATGGCTGGATTACCTTCAGCATGGCGAAGAGGAGAGTCTCGTCGACGACCCTGCCGTTAAGGGCACCAATCTGGGCTGGTGCGGCCCCGTACGCGTCAGGCAGCCACGTGTGGACCGGGAAGATTGCTACTTCGACCCCGATGCCGACGAGGATCATTAGGAGCGCAACGACGCCTATGGGGCCGTTGGAGGCGAGAAGTGAGGGGAGGTCGACCAGACGGATGCTCCCGATGCTTGAGTAGACCAGCGCGACTCCGAGCAGGTAGACCAGGCTCCCTGCCCCTGCCAGGAAGAAGTACTTCATCGCCGCCTCGAGCGAGATGTCGCGCCGTTCGAATGACACCAGCCCGTAAGCCACTATGCTGAGGCCCTCCCAGAAGAGGAAGAGGGTCAGGAAGTCGCCTGATGAAATCACTCCTATGGAGCAGCTGACGAGCAGCATCAGGAGGGCGTAGAAGGGCCCAATGTTGTCCGTGCGAGCCAATGTAAGAGCCGTGTAGACAGCCACGGCGAAGCCTGCGACGAGCACAGTTAGAATCACCAGGTTCCCCAGCGCCGTGACCGAGTAGATCGTGGCGAAGATCGAGGTCAGGGGCTGGATGGAAATGGGGCCCCAGCTCGCGATGAGTTCGACGAGGGACAGGAGGAGGAAGGCCGCGGCCATCCCTCCGATGATGAGGGGTCTGCGACTCCCGAGCTTCGATTTGGCCATGTCTGCGATGAGGACCACCATCGCCCCAGCGAACTGAATCTCGAGGATTGTCGACAGCCAAGCCATCTGTTAGATCACTCCCGTCACTGCGAGCATCACCAAAACCACGAGGATAGAGAACAACAGGGCAACGTTCTTTCCGAGGTCCCCGCTCTGGAGCCCGGTGGCCAGGCGAGTCAGGGGTCTCAGTATCGACCCGATTACGTACGAGTAGAGCCGGTCGAACCCGATTCCCTCGAGCAAGAATTCCTTGGTTCCCTTGAGGAAGGCGCTGGACTGCATTAGCCTTGCGGTCGCCTCGGACCGAGCTTGGAATGCGAAGTAGCAGATTGCGAACCCAAGCAATACCACTGCGACGGTGGAGGCCGCGGTGAGAATTGAAGGAGCTTCACTAAGCGAGGGCACGAAGAGGCTCTGGCCATTCAGACCAACCCATCCAACCACGACCAACACGACCAATGCCATCATCGGCACCACCATCAGCCACCCGGACTCGCGAACCTCTCTCTCATGACTGGGGCCGTGGAAGACCTTGACAAGTGCTCTGAAGGAGTAGATTGAAGTGAGGATGGAGCCGAGGATGATCACAAGGAAGGCCGCTGCGCCGTATGTAGCGGCCGCTGACAGAATCGCGTCCTTAGTCCAGAACCCTATGAGCGGGGGAAGACCGACCATTGCAAGTGCTGCGAAGAGGAATGCAACGTAGGTGTACTTCATCCGTCGTGCGAGCCCTCCCATCTCGTCGATCTTCCTGGTTCCAAGCGCTTCGATGACAGACCCAGCGGCCATGAAGGCGAGTGCCTTGAAGAGGCCTTGGCTGATCAATTGGTAGATTGCGCCAGACGTAGCAATCTTCCATCCTACTACGCCTCCCAGCCCGACGGCTGCAAACATCAGACCCAGTTGGCTAATCGTAGAGTAGGCAAGAATCCTCTTGAAGTCGTCGGCTGCGCATGCGCAGGCACCCCCCACCAGTAGGCTTGTGAGGCCCACGACCAGGACCGAGGTGGAGAGGACCGCGGACGAGGCGTAGATTGGGTACATCCGGACGACCAGGTAGACGCCCGCGTTCACCATGGTAGCCGCATGGATGAGCGCGCTGACTGGGGTCGGCCCTTCCATCGCGTCCGGCAACCAAACATGGAAAGGCACTTGAGCGGACTTACCCATTGCCCCGATGAGAATCAGAACGCCGATTAACACCCAATTCACACCGGCTGCGCCCACGGACGAGTTGATTGTGTTGATGTTCGTTGTGCCGAGCGTCGTGAAAAGCATAATCACGGCGAGCAACAGGGCGATGTCCCCGAACCTCGTGACTACGAATGCCTTGAGGCCAGCCTTTCTTGCGGATTCCCTGTCGGTCCAGAATGCAATCAGGAGGGCGGAGCAGATACCGACTATCTCCCAGAACAGGTAAAGCTGGAGGAGGTTGCCGGCCATCACAAGACCCAGCATCGCCCCGATGAACACCAGGACGAGTGAGTAGAAGCGAGCCTGTCCTTTCTCGTGCTTCATGTTCCCCGCCGCGTAGACCACGATGACGAAAGACAGAATCGATACGAAGGCTGCAAGCAGCACCGAAAGGCCGTCTACGTTCACCTCGGCCAGGACCTTCACTTGGCTAATCTGGCCCAAGACCGTCGTGTTGGACTGGAAGATGGACCAATTCCCGAGGGACTGGACGTATGGCTGAGAATACACGAGGGCTTGGTAGAGCCCGATGGCCGCCGTCAGCCCGCTTACGCCTATTGCGTACCACTTGCTTCCCCTCGGGTCGAAAAAGCTCACGAGCGGGACAAAGAGAGCCCCGATGAGCGGAACCAGCCACACGAGCCAAGCTTGTATCATTAGTGTCTCAACTTCCTGATCTCAGACGGGTTGAGCGTCCCGTACTTCCGGTAGACATTGACTACGATGGCAAGGCCTACCGCCTCCACTGCGGCCCCGACTAGGATCGAGAGGAACACGAAGGAATCAGTCGTGAGACGAGTGCCTACGACAGTAGAGAGAGATCCGTTTAGGCCCGATGAGAACAAGGCCAGGTTGGCGCCCAGAAGAACCACCTGGAACGACATCACCGTCTTGATGAGATTCTTTGAATAGGAAATGGAGGCGATGCCCAGGAAAACGAGGAGTATCCCCGTGGACATGAAGACTATCTGGTCGGTCACCATCTAGGTCTCCCTCGAGAACAGGTTGGCGACGGTCACCATTGCGGATGCGAAGACCGTGACGAGAATAAGGAGGTCCCAGGGTCTGAACTGCCAGAGGAAAGAGAAGGTCGTCAACGACACGTCAGTGTACCCTGAAGGCGCCAGCCCGACAATCCCCGACGAAACCTGCGTCAGGGCAAGAATCACAAGGACTAGCGCTCCAGCCACGGCCGCGATTGTCAGACGGGTCGCCCCGATATCCAACTTCGACTCTCCGGTCATCAGAATGACCGTTAGGAAGAGAACTGACACCGCGCCCGAGAAAGTGACGATTTGCATCAGGCCCACAAGCGCGTTGCCATACATCGTGAAGACCACCCCCAGCAGAGTGGACGTCCAGAACAGGGCTATGAGGGAGACGGAGACCTTCTTGGAAAAGAGGGCCACAAAGACGGTGGCTAATATGGCGACTGAAATCGTGATTGAGAGTAGTTCACTTGCCAATGGTCAACGCCTTCCTCATTATCGTGGATTCCTTCTTGAAAACAGCAAGCTCGAAGTTGCGCGTTAGGGTGAGGGCCCCGAACTTGCAGTCGTCAACGCATTGGCCGCACATGATGCACGTGTAGAGTTCGAAGGAAGGTCGCTTGATTTCAACCTCCCTCGTACCAATCATCTTCTTGCCCACAGGCACCATCGTAATCACTTGGGCGGGGCAGACAATCTCGCAGATGCTGCATCCTGTGCATTTCACAGGGTCGATATCGAGCTTTCCCCTGAACCTCTCTGTGACCACCTTGTCTCCGAAAGGATACTTCTCCGTGATGGGCGTCTGCAGCACAGTCCGGAACATCTCGCCCACGGCTTGGCCGATGTTTCTTCTCGACGTTTTTTTCGACACTTTTTTCACCTGAACACCCAGAATATCGCCACCGCGAGCTGAGCGAGACTGAGAGGAGTGATGATGGTCCAGAAGAGCTTGGTCGCTTGATCGATTCGGACCCGGGCCAGAGCGGTCTTTATCACGAAGATGAGGAAGCCAACCGCGAAGAGCTTCACCAAGAAGTATGAGGCGTAGAAGACGGACTGCAGGTTCTGGTTGGCGCTGATGACGGGGCCTCCTGGACCCCCAAGGAACAGGCTGACTGCAAGCGCAGACAGGAAGACGTAGCTGAGGCTCTTCGTGAGCTTCACATAGGCGAGGGTGTTGCCCGAGAACTCGGTCATCCACCCGCCGACAATCTCGGTCTTGGCGCTGGGGATGTCGAACGGAGGCTTCTCAAGCTCTGCGAGCGCTGCGATGATGAAGATCGCAAAGGCGACCGGCGCCATGACGATGTACCACATCGAACCCTGTGCCGCAACTACCCCCTGTATCGAGAGGCTTCCTGCGAGGATCGCGGGTGTTATCATCGAGAGAATCAGGGGAACCTCGTAGCTAGTGTACTGGACGACCAGCCTTCCTATGGCTATGGTCGAGTATCTGCCGGCCGAGGCGTAGCCGAGCATTGCTGCCATCAGAGTCGAGAATGCTAGGATGAAGAGCATGAAGAGAAGGTCGAGCGGGTGATAGAGGATTGCCTGGGTACCGAGGATTGGGATGAACACGATACCAATCGCCGGGGCCGCGAAGAAGAGAGCAGGACCCCACCGGAGGACGAACTTGTCACTCTGGGCAGGGATGATTTCCTCCTTGGAGGCGAGCTTGAAGAAGTCTGCGACCGGCTGGAAGAGACCGAAAGGCCCAGTCACCACCGGACCCCTCCGCCCCTGCATGCGGGCGTATGTCTTCCTATCCAGCCACTCGAAGGCAAAGGCGAGCCAGACGAAGAAGGTCAGCCCGGGAAAGAGTAGGAGCTCGACGACCTGCAACGGATTCAACTGAGTTTCCTCTTGTAGTACTCTATCCCGTACGTGCGCAGTTCTTCGCCGCCTATTGACCACTCCTTGGACTTGTCGACGTCCAGAACCGAAATCCTGTCCATGCACCCAAAGCATGGATCCATGCCAGTGAGCACAATTGGGACGTCTGCCAGAGTGTGGCCCTTCAGCATCTCAGTGGCAGTGAGGATATTGGCCACGGTCGAACTTCTGACCTTCACTCGTTCCGGTGCGCTGCCGCCTCCTGACTTCACGAAGTAGAACAGCTCGCCCCTTGGGGCCTCCACGTGGAAGGTAGACTCGCCCTGAGGGACTGCCCTCGGAATGCTGACTTTGTAGGGACCCGACGGGAGCTTCTCGACCGCTTCACTGACCATCCGGCAGGAGTCGCGGATCTCGTTCAGCCGCAACGTGAGCAACGAGGCTATGTCTCCGTCGTTGCTGGTCTGGACGTGCGGGGGAATCTCGTCGTAGGCAGCGTAGGGGTCCTCGGCCCTCACGTCTCTGGCTATGCCCGTGCATCGAAGGAGTGGACCGACAGGACAAAGTCGCCTTGCCGTCTCCTGGTTAATCCGTCCTACGCCCCTCGTCCGGACCGTGAGTGTCTCTTCCGTTTCGACGAGCTTCGTATAGTAGTCGGCCCTCTTCTCGATATACTTCAGTTCGTCCTGGATCTTGGCCGCAATCCCGTCGGGGAGTTCCATTCTGACTCCGCCGATGATGGAGTACGACTTGTTGACCCTGTTGCCGGTGATCGCCTCCTCCAGGTCCAGGATGTGTTCCCTGTCCTTCCACACCCACATGAAGAGAGTGTCGAAGCCGGCCCAGTGTCCGACCAGACCGAGCCAGAGGAGGTGAGAATGTAGCCTCTCGAGCTCGGCCACTATCAGTCTGATGTACTTCCCCCGCTTCGGGACTTCGAATCCAGTTAGGGCCTCGACGGCGTGGGTGTATCCCAGACTGTGCGCGAAGCTGCAGATGCCGCAAATCCGTTCAAAGAGATAGGTGTTCTTGACCCAGGTCCTTTCCTGGGCCGCTCGTTCTATCCCCCTGTGGACGTACCCGATTCTGGGTATGACCTGGACGATCTTCTCCCCCTCGAGGATGAGTTTGAAGTACTCGGGCTCCTTCAGCGACGGATGCACTGGCCCGAAGGGCATGGCGCTCTCCACCGAATACTGCATCAGCCCTGCACTCGATTCCCTGCGCTGGTCGGGTTTGGTGTCTTCACTCAAGTCCCATCATCTTCCTTATCTTCTCGGGGTCCGCTTCCTTCCTAAGAGGCGGCGGCGCCTCGGCCGGGTAGTTGTCTGGCAGGAGGAGCCTCTTCCCCAAGTACGGGTTCCCCTCGAAGGAGACGCCCAGGAGGTCTTGAATTTCGGCCTCGTACAGGATTGCAGAGGGCAAGGATCCAGTGATCGATTGAATCTTCGGGTCAGTCTTGGGCACTGCGGTCCTCACTACGACGAACCTCCTGCCCTGCCAGAATTGATAGAGGATGCCGATCTCCTCTCCTAGATCGAGACCGGTGATTGTGCTCAGGTGGTAGAGCCCAGGCATGGACGAAACAGACTTGCAGGCTTCTAGGACCTTGTCAGGGGGAACGTTCATTTCGACGGTCTTCACATGCGTGGTGATAGACCCTCCAAGCTTGGCGGCCAGGTCGTTCAATTCTTCACTGGACAATTGCCTTCTCTCCTTCGATTGGGTCGGGCGGCCCTCCCGTGACTAGCTTCAGGATACCCCAGATTATTGCTTCTGGCCTAGGAGGACATCCGGGAATGAACAAGTCCACCGGGATTACCGTGTCGACGCCGCGTCCCGCGTTGTAGCATTCCTTGTACACTCCACCGCCAAGACCGCACGCCCCAATCGCGACCACGTGCCTCGGCTCTGGCACCTGTTCATAGACGGTCTTGAGGCGGTCCCTCATTAGGGGGTTAATCGTCCCTGTCACCAGCAGGACGTCTGCGTGTCTTGGGCTCGGGACCAGCTCGACGCCGAGCCTCTCGGCGTCGTAACGAGGGGTAAGCGCAGCCAGTATCTCGATGTCGCAGCCGTTGCAGGAGGATGCGTTGACGTGGAAGACCCAGATGGACCTCTTCCTTGCCCACGCAGTCAGGCCGGACCTAAAACTCGCCACCCCCGGCTGTGATGAACCACCAAACCGTGACTGTGAGGACGCTGCCCCCACCGACGAGGAAGAGGAGCGGATACGTGGCTGAGGGCGCCTCGAAGGAGCCTGCCAAGATGAGCGCCAGCGCCTCGACCACCATGAAGAGCATTGCAAAGATGAAGAGGTTTGACCTGTACAGTCCCCTGGGTGGGATTGACTCTTCTCCTCCTGCGAAGGGCTCATACCTCACTCCCGTGCCGGAGCTCCGCTTGCCGAGCCTGCCTACTAGCGTGAAGACTACAATGTCGGCGATGACTATGATGAGGGGCCCAAGGATGGCGTCTGTAGCGGCGGTCATTCCGTCTCCTCTACCAGGCTCGCAATCATGGAGACCAACTTCATGCTCGATTCCTTGACAACGTCGGAAAGCCCTTCGCCGACGCCCACAGAGTCGGGCTGGATTCCCACGATATATGTGTCTGCCGCGTTCTCGGCGACGCCGGGGACTAACCTGAGCGGTACGTTGTGGGTCGCGAAGAATCCGAACTTCGTCTCACTGAGACTGGCACAGACGATTGTCCCCGGCTTCTTCTGCGCCTCAACGGCGTCGATGATCACCATCCTCTCTCCTTTTGATGCAAGGTCAGAGATCATCCTTTCCGGGTTCGACGAGAGCCCGTGTACCCTGACAGTCTTCCTCGACGCGGGCCCGAGCCGTCGCCGCAGAGAGGAGATTACCTCGAGGCCCACGGCATCGTCCTGCTTTATGGGGTTGCCGATTCCGAAGACATGAGTAGTCCCGGATTCGCTGAGGATGCATTCCCTGAGCTGAGCTGAAAGGTCATCGGAGGAAGCCGTCGAGCGTTCTCCCTTTCGTCCTATTCGATCCCCGTGATCTTCACGTCGAGGCCCTCGACGACCTTCAACGACGAGCCGCACTGGGGGCACGCGAAGGCCGGGTCGATTGTGTGGTCGTGCCGACGCACTGGGAGTCTCCCTGAGAAGCGGCACTTCGGGCACTCCACCGCGCCCCTTGTAAGCCTGACCGCCAGCTTCGAGCCCTCCGCCTTCGTCCCCTTCGAAAGAATCCCGTAGGCCATGGTGAGCGATTCGCGAGTCAGACCGAGCATCTCTCCCACGTCGACTTTCACTCTCCGAGGCGACTTCCCTGCGGCCCTGGCCTCCTCGAGGACCGACTGGAGTATCCTGTCCGCGTAGACGTACTCGTGCAAGAGACGCAGATTCAGGCGCTGGGGTATTTAGCGTATCGGATGATGACTCGCTTTCGCGGCCAGAATCGTGCAGTATCTTGGGTGAGCGGAGGCCCCCCGTCCTTGGAGCGGGCATCTCTCAACCAGTCTTGCCCATTTTCAAACGTCGTTTAAGAGGGTGAGACGTTTCCTAATTTTGAGAATCGTCTTGCTAGGATCCGATGTCTGTCAGGAACTTCCTGTTCGACTCGACCGTTTGCTTCACCGCGCTCTCCCAGGCCTTCCGTTCGGCCGCGGACTTCACGCTCAGCCTTCCCACGACATCGTACACGTCATCTAGGCTTGCGGCTGCCATCCCTGCCTTGTCGACTACAGAAATGAGCTCGGGGTCGTCAATCTTGACCGTATAACCGTTCTTGCGGAGGAAGACAAGTCCCGCGACCAACGCCGTCCTTTTGTTGCCCGCCTTGAAGTGCTGGCCACTGGCGAGCTTGAAGACGAGGAGCGATGCCTTCTCAGGGATTGCCTGTTCGAAATCTTGGTTGTTTGCTCGAGAGGCGACCTCCTTCAGCAGGGACTCGAGCTGCTCGCCGTCGGCCTTCGAGTATTCGTTGGGCTCGCGCGTGAGCAAGACGACCTCCCTGTTGACCGCGATCAGCGTCGGCAAGTCCATGTGGTGGACTGTTCGCTTCGCCACGCGCAATCACTCCATTGCCTCACATTTAACCGATTGAGATTCGCAGGAACCACGACCCTAGGGGCGCAACGGCCGAGCGGAGGTCAACGACTGAATCTACCGGAATTATCTCAGACAACCAACAAGAACAAGACTTCGCAGATATCGTGGACGTTGCCAGCGAGTAACGCTTAAGTCACCATTACCACTCGTCAGTGGTAATGCGAGAGGAAACCGAGGACGCCGAGGCAAGCTCAGGCATAGCCTGCGACAACGCCGGACCGGTCACGTCTTCCGATCTGGGAGCGGCCAAGCTCCTTGGTTGGGAATCCGAGGAGGTGGTCGGAAAGCAGAATGTGATGGTTTTTCACGAGCCTCGTGCGGTGACGAGGCTCGTCCCGAGGCTCCTCAAGACCGCCGTAGCGACGGGCAAGTTCGAAGAGGAAGTGACGCTTCTCCAGAAGGACGGCTCGAGATTCGTGGGCCTTCTCACGGTTCGCTCTCTCTTGAAGCGTGGGGAGGTCGTCGGTTACATGGGCCTGACCCGGCACCTGAGAAACGTCTAGGTCGGGTGGCCTGCCCTGCCTCATGGCGTCTGGATACGGGAGCTTAGACCCCCATTCCTGCTGCTTCCTGTCGTCTTCGTGCCCACCGGGCTGGCAATCGCCTGGTCGGCTGGTCACTTCGACCTGTTCAACGCCCTGCTTACGCTCGTCGGGGCCGTCTGCCTGCACGCCAGCGTCAACGTTCTGAACGACTACTTCGATTTTAAGAGCGGAATTGACCTCAAAACGACGCCAACGCCATTCAGCGGAGGAAGCACGATCCTTCCGAGGGGGCTGATGTCCGCGAGGGGAGTGCTGTGCCTAGGCTCACTTCTTCTGGCGGCAGGTCTGGGAATAGGGGCGTACTTCGTCTACGTGTTCTCGTTCGACCCCGTGCTCATCGCCCTCCTCGCGTTCGCTGCATTCTCCGTCGCCACATACTCTCCCTTGACGTCCAAGCTCGGCATCGGTGAGACGGTCACAGGACTTGACTTCGGGCCCCTTCTGCTTCTCGGTACATACTACATCCAGACCCATCAATTGAGCGTCGCACCGGTCATCATCGGGCTGCCGCTCGGCATAATGACGGCAGGGATTCTCTACGTTAACGAGTTCCCAGACACTGATGCCGACAAGAGTGCGGGGAGGAACCACCTCGTAGCCCGATGGGGGAAGGTCAAGGCAGCCAGCAGACTGAAGGCGATTCTGTTCAGCGCCTATGCAATCCCTGTAGCCGGAGTTCTTGTCGGCGTGGTCAGCCCCTTCGCTTTACTCGTTTTGGCTTCAGCCCCCAAAGCGCTTGCCACCTCGAGGATAGTGGGCAAGAACTACGACAAGGTCACAGAGCTGATACCTGGGATGGCGTCGATGGTGATGACGACGCTCCTGACCGGAGTCCTGCTCTTCATCGCCTATCTCGCGACGAGCTTGGCCTAGCGGGCGCTGGACCAGACCTCTTCCAAGGACGCCCTGACGGCCGTCGCGAAAGGCTGACTGGACACGGCAATCGCAATGGAATGGTAAGCTTCTTTGCTGGTGGGGTCAGGGACGCCGATGATAACCGTCGATTCGTCGGCGACCATGAGGTCGAGTAAGATGCTGTCGGTCCGTCTGACCTGGAGACCGAGGGTCTTCAGGAAACTCGCGTCGCTGCGGCGAATCGAGTAACCGGATGGGATCAGAATCCTGACTGACCTTGACATCTTCTTCTGAAGATATGGTTTGAAGAACCGGGCGGCGTCAATCGACCTCTTCGCCACGAGAATCACATCGTCGGAAGCAGCGATGATCTCGCTGAACTTGCTCGCTATCGCATTGATCCCCCGAAGGAGAGCCACCTCCTGGTCTCTTTGGAGGGGAGGTCGAACACCTGCACTTAGAGACTTCAGCAGGGATTCGGTCGCGTCCATGCGTGCTCTTTGAGCCTCTGCAAACTCGTCTTCGAACTGTCGGAGGCGCATGCCCAGGGCGGCCTTAGCCGAAATCGCTGAGAAGACTTGACCTCGCTCCTCCACGAACCCCTTTTGCTGAAGACTGCGGAGTGTGTCGTAGGTCCTCGAGAGGGGAACCCTCGCCGATACCGAGACTTGTTTGGGCGACATGCTGCCCGACGTCAGGGCGATGTACACCCTTGCCTCGTAGAGGCTGAGCTTGAAGTTCTCTGCGAGCGAT
Organism: uncultured archaeon; assembly: GCA_963796355.1. Lineage (GTDB taxonomy): Archaea > Thermoproteota > Nitrososphaeria > Nitrososphaerales > Gagatemarchaeaceae > UBA183. Next base: position 874,768 of record CAWCLD010000002.1, read on the forward strand.
TTCTCCGGGTCCACCGTAACCTGCTCTTTTCTGGTTCGTTATAATAGGATTCCACGGCCTCACCTCCCTCAGCGGTTCCTCGAGACTCCACGGGAAGTTGATCTAGGGCTTCATGGGCTTGTCGGCTTAAATCAGGGTCATCTTAGCCGATGAGTGTGGGGCCGTCGTCTAGCTTGGAAGACGTACCCTTTGATGGGTCGCCTAACGAATTTCCGGCGCCGTTTCCTGGAGTCATGATGATTGATAATTCGTGCTTCGCCTATAAATGCGCCACTATGACCGGGCCATGTTAGCGTTCTGCTGTGGCTGGCTGAAACTCTGTAAGGTCTTCGGGTTCGATTTCGACGGGGCTCGGCCAAAGGATGGGTTCAAGTTTAGGGCTCTCCGAACTTCGCGTTTATCGGCTTGCACTCGCAGTGGTCTACGGCTCTGTTGCAACCCTTGCAATAGGCTCTCCCTCCAGTGATTCCGGCCTCGCGAGAACACTTCGGGCAGTGCTTCAATCCTACCACGCCTCCAAAAGAGTGAGGAGCACTCCCCCAACGATAAGAGGGACTCCTATTAGATACGGAGTATAGGGAAGGAAGAACGGGAGTGCCGCCGGAGTGAACAGGGCAACCATCGTGGCGAAGAGAATGGTTCCCACACCGAATGCGAGGCTAGCCACAGCTACTAAAACAAGCACTCGCTTAGTCAGAAGCGTCCATCGTCCAAACAGCTTCATGCTCGTCTCACCACAAGAGGAAGGAGGGCGGCCTACTTGCCACCCTTCTTGCTCTCCTTCGGCTTCGTGGACTCAGGAATCGTCTTGCCTGTCTTCTTGGCGTAGGCTTCGACTTCCTTGGGGTGGTGGAGGTAGATGCTGTGCATCCGCCCGTTCTCTAAGGTCTGGAGGGCAAGTTGCAGTCCGGAGTCCGATATCTCTGAGGTCACACGGTCCTTGCCGTTCTTGGCTGCGACGTAGTGCTTTGCCACGAACGCCCAGTCGTTATCCGAGGCCAGCTTCCGTCTCTTCTGCAGTGCCGGGATGGCCTCTTCGAGGGTAGGCCAGTTCTTGTTCGAGGCCTTGAACTCGTTGGCGAAGGCCTCATACTCAACCCATCTGTCGTGAGCCCTCTTGGGCTTGGCATTCTTCTTCGGAGCCGCAATAGAAGGCGCGGTCGAAGGTTCCTTTGGCTTGCCGTCGGTTTTGCTCATAGCCACTCATGAGTAAATGTTCAGACATAGAGGCTCCTGGGCTTTCGGAGAAAACTGGACAAGAATCTCGCCTGTTTTACCGATACGTAAAACCAGAGAGCGGGAGGAGGCGCGTATGCAGTAGTGGGTGCACCGTCAAATGGGTCGGAAAGCCCGTGTAGTCATATACTCCTATTCCCTTAAGAGTAGTACGGCCCCACAGGTACACACGCGCGCGCTATCCGAGGACAACTTAATGGAGCCCAGGAGGATACTAAAAACCTTCGCCATTCTTGTGCTCTCATTAATTGCGGTCTCCATCCTATCCTCAAACTCGACTCCTATAATATCCACCTCAGCTGTCCCCGGTCCGGGATGCGGTTCGACCATCACCGTCTCTATGAACCTCACCGCAAACATAGGGCCTTGCCCCGACACAGCCCTGTACATAGGGAACAGCAACATAATTCTCGACTGTGCCGGACATACCATAAGTGGTGAGGCTGGTGCTAGCGGCCAAACTTATTCGAACGTTGGCATTTCGCTATTGACCGTATCGGGGGTCAAGGTATCGGGGGTCAAGGTCGAAAACTGCGTCATAGAAGGATTCTCGTCGGCGCCTAGCTCTCCTAACAGTCTCATTGGTGTCGGCGTTTACGCATATTATTCATACGGCGACACTTTCTTGGGGAACATCTTCAGAAGCAGCGAAGACGCCTTTTGGCTGCGTAATTCTACATATAACATTCTTCGCGGGAACGTGGCCTACAACAGCCTCTTCTTGGTAGACAGCTCTTCTGACAACAACAGTGTGGTAAATAATACCGCATATGGGAACGGTTTTGAGATTTCATACTCCTCAGGCAATGTATTGACCAGCAACACGGTCACGAATAGCACTAGTGGCGGCTTCTTGATCCTCAGCTCGTCCGATAACATGCTCTCCACTAACAATGCGGATTCAGATGGTGGGTATGGGTTTGACCTTTTCTTGTCGTCAGACAACAACACTTTCGTCTATAATCGGGCGAGCAACAACATAGTCGGCTTCGAATTCGACAGTTCTTCCGACAACAACCTTAGCATTAACTCTGCGAACAACAATGGGTTGTATGGCTTTGAAATCGACAATGCTTCTTCCAGCAACAAGTTATTCGGCGACACCGCGGACCACAACAACCAATATGGCTTCTATGACCTCTCCAAGGGTTCAGGCACAGAAGGAACTGCGAATCTCTATTCACACAACAGTTGTTTTTCTGATGGTGAAGGGGGGTCATATGGGGGTTCAAGTCCTGACGGTCTCTGTGCTCTAACACCTCCTGGCCTGAATGTTACCGATTTCACGTCAACACCTGCAGGGACTAGAAGCTTCACACCAACGACCTCACAACTTGAATTAGCTGGCGTCTCTTCGACATTTCTGGTCATAATCATTGTCGTTACCATCTTGCTCCTGTCAAATAGGCGAAAGAAAAGCATAGGAAAGCAGAATTGACAGATGATATCAAAATGTATTTGGTCCAGCGTTGGTCGGCACGAAATGGAGCATGGCGGCTCAGAAGGCGTGTCCTGGGATGACATTCAGGAAGTTCGGGTAAGGCTAGGGCATGACTTGTCCGACTGAATTCACTATCCAAGTAGAGCGCGCGTGCTTAATGGTTCTGCGGCGGTTTCTGCCACGTTGTATACTACATCATAGTGAACTGGTCTCCAACACCATCAAAATCGTTGGTTCAAGTCAATTCTGACCCATGCTCATTTACTTCGTTCACGCTTATTAGACAAACCTCTCCTTTCTCTTGCTAGGGAGTATGGCCTTCTGTCCAAACTGTGGGAAAGAAGTTTCGTCTGAGGCCATAACTTGTCCTAACTGCGGACACCCACTCAGACAGGCTCAACCTGTTGCCAAGCCAATGGAGCCGGTTAGCGGATGGTGGTGGCTTGTTCCCTTCTTCTTGGCATGGATTGGCGGACTTATTGCATACTTCGCGCTCAAGAACAGAAACGAGAAGACGGCTAAGAACATGCTAATCTTCGGCATCGTATGGACATTCATACCAATCATCTTGGTTGCCGTGGCTGGATTCATATTCGGATTGTTCGGCGCTTTCACGCCATCCTGAAATCAGCTTCGTGCGTCTGTCTCTGAGCAGGTTTGATGGACTATCGACCCTTCTTCCAAGTTCACAATTCTCTGTCTATTTCCGCGCCTTACCACTAGTTTCCAACACCATCAAAATCGCTGGTTCAAATCTGACCGTCGTTGGGACCCGAACCCATTTCAGACTGTGTGAAAAGTCGTCAAAAAATAAAAAATCGTACGGGTTGGAGTAATGACAGAAAAGCGCGCAGCTTAAAGCGAATCATAATCATTGGACCTCAACATTCCGAAATTCTTTGGAGTGGCCTGAGTTTTCACACAGTCTGATTTGGGGGCGAGTCCGACCAAACTCACACTCTCACACCGTTTCCCCCATTTCCCTCAATAGACTGGCAACCTTCTTCCCCTTCGCCGTCAGGGAATAGTATGACGCAACCGGCTTGGAGAGGACAACCCGTCTCGAAGTCAGGCCCTCTTCCTCTGTCTCCTTCAAAGACAAGGACAGGGTTCCTCTGCTGGCAATCAGCTTAGACAACTCAGAGTATCGTACCTCGCCCCTCTCGCCAAGGAATAGAAGCACCTTCGACGTGGGTAGCTCCAGAATCGATTTGACTTTCACGAGCACTTCTCAACGAACGAGTCTCAAGATAAGACGGTGGCACGACGAAACGAGTGTGGTTCGGCATAGTGAACTTATGAGCCCCTTTCGCTTCCCTTGAGACCTGAGCAAGAAAGCAAATGAGAGGATAGAGCAAGGTGCTCCTCGAACTTAGGATCAGGCCAGGAGACTTCCGCTTTAGGTCGGTAATGAGGGCCGTCAGGGCCACCCTCCGTCATGAAACCCATTACAGAGAGCGGAGAGGTAGATTCCATCGTCGGAGACGCCTCAGACTGCCTCGCATCGGTCTGTTAGGAATCGTCGTTCTTTGGGCCGCAGTCACAGCCGTCTTCGCATCAGTGTCGCTCTCTATCGCCTTCATGTGGTACATACCAGACATTCTCGGCGTAATCGCAAGCCTTTGGCTTGCTTCTAGATATTACATAGCCGTCGCTGGAATCAGGGACCGGTCGAAGTTGTTCTTGGTCATTCTAGGCTCCCCGTTGTTGATATTTTTCCTAGGCGCCCTCTCCTTTCCCTACGATGAGATGGTATTTCCAACGTACTTTGTCATTTATCCATCTTTCAATTACTCCGTATCTGAGATAGGATTCGCGTCTTCCATAACGTGCTTCTTTCTGCCGCTGGTCTTGGGGATGAGCGTGACGCTCCTTTTCGCCCTCTACAAAGCATCACGCACGATTTTCGTCGTTCACGGATAACGTAGCACGTGGTGGTGCGGATTGCTGAGGGTGGCTCGATATGACGAACTATAAGACTGACCGAGGGTTACGCAAAGGGGGCGCGACAATCTGAAAGAGGGTAGCCGTGAAGGAAGCCAGCCATTCTCGGAGAGCGAGAATTCTAAACCTCAATTCTTGAGCAAGGCGCTAAACTGGCAACCAGAAGAAAAGCTGCTTGTATGGCTTGGGGAAGTTGGGGCCACCTACATGAATAGAGGAATCAGAAAGGGATTCCTCTTGCTCACCAACCAGAGAATAGTCTTTGTCCATAGAGAGGGTATTCTCAAAATGAACTACAGATTCGCATGTGGAATCAACCTTACGGACATTGTAAGAATATCTTGCCTAAGTAACTCACTCTGGTTTCATTACGGAACGTCTGGACGCGACGACGCACTTGTCATCCACTACAAGGTCGAGGACACTTCCAAGATTGAAAGTATGTTGTCCCAAGTCGAAGCTTTGATCCCTGCGGGAAAGGGAGGCGGTGAACTCATCGAACCAATTCCAGTCCCAGCTCTCACAAAAAGGAAGGATACTATGACAAAGTCGTTGCTCCGATGGAGCGGATTTGTTTTGTTCTACATCCTCATAATTCAGATTTCGGGGCCCCCCGAACCACTAGCGTTGGAAGACATTGCCCCTACTCTATTCAAGGGTTGTCTCCTTGCATTCGTCTACCTTCCCATCTTCGAGGTACTCTACCGAACGTTGAGCAAGTTTCCCATGTCGAAGTCAGTCTCCAGGAGTGACCTTGCGGCGCCACAGCCAGAGCATGCGCTTGCAAGCCATAGAGGAAGGAACATCCTAGTTGGTCTCGCGGTTGTTGTGATTGCAGTGATTGGATTGGGTGTGTTAGGCGCCTTCACCAATCAATCCACATCAGTCTACATAACAAATGTAAACTACGTGTATCAATGTTCGAATTGCGCCTATTACACTTGGAACTACAGTGTCCCGCTTGATTATTCCATGGATGCTGGAGCCACATTCTCCGAGTCGACTTCCATACCTTGGCCTTCGACCGCTTGTTCCACGACATTCACAAGCATGTACTCGGAGACGCCAGGATTCACTCTTGCAATTTCGCCTTTGCCATTGGTCGCGTATCCTGGTCAGCCTGTTGATTACACGTTTACGATGACGGCGCCATCAACATCCTATTCTGGCCAGGTCAACGTGATAGTTGTGGTGCATTCCAACTGTTGAATACGAGAAGAGAGCTTGGCGTCACATTCCTCTGCGTACGATTCCCGTCGTTCATGGATAAGAACTGGCCGAGATAGTCCGCTCTCCGAATTCTTCACAGGTCGCACAACGGACACAGCCACGCCTTGACGATGTTTGGACGGCCTCGCCAACCAGACCACAGGTCTTCCCGATACTCCTTGCGAGACCCACACAAACGGCACGGGGGAGGTTCGAAGGCCATTGGAGAAAGCATTTGAGAAGGCTGGACCTCTTGCCCTGTTTGAGGTCGAAGGATTACTCGTCTAACTCTGACCGCGGACTGCGGAACTAGAGTTGCTGGCGGTGGCGTCGGGACGCGCACCATTCTTATTGGACCTGAAGGCATTACGGTCCAAGGTGGTCGAGTCGGTAGAGTTTCAGGCACTCGCGTTACAGGAAACCGGTTTTTCTCTCTAGGCAAATCTCGTACTCCGTAGAATCGAATGATACGCTAGGAGGCGCTTCCAATCGGCCATCGTCACATACCGGTTGGCTCCGACCGGAAGACAGTTGTGTACTTTGAGGATATGCCTGTCAAGAGCTACTTGGCGTTCACTGAAGGACCCATCCTTCGCCCAGAACTCCTTCCCTTCCGCGAGGCAGATTGAGCATCCAAGATGAGGGGCCAGTGGAGGGAGTTTCCGGTTCCTTCGTCTCTGCTCTGCTGAGATGGGCGGGAGCTTCGAGTTATACTCCTTCAGTCGAGCTTTCAAGGCGTCCGATAGTGCGTTGCTCAATCTTCCTTCGCCTCCTTTCGGTTGCAACCGCACAACCTAGAGCAGCAGGGGCATCGGTGCTCAGAGTGCTTCTCGTCTGCGTGGATGTGAACCATCCCAAGCGTTTGAAGGCGGCAATCGATGTAACGGCACTTGTGAGCGTGGAGCCGTTGGGAATACTGTCGAGCCAAACCCGAGTTTGCGCGCGCGCGCGCGCTGTACTCAGAGAGCGCTCCCGTTATCTGCTCTGCCTGGAGGAAGAATCTCAGATTCGAAGGCTCGGACGAGCGAGCGGTAGCGAGGGTCGGGATTCGGGTAGAGGAGGATGAGGTACTAGTAGAAATCCTGGCGACTAGGGGCAGATTCAAGACAGCCTTGCCAGAAGGGCTCGAATGGGTCGCCGAAGTCTGACGGCCCCGACATGACTCGAACTGTACGGATCTTGGGTTGAAATTCAGCCTCCCTGAATGGAGATACCGTCCGCTTTTCTAAATAAGAGAGCAAGTAATCAGAGCCGCGTTGGTTTCCGAACTGACTCGGCGCGCTGAATTCATACGCGCCGTGGGGCTCAGCAGGCGGAGGAACAATGCTTCAGGGTACCTTATGGGGAGCATTATCCAGGCGGCGGCCACCAAAGACCGCGCCCCTGTGGATAGGGCAATAACCGGTTCCTATTTTCAGACCATGAGGGAACTGAACCCGCCCCTCAGGCTCCTTGTAAACAGCCGTGTCAGGGACGTCCAGTGGGTTCTGAACCACGCGACTCTCCTCACCTATTTTATCCTGATGGACCTCCTCTCAGAGGAGCAGCTCAGCGAGAAGGCGCTCGAGGAGGCCTCCCGCGAACTCCCCGTTGACCTGCGTCGGAGCGTCTCACCGAGGCAACTTCGCCGCCTCGCAAACTACCACTATAGGCACATGGTCCAGACCGTCGTCAAGCCTTCCCCGGAACTCAAACGGCTGATGGACGACCCAAAGCTGATAGTCTTAGGTCCTCCCAGACCGACTAAACCTATCGCCGAAGACGACGAGAGGGTGCGGTTGATGCAGACGACCTACTCCCAGAAGACGTGGAATCAGTCGTTCTTCCCTTCTGATCTAGTCGACCCAAACTACCTCGAGTTGTTCGAGAGGTACTGGAAGTCCGTGATGCGTCTCCTGCCGGCGGTGCGTTCCAAGGGCTTCTTGCGGAAGGATACGATTTGGGTCTTGGATAGGTTCGCAGCCGGGGACTTCGCGGCCCACGTTCTCTTCCAAGACGTCACGGATGAGGTCTATAGGCAGTGGTTCGAGTCGTCCCTAGGCAGCAAGGCGAAGGCCGACATGCTGAACCCTCTCTCGTGGCCGTCGTACACTCCGGAAGACGCCGGAAGGGCGGTGGAATGCTACTCCTCGCTCCTCTCCGCCTTCCGGGGACAGCGAGACCCCGTTCTTGGAACAGGCGGCGCGCCCCCGGAAGAGGTGGTCCTCGAGGAGATCGCACTCGGGACCTTGAGTTACATGCAAAGGCCCGACGGGGCGAAAGTGGGAGTTTGGACCTTCGACGAGTGCCTCAGCCAAGGCCTGTTCAAAGGCGAAATTGCAGATGCCGCGTGCCGGCACAACCTCGCGGTCTCGCTGTTGATTGTCGGAGACTTCTCAAGGATTTCCTCGTCGCTGCCCCCGGCCGTGGAAGTCTGGAAGAGGCGAGGGGACGCACTACGAGCAGCCATAGATGAAGCACTTGTTGCGCTGACGGCCAGAACTACCAGAGGACCTGACGGGGAAGGGCAGCGGAGGCACGAGATACTCTCGTCTCTTGCTGGGCTCCCTAAGGAACTTGTAGTGCGGACATGCCTTGAACTGGCAGATTACGCGTCAGCCAAGAGCGACAGAGACGCCGAGAGGGACTTCCTGTCGGAGGGGCTCAAGAACTCGGCCCCGGCCGACGACCTCCGGGAGTACGCAGAATACTTCGCCAAGAGACTGGGTGCCTTGGGACCGAGTTCAATTCGGGTATTCCAAACCAATCTGGATGCTGAGACAGCTGACCTGCCTGGCAAATGCTATGCGGAAAGGCGGCTGAACGGGACCTTCCTAAGCTTCTGTGGCGGCTTCCCCCACCTACATTCAAGCCCTGCCCGAGATACTGTCCGCTTTCCTTAATGTTCGAATCGCAGTTCGTTCAACCCATGCACTCGGCGGGAGCCTGGCAGAGGAGGTGAATGGAGTGGGACATAGTGACGGGGATCCTGACAAGACGAAAGAGGAATACGACAATGACAATCACTCGGATCAGCTGAATCCCAACAACGACGAATACGACCAGTAGGTCAGCGGCCAACCGTTAACGGCCGAGATGGGCGGGGTTTATTCCTCCCCGCGCCCCCCATTTTTCACGCAACTCTCTCGAAATGAGGTTAGTATTGTTCTCAGTCCAGTACGTATTGGCGTGCACTTGCAAACATCCAAAGCACCTTTAGAGCCGTAGGTGAAGCTGCGAAGGGTGAGCGGAGGAGAATCGGACCGCCCCGCACTAAACGAAGAAAGAGGTACCGCTACCTGCTTCACAGGCAATTCCACCTCATCGCGTGACGACGCTTTCATGGGGCCATGGGTCGATCGGACATATCCTTGGCGAGCTTGCGGTATCTTTCGTAGATTTCTTCTGCCCTTGGTCGAAGGTCCTCCGGAAGGTTTGGATCGTCGTCCAGAACGCTTTCTTTGTGCTGACGTAATCTGATTTTCGCCCAGCATGTATCACGCTTGTGGAGGGCATATCGGAGTTCTGTTTCCATTGCGTTGAGATGCGCCGTGTAGAAGGGAATCGTTGGAGTCTCCATAATCACGCACTTGTCTATTCTTCTCCCTATCTTCTTGAGTTCACCTATCTCCACCAGTTCGTGTATCATCATGTACTCATTGTTGAGGACATCCTGCAAGGTCGTGGGGTCATCAGAGAAGATCTCGCCGGTCATGTAATCATAGAACTCTCTTGATGAAACATCGACAGGGTCGTAACCAAATTCCTTCAACGCCTCTTTAGCCTCACTAATTCTGGAGTCAATCTCATTCGGCGCAGGCTCACCCTCCATACCGCATTCGTCAATCCCATGACTGAGTCGTTCGGCTATAACTTCTCCGGAACGCCCAAGGCATTCACCAAGGAGGCTCATCCTCCCGAAGAGCTCTCGTTTGAAGGGCCCCCCCGGGGGGGATTTCGACTAGATGGTGCAGTGCCCCTCCTCCCTATGCTTCGGGTTCGGGCCCGGTGGGGTCCGCTACAGATCTGTAACGAATCCCCCTTCCCCTTTTTCCAAGTTCCACTCCCCAGGCTTTTCGGGTTCGGATCGGAAGGGATGCGCCTGGGAGACAGGCTGTGTGAAAACTCGGGCCGCTTCAAAGAATTTCTGACTACTGAGATCCAATAATTATGATTCGCTCTAAGCTGCGCGCTTTTCTATCATTACTGCAACTCGCATGACTCTATGACGACTTTTCACACAGTCTGGAGATTAAGCGAATCCCGACAGGGACAACATCCCCAACCTCCAAGCACAATGATTGACAGGAAAATCAAACTTCTTATTTCTTGCTCGCTTTGCTTCCTCCCTTATGTTCGACGAGAACGCTGAGAAGTTCATGGAAGAGGAAAGAAGGTTGCTCGCCCAGGCCATCCCGCATGAAAAGGCACGCGACATGATAGCGAAACAGATGAACAAGCAGTTCGGGGATCTTCCTTCAGACGGCGTTATCAGCGACATCAGCGCCTTCGTCAACGTCGAACGGCTCCTCAGCCAATCGGACATCGACGAGTTCCGACTTTTCGACCTCGATACTGTAGTCAACCTGGTAGTCCTGCATGAAAGGACGTGTGTCCTCCAGCCCTTCGACGATAGGTACCCTGACATGGCTGACTTTGAATGGCTGGACAAATCTACCCTGGCAAAGGAGCTACACGAAAAGGGAATCCTTGTCATAAGACCTATCTCAGGCTTCGAAACTGAATCATGGCACACCACTGAAGGTTTCTTTCAAAGCGGTGGGGCATCGCGCCTAGTCAATACCTGGATTGGAGCCCCGAAAGCAAAGATGGGACAGGTTATCCACGAACAGACGTGGGGGTATGGAAGACAGATTCACGACTACAACATGGTCTATACGAAAATGTACAGTCCGTGGATTTACCAGGTCCCTAAAGCGACCGGTCGGAAGCTTGGGAAGCACTGGACGCTTCTGAGCCTGCTAGTATACCGCGTAAACGAATGCTTAGAGTATTCAAGGAAGTCCGGCCTCCCGTATCATCCAAGCGCACTCAAGGTTCCGTTCGTCAAAACCATTATCGACAACAACGAGGCCCGATTGAAGGAGCTGGTGGACTCCCTTTTCAGAACATTGGACAGAAGGGAGTCTTCCAAAGCTATGAGACTAAACGAGGCGTTCGGGAGGAACCAGTTCGAGGTCCAGACACCTGCTATGTTATCCGTCGCACTAGAGGGCGCTGCTAGCCGAGAAGACCTAGTTGACAGGTTGCTCGCCCTTCGGGAGAACGCGGTTAAGCTTCGGAGGAGAATATCGGAGATGAAGAACATGAGCAGAAAGGAGGCGTCAGAGGAACTCAAAACGCTGTCAAGGGCCGCATTCTCGGGTTCTACGCCCACCGAATCACACAGGCTGCGAGAGGTGCCTGAGGAGGTGCTCAGCCCAGTAATCCTTGGGGGAGAATTGCTCGAGGAAATCGGGTCATTTCCATACCTTAATGAGGCGGGGAAGCTCAGTTCACAAATCTCTTCTAGGGCGTTGCTGAGGATGGTAGATTACCTAGACCTGCACCTGCGCAAGAGGCACCTCCTTTTCCTCAGGGAAATCTCGAACAGCGCGGCAATCACCCCGCCCCTCGGAGACTCGGTCAACCGTCTCTTCGGAAACTTCTCGGGTTCTACCCTGCAGAGCTACTGGAACATCAAGGCCTCCCTGGGGACGATAGGCGGCTAAGCGGGAAGACTTATAGAAATCAACCAGCAGAAGAAGCCAGATTGCAGCCACTTTGTTCCATATGTCAGAGCAGACCCGCGACGACTGTCGTCAACTACGACTTCTACTGCGATACGGATGCCGAAGCCGTGGGTCTTCGGCAATCCGAAGAGGAGATTACAGGCAAGAACTTCCCCAGACTGGTGACGGGTCTACCCGAACACACTTGGCAATGCGCGTTCTGTGGGATGGAAGCCGTTGTTATCAAAGAGGGGACAGCAATGTGTGCACGGGACGCCGAAGCCATCCACTGACGCGCGCGTCCCGGGCTCCGTACGGAGTCACTGTCTTCCCCTTCCACGTCTGCGATTCATTCGCCTCGGTCATCGAGAAAGGCCGACAGATTGCAGAGCCGTAAGAAGTAGGCGTGCCGGGATTAGGCTGTTGTTCTGCCTACCTTGTGCGCATATCAGGACAGCCATTTTTCGAGACGGCTCCACAGTTCAGGGTCAACGAGTCCTCCTTGCTTGCGCTTCAGGTCGCGAATGAAGGTCGCGGAACTCCAACTCCCCGTAAGCTGATTGTTGTTGAGCGCTGCGTTGAGAATCGCATCGACTTGCGGCTTTGTGAAAGGAGCTCCCATTGCGAGCACTGATGCACGATCATTCGCCTGGTAATAGTCGCTACTGTTCGACCACCATTCAATCATCCCATCCTTCGAAATCAGGTCCCGTTGCATGAGGGTATTACGCAGTGCTTGAAGTGATTCCTCGGGCGCGTCTTGCCTCCATCGCAGCGCCTAGTACTTTCCGATGAAACCGTAAGGAACGAGTTCAACGCTTATGGGCACAATGAACTTTCCAAATGCGACTGCAACTCCCAGCTCCTGATCCGTCCACTTTGAAGACTCGAAGTTGTGAGTTAGTAGGGCGATAAGTGCCTTACAGTTCTTCAACGCTTGAAGTATCGCATCTTGCCACTCCACTGTCGGATCAATGTCCTCGTGAGCGATGAAGGCTTTGACACCGTATCTTGCGAGTGCCTCTTTTATCGTTCCTGCCAGCTTTCTGTCCTCGTAAGAGTGGCTGATGAAAACATCGACACTCGCGGTATCGCTCAAGTCTCTAGACCTTCGGGACGCGTCCCTTATTCATCTTTTGGCAGGAATGAATACCTCGGATTGCCTATGACAGCAGGACTGGACGCCTCATCATAGGATCCGGGAGCGGAAGCCAGCTAGGCCCGCACTCTGCTGGTGCGGGCAAGGTGATCTGGGTGGTGGGCGCGCAGAAGGTCGTCCCCGATTTCGAGACCGGAATGAGGCGGCTCAAGGAATACAGCTATCCGATGGAGGACATCAGGGCCAGGGCGGCCTACGGGTCTCCCAGCGGGCTCGCAAAAATCCTGATAGTGAATGCCGACGGGCAGGTCGGCCGTTCCACCGTCGTGCTGATCCGCGAGCCCATCGGCTTCTAAGGCACGCACCCAAGGCAAATCCGCTCGCTGGCGATGCTCCCTTTGGAGCCGACAAGTCCGAATTGGACGCGGCCTTGGTACGTGGGACTTCTCCATGGGACGACTCCATTGAGAAGGGACATGGGATTACTCCTGCCGCGTTGCATGAATCAGACATGTGAAGCTTCGACTCCCGGCTGTCCCTTGCCTACGCCATGGCCTTGATGAACCCGTTGTAGATGGAGGCCTTCATCGCCATCTCCCTGGCCATGTCGACGAACTTCCTTGCCGACACGTACTCGCCGAAGACCCTCTTGATTACGGAGAACGCACCCTCGACCCTCCACCTGTAACCGAACCTGTGGATTCTCGACCACGCCTTCGGCTTGAACGCCTGCTGCTCGACGACGGCGCGCGCGCGCTTGTCGCCTAGGGCGTAACCTGAGATAGGCCACGACCGCGAAGGGAATCGCGACGAGGTAGGCTCCGATCGTTCCTGTCCAGATTCCGAGGATTGGGTAGAGTCCCCTAACTGCAACGCTATAGGGAGCTACTACTAGCATAGCGGTCATCATTAGGGGCATAGAGAACGCGCGAGAGAACTCCACTCCTTGGCTCTTGCTCAGGACATACACTGCAGAGGTAGAGATAGCTGGAAACGCAGCGGGAATAGTGCCCCACTTGGGCCCAGCGTACTGACTCGCGACGACGGCCAGCGCCACGATGCATCCTCCAAGGAAGAAGCGAAGGACCATCCTGAGATAGGAGGCTTTTCGCTTAGTTGGAATCGACTCTTTCAGCTGGAGCCCCTTCATGAAGATCAAGTAGACAACTACGGATATTGCAACGCATACTGCGAGGGAGACTCCAAAGTCTTGGAACCCAGAGAGGACGATAAGGAAAGCCGAGACAAGCCAAACCGCCAGAGACAGCAAGATGGCTCTCCAGACGCCCCTGCTGGCCAACAGCGAAAAGGCCAGCAAGAAGACGCCGGTGAAACTGAAGATCAGGGGGAAGTCGGTCGTCGCTTGCACGGCGGCCTCTGCGGACTGATTCCAACCGATGAAGAGGAACCCGAACGCTGCCGTGGAAGGCAGTCCTGCTACCAGACCCCCCATGTTACTCCCGCGGATGTCACTGAGCCACGTGACGAAAGCGACCCAGCCTCCCCCTACTAAGAAGCCGCCCAGGGAGTGAACCAGGAGAGAGCCAACCAATTTGCCGCTTCACATGACTCCTGTCTTATTCCTAAGTATCATCGACCGCATGACTGGTTCCAGGCCATCATCTAAAACCTCTTTCCAGTGGAATCGACCATGATAAGTAACGTGCTGTCGGATTGGTCTTCATTGTCCATGTATCATGTCAGACCAAAGCGATTTGGCTCGGGGGCGAACAGACCTAGACGAGATACAATTTACATCAGCAAGCGCGGCGATTGCTGCGTTTGACAGCTGAATTATATGCATACTGCGTCTACTGCGGCAGATCGCTGAAGGAACCCGATGATGTGCGGATGATCAGCTGCACACAGTGCCGAACCGTGCGCTCGATCAAAGACGAACTCTTCCAAGCCGAAGGGAGCCCTCCGTGCCCTTGGTGCGATTCCGAGAGGACGGTGCCCATCATCTACGGCTGCCTTTCAAACCAGATGCTCTACGTGACCGTCGAGGAAGAGGCGGTATGGGGTGGCTGTTGCGTGAGCGGGTTCGAGCCACAGTGGCACTGTCTGGACTGCGGTAGGGAATGGGGCAGGCCCCATGAGGAGAAGCCCCATTACTGTTCGACCTGCGGCTCCGCCAGCAGCGCGACCTTTTGCTCTGTATGCCTCAACAGGATTAACAAAGACGCGGAGAGAATCCTTGCTGAAGCGTCTAGGATTGCGGAGGAAAGGGCAAGGACGAGGAGGGTCCGAGTGCCGCTCTTGGTCCTGATTCTTCTCCTCAGGACTTGGGGCCCCAGGTCATGGGGAGGACAGACGGAGACCATCTTCTACTCTGGGCAGGGCGGGCATGAGTGGACAACGGTGGCATGATCACATCCGAGGGCCCTCACTTCTGCATCTATTGCGGCGTCGAACTCGAAGGGAGGAACAAGAGCTGTTACAGAGACAGATGCGCCAGGTGCGACACCGTCCTCTCCAAGGATTTCAGGTGGATGCGGGCGATCCCGTATTACTGCTGGGTCTGCGGCGACTGCTGCCCACGGTCCGAGATGTGCGAGAACTGTGCGAGACGCGCGCATTTCTACGAGTGCGTCGAGTGCGCTATCGAATACTCTTCTTGGCAGGGCCCCCAAGTCATCTTTGAGTGACGAGTTCGACGGACTACTTCAGACATCCCGAATTGGCATCTCCATTTCAACTCGCAACCATGGTCGATCAGTGCAAGAAGAACTAAAGCATAACAATCTGGTTCTCGATACTCCCCGTCGAGCTCAAATTGACAGAGGCTGCGCATGTGTTGAAGGCTGTTGACGACGATGTCTTCGAACTCACACAGTTCTTGCGCGAGTTGGTTCGTTGTCCCAGTGTAACCGGAAAGGAAGTTGTTTCACAAACGGTAGTAGCTGACAAGATGAAAAGTCTCGGAATGCAGATTGATAGATGGAAGCCATCTATTTCAGAGTTCAAGCGGTTCGAATCCTACCTTCCTGAAGAACCCGACTTTTCAGAGAGGCCGATTGTGGTGGGGAGATTGAGGGGATCAGGAAGGGTCCATCGCCAACTCGCCTTCAATGGACATGTCAACGTTGTGCCGGCGGGCGACGAACGTCTCTGGAAGCACCCCCCATGGGAATCCATAATGGAAAATGGAAGAATCTATGGACGCGGATCATGCGATATGAAAGCTGGGCTGGCAGCATCCATTTTCGCTGTGAAGGCGTTGATCGATTCTGATATCGAAATCACTAGTGAGCTTTTGATTGAGAGTGTCATTGGAGAAGAGAGTGGTGGGATCGGAACCCTGTCAACCATTCTGCGAGGCTATACTCCAGATGCAGTAGTGATTTGCGAGCCTACGAACCTGAATCTCTTGATTTCCCAGTGCGGATGCCTAATGTTTCGCATACGCATCCATGGCAAGGCAGCCCATGGTGCCTTTGGATATCTCGGAGTAAGCGCAGTCGAGGAGTCCCTGCCGATTCTTAACGGTCTGCTTAACCTGGAAGAGAAGAGAGGGAAAGAAAGGAGCAACCCGCTTTATTCATCTGTCCCGAACGCGGTTCCTCTGAGCATTGGGACGGTACGAGCTGGAAACTGGGATTCTACGGTGCCAGAAGAGTTCGTCGCCGAGGGCAGGTACGGTGTATGGCCTGGTGAGACACTTGATCATGCAAAGAGAGAATTCGAAAGGACAGTAAGGAAGATAGCATTTGCTGACAGTTGGCTGAGACAGCATCCTCCGGAGGTCGACTGGTACGGTCCACAATGGGAATCGTGCGAAATATCACAGGACCATTGGTTGCCAAGACTGGTTTCAGATTCTTATCGCCAAATCTTCGGAGTGCCTCCCCGAATTGGTGGTGAGCAGGCAGGGACTGACATGCGCCTTTTCACCAACATAGCTGACCGACCAGCTGTCTTGTTTGGACCAGGTGACATCAGCGTGGCGCACTTCCGGGATGAATATGTGCTAACGAAGGACGTAGTAGGCGCTTGCAAAACATATGCACTGTCCGCCCTGAGATGGGAGGAAGCAAACTCCCATCTCGCTACCAAGCGCGCGCGCGCGCGACTCCAAGATTGACCGCCTTGGCCGACCGAGAGGACGCGAACAAGCGCGCTCTCCCCTATGGATGGGCATTCTTCTTTTTGACGATGGTGCTATTCGCCGGCAACAACGTCGCGGTTCATTTCAGCAACCTCGAGTTACAACCGATGTGGGGAGCGACGCTTAGGCTTGCGATCTCTTCTCTGATACTATGGATTGGAATCGGTGTTGCACATATGGGAATCCCGAGAGGCAAGATGATGATGGGTTCAGTAGTCTACGGCTTCTTTCTGCTAGGAATCAACATCCCGCTCTTCTACTGGGGGCTCCTCGAAGTCAGCCCGGCCACGGCGTCGGTGATTTACGCATCGATACCGGCAATGACCGTTCTCCTTGTCGGGCTGACGGGAAGGCCTTTGCGGTTGGAGGAACGTACGCGTTGGAGCGCGTTGATTGGAGCCCTTGTAGCACTGTTTGGGATCAGTGTGGTCTTTGCGGACAGCCTAAGTCTTCACTTGCCAGCTTCTTCCGTTGCCTGCCTCGTGCTCGGAGCGATGAGCGTGTCCTTTGCAGGTGTTCTTCTGAAAACCAAGACGATGGAGAATGCAGAACGAATGCCTCTGGTTGCGATTAGCACCACTGTGGCCACCTGCATGGTACTCCCGCTAGCTCTTCTAATGGGCGAGAGGCTTGTGTTGCCAGCAGAACTGACGACACAGGAATCCCTAATCTGGTTGGTGTTCGGTACTACCCTTGGATACTACTCCCTTTCAGTCTTGTACAAGAAGTGGATTGCATCCAAGGCATCTTTCGTCAATGTGCTGACTCCGTTGGTCACAATCGCCGCTTCCTCAGTTCTTTCGATTGGAGAGATTACTCCATACTTCCTAGCGGGAACTATAATCGTGTTGGTAGGGTCGTGGTTGGCCTTAAGAGGTTAGAATTGTGTGTCCGCGAACGCGGTCTCTGTGGGAACAGTATGATTCTCTTTTATCGCCCTGCGGAGCCTACAACTCAGGACCAACGAGCGGTCTTCCAAGAGATGGCAGAACTACAACGTCCAAGGCGGACGGTAGTCGAGAGTCGGCATGAACATCAGGCTGAAGTATCTGCGGACATCCCGACGCCGCCTTAATTGAACCCCTCTTGGTCTGCCTGGATTGCCAAAGCCAGGGCCGTAGGCTGAGTAGACCTCCACAATCTCGTCGTGCTTCACTTTGAACAATCCCATCCGATGTAGGATCTTGCCGTATGGCGGCTCCATTGCGTGACGTATCAAATTCACTGCCAGGGTACCGTTTACTAGGATTTGGTCCTCAAGACAGAGTTCTTGAACTAAACGAGTCGCAATTGTTCTTGAATCGCCCCAAGCTCCCCTTTTCCCGGAGGACTTTGCGTAGTCTAGGACTGCAGCGACAGTACACGCTGACCTGACTTGGATTCTATTCTCCTTGGCTACCCTCTTGTTATGCTTGCCTAGAGCTTTACTGAGCTCCATAGCAATGCTTAGTGGCGCTTCAGCATCATCCCCGCAGTCGATCAGGTAGCCATCGTCATGGTCTTGAACCTCGCGCTTCTTCAAGCGCTGAAACGACTGGCACCTTTTGAAGAGGCGC
The DNA here is from genome assembly GCA_963796355.1 of uncultured archaeon. Lineage (GTDB taxonomy): Archaea > Thermoproteota > Nitrososphaeria > Nitrososphaerales > Gagatemarchaeaceae > UBA183. Next base: position 893,072 of record CAWCLD010000002.1, read on the forward strand.
ATGGTTTCGTTAATCTTCTTCACCTGCTCGTCTGATGTTCGAGGTTTGTTCGAGGCTCCGACTATGTCAAAGCAGAATGTCGTCGCAAACCTTAATCTTCTATTGGGCAAGCCATACAATCCTTCTCTTGAAGAAACCCGTCCGAGTGAATTCCATACCCCATCCTTGCCAACGACGTGTCCGTAGAACTGTGGGTGTTATTTAGGATACGCGTGAACCGCGGAATTCCGACCGCGTGCCTGACGGCTAGAAACAGTCCCCATTCTTGGACAGTGAAGGCGTGGATACCTTGGGTGGCGTTAGTTGCACACTTAAGTAACCCAAGTCAGAACAGATTGGGTGCCATTGCTCCGCGTGAATGAGATGAACAAAAAGGAAAAGGACGAAATTGTCGGAGTGCTTCAGGGAGTTCCACTCTTCTCAAGTCTCAAGAAAAGACACCTTAAGTCGATTGCTGACAGCGGGTTTGTTCACTCGTTCCGCACAGGTGACATCATAGTCAAGAAAGGAGATACTGGGTCATCTTTTTACGTCGTTCTCAGTGGAAGCGCTCAGGCCAAGAAGGGTACCAGGGTATTGACCGAGCTTGGCCAAGGTCAGTTCTTTGGGGAAATGGCAGTTCTTGACGGAGGACCGCGTTCAGCAGATGTAACTGCAACAGACAACACGAAGTGCTTCAAGTTATCATTCTGGGATTTCCAAGGAATCAGAAAAGGGGATCCAGAAATCACGGAGATCATACTGAAAGAACTTGTCAGGCGACTCCGCGAAAAGGTAGAGATGTTCACTGACTGATAGTGGGTGTACGTGTCTGCGAACATGTTGCATTCAAAGGCGTTCAGACTTGCTTGCATTGTTGCCTGAGTCTTGCTTGCTTGCCTGAGTTAAGAGAGTAGGAGCGTCAATATCGCTTTCTGTACATGAAGTCTGTTTCCAGCCTGTTCCATTATGCGAGAATTAGGGCTTTTCATGACCTCAGAAGTTATCTCCAAACCTCTGTAAGCAGGGAGACAGTGGAGAACCATGACATCGTCATCTGCAACCTCGACCAGTTTCTGGTTCACTTGGTACGGCGGAAAGATCTTCAGCCTCTCTTCCTTCTCTTCTTCTCTTCCCATTGATACCCAAGTATCTGTGTAGATCACATCCGCACCTCTGCACGCTTGTATAGGATCGTGCACGACTTGAATGTTCGACCCACTCTTCTTGGCATCCTCTCGTGCCCAGTCCAGGTACTGCTCCTTTGGCGTGTACTTTGAATCAGGAGGACATCCAATCCGGATATTAACTCCCATTCGCGCAGATAGAAGCAACAGTGAATGAGCCGTGTTTGCCCTCCCGTCCCCGACGTATGCAAGTTCCAATCCTGAAAGTCTTCCCTTCTCTTCAAGTATCGTATAGAAGTCCGTGAGGGCTTGACAAGGGTGAACGTCATCACTCAAACCGTTAATGACAGGTGTCGCGTCCCCGGCAAAATGAGCCATCTCTTCCACCCGACGATGTTCAAAGGTTCTCATGACAATGGCATCAGCTATTCGACTGATGACCTCTGCCTGGTCCTCCACTCCTTCTGCGAGATGCAAGTCCGCTCCATCTCGTGGATAGGCCTTAAGAAAAATGGCGCGGCCACCCAATTGAGCGATTGCTACCTCAAAAGTGAGGCGTGTTCTTAACGATGGCTTCTCAAAGATGAGAACGACGGTTCGGTTTCGAAGCGGTTCGTAGTCTTCGTGAACTAGAGCTTTCCCCTTAAGATCTATGGTGGTGGCAAAGATTTCCTCGATGTCCTCCTTGTAAAGGTCATGGTCTGTGGTCAGATGCTTTATGCGAAGTCTTGACATCAGGCAGCCCTCGCTTTCGGAATGCAAGTCGCATCGTCATCAGAAGTGTTCACTGCTAGATCCATTTCCACAAGAGGCATTCGAGTCAAATCGTATCCATCGCAGAATCCCCAAAGCCTCCGACGATCTCCGCAGATTCTAGATCTCTCTAATAACAGGCATAGTTGTTGTCTTCATTGTCGGTACCGTCTGACTGCGCCAAATCCTCTTCATGACTGACAGGAATTCCGCTTCATCTTCTGCCGCTACCTCCGCAATTATGTCATACACTCCTGCCACCACTTCAGCTGACTGGACCTCTTCAGACTGCAGTAGCATATTCAGCACGTTGTCCACTTCCTCGGGTGCGACCCTGATCATGATGAAAGCGAATGGCTTCCGTTTCCTCTTGCCTGATCTCTCGTCGGGCTCGAGCACAAAGAAACTATTAGTAGCTCCTACCATCCTTCCTACTTCGCGTAGCTTCGAGCGCATCAGGACCTCTGTTCTCGCTTCCAACCGCAGAATCACGTCGTAGTCACCCCAGATATTGTACGCAGACGTTTTCAGGAGATCTTCAAGTCGTTTCGCTAGAGTGGGGTCTTCCTGCCTTGCCTGAGCGAGTACCCAGAATCTCATTGTTTACAGCCTGTCTGAGGTGCTTCTATTAAGAGTTGATGCCGGAGGGGCTGTCCGCAGCCAAGAAGGGAGAGTATCACGTCGTGCCACTTCATGCGATGGTTCGTCAATGAGGGAAAGGACTTTCATTATTTCCCAGGCCTTCTTAACACCCTTCATACTCAAGCGGACGGTCTCCGCATCTGATCCCTTCTCGAAATTCTCTGAGTTCGCAAATTGCAGGTCAACCTTCGAGAGGTGGGAAGACCTATTCACGTATGCCTTCATCATATAGAGCTTCATGATAAGTTGCTCCTCATGCTTGAGGTTTCGCCACCTTGACAATCTCCTAGTTGTGGCTGTATTGTGCCGAAGGGTGTTCATCCTTGAGGCGGAGGGCCGCTAGCCATTTAGTTAAAGGTAGTCCACGGACTGGGCCTTACTTCGGCTGTTACAGTTAAGTTGATTATCCTGTTCTACACGTGGAATAGGAATCGATTTCAGTTGCAACCAAAAGCATCAAGGGTGCACATATCGAAGAAGGCGCAATCCATGACGGAATCCGTAATTCGGGAGATGACTAGGTTGGCGAATAAGTATGGCGCAATCAACCTCGCTCAGGGAATGCCCGATTTCGAAGCGCCTTCTAGAGTCAAGAAAGCGGCCATTAACGCGATTCAAAATGACCTAAATCAGTATGAGTTGACGTGGGGATCCGAAAAGCTCCGCGAAGCCATCGCGGACAAAGCCTTACGCATCAACGGAATCAAGGCGAACCCAGAGACAGATGTAACCGTAACGTGTGGTTCGACAGAAGCAATGACTGGATCCATAATCGCCGTTACTGACCCTGGCGATGAAATAATAGTTCCAGAACCCTTCTACGAGAACTACGTTCCTGCTGCGATAATCGCTGGAGCTAGACCGCGATACGTAGCGCTCAAGGAACCTGAGTTCAAGCTCGACGAAGAAAAACTCAAAGAGGCCTTCAGTTCACGCACCAAGGCAATCATAATCAATACTCCGAACAACCCCACTGGGAAGGTTTTCACCAAGAGTGAACTCAAGTTAGTAGCCGACCTCTGCGTCGATTACGATGCCTTGGCAATAACAGATGAAATCTATGAATACATCACTTACGATGGAAGGAAGCACATCAGCATTGCTGCCCTAGATGACATGCACGACAGAACGGTGACAATTTCTGGTCTTTCGAAAACGTACAGCGTGACGGGGTGGCGCGTCGGTTATGCAATTGCTGTCAAGGAGATCACCGACGCAATCAGGAAAATCCATGACTTCACAACGGTTTGCGCTCCCACTCCATTGCAGCGGGCAGGGGTCGAGGCACTGAAACTGCCACTGTCGTACTATTCCAAGCTTGTGAAAGGGTACCAGGAGCGGCGCGACTTCGTGGTGAAGTCTCTGAGAGACGCTGGTTTCAAGCCACTCGAGCCAGAAGGCGCGTACTATGTCCTCGTCGACTTTAGTTCGATAAGCTCGATGAAGGACATCGAATTCGCGCATCATCTTGTAAAGGACGCCAAAGTCGCGGTTGTCCCTGGTTCAAGTTTCTACGCGCACATGGAGATGGCGAGGAAGAAAGTTCGATTCAACTTCGCGAAGAAGAACCAAACACTTCATGAGGCAATGAGTAGACTTACAGCTTTCTCGCGTCGATAGGTAGCTTCTGAGGTCCCCGAAGCCTCACTATCCATGGACGATGCTATTATCGTGGAATCAGCCTCAGATCGGGCGGAATCAGCTAAGCAAGCCCTAGGAAGTCCTTACCCTTCAACATCAGAGGATGGCTTCAGTCTGTTTACTTTAGCAGGGACCGGAGTAACTCCTGAGAGTCTCTCCCCTCGCCACTCACTCCGCAGTGAATCTGAATGAAACAAGAAGGTCTGTCATTGTCTCGTCTGCAGAGTTGTGTGCGACCACGTCGGCCGCCTTACCGGTGGTGGGCTTGACTTCGTTGGTGACCATGAGGTGACTGAGCTGCTCGGGGACGCGCGATTCGTTCTCTTCTTTCCGAAGAGTGAAAGGGCCAGTTCGACGACAAGCTCGGCAGTCTGGTTGGATACGTCGAGGACTGGGTTCACCTCGACGAACTCTGCCGAGGTCACCAGGCCGGAGTCGCAGAGCATCTCCATCGCGAGCTGCGCTTCGCGGGAAGTAAGACCTCCTCTGACCGATGTGCCGGTCCCCGGCGCCTCCTTGGGGTCGACGGCGTCCACGTCGAAGCTGACATGAATCTGGTTTACGCCCCTGCCGGCTCTCTTCAAGGCCTCCTCCATTACTTCCTTCATACCGAGCTCGTCGATTTCCCTCATAGTGTAGACTCTGATCTTCGATCTATTGATGGCCTCTGCCTCTTCGGGGTCGAAGTCTCGTCCCCCGATGAGTACGGTGTTCCCCTCGAGTGCCTTGGGAGATACGCCTCCTAGTCTAGTAAGCTCTGTGTGACCATAGCCGAGGATAGTCGCCAGGGCCATTCCGTGGATGTTCCCGCTAGGGGTCGTGTCAGGTGTGTTGAAGTCGCCATGAGCGTCGAGCCAGATTATCCCTCTCTTCGTCCCAGTCTGTGCCAGCCCCGCAAAGGTCCCGATTGAGATGCTCTGGTCCCCTCCGAGGACAAGCGGGAACCAACCCTGGTGTACCGAGGCCGACACCTTGTCGGCGATCATCTTACACTGCTTGACGACCTCGGCGAGGTACCTCACCTTCGGATCCCCCACCTTCGCGGTGGCCATGTCCGACGCCAGGATGTTGCCGAAGTCTTCTACCTTGTGGTGGAGGGCCTCGAGGCGATCCTCCAGCCTTGCTATCCTGATCGCGCTTGGGCCCATGTCTACGCCGCGTCTCTGCTGGCCCAAGTCCATGGTAGCACCTACGACTCCGATCTTCTTTCTTGAGGCCATTCTTGAGGCCAGACCGGCACAGGCGCAGTATTAATTGTATGGGGCCTACGTCGAGCCTAGTCAGGCTCGCGAACCAGGCCTGTCCCCCTTCGCCGAGGTGGACAACCTTCATGCTGGTCGTATTCAGTTGGCCTTTCATCCGTTTGAAAAAGTCCTCATAATCTCATCCGAGGGATTGCCCTGCTGCCAAAGGTATTGGCCACTGCGTTGAGGCTCCCGTCAAATCCCTCTCCTCCAAGTAGGACAGCCCCACCTTGTATTGGGAGCATTCCCTAAGAGCTCGTGCGCACGCTGGAAACCCGGAATCGCTTCAAGAATGAATGCAACCCACGCAGGTCAGCAGGTGAGAATGCAACTGAATGCGAATGCTGATATCCGGACTCTGTTGGTGCTCAGCGCAGTAATGACGACAAGGGCAAGGGCCGAGTGGGAGACGTTACGCAGAGTGGCGATACACAGACCGGGAATCGAGATGTGGTTTGGCCTACTAGCCCCTTACGCCTCACTATACGAGCGGCCGTTCAATCGTTGCGAAGCACTAAAGGAACACGAGAGGCTGGAGTACCAGCTAGGGCACGAGTTCAAGGTTGAAGTCGTCCGTCTCAAAGAGAAGATACTAGAGAGTGCCGATAGAGATCCCAAGATTCGTGACCGTCTCACCGCAATTGCCACCGCCAATGTGGAGTTCGTAGGTAATAAAATCGAAGCCGACCATGCCAGAACGCAGATGAACGAGAGTGCATCTATTCTCGGACCTGAGCACTTCTTCAACCTTCTTCTACTTAATCCTAAACTCCGCTTGGAAGAGGGAAGAGGTGCCAGAGTGGTTTATCTCGATGCGACAGTGAGGATGCCTCTTGCCAATCTCTACTTCATGCGCGACCAGCAGGCGATCACAGACAAGGGTATGTTCCTTTCGAGAATGGCTAAGCCACAAAGACGCGGCGAGCCAAGGCTAACCCGATTACTGTGGGAGAGCTTGGGCGAGACAATAACGCATGAAACACACGCACCAGGGCTATTTGAGGGTGGGGACTTTATCCCAATGAAGGACTTCGCCTTGGTAGGTCTGGGCGACAGAACAAACCCTTCCGGCGTCAAGCAGATGCTGGAGCACGGCCTAGGTTTTGACGAGGTAGGGGTGGTGCACCATCCACGCCATCCCCTCGTTCAGGAAGAAGGGGGCGACCCGATGTTAGACATGCACCTTGATACCTACTTCAACGTCGCGAGTAGCGGAGTGGTTGTCGGATCGGAACTGCTGCTAAGAAGGGCGCGAGTGGAGGTCTACCAGCGAAAGGGCGACAACCTTTACAGAAAGAACAAGCAAGAGACGGACCTTTACGACTACGTAAGAGAGAAGGGCTTCGCAATCATAGACCTCACAACCCTAGAACAGATGTGTTACGCTTCAGATTTCCTATGCATCAAGGATGGAACCATACTCACGATTGAGGTTGAGAGAATCGCCAAGATCGTGCTCCAGAATCTGGAGTCGGAAGCAAAACGAGACCCGCACCGCTACGGACAATTGCTCGAACAGGCGAGGAGCGATTATCAGAGACTCCAAAACAACCGCGAATTCTTCCCCCACAAGAAGGAAATCCATCACCACGGAATCGATGTTTGCACTATTCCACTCACAAACTTGACCGGCGGTTATGGTGGGGTTCACTGCATGACGGCAGCGCTGCAAAGAGGATAAACCTCAGCGGGGTTTGGCTTTGAAGGCTCTAGGCCGCCGACCTAGCAAGATATTCTTGGTTGCAAGTAAGAGCGGTAGCCGACTGCTAGCGAGAACGACATGATGGCTGCAACGAAACCATGTGCTTTCATGGTTGATCTGAACCTTCGGTGGGAGTTGTTCCAGTGTTTTGGCTTTTGTCGTATTGCGCCTTTGTAGCGGTGATGCGTTCGGAAAGGTAGTTCCTGTAGCTCTGGGTGTACAACTCGTTGGGCAGGATATAACCTAATACCAATTGCCTTGTTTTTTTCTGCATTAGCCAACGATCAAGAGTACGACTCCAGGGCTCCCAATGTTCATTGTCAAGGAGCTTTTGCTTTTTTGGTGATAACCAAAAGAGCATCTCACCGAAATTCAGTAACAGGTACACCATTGTCTGCTCCTGAATCGCTTTGTCATTCGTGCCTCGGATTTCACCTAAGACGTTACTCAAGAACGGCCGCTGCATTATGACCGAGTCGATCTTTTGAATCTCGTTGGCTAAACGGTTGGTTTGCATGAATCCCTGCTGTCGCTGCTGAATCCTCAGCTGTCGGATGAGGACTACTACACTGGCGACGATTGCGAGAGTCTCCGAAATGGTGAGTGCATCTGTAAAATCGATGCTCACAAGGCACCACGTCGAACTCTGTGATAGTCGGCGGGGCCCCGGCGAGACGAACAGGAGAGTGGGAGCGCGGGCAGCTGCCACCTCCGTCGCGTCCACGAAAGGGTCAGTCCTTTCGACACCTCACTCAGCAGTGAATTTGAACGAAACAAGAAGGCCCGTGACGGTGTTTTCTGCAGCGTTGTGTACAACCACGTCTGACACCTTACCAGTGGTGGGTTTAACCTCGTTGTTCGCTCGAAGGAACGGCCAGTACGAGTAGTAGGTAACCTGGGAATCTAAGTTCCGCAAGACCGCGACCCGAAGAAACTTTCGAACCCAGTACCCTTGACGAATCTCGATTCGGTTTCCCTGTCCAATAATGCAAGCACCTTCGAACGATGCTATGACCGTGCCCTTGATAGTCCTTGCCGGCACAACTTCCATTTGTTGCATTACGGCAGGATGAAGTCCATGGTTCGAGTTTGACGGGGAATCCTCGGGTCGAGTATTCTCTCTGCCAGACGCAGCAGGTTTCGCTCTCATTTGGGGCCAGAGCGGCTTGGAGACTGAGACTAATAAGCGATATGTCCGGTCCGGTCCGGTCCGGTGCTACTATCTCTTCTCGCGCGGACGCAGCAATGGTCGTTGCAATCGGAGAATTGATGGTATTCCATACCGTATGGAAAGAGGTTTCCCATGTTTCGAGGACGAACGGCCTGGACCCCAAGGGTACAGACGAGCTCCGCAAGCAGATCAAGATAGCCCTCGACAACCTAGATATCTCAATAACAGACCCGATTGTCCGATGATGTTCTCCCTCCCGTTGCGATAGGAATGCTCTGTTCTCGTTCTCCATGAGATTCGAGGATTTGGACTGCGTGGCTGGCTTCAGATAGACATCCAAAACCTCTTTCTTATGGAAGGGGCAGAGACGAGCCAGTTGGAGATGCTTACACGAGCGCTCGTCGTCAGCGACATACACTACGAACTGGGCTCGCACCACGGCGTGGACGAATCAGGGGCCTTTGACTGGCTCCTGAAGACCATCAAGCGGACTAAGCCGGAAGCCATCGTAGGGTTGGGAGACTAGGGCAGCGCCTGGACCATGTCGGAATGGTTCGACCTTGCAGGTCGTGTCAGAGTCTTTGCGATTTACGGAAACCACGACAACATCCAACTTCTGAGCGGGGTAGTGAACTCGGATGGGAGGAAGGCCCTGATCGAAGACGGCGGAATCAGGGTCATCGGAGGCCTCCGATTCGGCTTCGTTAGCGGAATCGTCTCTGAAACCAAGCCGATGAAGCAGGGAGTGCCCCGCAAGACAGCTAGGGAGTACGTTCAGGCCGCTTCCCGCTTCTCCAACGTCAAGACGACAAGAAGAGAAGCAGCGATGCAGGTTCTGGGGTTGTCGGAGTGCTTGTCATTCTCGGCTTCTTTTATGTGATCTACCTGGCCCTTGTCAGGCGAGAAAAGGTACCTCAGGTTCTGTTATGCGCACTCCTTCTTTCAGGAGCATTCTACACGTACCTTCCAGGCCTCATAATCATTTTATGAAACCCCTCGTACGGAACGCGCGGGGTTACACGCTTTCGAATACCGGTTTGATTCTTCGTATTGCCCAGTCTATTTCTTCTTTCGTGATCACGAGTGGAGGTGCGAACCTGACGGTCTTCTCATGAGTATCCTTTGCGAGGACTCCCTTGGCCATCAACTTCTCGCAGATCGGCCGCACCGTCTCGTTGCGACCCAGATAGAACTCGACCCCTATCAGGAGTCCCATGTGCCTGATCTCTTTGATCTTCTTTGACTTGATCTTCTTCAGTTCTGCCACGAAGTAATTCCCCATCTTCTCTGCCTTGGCCGCCAGTTTCTCGTCCACGAGAACGTCAATTGCTGCTGACCCTATGGCTGCGGCAAGGGGGTTCCCTCCGAACGTGCTGCCGTGGCTACCCGGCGTGAATACATCCATTATGTCCCGTCTTGCCAATGAAGCAGAGACAGGATACAGTCCTCCTCCCAGGGCCTTGCCGACGCACAAGACGTCAGGCTTTATTCCCTCGTGCTCGAAAGCAAACATCTTTCCGGTGCGCCCCCAGCCTGTCTGAATCTCGTCAAGTATCAGGAGAATCTTGTTTTCGTCGCAGATTCTGCGAAGCTCCCTCAGATATCCGGGGGAAGGCACGTTGATCCCAGCCTCTCCCTGAATAGGCTCCACTAGAATGCCCACCGTCTTCGGCGTAATCGCTTTTTCCACGGCTGGAATGTCGTTGTACGGCACTGTGATGAAACCGGGAGTGAAGGGACCGAACCCTTTCTTGGAATCAGGATCACTGGTGAAACTGATTATCGTGGTCGTGCGACCGTGGAAGTTGTCCTCCATTACAATGATGTCCCCTTCGTCCTCAGCAAGCTTCTTCGTCTCGTGAGCCCATCGTCGCGCAACTTTGATTGATGTCTCTACAGCTTCGGCTCCCGTGTTCATGGGCAGTGCCACGTCCATTCCCGTGACTTCACACAGTTTCTTTAGGAATGGCCCCATTTGGTCGTTGCAAAAGGCTCTGGAGGTGAGAGAGAGTCTATGGAGCTGGTCCACCGCCGCCTTCACGATGCGTGGATGTAGATGCCCTTGGTTTATCGCGGAATAGCAGCTCAACATGTCGATGTACTTCTTTCCTTCCACATCCCAAACCCACACACCCCGAGCCTTGCATATCACAACAGGCAACGGGTGATAGTTGTGGGCACCATATTTCTCGTCGAGATCGATGAATCTCTTCGCTCTGGAACCTTTTCTTTCTTGTAACTGAACGGTCATGGAAAGTCCCTCCTTTGGAATATTGACATGGGAACCATGTCGCTAACTACCTTGTTTGGCTTGTCCGGTATTTCGTTTATTGTCAAATCCATTCCCACTCCCAACAGTATCGCTGCATCCTGTGGGGTCATTTCAAGTTTTCTGCAGAAGTATGTCATGGCCTTGTGGCATGCTATGTCGCGCGCGCGCGACCTGTCTTATGCCAGCGGCAGGCTCTTTCGAGCCTCGTACAGAGAGAGCAGCCCTGATGCCGACAACCGGCCGTCGAACGGCTCCAAGACAGAGGAGCACGTCTGGGCCAGGAGCACAATGTACCGCTTCGAGTCGTAGGCGCTTTCATCCCCCACCAAATCGAGCGGCATCGCCTTCCTCGAGTCCCTGCCCTCGTAGCCGGTGATGACGTACCTTATCCCCTCGCCGGCGTGAAGCTGGACCCCTTCCCCCATGAGATGGCTGACAGCCGCGCGCTGGACCGTCATGCTCTCGTAATCTTCGGGCGCCTTGGATAGGTTGGTCGTGAAGGCGAGCTCGCCAGCAGGTATCTCGTGGCGTTCCAGCTCTTCCGCGTGCCTGAGAAAGATGCCGGCACACTCTGGCGTCTTGGTCCTATGACGGCCGCTATGCCTTCACCTTTGGAGGGCGGATCCCGAGCTTCTCCATCACCCTGTATGCCTGGGGGAGCGCGTACGTGAACCCCACGTGCACGCAGTCGTTTCTTTTGTCGACGTCGCACATCAGGTCCTTGCCCTGGATCGTCACGCCCGCCACCCTGTTGGTCCGGTTGTCCTTGATGTATATCGTGCTGTTCCCCTCGTCGTAGCCGAACTCCTCCATGAATGGGGCGTACCTTGCGAAGATCTCGTTCTTCTCCATCAGTTCCTCGAGCATGCTCGTCACGTAGCCCGCGAAGCTCGTGATCCCCTTCTTGGTGAGCTGCTCCTTCTTCTTCTCGTACGTCTGCCTGTAGCGGTCGTACACCGGCACGGCGATGCTCAGGTTCATGTATCCGGAGTTCTTACTTGGCGTCCCCCTCTCTCCTCGTCAGCACCCACTAGCATAGTACTTAATATAATGTCTGCTATTCCATGCTAAGACATGCTAACGGGAAACCGGGTCCCTGAAGCGGCCGTCTGCGTAATCGCCCTGCCTGTCTTAAAAGCTGGGTTGATATCCTCGAGTATGGGCGTCAACCGCAACGAAGAGCTCGACCTCTGCGAAGAGTGCGGCTCCCCGCTGGAAGACGGTTTCTGCCACAACTGCGGGGGCGGGTTCCGCGAGGGAGGTAGCCCAGTGGGCGCCGCGCCGCTGGACAGGAGGGAGCTCTCCAAGGTTCTCGGAAGGAGCGTGGGCCCTCGGACGCACGGCTCCTACGCGCTATCGATGCAACAGGAGGAGGGTATGGCGCCTCTCAGGAAGGAGATCCAGTCCCTGGTGGAACAGTTCAACGCCTCCCCCGAAGTGAAGAACTCCGTCAAGCAGAATTCGGAGAGGATCGCGGTCAAGCTCCTCGACGGGCTCGGGCCCACCGATGCCGCAGTCGTCTCCGTCGCGCAGGAGTTCCTGAAGCTGGGGAGGAACATGGTCGAAGTGGGCATCTGCATCTCAAGAGTGCATCAGCGGATGGGGCAGCTGAAGGACCTGGTGATCGAGGTCTATCCCCTGGCCTCGGAGGTGAAGGTGTTCGTGGACGGACAGGAAAGGGCGTTCAAGTCCCACGCTAGCGGCCTCTACAAGAAGCTGAGGATTCCCGTCTACATAGAGGACGGCAACGCTAAGGTCGAGCTGAAGAATGCAAACATGACCAGGCAAGGATACGACAGCAGGAGGGTCAGGCCGCTCGACCAAACTAGCTTCGTTCTCGTCCTTGACGAGACGAACTTCGAGCTCTTCAAGGTGCTAGAGCAAGCCCGGCTTTCTGGTCGGCTGCCCGGCAACGAGCCAGACGTGAGAATGCTGCTGAGGAAGTACTCGATCGCGAAGTTACCTCTGACCGAGAGAATCCTCAGGGAGACCGCTCTCCTGCAGAGAGTCAGCGCGGAGTACGCCGCGAGGCTCGTCGAGAAGCTGAGAGATGGGCGGGGGAGGTCGCCGAGGAAGCTGGCTGAAGAAGCGTTGCTGGAGGCGTGCGAATCCGTCGTTCCCCCTTCCCTGAGCGACCTGATAGTTGAGAAGTATCATCTCAAGCGTTCGGCGGTAAGGTCGCTCGTCGTCGTGCCGGAGCTCGCATCCTGGCAGGGATGATTCGCGCACCATGCCAACGCAGGTCTCCGCGATACCGCTCAAGCTGATTCAGCCTCATCCGAGACTGTCGTTTCGCTTCAGGTACGACGTCAACTCGCTGGCGGAGTCGATCAAGTCAGCGGCAGACGAGAACACGCCCAACGGCCAGCTCAATCCGGGCCGGCTCGTGCTGAGGGGAGACGAGGAAGGCTACTACGTGTACGTCGGAGTGAGAAGGTACCTTGCGCTAAGGTCCCTCTACGAAAGCACCCGCGACGAACGCTTCGCGACGTATAGCGCGTACATCGACACCAACATCTCCGAGCTGCAGATGTTCATCAAGGCCAAGAAGGAGAACGACGAGGGGAAGGGCGAGAGGCAGGGGCTTTCCGTCCTCGAGGAAGTCCTTGGGATCGGAAGAATCAAGGATTCCATCGCTTCACAGGACCTGGATGAAGAGCTGAAACGCCTCCTCGCCGTGGCCCAGAAGCTCGGGGAGGAGAAGCTAAGGAAGCTGCACGAGATCGAGGGCGCGGCCCGATTCCATTTCAGGCTGGCGCACCTCGAGCGCCTCTGCAGGATCGACGACGAGCGGGAGTTCTACTACACGGCCTCGTTCACGGCTGGCTCCGGAGTCAGGGGGGACAGCATTGAAGCGGCTGTAGAGGACCGGAAGAAGGCCGACGTCTTCGAGTGGTTCCCCAAGGTGTTCCCTGACTACAAGCAAGAAGCGCAGAAGGCTCCAGCAAGCCAAGGTCCTAAATCTGGAGGGTCAAAGGGAGAGAGCAGCAAGCGAAAAGCAAAACGGGACGCGGTCGAAAAAACGCTGGAGGTTCACGAGAGGGGCATCATCATGGTGAAGTGCCCCCAATGCGACAGCGAAAACATGATCAGGATGGAAGGTGACGTCAGTGTGACGGTGATCTCGCCCGACCCGAACGGCGAGAGGAGCACGGCGGTTCCAGATACGGTCAGCCGGGTAGCGCTGGGATGCTTTCGCTGCTCAAAGCAGTTCTACGCTTTCGTCAAGCATGCCGGCGGTGAAACATACGCGGTCGAGCAGTCGCTGTCGGCAAAGTTCAGAGAGCCCATGGAGACGATAGGGGCCATCGAGCTGCGCTTTGACTTCAAGGAGGGCGTGTGGGAGAAGATGTCCGGGGGGAAGGTGATCGGCACGGTGTATCCTGTGATACCAGAGAAAGAGGGGTGACAAGCAGGCTGCCCAAGAGCACGAGGGAAAGGCTGGCCGCGGCGATCGCCATCGAGATGCTCGTGCAGGGCGTGTTCTTCGACTCTCGCAGTCTCCGCGGGCCGTCCTTCAACGAGAGGCAGGTCACGAGGGTCCTCGATGCCCTGATAGATTCTCGGGTGATAACGAGGTCCATGCCAAGGATGAAATACGTCCTCACTGACGAGTTTCTAGACACCGTGAAGAGCGAAGTCACGAGGCTGATGCCTCGCCGGCTCTTCATTCACTACCCAGACTTCGAGGTTTTTGACATCTCCGGCATAGAGAGTTGGAGCCAGGAGGAGTTCGAACTCTACATGAAGGAGTTGAAGAAGCACTGGCTTGCGAGAAGAGTAGACGGACGAAAGAGCGTCAGTGCGGTTTAACGGACAACCCTTGTCCGTAACATTAACGGACAACCCTTGTCCATTATTTGAAGGGACTTTGTGACCGAATCCGCTTCAGGATCGCTTCAACACAAGAACCGACATCCTTTCGGCCTTGCACCTTGGGCAGACGTCGAAATCGGCTTTGGACTCGTAGTTGCATACGACGCAATGAGTAATCGTGGGCTGCGAACCGCCGACCTTTCGTCGTTGTGACTCACGCGTGGCCGGCTTCGGATGACGCTTGTTCATATCCAAGTACGGGGCGGGTGGATTTAACCCGACCTCCTCGTTGAGTCGACGCCTTCTCTTTTAGCCCGACACATCGTCTGTCTGTAGTTGAGGGCACTCCTGATCCTCGTAGTCTGCCTGGTTCTACTGGCACCAGGACTCGCCACCATCGCCCCGCATCGTAGCGCGCCCGACCCTTGTGACTCCTATGGAAACTGCGTGAGCTCTAGCATCACGTACACCCGGGCCAACCCCGACGACAGCCTGTACCCTGGGGACCAGTTCACCATCGCCCTTTCCATCACCCTTGGAAGCGGTTCCGCCAGCTGCGGCTCCGGGTGCTCTGAGAGCTGGTCCAGCTCTCTCCGGGGTGACGTGGTCGTATGACACGAGTGAGTTCACCGCTGAGACATCAGGAACCTCGGCTAGCTTCAAGGTGACTGGGAACTCCACCGGCGGCTTCACCATCAGTGCAACCGCTTCGTTCTCTATCACGATCACCACGTGCGTCACTTCGACGACCACCACCACGACGACGACCGAGGCTTCGACGGTTACATCCTGCTCGACCTCCTATGCCCAATCCTCGGTGACTACTACCCAGCAGGTCACGGTGATCCAGCTCGAGTTGCAGGTGGCAGCCAGGATAGTCAACGTGACCGACAGAGCGACAGGCTACGTGCTGAGGAACCCAGACGGCTCCTTCTACAGGAACGATTCGTTCTGCATCCAGTGGAACGCGACCTTCCAGTTCTCTGACGCCAGGAAGGACATCAACGTCAGCGTGTTCTCGGACCCCCTGTCTTCCCTCGCCCTCCTGAACTCATCATCGACCACCGTAAGCACCTTCGCACCAGGTGATCCAGGCATCAGGCAGGGGATGTTCTGCTACAGTGTAGCTCTCAACGCTCCCTATCAGCCATACAACTTGACACTCAGCTTTGAGGCGATAAACTGGCTCGGGATGTCGATAGCCCACATTGTCATCGCCGTTCCGTTCGCGGTGGTGCAGTACTCACCTTCCTTCACCTACTTCACGTACATGGACTACAATTCGAAGAATTCGACGACCTACGCAAGGCCGTTCGTCACCCTAGTCAGGTACGGTGGCAACAATCCTGGGTATTCCTACGGCGGCGACAACAACACTGCCCCGGTTATCAACGGCAACGACACCAGGGAGAAGGCCTACATCAACAACTTCGCGTTCGCGACAACAGGATGGAACACGACGCTGCGCCTTGTCAACGCGAGCATCGGCCAAGACCTCCTGTTCCACAACTACTCCGTCTCCATATCCTACAGCTACTTGCATAACCAGACCGAATACAACAACTTGACCTACTACCCCATGATCACCTGGAAAGACCGGGTCCAGAAGTACTACTTCATGGGGAACCTCACCGAATTCGAGGCGTACGTCCCCGACGAAATGACATACTACAACCTCACCAGCTCGGCTTACTCGAGGAACTTCGCCAGCAACACGACGCGGCTCTTCAACACCACTTACCTCTACGAGCCGATCCAGTACAACGGCTACCTCATGTTCAAGTTCTACAACGCCGACGGCAGCCCTGACTTCTCCGCGAACGTGACCATCACAGCCCAGAACCCTAGTCCGCTCGACGCTTACCTGATCGGGAAGGTGGAGAGCACCTTCGGGAACGATTCTTCCGTGCTGAAGGCGTTCGAGAAGGACCTCTACCCCTCAAACTACACGATGATCCTCAAGCAGCTACAACCCAACCTGAACGGGACCGTCACCTACCTTGTGAACCAGACGAACCTGGCGACGATAGGGGCCAGTGCCTTCCCGTCGTTCAACATCACCGTCTCCAGCGAGCTGAGCGGAGCCTCGTACCAGTTCACCAGCCAGTCACCCTTCCTGGCAGGAGAGTCGACGACCCCGTGCACGAATGCGCCCCTGCCGTGGCTGACTTGTAGCGAGTTCTCCTATGGCATTCCGAACAGGTTCAGCCTCTTCCTGGTCAACGGCAGCATCCTCCCGTCGCTGCCCTTCGATAGCGCGACTGCCTACTACCTTGATCCGCTGTACGAGAACCTAATCCTGCCCTTGAATTCGACCCTACTCGCGAACTCGACGCTACCTGAGGCTCCGATTGATTATGCGAGCTGGTGGGCCGCATCTCCCGTCGGCGCGATAATCAACCCGAATCAGCCGGTCACGTACGAGCCGGGGCAGCTTACGAACCTGTACCAACTCATCTACGGTCAAAACTCCACGGTCTATGTGAACACGGAGGGCGTAGGGATCGGACTGTCGCAGCCGCCAGCCACACAGGGCAGCACATGCCTGCTCACATTTGCGATAGGCCCCCAGAGCGGAGGGGTGACGCGCCTGTGGGCCGTCGACAGCGAAGGGACTGTGCTGACGAACATGTCGCTCTCCCCCACGACTCCGAGCATCACCTCGTTCTCCCCGCCAGGCTACCTGGGGTTCTACACCGCAGCCATACCCATCGTGCACGACGGGACGATGACAGTGACCCTGGTGAACGCCTGGGGAGCGAAGACCACCATAGCGGGGATTCCCGTGATGATCACAGTCTCATCCAGTCCCCTCCTATCCTGGAACTTCGTCATTCTGATCACGGTCATCCTTCTGGGAATCGGTGCCCTATCGTCGCTGCTCAAGCTGAGGGAAGCGCGCCGAGAAGAGGGCGGCTGATCATTCCGCTCGTTTTAAGGCCGTCGTGAGTCCTCGTCTGATTTGGCAGACGCCCCCCAGGACAGCGCCGTCTGGTGGCGCATCAACTCCAGGCTCGAGACCAACAGCATCTACCTGTTCGGGTTCCACCTCTCCCCGAGGACGCTGCTGCTGACGCTCCTCTCGCTCGCGGTCGGGGCGGCGATTTCGGTCCCAATCCCTGTCCTGATCTACAAGGCCGGAGTGATCGGCGTCTTCGCGCTGGCGGGGTTCATGATATCATCCAAGCGGGTGAAGATGACCCCGCTGGAGCTCGTCGTCCTTTACAGGCTCACGGGCTACGGGGCCCGGACGAAGCCCGCGGCCGTTGCCTCTCCGCTGAAGCCCGAGGCCGAGAAGGATGCCAAGAAGGAAGACGTGGAGATGCTCCCGGTCGAGGACTTCACCGACCCCACGCCTTACACAGTGGCGGGGAGGCTGCGCGTGGGAAGGCCGACGAAGCTCACAGCCTTCCTTGATTCCAGACAGCTGGCAGAGTGCATCGTGACGCCATCCTCCTCCCAGTACTGGTTCCTCTACAAGCCGGAGACCAAGGACATCGGGACGCACGACTTCATCATCAGGGCCGAGGGGATGGCCGAACCTGTCTTCCAGAAATCCATAGCCGTCTTTCCGCAGGGCAAGGAGACTCTCCTCGAGCAGGTGAAGAAGTAAGCAATGGCCAAGTACAACTACGAGCTCAGGTCGATCAACTACTGGACCCTCTCCCCAGAGGAGCAGCTGCGCGTCAGGAGGGGCTTCACTGGCTTCCTCCATTCGCTCATCGAGCCGGTGACCTTCAGGGTTCTCAGCGACGTGAGAGAGGTCGACGTGGGGGGAGACATCTGGGACAACCCGTACAAGAGGTTCTTCATCGAGAGCGGCGTCTCCCTCGAGCCTGCGATATCCTACATCGGGGCGAAGTACGTCAGGGTCCCCTCAGTCCCGGCCGTGGATGTCAAGACCATCCTCCCCCTGATGATGGTTGACTCCGAGCTGAACTTCGTGCAGGCGTTCAACGTGACCAACCTCAGCGGGAGCCTCGGCATCGGCTTCCTCACGAGGCTGTACGACATCGCCCACGAGGTGAGGGTCGAACTGGAGCCCGTGGACCAGTACGAGGCCGGGAAGATCGCGAGAGGGCACTACATCTCAGTGGGGACCAGCCGCTGGGTCAGGATCAACGAGGGCAGGGCCCCCCTCGAGGAGGAGGAGCTCGAGTACGCCAGGTCGAAGCTCGCGGCCGAGCTGATCGCTGCCGGAGCGGAGCGGCTCTTCAAGTTGAGGTTCGGCGTCGTCTTGAGGGCGAAGAGGCTCGAGGAACTGCGCGAGAAGAGGAAGAGGATGAACCAGGTGCTGACCGGCCTCCTGATGTGCCAGGTCGACCACCCGAAGTACCTGCAGAGGCCTCTCTTCACGGGGAAGGGGCCCGGGTGGGCCACAGGACGGTGGTTCTACCTGACCGGCTCCACTGCGATGTCGTTCTTCCCGTTCGCCGGGCTCGACATCGTCGACCCCATGGGGGTGGTCGTGGGCCAGAACGGCCAGACAGGGGCGTACATCGTCTACGACTTCTACGACAAGGAGAACTTCAATGTCAGTATCCTAGGTTCGACCGGCTCGGGCAAGTCCACCCAGATCAAATCGATGATGTCCCGATTACTGTTCAAGAACCCGGACATGATGCTTTATGTCTTCGACGCCATAGTGAAGCCAGAGTACTCTATCGGCCCGGACGGGTCTTACGAGAACTCCTTCGCCGGGATAACGAAGTGCGTAGTGCACCACTATAAGCGCGATGAGGGCGCCGGCCTCGACCCGTATTCGGTCTTCCCGGAGAAGAGGATGGCGACTGACTTCATCGCGTCGCTCACGAAGCTGGACGAGGACCCAGAGCTGTACGCGGACCTCGCGGTGCTCGAAAAGGAGGTGAACGGCGTCGGCGAGCTCCTGCAGAGGCTCAAGAAGGAGGTGGACCGCGAAGAGCTGCCGCAGAAGACGCGGGACAGGCTCCTCCTGCTCCTAACTAGGCTGCAGGCTAACCTGGACCCCTATCTCTTCCTCTTCACAGGCGAGATGAAGATCTACGACAGGATGGTCTTCGTCCTGCACGACATCCCAGACGAGAAGACTCGGGACGCGGCCGCCTTCCTTACCCTGTCGGCCGTCTGGCAGCAGCTCAAGAGGGTCCCTGCGGAGAGGAAGAAGGCCCTCGTCTTGGACGAAGCGTGGGCTTTCATGCAGAAGGACCCCTCGACTGGGAGGATGTACTTCCCCCTTGCCGTGAAGTACATCCCCGAGATCGCGAGGACGGGGAGGCGCCACAACCTCCTCTTCGTCGTGGCCACCCAGCTCGTGTCTGACTTCTTCGGCGTCGGCGACAAGGAGGGCCCTGGGAGGGAGGTGGTGGAGCTCTGCGCGACGAAGTACCTGCTCAGGCAGGATCAGAAGTCCGCGGCCGACACACTCAGGGACAAGTTCACTCTGAGCGACGACGAAAGGGACGCCACCCTGAACGCGCGCCCGGGCGACGGCATACTTGTGACGGGGGAGGGGAGGATACCGTTCCACAACAGGCTGGGAAGCAGGGAGGAGAAGCTGTTCTCGACTGCCCCGAAGGACGTGAAGACGTGAATGACGCAGGCTTCCTGCTCCTTCGTTTTAAGACGTGAAGCGCTCAACCGGTGAATGAACCTGGGCATCAGGTCGGCCTTCCGGTCGACTGCGAAAGGGTACGTGAAAGCAGCCAGGCTGTTCGTCCTGGTTCTGATCATATCTTCCCCGTTCATCATGATAGCGTTCTCCCAGGCAGCGCAACCACAACGGGAATTCGTGGTTACCGTCTATGACGTCAGCGTGTCCACCTCCTACCTCCTCTACGTCGGAGTATCGGGGACCGTCCAGCTGACCGGTCAGAGCCAGTGGTCAGGAGGGCCGATTCACTTTGGCGGATGGGTGGAAGTGAAGGAACTCAACGAGTTGGCTACGCCTCCCAGGAATTTCAGCCTGTCCAGCAACAACTTCAGTCCATCATCGCTGACGGACTACCCATCGACTGACACGGCCAATTTCTCAATCTCCGAGGGTCCGTATCTTGTATTCGGCGCAAGTCTGGTCTCGGGCATCATTTACGCCTACGACCAGAGCGGCGCCGTCATCGGAGAGAGCCAGCCCATAACTTCGAACAGCGAAGGCGGGAACCCGACCTACCTCCTCGCAATTCAGCTTCCCCTGATCAACGACTCGATGCTCGGGGCCACGGTCCCCCCTACCGACCAGGTCGGAAACCCGAGCCCGGTGATTCCAGTAGCCGGGATCTACAACTTCATCATGGTGATAGCGCTGATCATCATCGCCTTCGGGGCGGCCCTGATGCTGTTCACCGGGCTGGGGGGCGGGCGGGAGAAGGAGCAGGGAGGCGGCATGTCGCAGGTCCTGATGCAGGTCATCACCGCAGTGATAATCGTCCTCATCTTCCCGCTCGTGTACGACCAGGTCGCCCAGGTGATCAACTACATGTCCCAGACGATCATAGCCTACCCCCAGTCCCCTCAGTTCTACAGCGTCGCGATACAGAACCTGTGGAACGCAGCCACCAAGGGCGGTTCCTGGGATTCGATCATCACGGCGTCGCTGATCAATTTCGCAGTCTGGGTCATGGAGCTGATCGCCTACCTGATGGTCTACTTCCTCGGCACGGTCAGGATCCTCCTGATCGCCGTGATGGTCTCGGCTTTCCCGCTGGCGGTCGCCCTGAAGATGATCCCGTTCACCAAGAAGCTGAGCCAGATGGTCGAAGACACGCTCTTCGGGCTGATGCTGGCCGCGATCATGTCAGCCATAATCGCTGGGGTGGCGCTCCAGATAATCGAACACTTCTCCGGGAGCTACTTCCAGGAGGCGATCGGCCCCTACCCCAACTGGGTGGCCATAGCGGCGATCTTCGCGATAATCCTGATGCCCACGGTCTTCGCCCCCCTCACAGCGACGTTGATGCAGACCGTCTCGCAGACCGCGATGACGGCGGGCGCGGTGGGAGTCGCCGTTGGGGCGGGAGCAGCAGTGCCCGCGGCTGGCGGCGCCATCGCCGGCGGAAAGGCTGCATCCGGGGCCATGGGCGCGGCAGCGGCGGCGGGCAAGGGGCTTGGGGGTCAGCTGACAGCTGGGTTGAGCTCATTCGGCGGGACGTTCGCCCGCCTCGGGGCTGCGCCCGCCATCAAGAACGCGGCGATAGTCGGGGCCACGGGTCTGACGGCAGCCGTAGGTGGGTCACAGGCATCGAGGGCGATGAGGATGGTCATGCCGCAGACCACGGGCGCGGGAGACGTGATGAAGGCTCAGGCTGCGGAACAGGAGGCGGCGATCCATCTGCGAGCCGTTGGCCAGGCGGGCGAGGCTTTTGGTAGCGCGATACCGATTTTTGCAGGGTCTCCTGCGTCAGGAGGTCTTGTGTCGGAGGGCCTCAGGGCATTCGACCCTGGCCAGAACGCCCACCCAGAGGCAGTTCAGTCTCTGCAGCGGCTCGCCCGCTCGGATGACTTTGCTGGGGCGTACAACTATGCCTATGAGCACAGAAGCGCCTTCGGCATGAAAGGCATGTCTCCCACTGAGTCGGTCTCGCCAGAGACAAAGGCGGCAGTCGGTGCCCGTTTCATTCAGTCGCTTCGCCCGTACAAGGACGACGAAGCCGCGCTGGGTCGTATTGCAACAAACATGAATGCGGCTCGTACTGCCCACGGTAAGCCAAAAACTCAGGTCTAGCGGTCAGGCAAAGAGACGCTTAGCGAAGTCGAAGGGTCAGACGCGCAGTTCCCCGTAGCGCGCGATTAGAGGGCTGAGGGTCTCTTCACAGTTCTTCAGGTACTGTTCCACCTCTTCCTTCGGATGATCTACCACTTCACCACGTGCGATTATCTCCAAGTCCTTCCGGAAGCAGTCGGCGTCCAACTGGTTCACTTCCATGGCTTGCTGAATGGTCCACATGAACTCGTGGCAATCAGTGTTGGTGATGAACTCCTTGACGGGATTCCAGGTCTCCCAGTATCTCTCGCCGTAAGGACCGTTGTACTCTGTGGCCAGGATCTTCCGCACACCTGCCATCTTTTCCTTCCACTCTTCATCTCTCATGGTCCTGTAGCCCACCACCGGAACATCGGGCACTAGGGTGTGGAGCCTGGCACAGAAGCGTTCTGTCTCGCTCCTTTGCTCAGTAACGGAACCAGACCCATCTGTCCCATGGGGCGGTATCTCGCACTTGAAGTCGAACTGCAGCGTCTCTATCTTCCCCCCAGCAGAGAATGCGACGGCGAGGATGCGCCTTTCGGGGATGCTGATGCTCCTCATCGTGCCCAAGTCGCATCCCACCGACCGTCCGTTCTTGTCCGTGAAAATGAGGGTGTCGTTCGTCAGGGTCAGAGATCCTTCACCCAAGCCCGCCGCAGACACTCCTTCCTTTAGTTCAGGCAGGCCCTTGTCCAGCCGGACCCTCCGCATCTTTTGCGCTTCCATTCCTGAGAATATTGTGCCTTCCGCATACTTAAGGGCCAATGAATGGCTCGCTTTCATACAACCCGTGAAGGGTGCGGGTTCTCCCACTTTCCCGTTAAAAGCATCTTCGAAATAGTCTGATGATGTCAGAAGAGAAACAACGAGTCATCACGACCGTCGCCCATGCGGGGTCGAGCCTTCTTCTCACGCTGACCAGCCAGCTCAGGAGCCTCGGCGTGGCCGCCGGGGACAAGGTCGCGGTGGCCTGGGACGCGGACCAGATTACCATAAGGAGGGTCGACAAGCGATGAGCGCAAGACGGAGCCGCTCGATGAGCGCGCTCTTCGAGCACGCCTTCATAATCGCCATGCTGTTCATGGTGCCCCTCATCGCGTCATTCCTCATCTACCTGGTGGCTAGCGCGTTCGGCGCTACTGGAGCCGGGCTGCCGATTGTGGGGTACGGCATCGGCTGCGCATCCAGCGCGGGTGGGGTCTGCACTCTCTGGGTTCTCCCCGCTACGGTCGGGGGGACCTCTCCCACCCTGCCAGTGTACCTCCTCAACCTCCTCAATGCCCTCCTCATCTTCGTCTCCCTCGTACTCGGCGTTGTCGCAGCGGTGAAGCTGGGGCCGACCCTCTTCGAAGCGGCCACGGGCGGGAACGAGTAGAGAGTGGAGAGGGTTGAAATGCGTCTGGGGTTCGTGTTCGTCCTCTCCCTCAGCGGTTTCTACCTCTTCGATGTGTGGGTCGTCCTTCTCCTTGGAACGCATGGAGTCCAGTTAGCCGTCGCAGGTCTTCCAATCAGCTTCCCGGTGCTGACGGCTGTTTACTTGTGGAGCTGTGCAGATATCCTGGTGGCGGGCCGGCTTCTGCGTTGGATTTTCCGCTCGCCGCGTTTTAAGTCCAAACCGGGTCTTCGGGCGTAGTGACATGGGGATTTTTGGTGGAAAGAGCAAGCGGACCGAATCTGTCGCCGCGAAGGCCATTGAGCTAGAGCAACCCGCTCCGCTCACCATTCAGGGAGACGTAGTTGATTCTTACCGGGTACCTTCCAATGCCGAGCCCGACGCCTCCGCCGAATTCACGATAGTCGACCACGACTCCTTCGGGAGCTGCATCATCAGGCTCCCCTTCCTCACGAAGGAGGAGACGCGCGCCTTGGACCTCCTCAAGGACAACCTGCGGAACGCCATACCAGTCGAAACTTCGGGCACCCCGCAACAGGTCCTTGAAAGGTACCTCTGGGAGACGGCCGAGAGGGCTGGGCTCCTCTCCGTTGTCCAGGAGGCGCACCGGAAGTTCCTCTACTACCTGCTGAAGGACTTCTCCGGCTTCTGGGAGGTCGACCCACTGGTGAACGACGATCTCATCGAGGAGATATCGCTGACCCGCTGGGACAAGCCCGTCAGGATCTTCCATCGAAAGTACTCCGAGTACATGTTCATGGAGACCAACATCTCGTACGGGAGCGAAGAGAGGCTCCAGGCGTTCATCCGCAGGATGGCCCAGTTCGGGGGGACCACCGTCTCCCTCGCGCAGCCCTCTCTCGAAGTGACCCTCCACGGGCCATCGGACCGCAGGGTCTCGGTGACCCTGGGAGACGAGATCTCGAGGCCGGGCTCCACGTTCACGATCAGGAAGCAGAAGGAGAATCCTCTGACCATGGTGCAGCTGGCTGCCCCGGAGCCGGTCGGGCCCTTCCGGGCCGCCCCGCCGGGGGCGGCGGTCGAAGCCCCCCTGAAGTACGACGAGGCCTCCACCAGCCACAAGACCCTCTCCGCGCTCATGGCAGCATACTTCTGGCTCCTCCTCGAGAAGACGACGAACGTCCTCATCGCCGGTGAGACGTCGTCCGGCAAGACCACTCTGATGAACGCCATCCTGGCCATGATGAACCCGAAGGCCAAGATAGTCACCGCCGAGGACGTGCTCGAGATCAACCTCCCAGACCACCTGCACTGGCAGAGGCTGAAGACCAGGGGCTACAGGGCCGGGCTCTCCCCGACCTCGGGGAGGTACGAGTACAACCTGTCCGACCTCCTCAAGCTCGCCCTCAGGTTCTCTCCAACCATACTCAGCCTCGGAGAGATGAGAGGGGAGGAGTCGGAGACCGTGGCCGCTGCAATCACCCTCGGCTTCTCCACGATAACCACGGTCCACGCGGAGGACGCGGAGAGGTGCGTCCAGCGCGTGACCACGCCTCCCATGAGGTTCGCGGCCGGGCACGTACGCGACATCACCGCGATCGCCACGACGAGGAAGGTCATCCTGCCGGACGGGAGGGTCGTCAGGAGGGTGGTCAGCGTCAACGAGATCAGGCCGGTGGGCGCGAACGGTCACGAGATCCTGAACGTCTTCAAGTACGACCACGCAGCCGACTCGTTCTCCCCCACGACCCCGGAGGAGGTCGTGGAACGGAGCTTCAGGCTCAAGCTGATCGCAGAGGGTTTCGGGTGGACTGCCTCCCACGTGTTGGGCAACCTGACGAGTCGGGCGGCTTACCTCTCGAACGCCGTGAGCAACGGCGGGTTTTCGCCGGCGGACCTCTCCGCGATGGTGCGGAGCTACCTAGCCAGGGAGTTCCCGCGCGAGCCACAGGCGGCCGAGGAGCCTCCGGCCGGGGGGCCTCAGTCGTGAGCCCGAGAACCAGCCTGACCTACATGGCCATGCTGGCATTCGCCGTTCTCTCTCTGTACGCGTCTTCTCTTGTCCCAAACCTCGCGACAGTCGAGAGCCAGGCCTTGAGGATCTTTCTACTCAGCGCGGGAGCAGGGGCCCTCGTCGCTCTGTCTTACTCTGTCGTGCGTGACTTCGGTTCCCGGAGCCTTCCCAGGAACGACAGCGGGCCGCAGGTCAACCAACGCGTCCGGAGGCCCTCCCTGAAGCCGCTGACCGAGGACAGGCTCGTGAGGTTCGTTACGGCGAGGGGCCGGCTGAAGAAGCTGGCCGAGTTCCGGGCGAAGAGGTTCTCCCTGCTCCTCTCGCAGGCCGGGGTCATAGGTAACCCCTACACGATGGCCGCGCGGTCGATAACCAACGCGATCATGACCGCAGCGGCCCTGGTGCCGGCAGCGGCCTTCCTGAGCCTGCTGGTCTGGCGCCCCCTGGCCCTACTGGTCGCGATCCCCGCCCTCGTCTACGTCTACCCCGAGGTGCAGCTCAGGAGCAAGCGCGGAGAGCGGCTGGAGGGCGTCGAGCGGGAGCTGCCCTTCTTTTCGATCCTAGTGAACGTCCTCGGCAGCGCCGGCGTCCCCCTGTACACGATATTCAGGGACGTCGCCGACACCAGGATCTTCAGGGCCATAAGGGGCGAGGCGCTGCTGGTCAAGCGGGACGTGGAGGTCTTCGGCATGGACCCGAACGAGTCCTTCGAGCGGCTGGCGTCATACCACCCCTCGAAGAAGTTCAGCACCCTCCTCTACGGCTACACGGCCAAGGTCAGGAGCGGGGGCGACATCCCCTCCTACCTCATGGGGGAGAGCGGGTCCCTCCTCCGTGGGCTCGAGGAGAGCTGGACGATGTATGCCGGCAGGGCGGGAATCATCGGGAGCTTGATGGTGACCGTCTTCGGCGTGCTTCCCCTCCTCCTCCTCGTGCTCGGAATCTTCTCGCCCGCTACAGCTGTGGTCGGCCTAACAGCCTTCACAATCATCGGTGTCCCCACGTTCACCATCCTGCTCGTCTTCATGGCCGGACGGATGCAGCCAGTGGGGGAAGAGCCGCTGACGGGCGCGCCCGTGCGGAGCCTCCTCCTCTCCCTGCCCGGCCTGGCCCTCGGCCTGCTGACGGGCGAGCTCTGGCTCGGGGCTGCGTCGATGCTCTTCCTCTTCTTCACGGTCTACGGATACTCGGTGATGGAGCAGCGCAGGGAAGCGAAGGAGGTCGACGAGGCCTTGCCAGAGTTCATGAAGGACGTGATGGAGTTCAAGAGGCAGGAGTACGACCTGAACAGGGCGGTCCTTGCGATCGCCGCCCACGACAAGTACACACGCTCGTTCGACAGGCTGCTTTCCAGGTTCGCCGCGCAGCTGAAGACGGGGACGCCGCTCGACGAAGTGAGCGTGGACCCCAGGACCAGGCTAGGGCGGATGACCTTCTTCATCTTGGGGCAGATGAGCCGCTCGGGCGGAGGGACCATCGACACGGTGTACCAGCTCACGGCCTACACGACAAAGGTCGTCGAGATGAAGAGGAACACCCAGGCGGAGATGCGCCCGTACATGATGCTCTCCTACATCTCACCGCTGCTTCTGGCCTTCGGCATAACGTTCATCGGCGCGGTGCTCACTTCGTTCAGCAGCAGGGTGCGCCCCGGCCTGTCGGCCGCCCACCTGGGCAGCCTCTCGATCGGCACCATCCCCCCACAGCTCTTCCAGGTGTCAGACCTCCTGATCGTGGTCTCCGCCGCCGCCCTGGGAATAATCGGGGCCAAGATGACCGACTTCACCGTGAAGAACACGCTTAGGGCGTCGTTGAACGTTGTCATCGCAGTCGTCGCGACCTACGCCCTGACCGCCCTCAACCTGGCCTCTCTGTTCCACTTCGGCGTCTGAAGGAGTGTGGCAGTTGAGGACATGCTAGTCCCCTAGGACAAGGGGTTCGTGGATTCGAATCCCGGCGACCGCACATTGCTATGTGTATGATTAAATCTAACCGACATAGTATCCGAAGTCGAATTGGCGTCGCCTTGGGGACCGTTTCCGCGCATCAGGATTGGAGACCAATTCATGCTCATCCCGGCTGGTCGCAGTGGCTTGGACTTCAAACTGGTCATGAAGACGCCAGAACCAGACTATCATTACACTATTAGTGTGAGTTATCCGTCCGCCTCTACCCCCTGGCAGTTACCCGTCTATGCAGAGAAGACACTAGAGACGCATCCTAAGGCACATCACATAATCGGGCGTGGAACTGTTAACCTACAGAAAATGGTCGAGTCGATCATACCGTCTGCCTTACCAACGATCCGAACGCTGGGACCAGGGATGGGAGCTCAGAGTGGAAGCGAATTCATTGCCTTTACCCCGCAGCTCTTGGAATGGTTCGGGAGCGGCGAGATAACCATCGATGAGCGTACTCTTGGTCTCTTTCAGCCAGTTTCATATACCGAACTCAGAAAGACCGAATTCGCCCTTGGAATGCCAGTCGGCGTTACTGGGTCTGGGCTAGTTATCCACACCGCGAATATGGACTACTCGATGACTTTCCCATCATTCGACAGCCTTGAAGGAAGAATCGAACGGGCGGCAACCCTGCGCAAAGTGGACGAGTATATCGAGCCAGACGAAGACGAACCAGAGTATGAGTGGTAGCTAGGAAGAATTCCCGTCCAGCATGCTGTATTCAAATCCCAAATCCTGCACCATCAGTTTTCTGCCCGCCCGTCCGTTATAAGCTGGTTCCAACCTAGTCCCTGATGAAAATCCGCAGACGTTCAGGAATCTCGCAGAGTCTCGACCTCTTCATCATCATCGCGGCTGTCCTCGCGGTCGGCGGGATAGTGACGGCGACCATCTTCGGCCTAATCGGCTCAGCAACAACCAACTCCTCCGTCCAAGTCGTGGCGGTCTCACTGACCGGAGGCTCGTCGGCCGCGGCCAGTCCCGCCGCTTTCGCCATCACCATCAAGAACACCGGAACCAGCACAATCACGTGCACACCTTCGACGTGCACGGTCACCTTCGCAGGCACCAACACCGGATCAACCACGGCACCAGCATGTAGCGCCCCCTGCACGATAACATCGTCACCCAGCGGCTGGGCGATAGGGGGAGGCACCAACAGCTCACTCTCCTTCAATGCAGGCACCATCACACTCACACCAGGAGCCCAGACCACCCTCGTCCTCGACGGCCCACTCACGCTTGGAACCAATCCCAGCGGGATGCCGGTCCAGGGCTCAGGCGTCGCCCAGACACTGAGCATCATCATGGGTACCGCGTCCGCCTCTGCGTCCGTCCAACCATAGAAGAAGGGGCTAGAGGATAGTTTTAGCCCCTCCCCTTTTTTGTTTTAAGGCCCAAGGACCTTCCTAGATATGCGACTCAAGAGAAGGTCGGGCGTATCAGAACTCTACGCCGCGATCATGATGGTCGGGGTCACGCTCGCTTTCGGCAGCTTCGTCGCCTCGGCAGCCATCAACCAGTTCAACCTCTCCACCTATTCGGGCTCGCTGGCTGCGCAGGTCCAGGAGGCTTCGGCGGGCAAGCAGGTCTCCTTCGTCTACTTCGTGATCGCACCCGGCAGCGGCTCCTGCACTGAGACATACTTAGGGGTGACCGAGGGAGAAAACGCCACCCTCGCGCTCTACAACTTCGGATCCGTCGGCATGAACCCCACGGAGATATTCATCAACGGCACCCTGCTGTACTCCGGCACCGGGTACGGCGACATCGCGCCCGCAAGCATGACCACCTACTCGCTGAACCTCGGCACCTGCGCTCACGCGTCGGGGCAGACCATCCTGCTGGTCAACGCGTACGGAGATGAAATAGAGTTTGGAACTTAGAAAGAGGAAGGCTGTCTCGACCTACCTCGAGGTCTTCATCCTGATTGGGATCGTGACCGCGGTCACGGTGCTTGTCTTCTCAGCCGTAACCCAGTACGAACCCGTCTCTCAGGGACCGTCCATCTCGGTCTCAGACGCTTCGATCAGGCAGGGGCTGGATCAGGCAATCGAGAGCATGGTCGTAGCCAACACCGGGACCGTCTTATTCAGCTCATTCACGATCTCGACGGCGGGCACGACGGGGGGAATCTCGGATTCCCAGTTCTACGTCACCCTTACCAACATCGCCGACGGCTCCTCCATGGCGCCGTCCCTCGTGTCAGGCGCGACGGGGGACAGTTCGATCACGGAAAACGCGACCGTTTCACCCGGGCAGTCGGTCCTGGCCACCATCACGATCGTCAACGCCAGTGAATTCGCCATCGGCGAGTCCTACGGTGTAATCGTCAGCTCATCGGGTGCGCAGGCGTCCCTCCAAAGCGTCGCTCTCCCCGCCTAGCCGTTAAAAGCAGAAACAGACCGAATAGTCGTTGAAGTTCAGTTCCGCAAGGAGGCGCGGGGTGGCCTCGGTGATCGGGACCATACTCTTCGTCATAGTCCTCGTGGCCGCGATAGGGGCGCAGGAGTACATGTCGTCACTTCAGGAGCAGTCGAGTCAGGGCGCCCAGCAGGCGCAACAGCTCCTGAATCGGAAAGGCGCGGAGGGTCTCGTGTACAGCATGCCCGCGGCCGGACTCACAGTCACCAACAAGGGTGGAGTCTCCTCCGATGTGAAGGAGGTGGTCCTGAAGTTCGCCAACGGCACCGTCTATACCTTCCCGGAGGACCTGTCACTGCCGTCCGGCGCGTCGGTCCTCGCACAATCCTTGATCCCAAATGGAAGCTGTGGAGGGTCGGCCTGCGTTCAGAAGTACGACTCGATAGTGTCGGGTGCGGCGCCCGGCAGCCTGGTCGGCTTCGTCACGTCGCTCGGTAACACTTTCTGGAATCCCTGCGTCAGTTCTGCTTCCTCCGATACGTACGTTGAAGACGATTCGTCTGTTCCAGCATCGCCGAGCCTTCAGGGTTCGTTTAGCGGCACATCAGCTTCCGACGCCGATCCTGACACCGCGACGGCAACTTCCTGCTATTCTTCTGCCAGTCTGGAGCCTTCCCTTGCGGGACAGTGGAACGAGAACGCTCCTTTCCCTTCCTCGAAGTGCGGGAACGCCCTCTACTGCGCATACAACGCAGGATACGACTTCTGCGTCACCGACTCCTACCCGGAGTCGAGCGCCGTGTTCGGCCAAGTCGTGGCCGGCAGGATATCCACATGGGAAGGGACGAACTCCAGTGCCTGCGCGTATGCCGAGCCCTTTTGCAGACCAGGCACGAACGGGGAAGTGGTCGACTGCACGAGCTACTCAGAATACATGTACTGCGTGGACCAGGTCGGAGACTGGACGTCGAGTCCGCTGACCACGGGCGGGTTCGGGAACTGGACGATCCTCGGCGACGCGAACAACGCATTCGACTCGGTAGCAGAGTCTTGTGGAGTGGTAGGCTCTCTCATGGCCTGTCTCACCGAGCTTGGCTGGGAGTACACCTTCCCGTTGAACTCTACTGGTGGGACGGGCATGCCAAGTGAATGCGTGCTGCCTTACGGTGGCTACGACTGGTTCCACAACTCCGCGTGTGACTCGATTTGGGTCCGGGGCAACGGAGGTGGTTCGAGCGCATGCGTCGGTGTGTCCGCAGGCTTGGAGTGTCAAGCGGGGATCGGAGGTTCGTATCCAGATACATACTGGTTGAACGACACTTTGCTGTATCCAGTCAATTCCACAGGCTTCATGCTGAACGCGACAGTCGTTGGCCCGGCATTCGGCGCGTCGGTCGTACCACACGACGCGGAACTGGGCTTCTATCAGGGCGAGTCGTGTGTGTTCGTCTCTGCGCTCTATTGTCTGGGAGGTTACGGCTACAACAACACTTCAGGGAGCCCGTATCCGCCTTTCGATACCTTCGGAAATCTCACTTTGTCGGGATGGGATTACTTGAGCCAGTATCCGTTCGGGGTGTACAGCCCTGGCGCACGGGTAGACGAAATCTGTTGTTCTTGGTCTCCATCCGCGGGAGCGAACCTCGTCACAGACGGCTCTACGTTCGTGCTCAGCGTCGGGGGAGTTGTCAACGCGGATTACCCTTACCCCTCCACCAACGAATCGTACAGCTACATCTTTTCCGTGCCTACCACTTCCTGTCCTTCCGGTCATTGCACAAGCGGCTCCACGACCTACGAGTGCGGAGCACCTCCTTCCAGCTCCACCACCACAACCACCACAACCACAACAACGATCCTCGATTCTGAGGGCAACTGGACGAGTTACGTTCCAGTCTGGGTGCTCAACTCTACGGTGCCTTGGAGCTATGTCTACAATGTCTTCGTCTCGACGTCTGGCTTAGTAATTGTTCAAGCCGGAGCAAACGGCCTCTACCGAGTAGGCCTGACAGGGGCGATAACGCAGTTAAGTTCGGGCTGGTCATATCCTCCAGATACGATCCCGATATCGGATTCAAGCGCCCATGGCACTTATGTCATTACTGAGGTTACGTGGTCGTCACCGCCGGAGATTCTTGTGATGAAAAACGGTTCACTTCTGCAAACCCTGACTGTGGCGGAAAGCATCTCGGGATACACCGTGATGGACATCTCGGCGGACGGTCAGTTCATAGTTTTTGTTGGGAATCCATACATCGAGCTTTTCCAAGGCCAAGGCAGAACCTGACCATCGAGATCTGGAAGGGTAACGGTACTCCCTCCGGTTGATCTGTCCGTCGTTTTAAGCCCCTGACTGCTTCCGTTACGATGTCAGACTTCGAGGCGCTCCTCAAAGAAGTCTGCGAGTCGGTCGTCTCTGGCGCGCTCGGTGAGAGCGGCTACAGGGCCATGGTCTGGCACCTCGAGAGACTGGGGGTGAACTTGAATGAACTGGGAAGTCATCCGGCCGCGTTCGATGACGGTCTCACTACAATCTTTGGGGAAAGCGGTACCGTCTTTCTCGAAATGAAGATCGTCTCTCGACTAGCCTCCGAGCTTCGGATGCCGCTGGAGAAGTCCGACTTGATTGGATTCACAGACGCTGTCGCAAGGGCCAAAGCCCATTTTGAGGCCAGGCCGCTAGAAAGGTCATCGTCAGGCTAGTCTCCGACGGCGCGCAGCGGCGTTACGACCTTGCGCCAAGAGGAATTGACGCCTTGCTCCTTCGGTGGGGCAACCATGGAACTGTGCGATTAGGACGAAGCCTTTTCGGACATCTCTGTCCGCGTATACACGTTGCCTGTCCTCTTCAGAAAGCCCTTTTCCGTAAGGAACTTGAGGCGTCTGGAAACTGACCTGGCGCTGATCCTCATTCCGGCCTGGCTGCACCTTTCCACTAAGTCTTCTCGGCTTGTGAAGCCGTAGTCCAGGATGAACCTGATTAGCGCCTTCTCGACAGTCCCAAGCGGCTGACCTGATTCGACCTGCCCCACGGTCCTCGGTTGTTCAGGGTTGTTCTCGCTTCCGACCGTGGGCCTAGGAGGTTCTTCTCGTGTGCCCGTGGCTCCCGGTTCCTCGCGACCATCAGGCTGTGCTCCAGCCTTCGCGCCAGAGTCGTGTTCCGACTCGGCGCCCTCTGTCGGTTCCTGCCTCCCTCCCGGCGAGATTACGTTAAGACTCTCGAAGTCTATCTTGTCAACTCTGTACTTGGCCGGGTCAGCATTGATTTCCGAGAGGATTCTCCGGACCTGTTTATCGTCGCTTTCCGTCGTGACAACGAACCTGATCTTTGCGTACCCGCCCACATTCTTCCTGTAGTTCTGTTTCACCTGATCGCTGTTCTTCCCCGGAGACATCTCCACCTCCACGGCCGTCACCGAGGAGTAATCCCAGGTGTTGGGGTCAGGAGCCCTTGTCTCATCCTTCCTTCCCTTCTCCAAAATCATGATCGTCGAGGGCGTCAGGACCGCGATGTCAGGCCTCTCGCCCCCTGTCTCGCCCCAGTCTACAATGCAGTAGTGACCCATCGGCCAGTACTCCTCCTTGAGCAGCTTCTCTATCATGCGGACGTGCTTCGGGTCTCCCACCCTCGTAGGGCCGACCTTGACCTGGAACAGCTCGAGAGCCGGAGGAGTCAGGTTGTAGATGATCGTCTTCGCCCTGTCCATCTGGTCTGCGACCTTTGGATCGGGCGGGAGCATGATCGGGTTCCCGTACGCGTCCTTGCCCATCATCACGTAGCTCTGGTATTGGAAGCGAAGCGTGAGGTACCCGGCGTTTACGAG
This sequence comes from uncultured archaeon, assembly GCA_963796355.1. Lineage (GTDB taxonomy): Archaea > Thermoproteota > Nitrososphaeria > Nitrososphaerales > Gagatemarchaeaceae > UBA183. Next base: position 926,656 of record CAWCLD010000002.1, read on the forward strand.
CTCGTTGAGGGCCTGCTGGACCGCGGTCGTGGTCCATGTGTACTTCGTGTAGAACTCGGTTCTGAGGCGGGAGAATTCCAGCGAGTCTGCGTCCGAGAACAGTTTGAGGTAGCCTGTCGTGAGTATCCTCCAGTGGATCGGCATGAAGGGCACTCTGGAGCCGTCCTGTTCGTCTCCGGGGTCGAAGGGGCCTCTGTAGACCAGGTCCGCCGCCTCATGGGCCCCGCCGTACTTCTCCTCCATCTTTGACTTCATGTAGTCGATCACGTTGCGGGCGCTTCTCACCGGGTCCCTCAGCTTGGGGAAGGGCTCGAGGAGGAGGGGCTTGTCCCCGACGTCCTCGCCGTGTAGCCTCTTCCTCACGATGCAGGTGTAGTCGGGAAGGGAGACGAGCGCCTTCCTGACCTCGTCCTTCCAGCGCGGGGAGAGGAGCTCCGCGAGCTTCCCGGCGTCCTCCGGCCCGACCCTGAAGGCGTGCACGGGGCCCACGTTTCCGGCTATCGAGCTGAAGAGGTCCTGCCTAATCTGCTGGACGTTCTGGTTCACCATCCACAGGTACAGCCCGTCCTTCCTGGACTGGGAGAGGATCGTGTCGAGCAGCTTCAGGTCGCTGATGTTCTGGAACTCGTCCACGGCCAGGACCACGGGCGTCCTTGCGGAGGGCGCCTCGCCCGACAGCTCCAGCCTGAGGGCCCTCTTCTCCACCGCGAAGTAGAACTTCATCACGATGGAAGCGGAGATGAGGCGCCTGAAGTCGAAGGGCAGCGTCTTCGGTATCCTGAAGATCGTGAGCCTCCCCGGGACTAGCATCTCGTCCAGGTCGAGCCGGGTCGTCCTCGAGCAGAAGGTCCTGGATGTTATCGACTTCGGGGGGAGGACAAAGTTCGATATCCGGTTGATCACTGGCGAGAACGCGTCCTTGGGCAGCTTGGAGATGGCGTCGATCGTGCTGGCGATTATCTCGTCCTGCAGCCCCTTCGACCTGAGCATCCTCTCAATCTGCTCCTTCGGCCTGGAGATGAAGTCGGTCAGGATGTGGTAGAGGTCCTTGAAGGTGGGGTCGTCCGAGAGTGTGTAGAGGTAGTAGAGCGCACCCTTGAAGATCCACATCAGCCTCGGGGCGTTCGCCGCGTCAGTGTTGAAGACGTCCGAGAACAGGATCGACAGTTCCTCCGCCTGCCTCTGCAGCACCTGTGGTCTGCCCTGGTCCTCGAATCCCTTGGGCAGGGAGAGGGGGTTGAGGCCGAACGTAACGTAGCTCGGGTCAAGCATCGCCACTCTCCGCAGCTCGGAATCCGGCACCACGGAAGCCAGCTCTATCGCGGCGTCCCCGTGTGGGTCTATGAGGACCAAGGCCACTTGTCCAGTGGTGAAGAGCTGGCGGAGCCAGTACAGGAGCGCGTTGGTCTTCCCGGCCCCGGTTGCGCCTATGAAGAGCGCGTGGAAGACCATCTCTTCATCCGTGAGAGAGGCAGCCAACTAGAAGAGGCGCGGCCAGAACTATTAAGCGGGCTATCCAAGATCTGCTTTGGGTTCAAGACAACCCGATGTTGCCGGGATGCTCATTGTCAGTCATGATGGGGAGTTAATCAGGGCTGTCAACGCCTGATCAGGGCGCCCACCGCAGATCTCATCCGCCTCTTCAAGCCCGCCAAGAAGAACTCGGGTTCCCTGTACTCTGACAAGCCAACCAGCCGAGGCAAGTTCCTCAGGTAGGACGGCAATGGGTCTACTCTTTCGAACTTCAGCTGTCCGTAGACAACGTCGAGAAGGTCGGCGTAGCGTCTCATATCAGCAACAGACTTGGCTGAGAGCACGAGATCCGTCCTTCCATTGTCGTAAACTATCTCAAAGCTTCTGACCGCGGCCGAGGCGAGGTGCACCAGTGGCTGGATTTCGGGGTCTTCAAGTGGCTTCTCGATTTTGGGAACTCTCAGCAGCCTGACCAGAGGCGATACGATGTCGTCGTGAAGCCCTGATCTTTGGGCTCCTCCTACCGTCCCGACAGTGAGACCCCTTGTGAACGTGCCGTATGAGAGAGAGGTGAGCGAACCCACGCGTTCCCCGGCCGGGAGGTGAACGTAGTGAGGCATCCCCTCCGGTGCGACTATGAAGGAGGGAGCCTCGAGCCTCGATCCGACGTATCTGTAGAGATAGTCGGATATGTCGACAACCATCCTGCGGCAGACAAGCTCCAACAGGAGTCGCGGATCTCGATAGACAAACGCGGCCAATGCGTCGTGTTCGTCCACGCAGTGGTCGAACGGGAGGTCCCTCGGAGAGCTCGACTTGCCGCTAACCCACATTCCCTGTATCGCCATCGTCACGGTCGGCTTGGTCGCCGTCTCGTCGGTCTTCTTGATCCTGGCGTCGGCCCTCCCGTAGAAGTCGCGATGAAGGTCTCTTCTCTCGTACTCTTCTCCGGTGATCAAGTCCGTGGCAGGCTGCTCGATCTCCAGCTTCGAGGCCCGAATCGCGTTCTTCAGGCAGATCAGAGCAAGGGAATAGTCTGTCCTGACGAAGAGCAACTGGACCCAGGCGAACTCGGGGTTCAATGTCTCGACCGAGCGGATGAGGTTCGCCATCAGCGCCTGACCCTCTTCATACACGGGGGTCAACATCACGACCCCGTTTCTGAGTGAGAAATTGAAGAAGCGCACCCTCCTATCGCTTTGTCCGTCTGGCAGAGTCTTTTTCACCGGGGTCCCTTCTCTCCTGAGAGCTCGTCCCGCTTCTGCATGCCCGATGGCAACGGGCCAGCTTCTGGCTGCTTTTCTTCAGACGTCAGATCGTCCTGGTACGTTCCTGAATCGGGCAACTTCGGGAGGTGCTGGATTCTGGAACCGAGGCGGGGATATCGTAACGCATCGGCATGCGGCCTGCTCGGGAGCGGCCCCAGATACCTGGATGCCGTGACTGAGAGAATCAGTCCTGAAACCGCCTGAGCCGTGAGGAGATTGTACCACATCAGCGGAAAGAACCTGAGGCTCCAGGAGAGGCTTACGGCCGCAGCAACAAGCAGGCCGGCGAGGTAGGGGATGAGGTCTCCTCTGCCACTCGGCCTCGGGACCTCCTTCTGTCCTATGAGCCCGAGATACCTGCAGACAGACCACCACGTCTTCAGGCTGGCGTGCTCTCTCATTGGATGAGTGAGCCGCGACAGGTCGTGCCTGTAGGCGAGGAGGGTGAAAATCGCCCAGTATGGAAAGGGGGAGTAAAGGAACAACAAAGCAGGGAGCGTCATCAATCGTATGTCTTGCCACGGTTCTTAACGGCGGCACAACCAATCACCGCGTAAAGATGCCCGTTGAGAAGTCCGGTTAATGGAGAATCTCTCGGTGAGCGCCGCTCTTGAAACGTTTTTTGACCCACCCCAGCCACTAGGTGGCGTGGGTACCAGGTCGCCCTGCGAGTTCTTCGATACGAGGCCCAAGGAGGAACGCCGGTTGATGTTCGGCAGGGAGAAGGAATTCACTGACGTAGAGCGAGACTTGCGTTCTGGTTTCTGGCCGGTCCTGCTCGGGCCAAAGCGAGTTGGCAAGACATCGATCATGAAGGTCATTGTGAAGGAGAACGCCGGCATCTATGTCAACGCCTCCACCTCGGTCACCGCAGCTAATCTGGGCACGAGACTAATCGACGAAGTGGAAAGCGGCAGAGTGAAAGTTGGCGTAAAGCTCGACTTCGTCGTCATCAAGGCTGAATTGAGCAGGCAGCCGATAAGGACCCTTGAGGGGTTTCTGAAGAAGATAGGAGAGAAGATTGTCGCAATTGACGAAGCTCAAAACCTGAATGACCCGATGCTTCCTAGGTTGTTCTCGGTGGTCTACAACGAAGCCAAGGTCAAGATGATGTTCTCGGGCTCCGAGAAGGGCCTGCTCAAACGGTTTTCGGGAAGTCAGATGCTAGGCAGACCAGTCCAGAACGAGGAGATACGGCCCTTCGACAGTGACACTGCGAGAGGATTCCTTCAAGCAGGATTCGACTCGTGCCGCGTCAGCTACGAAGAAAGAGAGGTGGAAGATGCCGTCAGCGCGTTCGCAGGCATCGCTGGTTGGCTCTCGTACTATGGCGCCAAGAGGGCCGACGGCATGAACCACAAGAAAGCCATCAGCCAGGTAAGAGAGGCGGCCAGGGAGGTGGTCCAGAAGGAGCTGTCCAAGCTCGGGCCCTTGGAGGCAGCTATAGTCAAGGGGATCGCGGTGGCTGAACACGACATCGGCTGGGATGAAGCGAAGTCACTCACAAAGGCGCATAACAAGGGGAAGGACCCAGACAACAAGAGCTTCAGCAGGTCGTTGAAGGCTCTCGCCGACCTGCGAATCGTTGGAAAAGATGGCGACAGGTACTTCCTCTTGGACCCGTTGTACAAGCTCTCAAGAGCGGAGAGAGAATAGCCTGTCTTGTCTTGACTAGAGCCTAATGAGAACCCACTGACATCAGCCTCCCGTTTCGCCTTTGACCCACCCATGCCACCAGGTGGCGTGGGTGCTCAAGCCTCGGCCGAATTTCGTGCCACCGTCCGCAGGTTGGTTCTGCAAGGTTCATGGTGCCTTGTCACGCCTTGCCCATGTCGCTTTGGGGATACTCTTCTTGGCAACGTTGCCAGACCAGTTCTGACTTGGCTACCCCGGGTTGCCAATTTGGCAACCGCATTGCCACTTTGGCAACCGCATTGCCACTTTTAGCCCCCGGAACCGGCCTAAGGGCTGGCAATGTGGCAACCTGGCCCGGGATTTTGGCAACCTCGCTCCCCCGCGTTAAATACCCACACCCACTCTACGGGCAGTCTAACCAATTTCTCTCTCTGACAAACCGTGTGTGAAGTGGCAAGCGCCAGCGTGCGCTCCGAAACAATCTTCTCTACGAAGCCAACTACAATGCACGTCGTCAGCGCGACGACTCTTCACCCGAATGAACCGGGAGAAAGCCACGAGTTAGATTTCCGCGCCGTCATCCACCGGGATGTCAATATCCGGGACCAACGGCCATCCTCTGGGCATGCTGATGCCCTCTATCCACCCAGACGGATGTAAAACAACTCCTCTGCTATCGGCCTCAGGAAGAATGGCATGCACGGAGGCTCCACCCCCGATCTTGACAGATCCGGGCCACAGCTGAAACCAAGTTCCAACCCTACCACGGGAGGGAACGCGCTGTGACCGGAGGACCCGCAAGAAAGAACGCCAAGGGCTCATTTTTGGCCCATGCCTTCCCGTTGGGGAGAAAGTGAAGCATCCGAAGCCTGTCCATTTCTTGCTGCACAATTTCTAGCCGAGAAGAGGAGGTGGTGCGCCGTCTCCAGTAGAACCATGGACACGCGCCAGGACGAAGGCGGGAGGTAGATACCTATGTACGCGGTTCCTAGGTTTCTGAAGAGTGGGCTCGGGGGAGATCCCCGGGACAGCGTCAGGGCCCTTGAGTCGATCAGGGGTTGCAGGATGCAGGAGCAGGAGGCCGACGCCTGGATTGCAGTCCTGGAAGCGACTCCCAAGGAGGACGGGGCAAGATGCTGAGGGAGATCAAGTCCGTCGCCGAAGGCAAAGCCACCGTCTCATCAGGTCCAGACATCCGGGCGAAAACAGGTCAGGCATCAAAGAGCCAGATGAGCAGGTTCGGCGCAGCCAACGAGGCGGCGCTCTGGAGCATCCAGGAAGAACTCGTGACGAAGAGGATGGAAGCTCTGGCTGAGAAGCTCGGCCTATCGCCAGAAGAGTCGCACATCGATGTCCGCAGGACCGCCAGCGGCCGGTGCTTCGGCCTGCTCCGGTTCATCGTGAACATCGGGTACGGCGTCAGGGAAGTCACGGCAGTCGAGTATCGCCCGCCCGACCGAGCCTCAGGCAACGCACAGGCGCTGGACCGGGGCTGCTTCGGCAGCAGCGCTAACACTGCAGCCGACATCCTGGCAAGCATGGAATCCCTCAAGCCGACAGAGGTCGTGGCATGGACCAACGGCAGGCTTGCCTTCCTTGACGTGGTCATGGAGGGGATCGGAGCGTCGGTCAGGGTCTGCACCAAGCCGGTGCCGGGGCCAGAACCAGCGGGCAAGGGACCCGAGAAGGAGGGCGAGTGAGACGACCGCCATGCTCTCGGTCCCCTACAACATTGAGAACGTCCCCCACAGGACATGGATGAAGGCCCTCTGGATGATGAGGGGGGACACTGCGGGCGCAAGGAGGCTGGCCAGGCTCCTTGACGAGTCGATTCTCCCCATTGTGGAGGATGGGGAGAAGCTCTTCGGGGGCAAGGTGACTGCAAGGATACTCCTAGAGAAGGGAATTGCTGAGCTCCTCTCCAAGATCGAGGACAGGCAACTCGGGAGACTTCCCGCCAAGGTGCGCAGGCGCGTCCGCCATTGGGGTGCCATCATCCCCGTGGCAAGCGCGAGTGTGCGCGTGAGCGTACCCAGACACGGGACCTGGCTCGGGCTGTGCGGGTCGGACATGGTCACGTGGACCGTGAACGGGGTAAGGATCCCCAACGAAATCATAGCCGAGCAGACGCTTCGAGAAGCGGCTGCCGAGGGCATAAGCCCGCCAAACGGCGCCTATGACAGAATACCGGACGTTCTCTCCACGGGAGAGCCCGATGGATTGGATATCGAGGCCTACGTGAGAGGCCACCTGAGGTACTGCGGGCGCCTTCCTAGGGGTGCCACCTACCTCGGGACGATAAGGTCCGAGGAAGACGTGGAGAGCGCGAGGCAGATCCCGGGATCATTCGCCGTTCAGGACGAGAGGGGCGAATGGATGCTCTTCTGCATCAATCCGGGACACGCCGGTCATTCCGACTAGCCGAATCAATCCAGCGACCAAAGGAGGCATCGAACCTTGAGAAGACCAGGGTTAACTGCGTACGAACAATTCGCCAGCCAGGACAAGTGCCCAGAGTGCAGGACGAAGCTGGTGGACGCCGGAGGGGAGCTCGCATGCCCTTCCTGCGGATTGGTGCTGGGAACCAGCCCGACGTCTGGAATCTCGCAAGTGTCAGGAACATCGCTGGAAGCTCTGGGCTCCTACATCGGAAGAATACCCGGCAAGGGAGAGCACGGCCACAAAGCCAGCTACATCTTCGGAGTTTCGAAGCTGAGGGCGAACGCGATTGGGCGCGACCTTTCGTCCATCAAGTGCTCGAGACTCATAGAGAGAGTGTCGTGTAGGTTCTCTCTACCCAGGGGAGTCGTTCAGAACGCGATTCAGACCGCCGGGAGACTGCTGCCGGGCAGGAGGACGTACCGCGTCGCGATGGCAGGGATATCCGCCTACTCGCTCCTATACGCCTGCAGGTCGGCGGGAATCACTCACGTCGGGTTCGGCGAACTGCAGAGTGCGTACTTAGAGACAGGCCACACGGTCTCAAGGTCTCAACTGCTGCGCATCGGAAGGGAGTCGTCTCTGCCTCTTCCAGCGATTAGAGCCGAGGGGCTGGTGCAGAGAGCCGTGGCGAAGCTGCAGTCTGATGCCGCGGTCCTGGATCGGATCAAGAGGGCAAACCTGGACGAAGGCACGTACTTCGCAAGTCTGCTGGAGGCGGCAAGGGGAACGGCCGAAGACGCCGGCAGCCTGGGAGGTTACAGTCCCAAGACGGTGGCTGCGGGCTCGGTCTGGCTTGGGGCCCTGAGCCTCGGACCTAAGGTGATCGGGCAGAGAGAGGCGGCTGAGGCCCTCGGGATCGCCGAGTATACTGTTCGAGAGTTCTGCAGCAAATTCAGAAAGCAACAGGAGGCGAAATGAAAGATGGTCGGTTTCAAGGATGTGCAGTTCATGAGCGCTAGGGAAAAGGAACTGGTGCTGGCGCAGTGGAAGAGGTTCATGGAGCGGGGCTTCGGCTTCGAGCACTTCACGGACAGAATCTACAAGCACCTCACGCTCCATTGCTCCTTCATAGCGCACTTCGACAGGAACGGCTTCTACAGCACCTACTTCGAGAACCCCGAAGCCACGATCAGGTTCCTGAACCAGTTTGACAGCGACCTTGGTCTGCGGTCTGCCGAGTACGGGAGCACGTGGTGGCTGGAGGGAGACTACGCCGACATCAACCGGGCGATGTGCGGGGTCGTCAACGCGATAAAGGGGAGGCTCTACTCTGAGCTCACGCAGAAGGTCAGGGGAAGGGACCTGGCGCTCGCGAGCCAGCTGCTCGCCAAGCACGGGATTCGCTACCCGCAGCTGGCCACCCAACAGCTTCCGAAGTGCGAGAGCAAGCCGCGAATTCAGTGAAGCAAGGGAGATGAGAGCTTGGAAGTCAAACACGAGTCAGACCTGGAACTGAAGGACCTCGACGAGTTCCACGGGTCAGAGCACTACTATCCCATAATGTGTGGCATACACGTGACCGACGGGGTCCGCTACCTAATGGAGAACGGATACTCCTGGATGGTCACGGATGCGGCGGCAATCCTCAGACTCCAGCCGACGGTGCGCGGACAGGACTTCGTGGTCGTCCGCCTGAAGCTGCTGGAGGAAAAAGGAAATGCCAAGGTCGTCTATGACGACGGGAACGGCAACCTCCTCTTCGAGCAGAGCTACGACTGGACGGACGCAAAGAGGGAGCCCAAACTCTTCTTCGCGGACGGAATCCTCATGCTTGCGAGCGAGTATTGAGCTTGCAAGACATCGGCATCGGGGAATGTGAAGTCCTATGAGGTTCCTTGAAGAGAGGGCCGAGTCGCTGGTCTTCCTCGACGACTCCGCCGTAAGGGTCGTCAAGAAAGACCCCTACAACGTCGTCAAGTACAAGATGTTCAACGGCTTGACGATAAGATACGTAGCCAGAAAGGGGACCGACACGCTCAGGGTTGAAGAAGAAAGAGGCGGGGATGCCTTCCTTTGCGAACTCAATGGTCGCGCGGTTCGTGTATGCGACGTGACCTCGGTGTCGCAGGCGATAATCGAGCAAGCGGCCACAGGTTCCATCGAACCCCTGCTCAGGCTCTGGCAGTGGCACGCCCTCCTTGAGGAGCTGGAGCTGACGGTCCAGCCCAACTCTGGCACGATCAACGTGACCAGGGAGGGCGTTATCTCCATCCCTTCGGTCGTGCGCGTGGACGTCCTGGAGCGCAGCCTTACAGAGACGGGTCCAAGGTCGCGAAGATCGTCTTCACGGCGACAGGAAAGAACGACTGGCTGTACAGGGCGTTCAGGAACCACAGCTACGCGGTCGCCCTGATTGGGCGCGATGAGACCGCTCAGGTGTGGATGCATTACACGCCACCCGAGTACAGGGACAGGGCGCTCATCGACTGCGAAATCTGGCTCGCCGGGGGCGGGCTCGGAGACACCGTCGTATTCTGAACGTTGCGATGAGAGAAAACCGTTCGACAAACAGATCGACAAATCCAGAAAGCACTTGGAGGTGCATGTGAAATGGACATATTCCGACAAGGTGACGTGATCGTAGCGCCGTGCAGCGTACCGAAGGGCGCGAAGCAGACTGGGACTGAGGTCCGAATAGCGAGCGAGACGGGCAACCCGCACGTCCTGAAGGGGAATGTCTTCTCCTCAGGGGGTCAGCAGTACGTCGTGCTCGACGAGCCGACCGAGATGACCCACCCGCAGCACGCGCCGCTGTCTCTCCAGCCCGGGTCGTATGAAGTCAGGACCGTAAGGGACTACATCGGCCGGGTCATGCTGGATTGAGCGAGACCGCGAGTCTGAGAGGAGGGGGCCCAAGCTCGCCCCCTCGCGTCTCAGGAGGCGCCTTCCAATCATGACGCAGGAAATCAGGATATTCAAGCCCACCCTCGTGGAGGAGAATCCCCTTCCGCTGGGGAGCGAGGAGCTCTCCTACGCTCCGAAGCTGCAGCAGGCCTCCAACGGGGGGATGATCAAGGTCAAGCTGGAAGAGGACGTGATAATCCAGAGGGTCTCTCGCGACCTCTACGCCAACCCGAAGTCTGGTTTCAGGGAGTTCTACAACAACGAGTGCAGGGCGTGCAGGACAGCCTCCCGAGTCTACGGCGCAAAGCCGAGCGTCGAGATCACCATCATCCCGTCACAGAGGAAGCTCGTGATTCAGGGATTGGACAGCCTGGGCATGTCGCAGGACAAGTTCCTGCAGGTCTACTCCGTCCTGGGCAGGAGCGACAATTTCTCCGGCGACGAGGTCGGAATGTTCGGCCTGGGTAGGGCCGCATACACCACTCTGACCGACACGATGGTCCTTGAGACGTTCTCTCGTGAGGACAACACCAGGTATGCGGTCATGGGCAAGAGCGGCGTGGCATACAACCTGCTGCCTCAGCCTGACCTGGACTGCTACGGGACGCGGGTAACCTTCATCCTCGACGCGAGGATATCGCTTCCCGACCTGCTGGAGTACATCGTTGACTGTACGGCGTTCTCAGGAGTAGAGACCTACCTGAACCTGGAGGAGAGCATGGACCTGCAGAGCTACTACAGGTCTGACATCCCGAAGGAGAAGGGGAGGCACAGGCTCGGACCGAAGAAGTTCGACGAGCGCCTGGAGCAGATGGTCAGGAAGACGAACGCCTGGCACGACGTCGTCAGCTACTTCCCCGTACACATATCTGACGAGGACTTCGAGCTCTACGCAGCCTTTGTCGTAAGGAAGGACTACAAGGGCCTCTCTGTCTCTTCGGAGAGCTCGGACGAGAAGGAGGTCCGCCTCCTTGGCGCGCCTGTCGACTCCAGGCTGGAGCTGCCCTTCTCGGCCTGGATCCTTAACCTCAAGGACGAGCGCAAATACTCTCCGACTGCGGACAGGGAAAGGCTGACCGACCAGTCCACGGAAGCGATTCAGCAGAGGGTAGAGTCGAGAATCCCAGAGGCCATCGGCAATATCTTCGTATCCTCGGTCGCAGAGTACAACGACTCGCAGTTCAAAGAAGTGCTGAGTGGGTACCACGCCCTGGGACTGGAGAAGTTCCTCCCGCCCGAGACCCTCGACGTCTGCAGGTTCGTCACCCTTGAGGTGAAGTGCTACGGCGAGAAGGAGAAGAAGAGCCTCTCGGAGCTCCTCCCGCCGAGGGGCGGGCTGTTCTACCTCCCTACGCTCAACGGGCACAAGGTGGCGATGATCAGGTCGGTGGACCCTGAAGCCGAGGTATTCAGGTTCGTGAGGAACGATGAGACGCCGCTGGAAGAGCTGCTGGAGCTGGTCCAAAGGCACGGCGTCAGGCTCGCCGACGAGTTCCTCCGCGAGAACAAGCCGCTGGTCAAGAGGGAGGAGGTGCCGCTCGGAGACGCGGTGGTCCACACCGCCGGCACGGCCTACTACAGCTGGGGCAGGTTCGAGACGGTGAGGAGACACATCACGAGAGTGGAGGCCGATGCACTCGACGGAACAACAATCAGGCTCCCAAGGGGCAAGATGCAACCATACCTCTACCTACTCTCGACCTTCAAGACGAAGCACAAGCTGGTGAAGGATGACAGGAGGATGGGCGGGGGCACTTCATTACAAGAGTTCGTTGAGACTCTGAGCGGGAAGAAGGTCCTCACCAACAGTGGGAAGCTCACCTTCAACGAAGTGGCTACCCTCAAACGCGACCCGCGCCTGGTCCTCTACAGCGATCCCGCGCTTTCCAAGCACTTCGCTGAGAGAGACGACCTTCTGGTCTTCGGCGACGACGACCTCCTGTTCGAACTGGCCGTCTTCCTGACCTACAGGGGCGCCAAGTTCCAAACGGACCTCTCCGGCCACGAGGAATTCAAGGAGTTCGGGGAATCCCAGAAGCTGTACGCGTATCACTTCGTAGGCTACGCGGACTACGAGAAGCTGGGCGACTCCGAGATACTCTACAGCGTCATACACGTCGTGAAGGCGGTCAAGGACGGGCGCCTGAAGGAGCTCTTCCTCAACGCGGCACAGTGGAGCAAGAGCGCGGAAGAGGTCGCGAAGATGAGGAAGGACGTGCTCTCACTGGACCGCCAGATATCGGAATAGCTAGACAGCAAGTGGAGGTGAGAGGTTGTCAGATCTGATTGTGGTGCTAGAGGCAGTATACGACAATTCAGACATCATGACGGATTACTTCGCCAGGGACACGCCCTACACCAGCTGGCATGTCTGCGAATACCCGGGGAAGGCGGTGACCGAGGCCAAGATGAGGGCCGCCCTCAGGCGACTCCCTGGATGGCTGCGCCGGTACGACTGGAAATGGCAGAAAGGGGAGAACTACTCGATGTCGGACCACCCGCGCGGGCAGCTCAGAGCTGACGGACAGACAGGAATCCTGGTCTATGCGGGTTCCAGCAACTCGGGGAGAGAGGTCAGCTTTCTCCTGTCAACCGCTAGCGAGAGCATCTTCCTCATAAACAACAGGAAGGATGCTCTTGTTCCGGCGACCCTCGATGAATTCAAGACCCTAATCGTGAGGAAGGAGGAGGAAAGGCCGGCAAACAGAGAGGGGGCCCTCAGGAAGACAGGCTCCAACATCGTAGACGCCACTGCCAACGCCGGGTCTGCGCGACCAATTCTAGCCCAGCCCGCAGACAAGACGCCCGGGGAGCTCAGAGCCATCTTCGACGGGATGAGCAAGAGCGAGAAGGTAGGCGTCGCATTTGGCATGTTCCCAGCCAGACTCCAGGGCCTTACGCACAACGATGTCGTGGGGCTGATGAAGCTGCGAGAAGAAGTCGGACCGAGGATGACCTTCGACGACAGTAGAGGAGGTGCGGAAAATGGCACACAGATTGCCTGAATTCAAGGGCTACACGGTGGATCGACGGCTCGGGGAGTTCCGGAGGATGGTCTTCGGCGAGGTGCCGGAGTTCATACCCTTCCAGAGCGAGAAGGGAAGAGAGCTCACGGCAGAGATGCGAAAGAGGCCTTGTCGATTCTGCCACCATCTGAAAGGAAGAGACGAACACAAGGCCTCCGGAAACGAGGACTGCAGATGCTCCTGCAACCACTGAGCTGCAAGGGGGTGAGGATTCGATGGCCGAAGACAACGATCAGTCGGAAAGGCTAGACTCCCTGAAGGACGACCTTCAGAGGGACCCCAAGAGGTTCTTCGAGTGGGTCTTAGAGCTGAGGGACGAGGTGCCCAAGCTTCGGGACAAGCTCGAAGCCGCAGAGAGCATCCTCTCCAATGTCCTGGATTGCGGAACTCTCGACCTTGATTGCATCTATGACATGGAGACGAATCATCCGGGCACTGTCGAGAGAGCGATCGAGCTGAAGGAGGAGCTCGGCAGCATAAACTTCGGGAACTTCGTGATGGCGGCAAAGGACAAGGCCCTCAGCGAGGTCGAAGACGAGATAGCGGAGGGAGACACAGAGAGCTTCCGCGACATGATAGTCAACGACAACTACGTGGCCTGGGGAGGCGTTGCCGCGTACGGGAACTACGACGGGGAAGACAGAGAGGGGAACCAGAACAGACAGGAGCTGTTCGCTGACTTCATCAGCGGGTCCCTCGACAAAGACCGCTTCCTCGAAGAGTACCAGAAACTCTTGCCCGAATCCGACGTTAAAAGCGATTAGGCAGCAATAGTATCAGGTCAAGATGGAGAAACCTAGGAAGAATGATTTGGAGGTGATTACCGATTGGAGACGCCATATTCAGGAATGACCGAAATCAAGGAGGCAGCCACGCTGGAGGAAGCCAACCGCCTCCTGGCTCAGGGCTTCGTCCTTGTGAAGGTGATGGACAGGATGGTCTACGTGGTCGGCCTGCCGAAAGATGTCAGCGATCGAAGCGTTCAGGGCAACGGAAGCAACGGACAGGCGGGCAACGGCGTGGCAGCGCATTCCGCCGTCCTGAACTCGCTTCAGTGGACGAAGTTCAAGAGCGGGGGCGGAGAATGGACCTTCCTGCTCGGACCGGATGACGCCTTGCTCCCGGAGCTCGAGCCCTCGAAAGAGTTCATCGAGAAGCTGAGGAAGGAGAAGGAGGCCATCCTGGACGGCTGGCACTACCGCATCAGCAAGGAACGGTTCCTGAACCGGTTCCCCACCCAGAAGACGGCGGTGAAGTGACCGGTGGCCAAGCCAGAACGGCAGTTGATTGACGAGCTGAACAGGCTTCTCAAGCTCGGAAAGTATGATGAAGCGGTCGCGCTCATGAGGAAGGATGTGCGCGCGAGCGAGAGTGCAGTGCTCTACCTCTCCAAGGATGTCAGGCAGAGGGGCGAAGCGCTGCTGCACCGCGAAATACTGAGAGAACTGGACAAGCAGCCTGAATGAAAGAACGATGCGGGTTCTGAATAGACCCTAGACTCAGGGAGGGTGCCCACGACTAGAGTCGTGAGCCGATACCAGCCAGATGGGCTGAAGATTCCCCTGACGATCCCAAAACCCGAAAGGGCGAGGGTGCTCCTTCAACGTGGAGGGGTTGGCCCTATCATCCGATAGGATGGTCGAGCCGAAACACGTCCGCTGAAGCCACTGTGCTAACCCGCTGACGGGGTGTACAATGGTGGAGGGCGTGTCGGGACCATTACAGCAAAACAAACTCGCGCTAGTGATCCTGTACAGCCTCGGCTAGCAGACCCAAGTTCGTCAATTCTAGAGCACGTATGAAACAGCACAACGAGCCCATGCTTTTAAGCCGCGTCGAGTTCCGCAAAACGAGTGGCAATCTTACTTAGCCTATCGGGCAAGGTCTCACCAGCAGTGGTAGAAGAAGGTCAGTCACTAAGCATGGTGATCAACTACCTCAATGGCGCTGGCGATACTGGGTTTCAGGCTAGGGCGAATTTGCAGGCGCCTGAAGGATTTCATATAGTGAGTCCAAACCCCACCCTCCTAGGGGATCTAGGCCCTAACACCAGTGGGAACCTCACGTTCACGGTAAACACCTCTGAAGGTCTACAAGAAGGAACCTATCCTCTGACCCTTTCGGTCACATGTGAAGAACACCACTTTGCGCAGAAGAACAAAGTAGTGCCCTTTGTACTCGGTCTCAAAGTGAGTTTGGTCGAATCCGCGAAGAAGAGAGCTGCGCGGATGGCACTCGCGGAAGCGGAGCAATCTCTAAGTGGGCTCAACGAATCAGTTACGCTTCTTCAGAGGGCTGGCGGTGTGGTAAACGATGTCAAGCTGGAACAGGAAAGACTCATAGAACAAGCTCAGAAAACACGCGAGTTCTTCGTATCCAGATCGTTCGACAAGGTCGTCGGCGACTGTGAGGCGATTGTTTCGACAGCGTCTTCCCTAGAGGAGCGATGCAAGAAGCAGACCGAAGACCTTCGTAGCCAAGCGCTTAGCGAGATTCAGAGAGCTGAGCAACTGAAGCAAAAGGCCAACTGGGCGAATCCAAGTCTCTTGACGAATTTTACCGGAATAATCGATTCTGCCAACCTAGCCTACAAGGAGGGAAAGTACTCAGAAGCCTTGAGGTTGGCGACGGCGTCCATTGACACACTGCCCGGGAAGCCACTACGAATCTCCGCCAACGACTTCTGGGCGGCCCTTACAAAGAGAAGAAAGACGGTTGGTCTAGGTCTTGCCACAATCGGTACGGCTTTGACGGTCGCCTTACTAGTTATGGCGTTGGATGGAACTTTACCTTTGCTTTCGATTGTACCTTCGATTTCAATAGCTCTAATCGGGTTAGGGATAACCATCCGTAGATAATGACATATGGAAGGCGCAGAACCCACTCTCAGTAAGGGTGCTCACGAACAAACGTGAATTCATGCCAGCCGAATAGGCCGAAGTTTGCTTTCGAAGTCCCATAGCCGGAAAGAGTGAAGGGCCTTTCCAGCTTCACCAGAGGGGTTGGCACAGTCGTAGTGAAAGATGGTGAAAGACGGAGACCCAACTTGAATTCGCGCATCGAATGCGGATGTTCTTCTCCTTTTCTCTGTGTTTTTTTTGAAACTTTTTCTGAGGACCCAGCCTCAAGCTCCTTGGTGCTACGCACCGAACGTGGACTTTGAACGACCTTCCGTACAGCTGATTCGAATTTCCACTCTCATGCGGCTTGTAATAATGGTCTACCATAACGCAATGCCTAACCTTTTGTAAACGGTGGCATCAAACCTTTTGCATCGTCTTTCGCTGGCTTGGCGTCCTCTTCCATCCCAGACCGGCTACAGACTTGAAGCATTTGACGGTTCGATATCAGCCAAGGACCCGCTTTCATGTCGTTCCAGGTCCTGCTCGACCTCAGAGGTCCCTCTCAGCTTCCAGCGTATCCAGGCCTTGCGATTTGTTTCTCCCAATTCTCCAAGTCCCGATTCTTCCGACCGCAAGCCAAATTCCTCGGTTTCGGCCCGACAACACACCTTCGTGATGTTACAACACGATCCTTCGAGTCAATTTCTAGGGCGGAGGGACCAGCGCGCGGCGCGCTAGCCGGCATAGGCGCTCGAATGGGTTGTGACCCAGCCGGGCGACCGCCATGATTCCAGGGTGTTCATGGATAAAAGAGCGGCCCTACCTGCCAGTGCCGGCCTTGGCACGACTCGAGGACTTAGTAGAGGAGATTGCCGACCCCGTTCTTCGAAGCCAAGTCTCCGAGGAGCTTAGCAAGCTAAAGGCTCACAAGAAATTTGGATTGGTGTTCGAGGAACACGTTCCTGAGGTAGTCCTGATGCCCGGATTACCTATTAAATTGGGAGTCCGAGTTGCCAAACGAAATGACAAGACCGCTGGTTTCTTCATCGTCACTCAAATCCTTGATGTCAAGAACGTGTCAATCATACCGGAGCGGGGAGGCGATCCAGAGACTGCGGCCAAGGAGGAACTGGTAGTTGTCAGGAAATTTGGTGAGTCAATATACCCCGCACTAGTTCGCATGAACTCGGTTACTAAGGCACCGGGAAAACCCTGCCATACTCTCATCAACGGAGAGAATTTCCACGCTCTCCAACTCCTCCTGTACTGTTGCAAGGGGCGCGTGGATACAATCTACATCGACCCGCCTTACAATACTGGAGCACGGGACTGGAAGTACAACAACGACTACGTAGACAAGACGGACACTTTTCGTCACTCTAAGTGGCTCTCGATGATGAAGAAGCGCCTAACGTTGGCAAAGTCCCTTCTCAAGCCAGAGGGCCTGATGGTCGTCACAATCGACGACTATGAGACTCATCACTTGAGAATGCTCATCGAACACGAGATATCGGGTCTAACCGTGGTGGGGACCGTCGTAATCAAGACAAGTCCATCAGGTCGGCCGACGCTCCACGGCTTCCGTACCAACCACGAATACGCATTCTTCGTTGCCGTTTCTCCATCTGCAGAAATCGGTACCCTCCCGCGGTCGGAAGGTCAGGAATCTCTCTTCAAGCATGAGGATGAGGAGGGTTCTTTCATGTGGGCAAACCTCCGAAAGCGAGGCGGCGGAAATACCCTCAGAACGGCACGCCCGAAGCAGTTCTATCCGATTTATGTCCGTGGCAACAAGGTCCACGTCCCAAAGATGGAATGGAACAAGGATACCAAATCATGGAAGGTCCTAGAGACCGCAGATGACAAGGAGCAGGTACTCTACCCAATTGGCGATGATGGGAAAGAGCGCATCTGGTCACTCGGCAGCGAAACCCTTCGAGACAGTCTAGGAGACATAAGAGTCACAAGGAACAAGCAAGGAGGGCCCGTAATACAACGCAAAGTCAGACCCTCTGAGGAGGGGTCGCAGCCATCCACCTTCTGGGACAAGCCGCAGTATTCCATCGTAGAGCATGGCACTGTACTACTTGAGAAGATGCTAGGTTCAGCTCAATCCTTCCCGTTCCCAAAGTCTGTATACGCCGTTGCTGATTGTCTCAGAGTAGCGGGGGCTGCTCGAGAAGACGCTTTGGTACTGGACTTCTTCGGTGGGAGTGCCACCACGGTTCATGCAACAGCCCTGCTCAACTCCGAGGATGGAGGCAATCGGCAATGCATCGTGGTCACGAATAACGAGGTGAGTGAAAGAGTGGCGAAGGAGCTAATCGACAGAAAAACTCAACCTGGCTCAAAGAGTTGGGAGGCCCAGGGAATATGCGAAGCCGTGGCTTGGCCACGTATCCATGCTTGTATCACAGGGAAACGTCCTGATGGTAAGCCGATACCAGGCCAGTACATTGGCGGCCGCAGAATGGCTGATGGATTCGAAGAGAACGCGGTCTACTATCGGCTCGACTTTCTGGACCCCGCCGAGGTCAAACGAGGTGACGCGTACCGTGCAATACTGCCAATCCTGTGGCTCATGGCCGGCGCTACCGGCGATCTTGTGTTCCGCAAAGGTGTCGGGAGGTACCACTTCCCGAATGGATGTCCATTCTGCGTCTTACTCAAGGAGAACTACTTCAGTGAATTTGCGGCCAAGCTAGACCGACGCCCGGACATCACTCATGTGTTCTTCGTCACCGACTCGGTTGAGGCCTTCAACGAGATGCAGAGCAAGGTAAGCGGATCAAGGAAATGCGTTCAGCTCTACAAGTCGTACTTGGACAACTTCAAGGTGAACATGGAGTTCGGCCATGCGAATTGAACTTAAGGACTTCCAAGAAGATGCGGTAATACGACTGACAGAAGAGATTCTGTCAGCCCAAACCGAAATCGATCGCGGAAGGCCCCAAGCCATAGTCCTGTCCTCGCCCACGGGTTCGGGGAAGACTGTAATCATCACCATGCTTATGGAGCGGATTTGGGCCGGTAGCGAATCCATATCGCCGGATCCCGACGCGGTCTTCCTGTGGGTGTCCGACTCACCAGAATTGAACAAACAGAGCGCAGAGAGAATTGCATCGGCATCGGATGTCTTTGCACGATCTCAACTAGTCATGATTGATGCGGATTTCGACGCCGAACGGTTCACGTCAGGGCGCATCTATTTCCTGAACACACAGAAGCTAGGCATTTCGAGCCTCTTGACAAAGCCGGGGGATGCGCGTACTTGGACAATCTGGGAGACAATCGAGAATACATCGAGAACGATTCCGGCCCACTTCTATGTCATTATTGACGAAGCTCACAGAGGGATGGGCCTTAGCGAGAACGCAGAAAGGAACAGACGGACACTCATCCAGCGGTTCATCAAAGGTGCCGAAGAGGTTGGCCTATCCCCTTTGCCCCTAATAATAGGAATGAGTGCAACACCGGAGCGATTCCAGCGGGTTCTCGAAGGGGCTTTGCGAACGATCAGGCCAGTGGAGGTCAAGGCTGAAGACGTTCGTGCATCCGGCCTTATCAAAGACCGGATTGTCCTCGATATCGCAGGGGAAGACCAACCCGCCGATTGGACGCTACTCCGCGACGCAGCAAAGCGCGTACTTCGTTACTCGAGCGAATGGAAGCGCTACTGCAAAGCCCAAGGCATTTCACCGCCAGTGGAACCAGTGTTGGTGGTGCAGGTCGAAGATGGGACAGAGACTTCCCTTACACGAACAGATCTGTCAAAGTCAATAGGTGTCTTGGAGGAAGTTTATGGAAACTTTCGTGAAGGAGAATTGGCGCATTGCTTTCAGGAGGATCAGGACGTTCTTGCGGGTGGGTACAACATCCGAAAAATCGACGCCTCAGAGATTCAGAAAGACTCGGTAGTTCGCGTCGTATTCTTCAAGATGGCCCTTAGCACAGGCTGGGATTGCCCTCGCGCAGAGGCGATGATGTCTTTCCGTCGGGCAGCTGACCATACCCTGATTGCCCAGTTGGTCGGGCGCATGGTACGCACTCCGCTTGCCCGTCGCGTTGAGGAGAACGAGTTCCTAGGAAGCGTGGCACTATTCCTGCCCCACTATGACGAAGCTGGATTGAAGCAGATAATCGAAAAACTCGAGGACCCTGATGTGGGATCGTCGGTCAAGGTTGAACGCGTGACTGACTTGGCGATGTATTTCCCAGCGAAAGACAAGGCGGACATTCTCGAAACGTTGGCCAAGGTCCCAACCTACGTTCTGGACAACACTCGTCGGCAATCAAATACGCGGAGGCTGCTTTCGTTGGCTAGGAAGTTGACTATGGACAGGATTGATATTGAAGCGTGGCCACAGGCAAAGTCACTAGTCGTAGAGACCCTGAAGGCACAGTCAGCACAGCTGCGAACTGACCCCGAGTTTGTCGCGAAAGTAACAGGCAAGGCGAAGATTGTGGTGAAGGAATTCAACGTCGAGTTCGGAGAGCTCACGGAGCTCAAGTCCTCTCGGAGCATTGCGGTGGAGGTCACGTCGGAGAACATTGACGATCTCTTCGCCAAATGTGAAACAATACTGGGCGAAGGTCTCAAGGACGAATACTGGCTGCAGGTTCACGACCGCGAGAATCCAGATCAGGCAAAAATCGAACTCTTTTGTATTCTGCAGAACCCCGCGTCAGTGAGAAGAGTGCAAGGAGAGTGCGGGAAGCAGATTGACGCCTTGTTTGCGAAATATCGTGACAAGATTGAGACTCTGCCTTCCAGTCGCCGTGAGCAGTATGCCCGAATTGGGAGGCAAGGAGCGAATCCCATCGCGGAGACCATCAATCCTCCAACACTGATTGAAATCCGGAGCGAAATGCCTCTCTGGGAGGGTCATCTTTTTGTCAACGATTCAGGTGAGTTCGGTTGGGCGGCGAACGCTTGGGAGGATATCGTTCTTCGCGAAGAGATGAGGCGAAAGAGTTTTGCTGGTTGGCTCCGGAACATTCCGAAGAAGCCGTGGGCGTTGTGCATTCCATACGGCCAGGGGCAAGCGAGGCCGATGTACCCAGACCTCTTGGTGTTCCACAGAGAGGGAAAGAAGATTAGAGTTAGCATTCTCGACCCACATGACGAGTCTCGCGCGGACGCCGCGGAGAAGGCTGTTGGCCTGGCTGATTTCGCGCGTAAACATGGTTCCACCTTCGGGCGCATCGAATTGATACGCGTTGCTCAAGGTCGGATTGAAAGACTGCAATTACATCACGAAGTGGTCCGTGACAAGGTTCTCAGGGTCACCGAATTGAACCACTTATCGGCGCTGTACGAGCAATTTGGGTGACTCGCGCTCAGATGAGGATGCTCAATGCTCAGTGACGCTCACATACGTCTC
Source organism: uncultured archaeon (assembly GCA_963796355.1). GTDB lineage: Archaea > Thermoproteota > Nitrososphaeria > Nitrososphaerales > Gagatemarchaeaceae > UBA183. The sequence goes on from CAWCLD010000002.1 coordinate 947,571, forward strand.
TTCTAGCCTGGCTGGTCGGCTGTCGCGAGGCGCGCGCTCTCGAGGACCTTCCGAAACAATTCGACGGAAGGGCGGAGGTCCTCTAACGATTTCATCAACGCCATGGCTTCCCTAACAATCGGGTCGCGATCGTCAGAGAAGGCATCTATGACCCTCTCCAGCAGGACCTTCAATCTACTCGGCTTTGACGTCGGGCCATGGCGCGTAGATACAGGCGTCGCCAGCGCGGACCTCGACGACATGCAGCCCGGAAGGACGGCGTTCGAGACGTTCGAGAAGAGGGTCTCGAGGGTAGTGGAGTGGAAAAAGGACCCGGAGAAGTTCCTGCGCGACCTCGGAGAAGAATCAGATGACGCGATTTGCAGCGCAGTACAGGAGGAATTCAAGCTCGAACGATGAGCCGATACAAGGCAGAAGGTCAAGTGCCTCTAGCTTCGCGCGTCTTTTTCTCTCGGAGCTTCAGTTATAGTTCGGAGAAGTAAGTCGATGCCTTCATTTTTTCGTCGTCAATCTTCCAAGGTCTTGTGACCACCTTTGTGCCGTTGACCAGGTCGTTTCTTCTGCGGACAGTTATCGAATGGACCACGACCAGGGCCATGTCTGAAGTATGCCGTCTGTTGAAACTCACTTCGTTTTTCGTCAGCAGTATTTCCTTCCCGGAGCTCGTCGTGCCCTTGACCTCGACGAAGAGTTCCTCTCGGCCCCTTTGACATCATTACAACAAAAGAGATTGATGGCAGCACTTAACTTGGGAAGGTCCTTGGCACGGGATGGTCCAAGTTGGCAACTCTTGACTGCACAGTAGAGGAGTTCCACAAGTTCATTGGCCCCAAGGTTAGGAATGACATCCAGTATCTTACGAAGAAGCGAAAGAAGAGCGTCGGCTATAGGTGCGAGCGTTGCGGCAAGAAGAGAGAGTTGCACGCGGCACACATTGGCGCGTCAAGAAAGAAAATCATCGAGCAAGTGCTGAGTAGGCATGCTGCGGGTGACGACGCGTCGCGAATACGAGTTGACTTGGAAGAGGTCAGAAGGGAGATTCTTGCCGCTCACAGACCTTTCGAAAAGCGCATAGCTCTGCTTTGCGAGGAGTGTCACCGAAAGCAGGACGCAAAGACCTAGGGCATCTGGGCAACTTCCCTGATCTTCGTTGCTACGGCGTTTGGGTCGAACTTGACCTCATGCTCCCAGACCTCCAGGACTCTCCAACCCATTGATTGAAGCTCTTCCCTGTTCAATTGATCCCTTTCCGCATTCCTCTCGAGCTTTCTCTTCCAATATCCAGTGTGCCGCTTTGGCAAGGGGATGCTGCATACTGGGCAGCGGTGCCACCAGTCGCCGTGAACGAAAACGGCCAGCCTTGCCTTGCGATAGACAAAGTCGGGCTTCCCCGGGAGTGAGCTAGGAGTGAGACTCTTCCTCAACAGCCCTGAGAGTATGAGTTCCGGCATCGTTCCAGAGCTCTTGTTCGAGCGCATAGCACGCGAGACCCGCGCAGAGGTGGGCTTTGGCGGCCGCCCGGCGGATTCGCTCCGATACGCTCTGCGCCTCTGCCCATAGGCAGGCATGGCCGAGGCCATGGCTTCGAATGGGTTAAACAGCTCGCAAGGCGTCAACTTGCGTTATTCCCGTCAGGGGGCGCATAAGCCAGAAATAGCGAAGCTCCCAAGGATACCGACCGCGAGCCTTGAAATTCATAGATCTCTTCGCCGGGCTTGGCGGCTTTCATCTCGCTCTGAAGGACCTTGGCCATAAATGCGTATTTGCTTCGGAGATAGACCAGGGTCTGAGAGATCTTTACAAACAGAACTTTGGGATGGAGCCAGCAGGCGACATTACGCAGGTCCAGGACTATGAAGTGCCGCCTCATGACATCCTTTGCGCGGGCTTTCCATGTCAGCCGTTCTCAAAGGCGGGGCGGCAGTCGGGTTTGGACGACCCAAAGCTGGGCGGCCTCTACTTGCACATCCTAAGGATCATCCACCATCGCCAGCCGTCCTATGTGATACTAGAGAACGTCCCGAATCTAGAGCATCACAGCGACGGGAAGAGTTGGGACCTGATAAGACGAAAGCTCGAAGAGGAGGAGGGCTACAACGTTGACATCTGGAGGATATCGCCGCACGACTATGGATGGCCGCAGATTCGAAACAGGATGTATATTGTTGCCGCTCGAAAGGGGCTCGACTTTGACTTCGCCAGGAGGATAAAGCGCGGCAGGAAGCACAAGGAAATCCCACTTAAATCGGTGCTTCTCAAGAACCCCATCGAAGCACGAGCCCTGCCTGACTACGTCAAGGAGAGGCTAGACGCATGGCAGGAGTTCTTGGATATCCTGCCCAAGGGCGAAAGATTCCCCCATCCGCTCTGGTCGATGGAGTTCGGCGCGACCTACCCCTTTGAACGGACGACGCCGAGCGCCATGAAGACGCGCAACCTAAGGAGATACCTTGGCTCATTTGGGTGCAAGCTTTCCGATGGAAAAAGCCGGAGGGAGGTGATGGCACTGCTGCCTTCGCACGCGAGGACCCTACAGAATAGGTTCCCAAGGTGGAAGGTTCGCTTTATCCAGCGGAACAGGGAGTTCTACGAGAAACGCTCCGAAATCCTTGAGCCCTGGCTTGAGAAGGTAAAGAAATTCCCGTCAAGCTTCCAGAAGTTCGAGTGGAATTGCCAGAAGCCTAACCCATTGGACGAGAATCGCCACCTCGATCGCTTCGTGATTCAGATAAGACCCTCTGGGGTTAGGGTGAAGCTGGCTAACAGAATCCCGTCCCTCGTGGCGATGAATGCAACTCAAGTGCCCATAATCGCATGGGAAAGCCGTTACATGACGCCGACTGAGGGGAAGCTTCTTCAAAGCATGGACGATCTCAAGTTCCTCCCCGAGTCTAATTCGAGGGCCTATGAGGCCCTCGGGAACGCCGTCAACGTTAGGGTCGCCCGGCGCGTCGCAATGGCTCTGGTTGGGCGCGCCCCAGTCGAAGGAGCGTCTGTCGTGAGGGGTCAGAAGGTCGAATTGAGCGTGAGCCAGACAGTGCTTCCCATGGCGAGAGGCTGAGATAAATTCATCAATCAGCCGCAAAGCAGACGCTTAACATTCGCCCAGACGTCAGCGTCTACGCGACCTACAGGCGCCTGAGCTACAGACCGTGGTACGCTGTGGCCGAGTTTGTGGACAACTCAACGCAGAACTACTTCGACCATAGGGACGAACTTCTGAAAGCGTTCAAGAAAGAAGGAAAGCACCGAAGGCTACGCGTACAGCTTGAATACGACCATGACGGTAAGAGGCTAACCATACGAGACAACGCCGACGGAATGGACATGCAGGAGCTCGGGCGCGCTGTAGCCCTTGACCGCCCCCCTCCGAATACGGCTGGGAGATGCGAATACGGTATGGGCCTAAAGACTGCAGCGTGTTGGTTTGGAAGCGAGTGGAGCATTCGCACTGCTCGGCTGGGCTCCGGGAAGGAGTTGTCGGTGACCGTGCGCGTCCCAGAACTTGTTGAAAGGCACACGGAGGAGTTGGTCGTGCACGAAAAGGCGGCAAAGGCCTCGAACCACTTCACAGAGATTGTCATAAGCGGCCTCTACAAGCCGATTAAGGGCCGCACGTCAGGGAGAATCTACGATCAACTTGGAAGCATGTACCGGCAAGATCTAAGGTCCAAGGAGATCGAAATCATGTGGAACGGCCGTCCGGTCGCTTTCAACGAAGCGCCGATTCTCGAAGAGAAACTTGGGGATGGGACGCGAACGAAGTGGAGGAAGGACATCGACCTAGAAGTTACATGGGACTCTGGCCAAGGCCCGCTGAAGGCAATAGGTTGGGTAGGCGTCCGCAATCCAGGGAGCCAGAGGGATGCTGGGTTCGCTCTGTTGCGGCGTGGGAGAGTCGTCATTGGCGGCCCAGGGGAAGGATTCAAGCCTCCTGAAATCTTCGGCCAAGGCAATACATTCCGCTCTCAGAGGCTCGTAGGCGAACTTAGCATGGATGACTGGCCGGTAACTCAGGCGAAGGACGCCTTCGACTGGTACGGGGGCATGGAAGAGGCATTCATAGACGAATTGAAGAGGAAGTGCCAAGACTACATGGATAAAGCCGAAGTCCACAGAGAACGGGACAAGCCGGTCACTAGGGCAGAGATGGAAATGGCTTCTGAGGGCACTCGTCAGATATTCTCGGACCAGCGCTTCGGCTCTGCAGTGGCTGAGGAAATGAGGTTCCCTGACCCGCCGAAGACCATTCAGCAGGAAATCAGCGATGCGCGAAGATTGAAGGAGGTGAGTGAGGGTCCAATCCAGTACCACCTCTCGATAGGTCCAGAAGTATGGACCTTCCGTCTTCACTGGCAGAACCAACTTAGTGATGCAAATTGGATGTCCGTGAGCTATCCTCAAGACAACGAGATTGACGTCTTCCTGAACATGGCGCACCCCTTCTTCGCGCCATACCTCGGCGACAAGGGCTTCCTGGAACTCCTCCAGAAATTCGTCCTGTCTCTAGCGCTAGCGGAGAAGATGGCCAGGCAGACCGCTAGAAACGGATTGGTGAGCCCAGAGGACTTCAGGATGTACATGAACAGAGTACTACGCCGGGCTTCTTCGATTGAGGCTGACGGCCATGTATAATTCGTTCGGCATCGATCCAGACCAACCTGAAGGAGCCCAACCGTGGCAAGTATTCATGGGGGGAGAGGAAATCCAGCACCTAAGGACGAACCATCCGGAGGTCGAAGATGACGAGTGGGAGAGCGTGGTCTTTACGGCGGCCCGAATGCTGGGTCATTGTCCACGGCCCGATGGGGCTTCCGGGCGAGCCACGGGACTAGCTCTAGGCAAGATACAGAGCGGCAAGACACTCTCCTACACTGCTCTCACCGCGCTCGCGATAGACAACGGATACCACATTACGGTCGTGTTGGCTGGCACAAAGAATCCTTTGCGCGAGCAGATCTACACGCGCCTCTATCACGATTTGGCCGACACGAGGCTTAGGATAACTCCCTTCGAAAATCCTCCGCCGACCGACCTAGAAGTAGTCCACAGCGTTCTGCACAGAGGGGGCCACGTTCTCATCGTCGTCCTGAAGAACAGAGTCCGAATCGATGCCGTCACCAGCCTGCTTTCTGCGCCAGAGGTTCGAGGTCACCCTACTCTCATAATCGACGATGAAGGGGACGAAGCCTCGCTGAACAACCAGTTCAGGAGGGGCATGCAGTCGGCAATCTACGCGAGCATAAACAGGCTTAGAGACTCCCTTGCAAATCATGCCTACATCGCCTATACGGCGACGCCACAGGCGAACCTGCTGATTTCAGACATAGACTCACTTTCCCCTGACTTCGGAGTACTTGTCGAGCCTGGACAGCGGTACGTTGGCGGTGCCGTCTTCTTTGGAGAAAATCGCGACCTCTATGTTAGGGAGACTCCTGCAGGCGAGGCGGAATTCGATTCAGCTGACCCGACACCTCAAGGTCTTCGACGGGCCCTTGCTGTTTTCCTAGTGGGGGGAGCCTTCCGCCACATAGCGAACCAGAACGAATGGCACTCGATGCTCATCCACAATAGCTCCAGGACCGCGAACCACCATCACCTCGCCGACGCCGTATCCGCTCTTCTTACTCAGTGGAAGGACACTCTTGCGCTTCCTGACGCCGACCCGGCCAAGGCCGACCTATTGGCGATCTTTCGTGAAGCCTACGATGACTTGCGCCTGACAGTGCAGAGTCCTCCCGCATGGGAAGAGGTCTCCAGTCGGCTTCTCGACGAGCTTTGGCTTGTCGAGCCGATGATGGTCAACAGCCTTCCTCAGGGCCGCGACCCAATAGGCACTCCGTTCAGGTTGCCTAACAACGTCCTCGTTGGAGGGAACATGCTCTCTAGGGGGCTGACCATTCCTGGCCTAGCCGTTACCTACATAACGCGTAGGGCTCAGGAGACAAACACCGACACCATGGAGCAGCGTGCTCGCTGGTTTGGCTACAAGCGAGACTACCTCGACGTCTGTCGCATCTTCCTAACACATCAACTAAGGGATGACTACACCGTGATGCTCAACCTTGAAGACGACTTTTGGGAGGCGCTAAGGAGAAACGAACGGCAAGGACTGTCTATCCGCGAGTGGCCACGCATGTTCGCCCTCGACATGAACATAGGGCTCAGACCGACGCGCTCGAGCGTCGCAAACTACAGGCAATTCAGGGCAGAGCCCTCAGGCTGGGACACTCAGTCGAGGGTCATCGAAGACGAAGAGGTCGCTGCCAGCAATGTACGGGCGGCAAGGGACTTCTTCGATTCCCATCCCGGCCAGGTCAGGCACTGGGGGACGACCGCGCACAGCATCACGGAAGCATGCCCGACCGAGGCAGTGATATCAGAACTCCTAGCTAGAGTGAATACAGAAGGGACTAACTGGGACAACGCCTACAGTAAGGAGTATCTGGCTCGTCTGCTATTGAGAGGCGCTCTCCCGACTATGCAAGTGGTGTTCATGAGCTGCGGAGAGCCGAGAGATAGAGACAAGACTGACGGGCGAATTCAGCCCTATCAAGGCTCGAACCGGACGCCCGGGGACCCCGACTACTATCCAGGGGACCAGCACTTCCACGACAGCCAGCCTCAACTCCAAGTTCACATTATCAGACCCACTGGGTCAGAAGTGACTCACAATGTCGAGACTACCTTATTCGCTCTGTATATCCCGCCCAACGACCCGAGGTTCGACTTGGGGTTCGTCGTCCGAGGAGACGATCATGCCGGTAGCTGAACTTTTCACGAGGCTAGTAGAGAACCCTTCAGGCCATGCGTTTACTATAGTCTCGGTCCCAGGCCACGAGAACGTCTTCCTAGGGGCAGACGCAGCCTCTAGACCCTGTCTCTTCGTGCGAGCAACTGAACGGACCGTCAACCCGCCGCTTCGGACTTCGCGAGTGTCTCTTCAGACAGGGCAAGTCTACACTGTGGCCCCTGTCGGCGGCAGCGGAAGGAGCGAACGGCTTCATTCGCTGCGCTGCGAGACGTCAGACGCGGTCGACGTAGACACTTTCTTGGCACTTGTCGATGCCTTCCTCGCGCGGTATGCCAGCGGCCAGGTGGACCTCGTTGCTTTGACTGAATTCTTCCGTTCTCTGGTTCGCCTATTCTCGATAGGCTCCTCAAGCGATCTTCAAGGCGAGCGCCAAGGACTGTGGGGAGAACTCTTCCTGATGAGGAGGGGAAGGGGGTTTGCCTTCTGGGCTCCTCTTTGGCACAGTGAGACAACTCGAAAGTTCGACTTCTCCGCTGGCAACAAGCGCGTAGAGGTAAAGACTGCAGTCGGGGATGAGCGAATACACTATTTCGCCCATCGTCAGATCTTCGAACTCGAAGGAGAGACGATAATGATCGCTTCGCTCCTACTACGGAAGGAAGACGCCGGCCTCAGTCTGAGGGACTTAATTCGAGAGGCTCGCGCTGCCCTTCTGGGAAGCAGCTATTATTTCAAGCTCGAGCAGGCGGTGAGACAGGCAGGAATGGAGGCGGCCGAGGAGACCGGTCCAGCATACGATGCGTCAGAGGCAGAGCAGTCGCTTTCTTGGTATCGAGCGGCAGACTCTCCCCATTTTAGAATGGCAGAGCCTCCTGGGGTCTCCCAGACCCATTACAAAGTAGATCTGTCGAACGCACCTCGAATGGACCAGGCGGAGTTGTCCGCTTGGCTTGACGCCTGGGTTGTCCCCCCGCCGCGCCCTTCCGGGATTACACGACAGTCAGACTGAGTCACGGAGACGAGGTAGCTTACCCTTCGATGAGACGGGAGAATCTTGCGGCCTCTTGTCGGCACCAGGCTCGGGTGGGCCCCAGCAGCGCCGACGCCCTTCGCCTATTCTGCAGCTGGACAAGGCGGATTCGGTCTAGTAGCAGGCCACCGTCGCCAGACACATCCAGCCATTTGCTCTCTGGGCAGATGTATGGGAAAGAGAACACTCTCACAGGAGGAAAAGCCCACTCGACTAGTTTGTCCCATCTGGCCAGGCTGAGCATGATCGCAAGGTCATCAATGTTCCCCGACGCTTTGCAGCTGACTAGAAGTATCAGTTGACTGGACCTCTTGTCTGGAAACGGTATCCATGAGATGACGTCAACACCGGCATCCTGGGATCTGCTGTTCCTCGGCCGTCCCTGCCGAAGCTTCTCATGAGTGTCATTCGATATCTTGTCTAGAGCGCCCCTAAACCCTGACGGCATTCCACGCCCTTGTCTGGGTGCGCCAATGTTGAGCGCTGGTCCGTGCAGGTAGAGGCTCACTACGTCTGTTGTCAACTTCTCGAATAGCTTCGAAGCGGGCTTCCACCCGCCTCTCGGGGGTGTCCTGAAGTACACGGCGTGGAGGGACAGCATAAGGCTAAAGCTGTACCAAGTTTGAGACGTCCAGTCGGTCTTCGCTCGCAACGAGGTCCCTCCCAGTCGAAACGGATACGACGTTCCACATAGGATGCTGCGGCGGCGCAGTTCACCCCATACTGCGTTAGTTTTGCCCTCCGCGCCTCTAATGTTATAGGATGAAAGAGTTGAGTTTACCATCGACCACGTTATCTCGTTCTCTTCGCCGAAGAAGATGGAGGCTTCTACCCAATCTGAGAGAACAGATGGCTCCCTAGAAGTGGGTAGCGTTAGCATATTGGAGTGCTCAACTGAATACCCTCTCTAATTGGGCAATCGTTTCCTTGACTCGTTTCCAAATTCCGGTCACTTCCACGTCTTTGGTGAAGTGGTGTGCGTCTCGCAAGGAGTCATCGAGGGCATCGCCGGCTTTGGCCAGGTTCCTGACGAGCCTATCCTTTCGGCCGCCTATTAGCTCAAGAGCTCCATTGTAGTCGTTTCCCGTGTCGCGGAGATGCTTGAGGGCAGTCTTGTTGTCAAGTATTCTGCCTAGATCTGTCAAGTCCCTGGACTCGGGAAGAACAGAAGGCTGGTCCTTGGTGCCATAGACATACCTTAGTAGTTCTTTCAGTTCGGCAGCCTTCGAACTCGGAACAGGCTGCTTAAGTTCTTCAATCTTCAGCCCCTTCACAAGGCCTATGAACCTTGAGATTCCTGCGCTTCCCAGGCCAGCCCTGAGCACGGAAAACTCTGCCTCGAAATAAGAAGTGTCGACGTGCAACTTGTCCCTGGCATACACAAGAATCCTGAAGGTAATGTAGATTGAACGGGCAATTTGAGGGCCTACACCGATTTCCCTTCCAACCTGCTTGAAGTCAGTCTTGCCTTTGCTCTGATTAATGAAGTAATCGACGAACCTTGCCTTTTGATAGGGATCCCAAGTGTTGATCCCGGCGATGTGGCGGTATCCCAAGAACCTCAGCACCTTGTCCTTCGTAAGGTAGGGGACGCAGGGTATGAGGGTGAAGTCGTTCTTGTTCTCCCTCGCCAGCGCGTTCCACTGTTCTCCCTTGATTGCACTCTTCCGAAACCCGGGCTCGGTAATGAGCTTTAGCGCCCCCAGTCGTCGGTTCCCTTCCACGACGATGAACTCCTTGACCTCTTCGATCCTTCCCTTCTCCATGCTTTCCCTTCCCTCCTTGGTCTTTGGGACAACGACGAGGGGCTCTGCTTCGAAGTAGCCGTTGTCAACCAAAGAACGGCCGATGACGACCAAATCGAACTCCTCCCTCTCTAGCACGAGCATGAGTTCGCGCTGACTCTTCCCCTGGTCCTCATCCCTCAGCCTGAAGTTTTCGGTGTCGAAGAGCAACTTGCTCAATTCAATCCGAGCAATGCGCCCTTCAGCGCTAAGTTGCGCTTGTTCCAACGTCATACAGTGCGCTTGCGTACTTCTTATTCTAATCTAAGGGAGCCATTCTAAGGCGGCGTCTTCTTGAGCTCGGAGACCAAGTCTCGAAGCTCCACGCTCAAGTCGTCGCGCAGGCCCTCGATTCTGGCTTCGACGGCGTCCAAGACCTTTCTTACGTCCCGGACCTGGCCTAGGATTCCTCCGAACTCGTTCATCCGGCCCTTCATCGAGTCGATTCTCCGAAGCAGCTTTCCGGCGTCGAAGCGAAGATCTCGAGCTCCCTCCGTCATTACTCTTAGCTTGGCCCACTTGTAAGCGATGTCTACCACCTCCGGGTGAAACTCAGGTTTCTCTCCCTCTCTGCCCAAGGCGCAGACGAGGATGTTTCCTTCTAGCTCATTGAAGAAGCCGACTGACTTGGGCAAGGATTCGACGTTCTTGACCACCAGGACTGCATACTGCGCTCCTCGCTTCTCCATGGCTGTCTTGAGATACTTTCTGATCTTCTCAAGTGAGATGTGCGAAGTCAGGTCCTTGACCTCAACCGCGATTCTCCACTTCGTATTCTGACCGAGGGTTACCTTGAAGTCGCCCTTCTTGGACCCAAAGTACTCAACTTTCGCCCCGACGCGCTCAACTACGTCAGAGGGCTGCTGCCGCTTGGCAATTTCTGAAAGGACGTCCTCGCACCAGTCCTCGAATTTCGTTCCCTTCTTAGGGCTGAGCTTCAGAACTTCTGTCCTGCCCGCCTCCCTCTCCACAATTTCGCGCAGCCCCTGTAGTTCCCTTCTGAACTCATGAAGCAGATTGTAAGTCACCGACCCTTCCTTTCCGGGGTCAAAGATCTCCTCTACCTTCCCTTTCTCTCCGAAGTGGTCGCTCACGAGTTTGCTGATCGTGCCGTCTTCGCCGAACTTGTCTTCGAACTCGTCGTCGATCTGATCTAAAACTTCTTTGAGCCGATCCTTGAACTTGGCGTCGAGCGCTTGGAAGCGCCTTTCAATCATTTCAATGCCCTGATAGGTCTGCACCGTTCGCAGAGCCTGAGTGCCAACCCTCACCGCCTGCTGGAATCTTTTCTCTACCTTGTCCGCTGGAACGTCTCCAAAGTAGTTCGCTACGTCGTCGTCATCGACGACTACGTGGTCCACGACAAGCCTGTCGCCTAGAACGCGAATCGACTGCTTGGATACTGCCTTCGCCTTTTCCACACCTGGAACCGATGCAGTCCAACTTAAAATGATTCACCGTTGTTCGCTGTCGACCTTCGAGTTACCAGCGTACGGAGAGAGGACCAAAATCTCTGAGTTAACGGCTCCGCGTCATAACGCTAAATCTTGGGCATTAGCAACGGCAGAGGCTTAGGATTCGACATATGAAAGAACATCTTTCGCCCTTCGATGCCTTGGGGCCCTACGGAGCGGTGTAAAGAAGCCTGCCCAAAGCGCGAATGGGTGGGGTTAGGCGATTCGCACCCCGTACCCGTCGGGATAGATCCGATGTGGAAACAGTTGCGTGAGTAAGGCGAAGGCGAAATTACGGCCAAGGGTCAAATAAGTCTGGCGGCTCTGAGCCTTAGGGCGCACGTGAATGAATTGCGAACAGTGCGGCAAGGCAACTTACCTGCCCTTCGTCTGCGTGTATTGTGGCCATTCGTTTTGCGAAAACCACCGTGTTCCCGAATCTCACGGATGTATAATAAATCGCAAGGCGATGAACGTCCCGACCAAGTCTGAAAGACCGCATTCGCCTCACAATGATACCGCAATCTCTCCGGAATCTCGTCGGCAAGATGTGAAGAAACCCTACAGAGAGGACAGATTGTTCTTTGAAAGGGAACCACCTGCTAGCCGGCGGGAGAGGCGAGAATCGTCTAGACGTCGTAGAACAGCAGTCAAAGCTGTCGGTATCATCCTGCTGCTGGTCATCGCGGGTTATGCTGCGTACGTGAATTTCCCTTCCTTGAAAAGCGACGCAGCGCGACTGTATTCGGAACTGCAACCGCAACCCATCGATGCTAGATGGGTGCAGGAATTCTTCGGCAACCTGAGCGCCATCAGGCAGAGTGAAGGTTCGGCGCCCTTGCAGGAGAGCCAGCAGCTTGACAGCTTCGCCAGTCTGAGATTCAGCGACTTGGTCGCCCACTACCAGGTTACGCACTATGGATATTCGCAGGACTTCGAGAGCTACTTTGGTGACTACAGCGGACTTTCAGGTACCGAGGAGTACTTCTATCCCTCAGGCAATTCTCCTGCAGGCTTCGTGTCCTACCTTCGGGACAAAGCCCCAGTACACTATCAGGGCTTGTTGGACGGAACCTACACTCAATACGGCTTCTTCATCGGGAGCGGGCCGGTCTACAATATCAACGAACCCTGCCCCGTCAGCGAGATCGTAGGCAGCGTTAACGAGTCACAGTTCCTTTCACAGAACGGCTGCAGCTACTCCATTGGGACGACGACTTGGCTCGTTGTTGAACTCACTAGCTAGGTTGGCTTGTACTCTGCTGCCTGCATAGGGCTCCTTCAGGAAGATGACTCCCCGACGACCGACTCTCAAATGGTCACTCAGCCTTGATTATCCCGTCTAGATAGCCTGACGCTTCGCGAAGCAATTCCTCCGAGAAAGGCGCCCCAGAGACTTTCTTGGCCCACGCTTCGAACATCTTCAATGCCTGCTCCTTCGCGCGTTCCTTGGAACTAGCTGGAAACCTCCTTCGGTGCAGATGATAGACTCCTCGAATGTAGCTCTTCTGATAGTGGCTTAGCGCCGTTGAAACCGAGGGACTGTCCATCTCCCCAAAGCCTCGTCTTTTCTGTGTTATTTAGTCAGCCCAGGTGCTCCAATGAGCCCAGGTGCTCCAATGAGCCCAAGTGCTTCGACGCCTCACGGCGCCTCGAAAGTTACGACGCGATTCCAGTGACCGCGCCTGAAGAACTAAGAAGGAAACTGCGTGTAAAGGAAGGGGACGCCCAGTCTTCCACAAAGAGAATGGGAAGGTCCAGATAACTACGGAAGTCTCCCGATGGGCTACAGCGAAAAGCGGCGCTTGGAATAGTCCAGGAACTCCTCAGGGGTGTAGGGCCGAGACATGTTCCCCACGCGAACGTAGCACTCCTGCCTACCTTCGTCGTGGAGGAAAATCGGCCTTGGGCTCGGCGACACAAGGACGCTGCATATCTCCTTCCCTTGGACAAGCTCGAACTTCGAGTCGATGAGTTCCCAGATGATATTGTTCTGCAAGTACTTGTCGAGCGATTGGTTCAACTCGATTTGGAAAGCGTCGGAGCTCTTCTTCTCCATCAGAGAAAAGTCGTCCGAGAGACCCAATATGTTTCCTCCGTCATCTACTCCGATGAATAGTTCCCCGCCTTCGGCGTTCATGAACGCTGCGACAGTCTTCGCAATCTCCTTCTCGACTGCTTTCGCAGCCGTACGCTCGCCGGTAGCCTTGAATCTTCTGACGTCGAACTTGAGTGATGACTTACGTTCGACCTTCGTATCTTCGCGGTTCGCGACTCGCTCCTCTATGGGGGCCGTTGCCCTCTCTCTGCCTGGCTTGGGAGCAGCTTGCTCGATACGGGATAGGAGCTCCTCGAGTCCCCTCTCGTAGCTGACCATGAAGTTCACAATCTTCTTGTCAGCGATTGCTGCTGGGACGGGGCATTCCTTGTACAGGAGCGGATGAGTCGAGATTTTCTTCGACTCGAGATCCTTCATCAACGCGGGGGACAAGTCCTCCCTCACCCATTCCGAGTTGACGGTGTTTTGGCTTAGGACGATTCCTAGGTGGTCGTTCTCTCGTAGCGGTTCGTGGTTTGCCGGCGCCATAGGATTACCCTCTCTCAGCTCGATGTCATCGGTGTAGACCCTCACCTGATTGTTCCTTAGGTCGGCCGCAAGGGCCTGGACGAACATGGAATCCTTCCCCGAGTGCGCTAGAGAGATTCTGGGCGGGTTCTCCTTGGAGAACCTGAAGATCCGCTTGACGTAGATTGATGGTCCCTTCGTACCGCTCATGGCATATCCTGAAGGTACGCCCAACTGTCCCGCCTTTCCCTCGTCAATGACAATAGCCAGGTTGATGTAGACAACCCTGTATGGAAGCGAGTAGTATTCCTGGACGTATTCTTGGTCGTCCAGCGGTATCTGCCCTGAAGACATTCCAGAGACGAGGGCTTTCGTCGTGCTGGCCTGGAAGGGCAACCCGATGAGCTCTGACTTGTCGGATAGGCCGTCCAAGCTCAAGTAGAGGTTCGTCCCCGAGCCCTCAGCTTCGAGGTAAACGGACTTCAACAGGATTAGGTAGGCCGCATTCATCCTCCTTGTCAGCTCGACTGTGGAGAGGATGACCTCCCTGAGGTCGAGGGACTCCTCCATCGTGGTTTCGCTCTCATCTCGGTACTGGTCCCTGAGCTGAACCAGTTTGTCGCAGTAGGCAGTTATGTCCCCAATCGTCGCCGGTTTGAGGAGCTTTGAGAATATGCTCCGCCAGCAGCCCGAATTGCCTGCCTCTCTGTTGTCGGTCATCAGATCGACCAGGTCCTCGAGCGCTAGGGAGCTTGTCTCCTGGAACTTTGCGCCGGGCCTGGCTGAGCGCATCGAGATTGCGGTTTGGATTTTCTCTCTCGACCTGCTGTCGAGGTGCCTGATTCGGTTCGGGAAGTCGCCGTACACAAGGGTGAGGACATTCTGAACGAAGGTGCGCATCTTACCTTCCATGTGATTGTATAACAGGACGGCGCACCTCTCGTTGCTCCCGGTAGCCCATAAATCCCGGGCGCTCACCAGTTGTTTTGCGTCTTGGTTGTCGAGCCCATCCGAACTTATGTGCACAGAGCTCAAGCCTTGGTGCTCATTACGAACGAATGAGAACAGCACATTGAACGCACCCCTATAGATGCCTAGCACGTACCAGATTCTCCGTACACACTCTGCCTCGTCGTGAAGGAGGTTTTGGAACTGCGCCACGTCGTCGGGGAAATACCAAAAGTCCTTCCAGAACGTCAGGTTGACCCGCTTCACCGCCGATTCCTCCGGCCTCTCGACATAGGTCACGAAGAACTGCGTCAAGGTATCAAGGGACTCTTCGCACTTGTCAAGCAACTCCAATTCGGATGTCCTCAGCGAGTAGTTCTCCAAGGCCTCGATGATTTCCGTGTGCAACTTGTGGACCTTGTTCAGTAACTCGCTCGCATCCTTTTCGCACTTTTCGGAGAGGCTCTGAATCTGTTGGAGCTCCTCGTTGGCGCCGCGTCGGCGGGCGGGGGCTATCCCGTAAATCTTCAACAGATAGTCCTCAAGGGACAAAGAGAACTCCGTGGATATGCGCTTGTTTATTCCACGGAGCTCCATGCAGACGGCCCAGGAGTGGTCGCCCTTCCCCTCCGGGACCTTCGATATGAGACCCGTGACGGCGAGCTGCTTCAGGTAGTAACGCTTGTCGACCTCTAGGTCCTCGTCCCTCAACCTCTTGGTCTTCTCCTTGAGGAAGATGTCGAGAAGGAGCCTGACGCATACAATTCTGTTCTCGGGGTTCAGCTGGATCTTTTCCTCGAACAGAGTCCTGAACCTCTCTTTGAGTATCCGGTCAGCGTCGAAGGTGGCCTTGATTTTCTGCAGGGTGTCCTGTGGGATGTGAACTGGGTCCGATACTAGCACTCTGAAGTTGTTCTGCCTGAACTCGGCGACGAGACGCTGGATGAAGTTGCGGAATGTCAGCTCCAGCTTGTTTGCCTTCAGGTCCCTATAGACCTGTGAGACGAACTCCCTTCCCACCTCGCGCTTGAGCTCCGGGTTCGGGTAGTACGCTTCAAGCCTCTTGTTGAGCATTGTCCAAGCTTGGTCCTCGGTGATGTCCGGTATCACGACCCTCCTTGCAAGCGATCCCGTAAACTTCGGCTGGCTCCTGACGATTGGTTCCCACTCGAGCGCACCGGCCACGTAAAAAGCCAAGTTCTCCAAGGGCGTCTTGTCAGCTAGTTCGTAGGTGAACACCTGAAGGTAATTCAGGAACTCCAGAGCCAGGCCATAGTCCTCCCTCCTCTTGTTCAGGTCGTCCACGAAGACCACGAGGCCCTTGGGCTTGAGCTTCTGGTTCAGCCTGCTCATCAGGCCAATCAGTGCAGCGTTGACGTCAGGGTACGCGTGCTCGGCGGCGGCTCCTTCTTCCTCCCCAAGGAGGCCCATCAACTCTTTGACGAGCTTCTCCTTGAAGACTATCTTCAGGCTCTGGAAGTCTTTCTCCGCGAACAGGTGGACGTAAACCGAGTAGATGCGGTGGGCCTCCAGCGCTTTGCGCAGGTATTGGAAGAGGGTCGTCTTGCCAGAGCCGAATTCTCCGAAAAAGATCGCGTTCTTGAAGAGTTCGTCCGGGGCCGTCTCCATGTAGCCTATGTACTTCTGGAAGATGGGAGTCTTAACGACCACCGACTCGTAGGATTCCGGCTTCACCTTGAACAGCCCCTCCGTCGCTGGGAAGGGATCTCCCGTCAGGTGGAGGCGCTGCCACCATTCGAGGTTCTCCTCGGTCTCGAACTCCTCGGGGGGCTTCGCCGGCTCTTCGTACTCTTGGGCATCGATGACCGATGGGAGGGCCGCGTACTCAGCCAGCCTCTGCTTGATGACTTGCTCGTCCAGCGTGCCCTGAATCTCCATCTCCTTCTGGAGCTCCTCTCGGATTTGCTCGCGGACTGACTCGAGGAAGTCTCCACGGTGTAGCTTCGCGAAGTCCACGACGGACTCCGCGGACTTGCTTGCCTCCAGGGAAAGGTAGAATGTCTCGCGGGTAGGGCACTTCTCCTTCATCAGCCCAGTTGCTAGCACTTTGTCGAGGTCCTCCTTCGTCCGGACCTGCCCCCTCTTGATGAGGAACCAGACGGTCTCCGAGGCTATCTCGCTGTCGCGGGGGTTCCCCTGCTGCGAGTTCCCATGGCGCTCAAGGAAATATTGCCGCTTCCTAGATCGGTAAACCGGGGCGTTGAACGGGGTCCCCATCAGCGTGTCAAGGTTCTCTCGGATGAAGCCGTGGATGAGCTCGAGACGGTCCAACGCTGCCGGCTAGGCCTCGTTTGTTATATATCCGGTTCTGCGTGAGCGCGTAGAAACTTGCTTGCGTGAAGGCTGTTAGTGGTGAAGATATACTCGCCAGGTGCAGAGTAAGTGGTAGATGACCTTGGAAGCATGCCTGACCCACGTCTTGGGAAGTCCTTGGAACAGGATCCGCCCCCTCCAAGTCTGGACTGAGGTTGAGGGTCTTGCCAGAAGAGCTCGCCGAGTCTCTCATCCTTCGTGCAGGGAATCGACGAGCAGGATGTGCAGTCCTTGAAATCAATCTTGGCGAACGTTAATATCGGGAGGCCGCGCTAGCGGGCTTACATTGGCCAACGAAGGCGGAGTCCAGGTGGGATACCGCACTCGTTCGGGTGCGGGCCCCGTCGGGCCCGCACTCGTTCGGGTTCAAGTCCTTCGCACCTCTTGCATGAATTGCAGACTTCCCAGAAGGACTCATGTTTCGTTATCACGCTTGGCGGCATATATGCGCCCCTCTTCTTTGCTCCTAGTTCTCTCGGACAACTTGATGGTGCGTCTTCTGCCACGCGCGTTCAGGGGAAGTCTACGAACTGTCGCTGGCCCAGCCCGAGATTAGATTTGCACTGAGTAGCTAACGAGTCTTTCGCCACTTGGTAGGCGTGATCCCCTTCTTCTTTGCCCACTCGAGGCGCCGAACGAGGAAGTTCACCGAAGCCTCAGCGGTGAGAACTCCCAGCCTGGCCCTGCTCGGGCTTGTCTTCCCACCACTATGCGCCCCCATGGTCGAGCAGTAGCCGTACACTGCCCTCATGAGCTCAGCGTCTGTCTTCCTGGAGGAGTCACCCACGAGAATAACTCTCTTGCTCACAAGTTCGTCGATTCCTTCGCTGAATTTCCCATCCAAGGTGAGGTTCTCCAGGGCTTTCCTGCTGTTGGTGAGCGCGTCTTCGTATTCCGCCTTTCCGTAATGTTTTGACGCGATTTGGAGATACTTCAGGCTCTCCTTCGGGGCGTGGCTCGCGAGATACGACTCTTGAGCTTTCTTTACTTTCACGACCGCCTTCGACCCCATCGGCTTGATGACGGAATTCGCTCCGCTGCGGTCCAACATCAGCTCGTGAGCGTTGAGGATTGTATTGATAGCGGCAACTCTCGTCTGATCTCCTTCTTCCTCGTCATAGCCTCTGTCAACGCAGTAGGTAATCGCGTCAAGGAACATGTCCGTCCCGTTCGCGCCCTTCAGTATCCCAAGGAAGATGTTCTCGCCTGATATGCTGTGCGGCGAGTTGACGTCGCCCGGGTCGAGACCGATTGCTGTGATCAGCTTGTCGTTCGCCGCCCGCATGCTCGAATCGGTCCTACAGAGTATCGGAAACAGATTGTCGGAGACCTTGAGAACTTCTGCACCTGTGAAGCGTTCAGCCATTGCTCTGGGCTCGGTGATGCCACATGAAAAAGCCTATTTCCTCATTGGCCTCGCATGGTGCTCGGTCGCATGAAGAAAGGGGGGCCGGAGTTATCGAAGAAGCGGCAGCTCCTTGAAAGGCATCTGAAGGCGGTCGTCAGGAACGCCGAAATGGGGAAGACCCCCTTGCGGATCGCTGAATTGTGGGTCTACGGCTCATTCATTCGCCCCAAAGAAGAGCCCGGAGATGTGGACCTGGAGGTCTTCTTCAGGCCCGACGAAGAGCTCGATGAGAAACTGCGGCTGATACAGGACGTCCTGCACGACACTTCTGGCGCTCGAAAACAACTTCGAAGAACTGCTTGGGCTGAGGCTCAGCAAGGCAAGGTGGACGCCCTCGTGGAGGAACTTGACCGAGAATTCGGGCATGACGAGCGGCACCGCCTGTGGTTGGAGATTTCAAGAGCCTCGTGGCTGTACTTAGCAAGGAATATGGGGGTCTGGACCATGAACATTGACGCCCACAAGGTCATCAAGACAGTCCTGCTCGGGAGGTCGAAGACGATACATATCGAACCGACGGAAGGAATCAAACCAATCGTCCAGAAAGCAGAGACGCTCGCAGAGAAGCCTCATAGGCTGCTTTGGGGAGAGTCGTCCCCCGACGTGGACGCGAATCTGAGGCTGATGAGGGCCAAGGCGGAAGAGGCAGCGGATAAGGAGCTGCCCAGGTTCCTGGTGCAGTTCGACCAGCTCGATGCGGAGTATTCAATGATCAAAGCCGGCATCACTTACGTCCTAGCCGAGATGAGACAGGGACGCGACGTCACAAGGGCGAAGGATTCCGAGACGTTCGACATCGCCTATGCTGACCCCTCCTGGGGGACCGAAGCGAAGCGTCTTCTGACTTACAGAGTCAGTTCTCCGATGGAGGCGGGAATGGTCTCCTGGGCCAGAAAGAACGGGATAAACGAGGACTTCATCGGAGCAGCGCTTTCGGCCGATCCATACTCCTTCACGCAACAGTTCCTGCCGGAGAAGCCTGCCAGGGAACCACTTCCGAAGCCAACTACGGAGGTTGAGGAGTTGCGAAGCCGTTCGAAGGAACTGATACGAAAACTCCCATTCGCCCGAAGCCTCAGGGGCTGCATGTCTAACCTAGTAGGCCGGACCGAATTCTCGGCGCGCGACCCCATAGTGGAGGCAGTCTATCGAGCGTATGTCGGCACCCAGATGTACCTCGCGCCTGACGAGGTGAGAACGGAAGTTTTGCGTGACCTTGGGCTCGAACACATAGTGATCTCAAGGCGCAGCGACAAAGGGCAGCCCTTCGATAGGTACGGCAGACCCGACGAGGAACCATAGTCGCCCCTCGTCAGGCTCAACAACGTGAGCAATCAGAGTTAGATCAAGTCAGCATCAAATCCAGAGCCCCCATCCCTGAAGATTGCCCACCCGAATCCTCCGAGGATGACCCCCACGATTGAGAAGAACGCGATAAAGAAGGTTGTCGGGTCCAGCCCCAGTATCGTCACCGCGGTGTTCACGATGTTATTCGTCGCAGCCTGAGCCTGAGGAGTCACGCTCGGCATGGACTGGATGGCATTGTTGAATGAATAGAGAACATAGGCTCCGAGGAAGGCGACCAGGGAGATGTAGATTATCAACACGGCTGCGACTACTGGCCAGAAATCATCGTCTCCCATGTCAAACAGTGAAATCATAGAACTTGCTTAAAAGAACTACCCGTCGTCTCAATAGTCGGATTCAATTGGGAGAAAAGGTGCGAGTCTGAACGGACCGTGTCCCGATTCTCGTGGGCGGTCTGTCAACGGAAAAACACTCTTTAGAGTTCGAATCCCTTCCGGCCCGAACTCTGCCAGAACGACTCCCCTGCCCCTGCGAAGGTTTGAACCTCCTCCTTCGCTCGTGTTAAAAAGCCCGTCGCATCATTTCAGCGTGTCTGGAAAAGAACACGGAGCTGGCCTGAAGGGGCTGAAGGCGCGGGCTAGGGAGCTGCTCCCGGAGGGGAGCGCGTGCAGGGCCCTGATCCTCTCCCAGCCTGACAGCGTCCCGGAGGGCGACGGGGTCCCACTGGCCAGGGTGCTCTCCAGGCTGCTCTCGGACGAGCTGGGGTGACTCCTCGTCCTACTTCGGCAGTTTCACAACGGCCTCGCTCCTCTGCTCGTCGAGCCAGGTGACGAACTCCCACCCGCCCTCGACGTAGCTCCTGACCTCCGCGCTAGCCACCACCTTCTGCGTCTGGCCGTTCCTCAGCCCCGTGCTCCTCTGCTGCCACTTCGCCCCTATCATCCCGTCCATCTCCTCCTTCGTGAACCTCGAGAGGTCGCCCAGCTGCCTCGTCTCCTCCTCCGTGTAGCCCGCCAGCGCGAGTATCTCCCTCCTCATGGCGTCCAGCATCTCGTTCCTCGTCACGGTCCCCTCGGGGAAGAACCTCACCCTGCCGTGCTTCTCCCTGAATTCCTCCGTCCTCGTCTTGTCCAGGTAGGTGTCCATCGACCCCGGCAGCACGTGCCCCATCAGGATCTCCTGGTCCTTCCAGTCCAGGCCTGAGTTCCTTACAGCGTTCTCGAAGGCTTTCCTCAGGCAGTGCGGGTACACGTCCCTCCACCTCTCGATCCCCGCGTTCCTCGCGAGCCTCTTCACCGTCTCCCCCAGGGAGGACTTCTTCAACGGCTTCCCGTTCAGGCGCTGGCCGAGGAGGAGTGGCCATTCCGCCGGGAACGGCCTCCCGGTCCTCCCTTCCACGTACCTGAGGTGCTCCTTCATGGCCTTCACGGCCTCCCTCCCGATGAACGGGTCGTACTCCACCATCCCCTTCGCAGCGTCCGGGTCCACCTCCTTCATGCTGGAGCGCACGGGCACGTGGACCACGTCGAGCCCGGCGTCGAGCTCAGCCTTCACGTCGGCGTACCTGACGGCCCTTGCGGTCGAGTTCCTGAGCCCACTCTCGTAGATGAAGACGACTAGGGCCTTCTCCGACGGGTTCCTTCCCGCCGTGACCATCTTGCCTATTTCAGACGGGAGGGGGATGTACTCGGGCCTCGTCCTGTACCTGACGGGAAGGTACTGCCGCTCGAGCTCAAGCTCTCTCTGCTTCTTGAAGCCGTTGCCCCTGAAGAAGGTGATCAGCTGGTGCATGCTGACGTTGATCCACCTCTTGGACATGTCGTGCTTCGCCATGTCGTTCAGGTAGCTCTGCACCGCCTCCTCGGCCTCGTGCCTCGAGAGTCTGACCAGCTGGTCAGGGGTCCTGCCTTCTCTCCGGCAGAGGGTGGCCAGGGTCTGGAGGTACTGGATCCTGCTCGACTCCGATTTCGTCCTCCTCGACAGGTGATCCAGGAGCGTCTGGACGCTCGGATACTCGCTTTCCCAGCCGCTGGTCTTCAGATACCCGTCGAACCAGCGACCCTTCCCAGCTCGGTTCGGCACGCTCTTTGAGCATTGGTATATTTTTAACGCCTCGATTGTAGACGACCCGAAGGGGCCGTCGTCTAGCTTGGCAGGATACTTGCTTGGGGTGCAAGTGGTCGTGGGTTCAAATCCCGCCGGCCCCATCTCCTCATGACCGGGATACTCTCCTCGCTCTTTGTTAGCCTGGAGCGATTCTCAAGACCTCGATTATCTTCGAATAGGTATAGTCGGACGTGTCACCCTTGTAGTCTGAGAGGAGCTTGAGGAGTGGCGAGACGTCCCTGATTCCGAGGACGCGTCTTAGGCGGGGCGAAAGCTTCCCGCCGATGAAGAGGTACTGTGCGGCGGTCGTCACGTTCTTTGGTTTCCGACTCGTGCCTGCCGACTCGAAGTCGACTATCCACGGAACACCCTCCGCGACAACCGCGTGCTTCCTGAGATTGCTGAGTTGGCCGTGGTCAATCCCCATTATGTCCAGCTTCCTGCACTGGTTCAGAATCGAATGGACCATGGTCCTGGCTGCTTCTCTGGTTCCCTGGCCTCGCAGCCCTAGAAGCCATTCCTCCAGTTCGACGTAGTTGAGCAGCTTCATCAGCATGAAGTCCTTCGTGTGACCGTAGACGGTCGGCCCTATGCCTAGCCTGTTAACCATCGATGTGACCCGGACCTCCTGTTCCATGTCGGGCCTGTTCGCATCGGTCCTCCTGATCTTCAGGGCCCGCACATTCTCTCCGACGCGCGCTCTTACGACCAACCCGACTGTTCCAAGACCCAGAATCCCGAGCCGGCCGATCTTTGCGCGCCCTTCGAATATGAGCTCCTCTACCCCCAGCCTCTCCAGCTGTCTTATCCTCGACCGGGCTGTGGGGAGGGAGATCCTGGGATAGGTCAGGACCAGAATGTACGGCGTCTTCGTCAGCTGGTCAAGACGTGCGGGTTCCGAGTGCGTCGCTGACAATCTCTCTGATTCCATCATCCAGCCATTTCGAAGCCGAAGCCGCCCGCGCTAACGAAGGGCCGTTGAGAACTGACCCGCTCCTCTTCATCCCTCTTCCCAGCTCGCTGGAAGCCCCAATCGGTCCAACCTTCCCCCGGACCACATCGACGAGTAGGTCTTCGAGACGGAGGTACCGACGGGGCCGAAAGAGTCTTGCCCTTGCCTCATCGTCTACCCAAATGAGCTTCGCGTCCTTCCTGTTGGACGAGATGAAGGATTCCACGTCCTTCTTCCTGTCCACGGTCGGGCCGATGCGCTGCTCGAATCGCGGAAGGACATCGTATTCGGGAATGAGGAGTATGGCGCTTGATAGTTTGTTATCTGAGGCCGCCATCGAGCGGGCGATCTTGAACCCGTTCATGTCGAGATGTCTTACGATGTGCTTGGTCGTCTTTCTGAGTTCCCCCCAGAGTGTGTCTTCGCTCAAGAGTTGGTGAGAGAAGACGACCGCAAACACCATTCCGCGCAGTGCCGGGTGATTCCCGCCCCTCATCTTGCGGAAGTAGGCCTCTCTGGGGTTCCTTAGAAACCCTCTTGATGCCAGGATCATCCTGCCGAGCTTCTCGCCGGAGATGGCTGTCGCCAGGTCTCTGCCTCCATCTACTGGGTCGGGCAGACTGAAGAGGCGTTCTCCGCTGGACGGCTTGAACCCGGCGAAGTATCTCAGGACCCCCTCGAAGCTCCCGAACCTCGTCACCAGGACCTCGGCCGCATACCCGCTGAATCCCCGCGTTTCGATTTCGGCGCCGTACACGCCGACCGCCATCATGAATCTCTTGAGGAGTCTGATCTGGGTCTTGTCATCCGTGGAAAGGCGCCTGACGACCTGCACGTGGAACAGGGACCTGTCTGCCGCGCTCTTCCATTCGCCCTTTCTGACCGAGTAGCACGGGACGATGTTGACCCTGGTCCCCTCGACGGTCGCTTCTGTATACGGGTGTTGGGCGAACTTCTTGCCGCGTGGGGACCCCCTCGTGGCGGCCGCTCCCACTGCCAACCCGATCTTCTCGAACCTGTCCTCAGGCGTCCCGGGATCGATTCTCACGAAGATGTCGAGGTCAACCTGTTGGGGGAGCCAGGTCCCCTTCGCGAAAGAACCCCCAAGCAACACCCCACGAGTCTCAGGGAACCTCGCGGCAGCCCTTCTTGTTCTCAGTAGCAGCGACCTTGCCAGCGCGCCGACACGTCGTTCCATGTCAGCGGTCGGGATCACGAGCCTGATCGCATTCCGTGACACGTTCCGCGAATCCCTCAAGCCAGAGGATACCTTCCTATGTCGGTGTAGGTGGGTCCCCGGGGCCCCAAGACACTGGATTTCAATTTCAACTCAACGAGTCTGATCTCCCCGAATGAGCGGTCTGAGTTGAGGCGTAGGACCGAAGTGAGTTCGCCGATTCCTCTCACGGATCTGACCCTGGCCAGGGTGACGTGGGCAGTGAAGGATCGCTTGTCACTCTCCCCGATTCCCTCGAGGGCCGCGATGGCTCCCTGTGCTACTGGTCTGACCCTCTCCTCGTGCGCAGGAGGGACCCCTGCCCAGATGACGTTCGGCTTGGAAACGTCCGGAAAGGCCCCTACTTTCCTTACCTCCACATCCGCCCTGCCCAGACGGAGTCTCTTCAAGCGCTCGTCGACTTCACGGGCCTGGCCTTGGGTGATCTCGCCAAGGAACTTCACGGTGAAGTGGAGGTTCTCCCTTTCTACTGGCTTCAGGTCAGCCCCGGTCGCTGAGAGCTCTCGCTGGAACGCGACGATCGAATCGAGTACCTTGGGGTCCGAGATTTCTAGAGCGACGAAGGCGCGCATCGTCGTTCGGTGAGCAGGACTTGATTTAAATCCGCTTAGGGCCTGGCAGCCGCAGACGTATCCTTGCTCATAGTCGCAATCACGGGCATGCCTGGCGCTGGCAAGTCGACCGCCGCGCGGGCGCTGGTGGCAAAGGGATGGAAGCGCGTCATCATGGGCGACATTATCCGAGAGGAGACGAAGAGAAGGGGTCTAGCGCCAGATTCGAAGAACACTGGCGAGGTGATGAAGCGACTCAGGAAGGAGCTAGGCGAGGCCGCGGTGGCTGAGCTCTGCCTGGAAGCGATGCGAAAGGTCGGGTCTGACAGGGTAGTGGTGGACGGAATCCGCTCGATCTCGGAGGTCGAAACGTTCAGGAAGTCCGCGGAGGTGATCCTGATCGCCGTTCAGGCCTCCCAGCGTCGGAGGTTTGCCCTGCTGAAGGAGAGGGGCAGGAGTGACGACCCGCTCTCCTACGAAATGTTCCTGAAAAGGGAGGAGAGGGAACTCGAGGTCGGAATCGGCAATGCCATCGCTCTAGCAGACGAGATGGTCTCGAACGAGCACGCGGCTCCGGAGAAGTTCGCCTCTGAAATTGTCGAGGTCGTCAACCGCTGGGTGGAACAAGACGCACGCTGACATCAAGGTGAAGGTCACGCTTGAGGCGACGTTGGCACCCTCAGAAGACCCGAAGAAGGTTCTGGACGCGATGAGGAACATCTTCGTCGAAAATGCAGGACTGGCAGAGCAGAGCAGCCGAATGATCAAACTGGTCTCAGAGGAGTCGAACTCTCTCAACGTTCTGCGAGACCAGTTGAGGGACAGGCACATCAGAGGCGCTGCCAGGAAGCTGCTCCTGTCAGAGCTGAAGGGCGACTCGACCTCGCTGATGCTGAATAGACAGGCAGCAACCGTCGGCGTCGTGGCCCTCTGCAGCAGCGCGGATCAGTCGCCTCTTGGCCCGATTTACGCAACGATAAGGTCGAAGCAGATCGAGGCTGTAATCGATTGGCTTACGGCCTATGAGGAAAGATAGTCCACTTCCACCTTCAATCCGTCTCTCGCGGCAATCGTCTCCGGGAAGACTGTGCGGGCCTGCCTGACCAGGCTCGCGACGCTGGTATAGCGGGCACTGAAATGAGTGAGGGCAAGACGGCGCACGCCGGCGCTCTTCGCGATTTCGGCAGCCTCGAGACAGGTGCTGTGCTTCCTCTCCACCGCCTTGTCCCGATCCTTTCCGTGGAAGGTGGAATCGAAGATCAGAAGGTCACACCCGGAGAAGAACCTCGCGAGCCTTGGAGAGGGCCTAGTGTCTCCGGAGTATCCGATCTTCCTCCCTGGCCGCGGCGGGCCTGTCACTTCTGAAGGAGAGATTGTCCGACCGTCCACCCTGACCTTCCTACCCTTCTGGAGCTTTGACCACAACTTGCCCTCAGGGACACGGAGAGTCTTGGCCTTCTGTGGAAAGAAGACCCCGGGCCTGCTCCTTTCCTCGACGACGTAGGAGTAGGCCTCCACGGAATGAAGCGCCTTCGTCGCCCTGACCTTGAAATCGTTTGTGCTGAGGACAGTCCCCTGTTTCGCCGGCGAGAAGTTGACAGGGAAGGTCAACCCGATGCGCAGGAGTTCCTCGGTCACTTCGAGCCACTTCAGGAGCTTCGGCGGCCCGACGATGTTCAACGGCTTCCTCCGTTGGGCGAGGCTCATCGTTTGTAGGAGCCCCAAGAGGCCTGTAACGTGATCGCCATGTAGATGAGTGATGAGAATCGATGTCTCCCTGTTCAGGCCGATCCTCTGGTTCAGGACCTGACGCTGGACCCCCTCTCCGCAGTCCATCAGAATGACACTGCCTTCTCTCTGTATAGCGACCGCCGGCAGGCCTCGCCCCTTTGTGGGAGCCGCTGAGCTGGTTCCCAGAAACGTCACCGTGAGCTTGGTCAAGCCTATCTCTTCCTCAGGACGGTGATTGTCCTCGTGAGGAGCTTATGAACGTAAAGGTGGTGCTCTTCTTCGAGGACCATCTCTGCCGACCCCTCGACCCTTAGCGTCTTCGGGTGCATGACGACCATCCGTGAGCCTTCCTTGAGTAGCAAGGGCATGGTCGCAAGTGTCCTCTGTGCTATGTCCCGTGGGTCGACTCCCCTGGTGCTGGAGGCCCGGCCGTAGGGAAGGTCGGTCGCAATCGCGTCCACGTGCCTCACGGGATGACTGAAGGCGTCGGCGCGGATGACTCCCATCCACTCCTGGCCGAAGTATCTCATGTTTGCGAGGGACCCCAACGCCATCTTCGCGACCTGGTCCGACGCGACAACCCTCGCACCAACTTCGAAGGCTTCAATCGCTAGGCTCCCAGTCCCCGAGAAGGGGTCGAGGAAGACTTCGCCCTCCCTGCACCTGCTGAGGTTGACCAACGCGCGGGCCAGCTTGGGGAAGATGGCGGACGGGTGGAAGAACGCACGGGCGCGGGGCCGTCGCCTGGACCAGGCCTGGCTCATCTCCCCGGGTTTGGTAAGGACCAAGTAGTCTTTCTCACCTCGGACCAGACTGAACTCGAAATCAGGATTCTCGAGGTCGACCGTCGCGTCAACACCTTTGAGAACTGACCTCGGATCAAGACCAGACTTCCCATTCCCCAGATCAAAATTGCGAAGACGCACACGCCTTCCCAGCACCTCCTTCTGGGCGTCGAGCCGTCCCTCAATCAGACGGCCCACCCTTCGGGAGAAAGCGACTCGAGAAGCGACAATGAACGGATCGGCGAGCGAATCGACGAGCAGGATTCGCTTCTCAGGCGACTCGAACCTGGATTCAGGATCGTATGCGAGGAAGAGGGCCCTCGCCTCGGCTTCAGGGATGGAGGTCTCTTCCCCCGACAGCAGGACCAGAGACCTATTCATCGAGAGTCTTCAGATGTGCGACAAGGGCGTCCGAGACGTCGACCTTGCTGAATTGGCCAGGGACAGTGTTGGTTCCGATAATCGTCTTGACCCCCGCCTTTTGCAGCTTCTGGAGGGCATCTCCTACAAAGAGTCCGTGGACGCAGACGGCCAAGACGGCTTTTGCCCCGTGCTTCTGGACGATCTCGGCAGCGGCGCGTATCGTGCCACCCGTGCTGATGATGTCGTCGACAATGATGACCTCCTTTCCCTCGACCTCGATCTTGACATCCTTCAGCTTAACGTCCCCGGTGACCCTGTCGCGCTTCTTCGAGAGCTGGAGGAATTTCGCCCCGTATAGCTGTGCGAAGGCTTCCGTCCTTCTCGAGCTTCCGAAGTCCGGCGAGATGACGACCGGGTCACTCAGGTCGAGCTCGTTCTTGGTGTATTCGACGAGGGTCGGTATCGCCGAAACGCTGTAGACCGGAAAGGAAAAGAGCGAAAGTCCCTCTGCAGAATGGATGTCGACCGTCACGAGCCTTCCGACTCCGACCGAGCGCATCAGATGGGCCACAACTCCAAGGGTGACCCCTTCGCCCGGGAGGAACACCTTGTCCTGCCTCGCGTATGCGAGGTATGGCACGACAGCAGTAACCCTCGCTCCCTCCTGGCTCAGATGGTGCGAGGCGAGCATAAGCTGGAAGAGATGCGCATCGACGGGTGGGTAGGTCGACTGGACCAGGAGGACGCCCTTCCCTGCGACCTTCTCCTCTGAGGAGAACCGCGTCTCGCCGTCAGGAAAGACCTTGAATTCCGCCTTGAGCAGAGACAGGCCAAGCTTCTCGGCCAGCGTCCTGCCCAACTCCTCGGAGGCCGGGCCGGCGAGGACAAGCTTCTCCGTCATCGCTGTCGAGACGACTCCGCTCTCGTTCGTATTTAACAGATTGCCGCAACCGCGGAATTCCCGGTGCTGACAGGAATGGTTAAGGCATAGTTAGGCGGGAGACGTCACGAACAGTTGGACCAAATTTGCCCCGAATGCGGTGTCGGGATATTGATGTATGACATGCCCACGAAGCGCTTCGGTTGCAAGAACTGCGGCGCGTTCCTCACCAGAGACCAGCTCTCAGACCTCAGGTACAAGCAGAAGACTCCTGTCGAGGACGAAAGACGCAAGCGGTCTAGGCAGCAGTCAGACTATCTCGAATGGTGGCTGAGCGGGAACAAAGAGCAGTAGCCAGTCCTAATAGGAGCGGTACGAGGACGGGCTCCTAGCGGAGCACCTTTTCTGCTACTCTTCGGCGCCGGAAGTGCAGCGCGAGGACCTCCCGCGTCCCTTCGCTCATGTCCAACTCCTTCGCCTGTCCAACCGTGAACCAGCCAAAGGCCGAAGACTCGGCGTTCAATCTCACTCTGCCCCTGACACGGCGGGCGAGATAGTCGACTAGGACGTAATGATATTTCGGCCTCAACGCATCGTCGAGGTGGATGTCCGTCGCTACGTCTAGGAGCTCCTCCAAGACCACTTCAAGGTCGGTCTCCTCCTTGACCTCTCGGACCACTGCGTCTTGGACTCGCTCGCCCAGCTCAACCAGACCGCCCGGGAGTGCCCAGCGGCCCTCGTTGGGAGGATACTTCCGCTTGATTAGGAGGACCTTGGGTCCGTCGCACACAACAGCCCCCGCACCGACGAGCGGCCTGGACGGGTGCTCTCTGCCGGTCTTCATCGGGTTGAACTGGTCTGATAGTCGTGTTCTGATGATATAAGTCCTCACCAATCAGAGGGGGAGGCGCCCCTCGACGCGAACGCTCGAACATTGTCAGCTAATTGAAGCGGCGAAAGGTTAGAGCAGCGCCTCAGTCGCGACTATGGCCTTCTGCCTCTCAAGACCCAAGCAGCTAGTCCAGCTACTATCAATACCACAATTGCGGTGGCGCCCAGAGACACGTAAGCATAGGTTGAGGCAGTGGAGGTCGAGAGGCTGGTAGTAGTCGTCGTTGTCGTCGTGGGCTGAGTAGTGGTCTCCGTGTGAGTCATGAATTGAGTGATGGTTGTGGATTGAATGACGGTCTCAGTCTGAGTCGTGGATTGAGTGATAGTCTCAGTCTGAGTCGTGGGCTGGGTCATGGTCGTGGCCTGCGTCACTGTTCTGATTGTCGTCGTGGTTGTGACAGTCATGGTGGTGGATATTGTGGAGGTCGTTGTCGTAGAAGTGGTGACGGTGGATGTCGTATAGGCCTCAGTTGTTCCCGGGGAGTTTGGTGACGATGTGGTGACGTCTGTGCTACTGGCCGATACTAAATGAATTCCTCCGTAGGAGTTCGGCACAATGAAAGCAACGGTCACGTTGAACGTTCCAGTGGCGCCGGTCGTCCCGTGGGCGATCTGGTACCAAGTGACATCACTAAGCGAATGCTCATGCCAATACAGGAACCACTCTGTGTTCGCTAGGAAGCCGTAGGCTTGAGCCGTGACTTGAGTGCCGACTGGGCCAGACGATGGTGTTAGGACTAGGGTCGGGAGTATATCGATGTTGAATTCATAGGTCACGCCGTTGTCGATGACCTTCAACACAGTTGTCCCTGCTGGCAAGATGGGTACTACGATCGTCGCGTTGAAGCAACCATTTCCGTCCGTGGTGGAGGATCCGACTTGCGTTGTGCCAATCCAGAAGGTGACAGGCGAGTTGACCATCGAGTGGTTGCCCGCGATGCTTATGGTCCCTAGGACATTCGCCGAAATCGGCTGAACGAGGTTGGACCCGGTTCCGCTCGTATCGTTCCCGTATGGGCCGGGTGGAGCGTTGACAAAATCGAGTTCCCCTCCGCCGGAGTCATGTGACTCGACGCCGGTGAAGACTCTGGTAAGTTCATTGAACGTGGCTGTTGCAAGCGCAAAGTGTGGGCTGGCCTGATACTTCGCTATGATGCCGATGTACGATATCGGTTGCAGACCGCTGTCAGGGTTGCACGCCTGTTTCGTGTCAATCATAGGGGCAGTGGAGCTGAAGTAGCCATTTCCAGTGTTGACCCAGTGGTCCAGTTCCCTGTGTGTACGGTCGAACTTTCGCTCCAGGGATAAAAGGCGTACGAGTACGCCAGTTCGATCAGTGTGCTGGAAGGAAAGCCTCCGCCGATGACCGTTACTGTTGTACCAGCTGGGCCTGAGGTCGGCGTGAGTGTCAACCCTGGCAGTATGTCAATCATCTTGATGCTGGTCGCCACGGAAGACGATGAGCCGTCGTAGACCTTGATGAAGTGGTACTTGTTCGAGATTTCAATCGGGAGTGGGCCTGCTACAATCTTGTTTGCACCAAGGGTACCTATGTAGTAACCTGTGGAGTCTATTTCGCCAAATGCGCCACCAAGGGTGGCAACACTGAACACGTTAGTCGTTATGGACACGTCAGACGTTTCACCTGTTGTTGTGTTGATCTGGGAGAACCCGTTGGTGCTCAGATAGAACTTGAACTGGGACCCAGAGAAGTCAACACCGTTGAAGTTGATCGCGAAGTAACCGGTATTGCATGGGAGCGAGGTGCAATCATTTTTCGCCGCAGCGCTTCCTGCAGTCACGTTGACGAAAGAGGTGGCAGAGGTGTATGTTGCCGAAGTCGTAAGATTGTTCACTGTTCCGAGGTCAACCGTTCCGGTTGAACTGAACACTGGGGCGGTCGGCAGAAGCGTGAGGATTACTGAAAGCAATAGAAGCGAAAGGAGTGTACTTGCCGCGGGACGCGAAAGCACACCTAATGGAGGGTTCGTGTCCTGCTATTAACCTAATGGGAGCGGGTTTGTTAGAGAACCCCTTTCAGGAAAGGCTGTTTGTCTAGTTCGTAGTCCCGTTTAAGTCGATTGTCCCAGTGAGCGAGCGCGCGCACTTGGTTAAGATTCTTGAGCGCCTTGACCGGCTCGAGAAGTCTATCCGGCGAAGCGGGCGACCTGCCTCCTCAAGTCCTGGTTCTCGATGATCGCTGCAGAGCTAGATGCTGAGCCTCGGTCAGCTTGGCAACTGGATGGTGCCCAGCGTCGCGAAGGAACCGAGGTCGCTTATCATCACCTCGCCCTGAGACACAGTGTAGAGGTCGTTCCCGATTATTACGCTCCTGTCGATTTGAAGGCTGCTGTTCGGCGAGTCGCCGTAGTTCTGGCCCGCAGGATACTGTGAGACAGTCCCAAGCAAAGTGAACCCCTGGGGAGTCACCCTGAAGACATAGACGCCCTGCCAGACGGGGTCGCCGTAGGGAGGCGGGCTGTTCGACCCATACGACTGGTTGCCGCTGACCTTTGCGAGCAGCACGGGGATGACCGTGATGTTCCCGGAAGAATCGTATGTGAACGCCAGATGATCGGTCAGCACCGGGGAGTCTGTCCCACGGTCCCCGATCAGGTACTTTTCCACCTGAATCGAGGTGCCGTTGTTGAAGACCCTGAAGAGAGAAAGTTTCAATCCCAGGTAATAAGAGAAGTTCCCGGTCAACGATGGGACCGCGTCCTTGCCCACTCCTATCAGGTAGCCCCCTGGAAGTGGATACAGGTAGTCCGAATATCCTGTCACCTTGAGGGCACTCAGGATGACAGGGCTGGTGATGTTCTCGAATGATATCACGAAGAGTGGGTCTATCTGTTCGTAGGTGACCACGTAGCCCAAGTCGCCGACGAAGCTGACCGCGTAGATGTTCTCTCCTGGCGCGATGTTCCGTAGTGCCGCGATCTGGCTCATGTTCATGCTGAGCACGTAGACGTCATCGCTTATAGTGGCCGCGCCGCCGATTGTCGCGAACCTACTAGTGGCCACTCTGAAGTAGTTGCCGTACTCATCAAGGGAGAACTGGTTGAGGACGGTCCCTGGGACGGAGCCCACCGCTTCCACGGTCACGTTGCCGCCGGAGTAGGAGGCGCGGAAGATGGTGCTGTTCGCTGCCTGCTGGAAGCTCGCTGACGTGATGATGCCGCCAGTAAAGAGGTCCCCGGGGATGTTGTCCGCGTCCCACTCCTGGTAGTTGGTGTAGACCACGTAGATGTTGGACGTCGAAACGTAGATCGTGGAGGACGGACCGGTGAGGACGGAGAGCGTTTTCTCCTTCCCGCTGGACATGTCAACGCTCACGACCATCGTATAGTAGCTGATCTGTGACCTGTTTGGCGTGTAGTATACTGAAGAGGGAAGAACTGTAATCGCGACGCCGTTCTCAATCAGCTTGGGCATCACTCCGGTGGCATTGCCGCTATTGTCAAACGAGTAAGATGGCTGTTGGATAACGGCATAGAAGTAACCCTGGGCGAGGCGCGCCGCAACGTAGGTCCCTGCGATGCTAGTGTTCGCCACCAGCCTTGGCGAAGAGAGATTCGAAGTATCATATAGAAGGAGGTCGATGTATGTCGTGTTGGAGATTCGCTGGTCGATGACCAGCAGGCGGTCTTGAGCGATCTCCAGGCCGATTACCTGAGTGGCCGGGAAGCTTGATAGTGGAAAGGACTGACGCCGAACCTGCTGGGTAGGCGCTCATGATGGTGACGGCGTCGGCAGTCAACACGAACAGATTGGTCCCATCTGTCTTCACCCGGTCAGGTTCGTCGACTCCCTGGACTTGGACGTTCGTGCTCGTGAAGGTGACGACCGAAGGGGCGGCAGCTGTGGTGAGAGCGGCACCAAAGACAACGTTGGCCACGCCTCCGAAGAAGACCGGCGTACCTCCTAACCAAGACCCGTACCTGTTGTACACCTGGGCGCTCTTCGCGTTCGCGGCCATGAATTCCTGCAGCTGAGAGTAGGTCTGGAACGAGCCGAACCCTTCCGCCACGGCGTTGAGGTTCGGGGGATTCGCCCTGTAGCCCGGCGAAATGAGGCCGACGGCCCCTGTCACAGCCATGACACCGATGATTGCAATCGTGAAGATTGCCGCTCCCCGGCGAGAGGAAGGCCCCTCGAGATCCTGCATAACTCTAGCATGGAGAGGCAGGGGATTAAATCCCATGGTGCCGAACAGAGCGTTCTGGGCAGACGAACGCTGTCCCGAAGTCAGAAAGGACTCTATCCGGCGAGGCGGGCGACCTGCCGCTTCAGCTCCTGAATCTCCTAATCCAACTCACCCGCCCCTCCTCGAACTCCCCCTTCAAGATGGCCTCCGTCTGATCCAGGCTGAAGAAGGGCTCCAGCTTGAGGTAGACATCGCGCGCGCGCGGACACGCCCTTCCGCTCCCTCAGCCAGCGGTGGTGGCTGCCCAGGAGGTACGCGTAGATGGCCTTGACGCTGAGCTTTCCGTAAGATCCGAGGAACCTGGTCGCTGCTTCGCTCCCCTCCAGCATCTTCAGGTTCCGCTGGGGGTCCTTCTCGCGCTCGACTTGACCCCTCGGGATCATCGTGCTGTAAAAGCCGTCTCTTGTGGAAAACATATCGCGCGCCGATAGTCGTTTTAAGGCTGCGGCACTGGACTGCCTGCCATGGTCAGGGTCGAAATGCTGGCTGTGGGAAGGGAGCTCCTGATCGGGAGGACCCTGAACACTAATGCTCAGTGGATGGGAAGGAGGCTGGCCCGGAAGGGTACGCTGCTCACAGAGATCACGACGGTTGATGATGACCTAGGGGAGATAGCCGCCGGGCTGAAAGATTGCCTTGAGAGGAGGGCGGACTTCGTGATTGTTGTCGGTGGGCTCGGGCCGACGCCCGACGATATGACTCTCAGGGGGATATCGAAAGGAATCCGGAGGGGGTTGAGGGCCAACGAAGCAGCACTTTCGCTGATTAGGGAACACTACGCCAGACGTAACCTAGGCAGAATCGAGATGACGCCCGCGAGGAGGAAGATGGCAACCCTGCCGATCGGGGCGAAGCCCGTCAGGAACGAGGTGGGGACTGCTCCCGGAGTCAGATTGGAACTTGAAGGAACGACGGTTTTCTGCCTACCCGGAGTTCCTTCGGAGATGAAGAGTATCTTCAAGGAATCCGTGGAGCCGGAGATTGTCGAGAGGTTAGGCAGGCTCTACCGGAAGTACATCTCGTTGAAAATCGAGGGAATCTACGAATCGTCGCTGGCCCCGATGATCGAGTCTGAGCTGAGAAGACACCCGGGCGCTTACATCAAGTCGCATCCTAGGGGGATCAGGGAAGGGAAATCTAGAATCGAACTCGACGTAGCGGTGGTTAGCGAGGACAGGGAGACGGCGGAGGAGTCCGCGGTCCAGATCGTGCGCGAAATCAAGAGCGAAATCGAGACCGCGGGAGCGACGGTGGTCTCTGAGAGGGGGACGGCTCCGAGCAGGCGGAGGTGACACGAGTTGGATTTGATATTCATGACGGGGACAGCCGGTTCCGGTAAGTCCCTCCTCACGAGCGCTCTCAAGAGATGGTATGTCAGCAGGGGGGAGGAAGCGATAGCTGTCAACCTGGACCCAGGGGTGGTCACCCTCCCCTATGAGCCGGACGTGGACGTCAGGCTAAGGGTCAATCTTCAGGAGGTGATGGAGAATTACGGCCTCGGCCCCAACGGGGCCCTAATCCTAGCGACTGACCTAGTTGCGACCAAGCTGGGGGAGATTCAGGAGGACATCGACTCCTACGGGGCGGAATACGTCATCGTCGACACGCCTGGACAGACGGAGCTCTTTGCCTTCCGTGAGAGCGGCGAATACATAGTGAAGGAACTGAAGGCCGACTCCAAGACACTGCTCTTCCTATTCGACCCGCTGCTGGCGAACACGCCCGTCAACTTCCTCTCAATAGCCCTGCTCTCGGCGTCCGTCGGTCTGAGAATGAACGTTCCCCGAATCTCGGTCCTCACGAAGAAGGACATCGCGAGAGACGCGGTCAAGCAGATCGTCGAATGGAGCAAGGATGCAAGGGTCTTCGAAGACGCTCTGGCCCGCACCAAGAACAGCGACCAGTATTCGCTGTACTCCGAACTCTTCAGGAGCCTCCGGAGGCTTGCGTTCGGTTCGGACCTATACCCTATCTCTTCGACGACCCTGGAGGGGCTCATCGCGCTCGTGGGGGAGGTCTCGAGAATAGGCCGAGGCGGCGAAGAGTTCACGGATTGAGCTTGGAAAGGAAACCCTGAATCAGCCTGGCGCAAGTCTCCGGCTTCTCCAGCGGGACCATGTGCCCGGTATCCCTTACAAGCTCCATCGTCGAAGAATGCATATTCTGGTTCAGGTAGGCAGACCACTTTGGCGAGGTCATCCTGTCGTTCTCCCCGCAGATGATGAAGGTCTTGGCGGTAATCTCAGAGAGTCGGGACCTCACATCGAAGCCGTCGCATGCAAGGTAATCGTTCAGAAAGACGGGGAGGTTGGCGAACGACAGCGCAGCTCTCGCTTCTCTTCCCATGTCAAGGTCGATCTTGAAGTAGCTCATCGGTGTTATCGTCTGCTCGATGGTCCTCATGGGCTGGGTCCGCAGGCCTTCGACTATGGCCGGATCGACGCCGAGCTTCGCCCCTGCGCCGACCAGAATCAGCCCCCCGAGGTCGTCCGGATGTTCAAGAGCGAGGGTCAGGGCGATGGCGCTGCCCATTGAATGTCCGCAGACGACGGGCTTGGTCGGAAGACATTCTGTGATGTGGCGATGAATCGCTTCAGAGTAGTCACGAATCGTCCTGCAGGTTATGTCGCCGGAGGGGTGTCCTGGAAGGTTGACAGCGACACTTCTTCCTGTGCCGGTCAGGTATTGGAGCGTCCTCTTCCAGAAGACATTGTTGCCCCCGGCGCCATGTACGAAGAGCACGTCGCGGGGAGCCTGCCCTGCAATGAAATCGAGCATTATGGAAACATCTTCGGGGGCCGATTTAACGATGCCGAGGTGAGACTACGTCTCCGCGAATGGAAGCCTGACTCGGATGGACTGAGTTGGACCGCAGGAAACGGTTCATCGCGTCAGTCTGGCCGCCGCATCGTCAATGCTGAGCTCGCCTCCGACGACCAGCCGCGCAAGCCTCTCAGCCTTTAGTTGGGAGACCAGGTCCAGTCGCTCCATCAGGGCCCATCTCGCCGTTTCGACGATCATCCCCCTGACGCTTCTCAGCTTCAGGTCGAGGTCGCCTTGGTCGAACCTTGATCGGACCGCCTCGATGGAGCCCTCCAGCTTTTCGAAACCCTCCCCGGTGAGGGCAGAAACCTTTACGACGGGCGGCGACCGGGACTTCATGCTTCTGACAACGCCGAGCAGGGTGACCACCATCGAATCAGAGCCCTCCATGTCTCCCTTGTTGACCACGTACACATCGCCGATCTCCATTAGGCCCGCCTTCGAAACCTGGACGTCGTCGCCGAGTCCTGGCATAAGCACGACCAAGACCGCGTGGGACACACTCACGACTTCGATGTCGGACTGCCCTATCCCGACCGTCTCGAGGAGGATGATGTCAAGACCCGCGGCATCCATCAGCTGAATCACCTGCGAAGTGGCTCTTGAGAGCCCACCCGACCATCCCCTCGACGCCATGCTCCGGATGTAGACGCCCCTGTCCCCAGCGTGGCTGGCCATCCTGATTCTGTCACCTAGCAGCGCTCCTCCGGTGATCGGGCTGGTCGGGTCGACCGCAATGACCCCGACCCTGAGTCCCTTCTTCCTATAGAGCTCGATGAGCCTGTCAACTAGAGTGCTCTTCCCTGTCCCGGGCGGTCCCGTTACTCCTAGGATGAACGCGTGTCCGGGTGGCTTCAACATCCGGAGCAACTTCGACGCCCCCGCGCGCTCGTTCTCGACCAGCGTGATGCCCTTCGAGAGCGCTCGCCTGTCTCCTCCCCGAATATCCCTCGCCAGCTGAGACGGCTGCAAGTGTTGTGCGACCTGACCGTCCAAGATGCCACCTTATCAGTTCGAAGGCATCGTTTATCTCCCACTGTTTCGGGTCATTCTTCGCCTTGCTCAGGAACGGCGGGGAGGCCTACTGGAGGACGAAAGCGAAGGCGGTTGTAGAACGGAGGGCGAAACAGGGCAGTCTTTACGACGAGGCTGCGGTCGAGAGCATCAGGAAAGGCGTCAGACAGTGGGAGGAGAACGTCTTCGGCGAGCAGGGGAAGAGACTCCCTGAATCGAGATCAGACTTCCAGACTGCGTCAGGAATCGCTCTGAAGCCGCTCTTCACACCGTTGGACGTGATGGACGCCGACTACTCCGACCAGGGTTACCCGGGAGTCTTTCCATACCTCAGAGGAGTCCACCCCACCATGTACAGGGGCAGGACCTGGACAATGAGGATGTTCTCCGGGTTCGGGACCCCCGAGGACACCAACAGGAGGCTGAAGCTCCTCCTTGACCACGGAGAGACGGGGCTCAGCATCGCGTTCGACATGCCGACGCTCTACGGGTACGATTGTGACCACGAGAGAGCGCACGGCGAAGTGGGCAGGTGCGGCGTGAATGTGTCCTCACTCAAGGACATGGAGGTGATATTCGACGGAATCCCGTTAGACAAGGTCAGCACATCGATGACGATCAACGCCCCGGCGACGGTCCTGACCTGCATGTATGCTGGCGTGGCGAAAAGGCAGGGCGTTTCGATGGCGGGGCTGAGAGGAACTGTTCAAGCGGACATGCTCAAGGAGTACATAGCGCAGAAGGAGTGGGTCTACCCGCCTGAGGCGCACCTGAGGTTGGTGAGAGACTTGATGGTTTTCTGCACAAAGAGGATGCCTCTTTGGAACTACATCAGCATCAGCGGCTATCACATCAGGGAGGCGGGTTCGAGTGCCGTCCAGGAACTCGCATTCACGCTTGCGGACGGGTTCGGATACGTGGAGTTGGGGATGGAGGCAGGCCTGAAACCAGAGCAGTTTGCACCCAGGCTCAGCTTCTTCTTCAACTCGACCATGGACTTCTTCGAAGAGATCGCGAAGTTCAGGGCCGCCAGGAAGATCTGGGCAACGGTTCTCAAGGAGAAGTACGGGGTCAAGAACCCGAGGAGCCTCCTGATGAGGTTCCACACACAGACTTCAGGCGCTTCGCTGACATGGCAACAACCGCTCAACAACATAGTCAGGACGACCATAGAGGCGCTGGCAGCCGTTCTCGGCGGAACCCAGTCCCTCCACACCAACTCCTTCGACGAGGCGTGGGCCCTTCCCACCGAGAAGGCGGTCCAGGTCGCGTTGAGGACGCAGCAGGTGATTGCAGAGGAGACAGGGGTCCCCACCGTCATCGACCCGCTCGGAGGGTCGTACTACGTGGAATGGCTGACCGAACAGATGGAAGAAGAGGCGTACAAGTACTTCGACAGGATAGAATCTGCGGGAGGGCTCCTCAAAGCAATCAAGTCAGGATACATGCAGAGGGAGATTGCGGAGAACTCGTACAGGCTCTCGAGGAGGGTGGAGGAGGGCAAAGACAACGTCGTCGGAGTCAACAAGTACGCGGATAAAGAGAAGAAGCCAATCGATACCCTGAAGATCGACTTCAAGGCGCAACGGAGTCAGGTCAAGAGGCTCGAGCGGGTGAAGAGAGAGAGGGACGGCGCGAAGGTCCAGGCGGCGCTCACGAAGATCGACAGGGCTTTTGAAAACGAGGGTGCAAACTCAATCGAGCCGATGCTGAAGGCAGTGCTGGAGTACGCGACGCTCGGAGAAATAATCCAGGTGGGGCGGGAAGCCTTCGGGACCTGGAGAGAACCCCTGATTCTGTAGCATCCCGCAAAGGTTTTCAAACCCGCCGAAGTCCGGGCCGTTCGGTTGGCCAAGAGGATCGTTTCAGCGGAACGCAAAATCAGGGTTCTCGTTGCGAAGCCTGGACTGGACGGGCACGACCGGGGTGCGCTCGTGCTGGCCAGGGCGCTCAGGGACGCAGGTATGGAGGTGATCTACAGCGGGCTGCTTCCCTCATCGGAGCAGGTCGCTCAGATGGCCGTGGATGAAGACGTGGACGTCGTGGCATTATCCCTCCTGAACGGCGCCCACATGACCGCCTTTCCGCGGGTGAAGAAGCTGCTCGAGAAGATGGGAGGAGGAGACATCGTTGTCGTCGGTGGGGGGATAATCCCAGAGGACGACAAGCCCAAACTGCTGAAGATAGGGATCACTGGGCTTTACGGCCCGGGAAGCTCCCTCGAAGAAATCGTGGGCCATATCAAGGAAAGGGTTAGGAAGGAGCGCTGGGGAGAGTAGCCACATGTCAGAACAAGACGAATTCATGAATCTTTCAAAGATGGATTTCGATATTTCAGAAGAACAGGGGATGATCCTTGACCAGGTGGACAAGGTCTGCAGGGAAATCCGCCCGATCGAAGACAAGTGCTCACCTCGAGCGCAGGATCGACGACCAGGCGAGGCCGATCTTCGCGAAGGCGCACCTCTTGGGCCTCCCCATCTCCAGGAGGTATGGGGACGGCCAAGGGGCTGACATGGTGACCTACGCGTTAGCAATAGAGAGGATTGGAAGGGAGGGCACGGGGCTCGGGACCTTCTTCTCGGTGCATACCGCACTCGGGCAGATGACGGTACAGCAGTGGGGAAGCGAGGAGCAGAAGCAGAGGGTCCTGATTCCTGCAACGAAGGGCGAAAGCATCCTCGCCTTCGGATTGACGGAGCCTAATGCGGGAAGCGACCCTGCCGCACTGACGACGCACTTCGAAGAGAGGGAAGGGAAGTTCCTGTTAACTGGACAGAAGATGTGGATTTCACTTGGGTCGACTGCGAAGTACGTGCTGATATTCGCCTACCCGAAGGGAAAGAGAGAAGGGATGTGCGGATTCATAGTCGATACCGGCAGTCCCGGATTCAAGGCAGAAATTATGCCCCACAAGCTGGGGCTCCCCACAGGTGACACCTCGACCCTCTACCTGGACAGAGTGGAGGTGGCGAAGGAGGACATGCTCGGACCGCCTGGAAAGGGATTGGCCGTGGCCCTGTCGGGTCTGATGCACGGAAGGCTCGGCCTGGGTGCCGTTTGCGTCGGCGTGATTCGGGACTGCCTTGACGAGTCGGTGCGATACGCAGGAATGAGGTCTCAGCATGGAAAGCTAATTGGAAAGCATCAGCTCATACAGAGGCACATTGGGTTGATGTCGACGAGACTGGAAGCGGCCAAGCTCCTCGTCTTGAGGGCAGCCTCCACCAAGCAGAAGTACATGGAGACCCCGACGAACTTGGAGCTCAGAGACGCCGCTGACCTCGCGATAACCAAGGCGAAGTACTTCGCGGCCAACGCGGCGTTCGATGCGGCGAACCGCGCAGTGCAGATCTTCGGCGCCAACGGCTACTCGTTCGAGAGCAGGCCCGCCAGGCACCTTGCGGACGCGAGAGTCACCATGATCTATGAGGGGGCTAACGAGATTCTGGAGCAGAAGATAGCACTGGGATCGCTCGGCCGGAACTTCGGAGCGTACTCGTAACCTTCTCACCCGGGCGAAGTGACAAGGCAGTCAGTCACACGCTGCAGATGAAGGGAACCCTTATTCCACCTTTTTCGTCTGCGCCCCGTATGGAGGCCCAGTTCGAGGCCATTGTCGTAGGCGCCGGCCTCTCCGGCTGCGCCGCAGCGTACAGCCTAGCGAAGCAGGGTTCGAGCGTCCTCCTTATCGAGAGGGGCAAGCATCCAGGCTCGAAGAACGTCAGCGGAGGCCTGATGTACTGCCACGCGCTGCACAAGCTGATCCCCGAGTTCTGGAAAGAGGCGCCTGTGGAGCGGCATGTGAGAAGACACGTGATCTCCTTCCTTTCGAAGGACTCCGCCACGTTGCTAAGCTTCGACGACTCGCGGTTCTCCGTTCCTCCGTACAACAGCTACACCGTTCTCCTCTCCAAGTTCAACGAGTGGTTCGCCTCGAAGGTGGAGCAGGTGGGAGGGATAGTGACCAGCGGCATCTACGTGGAGGACCTCCTCTGGGAGAAAGACAGGGTCGTCGGAGTGAGAGCGGGCGGGGAGGAAATCAGGAGCAACTTGGTTATCGCTGCAGACGGCGTGAACTCCCGTCTCGCAGAGAACGCGAAGCTCAGGGGAAGGTTTGACTCCGGCTCCTTGGCTCTGGGCGTGAAGAGTGTGCTGGGTCTGCCAAGGAAGACAATCGAAGAAAGGTTCAACGTTCAGGGCGACGATGGGGCCGCGTACACGTTTCTCGGCTGCACCGGCGGCATACAAGGCGGAGGTTTCATGTACACGAACAGTGAAAGCCTGTCAGTCGGCGTGGTCGTCACAATCAATTCGCTGGTCGAGGCGGACGCAAAGAGCACAGAGTTGCTGGACAGGCTGATCAGCCATCCGACCGTGAAGGGGCTTGTTGAAGGGGCCGAACCGCTCGAGTACTCGGCCCAGCTGATTCCGGAAGGGGGGATCGGCATAAAGCCGCAGCTGTACAGGAACGGCCTCCTCGTCGCGGGCGACGCAGCAGGGTTCACGCAGAACAACGGTTTGCTCCTGCGAGGGATGGACTTCGCAGTCGCTTCCGGAGCGATGGCCGCCGAGGCCGGGAAGAAGGCCAAGGAGAAGGGAGACTATTCGGCCGCGACGCTCTCGCAGTACGAGAGCCTGCTCAAGGAAACCTTCGTCCTCAGGGACCTGCAGACGTACCGGAACGCACCGCACTTCCTCGAGAACCCCCGCCTTTACTCGACCTACCCTGACCTCGCTTGTGCCCTTATGGAGAGACTGTTCGCCGTCAACGGAGGCCCAAGGCAGAACCTGCTCGGAGCGGCCAGGAAGGAGATGAAAGGCAGAGTCTCCCTGATCCGCATGGCCAGAGACCTGCTGGGAGCGAGGGCGCTGTGAGTCTGGACAAGCTCAGCGTTGAACGGAGGCTGGGGCTGGACAGCTTCGACACAGACGAGGAGAGCCACATCAAGGTGAATCGCGAGCTGTGCAAAGAACGGGACGTCAAGATCCTCCTCAGAATCTGTCCTGCCAGCTGCTTCACGCTCACCTCGGGCGAGCTCGTCTTTTCTCGACTGGGATGCCTGGAATGCGGCGCGTGCAGGGCGGCTGCCTCTCCGGGAGCCATCGAGTGGAGTTTCCCAAGGGGAGGCACGGGAATCAGATACCGCTACGGGTGAAACTTATGTGCGATGAGAAACGGGGCACGCGCTGGCAATGGTGCGCACGATTGTCTGCGCAAAGCAGGTCTACAACGTAGAAGGACTGAAGGTTGACCCGAAGACTCGGTCCATGATCACCGAGCGCGTCGAGCGCAAGATTAGCGACTTCGACAAGAACGCGTTGGAGGAGGCTCTGCTAATCAGAGAGAAGCACGGCGGGAGCGTAGCTGTAGTCACCCTTGGCCCTCCGACCGCGAGTGACGCGGCCAAGGATGCCCTGAAAATGGGCGCGGACGATGCGTATGTGATAGGCTCCGCCGACATGGAGCAGCTCGACGCGCGCGCCACGTCTGACATGCTCGCCGCAGCCATCAGAAGAATCGGAGAATTCGACCTTGTCATCTGCGGAGATGCGTCCATCGACATGTATGCTGGCCAGGTGGGGCCACGGCTGGCGGAGAGGCTCGGCATACCGCAGGTTTCTCACGTGAAGAAGGTCACGATCAGTGGAAGCGTGGTGACGGCGGAACGCGACCTGGAGGAGGCCGACGAAACGGTGGAGGCCCCTATGCCCATCCTGCTCACCGTGACGAAGGAGATCAACGAGCCGAGAATACCGACAATATCCATGATCATCAAGGCGTCGAAGAAGAC
Source organism: uncultured archaeon (assembly GCA_963796355.1). Classification (GTDB taxonomy): domain Archaea; phylum Thermoproteota; class Nitrososphaeria; order Nitrososphaerales; family Gagatemarchaeaceae; genus UBA183. The sequence goes on from CAWCLD010000002.1 coordinate 990,492, forward strand.
GGTCAAGACAATGGATGCGGGCGAGCCGGGAGTTCCGTTCGCGACGTCGATCAAGGTGATGAAGGCGCTGGCTCCAATGACCGAACGAAGGAGAGAGGCCGTCGAAGGGAAGCCCGCCGAGATCGCGGAAAGCCTTGCCCGTCAGTTGCTCAGGGAGGGGGCCGTGGAGGGATGAGAGAGTGACTGCGAGCGGCTCCGACGTGTGGGTGTTCTCTGAAAGGGCGGACGTCACGCTCGAGCTGCTGGGGAAGGGAAGGGAGCTCGCGGACGGTCTGGGGGCGAGCCTCTGCGCGCTCGTCCTCGGCACGGCGCCCGAACACGATGCAGACAACTTCGCTTCGCACGGCGCTGACAAGGTGTTCCTCGTCGAGAATCGGGCGCTTCAGAACACCCTGCCGGAACCGTTCGCCGAAGCTATAGGCAAGCTTGCCTCTCAGTACGGGCCTGGAATCCTGCTGATCGGAAGCACCAGGAGGGGGAGAGACATAGCCGCTAGGGTTGCCGCGCGGCTCGAGACCGGAGTCATCACGGACTGCGTGGCACTGGGCCTGGATGAGGAGAGACGGATGCTGGTGGCGGACCGGCCCTCGTACGGCGGAATCTTGGTCTCGACCGAAATCTGTACCACGAGACCTCAGATCGCCACTGTGCCCCCGAGGGCATTCGAACCGACCGCGCTTCGGCAGGGCCAGCGCGGGCAGGTCATCAGGGCAGACGTCGACTTGGCGCCACCAAAGACCAGAGTTGTCAAAGTCGCCCCCAAGGAGGTCAGAGGCGTCGGACTGGAGGACGCGAGCGTAATCATATCGGCGGGAAGGGGTGTGACGAAGAAAGAGGATCTCAAGATACTCCAGGAGCTCGCCAGCGAGCTGGGCGGCGAGTTAGGATGCTCATCGCCGCTGGCAGAGGACCTGAAGTGGCTGCCGCTGGAGCGCCTTGTGGGCCTCACGGGCCGGAAGGTCAAACCCAGGCTCTACGTGGCGTGTGGGATATCGGGTCAGGTCCAGCACATCACAGGCATGAGGGGCTCGCGCACAGTCGTTGCCATAAACACTGATCCCGAGGCACCCATCTTCCAGCAGTCGGACTACTGCGTGAGGGGAGACCTGTACGAGATAGTTCCCCTGCTGACACAAGCGTTTCGGAAGATCCGTCAGAAGTAATCAACGGAGAGCGATCTTGCCCTTTGAATCCCTCCCCGCCGAGACCGAGTTGGGTGATGCGTTTTTATGCTCGGTGGAAGGAGGACGGTCAAGTGAAACGTATTGGACTTCAATCTAACCGCGGAGCAAGAAGGGTTCAGGCAGGCAGTTCGAGAATTCTGCCGGAAGGAGATCGCGCCGAGGGCACGGGCGATGGACACGAAGAGGGAGCTTGACGAAGGACTCATCGATAAGATGGCCGCTCAGGAGCTACTCGGCATCACAATCCCTCCGGAGTACGGCGGACCCGGAGCGGACTATGTATCCGCGGCGATTGTCGCCGAGGAGATCGCGCGTGCGGACGTCAGCTGTTCCACGGCCGTGATGTACCTTCTGACTACAGGCTGGAGTTTCCTCCTTACAAAGCACGGGACGAATCAGCTGAAGAAAGAGCTGCTGCCAAAGGTCGCAAAGGGGAAATCGCTCGTAGGAATACTGTCCACAGAGCCCCAGGGGGGATCCGACATCGCGGGCCTGAGGACAAGGATCACCCGAGAGAGGGGCAAGCTCGTGGTGAACGGCCAGAAGTCGTACATCAGTCTCGTAAGAGAGATTCAGAGGAGGGGAGGGGGCTACCTCACGCTGGGCTCCTCCGAGCCGTCGCTGGGGCACAGAGGCATGACAGCCTTCTACATGCCTCTCGACAGCCCAGGGGTAAGCACGGGTTTGGTCGAGGACATGGGCCG
>CAWCLD010000003.1:0-94942 GCA_963796355.1 uncultured archaeon
TCACGTTCACCGGCAGCACGATAATGCTCCTAGGCTTCCTCTACTTCTACTTGGGAATGCCCTCGCCCTCGTTCGATATACCAACCATCCAAGCAATGATCCAGAACCATGAGATACCTGTTGCCCTCGAGTATCTCCCTCTACTCGCGTCGTTTATCGGGTTCGGTGTCAAGCTCCCTGTCGTTCCCTTCCACACATGGCTGCCCGACGCTCACGTCGAAGCCCCCGCCCCGATTAGCGTTCTCCTCGCAGGCGTCCTGCTAAAGATGGGCGGGTACGGCTTTCTTAGAATCAGCATCTGCCTCTTCCCACAGGCCTCGTATCAGTATGCGTGGGTCTTCCTCGTAATTGGGGCAGTGACGATGTTCTATGGCGCAATCGTCGCTCTCTTGGCAACAGACCTCAAGAGGATGATAGCTATGACGAGCATAAACCACATGGGTTTCGTTCTCCTAGGGGCGTACGCCACCGTGGCCTCTGGCAGCCCGCTCGGCGTCGAAGGTGCAATCTTCCAAATGTTCACTCACGGCTTGGCGATTGGTGCACTCTTCATGCTCTCGGGATACGTTCATGAGCAGGCCGGAACGAGAGAGATACCACTGCTGAAGGGACTGAAGGCCACAATGCCCAGGACAGCCGTGCTTCTGGTCCTGGGAAGTGCTGCGGCGATGGGGTTGCCCCCATTCGCGAACTTCCTAGCTGAGTTCATGGTAATCGCCGCGGGTATCTCTGCCTACTCTATCCTAGGCGTGACGATACTGGTTCCAGTGATCACGAGTGGATACTTCCTCTGGTTCATCAAGAGGTCGATTCTCTCGTCTCCTGAGAGAAGCGCGGCGCATCGGGACATTCCTAAGCCTGATGCTCTTGCCATCGCATCCTACCTCGTACCTCTCGTCATACTGATAATCTTCTCATATCTCATAATCGCTCCGAGCGTACCCATTGCGCAGTTCATAGCCGGGTTGAGGGGTGGTTGAGATGAATCTGCTCTCTGTCACGATTATCATTCTGGCAGCCTCGTCGCTCGGCATCCCACTCTTCCAGCTCCTTGACAACAAAAAGTCAAAGACCCCTGCTTACATCCTGATTGCAGCCCTCTCGGTGTCCCTCGTCCTAATTGGAGCCAACACCATGTGGCTCCCGACAGATGCCTCGCTTGGCAGCCTGCTCCACTCTGACGCACTCGGTGGCTTCTTCGCACTTGCCACGCTCGGCATGACGCTGATGGTCGTGGTCGCCTCAAGCAGCTACATACGCAATGCCAATTCGCCGATCTACTACGGTCTCCTCTCGTTTACTGCGCTAGGGATGCTCCTCCTTTCGTACTCTCAGGACCTGCTGATGCTCTTCGTCTCGTGGGAGCTAATGAGCCTGCCGACGTATGCCCTTGCTGGCTACGACAAGAAGCGGGTTCAGTCGAACGAAGCGTCGGTGAAGTACGCCATAATCGGCGCGATGTCCTCGGCAATAATACTCTACGCGATTAGTCTGACCTACGGATTGACGGGTACGACTCAGATCATTCCTGCGGTCAAAGCCCTTGCCTCGCAGCCGTTCAACCCATTGGCTAGCGTAGCGGTCATCCTGTTCGTCGCGGGCTTCGGTTTCAAGATAGCAATCGTTCCGTTCCACATGTGGATTCCAGACGTCTACGAGGGCGCACCGACTACCGTAAGCACTCTCTTCGCCGCCGCGACAAAGAATGCCGGTTTCGTAGCGGCGATCAGAGTCATCCTCGCATTCGCCACGGTCTACGTCTTGACGCAGAACCCGCTGTTCACGCTAGCCAACGTCATTGCAGTTCTGGCTGTCCTGACTATGACGCTCGGAAACGTCGCCGCACTCACTCAGAAGAGTATGATGAGGTTACTTGCCTACTCCAGCATCGCACAGGCCGGGTACATCCTCGTGGGTTTCGTAGCGTATGCGTACAACCCGCAGACGAACCCGCCCTCTTCAGCGGCCATAATCGGGATGACAGGTGCGCTCTTCCACATTCTGAATAACGCGATTATGAAGGGCGTCGCCTTCCTCGCAGCCGCGCTCGTTCTGCTCGAGCTCAAGAGAGGCGACCTGCAAGCCTACAACGGGCTGGGGAAGAGGATGCCCATCACGGCCTTCACAATGACTATCGCTTTCCTCGCTCTCACTGGCGTGCCTCCACTCAGCGGGTTCTGGAGCAAGCTCCTGCTCTTCCTCTCAGTAATAAACGGCCCATTCGCTTGGCTCGCAGTCGCTGGCATCCTGAACAGTGCTTTCAGCCTCGGCTACTACGGTTGGATAATAAAGCGGATCTACATTGATGAGCCAGAGAGCGCTGAAAGGGTGAACGAACCCCTTGCATTCATCATCGTGTTCGCCGTCGCGGTCGGTCTGATCATAGGGCTAGGGCTCTTCCCTCAGATCGTGACTAACTTTGCTCCGAGTGCTGTCAAGAACATCTTTTCAGGGTAGGCGACCGTTCGGTCGGTTGGTTGCTTGACGTAATCCTCTTGCTCGCAGTCCTCCTTGAATTCTGAATCGATTCATCCCTAGCGTCCCCAATCAGCCTCACATCGAGTCCCACTCCGGGCGTCCATCTGAGGAGGTCCTACAACCAGTTTACCCTGATTCTGACCCTGTCAGGGAAGATCTTCCTGAAGGGCGTGCCCGTCCCTTGGTAGAACTTCGAGAAGAACTCATAGATGTGCAGCCTGAGGTCCTGTATGTAGACAATTAGGACCTCGAAGACGATGATGAGTATGTTGAAGATTACTATCGGCACCGCTGAAATATACAGCGGGTATGCGAGTAACATGTTGGTCACTAAGAGGAGCGACGCGTGCACGAGCAGCATTATCGCGAGTCTAACGTAGCTTATCGTGTTTGCGAGGAACTTGGAAATCTTCTCGAAGACGTCGATGCCGCCGTTCGCGAAAGCGCTTCCAGCTGATTCACCTTGAAATCTCCCTGCCATTATCGCTATTCCCTTGCCAGTCAACAGGATGATCATCGACACGACCACGACGGCAAGCGAAGCGCCACCAAGGAGGTTGTTTGGTAATCCCAAGAGGGGGGCTGGACCAGAGGGGGTCTTCAACACGTTGAAACTGTACCCTGCCCCGATGAACGCGAGGCCGAACCCGATTCCCGAGATGTACATCGCGATTGCCGGGAGCTTCTCGGTAGCCAGTTCCACAGTCTCGTGGCCCTTAATCGACTGATACGCGTCGAGCCCAAGGGCTGTGGTCAAGTGCGCTATGCCAATGAGTATGGAAATGACGAGGACGGCTTCAACGCCTCCTGGGTCGAGAGTGGGATTGGCCCCCAAAGGCCTTTGGACAATCTCAATCAGGGGCGGGATTGGAATGTAGCGGTGGAGCGAGAACCCGAAGACTTCGCCGAAGATGACCCCGAATACGCTCGCAGATATTCCAGCCGCGAGGAAAATGTTGCCCCACTTTCTCAGGTTCCCGGTGCTCCTCTGCCTTATCAGCAGGGCGAACAGTGTCAGAATAACGCCGTGCCCGAGGTCGCCAAACATCATTCCGAAGAAGATCGGAAACACGAACGAGATTAGGGGCGTGGGGTCGACCTCGTGCCCTCCCGGGGTCCCCTGCGCTTCAGTAATTATCTGGAAGGGTTCCATGAAACTCGTATTCTCCATCAGTGTCGGGACGCCGGCATCGGTTTCTTCAGGGCCAACCGGTCCCCCGTAGACCATCCACTGCGCGAATCTGTCCTTGAACTCCTCCTCTCTCTTAGTGGAGATGTAACCAGATATGATGGCGAACCTCTTCATGCCGCCAGCCATCCTCACATCATCTAGCATGTCCCTCGCGACTCCCACAAGCTCTCTGATTGCAAGTAGTGTAGTTTCGGAACTGGCCCTCAGCTTGGCGATTTCGGACTTCGCCGCTTCCTTTTCCCTTAGGGCAGCCTCGCTTTCTTGGGTAAGCTTGCTGTACGCCTCAGCTGGATTCTGCGGAAGGTTGACAGGAATCTCGAACGGCCCCACTCCGAAAGCTTTCATGACCTTGTCCAGGCGGCCCGCTTCGGACAAGGGTAGTGCTACGAGCACAAGGCTGTGACTCTGTGAGAGAGACTGTGTAACCACAGTCAGGTCCGAGAGCGACCTGCTGAATTCGGGCAGCGTCGAGTTCTCCACGACAGCCAGGGTGACCTTGAACCAATGTAGGGTGTCGACATTGCTCAAGTCCGCGGAGAAACCCGAAACAACCTTCATCGCGTCTCGAAGGGTCCGAGTAGTCGTCTCTGCACTGATAGCCTGTTGGAGGGCCGACCTCTGCTTCCTTGTCTCGTCTGCAATGGGGTTCAGCATGGCTTCTGCCTTCCTTAGCAGGTCGTCCCAGTTCCTTGCTTCGAACTCACTGCTCGGTATCTTCACTCCTCGGAACACAATGTCCATGGTGCCCGGCATCAGTGGCACTGCGAGGTCCTTCACAGTCTGGTCTGCCAGTGCGAAGAGCTTGACGGCTCTTACGTCAAGTTCCTGGACGAGGGTGTCAAAACCTGATTCATTGTCTGCCATCAAATGAAACTGTTCGAATTGGGCGAGCGCCCTGGTAACCTCTTCGTAATCGCTCCTCGGCGCTATAACGGTGACCTTTGAGAGAGGGGTTACGCCCAGAAGAATCTCACGCTTTCAGCGAAGTCGCGAGTCGGGTTACGCTATTAAGTATTATAACGGTCATAAAGTGAGCAGACCAAATGCGGCAGAAGCGCGCCGTTGTGACTTAAGCCATGCCTGGCAGGACATACGTCGGAACAAGAGCCTCGGCTCAGCGCGGGGCCCTTCTCGACAAGGCATCAATCGAGAAGCTGGCAGAGTCGACTACCTTGGAGGAGCTGCTCAATAGGCTCAAGGCCACGCCTTATTCTGACGCGCTCTCCAATCTCGTTCCACCGCTCACGGCCAGAAAACTCGAACTGGCCCTGAGGAAAAGACTCGACAAGGCCCATTATGACCTCATGAAAGCCGCTGGCCAGTACAGGCTGATTCAGCTCTACTACCTCAAACACATTGCATGGGACCTTAAGTCTGTCTTGAAGTCCAAGGCACTGGGCAAGTCCTACGAGGAGTCGATTGAATACCTCGACATGAAAGCAGAAGAGCTCGTTGGGAGAAGAGAGCTATTGGTGAAGGTCCTTTCCGCGAGTGACGTCCGAGAAGGGGTCGCGCTTCTATCGGGGACCGAGTTCTATGCTGACATTGCAAGGGCCGCGGTATCCTTCTCCGCCAACGGCGAGGCGAGGTTCTTTGACATTTATGTTGATCACGCCGTCTTGACTGAAATATCCGAAACTTACTCGTCGGAATCCAAGCTGTATTCTTCTTCGAGATCCGTGGACGTGGCCGGAATAGGTGAAATCGTGGCTATCGACGTCGATGCCTACAATGTGCTAAGTGTTCTCCGTGCGAAGCTGTGGGGATTGCCTAGTCAGGAGGTCCGAGACCTCCTCGTCACCCCAGCATTCAGGGTGCCCACATCAGTCCTCACTAGGATGATTGGCTCTGATTCTGTGTCAGATGCCGTGAAGCAAATCCAGCAAATCTACCCAATTAAGGTGGAGGGGCAGGCAAACGACGAGGAACTCATCGACGCTGTGGAGGATGTGTTCACAAACAGAATGAAAGCAACCTTGACCAAGACGTTCGCTTGGCAGAAGCTCGGCCCGGCCTACGCGCTCGCTCTGATAAAGCTCCTCGAATTCGAGGTCAACAACCTGGCTGCAATAGCGGTCGGAGTTGAGGCCCGGATGTCTCCGAGGGATATCATGAACAAGCTAGGTCTGTAAGACGCCCTGCCCTGATTTGCCTAGACCTTCGATTTTTTGCTTGTAACGCTTATAAGTTGTACACAAGTGCGGCTTGTTCGCCCACTCATGAATAGACTACCTGTTCTGCTGCTGGGCATCGCCGTCTTCATGTTGATTGCCCTGTCGGCGCCCGCCGCGGTCGCGCAGACAAGCACCACGACTACTGACAGTGCCAGCAAGTTTTTCGCCGCTAGTTTGGCCTTTGGGCTGGCTGCCGTGGCAGCGGGATACGCAATTGGCCAGTCCGGTTCGGCCGCAATCGCTGCGGTAGTGGAGAAGCCGGAGGTAAGGACGAGCGCTTTGGTCTTCGTCGCACTCGCAGAAGCGATTGCCATCTATGGTTTCGTGATAGCCATCATCATCCTTGGCCAGACGGGTTAGATTGGGACCTTCTTCCAGGAAGAAGGCGTGTTTCCTTCTTCAGTGCTCTCTCTGTACAGTGAAATCGGTCAAGTCTTCCAAGAACCTAGAGGCACTGCTTATGCGGAGCTGCATCAGCTGCCTCTTGGCTTCCTCTGCATAGGTCTGGGAGAGCGCTGTCATCTTGCCCACGACTTCGCTCTCACTGTGGTTCTTCAGGAGACCAAGCGCTATCTTGTCTTGCGACCTCCAGTCTAGCAGGTCGTCCCTAAGCTGGTACGCGATTCCAAGACTTCTTCCGTATTCTGCGAGGGCCGAGACCTCCTTCTCGGTGCCTCCTGCCACGAGGGCGCCGAGCTTGGCAGACGTCTCGAAGAGGGCGGCAGTCTTGTCGGCGATTATCTTGAGATATTCGTCCCAGGTGAGGTTGTACACCTGCGGGTCGATCGTGAGCTCCGAGTACTCTCCTTCAGCCATGCGCAGGGACGCGCCGCTGATCTCCTCGGCGACGCGCTTGTCCCTGTACCTTGCCGCGATAGCAAGAATCATCGCGAACACGAAGTCCGCGGTCAGCAAGGAGGCGCTGTAACCGTATTTGACGTGGAATGTTATCTTTTCCCTTCTCGCCATTTCCTCGTCGATGATGTCGTCATGGATGATTGACTCCGTGTGCAGGAGCTCTACCGCAACCGATGCACCGAGCACAGAATCATCCTTACAACCTAGGGCTTCAGCAGAAAGCATCAGCAGTACCGGCCTGACACGCTTGCCTCCCTCGACCGCATAGACCAACGGGTCGTGAAACCTTGAATGCTTGTAGAGCGCGAGCTCCTGTGAGAGGGCCTTGTCCGCCCTGTCGGCGTAAGACCTCATCCTGGCCTCTATCGATTCGAGCGAGGCAGTCCTGCGACCATCCATTTGAGAAAACTTTCGCCCCTGCGTATTCTATATAATGTTTCTAGGTGTAAGGTACAGCTCTGTGGCGCGATAACGAGAAAGCTCTAAGTGCCGAAAAGGCGGGGGTCCAATTCGGCCCCGGTAGTATAGAGCTGTGCGCGTACAGCCCGGTCAACTCCACGCGAGCAAGCCGAGAGTATGCCGGCCTTTCGAGTCGGCGACCCGGGTTCGAATCCCGGCCGGGGCACTTACCCTGCGGGTCGTATTCCCAGACACCGGCGCGCGGCGCTTAAATATACTGGACGTCAAAATCCTAACAGAGCTGAAAAGATGTCAGACCCTAAGATGGTCACGACAGCATTGATCATCTCACTGGTTGCTGGTATCGTGATTACTGTGGCCAGCCTTCGTGCAACGACTGGGGAGGTCGGGATGGTTCTCGGAATGGTGTCAGGGACAGTCGTGTGGATTTCTGCCATCATGCTCAAGATTCGTCCTGGAGAAGATAAGAGGGGCTTACGCGTGTGCTGTAGGATGTGGGGGACTGTGATACTGGTCTTTTCCATCGTTAGCCTCTACGCATGGTCTGTGGGCGGATTCATTGGCGCGATACTCGGCATCGTCGGCGCTGCACTTGCACTGGTCGTCGAGGCCTAAGATCAGTGGCGCACGCAGCGCGCACGCTCTGAGCATCACACAAGGAACGCCACTGCGCCATTGGGAATTTGACCCGGCCATGCTAATCCCGGCCATGCTAATCCCGGCCATGCTAATCCCGGCCGGGACAGTTTCAAGCTTTTTCTGTGAATCGGAGCAATATTCGAGCTCTTCAGACCAAAACTGGCGGTCTCGAGGGCAACAACCTATGATGGATTCTGACCTTGAAGACCCTGTCTTGGCTAAGTGCGGGAAGAAGCCGAGAAGCATGAGGACGGAGCACTGACTCTGCGGCCGCTCAGGAAACCCCGAGGCCGTTGACCCGGACACCTTTCCCCCTCCTTACGGAGCCGAGGTGGTGGGCGGGGAAGCCATGGGACTTGAAGACCCGGGCGCACGCGCCCGCCTCCGACTCAGGGAGGCAGACGCAGAGGCCCACCCCCATGTTGAAGGTCCTGTACATCTCTCGTTCGGAGATGTCTCCTTCACGCCCGAGCAGGGTGAAGATCTCCGGCGGCGGAGGCAGCGTAACGTCGAACCCAAGCCTCCTTCCTCCGACGAGCCTGGCGAGCTTCGAGAACGAGCCACCGGTGATGTGCGCGAGGCCATGAATCTCGCACCGCCTGATGGCCTCGAGCGAGGGTTTGACGTAGATGGAGGTCGGCGTCAATAGGGCCTCTCCGAGCGTCGAGCCGAGCTCGTCCACGCGCTCCTTCAGGGAGCGGCGGTGCAGCGCCTTTCTGGCCAGAGTGTAACCGTTGGAATGAAGCCCCGAGCTCGCCACGCCGATCACCGCGTCCCCTTCCTCGACTGCAGAGCCGTCAATCACCTCGTCCCGCTTGACGATCCCCGCCCCCATCGAGGCAAGGTCGAAACCCCACTTGGCCTTCCCCTTAATCACGTCCCCCAGGATGGCCGTCTCACCTCCCACGATGGCGACAGAAGCGCGTTTGGCGCCTTCGACGAGGCCCTTCCCTAGCTCCGCGACGAGCTCTTCGTTCTCCCTTTCTAAGGCGATGTAGTCGAGCAGCGCCACCGGTTCAGACCCCAGACAGACCAGGTCATTGACCGTCATGGCGACGCAGTCGATGCCGACGGTGTCAAACCTCTCCATCTCCTGAGCCACGAGGACCTTCGTGCCGACGCCGTCGGCGTGCATCGTCAGGGCGTTGCCGTGCCCGATGTCGATAAGACCGGCGTAGTGCCCTATGGGCATCAGCGGGGCGCCGACCTTCCCCGCCCTGTAGGAGAACGTAGCTTCGAACAGCGCCCCCATCGAGCGCTGGATTCGGCCGACCTTGCGCAGGTTGACCCCTGCCTTCGCGTAAGACTCTGGAGGCAGGACCCTCGCCCCTAGAGCTTCTTCCCTGACAGGCCTTCGAACACTGCCAGGTATCTCCTGCTCGTTTCTTCCACGAGCCATTCGGGGAGCTTGGGCGGGGGCGGTGTCGGGGCGCCGACCTTCCTCGCCCGGTCGAGCTTCGCCTTGTAGCCTTCGGCAGAGAGCCAGTCCCTGATAGGCTGCTTGTCGTAACTCTCCTGAACCTTCCCAGGTTCGTACTTGGACATGGGCCACATCCTGAACTCGTCCGGGCCGATTGAGTCACCCAGGAGGATGCCGCTTCCGTGCCTGCCGAACTCCAGCTTGATGTCTGCGAGGATGAGCCCGGCGCTAGCTGCCCTCGACCGGACGAGCTCGTAGATTCGAATCGAGGATCTCCTGATGTGGGAGAGCTCTGCGAGGGTGGCCCACCTCTGGTTGACTATCTCCTCCTCCGTTATGGGCTCATCCTTCAGGTCGGACTTCGTCGTCGGGTCGAAGTAGGGCTCCAGAAGCTTTGCCCCTAGGACCGTCTCGACGGGCAGCGACACCTTCCCCTTCTTCGCCCTATCCATCAGGCTCCCGTAGAGGTAGCCCCTTACCACGCATTCCACCATTATCATGTCCATCTTCTTCACCACCATCGAGTCTTCACCCTCCAGCCTGACCATATGGTTGGGCACGCCGAGGGTCTCGAAGAAGTACGCGCCCAGCTTGCAGAGAACTTCTCCCTTGCGGGGGATGGCCGTCGGAAGCACGACGTCGTAGGCCGAGACCCTGTCTGTGAAATGGAAGAGCAGGTGCCCTTCGTCAAGCTCGTAAATGTCCTTCACCTTGCCAGAGCGGACGAACCTGCCGGGCTTGTTCATCTCCATGCCTCCCTCATCCTCGACAGGCCGGCGGCTACGGCCTGGTCGTCGAGCGCGAGGATCTCTGCTGCGAGGATGCCCGCGTTCCGGGCGTTGTCGATTCCGACACAGCCGACCGGCACTCCGGCTGGCATCTGGACAATCGAGAGAAGGGAGTCTAGGCCGCCCAGCTTGGCGCTGACCGGGACGCCGATCACGGGCCTCAGGGTCATCGACGCCACGACCCCGGGGAGGTGGGCCGACAGGCCCGCGATGGCTATGAAGACCTTAGCCGGGGACCCGGCCAGATACCGCTTCAATCCATCCGGGTTCCTGTGGGCGGAGATGAACCTGACTTCGAAGGAGACGCCGAGCTCCTGCAGGACCTTTGCCGCCTCGTCGGCGACCGCCTGGTCGCTCTTGCTCCCGGCCACGATGGCGACTCTGGGGGATTCAGCCACCGGAAGCCCCTCCAAAGCGCAGGACCCTCCTCTCGGTCACGATGATATCGAGCGGGACGTCAGAGGATGTCGCTGGAAGCTGATCGCGGCGCTGGGACTCGAACGCCAGGCCGGCGGAGGCCGCCCTCCCCCTGGACCTCAGTTCCCTGTCGAAGTACCCCTTGCCGTAGCCCACGCGCTGGCCCGCGACGTCCCACGCGACTACCGGAACGACGACCAGTTGAGACTCGCTCAGCGGGACCTCCTTTGACGTGAGAGGCGGCTCAGGAATGCCGAGATACCCGGGCGCCAGCTGGTCAAGAGACCGAATCTCGCAGAAGTGTAGGCTCAGGGAGCGAGGGTCGGTCCTTGGCACGAGGAGCCTCTTCCCCGATGACAGCGCAGACCGCATTACCTTCCCAGTCTGGACCTCGTTGCGCTTCGCCGCGTAGCTTGCGACGACTTCGGCTTCCAGGAACTCGGGGAGCACCACGAGGGCGTCCTGTATCCGCACGCTCAGTGATTCGACCTGCTCCGCCGAGAGGGAGCGCCTCGCCTTCAGGGCGTCACGCCTGACATCCGCTTTGCTCATCGTGATCCCACCTGCAAGGTCACGAGGTGGTTCTGCCGCTCGGTGGCAATCAGCGTGTTCTGCATGAGCATGACGACCGTCATGGGCCCCACTCCTCCAGGCACGGGGGTTATGTACGAGGCCTTCTCCGACACGTCCTGGTAGTCGACGTCTCCGACGAGCTTCCCGTCCGCACGGTTCATCGCCACGTCCACCACGACGGCCCCTTCTTTGACCATGTCGGCGGTCACCACGAAGTGGGGCCGCCGACCAACGGCCGTCACCAGTATGTCAGCATGCTGCGTAAGGGAGGGGAGTTCGGTGGACTTCGAGTGGCAGACGGTCACCGTAGCGTCCTCGGCGAGGAGGAGGTGGTGCAGGGGCTTCCCGACGAGCGTGCTGCGGTTTATGATGACGGCCCTCGAGGACATTATGGGGATGCGGTAGTGGTGCAGCAGTTCCATGATGCCCCTAGGGGTGCACGGCACCAGGTCGGCCCTTCCGTAGACAAGCCTCCCGGCGTTCGTGGTCGTCAGACCGTCCACGTCCTTCTCGGGGTCGATTCTCTCGAGCATCCTCAGCTCGTCGAACTGGGGAGGGAGGGGGAGCTGAAGGAGTATTCCGTTCACGGACCTGTCGGTGTTGAGCCCTGCGATCAGAGAGGCGAGCTCATCCTCCGTGGCCTGCTCGGGGAGGGCGTAGCTCCGCGACACGATCCCGACCCGTCCGGCGGCCCTGTGCTTGCTTGCGACGTAGACCCTTGAAGCCTGGTCGTCCCCCACCAGGATGGTCGCGAGCGTCGGCTCGGTGCCCAAGGCCTTCATCTTCTCGCTGGTGGCTTTCAGGCGCCCCTCGATGCTCGCGGAGAGCGCCCTGCCGTCCATGGGTATCGCAGTCATCCGATGATCGTCACCCTCCTTCCCTCTACGTGCAGGCGCCCCTCGGAGAACAGCCCCACTGCGAGGGGGTACATCTTGTGCTCCTGCCTCAGGATTCTGGCCGACAGCGACTCCTCGTCGTCGTCCTCCTTGACCGGCACCGACTTCTGCACGATTATCGGCCCAGCGTCAACCTCTGGAACCACGAAATGGACCGTGCACCCGGCGACCTTGACACCGTGTGAGATTGCTTGCTGCTGGGCTCTTAAGCCGGGAAAGGCAGGAAGGAGTGAGGGATGTATGTTCATCAATCTTCCCTGGTAGGCCTCGACGAACTGCTTCGAAAGTATCCTCATGAAGCCCGCTAGCAGGACGAGCCCACTCTCGGGCCCGACCCCGTGGCTCCGGAGGACTTCGGCCAGCTTCGCGTCGTACTCCTCTCTTGGGGTTCCCTTGCTGTCCAGGGCCAGCGCCTTGACCCCGTGCCGCCTTGCTACGCTTAGGGCTTTGGCGGTCGGGTCGTTGCTGATCACGACGGCTACCCGGGCATGTTTGATGGCACCGCGCTCGATGGCCCTGAGGATCGCATCGAGGTTCGAACCCCTGCCTGAGACGAGGACCCCGATGAGGAGCAAGCTCAGACCTTCACCTCCTCCTGCGACAGTAGCGGCGGCCGGACCCCGATCTTAGAGTAGTCGCCTGTGATGCACGAGAGGCAGAGGCTGTCGGCGGGGAGGCCTATCGCCTCGCTCAGGCCCTCAATGTCGTTGTAGTGGAACTCGTCCACCCCTATCGCCCTAGCGACCCTTTCGGCCATTCTTTCGGGGACCTCCTCCCCCTGCGCGACCTTGTGGGCCAGCAGCTCGTCCCTGCTCGGGAAGTCTATGCCCATGAAGCAGGGGTGCCTGATCGCGGGGAATGTCACGGCCATCTTCACACTCTTGGCCCCCGCCCTCCTCAGGGACTTCGCGATTATCATGGAGCTCGTGCCTCTGACTAGGCTGTCGTCGACCACGACCACGTCCTTTCCGTTTATCGCGTCGCGTATCGGGACTATTCTCTTTACCACGTCCTCCCTCCCTCCCTGCCCCGGCTCGATGAAGCTGCGGATGCTCCCCTTCCTTCTGTACCTGTCCTTCATCAGGCCTTCGTCCATCGGGATGCCGCTCTCCAGCGCGAAGCCCAGTGCGGCCGGCCTTGCTGAATCGGGGACCGGGATGACCACGTCGGCCTCCACTCGGAAGCGCTTCGCAAGGATTCGGCCGACCCTCTTCCTCGCCTCGTAGACGCTGACCCCGTTGAGGCGCGAGGACGGGTGGGCGAAGTAGGCGTACTCGAACGAGCAGTACGCGGTCGGCACCTTGGGGGAAAACCTGTGAGACTTGAGCGTCCCGTCAGGTGGGCCGAACCTGACGACCTCGCCCGGTTCGATGTCCCTCACGAAGTCGGCCTCGACGGCCTCGAGGGCGCAGGACTCGGACGCGGCTATGAAGGTCTTGGAGGCCTCATGCCATCCGAGGGACAGAGGTCTGTAGCCTCTGGGGTCCCGGGCGGCGAAGACCTCTCCTTCCTTCCCCAGGATGACGAAGCAGTAGGCCCCGAAGGCCTCGGAAGAAAGGCGCTCGAAGGCCTCGAACATGCTTCCCGTCTCCTTCAGGTGGTGGAGCAACCTGTATCCTGCGGCGCGGGTGTCAGACTCGCACGAAGTGCCGAACTCCTCGTTTACGGGTACGGCGAGCTGCTCCGCGTTCACGATCGTGCCGTTGTGGGCGATCGAGAACTCCTCTCCTATCTGGACGGGCTGAGCGTTGCCGAGGACGGACCTGCCTTTGGTCGAGTATCTGACGTGGCCTATCCCCGACCGGCCGCGGTATGGGAGGAGCTCCTTTGCGGCGAGGTGCCAGTTGGTGACCAGACCCATCCTCTGGAAGATGGGTTTCCGCTCGACGGCGATCCCCCAAGACTCCTGGCCTCTGTGCTGAAGGGACTCGAGCCCGCGCAGGACCTTGGGCACCACGTCCGAACCCTCCGCAGAGTACGCCCCAACGATCCCACACTTCTCCTTCACGCCTCTCATCCCATCAGCCTCGCAAACGGTTTCTCCCAGACGTCCCTGATGGCATCGACCTCAAGACTGGCCACGACTTTCCCTCCGGCAGAGATTCTGAGTGCGTCCCCTCCGGTCTCGCCGACCAGCGAGTGGGATATCCGCTCTCTCCTCAAGAGAGCCTCTGCCTTTGATTCCTCTCTTGCCGAGACAACGAATCGTCCGTGCGATTCCGAGAAGAGTGCCTCGGCCGGCGAAAGCGGCCCGCCGGGGATCCTTCCTGCGTCCACCGTCGCCCCGACACCGTCTTGGATGCACATCTCAGCCACCGCGATGGCGAGGCCGCCCTTCGAGCAGTCGTGGACCGCGCTCGCCGCGCCCGATCGGATCAGCGACAGAATCGCCTTGTAGGTCCGGGAGTCCTTGCGGGCTTCGGGAGCAGGGACTGTGCCCTCCTGCGCCTTCAGGATGGTTTCGCAGTACTCGGAGCCCCCCAGCTCCGCCTTTGTGGTCCCAACGACGAAGACGGACTCGCCCACCCGGTGGAATGCCGAGGACGGGCGCCTGTCGACGTTTTGGAGGAGGCCCACCACCATTGCGATGGGCGAGGGCTTGATTGCGCGCTTCGTCAACGCGTCCTCGTTGTAGAAGCTGACCTTTCCTCCCACTATGGGCAAGGGGAGACCTTTGCAGTACTGTGCCATGCCTTCCAGCGCCTCGGTGAACGCCCAATACACTTCCGGGTTCGAGGGATCGCCGAACTGAAGGTGGTCGACCATCGCGATCGGCTCGGCGCCGACAGAAACGACGTTTCTGCACGCTTCGGCGACGCATCCCGCCGCTCCGCGGCGGGGGTCGAGAAAGCTGTGCTTGCTGTTGCCGTCGGCCTTCACCGCAAGCATCGACCCGTTCGGCAGCCTCAGGAGAGAGGCGTCGGCTTTCCCCGGCTTCAGCACCGTCCGAAGGCCCACCTCGTGGTCGTACTGCTCGTAGACCCACCTCCTGCTGGCGATGTTCGGTGACGAGAGCAGAGCGGCTACAGAGCTGGCCACAGAAGGTTCTCTCCGGCGTCGGGTCACCAGGTGGGCGCATCTTGATGGCCTCCTAGTGGGCCACTTGACCACAGGTGCCTCCGCCACGACCTTCGCGGGTAGGTCCGCCACGACACGCCCATTCCACCTGAGCTTCATCGCGCCGTCCGAGGTCACCTTCCCTATCGCCGCGTGGGGAACTTCGTACCTGTCAAGGATCTCCACGACTGGGGCTGCGTCGCTTGGGCCGAGCACCAAGAGCATCCGCTCCTGCGATTCGGACGTCATGATCTCGGCGGGAGTCATCCCCTGTTCCCGCACCACGACTCTAGCCAGCTCGACGTCGACCCCGGTGCCCCCCTTGGAGGCGATCTCCGAGAGGGCGGTGGAAAGGCCTCCTCCTCCGAGGTCCTTCATGCCGTGAATCAATCCGGTCTGGGACGCTTCGAGCAGGGCGTCGAGCAGGAGCTTCTTCATGAAGGGGTCCGGGACCTGCACCGACCTCCTGCTCGTCTCTGGGCCCTTCGCCAGCTTTTTCGAGGCGAAGGCTGCCCCCCCTACGCCGTCCCTGCCCGTGCTCCCGCCGATCAGCAGCAGGGCGTCCCCTGGGTGCTTGGCCTCCCCCAAGATGACGGATCCCTTCCTCGCCACCCCCACGCAGGCGACGTCCACGAGGCAGTTCTTCTCGAAGCTGTCGTCGAACTCGATGTCCCCGGCCACAGTGGGAACGCCCACGCAGTTACCGTAGTCGGCGATTCCCCTGACGACGTTCCTGAGAAGCCACCTCGAATGCCCGCTCTTCTCGGGGTCGCCGAACCTCAGCACGTCCAGCAGCGCTATCGGCCTTGAGCCGACCGAGATTATGTCCCTGAGGACTCCCCCGATTCCCGTGGAGGCCCCTCCGTATGGGTCGATGGCCGAGGGGTGATTGTGACTCTCGATGTGGAGGGTCACGACGTATCCCTTCCCTATGTTCACGACCCCGGCGTCGAACCCGGGGCCCAGGACGACCCGCTCTCCGCTCGTCGGGAGCTGCTTCAGGAGAGCCCTCGACGATTTGTAGGAACTGTGCTCGGCCCACTCGGCGTCGATGATCGCCCACTCCGTCTCGTTCGGCTCCCGGCCGAGGAGCTCGCGGACGGCCTCGACCTCATCACTGCTCAGGCCCAGCCGCGGCCCGGTTGCCAGCAACTCAGATGCTCTCCAGCATCGACTTGAAGATGAGCGAACCGTCGTCGGAGCCGAAGGGACTCAGGATGGGTTCGGTCGCCCTTTCGGGATGAGGCATCAGGCCTACGACGTTGCCCGCCCTGTTGCATACCCCGGCGATGCCGTCCAATGTCCCCGTGGGGTTTGCGGACGGCGCCGGCCTCCCTCTCTCGTCGCAGTACCGAAAGACTACCCGCCCTTCCTTGGACAACTCTCGCAGCTCTCTCTCCGATGTGTAGAACCTCCCCTCGTTGTGCGCTATCGGGATCCGGAGGACCCGCCCCTTCCTCATCCCGCGCGTGAAGCTCGTGGAGTCGTTCTCGACCCTGATTGTGACCCACTTGCACACGAACCTGACGGAAGCGTTCCTCAGCAGCGAGCCGGGCAGGAGGCCCGCTTCTATGAGGATCTGAAAGCCGTTGCAGATCCCGAGTATCGGCGTCCCATGCTCCGCGGACTCCGCGACCCACTTCATGGCAGGACTCCTCGCCGCGATGGCGCCCGCCCTGAGGTAGTCCCCGAACGAGAAGCCTCCCGGGAGTACGATCGCGTCATATTCTCCTATCGAAGGTTCCTCGTGCCAGACGAGGTCGGCTTCCACGTTGCGGAAGGTCCTCAGTGCGCTGACGGCATCCAGGTCGCAGTTGCTGCCGGGGAACCTCACCACGGCGACCTTAGCTTGAATCTCGGTCACACCTCCACGGTGATGGAATGGGCGGCCGGGTTGTAGATTCTCAGCTCGTCGCACATCTTGGAGACGAGCTTCTTCGCAGACGCCGCGTCAGGGGCCTCCACGAAGACCTTCAGGAACTTCCCGCTGCGTATCCTTTTGACCTGCTTGAACCCCGACTTCGACACGAGGTCCCTGTAGATGGTGTCCCCTTCGGGGTCGCCCGCGCCGTCCCTGTTGGATACGACGACCTTCACGGCAAAGACCGTCGGTCGTCGCATGTTGGCAACAATTCACGTGGCGTATATAAGATAGAATTGTCGGGTTCGTGCAAAGAACGGGCGCATGTGAGAAGCGCCATTATCTACCGGCCCGGGGACACAGGCTCCGATGTCAGAAGGCGTTGTGAAGGTCGAGACTGCCGTGCTCAGTGTTTCGGACAAGGCGGGTCTGGTCGGCTTCGCGGGCGGACTGTCGAGCTTCGGCGTCGAGATCCTGGCCACCGGCGGGACCTACGCGGCCCTCAAGGAGGCCGGCCTTTCCGTCAAGAGCCTGCAGGACGACATGAAGCTCCCCACTGCGCTCTCCGGCAGAGTGAAGACCCTGCACGCGCCCCTCCAGGCAGCCATCCTGGCCAGGCGGACGAGCGAGCACCTGGCGGAACTGAGCGCCATGGGAGTCAAGCCCGTGGACATGGTAGTCTGCAACTTCTACCCCTTTCAAGAGGCCCTGCGGCAGGGGGCGGCCGACGAGGCGCTCGTGGAGATCATCGACATCGGCGGCCCAACGATGGTCAGGGCCGCTTCCAAGAACTTCGAGAGCGTGGCCGTCGTGCCGTCGCCACTGCTGTACGACTCGGTCATAGAGGAGATGAAGAAGAACGACGGAGGGACCACGAAGGACTTCAGGAGGCGCCTCGCTGTGGAGGCGTTCTCCCAGACCTCCTCGTACGACGCCGCGATCTTCAACGGGCTCAGGCGCGACGCGGCAGGGGAGTTCCCTCGGAAGCTCCTGATATCCGCCTCGAAGATTCAGGACGCGAAGTATGGAGAAAATCCAGACCGCAGGGCTGTGATCTATTCAATCGACGGGTGGAGGACCA
This sequence comes from uncultured archaeon, assembly GCA_963796355.1. Classification (GTDB taxonomy): domain Archaea; phylum Thermoproteota; class Nitrososphaeria; order Nitrososphaerales; family Gagatemarchaeaceae; genus UBA183. The sequence continues at coordinate 17,855 of CAWCLD010000003.1, forward strand.
TGTCGGGTTGGAAGCAGCTCGCCGGAGACGTTCTGTCCTTCAACAACTTCCTCGACGTAGGCAGCGCGTACGATATAGTCGAGGGCTACGACGGCACAGCGGCTGTGGCCACGGTCAAGCACGGCCAAATCAGCGGCTTCGCCTTCGCCCCGACGGTCGTGGAAGCCTATACGCTCGCGCACTCCTGCGACCCAGAAGCGGACTTCGGGGGAACCGTCGTGACGAACGGCGAGGTCGACCTGCAGGCCGCGAGGCTGATAGGCAGGAACGAAGGCACGAAGGACGGTTCCGTGTACACGGAGATAGTGATAGCCCCGGGATTCAGCCCGGATGCTCTCGTCACTTTGAAGAAGAAGCAGAAGAAGAAAATCAGAATCATTCAGACTGCGCAGAGGCCGGACTACCCGTACGACCTGAAGGTGGTCGAAGGGGCGATTCTCCTGCAGGAGGCGCCCGACTACCGCGCCAAGCTAGACGCCGCCAAGGTCACGATCCCAACGAAGGTGAAGCCTGACGCGCGCCAGCTGAGGAAGCTGTTCGCCGCATGGGAGGTCGTCAGGAAGGTGCAGTCGAACGGCATAGTGATAGCCGAAGCGAGTTTCGAGGGTGAGAGGCTGACCCGGTTCTGGACCCTGGGGGTGGCAAGCTTCAGAAAGAGAAACGGCGCCGTGAAGATAGCGCTGGACAACGCGGCGGGGAGGTCGAAGGGAGCGGTCTGCGCCTCAGACGGCTTCTTCCCGTTCCGCGACAGTGTCGACCTCCTTGGTCAAGCCGGGGTCTCCGCTGTGATTCAGCCCGGAGGCTCCACGAACGACGAGGCGTCGATCGAAGCTGCCGACCAGTACGGCATGGCCATGGTCCTGACCCACACCAGGGCCTTCAAGCACTAGCGAGGGCTTGCGCGACGGAGGCTCCTGAGATGGTCCCGGCTCCTCCGTAGGTCCGAGGAGCTCGCGATGTCCTTCCTCCACCTGACGGGCCCGGCAAGAGACTCTGCCCCGCGCAGAGAGGCTCGACGGGCTCCTTCTAGGGTCGAGCCGAGCCCGACGACTGCCACTGACCGCGAGCGACCCACCAGACATTCGCCCCCCTCGATCCGCACGTCCATGGGAAAGACTCTGACCCTCCCGTTGCTTCTCTCGCTAAGGCCGTACGCCCCGGACAGGTCTATCGCCTCGTCCGAGGCGGGCGCTGGGGTGGCAGTCCCGTACGAGACGGGGACGGCACAGGTCACGACCGAAGCCGTGCGCCCGAACTTGATGCTTTTGAGCGCGCCGTCCAGCATGCGGTAGCACACATCGACGAAGTCGTCGGTGATCGTTGTCAGCAGGTTGATGAGCTCGGTGTTTCCTCCTCTGCTGTTTCTCTCCAAAACCTTGAAGCCTCCGCCGGTGTGCATAATCGCGTCGTAGAGGACGACGCCGCGCAGGCCCGGGTTCGAGCCCCTTCCCTTCCACAGCCTGAACGCCCTCTCCTCGGCCTGCACGAGCCTGCTCCAGTCCGATTCCCTGACGAAGGGGAGGCGCGCATCAGGCCCCCTGTAGCTTCCCATTCCCCCGGTCAGAGGGCCTCGGTTGCCGTCGAGGCTCCGCTTGTAGTCCCTGCTCATAGGAGCAGGGACGAAGTGCCTTCCGTCGCTGAAGGCATGGAAGCTGGACTCCTCGCCCTCGACCTTCTCCTCCACGACGACGCTCCCTTTCGCGAGGGCGTTCAGGAAGAACTGCGAGGCCTCCTCGTCAGTGTTGAAATCGCTCCCCCAGACTCCCACCCCTGCGCCCCTCGCCGGCGCGTCCGGCTTGATCACCGCCGGACCGAGCTCGCCGACCGCCTTCCTGAAGTCAGCCACTGCGGCCTGCGTCCCAGAGTAATCCTTCTGGTCGAAGACCCTGTACCTGGGGTTCGCGACTCTGAATATCCTGTCGAACAGGCGCCGCTGCGCCGCCTTGGACCCCTCCAGGGCGTATTCCTTCGAGACGCAGATCATCGGAATTCCCGTCTCGCGCTCGAGGGCATCCCGGCCGCCCCCAACCACGAAGTCTTCCGTGTCCGTCAGCCCGAAGGCGACCCTGTTCCTGAACTTCCCGGCGGCCCTCACGACGTCCGTGACTGCGAGGCCGGGGATGACCATGTGAACCTTGGCCCTCTGGACGTTGAAGGGGTTGCGCTGCTTCTCGACGACGAAGAACTCAGGCCTGTACTTCTCGCTTCTGGAGATTGCGTCGACGATGGCGGCCGCACTGAGGCACTTCGAGACGACGAGGACGCCCACCCTGTCCATTGAGGCCGGCCGCTTGTCGGCTCGCGGGTATTAATCTGTGCTTTCTGAAGCCGAGGACGCTTTCTGCTGTGCCGAACTGCGCAACGGCTGGTCGCTGTCTACACTACTCGGCAAGCAAAGGACCTTGTTTCCCATACTCGAATCCCGGCCGGGGCACACTCCCTAAGCGAGGAAGTGACAGCGGCGGTCGGCTTCTAGAGGAATGGAGACACCGATTCAAGGGCCGGGTTGCATGTCTTGGCTCTGAGCGTTTCTGGCCGGCCTCCACGGGTGCTTCCAATCCATGGGTCCATGAGTGAAGCTACGCGCAAGCCTCGCCAGAACCAACTCCCAGGCCCGGTCGAAGTAGTCATAGACTTGCTCGCCCTCTTTGTCGTCCTTCCAACCGAGCTCTTGGAATCTCAAGAGCGTCCGTTTCTGACCCACTTCGTCAAAGAACAGGACCACCCACTGGGAGATTTCCTCGCGGGCGTCGGGAAACTCGGGTGGAGCGCCCCAAGTAAAGGAGAACATCTTTAGTGGCACGTAGCTTAGAACTGTGCACCCTTCGGCTCCCTTCTGCCCCTCTGGTTCCCCTGGATTGAAGAGGATTTCATACTTTCCATGTGGTCTGATGTCCAGCCTAGCGTCAGGTCCAAAGAACGTCTTGATTCCTTCTAAGGTCGTCCACGCCCGCCAAACTTCACCTGCCGTCGCATCCACAAGCACTGATTTGGTCAGGACTCTGTTCGTCACGCGCTACGCCTTTCTCTCCCTTTCCCCTGTGGCTACTTAACCACGCATGGCTTCCGATTAGGGGATGTGCTTCCCCTTCGACAGTTGGATAATCACAGTCCGTCACCGATAACGGTCTCGAACTACGGGCGTGGAAGGGATTGCGGATTCACGCAAGAGAATTGTCGCAGCCCTCGAGAAGACACGAGTGGATTCAATTTGAAATAGCCGCGTTTTAGCGATAGGGGGCTGTCGCTTGATAGGGCTCCTCGAGGCACTACTCTTCGCCATCTTCGCTGGTTTCATCGGCTCCATCCTGGGCCTGGGCGGGGCCCTGATTCTCACCCCGATTCTTGTCTACTTCGGCGTACCCATCCAGTATGCCATCGCCGCTAGCATGGTGGCGATAATCGCCACGTCCAGCGGCGCTGCTTCTTCTTACGTGAGGGACGGCCTCTCCAACATTCGCGCAGCGTTCTATATGGAGACGTTCACGGCAGTGGGGGCCATTGTTGGTGCTTCACTGACGGGCTACATTGTTTTCGTCCACGCAGAAGCGCTGCTGTACTACATCTTCGCTGCCTTCCTCGCCACCTCCTTCTTGGCCCTGGGGAAGATGAGAAACCGGGAGCTTCCGAAGGTCAAGCAGGACGGTATGGCGAAGTGGCTCAAGCTCGAAGGGTCGTACTACGACAAACCGGCAAAGAAGCAGATCAACTACAAGCTGACTAGGCCCGCGCTGGCGGGTCCTGGGATGTTCTTTGCCGGGGTGGCGGCCGGAATGCTGGGGATCGGTGGCGGGGCCTTCAAGGTCTCAGTCCAGGAGATGGTCATGGGGATGCCGTCGAAGGTCTCGACGGCAACCACCAACTTCATCCAAGGCATGACGGCACTCGCGGGCGCGTCGATATACTTCACGTCAGGGTTCGTTTACTTGGACCTCGCCGCACCTCTGGCTATAGGCACGACGGTGGGTTCGCTCGTCGGCGCCCGGGTCCTCCCAAACCTGACGAACAGGACCGTGCGGAGCGTTTTCCTAATCGTGCTTGTGGTATTGATCATAGACATGGTCTGGAAGGGGATGACTTCGTAATGAGCCTGAAAGTCTCTTCCCTGTCCTTGGGAATCAGCTGGATCTTGAGAGTCGGCGTGACTGTAAGCCTAGCCCTAGAATCGGCGGGAGTACTCCTGTACTACATCCAGACTGGAAACCAGTCCCTTGACCTGTCTGCTGCCTGGCAATTCAAAGGTGGCAACTTCTTCGACTTTGCAACTTCCACAGTCACAGCCATTGGAGCCGCTCCCAACCCCCTGAATATCATGTCCCTAGGGATAATGACTCTGATGTTTACACCCTACGCGCGTGTAATAGCCGGGGTCATCTACTACGGTGTACAGAAAGACTGGAAGTACGTCGGGATCACCCTATTCGTGCTGGCCGTGATAACGACTGGTCTGGTGGTCCTTTAATCCACCCAGATGCGGCGGGACAGGTGGTTAGCCGAGGTTTCCGGAGCCATGAAGGCCGTCTTCTTCGACCTGAGTAAAACTCTCCTGATAGTATGAAATCTCCAACGCTCCCCCCCCGACACGGCCAAGGTCGTGAATGCGCTCGGGCTTCGACGCTGCATCAGGTGCGTCGTCATCTCCGAAGTAGTGGGCTTCTCCAAACCGCATCCCGAGATCTTCAGGATAGCGTGCCTGCAGGCAGGAGTCGAGCCTCATGAGACTGTCCACGTGGGCAACATGTACGATTCCGATGTCGTAGGCGCGAGGAACGCAGGCATCCGAGGCGTCCTCATCGATTGGGACGGAAGTCAGTCCCACCTCGACTGCCCTCGGACAAGGAGCCTCCACGAGGTCCATGGGTTCATCGGCTGAGCCTTCACCAAGGGGTCCGCTCGTAACGATGTGCGCGGAATCTCAACTCGGCATCCTCTCTTCGATGAAGGAATCCCTCAGGTGCGCTTCGTGAAACCCGCGCAGAGCATCCCGTAATACGTCGGGACCTGGTAAGACACGAGCTCGCCAGCCATAGGAACCACCGACAGGATGCCCGCGAGCATGGTCATCTGCCAAAGGCTGTCGGGCTTCGCGCCCTCGACAAGGTCCGAGTCGATTCTCATCACTGACGAGAGTCGGCCTCCTCTGACCGCTTCAATCACATGTCTGTCGTACAACTTCGCGCACGCGTCGAACCCGTATGGGCCGTCCTTCCTGTGGGCGTGAGCCTGGTCCGAGCTTGCGACGAAGACGATCCGCCTCCTGCTGCCTTCTGCGACCTTGGCTATGCACTTCCCGAACTCATGGTTCTGGTCGAGAGGAATCTCTCTCGAAGGGGTTACGATCAGCACCTTGCTCTTCAGCCTGTTCGCTCTGAGGAAGAACCAAAGTGGTATCAGGGTCCCCCAGTCCATCGCCAGGTCTGACATCGGTCCCTCTAGGGCCCCGTAGTTCGCTCCGACGACCGGCAAGCCCCGCCGTTCGGCTTCGTCTATTACTGCCTTCCCCATCTCCACGTCGCACTTGACGTGGAGCCTGACCTTCTTCGTTCCTTCGACCACCTGTCCGGATGAATGCTCTGAAATCACCACCCCGATGTGCTTTGGGAGCCTCAGGTTATGTGGGCTTGCGATGATAATCGTGTCTGGCCTCGCTTCCTTCACCTGCCTTGCGAGAACCCTCATTCCCCGCCTAGTCGGTGCGAAGAGCCGGAGCTTGTCGCCGGCCAACGCTGGAATGGTCTCGCCGCCGTGAGGCGCTATGCAAGCGTAGACTAGCGGCACGTCAGTGGAGGTGGCCTCTCGATATTCAAACGTTCTTGCTCAGGTAGTGCATTATCCCCATTACGGACGTCCGGATCGAAACTTTTGCGTAGATTGGGAGTTCGCTGACGCCTGCCTCCCGTTCCACCCTGAGCTGCATCGCCTTCTCCGCCTCGTCGAGGCTCGCCCCTCTGCCCTTCATGTCACCCACGTCTTTCACCCATCGGGTAACCTTCTCCTCGGTGCTGTCGAAGACATGGTCAACATCAGTTCTGGCTCCGAAATGGGGGGTGAGCAACTTGGTCGCGCCAAGCTGCCTGAGCGAGCGCACCGTGGACACGAGTTGGTTCGGGTCGAAGCTTGGTGGCGGCGTTGTCGGGATTAGCGTCTTCATTCCAGGGTAGACTATCCCGACTGCATCGGCCGTGAAGAGATTCTTCGTACCGTCTAGCATCATAGAGACCTGATGCGGGGCATGTCCTGGTGAGTGTATCAGCGTGGCCGTCAGTCCTTCCCCCAGGTCCATGTGCAGCTCCTTACTCACAGGCGTCATCCTGTCCAGCGGGACCGGTTCGGGCGAGCCGTAGAGGCCCATGATGGCCTCTCCGAAGACCCTGGTCGCACTTTCGATGAGCTTGGTAGGGTCTGCGAGGTGGGGAACGCTCCTCTCGTGGGCGATTACCTTGGCATTCGGCATTTCTCTTGCAAGGTGACCTGCCGCCCCTGCATGGTCCAGGTGGACGTGGGTCGGCACGATGTACCTGACATCGGAGGGCATGACGCCCAGTTCGGCTAGTCCCGCCAGGACGCTCTGGTACGAGGAAGCATAGCCGCAGTCGACCAGCGTCACCTTGGGTCCCGTTATGACGTAGGCGCCAACCGTGTTGGGATGCCCCAGGGCGTATGTATCCAGCACGTAGACCCTCTCGGCGACCTTGGTTGCGTACATCCGAGGCACCTATGACGGGCCTTTCGGGTTGCCGAACTCGTAGGCGAGCATAGCTAACGACGCCGCTCCGAACTTCAGGACGTCCTCGTCTATCTTGAACTTCGAGCTGTGGATCGGGTTGACGCATCCCTTCGCCGGGTTGCCGGTGCCGAGGAAGTAGAAGGTGCCGGGAGCCTTCTGCAGAAGCCTGGAGAAGTCTTCCCCTCCGAGGACGGCTTCAATCTTCTTGACCCTCGTATCCGGGATCTTCTTCAGGACCCTGGTTGCATCCTCGGTCGTCCTCGGATCGTTGACCGTCACCGGATAGGCGTCCTTCTCGAACTCCACTTCAGCGCGGGCGTCAAAAGCCCCGCAGACGCCTTTCACCACACTTGCGACCTTGGCCTTCGCTCTCCTCCGCGTCGCCTCATCGAGGGTTCTCATCGTCCCGTCGAGCAGCGCTTCGTCGGGGATGATGTTCTCCTTTGTCCCCGAGTGGACGGCTCCCACGGAGATCACGAACGGGCGCATCGGGTCTATCATCCTTGACGAGACTCCCTGCAGCGCGAGTATGACCTGGGCGGCCACGTAGATCGGGTCGACAGTCTTGTGCGGCGCCGACCCGTGCCCGCCCCTTCCGATTATCCGCACCCTGAACGTGTCGGAGGCCGCCATGATTGCTCCTTCCTTGACTCCGAACTCTCCCGAGCGTCGGTTGCTGTCTATGTGGAGCCCGAAGACGAAGTCCACCTTCGGGTCCCTCATCACTCCGTCCTCGATCATTGGCAGTGCACCGCCCTTTCCGCCGTGCTCTTCTGCGGGTTGGAACAGGAACTTCACGGTGCCGTGCAGCTCGTTCCTGCGGTTTGCTAGAAGCTTGGCCGCTCCAAGCAGCATGGCCACGTGCGCGTCGTGCCCGCACGCGTGCATCACTCCCTTGACTTTCGACTTGAACTCGACGTCCGCTGTCTCTTCGACTGGAAGGGCGTCCATGTCTGCCCTCAACGCGACCACCTTCCCCTTCCTGCCGCCCTCTAGAATTCCGAGAACTCCTGTCCCTCCCACGCCCCGTTTGACCTTGATTCCGAACGACTCAAGCCTCTCCGCGACCAGTCTGGCGGTCTCTTCCTCATGGTACGATAGTTCGGGCTTCTGGTGAATCATCCTCCTCGTCCTGATCATCTCGCTCTCTATAGATGCGGCCTCAGCCGGGAAGTCCATGGAGTCTGCCAGGGGTCGACGCCGATAAAAGCTCTCATTTCCTGCCCTGACCTGATGGCACGGCGAAGCGGTCTACCGGTCGTGGGAATAGACTTGGCGGGGAGCGAGAGGAGGGACACCGGATTCTGCGCGATGGACCCTCACATGAGGTGCAGGACGGCGGTGCTTCACACCGACCAGGAGGTTCTTCGCCTCACCTCAGAGGCAAGGCCATGCGTCGTGAGCATCGACGCCCCGCTCTTCCTCCCGAAGGGGAGGGAGAGCCTTGAGAAGCCCGGGCCTCCCCATTTCCGGGAGTGCGACAAGGAGCTCCTCAGGATGCACATCAGGTTCTTCCCGATTTCACTAGGTCCGATGCGGATGCTGACCGCCCGAGGGATGAGGCTCAGGGCCGCCCTCGAGGCGCGCGGGTTCGAGGTGATCGAAAGCTTCCCCGGTGCCGTGCAGGACCTTCTTGGCATGCCGCGCAAGCAGAAAGGCCTCCCCGAGCTAGAGGGGGCCCTGCGGCGGTACGGAATCGGCCTGGGGCAGCGAAAGGGCGGATTCAGCGGAGACGAGCTGGACGCGGTGACCTCGGCGCTTGTAGGTCTCATGTACAGGAATGGCGAGTACCGCGCCATCGGTGACCCTGAGGAGGGCCTGATGATCCTTCCCGCAGTCTAGGATTTCGAAGGGGAATTGGAGGCCCCGCTCCGATGAGGATGCCATTTAGCTGCCAGAGGAGTGTTTCTGCGAGCCTGTTGCCTTTTGTGGTTTGGAACCCGTCGGCGCGCGCGCATTGGCTGAACTTGCGGAGGATATGTTGTGATTTCCGATCTCCTCCATCCTCATCTGATACGTATGCTGTTTCCATTTTGGGGAGACAGGCTCTCCTGACCGCTGGCTCCAATCAGTTCTGAGGGGAAGAAGCCCGCCTAGGTGACAGTGAGAGCATACGTAGCTGTTGCGGTCCTTTCGTCAGCGCCGCGAGCTGTAAAGGTCAGGGTGTAGGCCCCAGCCCGTGCTGATGGAGGAATCATTAAGACCGCTTTTTCTTCAACGTATGACTTAGGGCCTGGAATTTGACGCGGCTCGATTGCCGCTTCAGTGCCTTCTGGGTATCCTCGCACGGAGAAGTGTAACGGCCCGGCTCCTCCGAACACATACATGATCGTCCACACCGAGCCGCCTGCAGCCACAGTTCCTGAGAATTGGCTCAGGGCCATCGTCATGGCTTTGGGAGTTGGCTCATTCTCAACGGTAGATGGGTTGTCTTGCGCCTTGGGTGATTTATCTTGGGGCTGGGCCAACGTCTCGCTATCCCTTCTTCTGCTCGCGAACTTGGCAGCCAGTTCGCCCTCCTTCAACATTCCTTCCAGATAGATTTTCTCAGTGTCTGGGACGGGGGGCGGCCAGACGCTCAAAAGCTGGGCAACTTGCTTCCTCCTTTCCTTGGGCTTCAGCGTGCGGGTTCCGTCCACGAAGGCACCGAGACCTAAGAATTCGTTCATCTTCCCACTTGGTATGGTCTTGATTAGCTCCGTTGTCTCTTCAAGTGTTATCCCGGAAAGGAACGATTCCTCTTCCGGCTCCTCGAGTGTTTTGAGCTTCTTCTTGATCTTGGCCCTTTCGTATCTAGTGAGTTCGAGTTCAGTCTCTCCCCTTTCTTCCCTGAGGAGCTCGCCGAGTATGTCCTCTGACTCCTCGTCTTCCTTCCGTCTTCTGCTCGCCAAGGCGAACAAACCATAACCAGGATTGGTAAAATATATATTTTACTTTCACTGCAACCTCGACTGATGCCTGAGGGACCAGTTCCAGACGAGGAGAAGAAGAGGAGAAGATACCCAATCCCTCGAGTCAAGCCAGACAGGTCAGGCAGAATAGCCGCGGAAACCTTGCAGTACTTCGTAGCCCACCCGGGACCTCACACGGCGACAGAGGTGCTTCGCGACCGGGTCGTGGGGAAAAGGCCGCTAGCCGACGGAGGAGAAAAGGGCATCAGAATGAATCTCCTTCACTACAGCAGGCAGGGCCTCTTACGCAGGGAAAGAAAGGGGCGCGAATACCGATACCAGATTACAAAGTCGGGTGAGAATCGTTTGATCTTCTTATGGGACCGCATGGGTCTGACAGACCCTTCAAAAGCGGCGTCCATTGAGGCGCGAGAGGAGATGAGACGGAGGCTCGCAATCGTCAACTCAATACTTGCGGAACGAGAGAACGAGGCTTTGGAAGTTCATGGTCAACCAATTTCTGAGTGAACCTCGTCGCTGCAACCGTGCTAGGGTTGCGATTGCCACGTCCTTATGCTTGTAACCCGGGTTCAAATCCCGGCGACCGCACCCTAAGCCCCCCCGCAGGCGCGCTTCCGCGCGCCTGTCAGTTTGTTTGCTTGCCTGTGCCTGCCTGTGCTCGTGTGTGTGAGCCCGAGAGACCCCGCGACAGAGAGAGGGCGCGCCTGTGTATGTGGAAAGTAAAGGGTTCGTCGCGCCTCCGCCGTGAATACCTCATCCTCACATGCGAAGTATGCTGACTATTCCAAAGAATGTGAATACGGCTCCCAAGATTGTCATCACTGGCGGCAACGAGCGCGCGCGCGCGGAGGATGGTAGCGGCCGAAGAAAAAGGGAGAGAGGCTCCTAGTCGATCTTGTAGCGCTTGGCGATCTTGACGATGAGGAAGATGACGAAGGCGACGATTATGAATGTGATCACGTTGACAAGGAAGTCGCCTATGCCGAAGATCTGTTTGTCGAAGACTTCTTGTAGTGTCGTAAGGTTTCCCACACTGCTTAGTGGGATGCCTATGAGCGGAAGAATCAGGTCCTTGACTAGGGCCTGGACAAGGTAACCAAGGTAGAGGCCCAGGATAAAGGCCACTGCAAGGCCCAGGACTTTGTATGTGGAAAGGAACGCCTTGAATTCAGCAGAGATGCCCTTCGGCGCCGGCGGAGGGGGCGGGGGTGGTGCTTGAGTCAGGAGCTCTCTTATTTTTCGAAGCTCGGCGAGCATTTCCTCGTTAGAGGACACGGCGATACGCCACTCTGAACACGATTTAAGACTTGACGGGCCGAAGCCGTGTTCTCACGCGCGGACAACGACGCTTCGAGACACGTGGTTCCATTGAACGGTCCCGAAACCAGGGGGAGCTGCACGCAAGCTTGACCGCGGGCTAGGTTACTCTTATAATCTCTTAGGCCAAACGCACATGCGGGATTAATGTGAGCGAGATTAGTCCTTTCAAGAAATACGCAGCTGAACTCGTCGGAACCATGGTGCTGGTGTTGATGGGCTGTGGAAGCGTCGTCATTGCAGGCAAGAACTTCTCGAGCCTGCCCCCTGACGGCACCGTAGGCATTGCCTTGGCCTTTGGTCTAGCCGTGTTGGTGATGGTCTATGCGATTGGAAGCATCTCAGGTTGCCACATAAACCCCGCCATCTCTATCTCCATGCTGGCTGCTGGCAAATTAAGCGTCAAAGACACCGTAGGATACGTAGTCTTCCAGTGCATAGGCGCTGTAATCGGTGCAGGGCTGCTCTACTCGATCGCTATCGGCAACCCCGCCTACAGCTTGGCTAGCAACGGTCTGGGACAGAACGGGTATGGTGCGGCCTCTCCGGCTGGATACTCGATGACTGCCGTGTTTATCGCCGAGATCGTTTTGACCTTCGTATTCCTCTTTGTCGTGTTCGGAGCAACGAGTGAGAACGCGCCAAAAGGATTTGCTGGGATAGCCATCGGGTTGTGCCTGACGCTCATTCATCTCGTGGGTATTCCCATAGACGGCACATCGGTCAACCCCGCTAGAAGCCTCGGTCCAGCAGTCATCGTCGGCGGCACGGCACTTAGCCAACTCTGGCTGTTCTGGGTGGCTCCCGTAGTAGGTGGGCTCCTGGCAGCGCTCGTATGGAGAATCCTAAGATAGCAAGGTAGGCTTAGCGCGGTAGCTCAGAGCAGAAGCGTTGGGGGGTGCCTTAGTTCCGACACCAAGCGTGAGGTTACCTTTATCTTTTAACTAATCACATCTGATATCGTAAGTGCACTTATTCCAAGATTTGCCCTCCGCCTAGTCGGGGTAAGTACTGAAAGTGGTATTTTCTGCCTCCTCTTATGAAGGAATTTGATGTCATCGCCGGACGGCGACCAGCCAGAGACAAAACACGAATTCAATGGCAAGTTTGGGGGGGTTCCATCAGTTCCCTTGCCCATCAAGAATGCGTCTCGTGAGGAGATTGACGTCTTCGTAAGGGGAGCCCTCGGCTTGACCAGAAGAGAAGCGACGCCTTCAAACAGACTCTCGTAAGAAAATAAACATCAGCGAGGTGCGCGCGCTCCAACATTCCCAGGTTCAATGCCCCAACTGACGACATCTCTCTCGCGCGCGAGGTCATGATGCCCCTTCGAATGCGGCCGCCCTGACTTCCAAGAGCATCTTGCTGGTAGGCTTCTGCACCGAAGACGAAGAGGTCAACACGTCAAGTCTATCGGGCAGAACCGGAAGCCATTGCAGACGGGTTGAATCCTTTGACGATCAGCCATAAGGCTAGAACAATTTCTTGCGGGGCTATTGGAAGATTCAAGACGATTTGGGACGTCGAGAAAGGGTCGATGAGACGAAGCATGACCAACGAGCCTGATACCATGCTCAAAGCGGCTCCAACAAGACCCCAACCCGATAACCACCGAGGAACCAGTCTTGTTTGATAGAATATGTAGTAGTACAGCAGAGCGCCTATGGAAAAAGCCAACAGCGACGCTGCGTTTCCCGCCATGCGATACCCCGCTAGCAACAACGCACCTAAGGTCTGATAATAAGACGGGTCAGGAGCTCCAGCCTTTACAAATTCCTGGCTTAACGTCAACAGTAGCAGCAGGCAGAGTACACTGACAATGTAGAACGCTCCCTCAATGAGCCTGAAGCCGACAGCTCCAAGGGCGAGGCCTTCTCGGTATCTCCTCAATACAGGATACAGCGAAATTGCAATGCCTGGACATGCTGCAGCGCTGATAAACAGCAAGAGCGCACCGGTTACTACTTGGTTTGAATTTGCAGAGACGCTGACAAGGTAGTTCGAAGCACTGATAGAACCTAAGAGTGGTAAGCTCAGAAAGTCTGCAACATCCGCAGTTATGAACAGGACCCCTGCGATTATTGCGTTCATCCTGTAAGCCATCTTTTCTCCCGTTCTTCTTTCCACCATTTGCGGGCGCGCGCGCTCCACATGTACTTCGATATTTGAATTAGAGGCGTGCACGTTTACGAGCGCAGCCATGAACCTGGTCCTGGAGGTGTAATACGTGAGAGGGATCTCCCAGAAGTGTGGCAAACTCGCTTGGACACCCTGGGCTCAACCGCCTAAGGAGGAGAAGGAGGGATGGCGGACCATTCTTTCGCCCCGGAGAAATTTGAGAAGTGCCCCCTTTTCCAATTCCGACCGTGGGGAGAACAAGCCCGGAGGCCCTGGTATTCCATGATTGATTACGTGGAGGAGGAGGGGGTGTATGGTTGTTTGTTTGTTTGGTTATTCCTGACTTGAATGGCGCCCTGGCCGGGCTTAATCCATGTATTGCAAGCGCTCGACCGACTTGGACTGGCAAGAAACTCCCTGGCGCGCGCGCGCGCTGGCCGGGACTTTGCATCTAATGTAGGCGCCCCAACGCAAGGACCTAGGTGTTAGGCTGGGCCTTGTTTGCCGATTCGAAGACCACGTCTGGCAAACACGTACGACATCACAATGACCGCTGTAGCCAGTAGTGTGATGCCGAGCTGAGCCGGGAACTCGGGTATACCGCCTCCGCTCTTGCTGGATGAGGTGCTGGTCGCCGGCGAAGTGGTGGTGACGATCGACGTCGCGCTCGTGGTCGTCGGAGCCGTTGAGGTCGTGGTCGTCAACGAGGGCGCCAACGAAGCGTCAGACAGGACCGTGACCGTGTACTGCTCAACGGCGTTAGGGCCGTAGTTAGCCACGAAGACCTCGTTCATGGCCGGATCGTAAGCAACCCCCCAGGGAGCGCTCCCGGCAGCTGCCACGCCCAGTGCGACAATCGAATTGCTACTGTCTGATATCGCGTTCAGGCCGTGATCGTCCGTGAACAGGATCAGGCCATTGCCCGAATCGTAGACCATGGCGTAGGTGTCCCCCGTGCCGAGAGGTATGCTGGCGACGACCTCGTTGTTGCCGTCAGAGATGACCTGGATGCTCTCGACGGACTGCACGAATATCTCTCCCTTCCCGGAATCAAACGCCATGGTTCCAGCGCCGATTCCGAGGCTCGTCGTCGCGACCACCTTATTGGAGCTGTCTGAGATGACCGATAGAATGCTGCCTAGGGAGCCAGTGGAGTTGTGGGAGAGCACGAACACCTCACCCTTGGCCGAGTCGTAGGCCACGGCCAAGGGGCTTGCGGCCACCGATATGTTGGCTACCACCGTATTGCTGCTGTCTGATATCACCGACACGGTGTCCGATCCGTAGTTAGCGACGAATACTTCGCCAGCGCCGGAATCGTAGGCGATGCCGCCAGGGCTCTGCCCCACAGATACGTCCTTTACGGCAAATGTGGTGTCGTTCACTATCGCGACCATATTCTGGCCGCCGAGACTTACGAAGACCTCACCCTTGGCTGAGTCGTAGGCGAGAGATGAGATCAATCCAAGCCCAACAGATCCGCCCGCGGTGTTGTTGCTGGCAAAGATGGACTGGACTCCGCCTGCGCCGCCATTTCCATAATAGAGAAGGAACACCTCCCCCCGGCCCGAATCGTAGACCAAGTTGGTCGGGTTGCCGATGACCTGCACGGTGGCGACAACAGCGGAGGCATGAACGACACCAACTCCCGCCATTGCTACCAGTGAAACAAGTAGAATTGATAGGAACACTATCGGACTATGTCTCCCTCTGGAATTATTCACGAAAACCTGCCTACTTCTTAGAACTTCAGTCCTGTCGTAACCCACAGAAGCAAGAGTCATCCTCAAGTTTGTCAATTTGTCCCCTAGACGGGGATTCGCTGAGTGCACTTAAAAATTCTATTCAGCTAGCGCGCGCGCTTAAGCGGCTGATTAAGTAGACCTTAACTCTAGTTCGTCATTACTCATCTGACCGCCTTCGCCATGACAAACGTCGAGGTGGTAGTGAAAGCGTTACGTTGTGATCGTTGCTCATACGTCTGGATACCCAGAATCGACAAGCGGCCAGAGAGTTGCCCCAGATGCAGGTCTCGAGTCTGGGATAGACCGAAAGAGGGCCGGGACCGGGCCCGACCCTCCACCGCTTCAGAACCCGCCTCCGCTTCCAACGAAGGGAGCTCTGCATGATAAAACCAGATTCTGAACTGCCTTCTCCTTGTCCGAAGTGTGGCAAGCGTCTGGTCAAAGTAGGGGACGAAGAGCGGTTCCTTGAGTGCATCTGCGGATACAGGTTCGACACCTTCCTTTCACAGGAGGCAATCTTTGGTGACGAATGGACCCGAAATGACGTTGAATGGAGTCAGCTGAGTGGCGACAAGAAGAACCCTCGGGAGTTGGCTTACGAAATCGCCGAGAATATCATGGAGAAGGAAACGTTTGCGACTATCAACGGCTCTGAGGAGCTCTACCGATACCGGGGAGGCGTCTACTCTGCCGGAGGCGAGTTCCGCGTCAAGGAACTGGTCCAACAATGGGCGGACCCAGGGGATCTTGGGAACAACCTGGTGAGCGAAGTGATCGGGAACGTGAAGAGGTCAACCTATGTTCTCGCGGAGAAGTTCTACGCCCCGACCCCATTACTGGTGCTAGAGAACGGCCTTCTTGACATCGAAACCTACCAGGTGACTCCGCACACGCCAGACCATCTGGCCCTCTCGAAGCTTCCAGTCCTCTACGACCCATCTGCTGACTGCCCGGCCATCAAACGATTCCTCGGCGAAGTGCTCTATCCCGAAGACCTGAACTTCATGCAGGAGTGGGTGGGCTATCACCTGTGGCGAGGATACCCGGTCGCAGTGGCCGCTCTTCTCGTCGGGGAGGGTGCTAACGGCAAAAGCACGTTCATCGGCGTACTGAGGGCCTTCCTCGGACAGGCCAACATCGCTGCCATCCCCTTGCAGGCCTTCGAAAGGAACACATTCGCCAAGGCGACATTGCTGGGGAAGCTGGCGAACCTCTACCCAGACCTGTCTGACGCGGCCCTCCAGGAGGTTGGTACCTTCAAGGCCCTGACAGGAGGGGACATGATCACCGCCGAGAAGAAGTTCGGACAGCCCTTCAACCTGCTGAATGTCGCTAAGCTGACCTTCTCCTGCAACGTGGTGCCAGAGGTGATGGAGGACACTGAGGCATTCTTCCGAAGGATATGGATAGTTCAGTTCTCCAACACGTTCACTGGAGAAAGAGCGGATCCTGACCTGCTGGCTAAGCTCACCACCAAAGAAGAGCTCTCGGGATTCCTGAACTGGGCGCTCGAAGGCCTCAAACGGCTGCGAGCCAATCGCTGGCACTTCACAGGCACGAGGTCCACAGCGGAGGTCAGGGCCGACTACATCAGGCGCAGCGACACGGTCAAGGCATTCCTGGGAGGCTGCACTAGAAAGGAAGCTACATCATTCGTCACCAGGGACGACTTCTACTCAGCATACTGCCTGTATTGCAGGAAGAGGAACCTGGTCGCCCGGAACAGGACCGCCTTCTTCGACAGGCTCCCCCAGTTCGGACAGTTCCCCAAGACCCAGAGGACGATTGCAGGGAGGAGGCGTTGGGCGGTAGAGGGGCTGCTGCTCCTCCCCGAAGAACAGTGGGAGAAGGCCGTAGCGGAAGACCCTGAGCCTGCCTTAAATGACTCGGGGTCTGTGCAGGCTGTGCACCCTGTGCAGGAAAGGCTTCCAGATGCACAGTCTGCACAGGATACACACCCTGGCGGTCAGTTAAGGGAGGGCTCGGCTTGACGGATGACTTCCACGGCCACGGAGCGTCGCCTTGCTGAAGGAAGAGTACGTCGTATCCCAGAGCTGCAGGTGCGGAGCCCACAGGCTTCACAGGGTCCTGAGGTTCGCCTGGGAGAACCCCTCGGCGAGCAGAAGGGACTGCGCCAAGGCCCTCAAGATATCCTACAACAATGTCCTTGGTGCATTCTTCAGACTAAGGAAGAGGGATCTCTCACGCTACTGCATCGAATGTAACAAGCCTACGCTCTTCAACGGGGTCTGCGTGAATTGCGGTGTAGAGAGGGAGGCCCCCAATATCCCAATCGAAGTCCTCCGCGACAGTCAGTCCCCGACCAATTGGCTCCATCCAGGGAAGCTCCTCGGTTCGGAGATGGACTATGACCGAATCGGGTTTGCCAACCATGGGTTTGTGTTGAAACGGCGGATCGAGAGAGGAATCGAGGATCCGTTGATCATAGCGGTCAAGTCAGAAGTAGAGAATGAACTCAAGAGGACCTTCCCGAAAGAGGCGATAACCGACGAGGCCGGGCGGCTTGTCGTCAAGGAGGTCTTTGAGTTCCGAGCAAGGTACCCTGCCCTTGCGACTTCAAAGCGCGTTAGGAGACAGCTGGCGGAGAACGTTGTCAATAGGCTTG
Source organism: uncultured archaeon (assembly GCA_963796355.1). Classification (GTDB taxonomy): domain Archaea; phylum Thermoproteota; class Nitrososphaeria; order Nitrososphaerales; family Gagatemarchaeaceae; genus UBA183. The sequence continues at coordinate 35,300 of CAWCLD010000003.1, forward strand.
GGCTCCTCCACCCGCAGCTCCGGTCCATTACCAAATTACCAGCGGAGGAGGAGAGCGTCGCTTGACGGAGGCAGAGGAGGAGTCCGTTCAAATCACGAAGAGCGAACTTAGGAAGATGCTTGAGGTCCTTGAGAAGGCCCAGAAGATAATTTCGCAGTCATCTGCTTCCTGAGTTCCTCATACTCCTTCAACCATTGCTGCATCTCCAAAGTCGCCTTGGCCAGCTCTCCCGCCTCCAGTGGAGTTCCACACCTTCCGCAGAACCTGATACCCGGGGAGTTCTTCTCCCCACACCTCGGGCAGATTGAAGGAGAAAACTCCGGTATGGCGGGCTCAATGGGTTTTCCGCTGTACACCTGTTCCAACTTCGGGTCGATGTCTCTGGCTGAAAGGTGAATGTACGTCGCTGGCATCCGTGACCCCATGGTCCACCCGTAGAGGATCTTCAGTTCGCTGTCGGTGAAGTGCTTAGCCGCTTCCGTTGCTGAGCCGTGCCTGAGAAGGTAATGGTGGATCCTCTTGCCGTTTACGCCGGCCTTCGCTGCTACCTCTTTCATAATCCTGTTCCACGCGGTCCAGGTGAGCCTCTCGTTCATGTGGTTAGTCAACTCGTTGACCCATAGTGGAGCAGCTGGGTTCTCCTTGAGGGGGTGCGACTCCAGGTACCTTCCCAGCAAGGACGCCGTTGCGATTATCCTGAGAAGTCTCTCGCCTGTCTTACTCTTCCTGACTCGTATCCTAGCGCCCATGGCGTCAAACGAGACATCGCCCACATTCAGAAGAAGCAGCTCACTGGGCCTAAGCCCTCTCTCGAAAGCGACACTCAGCATGCACTTGTCTCGTAGCCTTGCCGCACACTTCATCAGAGACTCGACTTCACCTGGTGTGAAGAACTCCGGTTCCTTCCTCTCGTTGGCCTTCTGCCTGACCTTGAGCCACCTCACCTCCTCGGGGAAGGGAGTATCGTGATCGGTGTTCCCGCTCCGAACAAACTTGTAGAAGTACTTGATCGCGAACAAAGAATCCTGGATGGTGTGAGGGGAGTAGCCCTGTTCCTGGACCCAGATCGAGAGTCTCTCGATGTCCTTCCTCCCTGCGTTCCTGATGGGGACTCCCAGGTGCTCCGTCAAACGCCTGATCGAGAATCCATACTTCGCCAGTCTCCCAGTGCTGACTCTCTTTGCCCTGAGATGCTCTAGGAACTCCCGGATGAGTTCCTTGTCCCCGTCTGAGAGGATCTCTGATTCATCCAGTAGCTTCAGGGCATTCCTTAGCGCGTAGCCATAGTCGTAGACGTCGTCTTCCTCCTTGTGATTCTTCACTGCCAGCTGTGTAAAACCAGGATTTGTCTCCATGGCCTAAGGTGCGGGGGGTGGGATTCGAACCCACGAACCCCTGAGGGATGGGATTTCTCGAGGCGGACCCTCGTCCTCACTTAAGTCCCACGCCGTTGGCCGGGCTTGGCTACCCCCGCGATTCTCACGCTGGCACAAATCCGTTATTAACGTTCGAAACGCGCTAGGAGACGGCTCTCGACAGCTTCTGTAGGCTCGCGGTGTTCATCACACTCTTCGCCTCCAACCACCCCCGCCTCGCCACAACGACTCCGTAAGCAACATTGTCAAGTTCGCCTACCGAGTGCGCGTCCGAATCTATCACCAGCTGGACCCCCTCTTCCATCGCCCTCCTGGCCCACACCTCGTCGAGGTCCAGCCTGTCCGGTTCGCCATCTATCTCCAGCATCTTGCCGTAGTCCTTAGCGGCCTTAATCACCTTGGCCAGGTCGATTGGGTTTCCCTCCCTCCTCCCGATCAGCCTGTTCGTGGGGTGGCAGAGGAAATCCACCGCCGGATGCGAAAGCGCCTTCACTGCCCTTTCCGTCAGCTTCTCAGCGTCCTGCCTGAAGTTCTGGTGAAGCGACGCGCCGACCAAGTCGAATTCCTCCAGGAACTTCCTCTCAAAATCGAGTGTGCCGTCGCCTTTGATCTCCAGCTCGACGGCCTTCAGTATCCGGAACGGGGCCAGCCTATCGTTGAGCCTCTCGATCTCCTTCCACTGCTTTCTGAACCTCTCCTGCGAGAGCCCGTTGGCCACCCTCACCGAGACCGAGTGGTCGGTAACCGCGATGTACTCGTAACCCCTCGCTCTGGCAGCCTCGGCCATCTGTTCCAGTTCGGCGGAACCGTCGCTCCAGGTCGTGTGTGTCTGAAGGTCTCCCTTGATGTCTTCGAACTTCACTAGGTTGGGAAGCCTCCCCTCTTTGGCAGCCTCTATCTCGTCCCTATTCTCTCTCAGCTCGGGAGGGATGTATCGCAGCCCCAGCTTTCCATAGACATCGTCCTCGGTCTTCCCGGCCAGCCTCGACCCTTTCTCGTCGAAGAGGCCGTACTCGTTCAGCTTGCATCCGCTTTCAATCGCCAGGTTGCGCAGCGCTATGTTGTGGTCCTTGGAGCCAGTGAAATACACCAGAGCCGCGCCGTACTCGTCCTCGCCGAAGACCCTGACGTCGACCTGGACACCTTCCTCCAGCTTGACGCTGGCCCGCTTGGGGCCGCTCTCGAGCACCTGGGCGACGCCGGGACAACCCGTGATTGCGTCCATCGCCCTCTTGTCGGTCGAGAGCAGGTCAATGTCCCCGATCGTGTTTCTGCCCCTCCTCAGGCTCCCCGCCATCCCGACCTTGATTCCTAGGGCGCCGAAGTAGGCCGAGAGTTTCTGAAAGACCCCTTCGGCTTCAGGGAGCAGCATCCTCTTCTCGAAGCTCTGCAGCTTCTCTATCCCGACCAGGAATGACTTGCGCACGGTCGGGCCGAACTCATCGTCGAGCTTCCCGGCCTCCAGTGCCTTCTTCAGGTCCTCCACGCTGCCCACTCCGAGCTCGTGCGCGAGCCTGTAGGCGGTCCGCGGCCCGATTCCCTGTACCTTCATCAGAAGAGGCACCCCCGGCGGGGTCTTCGCCTGCAGGTCGTCCAGCAGGCGCAGCTTCCCCGTCCTGAGATATTCGTCAATCTTCTTCGCTATCCCCGCGCCGACGTACTGTATCTCCTCAAGCTTCTTCTCTTTCCACAGCTCTTCGACGTCCTCCTCCATGTTCCTGATGCTCTTCGCTGCGCGGCGGTAGGCAATCACCTTGAATCTGTCCCCGCCGTCTGCCTCGACCATCTCTCCCAGCCTGTCCAGAAGGTCGGCGACCTCCAGGTTCCTCAAGCCCGGGCGTTTGGGACGGCGCGAGTCATAAAAGCAATGCTAGGGCTGGCGTCGCAATTTTCGAGGCCGAAACAGGCTATCTCCACCAGCCGAATTCCTTCGGCGTGTCCGTGATCTCCACGCCCTTCTTCCCCTCGATCAGCACGTCGTCCTCCATCCGGACCCCGAGCTTCCCCCTGATGTAGACGCCCGGTTCGACGGTGAAACACATATTGGGCCCCAGCCTCTCCTTCCCCCCTTCAACGATGTACGGCGCCTCGTGAACTTCGAGACCGAGCCCGTGCCCGGTCCGGTGGATGAAGTACTCCCCGAGGCCGGCCCTCCTGAGGACTCCTCTCGCGGCTTCGTCTATCTTTCCGACCTCGACCCCTTGGGCAGACGCTCCTATCCCCTTTTCCTCTGCCTCGAGGACCTTCTGGTACACGTCTTCGACCTCCTTGGACCGCCCGATGCAGAATGTCCGCGTTATGTCCGCATAGTACCCCTCGAACGTGGAGCCCACGTCGAAGATAATGCCCTCGTCCCTCTTGACCTTCTTGGAGGATGGAAGGGAGTGTGGGTCTGCGGCCCTTCCGCCCGACTGGACCAGCATAGCGTCAACCTTGTTCGCGCCGTTCGAATAGATGATCTCGGTCGCTGCCTTCGCGAGCTCAAGCTCGGTCGCTCCCTCTCTGACCAGCTCGGGGAACCGGCAGAACGACCTGCTGAGTATCTTTGCCGACCGTTTCAGGAGCCTGACCTCCGCATCATCTTTCGTTTCCCTTAGCCTCTGCAGGACTGGCTCGGCGTCCTCGAATTCGAGCGCGCCGTACTTCATTAGCTTGTGTAGAAACAGGAACGGCACCTTCCCCTCGACTCCCCATCTTCCCCGCACTCCCGCTGAAAGGACCGCCTTGCTGATCGCACCAGGTGAGCCCTCAGAGTCGGTCCACGGATGGATGGTCATCTGCATCGGCGAATCCCTGTAAGGCCCGGCCTCCAGGGCCGGCGCCACCAGTTGAGCGACCCCCGAAACTGGGAAGAGAAGCATGAATGGCCTCTCGAGCAGCAGCGATTCGACCCCCGTGAAGTACTGCATGTTTGGTCCTGGGACGATGAGGACTCCGGCGAGCTTCTCGTCTTCTAACCTCTTCCTAAGCCTTGTCAACCTGGTTGCGCAAACAGCCTTGTCAATCATCGCGCCGTCGATTGATAGTATACCGTTATTATCTTGTCCAATCGGCGGGCAACGTCATGGGGCTCAAAGAGCTGGTGCTGCTCAGACTGGCGAAGCACTGGATTTCAGGCGTCGACCTCGACTCTGCTCTCGCGGATGCAAAGAAGGCCAATTCGAGGGGCATGGGGGTCGTCGTGAACTTCCTAGGTGAGGAAATCACAGACCCTGCCGTCGCAGAATCGCACGCGGGGGAGTACCTCAGGCTCGAACAGCGCATTTCGGAGGACGGGATTCGTGGGTTCGCCTCGGTGAAGCTGACCCAGCTCGGTCTCGGCGCGGACGATGCGGGGGCTGCCGATAGGCTTGAGAGGATCGTTGTCAACTCGGAGAGGTTCAATCAGGCCCTCTGGATTGACATGGAGGGGTCTTCGTTCACCGAAAGAACGCTTTCGATGTACCTTGCTTCTCTCAGCAAGCACAGGAACCTTGGCATCGTCCTGCAGTCTTACATGAGGCGAAGCGAATCCGACCTCTCCAAGCTCCTGGACGCCGGCGCCAAGGTCCGCCTAGTGAAGGGCGCATACAGGGAGAGTCGCGAGGTGGTCTACCCCAGCAGGAAGGAAGTCTCCAGTAGCTTCAGCAGGCTGATGGGTATGCTCTTCGACAGAGGGGACGGGTTTGCCATCGCGACCCACGATTCGGCGTTGGTCGAAGAGGCGAGGAAGTTGGCAGAGTCGAAGCATGTCAACTTCGAGTTCGAGATGCTCAAGGGGATACGCGACGAGCTGAAGGGCGACCTGGTGAAGTCTGGCTACCGAGTCTCCGAGTACCTTCCGTACGGCGACCGGTGGTTTGCCTACTCCAAGCGGCGAATCACAGAGCACCCGAGCAACATTCTGCTGTTACTCAGGTCCATGGTCTGAAGGGAAAATTCCTGCCCGCTGGGGTTGCCCGCTTTGATTAGTGACTCAACTAGTATAGACTCCGCTCGCAAAATACCCGCAAAGCCATGAAACGACGGAGGTCACGTAGCAATGACCATTTACGAAAAAGGGCAAATTTGGGGAGCCCTGCGTAAGGCATGGAAGGGGTACAGGATCGCGAAGGTCCAGGGTGACAACGTGCGCATGAAGGAGTACGCGACCCGGATCAAGACCCTCCAGGGCCAGCTTGGAGTTCCTCAGGCAAGTTTCCCTAACATAGGAATGTAGAGGAGTAACACTCCTCTTTCTTTTTTTATTCTGCGGCTAGGTCCTTCTCTATCTCTTCTAGGATGCTTCCCACGACCCGCTGATGCAGGCCTAGCGAGGCCGAGATGTCGTCTATCCCGTCCCTCTGCTCCTTCATTATGTACCTCAGCACCTCCTTCCTGTCAGCGCTCCCGAGCGACGTGGTTACCCTGGCTGCCTCCCTCAGGGCGAGACCGCGCACGTAGAGGAGGACCGCCCGCTGCTCCTCCATCTCATTTAGCTTCCTGTCAACCTCGGCGATGATTTGCGCAAGCGGCTTCATCCTAGATGCTTCGTCGGGAAACATGAGGGCTTCGCTGGCCTTCGCGGTCATCTGACTCTGCTCGTCGGCGTCCATCCCTGGCACTGCTCCGAAGGAGAACATCCTGGCCCTGAACAGACTTGGCGCAAGGTCTATCGTGATGGAGAAACTCTTCTTGAGCAGGTACTCCTTCCTCTGCGGCCCGCGGGGGCTGTCCTCCAAGACCGTGCTTACAAGCCCGGCGTCTTCCATGCTTCCTAGGTGTTTTGCCACGAGCTGCTGACTGATGTCCAGTTCCTTCGAGAGTTGAAGCTGATAGTTCGGTTTCTGGCTGAGCCTCGCGATGATTCTTCTCCTTATCGGGTTCTCGACCGTCCCCAGCATGGAATCCAGTTCAGCTTGACTCAAGTATCATCATCTGGCTAAACACGAATTGTCGATTCTTCTATAAATAGGTTCTTGGCCTTACGGTGGCCCAGTTCCACCCATGGGATGCTGGGCGAGGATGCACGAAATGAGGCAGTGTCCCCGTGGGACGATAATCTCAGGGCAAGAATCGCGATGACAACCGTCCCGAAAGACCTAGATTTCTTATTAACGGTGGGGATCGGCGAACGGCTCGTTGGCCTTCAGCAAGACGATCATAGCCGAGCATGCAGCTATCGCTAGCGAGCAGCCGCTTGCCTCGTTCGCAGGCTACGATGTGCTCAGAAAGGGCGGCAATGCGTTCGACGCGGCCGTTGCGACGAGCCTCGCGCTCGCCGTCACCCTCCACCCCGCAGGAGGGCTCGGGGGCGACTTCTTCGGGATGTTCTACGAGGCCAAGACGGGAAAGGTCCACTGTCTCATGGCCAGCGGCTGGTCCCCTTCCGGTCTGACCATCGACCTTGTGAAGTCCCTAGCAGGAGGGCGCATCCCGCTGTACGGTCCTCTGACCTGCGTCGTCCCCGGCTACGTGGCAGGCGTCTTGGAGATGCACCGAAAGCTCGGAAGCTCCGAGTTCAGAGACCTGGCCTCTGCCCCAGTCGAGTACGCTACGAATGGGTTCCCAGCGGGAGAAGGGATCTGCCGGTCCATCGCCGGTGCCTACACCGACCTTCCCAGCGAGGCCAAGAAGGTCTTCGCGCCGAACGGTAGACCTCCGGCACCAGGCGATTGGATCAGACAGGAAAGACTCGGCAAAGTGATGTCAGAGGTGGCCGAAGGGGGATCCGAGGCCTTCTACTCAGGCTGGCCCGCTGAGAAAATCCGGGAGACGCTCGAGGGGCTGGGCGTGCCGACAAAGAAGGCCGACTTCCGGGACTTCGCCCCGGAGTGGGTCACTCCTCTCAACTTCGATTACCGGGGAACGACGGTCTACGAGATGCCGCCCAACACCATGGGTGCCACGAGTCTTCTCATCTTGAAACTGCTCTCCGGCTACAGGATGTCGGAAACAGGGCCTCTCTCCACAGAGAGAATCAGAACCATGATGAAGGCGGCCCTCACTGCTTACGCGCGCAGGGACGAGATGCTCGGCGACCCCCGGTTCGGGAAGATTGACATCGACAAGTTCATGGATGCACGGCAAGGATCGGGAGTCCGCCAAGCCAGGGTGAGCAGAGGCGACACGACTGCCTTCTCGGTATCCGACTCCGAGGGCAACCTGGTCTCAGGAATCCAGAGCCTATTCCACCACTTCGGTTCGCGTGTCTTCGTTCCAGAATGCGGGATTTTCTTGAACAACCGTGGTTCCGGTTTCAGCATGGCTGGTCCCAACAAAGTCGAACCCAGGAAGCGACCCCTCCACACGCTGTCTTCGATGCTCTTGGAGCGCGAGGGACGGCCTTACCTGGCCATCGGGACCAGCGGAGGAGACTACCGACCACTTCAGCACGCCCTCTTCGTCACCAATGCCGTTGACTACGAGATGCCCCTCGAACAGATCGTGGGGCACCCGAGGTTCCTCTGGGGCGGAGGCAAGTCGCTCCTAGTGGAAGATGGATACGAGAGAGGAGGATTGTCTGGCTTCGACATTCGATGGCTCCCGATGCCCGGGAAGACCGGCGTCTGCCAGGCTGTCGAGGTCTCCAACCGCTCTCGCAAGGCGGTCTGCGATGCGCGGGGAGACGGCATCCCAGCAGGATTCTAGACGCTCCCAAGATCGACCGCGGAGGATTCAGCGGGCCCGGTGGGATTTGAACCCACGACCTACAGCTGTGCCCTCAGGCGAATAGGAGGCTGCCGCGCTGTCCGTATTCCGCTCGCTTGGATCTGCGCTACGGGCCCAGCCGAGGACCATGCCGAAGTAGGATATTACCTGTTACTGAGATTCACTCGACCAAGTCAAAAGGCAGCTCCAGCTCCTTCCTTGAATTCCTGAACCTTGGTACCCCCAGCCTGATCCTCCCCACTTGCGAGGTGTTGTCAACGTGCTTCTCGATGCAGCAGTTGATGTTCCACTCCGGTATCCTCACAATCTTAAGCCTCGTCACGCTAGAAGGTACTGGGAAAAGATCGTAGATTGCATTTCCAAAATGCCCTTCGGCTTCGTCCTTCTCCATCTCAAACTCCACTACTTCCGCTCCCTCCGACACCTTGCCGTTGGCCGCTTGCTCGATTCTCGCAACCTCCTCGTTGGTCGGCTTCCTGTCAAACTGCACGGTCAGCCGTCCATAAGTCCCTGATACGAACGCCGAGACCGTCCACTTCGCTCCCAGCACCTGCTGGACTGCACCCTTGAGCACGTGGATCGCTGTGTGCGTCCTCGTTTGTTCGGAGCTCAACTATTGCCACGTCGCTATCTTGTAGAAGTTCGAGAGCTTTGTTTCAACCCCATATCTCGTCTCATTGCTCCTCATGTACCAGAAGATCGACAGGAGCGTTGGCCACATCGTAAGAAGACTGAACCTGTCTTCCACCTTCGCCTTGATGAACTTGTATACCTTAGCGTAGATTTCGAAATGGTCCAGGACCGCCCTCCTGTAGCCCTCCCTGTCGCCAAGGTGGTCAACGAAAAGGTCGGCACATTGCATGCTCGGGATTATTCCCTCGCCCAGCATCGGATAGACCGTCCCGATGCTCTCGCCCACTCCGACCACCTTGCCGTCAAAGAATGGCTCGCAGAGCTTGGGCGGCGTGACCCTGACCGGCCTCCCAATCCGCCTTACGACTTCGCACTTGTACTTCCTCACGAACCCGTCCAGTTCTCCCCTGTACCTGTGCAGCAGGTCCCCCGCGCCCACATGCGCCATCCCGTCCCCGAGGGGGAAATACCACCAGTAACCCAAAAGACCCGGATACGGCCTGATCACAAAGTCGTCATAGGGCAGCTCCTTCGACTTCACCTGGTACTCGAGCGAAGGTACCACTAGGTCTTCCTTCAGCTTCGGGAGAAGCGACCTGTGGAGCCCCGTGGCGTCAACGATTGTGTCGAAATCAGAGAGGTTCCCGTTCGCCTGCCTGACCTGTTCACCCCAGTGGACCTTCTTCCCTTTCAGCATGTCGTGGGTCAGCCTGTGCTTGTCATAGGTGACAAGCCCCTTCAACTTGATCTCGAACTGCTCTTCCCCGAGGTCGACCACCATCCTTTTCCCCTTGTGCAGGACGTAATCCTCAAAGTTGAGACCCGCCCGCTTCACCAAGTCGGAGATGAACGGCTGGCTCGTCCCCCACGCGCAGGCCGGGTACCAGTTCGCCTCGGTCCGCATCTCGAAGGCCTCGGCCTGGTGCTCGCTGGGAATCCTGTTGAGCAGGTAGGCGCCTGCCACTCCCGTCCCGACCACAGCTATTCTCAATCTGAGTGACTAGGTCATCACCCCTCCTTTTTACTTGTTGCTTCACATCTCAGACGGTTCTGGTACATTCCCTGGACATCAATTCACCGCGCTTCCGTTTCCAGTTCCCGGCGTGCCCAATTCGAAAGAGAAGAACCCCCGAGAACGCTATTTCATGAAAACAAGCATCGCCAATCTTAAATAGCGTAAAAGGGTCGGTTTTTTCTGCGATGGTTCTTTTCGGGGACATCGGTACCGTCTTCGTGATGGGCCTTGTCGGGATCATCTTCATCGTCCTGATAGTAATAGCCTCGAGACTGCTCGCCCCCAGGAGGCCTAACCCGATAAAGAACGCACCCTTCGAGTGCGGCCAGGTCCCCGTCGGCGCCGGCAAGATGCACTTCATGATGCAGTACTACGCCTACCTCCTGATGTTCATAGTCTTCGACGTCCTTTCGATGTTCCTGTATGCCTGGGCGGCAGCCTACAAGCCTATGGCCCTCGGCCTCTCGTCCGACTGGATGGTGACCCTCTTCATGGGGATGCTCTTCGTCCCGATGGGCTTCGCCCTCTACCTCGCGGGGAAACGGGAGCTTTGGTAGAGATCCAGAAGTCGGGTGCCTTCCAGGTCCTAGTCGGGAAGGTCAACGATATACTCCAGTACGCCGTTGGCGACCCTCTGCGTTACCTAGCCAACTGGGGAAGACTCTACTCCCTCTGGCCCGTCCACCTTGAGACCGCCTGCTGCTCGGTAGAGGTGGGCGCCGCGGCTGGATCACGCTTCGACATGGAGCGGTTCGGGACATTGGAGGCGTTCGGCTCACTCCGCGCCTGCGACTTGATCATAGTGATGGGTACAGTCACACGCAAGTTGGCGCCAAGGCTCAAGATGATCTACGACCAGATGGCCGAGCCGAAGTGGGTCATCGCAATGGGTGCCTGCTCGATTACGGGTGGGCTCTACTTCGACTCCTACAACGTTCTCAGGGGGATCGACGACATAATCCCGGTTGACGTCTATGTCCCAGGTTGCCCTCCTAGGGCCGAGGCCTTCCTACAGGGAATTGTGCTCCTTCAGGAAAAGATCAGAAAAGCTCCCAGCCTGAGCGGGGCGTGACCCTGGTATGAGCAAAGGACAAGAACAAGGACCCCAACCATCTTCATCGCCCGCCGCGGCCCCGCCTGTCGTGCAGCCCCCTTCTCCCGTTCAACTGAAGCCCGAACCTGCAAGGGCGAAGGAGCTCGCCTCGAGGATAACATCGAAGTTCCCGGAAGTGAAGGTCGACTACGTGCGCGAGAAGAGGCTCAAGGTCACTGCCCCGAGTGCTAGAATCAAGGAGCTCGCGACGCTGGTGCGGGACGAGCTTGGTTTCGACCATCCCAGCGCGGTCTGCGGGGTCGACTGGATAGCCAAGGATGAAATAGAGATAATTTACTTCGTCAGTTCAGTTTCCCGGGCGGGTTACCAAGACTTCGTCGTTGCACTGGCTGAAAGGATACCCCGAGGGAACCCGGTCGCCCCCTCCTTGATTGACGTCTGGACTGGGGTCGAGTACCACGAAAGGGAGGGGCAGGAGATGCTGGGAGTCAACTTCGAAGGGAACCCGTACAAGGGGCACTTCCTCCTGCCCGAAGACTGGAACGACATGCCCCCTCTGCGGAAGGACTATGTGTCCCCGGGGAGATAGGAGATGGCTATCCAGACAGAATACGACCCGGACTCGGACAGGATAATGGCAGTCGCCTTCGGGCCCCAGCACCCGGGAGCCGGGCACTTCCGAATAAAGCTCTGGCTGGACGGCGACTACTTGGTGAGATCGGAACCCGACCCAGGCTACATCCACCGAGGAGAGGAGAAGATGAGCGAGTACAGGAACTACATCCAGAATGTCCCGCACCTCGAAAGGCCTGTCATCCTGGACAGCTCGAACATCTTGTTCCCCTACGCCCTTGCTGTGGACGAGTTGATGGGCAACAAGGTACCTGACAGGGGCCAGTACCTCAGGGTCATAATGTCGGAGATCAACCGCATAATCTCTCACATGTACTTCATTGCGATAGAGGGTCTCTTCACCGGGCACACTACCATGATTACTTGGTGCATGGGTGACAGAGACTTCTGGATCGACCTCGCATCGAGGATTGGCGGGGCGAGGGTCACCTTTGCCTACATCATCCCAGGCGGAGTCAGGAACGACATGCCAGACGGGCTCACCGAGAAGGCGCTCAAGACGTGCGATTGGTTTGAGAAGCGCATGGACGAGTACGAAAAAATATTCTTCAACAACCCGCTTGTCCTCGCGAGGATGGAGAAGGTCGGTGTCCTCTCCAGCGAGGACGCGATAAGGCTCGGAGCTGTCGGCACTGTCCTTAGAGCCTCGGGCGTGAAGAGCGACCTCAGAAAGGACGAGCCATACAGTCACTACGATGACTTCGACTTCGATGTCTCCTCGCTTGACGGCGGCGACTCGTGGTCGAGGGCATACGTGGCCCTGCTGGAGATGAGACAAAGCGTGAAGATAATCCGTCAGGCCTTCAAGAACATACCCCCTGGCCCCGTCCGGCTTAAACTCGGCCCGCAGCCAAGGGTCCCGGCTGGAGAAGTCTACGCGCGCGCGGAAGCGGCGAGGGGCGAGATGAGCTTCTATCTGGTGAGCGATGGCTCTCCGCGGCCTTACAGGTTGAAGATTGGGAGCCCCAGCTTCAAGAACATGAGGGTCCTCCCACACCTCTTGAGGAACGTGCACATAGCTGACATCCCTATAATCTATTGGAGTTTGAATTACTGGCCGCTGGAAGCTGACAGATGATTCACCTTTCGATTCTGACTCGTTAATCTACCCACGGCTCGCTCTATGACGGCCCCTGCCGCACGATTGCCTGTCAATTCTTAAATCGGGTGCGGACTGTCGCCTAGCCGTGTCCTCTAACGAGGAAATGCTCGCTGAGCTTCGAAAAATAAGAGAGCTCCTAACCCAAGCACCACCCCCACCTCCACCACCTGCACCGAAGGGCATCTCGGCTGAATTCAAGGCGTTCCTTTCCACTTACAAGGTCCTTGGTCTGGCGGTGGCCTTCATCTTGGCCCTCTACCTTGGCCTCCTCATCCAGGCCTTGGTCAAGGACCTGATCCTTCCGGTCATAGGCATCCCACTAAGCAGCGTGGGGGACCTCGCCAACCTAAAGGAATACTTCTACGGTCAAACCTTCAGCATAGGCGACTTCCTGACCGCGGTGATCACATTCATAATCGTCGCCCTCGTCATCTTCCTCATCATCAAGCTCGCCAAGCGCTACAAGATCGATTAGGAGTCTCTCTCCCTTTTTCTCCGGTCGCCGCGACAGTGTGATTCGTTAAGCAGTATGTCAAAGGATATTGCCACCGTCAGGTATGTTCGCCTTCGCGGATATCATGCTTGGATATCACGTTGAGTAAGTTCGAGAAACAATGGAAGGCTCAGGAGAACGAGAGCTTCGGGAAGATGACCCGCGACGCAATTCGCGGTCCCAAGCCGTTGAAGCCCCAGATCCAGAAGGCGACCCAGCAGCTGACTGGGGAGATCAACCGACTGGACCAGGCGAGCAACCGGCTGAAGCAGCGCGAGAGCTCCATCTTCAAGAAGACAGTGACCGCCGTCCAGGCTCACGACCAGGAATCCAGCAAGGCGTACTCCAATGAGCTCGCCGAAGTCCGCAAGATGCAGAAGATAGTCTTGCAATCGAAGATCGCCCTAGAGGCGATCACGACGAGGCTGCAGACTGTCACTGACGTCGGAGACTTCGCAGCTACGATCGCTCCAGCAATCGGGGTGATCAAGAACGTCCGCGCTACTCTTGGCGAAGCGATGCCTGACGCGCAGGGCGCACTCGGAGAGATCGGCGCACAGCTCAACTCGATCATGGTGGATGTCGGCACCATAACGGGTACGACCTTCTACCAGGCCGAGAACAGCGAAGAAGCTGACAAGATCCTGTCCGAGGCGTCGGCCATAGCCGAGAAGAGGATGAGCGACAGCCTACCCGAAGTCCCGAATACTTCGAGCGAGTCCATCTTCACAAACGGATAGACACCACCAGGCTGTTCGGCCCAAAGCCGAGCGGCCTTCTTCTTTCTATAATCATCGCACCTACCTTAAAGGCAGAAAGCCCTGGTCTCCGCCAGACTCGCGAATCATGCAGGAGAGGACGTGTTCCACAACAGCTCGAGGAACTGCTTGAAGTGGCTCGCCACGGCAGGGCTGTCTATCCAACCGCAAGCAGAGTAGTCGGGAAGTGAAATCAGCGCCGTCTTGCCGTCCACTAGCAGGTCAATCGCCACAAGATTCCCGGTCCGAATCTCCGCGGTCGGCGGCAGCAATCCCGGTGCACCCTCGTCGCCGATTGCCCTGAGGTTGACGCCCCTGTCGATTGCCTCTGCGAGGAGCTCAAGGAGCTTGGCGTCCTCCAGGCCCATGGTTGGCGCCACCAGCACTATGCTCTCTTTCGCTCCCCGGAGCATCTCGTACACCTTGGCGAGGACCTTCTGCCTCCCTCGTAAGGTGTAGACAAGTTCGGCTTCCTCGGCAGACTCCGAACTGTAGACCTTCTCGAGCGAATCGAAGGTTTCTTCGATCGTCGAGCTGACCATCGCCCTGATGCTCTCCGGCCTCCTCGCCCTGTAGGAGGCTGGCCTCCTGACGACAAGGTCTACCCATCCGAGGGCCGCGAGCCGCTTCAGAGCCTCGTATGCGTTGGGGTAGGGGATTCCAGCCTCCGCGGCTACCTTCCTCGGGTCGGCAGGGCCGAGTCCGGCCAGGGAGACGTAGCACTTTGCCTCGTAAGCGGTGAGCCCCATGTTCCTCAGCTGCTCGATGATCGCCCTGCGGTCCATCCGGTGTAGCATGGCAAGGCTCTTATATAGAATTTTAGTAGCCAAAACTACTAATGGCCCAGAAGCCAGATTACGACGTCGTCATAGCCGGCGGAGGCATGGCAGGTCTCATCACCGCGGCTTCCATAGGGTTCTACTCCAAAGGGAAGGCCCGCACCCTGATCGTCGATAGGAACAAGGAGGAAGAGCCCGGGAAGAAGACCCACAATGGCTGGACGTGCGGGGACGCGACGAGCAAGCGCTCGCTTGACTACCTCGCAGAGCACATAGGCATCAGGTACGGCTCGCCCGAGTTGGAACACCCCGTCAGCGGCGTCTACCTCTACTCACCGGACAGGAAGACGAAGGTTCTCTTCGAAGGAGAGGGCTTCCTCTTCAACAGGAAGCTGGCTCCGAGGCGCCAGGTCAACGACGCGCGGAAGTTCGGGGCAGAGTTCCTTTTCAACGCCACGGCCGAGAGGCTCCTCTCCGAAAGCGGATACATCACCGGTGTCTCTGGCAGGAAGGTGGACGGGTCACCGTTCAGTTTCACCGCAAGGATCGTCATAGACGCGACCGGGTCTTCTTCTGTCCTCAGGCGCTTCCTGCCGATTCCGTCGATGATCGAGAAGGAGATTGACGCCGACGACGTCGTGGGGACGGGCCGGTATATCCTCGAGTTCGACCCCGCAAAGCAGGACCCTGCGTTCTTCGCCCCTGAGTACTGCATAATACATCTGGACCAGTTCATAGCCCCCGCAGGCTACGCATGGATCTTCCCCAAAGGGAAGAACAAGGTCAACATAGGACTCGGCGTCTCGAAGTCAGGGCTCGACAGGCGCAACAGGCGCTTCGGGCTCAACGACAACCTGCAGACGTTGATCGACAAGTACGTCGCCGACAACCCTGTGATCAAGAACCCGAGGCAGCCACAGGGCGACAGCGACTCGGGGAACACGAAGGGCAACTGGCAGGTTCCGGTCAGAAGGCACAACGACTGCCTGGTGGCGAACGGGTTTGCGATCGTGGGAGACTCGGCCTGGATGCCGAGGCCAATAGACGCGGGCGGAATCAGCCCCTCCATCTACGGCGGGACCATTCTGGGCAAGGTGGTGGCTCAAGCCCTGGAGGCAGGCGACACCAGCGAGGGTTCGCTCTGGAAGTACAACGTCGAGTACATGAACAACCACGGGTATCCCATGGCCAGCTTCGAGGTGCTCCGGCGGTACCTCCAGACGGTAACGAACGAACAGATCAACTACGGAATGAAGCACTTCCTCTCTGAGGAGGACATCAATGCGATTACGGAGCGGAAGCACCCCGAGTTCAACCAGGCGAGGTTCATGAACCCGGCGATGTGGATGAGGATCTTGGCCCAGCTCTCCTTGGCAAGAGGACTGAGGTACACAGTCAAGAAGAGCGCCACCCTAGTCGAGATCAACCGGGGGTACCCTGAATCACCCAAGGGCTTCGACGAGTGGAAGAAGAGGCTGGGAAAGGAGCTGCAGGAGACCGTGACGAAGTTCAAGCCGCTCGACGCGGCTAACTAGAAATAGCAGAACTTCGGCGCTCAAGGCATGGCAACGACCTCTCTCGACGCTCAGATTCTCGACGCAGTGAAGGAGGCATATCCTTCGACCGCATACCTGATGGGGTTCAATGATTACGCGGGCAAGCTCTTCATCGCGTCTCAGACCAACGTCAACAAATCTCTCCGGAAGGTCAGGGCGCTCAGGAAACAGGCAAAGACCGAGCTTCAGAGGAAGGTCCTTGATTCTATCGAGGTAGCGCTGGAATTCACTGAGCCCCAGCCCGTCCTAGACGACATCGTCAACGCTATCTTCGCCCACCTTGTCAAGGAGGGAATCAGGGACGACCACATGACTTCGCTCCTGGAATGTGCGGGGAATGACATAGATGCCTGCGCGAAGAGATTCTCTAAGAGGAAGATTCCGGTCGCGGTCAAGGCCCTGACGCTGTACAGGCTAGGAGGAGTCTTGGAGATCTTGGACACAGTGAAAGGCGAGACGAAGAGCAAGGCGCTGAAGGCGCAGTGCGACTCGCTGAAGGCCAAGGTGTCTGACTACGTCAAGCTTTTCGCGCTCGAAGGCTTCGGAAAGGGCGAGTTCCCCAACGTCGAGAAGATCTTCAAGAAGTACGGTTCTGACCTCGGAAGGCAGGAGTTCTACCCGCGGGCGCTCAAGAAGGGGTTTGACTACGTGGAGACCCCCACACAGCTAGAGAAGAAGGCACTCTCGTGGATAGACGAAGAGCTGCCGAGGTTCAGAAAGGTGACCGAGAAGTTGGCGAAGAAGTTTGGGTGTGAGGCTACCCCTGAGAAGGTCGAGGAGAGGATCAACGCCAGGATGAAGCTCGACCCGAAGAAGCTCGTGAAGACGACTCTGGAAATCCGCAAGGCTGTCCGGCCGTTTGTCAACGAAGACGTCCACAGAATCAACCCGCAGTACAATACCACAGTCATGGAGACTCCTCCATACCTCACCGGAACGATTCCGACGGGGGCTGCCCAATTCTTCGACACCTACACGAACAAGCCGTTCCAGGTCTTCTTCCAGACGACCGACCCGAAGAAGGACCCTGACAAGTCCGTCTCGGCCCTGATTGACCTCCTCGTCCACGAAGAGTACGGACACTGCGTCCATCATTCCAACAGCGCGGTCGGGTTTGCGGGGAAGCTCCCAATGTTGCAGCTTTTCGCGGGCGCAAAGACAAGCGGTCCAATAACGGAGGGGCTCTCTTTTAACAGGGAGCTCGAGTTCTACGAGGCGTCAAAATCGCTCGAGTCGAAGGAGAAGCTTACGAAGGCTGAGAAGGGGTATGTCAACCTGATGGAGAAGTACGGCGGTCTGAAGCTGATCAACCTCGAGGTCGAGTTCATGACGAGGCGGTGGCGCATCGTCAGGTTCCTGCGTGTCCTCGGTGACGTATGGGTCAACACCGGCAAGAAGGACCTCATGGCATTCGTCGACTGGGCCCACGAGCACACCGGCATCCCTAGGAGCAGCGTCTACTTCCAGCTCTTCCCTGCCCACGAAGGGATCTTCCCTGGGTACGCAACAAGCTACGCAGTCGTCGGTCAGGAGATCAGAGATATTGAGAGGAGAATCAAGGACCCGAAGAACAGGGTAAAGTTCTCGACCTATCTCTGCAGCATAGGCTTCCCACCGCGGAGCATCTACACGAAGATGCTGCGGGACTATGCGGCCAGGCTGAAGTAGGACCGAGCGCGTGGTCCCAGTGTCGAGAGTCTAGTCGAAGTCGCCGCCGCCTTCGCCCATGCCACCGGCTCCTCCTCCCGGAGGCCCGGAGGGACCCTTCGACTTGCCGGCTGCGATGACGTCGTCGATGCGGAGGATCATCGAGGCCGCTTCCGTGGCGGACTTTATCATCTGCACCTTGACAGTCAGGGGCTCGAAGACTTCGCGCTGGAACATGTCCTTGATCTTCCCGTCTGACGCCTCGACTCCGTACCAGGTGCCCTTCTCGGCGTGCTTCGCCCTGAACTCGACCTGTGCGTCGATCGGGTCGAGGCCCGCGTTGAGCGCGAGCGCGATAGGTATCGATTCGAGGGCCTCGGCGAACTTCTGTGCGGCGAGCTGTTCCCTTCCCGAGAGCTTCTCGGCCCACTTCATCACTTGGTAGGCGGCTTCCGCTTCTGCCGCGCCTCCCCCGGCGACGATCGCGGGTTTCTCGATGACGTCCTTCGTCACCATCAATGCATCGTGCAAGGAGCGCTCGCCTTCGTCGACGATGCGCTGGGTCCCACCCCTGAGCAGGAGCGTGACCGCCTTCGGGTTCTTGCAGCCCTCGACGAAGACCCACCTGTCCTCTTCGATCTTCCTCTCCTCAACCAGCGCCGCGTATCCTAGGTCCGCCGCGGAGAGGTCCTCGAAGTTGTTGGCGACTCTGGCTCCGGTAGCCTTTGCGAGCTTGGTCATGTCGCTCTCCTTCGCCCTCCTGACAGCCAGGATCCCGGCCTTCGCGAGGTAGTGCTGCGCGATATCGTCGATGCCCTTCTGGCAGATGACGACCGTTGCCCCGACCGCGGTCATCTTTTCGACCATCGACCTCAGCATCTTTGTCTCCTCGTCCAGGAACTTCTTCATCATGGACGGGTCGTTGATGTTCAGCTTCGCGTCGAACTCGGTCTTTTCTATCTCGAAGGGCGCGCTTACCAGAGCGATCTTAGCATTCTCGATCCGCTTCGGCATCCCGGAATGGACGACCTCCTTGTCCAGCACGATGCCCTGGATCAGCTTGGTGTCCTTGAGCGAACCTCCCGGCTTCTTCTCGACCTTTACATTGTCGATGTCAACCTTGTATCCCTTCTCAGTCTTCTCGGCTACCGCGAGGGTCGCGTCAACGACCAGCTCCGCCAGCTGCCCGGCCTCTCTGGAGACGAGCTTGGTCTGCATGCTGGTCCTGGCGACCTTGATCAGCCACGTTCTGTCGTCCGGTTTCACCTTCTCGGCCACAGCTTCGAGGGCCTCGGCAGCCTTCTTGGCGGCTTTCGAATAACCGTCGACTATAACAGTCGCATGGACGTCTTTGTCGAGCAGCTCCTCGGCCTTCTCGAGAAGGGCTCCTGCGAGAATCACGGCGGACGTGGTGCCGTCGCCTACCTCGTTGTCGGTCGTCTTGGAAACTTCGACGAGCATCTTCGCGGCCGGGTGCTGGACGTCGATCTCCTTCAGCATCGTAGCTCCATCGTTGGTGATTGTTACGTCTCCCAGGGAATCCACGAGCATCTTATCCATTCCTCGAGGACCCAACGAGGTCTTCACGATTTCTGCTATCAGCTTCGCGGCTGCTATGTTGTTCCTCTGGGCCTCCTTGCCCCTGTTCTGGCTCGCCCCTTCCCTAAGAATCAGGACGGGCTGTCCGGAAGAAGTTACGGCAGGTATTGCAGTTGTAGACACACTATATCAGAAGTCGGTATACAACCATGTGTTTATAAGTTTACAAGCCGTTCCGAGAGTTCTGGTTCATTAGCGGGGTGACGGGGCGAGGCGCTTCGCTTGGGGTGATTTGACGCATTCGTGCGGGAAACCTGATTCATGACTAATAAATGGCATCGACATTACCAAAGGCGCGAGTCTAGCTTCAAAATTGGGAAGTGAGAGTTCCAGAGTTGCCAACCAAAGAATTTTCGATTAAAGCGACAGAAGGAATAAACGTGACTGATGTTGGCCTCAGAGCCAAATTCTATTCGATTGGATATCTATATCACGTGAAGGTTGCTCCAGTAAACGTTTCGAAAGCGTTAGTAAGAATCGTGGTCTCTGGAGAGACAGAAGCCATTGATAATTTTCACCATGACATTGTCGCAATGTGCAAGGATGAGTTCAAAATACTTGAATCTTCTATCGAACCCCCTCAAGAATACAAAGGGCTTGAACCTGATTGGCAAGCATATTCTTCCATGTTTACTGCCGAACAAGCAGCTAAGAGTGTACTCTATTTGCAGAGGACTTCTGCGAAGTTAGATGAGATTGAAAAGAAGTTCGGTGTTATAGGCACAACGTTGACAAGCGTTTCGGCAAAATTGGATTCCTTAGTAACCAGTTTGGCTCCGATGAATGAAATCAACAATAACCTGATTGAGATGAATAAGACCTTGAAGTTGTTGATAACGAAGTTCGCAGGTTCCTAATCGATTTTGTTGCATTAACGGGTGGCGGAAGGTGGGTGTTGCATGACGGGTGATTCCAGAGGGTGTCCAATGACGGGTGATTTTTGAAGGAGTGGTTCATGTTCGAACCTTCGTCAGTCCCCTAACTGACCGTAATCGATGTCGAGGCTTTCATCTGGGAACCATCACTGAAAGTCGAAGGCACATAGATGGTCACTTGAAGCCCTGAACTATAGGGTGAGATTAGCGAACAACTGCCCGTGACTTCTTCCCCCGTATGAATCGGATAGGTTGGAGAAAGCAGTGGTCTCCACGAATACTCGTTATAAGCGCAGAAATAAGCAGCGACTCCGCCGCCGAGAGAGATGGTTGGTTCTCCCAGCCCTATCATGTCAAGACTTCCTGTATTCTTGACAGTTATCGATAATGTCATGGCAGAAATGTTCGCCGAAGTTATCTTGACACTTCCAGCGGTCACGGTCTTGGCTTGGTAGGTTGTCGCCACATAGAAACCAGTCAAGCCGATCAGGATAACAGCAACGAGTAGCCCTGCCACTGTCGCGTTCGAAACTCCGTTCAGGCGCATCCTCAATGGTTTCCCTGTCCATGTAATACGGCTGATGGCTCTGTCCCGTCTTTAGTTGGTCGCCCCCTCTGTCCCAGATTAGTTGATGATGCTTGCCTTGAGTAGGTCGT
This sequence comes from uncultured archaeon, assembly GCA_963796355.1. GTDB lineage: Archaea > Thermoproteota > Nitrososphaeria > Nitrososphaerales > Gagatemarchaeaceae > UBA183. The sequence goes on from CAWCLD010000003.1 coordinate 56,107, forward strand.
GTATCCTTAGCGGTGATTCTCTCCTCTGTATCAGTTAGGGTGATGAGCTAAAGTACCATGACCAGGCGAAAAGTATAATGAGAGTTTCCACGAATTAACCTTCCGGGTTGACCGTGTCAAGACATCACGAAACCAGACACGAGACGGTGGCCGATTTCCGCTTGTTGTTCCCGAGCCTTTCAGTAACACTCGTCAGGAATGCTGTCGGTCGTTCAAGATTGCCCTTGCCGTGTGGTGCCTGCCAGAAGATGATAAGCGAATGCCCCTTCATTACCAAATGCAGTACGGGTGGTCATAAAAGGAGGTATCATGTCGCTTGCGCCTTGAGAATAGGGTTAGTATTGAGTTTCCCGCCGCTTAACAGCCTCACGCCATCTCAATGGCGTTCTTGAGTAATTCCATCCACTTGTTCTTGGATGCAACTCCGATTCCCGCGACCTGTGCGGGAGTCTGCCCCTCTAACGCCTCGTGAGGCTTCACGAAATTGTAGTGGATTCTCTGTCCTTCTGCTATCGGAGTCTTGAAGGTCTTCCATCCGCGTTGAACCTTCACGCGTTCCCTCACAGTCCCGTTCAGCCTCTCGATTCGGTTGTTGGTCGCGTCATGCTTCCTGAGTCCAGCCCTCTAGACGTGCTTCGGCGTCCATGGGTGCATAATTAATGCATCCAACAATGTCTTTTGACCTCCGCCATTAACGCGTCGTCACAGAAGTTCAACCCAACGTTGGTTCAGCAGCCAGCGAGGAAACTGATTCGATCTTCGACAGATTCGATTTCTCGGCTTGTCAACGAAAAGGTTCACGTCGCAGCGACGGTCAGCACATCACCTCTGAGGCGGTACTTCGACGACGTGACCAAGCCGCCGTCTCTGAGCGGAGGAATGCGGAAGGCGGGAATCGCACTGATTGTAGCCCCAGACCCAATCACCGGTGTTCCAGGCGTGGCGCTGCTGGCGTCCTCTTTCGTCATGAAGAGAAGAGAGCCGGCGAGTCTCTGGAGTCTTGCACAGGAAACGCGGAAGGTCCTGCGAGAAATCCAGTCCCTGAGCCTCTAGGCCGACGCAAGTTCCAGACTGACTCCGAGGGCTGCGCTAGAATCCCCCGATTAGAACTTAAGTATCCCACGAGTATGTTGCGTTCGTCTGATGGAAATCAAACCTTCAAAGGGAATCAAGGTCGTCGTGAACGCACAGCGCGAGGCAGTCTTTGGAGACGAGTCGATCTCCATTCAGAAGATCTCACTCGATGACGGTCCAAGGGTTGGGGAGATGACCGGCCTCACACTAGCAGGATTCTGCGAAGTCGAGATGCCGAAGCTGGACGGCAAAAAGCATTGGTATCCGATTGGCGACCTCGTCGGTGAGCACGGCGAGACTGTCATCGAAGAAGAGATTGCAATCGAGGAAGAGGACGAAGGGAAGCCTGAAGCGGAGTAGAGCTGGCGTGTCGAGGTCCGGGGAAGACGAGATCGTCTTCGTGGTCAACGTATCCTCATTCACCGAGAAGGGTTTCATCGGCACGTCGAGTTTCTCGGGCCGACCGATACCCATTGATTTCGACGACGGGGATCAGGGCATCTTCCTGAACCATGAAATGGCCGGCAGGCTGGGTGTGAAGAAGGGCTCGAGGGTTTCGGCTCTGGTCGAAGCCGACAAGACACAGGCAATCCAGATGGCCGTCGCCGCTGTGGGCAAAGTGGTTCGCATGTCAGATTCCAAGGTCTACTACGCGGTCGGGAAGGAGGGAGGTGCTGTAATCAGAATGAGGAGGTCCTAGCCGAGCATGGTGTCGCCGTCTGTGTCTGGAAGATCGTACCACCGCGCCTTCTCACCTATTCTGGCACGCATCTTCCACGCCAGACTCTTCGACCTCCCACCCATAATCATCATCAGCTTCTGAATCCTCGGGACGACTGTGTTCCTATCGTCGCTGCTCAGGGTCTGGGCCCTGGCCAGTAGCGCTTCGAGGCTCTTCGTGAACGTCGTGTAAATCCCCCAGTCCTTTGAGCAGAGCTCTGCAATCTCGCCCCCCCGGATGCCACCCATCCCGTCAGTGACGTCGAAGTCGCGGAACGCGGCGATGAGGTCGAGGTATTCCTTGTCGGTCTTCTCGACCACCTGGAGCTTCGTCATCACCAGTTGGGTTATTGGCAGAGTGTAGGTGCCGGCGAGTATGCTCTCTTTGAAATTGAACTTATGGCACATCACGAACTCGTCAAGGAAGAGATCGACCCTGCGCCTGTTCGCTAGGTCGTAGTAGATCAGCCTCTGGCCCATGTTGAGCTTGTTGAAGACCTCCCGTGGCTTGTAACCGAGCGTTTCCATCACTTGCATGATCTTCTTCGAGTCCTCCCTCCTTCCCATCAAGTCGATGTCTTTGTTCTCACGACAGTAACTGTCGTTGGAGCTCGGGCAGAGCCGTTTGAAGGCGAGTCCTCCGAGCAGCCTCAACCTGACTCCCATGCTTTCTGCTTGGTCGATTATCTGAATCGCGGCTTCCAGACCGTTCGCAGGAAGCATGACTACACTTTCCATTCAGTTAGACAAAGCAGTCGCTTTTGAATTTAAGTTGTCGTTTGCACCGACATGTGAATTGGCCCGTCATGTGCGAATTTTGCGTGCTGGCAATTTGTCTAGCAGGACATCGCACTTCAGAGCCGCGACATCCGCCGCGAGACTGGGTGGGACCGGCCTGCACCCACACGTCTCAGAATGCGCAAGGTGCCATTCAATCCGTTCGGCCATGGTCGGGTTCTTCGGCAAGGGATGCTCCTTGTGCCATCTTGCGTTGAGCTTGCCCTTCGAGGTCATTACGCCCCACCGAGAAGCTGGTGCTGCGTTCGCATGCACAGGTCCATCACATAAGGGACGCCACCTTTCTTGAGAATCCGTTTCGCTTCCTCGTTCTCGAGCCCCAACTGCGCCCAGAAGACTGGCGCCTTCTTTGTCCTCTTGCTTAACTCAACAACTTGCCGGGCAATCTCAGGCAGTTCCTCTGAAGGCCTGAAGACTTCCACGACCTCGACGCGCGTTGCCAGTTCAGGAGGCAACTCAGCCAACGAGGAATACACTTTTAGGCCGTGGATGATGTCGGCGGTAGGATTCACGGGCACCACCGTGTACCCGTGCTGAGTCAGATACAGGGGCACGGTGTTGGCCTCCTTCTCTGGATTCTTCGATGCACCAACGACGGCCACGACCTTCGACTGCTTCAATACCTCATTAGGCTCGACGGTGCAGCTCACCATGGGGTTTACATCGTTCACCCCCTGCTATATCGCTTGCCGGGCTAAAGGAACCGGAACACCTCGGACACCGAATCAACCAAGATGCGCTCTGCTCGCGCGTCGCGGACAAAGGGCTTTATCCGTCAGCCGAAGAGACCGTAGGTGTTGCCTGGGGCCGAAGAGAGGGCCAGAGTCGACTACGAACTGCGGGGGAAGACACTTCAGGTCTACCTCTACCTCCTCAGGTACGGCAAGGCGGTTGGCGTCCGTGAGATTCAGAAGGAGCTCGGCTTCTCGAGCCCCAGCGTAGCCTTTCATCACCTAGACAAGCTGGTGGGACTAGGAGTCGTGGAGAAGGACCAGTACGAACGCTACATCCTGGCCAGGAAGGTCGATTCGGGCATCCTCCACTCGTTCGTGAGCATTGGGAGACTCACCCTCCCGAGGTTGGGGTTCTACGCCGCCTTCTTCACCACCATCGCCGCGGCCTATCTTCTCGTCAACCGGAACCTGCTCGACCTGTACGCGGTAATAGGGACCGCAGGCGGAGCGGCAGTCTTCTGGTACGAAGCATGGCGGGTCTGGAGGAGGAAGCCGTTCTGACGAATAGAACTAATTACACGGGACGCGGTAGTGTGTTACCATGAGGTCCGGGAGGTCTGCTTTGGGGATCATGGCAGGGGTGCTGTTGGCGCTGGGCATCGTTGCCCTGGTTAGTTCCGGTCTCAACCCTCACACCTCAAACACGAGCGGGGTTCCGGGGTCATACATTTTTTCCGGCACCATTCCCTCCACCACGACCAGCCCGCAAGGGCAGGGCTCCATTTTCAGTGTCAATGGCTTGGCAACTCCTCTTTCGCAGGTGAGTAGCATAGCCAAACAGCCGGCCACCCTTACTGGGTTCGTTCTCCTTCCCATATTCGCTGCGTTACTGTTCGGGTTCCTGCTCTACAGGGTATCCAAGGTGCGCAACGAGGAAGCGGAAGCCCCAGAAGCTGCCTGAATCGTTCCACGGCTGAACCAGACTCTCCGCGCAGTTCGGCTCCTTGCCCGCCCATTGTTCTGACCATTTTACTAGTGTGCGTAAGATCTTGCAGGTCGACAGGAGAGATCCAGCCCCTGCCGAGATAAGTCCAAAAAGGAGCACGAAAAACGGGGCCTCGGAGTCAAGCAGGTTGGTCGCGACGGATTTCGAGAACCGCGTCACAGAGGCCGTGGAGAAGGTCAGTGAGAGCATAGTGAGCGTCAGCAGTATGAGGCTGGAACGGCGCTTCTTCGGAGTGGTCCCGCTCGAGGGACAGGGGTCTGGGATAGTGCTTGACAGGAAAGGACTCATCATCACGAACAACCACGTCATCGACGGAGCCAACCAGGTGCACGTCGGCTTCAAGGATGGCCGGACCTTTGTCGGAGAGGTGGTGGGGTCGGATGAGGCAACGGATGTGGCTGTCATAAGACTCAACGCGGATGACCTGCCCGCGGCCGACCTGGGGGATTCGGAGGGCCTTAAGGTGGGTCAGGTCGTCCTTGCGATAGGAAACGCGCTCGCTCTGCCTGGTGGACCGACGGTCTCGATGGGTGTCCTGAGTGCGAAGGGGAGGCCCCTTCCGGGTTCTGATTTCATTTTCGAGGGGCTCCTGCAGACCGATGCCGCTGTCAACCCAGGGAACAGTGGAGGGCCCTTGGCGGACTTAGATGGGAGGGTGATAGGCATCACGACCATGATGATCCCGTACGCCCAGGGAATGGGCTTCGCGATTCCGATCAACACGGTCAAGCGGATCGCCCAAGAGATACTGGAGAAGGGAAGCGTCACGAGGCACTGGATTGGGATATCGGGCGTCAACCTCAATCCACCACTGGCACGTAGGTATGGCATTCGTTCAGAGTCTGGGTTCCTTGTCGCCGAGGTGACACCCGGCAGTCCGGCCAGCCTGGCTGGTCTCAGGTCGGGGGACGTGGTCTTCGGAGCTGATGGTGCTGAAGTCAGGCACACGAAAGACTTGCTCTTCGCGCTCTCGAAGGTCCCTCCCGGCGGCATTATCAGCTTGGACATCAATAGGATGGGGTCGACAGGAAGGCTTCAAGTCAGGCCCTTGGAATCTCGACAGGCGCAGAGGTTCGGGAACGGGCAGCAGGGCTACAGATAATCACCGGCACTCGAGGAGATCTACAAGCTGCCGAGCTCGCTAGGTACTCGAGGTTGGGGAACCCCATCGCCAGGCTCCTCCTCTCATCCAGTGGCGCCGAACCAGGAGCGCGACCCCCGCCGCTATCATCACGATCCCTATGAAGACGGCGATTAGCTTCAGGATGATCACGATGAATGAGATGATGAAGCCGGCCATGAGGGCGAGAATTGTGACTCCCAACAGAATGAGCAGTATTCCTACTATCCGCCACCTGTTCACGCGGACGCGCCGGCACGACAATATTTAGACTTGAAGCTGGATAGACTCTGCAACTCTTCGAAGGGAGGCGACTGCTCACCCATAGGAGCGGAAACTCTGAGAAGTCTTAAGTCGAATGGTCCAGCGAGTGTGTTGCGACGGCTCGCTTGCACTATGCCCAGAAGGAGGCAGCCTCGGACAAGATAGTATTCGTCGCAATGTTCTGCCTCATTGCGCTGAACCTGTTCACCTTCGCAAGAGCCTACCCCGAGATGTTTACTCTGGACTCAGGGTGTTGTAGCAACCAAATACTCGCCAAGGATTTCTCGGCTTACTATGTTGGAGCATGGAGGCTCTTTCACGACACTTCGAACATATACACTCCCGGCAATGTAAGTGACGGAGGTCCTTCGATCCTACCTAAACCGGAGTCGTTCAAGTACCTCCCATCGTTTCTTCTGATCGTCACTCCGTTTCTTTTGTTGAGTTACAAGAACGCAATCGTTGCCTTTGATGGTCTCCAGTTTCTCTTGCTTCCGCTCATGGCGGTCATGACTTACAGGCTGGTGCGAAGCAAAGGGGTGGCGGCAACTCTGATTGTCGCAGCGGTGGTCCTGCTTCAGCCCTCGCCGGCTCCGCACTTGGGTCTCTCCATCAGCTACTACTGGCAGTGGGCCGAGGGGCAGTCGAAGGTTCTCGAGACGTTTCTTCTGCTCCTTTCCTTCTACCTCGGGGATGCAGGGAAGCCGCGCCTCTCCGGTGTGGCATTAGGAATGGCTGCGTTCGACCCAAGGTTTGCCCTGATCTCCGTGCCGCTCTTCTTGGTCTACAACAAGCAAAGACTCCGCGGGGCGGCATCAAGCGCTGTGGGATTCGCTTTGGCGTCGAACTTCGCGTTGCTGTTTCCAGGAGTCGGCTCTAGGTTCATGACGATGCTCCTCAATTCGGGAATCACTACTCCTCCCTACTACTACAGCTTCATACCGCTTCTTACGGTTGTCTGCCTCACGATCTTGAACGCGAAAGAAATCATGAGTTTGATTCCAGGGCACGCGAGGTCGCATAGAGTACAGGAGACTCCTGTGAAGGACGAGGAGGCCTTCGACCCGTCCAAGGAGCATCAGATGCCGTCCCAATCTTCATGAGACGGAAACCTTCTTAACCCAAATGCCGGCAGGTCGCCCAAGGCTGAGGTATTCATGCCGAAGTTCAAGTCCACTACTGAGGCTCTCAAGCTGGTCCACAACCAGGACCAAATTCGGAACATAGGGATCATTGCGCACGTGGATCATGGGAAGACTACGACCTCTGACTCGCTTCTCGCAGCTTGCGGGATGCTGAGCCCCAGCGTCGCCGGCCAAGCTTTGGCCCTGGACTACATGGAGCTGGAGCAGCAGCGGCAGATGACAATCAAGGCAGCAAACATCACGCTGTACTACGAGAAGGACGGCAAGCCGTACGTCATCAACCTGATTGACACCCCGGGGCACATCGACTTCACCGGTAAGGTCACCCGCAGCCTCAGGGCGGTCGACGGAGCGATAGTAGTCGTGGATGCCGTCGAGGGCATCATGACCCAGACCGACACAGTGCTCAGGCAGGCACTTGAGGAGCGAGTCCGGCCGGTCATCTACATCAACAAGATCGACCGCCTGATCAAGGAGCTCCGACTTTCTCCAGAGAAGATGCAGGATTGGCTCTTCAACATCGTGAAGGAGTTCAACAAGCTGATTGAGACTTACGCAGAGCCCGACTACAAGCAGAAGTGGCAAGTTTCGGTTCAGGATGCTCAGGTGGCCTTCGGTTCCTCGAAGGACAGGTGGGGCTTCAACTTCGACACGGCCCGGGCCGCGGGGATGTCGTTCAAGGACATAATCAACGCCTACTCCACGGAATCGCCGCAGGAACTGGGTGCGAAACTCCAGCTTCACGAAGCACTCCTCGGAATGGTGGTGAGGCACCATCCGCCTCCGCATGTCGCCCAGGCCTACCGCATCCCCAAGATCTGGTCTGCAGGCGACCTGAACAGCGACGTAGGGAAGGCGCTGCTGGCCTGCGACGAGAAAGGGCCGTTGGTGATGATGGTCACGAACGTGGTCGTCGACCCAGCCGCTGGGCTGGTGGCCACCGGGCGCCTCTTCTCCGGGAGCGTCTCGAATGGGGACGAGGTCTACCTCCTGAACTCGAAGAGGGAGGGGCGGATTCAGTCTGTCCAGATATTCATGGGGTTCCAGAGGGAGATCGTAGATTCTCTCCCTGCCGGCAACATCCCTGCGCTCCTCGGCTTGGACATCAGGTCCGGCGAGACGATTTCAAGCCAGAAGGGGGTCGCTCCCTTCGAGTCGATTCACTATGTGAGTGAGCCAGTTGTAACCGTCGCGGTGGAGGCGAAGCACCCGAGAGACCTCCCGAAGCTCGTCGAAGTGATGCGCAGGCTCAACATAGAAGACCCGAACCTCGTAGTCACCATCAACCAAGAGTCCGGCGAGACTCTGATGTCGGGCATGGGTGTCCTACACTTGGAGATCGCCACCACGATGATCCAGCGGGCAGGCCTAGAAATCATCACGTCGCCGCCTATCATCAACTACAGGGAGACGATCCGCTCGAGGGCGGGTCCCATCATGGCACGCTCTCCGAACAGGCACAACAAGATCTTCATCGAGGTGGAGCCTCTTGAACCCGACGTCATCGAACTGATTCGCAACGGCACCCTGAGCGAAAACATCGAGAAGAAGGCGGTCATCAAAGTCCTGCGCGACCACGGCTGGGACCCTGACCAGGCGAGGAACTTCCAGGCGATCGACGAGAGGGGTAACATAATGACCGAACTGACGAAGGGAGTCCAGTTCCTGCAGGAGTCGATGGACTCGATTAGGGCCGGCTTCGATGACATCATGAAGAACGGGCCGCTCGCGTATGAGTTCACTAGAGGCGTCAAGGTAGTCCTCACGAACTATGTCCCCCACGAGGACGCCGCACACAGGACCTACGCCCAGCTGATGCCAGCCTCAAGAAGGGCGATACTCGGGGCGCTGCTCTCAGCCAACCCCACCCTGCTCGAGCCGATTCTGGGCATTGAGGTCAAGGGGCCTACGGACCTTATCGGTGCAGTGACGGGAGTCATCAGTTCCAAGAGGGGAAAGCTCGTCAAGATAGAACAGAGAGAGGTCATGACCGTCGTTGAAGGAGAGATACCGGCCTCTGAAACCTTCGACCTCAGTGAGAAGATGAGAGGCGCTACGGCAGGCAAGGCCGTCTGGAACACTTACTTCAAGACGTGGCAGGCAGTCCCACAGAGTATGCTGTGGGGGCTGGTGACAGAGATCAGGAAGCGCAAAGGCCTCCCGCCCGACCCTCCAAAGGCCGAAGAGTTCATCGACAGGGAATAAAAAGAGCCTACCCCCTATTTGACCGTCAAAATCTGACGCTGTCGTAAAGTAGAATGGGCTCACGGCCGTCAGTTGGTGTCAAGCAAAATGACGAGGTACCGGGAGGGACCGTTGACTCTACTTGACAGGCGCTCCGCAACCGCTGCAGTACTTGTCGGTATTGGGAACCAACGCACCGCAGTACCGACAGGGAGTCTTCACAATCTCCTTGATGATTACCTCCTTTACGATAGGGGCGCTTGGGGCCGGTGGTCCCGACTCTGATACTGATTTCATTGTTGCAACCACCTTGCTTTGCCATTGTTCGGGATCGTTCACGGCGAATTCGTACCTGAGCGGGAGGTTTCCGTGTCGCAGAACGAAGACTAATTTCTTTTCAAGTCGCCCCTCGACTGCCACATTCTCTACCGCTGTCAAGGAGAAATCCGCGTTCACGAACGTATTCCTGGAAAACACGCCCGACTGACTTTCGAACACTACCCGTTTTGATGTCAACGACAACACCCCGACCTTCGACCCGTACTTCGAGTTCTCACTTGCAACCATCGTTTCTCCTGAGGAGAGGAGTGGCATCTGACCTCGAAAAAGGGCAGGTCTCGCTATAAGCGTTGCAGGCTTAACCATGGTTCTGTTCAATCAACGGCTCGTCGTCTCCCTGTTAACATTCGGCTCGTTGAACATCATTCGAACTGCTGCATCGTAGACGGCACTTAGAGCCTTGATTGCGACTTCCATGATTGTCTTCTCTTCTGGATCGTTCAGGGAAATTGCTACCGGCTTCCACAGTTCGCCGTGGAAGAGGTCTTGATTGCGTTTGTTCTGAAATGTCGTGATCGCGGCCTTCTCTTCCTCCGTGAAGAGCCCTTGTTTCTTGAGAAACGCGAATTTCTTCTCGAAGTCATTCTTGAGAAGGAACTCAATCATATTGAAGACCTTCTCCACGGTCTCTTCCTTCCCGTAAATCTTCTTGTAGACTCGATATCTGACATTCCCCACTCTTCCGGTATCCAAGTATTGCAAGCCGAACTGATGCAGCAGCATCGCGTCAGCGTATGTTTCCACTTTCGCCCAAGCGTAGATTATGACATCGCTAAAACGGCCTTCATCCCTCAACATCTTCACGATGTCTACTTCCGAATCAAACGGACTTGGCTTTCTCACTTGTTATCCTCTCTTGAGGCGTTTTGAATTAAGGTTATCCACTTGTTTTCTCCCTCGACTTTGATTCCCGCTCTGTCGGCTGGGATGTCTCCGTCTAAGCCTTCATGCGGTCTGATGTAGTTGTGGAATAGTTGATACCCCTTGAGTATCGGCGTGTCTGACTTCTTGAGACCTCGCATCACCTTCTCTCTGTCTCTGACCTCGTCGTTCATCCTTTCCATTTTGTTGTTGTGAACCTGTCCAGCTAACTGGATTTCTCTGACGTGCGCCGTGTGCGGAAACTCGAAGGTCGCGGCCATTCCGTAGGTTCTCAGCCCGTCTGTAATCAGCGTCTTGGGCGCGCGCGCGGGGCATCCTCAGAAATCACCAGAAGATTCGACTCTGTAAGACGACACTACAAGACTACCAAATTCCGTCTCTCTTGTGTTTCCTTCTTCCCTTTGGGTCTAATTAGCCAGAAGTCTCCTATGTTCACGTTTGTATCTTCTAAAGAACCAATTCATGAATGGCCGTTCGTCTTCATTGAGTTGCGACCTTTCGAGAGAACGGTAGTATGCTGTTCTTCCTTTGTATTCAATGTTGAGCATCGGATATCCGTGTCTGTGCAGTACAAAGTTCATCATGAGCCTACTGATTCTCCCATTCCCATCCGTGAATGGATGAATCGTCACGAATTTGAGATGGACGAGCCCTGCCAATTCAACGGGATTGGCCTTCTCCTTAGTTCTACTATACCAGCCAAAGAATTCGTTCAGCAAAGGTTGCAATTCCACAGGCGAAGGTGGGACGAATTCGCTTCCAGTAATCCTGACACCATGCCCTCTGATCTTTCCTGCGACGTCAGGCTTTGTTTCTTTTAGAAGTTCCCGATTCCAATCCTGAACTAGTTGCTGTGACAAGTCTCTCTTGAGTTCAAGCATCTCGAGGAAGACCCTGTGATGCGCCTCGGCTTCCTTAGTATCTTCAATTGGTTTTCCGCTAGGGCTGATTCTGTCCTCTAGTAACTGCGCGGTCTCCCGAAGTGTTAGAGTTGAACCTTCGATTCGTTGCGTATCATATGTGAATCTAACTGAGAATTCACGAAGTCCCTTTGCTCTGGCTGATTTTGGTGTTGACTTTCGCTCAACGTTGTAATTGCGTCTTATTCTTTCAAAGTCGTCGAACCATTTTGCCCTGGCTAATTCGAAAAGGAATTTCTTTGTAGTGTCATCAATGTTCTTTGGTAATCTATTCCCCAAGTATTTCGATTTGGTTGTTCGTTTGTCTTTTGTCCTGATAGTGTGCTCTAGATAGTAGTATGGTTTCCCCTTGAATATTCTCTTTGCTACTCTAACCACGAATAACGGTTACAGTGACATATTGATAAGAGTTTGGATTTCGTCAAATATGTCACTGTAACTACGTCTTGAACATCGTAAATGGGTTTATTCCTCGAACGAAGTTATTCATTAGGGGTATACCCCAACGAATAGCAAATAACGACTAATTTGCAGGATGAATTCTCACTTCCTGAAGAATCTGCACTTTTTCGCGCGCGCGTCGAGCGCAAGAAGCGGGTTCTGGACTCGATACCTGGAACAATCCGATACATCATGAGCGACTATCTTGCAAGGAACTAATCAGTGTCTGAGCCTCCTCCTCAGAGAATAGGCGGCAGGCCCGAATTGCCAAGCGACTATGATTAGAAATGCCGCGATTGCCCCCTCTGTGGGAACTCCGTAATCGGAATGGAGGATGTAGAGGGCCGGGACTGATGGAATAACTATCGCCAGCCTCCTGATGTTGCGGCGTCCAGTTTCTTGGAGGCGCAAGAGCAATCCCCGATGTGACTTAACGGTGTATTCGAGAACGGCGGGAGGAAACGCATGGCTTTCCTTAGGCTCAATTAGAGGCATTACGCCCGACCTACTCAAGCTGGCGTTCAAAGTCTCGATTTTCCCTTTCAGCCAATCATCAAATCCTTCGATTTGCTTCAATCCTTGGTCTGTCGTGTCGAACCCGACGACCCATACCAAAGTCCCGTTCTGTTCTTTCTTGGGCAATACCGCGAAGAAGAACTCATAGGTGTCTTGTTCGCCGTCAAACATCGTAATCTTCCTTTGGTCTTCAGTCAACACATCTGTGTCCGTCAGCCCTATGTTCTTCTGGAGGGTTCGGGCTATTGAGACAGTCCAAGACAATCTCGACACTCGAAGTGGACTCGAAGACTTTCTTGTTGGGAACATTATCTGGAATCTCCTTACCTTGAAAGGGACGAACGAAAGAGTTACCGTAGAATCCCATTAAAAGAAGCATTTCTAGGATCTTCTTCGAATATGCTCTTGTAAAATTGAACGGTCCTGTCCCAGTACCCCACCATCTTGGTTCACGCCACCTGACGGCCGCGAGCCCTTTCTACTTTACGACAGCGTCAGATTTTGACGGTCAAATGGGGGGTAGGCTCTTTTTATCGACAGGGAATAGAAAGAGCCGGCCCCCCCCGTTCACTGTCGAAAATCTGACAAGATAATGTGCAGCGGCGCCAATGCTAGGCTCAGTGCCACGGTAGCTCCGTCTGACACTTTGGGCCATGGAGAGAGCAGAGTCGTTCACCACACTGGTGATTTGCCTCTAGCATCCGGCTGAAGGTGGGAGTGTCGTGCGCTCAAATCCGACTCGCGGCACACCTCGCCTCGGGCAGCGCGTGCATCGCGATTGTTGCCAGTGAAGCGTTCTTCGCACTTCCGCCTATACCAAGCAGATAGCATGGCCTGTGGTCACAGGTTTATCTTCCGCCATTCGGGCGGCCTTGGAAGAACGACCTCAGCTTGGAGATCAAATCCTACGACCTCGACCTAGACGTGGATTTCAGGAAGTCCATCGTAGAGGGTTCCGTCGAAATCGGCGTGAAGTCCGCCAAGAGCCCCTTCAAGCTCGACGCGGCGGGCATGGAGATCAGAGCCGTGACGATTGACGGCAGGAAGTCCCGATTCTCCCACGACTCCGTCAGGAAGAAGCTGACCATCCCAGGTGTTCCAAGGACGGAATCGGAAGTGGGCGTCAGGTTCACGAAGCGCGTCAGGGACGACGTGATCTTCGGCCTCTACAAGTCGAAGTACGGGAAGGAACACCTTCTTGTCACAGATCTGGAGCCCGCAGAGGCAAGGACCGTCTTCCCCTGCGTGGATGAGCCTTCCTACAAGGCCGTCTTCAGGCTTCATGTCGTCACCGATGAGGGTCTCTCCGTCATCTCCAACACGCGAGTCGTCTCGAAGAAGACGGAGAAGGGAAGGGTCAGTTTCTCTTTCGAGCAGACGCCCAGGATGTCCACCTACCTGTTCTTCATGGGGATAGGGAGATTCGAGGAAGCGACCACGATGTCAGGGAAGGTCAGCGTCATCGCGGCGTCCCGGCCGGGACAGGGGAAGGACTCCGAGTTCATCAGAGAGACCTCGGCAGCAGTCCTGAAGGATTACGAGGGCTACTTCGGTATTCCGTATCCGCTCTCGAAGCTGCACCTCGTAGCGCTCCCCGAGTACCACACGGGCGCGATGGAGAATTGGGGGGCAATCACTTCCAGGGAACCCTACATCATCGTACGGGGCGACGCGAGCGACTCTGACCGCAGGAACGCGGCCCGGGTCATGGCCCACGAGATTGCCCACCAGTGGTTCGGCGACCTCGTCACAATGAAGTGGTGGGACGACGTGTGGCTCAACGAAAGCTTCGCGACCTTCATGGAGGCCAAGGTGCTCGACCGGCTACACCCTGAATGGGACACCTGGAGGGATTTCCTCCGCGCAGACACGTTCCGGTCGCTCAACGCGGACGCTCTTTCACAGACTCATCCGATTCAGGCCAGGGTCAAGAGCGTGGAGGAGATCGGTATGCTCTTCGACGCGATAAGCTACGGCAAGGGGGCGTCGGTGCTGAGGATGCTCGAGTCATATGTCGGCGAAGAGGCGTTCAGGAAGGGCGTCTCAGCGTACCTGAAGAGGTTCAGCTACTCGAACGCCTCAGGCGCAGACCTGTGGATTTCTCTCGCAAAGGCGTCGGGGCTCCCAGTCACGAGGGTCGCGAGGGCTTGGATAACCAAGCCTGGCTTTCCCCTCGTCCGGGTGGAGGCATCCGAGGGCGGGGTGAGCTTCAGCCAGTCGAAGTTCTCTCTCTCCGGAAAGAAGTCGGATGATCTCTGGCCGATTCCCCTGACCCTCCAGGCGGACGGCAAGCGGCAATCCCTTCTCTTGGACAGGAGGTCAACCTCGGTCAAGGCCGCGAGGTCGGATAAGGTCCTCGTGAACCCGCGCAGGACTGGCTTCTACAGCGTACTCTACGACGAGCGGACGTACGATCAGCTTGCCAGGGGCTTCGCAGCGCTGCACTCGCACGACAGGGCGGGCGTCTTGAATGACCTCTACCTCTTCCTTCAGGCAGGGATGGTCCAGCCCGGGCAGTACTTCAGGTTCGCCGCTCTTAGCGGGAAGGTCGTGGACCCGCTCCTTGCTCTTGCGGTCAGCGACCATCTCGTGAACCTTAGGGCGATCGCCGACGATGCCGGTATCGTAATGGATGGGTGGTCCGCGTTCTACACATCTCAGTTCCGCCTTCTCGGACTCGTGAGGAAGCAGGGCGAGAACGAGAACCTGGGAATGGTGAGGGAGGTGATCACTGCCCAGCTTGCCAAGACCGATGAGGAATTCGCACGGAAACTCGCCCAGAGATTTGACCAATTCACCTCGGTCGATGCGAACCTGAAGACAGCGATCGCCACAGCCTATGCTGCGACCAAGGGCGAGGCGGCGTTCGGGCCTCTTCTCGAACTGGTGAAGAATGCCAAGAGCGAAGCTGATCGCGCCAAGGTCTATGCGGCCCTCACTTCCTTCGAGAACCCGGCGCTCGTCAGGAGGACCCTTGAGCTCACCATCAGCGGGGAGGTCAGCCGGTCTGACACGGGATACGCCCTGCCAATGGCCGCCTCAAACCCGAGGGCAAGGGGCGCCCTCTGGGAATGGATTGAGTCTCGGTACGACCGCATGAGGGACCTCTACGGCGGTTCGCAGCAGTTCTACCTCTACCTGAGCGCCGTCCTTCCGCGGTGCGGGATAGGCCACGAAACTGACATCCATAGGTTCATTTCGGGAAAGCGGTACAAGGACGGGGAGATGGCCTTCCGCAGGATTTTCGAACTCCTCGACGTCAACTCTAGGCTCCGAGACAGACTTCTCGCTGCCAAGTGAGACTTGCCGAGCGGATTAGCGGACGAGGACTGTTGGGTCCACAGGTCCGAACTCCCTCTGCTTCCCCGTGGCTATTCCTTCTGCGACACGAAGCGGGTCGAGAGACTCCCCGTCCCGTTCCTCTTCGCGAGGTTGAGTATCAGCGGGGTGATGCGCTCGACGACCTGCGCCTCGCTGAGAGGTCCGGCGTAGAGCGGTCTGAGACCGGGAATGCTCTTCACGATTCTTGCCGCTTCGTCGAAGGTCTTCCTCGAGTCGGCCGCAACCAGGATGTCGAGTCTTGATGTCTCGGGTTTCTCGAAAAACGCTGCAGAGATGTTGTTGAAGGCTGTAGCCACCCTGCTCTTCGGAAGCTTGTCCGCCAGCGTCTCGGCTGCGGACCCACTCTCGAGTCCGTAGGACAGCCATCCCGTTCTCGAACCTCATAGGGTTGATGACCGATATGACTAGCTTACCCGAGAGCTCGTTGACGAGAGACGACATCGAGTCTATGGCGGAAAACGGTATCGCGACTATCGCGGAATCGCACTCCCTGGCAGCGGTCGAGTAGTCTGCACCTCTGGCGCCCCTGATTCTCGCTGCGGCTGCCTTCGCCTTGGCCGGGTCCCTCGAGCCGATTATCACTTCGTGGCTCTTGGCGAGTCGCTCCCCGAGGCCGCTCCCCATACTCCCTGTCCCTCCGATTATCGCGATCTTCATTCTTCGAGCCTCATCTGTTTCTTCGTCTCAGGGCTTCTTGTAAACCTGGTGTCCAGCAACTCCTTGATCCTGTCTGCCCTCTTCCAGCCAATCCCCCGGGTCAGGGCCAGCTCTCCGGCCGTCAGGCTCATGACCCTCCGCGGGGTCCCGTACTTCATCAGCAGCCTTTCTGCCAGCTTCCTGCCGACCCCAGGCATGGAAGAGACTAGGTAGAGCTGCTGCTGCAGGACGCTCTTCGCCTTGGGAGGGACCGCAGCGGGCACCGTTGAGGGCGGCTTGGCGCGGGCGAGGCTGAGAAGCTCCGCTATGGCTATTGCGGTCTCCTTCACGTTGGCCGTGTAGATGACCCTTAATCCGTAGGCGAGGGTCACGTTGGCGATCGCACCGTAGAACGATTTCAGGTTCTTCGCGAGGTGCTCCACCTCCGTGGAGTCCCCTTCGATGAGGAGGTAGGGCTTCGCATACGACGCCGAGATCCTCGCTGCCTGGTGGAACAGGCGAGAGTCGTAAACCGACGAGACGAGGTCGCGGACCGACTTCCTCTCCACCGCTATCTCCGGGTTGAGAACGTAGTCGGCCACAGGAAGCCGGCTGAAGTAGACCCTGACGTTGAGCTTCGAGAGCTCCTCCGGAACGCCCCCTGCCTTCTCCCGCTCGTCGGCAACGACCCGAGAGGGGATCATGGCAGAAAGGTGGGCAGCAGGAAATAAAAGGAGTAAGCCGCGAACGCGAAGGTCAGGACGGCGAAGACCGCAACCGCTCTGTCAGCTGTCCTGGCCCGATACACGGCGAGGGACGTCGGTCGCGCTACTGCGCCGTATGCCCTCGACTCCATCGCCTCGGCCAGCTCCCCGCTCCTGACGACCGCGTTGACCACGAGCGGGATCAGGATCGGAATCATGTTCCTGACCCTCCTCAGGAGGTTCCCCTTCTCAAGCTCCAGTCCTCTAGACTTCTGGGCATCCATTATCTGCAGCGCGTCGAGCATCATCACCGGGATGAACCTGACCGCAGTGACGAAGGCGAAGACCACATCCCTGGGCAGCCTGAACATCTTCATCACCTGTTCGAGCTCGTCCGGAGACGTGGTGATGAAGAAGAGGCTCGTCGAGACAACTATGGCCACGAACCTGGAGGCGTAGAGCGCCGACGTTTCGAGGTTCCTGGTGAAGACTATGTTGATGATGAATATGAAGGCGGAGAACGTCGCGGTCAGGGCCATCGTCCTCGCGACCCTCCTCAGGACGGTCGCAATCGCGGCAACCGCGACCATGAACGCAAGCACTATCGCGAGCTGGAAGACAGACCTCACGATCAGTGTCGTCACGAACATCAGGGCGGAGATCAGCAGCTTGACCCTCGGGTCCAGCCTGTGATACCTCGAGGTGCCCTTCCTGAAGATGAAACCTCCGCTGAGCCACATCATGTCACTGCTGGCCTCCCTCTATCCACCGCCTCGCCTCCAGGGCATCGACGAAAGGCGACCCCGGCCTCCTTGCGAGCGCCTGATAGAAAGAAACGAGCTGGGGCTGGGCCACCCTCGCAGACTCCAGCATTTCCTTCTTCGTCATCAGTTCCGTGGCCGGCCCGTCGGCGACGATGCGGCCTGACTTCATCACAACGACCCTCGGCTGAAGAGGCCAAAGGAACTCGATGTCGTGCGACACCACGATCACGGTCTTGCCGGTTGAGCCGAGCATCCTGATCGTTCCCGCCAGCCTCTCCTTCTGAATCGCGTCCTGGCCCACCGTCGGCTCATCCAGAATCACTACCCCAGGGTCCCACGCGAGAATGCAGGCCAAGGTCAGCCTCTTCTTTTCGCCCCCGCTCAGGACCAGCGGCGACGACTCCCTGTACTCTTCGAGCCCGAAGAGCTGGAGCCCCCAGGAGACCCTCTGTTCGACCAGATGCGGCGGGAATCCGAAGTTCCTAAGAGCGAAGGCCATCTCTTCCTTCACGCTTTCGGAGAAGAGCTGATGGTCCGGGTTCTGGAAGGCGACCCCGACTTTCCTCGACAGGGTCGCCGTGCTCGTCGTGCGCGTGTCGATACCGTCCACGAGGACCGTCCCGGAGGTGGGCTTGAGAAGGCCGGTCACGTGCTTGATCAGGGTCGTCTTGCCCGCCCCGTTCTCGCCCACGATCGCGACCGTCTCGCCTGCGTCCACCTTCAGATTGATGCCGTCAAGCGCCTTCACGCCGTTCTCATGGACAAAGGTCACGTCCCTGAACTCTATCACGCACCCTTCCCCTCCAAGACCGAAGCGAGCTCTGCCGCACCGAGGAGCCTGTCGTCCGGCGCAAGCCCGTCCTTCGCAAGCATCTTCTGCACTCGAGTCACCGCGGGCACCGAGACCCCGTATCCGTCGGCGTCTTCGCCGAAGAGAACGTCGCGCGGCGTCCCGTCGAGGACCTTCGCTCCTGCGTTCATCACGACTATCCGGTCAGCCACCCTGACCAGCAGGTCCAGCCGGTGCTCGACCACGACGAAGGTCGTGCCGAGCTCCTTCCTCAGCCTTGCCACAAGGTCGACCAGCTCCATCGCAGTCTTGGGGTCAAGAAGGGATGTCGGTTCGTCCAATATGATCAACTTGGGCCTCATGGCCAGGACCCCCGCAAGCGCGACCCTCTGCTTCTGCCCGTCGGAGAGTTCGTGAGGCGCCCTCTGGGAGAGGTTCTCGATCCCGAGGAGGCCTATCGCTTCGTCGACCCTTCTTCTCATCTCTGGCCTGGGAACGCCCAGGTTCTCCAGTCCGAACGCGACGTCTCTCTCCACCGAAAACATGAAGATCTGATTCTCAGGATTCTGGAACACAAAGCCGACGGTCTGTGCAAGGTCACGCATCGACGAGGTCCTCACGCTGGAGCCAGCCACGCGGACATCGCCAGAGTAATCTCCGGTGTACATGTGAGGGATAAGCCCGTTGATCGCCCTGAGCAGAGTCGATTTCCCGCAACCCGAGGGCCCAGCGAGCACGACGATCTCTGACTCGCCTATGTCGAGGGTGAAAGAGTCCACAGCCTTCCTGGTGGCTTCAGGATATCTGAAGCTGAGTTCTTCGATTTCTAGGATTTTCCCCATTCGAGTTCGACTCCGCTCCAATCCAAGCGGCTTCTCCGTCTATCCAACGACTTTCTTGACGGCGACCTTGGATGCTTCGGGAGGCCCCTGTGTGACTGCCATCAACCAGAGGCCCCTGCCACCTATCTTCAGGCCGTTGACCTGCGGGACCTTCAGCACGGCGAAGGATATCCCCATCACAAACAATAGCTGAAGGACGTTGAAGAGTGCGGTGAAACCCAGAACGAGCACGAGCGCGTTCGCGCCGGTGAGCGTTATGCCTACCAGCTTGAAGGCACCGGAAAGGAGACCGACGACCGTCGGTATCGTATATGTGAAGAATACAAGAATGTAGTAGTTCGGCAATGTCATGACGGCAGCTCTGACGACTGCCCCGAAGGCAGTTCCAAGCCCGAAGACGTTCCGCATGTTCGCCCGCCTGATGCTGGAGGCAAGGCCGATCCCCAGCCAGATGCCGGCAATCGAAGAGACCATCGAGAAGAGCTTGAGCAACGGCCCGACGGGAGCGTTTTGCCCTATCGCCAGCAGGGTGACGAATTCGACCGAAGACGAGACGAGCGCGGGGACCGGACCGAATATGAAGAGCGACAGCACTATCGCGACCTCCCCGAAGTCGAACTGCAAGTATGGCACCAGCGGAAAGTTCAGTCCCAGGAACTGGGAGAGGATTGTGAGGATGGCCGAGAGCGCCCCAAAGACGGCGACGCCCGCGAGGGAGAGGGTGCTCAGCCTTCCCCGGCTCGGAGACAAACTCATGGCTCGGCCCGAATGCGGTAACTTTATAATTCTTTGGTAGACACCACAAATGTGGTAACATGACGAAGACGCCGCCTCACCTGTGGACCCTCATCGAGCTGTACCAGCGGGGGGGAGCGAACAGGACTCTCGACCTCTCGACATCAGAATTGGCGCTGGAGCTTGGCCTCAGTCAACAGGGTGTGTCGAAGCACCTGTTGCAGTTGGAGAAAGAGGGTTTGATTGAGAGGAAAAGGAACGGCAGGAGGACTGGCGTCCTCGTGTCCCGGGCAGGCGCAGACCGCGTCGTCTCTGTCTACTCGAGGCTTAAGACCGCAATAGAGGGTAGGGCTGGGGTGCTGGACTTCCATGGTACGCTCTTCACCGGGCTGGGGGAGGGCGGTTACTACATTTCCCTCGCAGGATACAGGCGGCAGTTCGTAAAGCTTCTGGGGTTCGAGCCTTTCCCAGGAACCCTGAACCTCACAATCGGCCCGGGAGAGCTTGAGCTCAGGAAGCAGCTGAACTTCCTGGACGCGCTCGAGCTTTCGGGATTCAGCCAAGGAGGGAGGAGCTACGGCCCTGCCAAGTGTTTCAGGGCGAAGGTGGAATCCAAGTACGATGCCGGTGCCTTGATCATCGAGAGAACGCACCATGGTGAATCGGTGCTGGAGGTGATATCGCCGTTTGACCTGAGGAAGACTCTTTCTCTGAAGGACGGCGATCGGGTCCATGTCACAGTGTACACCGGAGGCAATTATCCTGGCGGTCACTGAATGGCGATTCGCTTATCTAGACTCGATAGAAACTTGACCGCGATGCCTTCTCCTGCAGAAGAGATCTTGGTTCTCGTCGACGAGAGGGACAACCAAATAGGGACCGACACAAGAGAGAATTGCCACTCCGGCAACGGCAAGAGGCACAGGGCCTACACCGTATTCCTTTTTCACGAGGGCAAGCTCCTGTTGCAGCGGAGAAACGCGAAGAAGCTGCTGTGGCCTGGAGCCTGGGACGTCTCGTTCACAAGCCACGTCTATCCTGGGGAGACCTACAGCCAGGCGGCGGCCCGCAAGGGACTCCAAGAGTTGAACGCCAGGGTCGGGGACCTGACTGACGTCCACTCCTTCGTGTATTTCGCTCCTCAGGGCAGGAACGCTGAGAATGAGTTCTGCCGGCTGCTGGTCGGCTCCTTCGACGGAAGGGTGACGCCCAACCCAGACGAGATAATGGCCGTGAGGTGGGCCACGGTCAAGGAGGTCGCGAAGGACCTCGCGGCTCACCCCGATTCGTACACGCCCTGGTTCAGGCTGTCGTTCGAAGGCTTCATGAAGAACCCGATCTCCAAGAAGTACGGGGCGTAGGTCGCAGTCTCAGGCGACCTCGTGAATCTCTGCGCCCAGCAGCTCGGCCAGCCTCTTCAGGCAGCCTTCCACCGCCTCGTCCTCGGTGGCGGCCGTGGAGAAGGAGGCTGCCGTCGCGTGCCCCCCTCCGTGTCCCCCCAGGCTCTTCGCGACCTCCTCGGCGACCTGGGTCCCCAGCTGCACCTTCGTCGCGTCTGAGAACCTCTGCGTCGACCTCATGCTGACTCGCGCCTCCCCTTCCGACTCCCCTCCTACGACCGCGACGTCCGCCCCAAGGGAGATCAGCGACCTTGCAACGTGCGCCTGGAAGGAACCGATTATGCTCGTAGAGGCTATCCAGTCACCGACCCTGTAGACCTTCAGCCTCTGGGCCCCCTTCAGTTTTGCCATCACCTCCCCGTAGTCCGGTTCGGTCCTCAGGTCTCTCCTGGCTTCTGTGACGTCAGCTCCCATGTCGAGGAGCTTCACGACAGTCCTGAGCCCCTCACCTCTAGCTATCGCAAGGTGCGAGGAGTCGAAGACTATGGCCTCGAGGAGCGCCTGGGCGGTAGTGGGATCGATTTTGACCTCGGCTTCTGAGAAGAGCTTGAAGACGACCTCGGCGGCAGACGTGGCCTGCTCGTCGACTATCACGTGGTCGTAGAGCTTCACATCGCGGTAGGGATGGTGGTCTACGAGGACCCGGACGCCCCTGCCCATCTCCATCTTCCCCCTCCAATCTTTCAGGAGTTCTGCGTCGCCGACGTCCACGGCCACGTACAGGTCGTAGTCACCGTCGCTCTCCTGGACCACCTTGTGTGGGAACTTCCTTGCCAGCCTCGAGGTCAGGGTGGTCATACCTTCTGGGGTGACGACATCCACCTCGCACCGGGGAGAGATGTTCCTCAGGAGCGAGGAGAGGGCGTAGGCGGAGAGGTACGCGTCAGCGTCTGCGTTCCGGTGGCAGATGACAGCGGCCCTCTTCAGGTTCTCCGGGTCCACGAAGGGGAAACTGCCCGGACCCGCTTCCCTAGTCAAGGGAGGGTGAGGTCCTAGGCGTCCCCGGGAGGCTGCTCTTGGGCCTGTTTGCCTTTGACTGCGTCGTCGATCTTGACTTGAAGGTCTTTCAGGTTCTCCCTGAACCTGCCTTCCTGCTTCGCGAGGACCATCTTCCTTGTGCTTCCGAGCTCCTTCTTCTCGTTAAGTTCCTTGACCATCGCGTCCTTCTCGACCTTGACGAGCAGGTTTCCGGCGAACTTGTAGATGCCTTCTGAGTCCGTGGCCTTTGCGAGCTCTTCGAGCGCCTTCTCTGTCTCCGCAAGCTCCATCTCGACCTGCTGCTTCTGAATCAGCACTGACTGCAGATTCTGCTGCACCTGGTCGTAGCGCGCCAGCTGCTCTCTGATGTACGGCGGAAGCTCTGGTTGGCTCAATTCTTGAATCGTCGACCCCGCTGGTCATTTAAAGCCTTTCGAGGGCCCGGCCATGCCCCTTATCTTCTCGAGGACCTCTCGTGCCTTGTCCGCGACGTCCCCGGGTTGCTCGCCTTCGATCTTCAGGATGCAGACTCCGTTCCTCAGGACAGCTGAGGGGATTGCTCGCTTGATTGCCTCGGCCGTCGCCCTGTCTGCCCTGAACGATATCCTGAGCTCGACCGATTCTATCGGCCTATCTGGCTTTCGACGGGCTAAGGTCGTAGGCGCCCCCGGCTACTGTGTATCCGCACGACTTGCATTTCCAGATTCCTGACGATGCCCGCTTCAGCTTCATGCTCGAGCATGAGGGGCACTCCCTCGCCGCCTTCAGCGTCCTGAAGATCCGCGCGTACCTCTTCCTGAGCGTGCCGCCGTACTTTGCTCCCAGGCCCCTGAGGTGCTCCTTGGCTCGCGGCATTACTTCGTCGCTTCCAGTATCTGGGCACGGATCTCCCTGCCGATCCTGATTGACGTGTCTACGGCCTCGAGCACCTGAGCAGGGGTGATCGTGCTTGCTTCTCCCTTCTGGCTCGCGCAGATGTTGCCGTCGTCGTCGGTCGTTATGGTGATCCTCATGTCCATCGCGCACTCTTCCTCGGAGTTGGGGTCGACCACGAGGGTGTCACCAATCCTGGCCAGCGTGACCGAAACGGGGGTCCTTTCGACCGGTACGGGTATCACTTCGTCCTTCGCGACTACCTTGTCGTTCTCGACGACATACTTCTTCATCTTCGCGGTCCTGAGCGCCGAGACGACAGCGTAGCTTGTCGCATCGAAGAGGTTGCCGTCTACGTTCATTATGTTGACGTCGACGAACACCGTATAGACGGTCTTGCCCTCAACGATGCACAGCTTCTTGAGGTCGACCATCTCTGACTCGCGGACCCCTCTGTCGACGACCCTCGCCAGCTCTATCGCGTCTTCGGAAGGGGGACCCGGCTCCGCGTAAGGCGAAGCCATTGGAAGTATCTCCGCGTTGACCACGAGCAGCCCCTGATTTGGGGTGTCCGGGAATGGGGTCCCTGTCGCGATCTTGACGCCAGCTATGACCTCGGTGTTCCCCAGAGTTACGATCGCCGAACCGTTCGCCTTCTGGATTATGCCGGTCTGGATCGTTATCGGCCTGTGCTGGTCGGGAGTCCTCTCGTCGAGCCTCTTGCCCCTCGCGAGCAGCTCGACCATCTGTGCCTTCCTGATCGTCTCCACCACGTAGTTCTTCTTCATCGACATCCTTCTACTGCAACTCTCCTCCATTTCTGCCGAAGCTGGTGCCTCGCCGCTGAAGAACTTCTTGGTCAGGGCCTCTCTCTGCATCGCGTAGACCTCCTTCCCCTTCGCGATTGCCAGTTCGAACGCCTTCTGGAAGTTCTCTCTCGTGTAGTCCCCGTCCACCTGCAACAGCGTCACCAGGTTGAGGTTGGGCATGATCGCAACTGGCATGTCTCCGCTCCCCTCCTTGTCCTCGGTGTCGTCCAAGTCGGCAACGACCTGCGAATCGACGATCCCGCACGAGCACCCGACGACGAGGTCCCTCATGTCGATGCCTGCGTCGGCCAGAGCGAGCGACGCGGCAGTGATGCCGGCGACCCTTGAGCCTCCGTCCGATTGCAACACCTCGACCCAGACCTCTATCGCGGTCCTGGGGTAGTTTTCGACGATCACGGCCGGCACGAGAGCCTCCCTTATCACCTTGGAGATCTCTATCTCCCTCCTGGAGGGTGCCGGGTTCTTTCTTTCGTCGACTGAGAAGGGCGCCATGTGGTACCTCGTCCTGAGCAGGGCCCTGTCAGGCAGGACCTGGTGCTTCGGGTGGACCTCCTTCGGACCGTAGACCGCGGCCATGATCTTGTTCTTGCCCCACTGAATGTACGCCGAGCCGTCTGCGTTCTTCAGCAGGCCCACCTCCAAGGAGATTGGCCTGAGCTCGTCCCACTTCCGGCCGTCGAGTCTCTTTCCGTCTTCGCGGATGAGCTTCCGCTTAGCTTCCACCGCTGCTCCCTCCAAGGTATTCCTCGACCTTTCCCGTCAGGTTCGCACCGTGCACTTCTTTGTCTATCATCTTGATCACGTTCGCCGTCTTCACTATCCCCTCCGGCGGCCCGACCACGACTATGACCCCGTTCTGTCCGACCTGGACGTCGCAGCCGGTCCTCTCGCTGATTAGATTGATCATCGAACCCCTTCTCCCGATGAGCCGGGGCACCTTTGTGGGTGACATCTTAATGATTTCGCCCTCCGGAATCTTCCCGTACCCCTCCCCCCTTATGCTCAACTGGGGGTCCCTGGACCTGTCGAAAGACTCGATCCTCGCTCCTATGACGTCGCCGATCCTGAATTTCGAGCTCAGGTCGTGAGTGGCGGGGGAGAACTCTCTTCCGAAGACGAACGAAGCCGGGAGGAAGCCGTCGAAGCATGAGTTGATGTCGACCACCCATCCGAAGCCGTTTATGTCGACTACCTTTCCGATCACCTGGTCATCGGCCCTGGGGAGGTAGGGTCCCGTCAGCGGGTTGAGCTTGACGCCTTCGTGGCTCACTTCGGCGAGCCCCACCCTGAGCGCCACGTACTCGTCGCCCCTCTTCTCGATGTAGCTCCCGTAGCGATAGTTCCCTCTGGTTATCACGTCTCCGGGAATCACCTGCTTCCTCTCTATCATTGGCAAATCGCTATCTCACCACTGAAACCTGCGCCGCTCCTTTCGTCGTAGAACCGAGGCGGTCCAGCAGGCCAGGCTGTCCGCCAGCTGGTATTTCTACTATTGCAGAAAGCGCCCCGTCGGCGCCCCAGTCCTCCTTCAGGATGTCTCCAAAGTTCTTCAGTATCCCTATGGTCTGCCCCGCGTACTGGGCCGCGACCTTCACCTGGAGCTTCACCTTCTCAGACTTCAGGGGCAGGATCACTCTCAGCTCTTCGACTACCAGCTTCATCTGTTCGTTCACGTCCCGGAACGGGTCTATCGTCACCCTGGCATCCTGCATCGCCTGCTCGATCCTCAGCGGGGGGTGAGGAAGCGTAGTCTTGGGGTCGACGAAGTTCTTCGAGATCATCGCCACCACTGCCTTCCTCTTCTCTTCGGTGAGCCTCTTCCTCTGCTCCTGGGTCAGGTTCAGCTCGCCGCGCCTGAGCACCTCCAGCGCCGCCTTGGCGTGGTCGTCGGTGCCGAAGTACTTCTTCAGCTTCTCGCTGTTGGCCCTGAGGCCCTTGGTGGAGTCCGCGTATACCTCGTCGACGGCGATGACCTGAGACGGTTCCACGTTCCTCCCCTGCTTGAAGCTCAGCGCCGAGTCGGGGTTGACGAGTATCTCGAAGTGGTCCCCCTCCAGCGTCAGACGGACGGTGGTGAACTTTGATGCTTCTCTCGTCCTCGGCTTGAACTCCCCGCCCCCGTGCCCGAAGGTCCCGCTCAAACGCGAACGCTGTTACCTAGGAGCTCTTTGCAGAGGGCTTGTCCGACTTCGTCCTTGCGCTCGCGGCATTCTTGCCCACTTCCTCCTCTGTGAGCCTCCTCATCTTCTTGGACACTGCGTCCACGACCGCGACCTTGATGTGCGCGGTGCCCGTCTTGTCCTCGCTCACGAGGTAGATGCATTCGATGGCCAGCGTGGCGGCAGCGTCAAGAGACAGGTCCATGGTGTAGTTCTTCTCGAGGTAGTCGTTGACTTGGTCGCTCCCCTGCCCGATCGCGATCGCATGGAAGCCCGAGTAGGTCCCCGTAGGGTCTGCCAGGTAGACCACCGGCCCGTTGTTCTCGTCGACCCCCGCGATGATGAGGGAGACTCCGAAGGGTCTTACGCCGGCGTACTGGGTGTACTGCTGATTCATGTCGGCGATCCGCTTTGCTATCGCCTCGACGTCGACCGGTTCGTCGTAGATCAGCCTGTTGCTCTGAGCCATGACCCTCGCACTGTCGACCTGTATGCGCGCATCGGGGATGTATCCGGCCCCAACGGCCCCTACATGATCGTCGATCTGGAACATCTTGATCACGGAGTCGTCGCTCTGGAGCTTCCGTCCCTTCTCCTCCACGGCTAGCACAATCCCTTCCTTGGTCCTGATGCCGACCGCGAGGCTTCCACGTCTCACCGTCTCGAGGGCGTACTCAACTTGGTACAGGCGCCCGTCGGGCGAGAATATGGTGATCGCCCTGTCGTATCCTGCCGAAGGTGCAAACATTCTCTTTTTCTTAACTCCTTTTGTCCGACGCCCTCGGCTCTACATTTAAACCCTTTTCCCTGATTGACCTGTTTGGGGTCTCGAGACATCCAGAGGCGCGGATTTCTCCTCCGCCGGGCTTCCCGAACCCCACATGACTCATCCCCGAAAGTTCAAATCCAGACGCGTTCGGTTGTCTCGGTTCTTGGTCAGAGTCCTGGCGGTCAACAACTACCCAACTACCGAGTGTTTCGAAAAGCTGAGGAAGTCCCTCACGGAGAATGGGGCTGAAGTGACCTCCACGGACTGGACTGGGACGGGGGCTTCGAGGTTCAACGAGTTCGATGGGGTTGCGCTGAGCGGCGCCCCGGACATGATGTCGGAGGAGAACGCCCAGAAGAAGTTCATTGCCGAGGTCAACGCGATAAGAGACGCGCAGGTCCCGCTCCTTGGCGTCTGTTTCGGTCACCAGCTGATGGCTCATGCGTTTGGCTCGGGCGTCGTGAAGGACAAAGAGAATGTGCTTAAGGTTTGTAAAGACAACTGTGCTCGTGCAGGGATTCTCTCTTCTCGGGACTTCCCCGGGACCTCATGCTTCTCGAGTCCCGTCAGGAAGTCGTCCAGACGCTGCCTGCAGGCTTCCAGCTCCTAGCAAGGAGCGAGACGAGCCCCATAGCGGCGATGAAGCAGGAGAGGCGCTCCTTCTATGGTGTTCAGTTTCATCCCGAGCGTTACACTCCAGACAATCCTGCGGGAAACAGAGTCATGGGGAACTTCGTCAAGCTTCTGAGATAGGTGCATGATTTGCCCGTCCAAAAGGTGATCTTCGCGTCTCACGTTATGGACAGCCTCCTGACCTACTCGCGGATGGCCTATCCGAACGAGGGGATCCTGATCCTCCGGGGAAAGTCGAAGAAGGGCGTGGTCGAGGTCACTAGCGTGATGGTCCCTCCGGCAGCAGTGCACGCCCACTCTTACTCATCCTTCAACTGGTTCATGCTCCCGGTGGACATGTCCTACATGGGGGTCGCCCATTCCCACCCGTCCGGGAACGCCAACCCCTCCCACGAGGACAGGCTCCACTCAATGGGAAAGATCATGGTGATAATGGGATATCCCTACGGCGACTCATCGCACGTCGGGGTCTTCGACTACAACGGGAATAGGGTCCCCTTTGAAGTGCGTCCTAGCGCCGCAGAACCTTAAATATCATGAGAGCGGAACCTCTCTCAGGCGAATATACACGTCGCAATACAGCAAAGGTCAGACATGGGGCGCCCTAAAGAAGGCCTGGAGAGGCTACAAGGTCGGCAAGGTTCAGAAGAACACGGCGGACATGAAGAAGTACGCCGAGCGCATCAGAGCTCTCCAAGGCGAATTGGGTCTCACCCAAGCGAAGTTCCCTGAGCTAGGTCTTAACTGACCTAACTCATCCCCTTTATCCGAATTCTGTCGCGTGGTTCGTTACTATCTGGTTCCGGAGATCTTGCGCCTGCTGAAGAGTGAAGTCCGGCTCGGTCGAGACCAGAAGCAGCTTGTTCCCGATGCTGAAGGTCAGGATGTTGACCTTCTCCCTCTTGATGAAGGTGTACTGGCTCCGTCCGAAGAACCTGTCCCAAGTCTTGTCTGTGCTCAGCTGAATCGTGATATTCGCGATTAACCGTAGGTCCTCGCTCTGAGGCTCCAGCGATGGTATCCCCCTGCGCATGCCGCCGGCAATCTGCCTCCCTGTCTCATCGAGAATCGCTGAATACCTGACCCGCCTGTCGAACTTGTACATCTCCATGCAGACCTTCTCGTACTGGACCTGCATCATGGCTGTCCCAGACAATAGGGCATCTCAAATATAAAAGCAATCTCCGGGAGTCGGGAACGACCCACCTTCGGATTTTGACCGGGCGGGGACGCGCGACTGGTTCATAGAACCTGATGCGTTTGTGTATCATGTTTGACTTCGGCTTAGAAGAGCCCTCGGAGACTGTATCAACATCAACAATGGTCCTTGAATTAGCAACTGTCTTGCTTGGCGCCTTCATTGGCGTCGTGGCGGTGCTATACGCGGCACCAAAGGGCTACTTGGGACACCCGAGGAAGAGAAATTCCATCGACTCGATGACGTCAATCGAGTCTTACGCTCCGCCGACGGAGCAGGCAGTGGGGGTTCCGGCCGCGGTGGCAACGACCGTGGCTGAGCCTGCTCCGTCCCCAGTCCAGGCAATCTACGAGACTGTGCAGCCGACTCCTGCCCCAGTCCAGTACGCCGCGCCATCTGTCACTTCCTTCGGAGCACCAACCATCTCTAAGAAGCCGACTCGGACGTACAGGCGCAGGACCGCTCCAGTCAGGAGCACCGCGGCTTCCAAGGCATCACTGAAGCCGAAGACGAAGAAGCGCTAAGCGAGAAGAGAAGAAGAAGGAGAAGAGCGTGGGTTACGGTCGGAAACGCCCATAAACCCACTCTCTGCCCATTTTGCTTAGGATGCCAAGCGAGCCCCTCATAGGACTCCATATATCGATAGAGAAGTCCCTGGACCTCGCCTTCGACAGGGCCCAGGAAATCGGGTGCACGACCTTCCAGATTTTCACCAGGAACCCACGCACCTGGAGGTTCAAGCCCTTGGAGAAGGACCAAACTGAGGCATTCCGTGACAAGAGGAAGAGGTCGGGATTCAGATTCCTAGTCGCTCACATGCCATACCTTCCCAACCTGGCTTCACCAGAGAAGGCGACGGTGAAGGCAAGCAGGCTCTCCCTCCGTGAGGAAGTGAAGAGATGCGACGTCCTCGGAATCGACTACCTGGTGGCGCACGTAGGGAGCCACTTGGGCCGTGGGACCATGCTCGGCGTGAAGAATGTCTCCGACGCGGTCAACCAGGCACTCGCTTCGAGTGACGGGGAGACCATCATCCTGCTCGAGAACATGGCGGGTCAGAAGAACAGCGTCGGCTCAAGGTTCGAAGAGCTGAGGCTCATCCTGGACAGGGTGAAGAAGGAAGAGAGGGTCGGGGTCTGTCTGGACACTTGCCACGCCTTCGCCTCAGGGTTCGACCTCTCGGGACCAGAGTCGGTAAGCCGGTCGATGGCCATCTTCGATGACTCCGTTGGTTACGAACGCATCAAGGTAATCCATCTGAACGACTCGAAGGGCGCCTTGGGCTGCAACTTCGACAGGCATGAGAACATCGGGAAAGGAAAGATCGGAATGAAGGGGATGAAGGCCTTCCTTCAATATAGGGGGGTTACTGAAAGACCCCTGATCATGGAAACGCCCTATGGCGACCCGAAAGGCATGAAACAGAGCCTTTCTCTTGTCCGCTCGCTTATCGGGTGACAGCTTCTTTCAGAGTCAAATACCCGTAATGTCGCGAGCAGTGACGCGGGCCCGTAGCTTAGTTCCAGCAGGAGAGCAATCAGGTAGAGCATCGGGCTTTTAACCCGAGGGTCAGGCGACGCCCCCGAAACGGGTTCGATTCCCGTCGGGCCCGCAGAGAGAAACTCGAGTCGGATTTGTCTTATCGGAAGATGCTCGGTTCGAGGCTATTACGGCATTCGAAACCCGCAGAACTCGGATCAGTCTAGGCGACTGTAGACTATCCTTCGCCGAACTCCTGGAGGCTCGGGACGTGAGCCCGACGCTCGTTTGAATGAC
The DNA here is from genome assembly GCA_963796355.1 of uncultured archaeon. Classification (GTDB taxonomy): domain Archaea; phylum Thermoproteota; class Nitrososphaeria; order Nitrososphaerales; family Gagatemarchaeaceae; genus UBA183. The sequence continues at coordinate 86,619 of CAWCLD010000003.1, forward strand.
AAAGCCCTCCTTTGTGGATTGAATTGTCCTCTTGGTCAGCTGACATTCAGCCTGACATTCTCTCGTTGTTCCAGGCCGTACCGTTTCACTTTCTCCAAGTCTACTCCCCGCCTCTTGCAGATGTTCTCGATGAGCCCAAGCAAACGCCAGCTGCCGAGACTGAGAGCCGTAGTCACCACCGCTCGCTTCAAGGGATTCCCACTGCTGTCCTTCATCGCGTTCCTCGCGACGGTTCTCATGAGTTGGAAATAGCATGCGTAATAGACTGCTAGTTGAGAAGCGTCCAAGATCTCGCGATTGCCTTCCTTGCCCTTGATTGTCCCCAGAGGTATGTTCTGCATCGGCGTGATCGTGAACTCAGCAGGCCTACCGCCCACCTCTAGCGCGCCCATCCTGTTGACCAGCCTGACAGTCTCCCAGTTATCCTCCGGCGTCTCGTCCATCTGACCCACCTGTATCGTGAACGCCGGCCTCCAGTAAGCCCTATTCAGGTTCGCCAACCCTTTGAGGACTATCTCCTGCCATTCTCCGTCCGGTCCGATCTTTAGTGGAAGGGTCTTGTTCGGCATGTGGATTGCGGCCAGTCTTTCACTCCCAGTCTCTATGCCTGCCTGGACTCCCACCCAGTGGTTGGGGCCCGCTCTGACGATTCTGCTGATGGCCCGCGGAAGCTCTGGGTACGCTGCAGGGATAGAAATCCGCCCGTGTGTTGGGTTGGCTGACACGAGCCCATCAACGGACATTATCGCCCTGAAGAGCTCCTCGATGGCATCCTGGTTGGGAACGAAGTGCGCTTCGTGCTTGTAGGCGAAGATCTCGTCGCTGTGCACCCAGGCGTTCGTGTTGCCGGCCGCCACATTGACCGCCACCTCGCTCTTCACCATTTCAGTGGTGTAGTACCGGAGTGGTCTGAGAGTTACTTCGCAGAAATCGCAACCTATTCCGCAACCTCTCATCACCTCGACAAACCCCTTCACTGTGGGCCCCTTGATCAATGGTATCTCGTCCAGATTCGGGAACTGCTTCTGCCCAAGCTTGCGCGACACGAATCTTGAGTGTGACACCCAGCTTCGCCTGAAGTCGTCCCGGAAGCTCGAGAACCCTTGGAAGTACTCACTCCCGTAAATCGCTCCCGTCGAGAAGTCCTCGAACAACTCGTTGGCGATGTCGTCTGCCTCGCCCTGGAAGGCGAGGTCAATTCCGAGCGCCTCCATTTGCTCAGGGAGGACCGTCAGTTCCCACACGCCGGGACCACCGACGACGAGCTTGGCCTTCTTGCCGGCCCTGGCCCTGTTGAGCCTCGTCATCAAGGACTCGAACTCCAGCCTGACCCACGACTTCGATGCATCCGAAAACAAGAGGGAGTAGCTCATCGCCAGGGGCCCCAGGCCCAGCGGGTCCATAGTGTAGACTCCTATCACTTCCGTGTCGTCCCGAACAGCCTCTTTGAGGTGATTCTCGTGGGCCACAACAATCTCTTCGGGCTCGTGCTTGGCCAGGAGCGCCGACTCGAGTTTCCTGAGGGCGTAGGGGGCAATGGAAGTCCGGCCTCTGATCGCCGGCGGGGGCTTCCCTTTCAAGAACTCCCAAACGACCCGCGGGACTTGGCCAGAGGGAGCACATGGCAAGAAGTCAAGCAGCGGGAAGTTGCCATACTGCCGATTCAGCGTCGTGTCCGACACGAGCACAACTCTTGCCGTGACCAGTTACCTCGCACTTAGGCGAGGAAACGCCCCGCCGATAAAGCCTTAGATGGTTCAATGGGGCATTCACAAATCACTTTAAATTCGCCGCCAAGATGACACGTCTTCGTCGAGCCCAAGGCTGTCCCTTCTCCAGGCTCCGATTCCAACATTGAGAATCGTCTCATTTGCTTAAAAGTAGAACACCGGGGCAACCACCCAGAAGAGATAATGTCCCTCAAGACCGACCGAGTGGTCGAGTTCCCGTTCCCGAAGTCGAAGCCTGAGGCGAGGAAGGGGAACTTCTCGGAAGTGCAGCTCTCGTACACAATGGAAGAAGCGATGGCGGAAGCTGACAGATGCGTTACATGTGGCAACCCCGCTTGCATAGACATCTGCCCGGTTCAGACCGACATCAGAGGCATGTGCGAGGCGGTGGCGAGGGGCGACTTCGTGACGGCCTACCGCCGGGTCAGGGAGACCAACGCTCTTCCCGGAACGACCGCTAGGTGTTGTCCTCAACTCGACAGCCTATGCGAAGCTGCGTGCGTCGTCGGGACTCAAGGACACCCCGTTGCCTCGGGTATGATTCAGAGGTTCGTCGCAGATTGGGAGCGGACGCAGTCAAAGCAACCCTACCCCAGCGTGTCCAAGGAAACTGGGAAGCGCGTGGCTGTCGTCGGTGGCGGTCCGGCAGGCTTGGCGGCTGCCGAGCTGCTGAACAGGTACGGCCACTCTGTTACTATCTACGAAGAGCTACCGTTCCTCGGTGGTACCGCCTGGTATGGCATACCTGACTACCACCTGCCCAAAGACGTTCTGCAGTATGAAGTAAAGCGAATCCTTGATATGGGTATCGAAGCAAAGAAAGGTGTCAGGGTGGGCAGGGAAGTCAGCCTCGCCGACCTCAGGTCAGAATATGACGCCGTTGTGTTGGCTACAGGGGCCAAAGACGTCTCCAAGTTTGACACCCCGGGTTCCAACTTGAAGGGCGTCTACGATGGCTACAAGTTTCTTGAGGACGTCTTCAGTAGGGGCGTGAACGTGTATCTGGCCGACCCGAAGTATAAACTCGGCAAGAATATCTTGGTCATAGGTGGAGGCGACAGCGCCCTCGACTGCGCGAGAACGGCGCTGAGGCTCACGGAGGGGAACGTGACTATAGTCTACAGGAGGACTGAGGTCGAGATGCCCGTCGATCCAATTCTTATCGACGAGGGGAAGGAGGAAGGTCTGCAGCTGAAGTTCTTGATGGCTCCGAAGTCCTACAATGGCTCTGGTGGGACGCTCTCAAGCACAACCATGACGGTCATGAGGCTTGGGGCTGTGGACGCGAGCGGTAGAAGGAGCCCAGAGCCAACGGGGGAGGAGGTCGAATTGAAGTGCGACTCTGTAATTGTGGCGATTGGAAGAGGTCCCAACTCCTTCATCCAGAAGCAGGCTGGGCTCAAGGTCGGCCCGAAGAGCGCCATAGTAATCGACGGCGACTACCAGACGTCAATTCAGGGTGTTTTTGCAGCTGGTGATGTCGTCACCGGGGAAAGCCTAGTAGTGACGGCGATGGAGAAAGGGAGAGAGGCAGCCCAGAGAGTCCACGAGTATCTAATGAGCCTCAAGCCAAAGCACATTTCACTTTACGACTACTACTATACTAGGAGGACATCGGGACGCTACTACATGAAGATGCTCGACGGGAAGGAAGAAGCACTTCCTCCAGCGTGAGATAGGACACAGGTCTGAAACAACTCTCCGGACCCTGCTGGTCGCCTTCGTGGGCAATTCTGGTGAGGGGTAGCAACATGCATCTGTCAACAGACGCAGAATGGTTACATGTCTCTCTGTCCGAAGTGGGGCAAGCTGATTAGTACCGAGAGGCACAAAAGGCACATAGACATGCGCTGCCTTAGCCACACACGACCCGTATAGCCACTCGACCACCCTGAAGACTCCATTAGAATTCAAGGGACGTCGTACGTTTCCTTGCAGATTAAATAACTGTCAAAGAACGGGGTTCTCAGACGCCCTGGTAGTATAGAGGTCAGTATGCGACCCTGTCACGGTCGTGACCCGGGTTCGAAATCCCAAGACGAAAATCCCGGCCAGGGCGCCATTGAATACCTCAGCTCGCGAAGACCCCTGAACAGGAGCAAATCCTGGGAGGCGGTTCCTGGGAGTCTTCGATTGATGGACATGGGTCGGGGCACGTGTAGAATCGCTCGATGGCTAAGGCTCATCCAGTATCGTCTCGACGGTCTTGAGCTTGATGTTCGGATTTGTCTCTTTCTTGGCGCGGACGATCTTCTCCACACCTGTCAGCGGCGAGCCACGGATGATGGGCAGTCTTCCAACGTGCTTCTGAGCGCATAATCTGCAGTACAGAATGAATTGTAGCCCTTCGAGCCTCTGACTGGAGGTTCGGTCAGCGGTGGGTACAGAAGGGCACGACGCAGGCTAATCTTCCGGAAAGGGAACACCGACCGCGTTCTCCATTATGCGTCGCTCCGCGCTACGGAGGATCTCGCTCAGGGTGGACGGCTTGACTCCCACGAGTTGGCTGAGGTTCGTCAAGCTGATCTTCCTGGGGAATTCGAAGTATCCTTGCGCGACTGCTGTCGCAATAATCTCTTTCTGTCGTCCCGTCAGGGTCGCCTTTTGATCCAGCGGCGAAACGTCTTCGATCCGTGTCTCGACGCCGTCCTGACTTAGTCTGGACAGAATCTGTCTCAGGTCGTTGGTTCTCCTCACGATGAACCGCCACGAGGCGGGCTGGCTCTCAGCGTTAAGCGGACAGTCCAGACAGATTATCGCAGAGTCACTCGATGCCCGGCAGATGCTGGGTCTGTCAAGCACCAGCAGTAACGGAAGCGTCTCGCCACCGTCGTCTCCTTCTAGGGCCTGCCTGACTCCTTCTTGCCTTCGGATTGCTGAGACAGTCTTCCTCAAGGCTTCAGATTCACCTTTCATTTCCAGGAGTAAGGTCATTCCCTTCTTGTTGAAGGGTTTGCAGTCTACGACATTGATTTTGGTTCCGAACTCCCTTGCCGCGTCTTGCAGCTTGTTCTCAGCGTTGACTTCCAACGATACCTGTCTTAGCATGCTCCCGAATATGTTAGGGTAGTGCCTCCCTATTTAACGCGGCAGTACAATTCCCATTCTTGAGAATACCCTTTCTTAACCGGCTTCCCCTAATCTCTTGGAAGCTCCGCCGACCCAGGCCGCCCCTGTTTGCCATCATAGCCTCAAGGGCAGTGGAATCCAGGATGAAGGTGAACTCTTTCTGGCGCTACTCTTCTGCGAGGGCGGGGTGCTCCCCAGGACTCCTGTCAACCGAGTGGAGGTCTTGGTTCTGCTCTCTGCTATAGCGCAGATGCTTCGTAAACAGACAAGTCTTCGAAGAACAGGTGCTTCGTCGCTACCTTCGCCAGTTTGAACGCATGGCGCGAGCATTCGGCCTCGAACTCTCCGATAACGGCTTGGTCGTTCAAGAGCATGACGATCTTCCCCGTCGGCTTGACTGCCCGGAGGGCATTTTGGAGGAACCTCATTGGCACCTCCAAGGAGACACCACCTTCGGTGGAGGGGTCATCCGCGACTTCAGCGGGCAAGTAAGGAGGGTTGAATGTGACAAGATCAAAAGAGCTTGACCGAAGGCAGGACGCCCCGTCGGCCATCAGGAAGTCTGCGCCCGAACCTCTCCAATCAGTCATTCCAGGCATGACAATGTCAGTTCCGACTGCAGTCTCGAAGCCTAGAGCAAGCACGATCAGATTGCCGCAGTTTCCTGCGCCGATTTCGAGGGCGTTTCCGCCCGCGTAGGTCTTGAGGGCCTCCCTAAGCAGCGCAGAGTCTTCGGAGGCCAGGTAGGGCCTGCTCATTCGGCGATTTCGTCGCCCTTGAACGACCTGTACTCCTCGGGCTTGAGCACCTGGGTGATGTTCTGAGTCTGGTAGAAGTACGCTGGAGTTCCGTCTGGAGACAGCGCTAGGCTGTTGTCGGAGTTCTGGAGCCTGTACACCTTCACGACCGACGGCTTCACACCTAGGACTGTACCGTCATCCAGCGCGTAGTAGCTGAATCTCTCCTGAAGCGTCTTGAATCCAACGAGTTTTCCCTTCGGCTGAGGTGAAGGAATCATGAAGAGCCTTTCCAGATAAGCCCTATAAGAACCTAGAGCGTCCTAGACGGGCCTTCAGCCCCCGACCAAACAGACGACTACCAGATGAAACCCTCATCCTTCAGGATAAGGCAATCATCCACTACCTCGACGCTCTCAGCAACAAAGTCAAGAACACAGCCAAAGTCAACGGTGAAACCGTCCACACCGTAAGCGAAAGAACAACAGAAAAAGCCGTCCACGCTACGAGAACATTCTTCGAGCATCTACGAGTCACCTACACCAAAAACGGATTACACACCCTCATCGAATCGTGCAAGCACGACCCAAAGACGCTCGAAGAAACAAGCACAAAACTCACAGAATTCAGCAACCTCGAACCTCTGCCTTCACACAGAGGCGACGCGACATACATCAAAGGACTATTCCACAAAAACGGGCTAATCCTAACAGGCGTCAACATCGACAACCACTTCAACGGAACGCCCGAAGAAATAGACCCAATCACACTACGAGACATATTCAACGGACTAAGCCACAGACAACAATCGGTCATCCTAGCACTAGCGTACACAGGACTAAGACCTCAACAACTCGCCAAGACTCGCACCAACCAAGTAAGACCGTTCAACGAAGAATACTCGATAATCGACTATTCCAAAGACGCAGACAAATTCCAAGTCAAGACAAGACTCCCACACTTCGCATTTGTCCCGACTCGAATAATTCAACCAGCCATCCAATACGCGACAGAATACGAATTCCCAACCATCTTCGAAGACATACAAAAAGTCGCACACGACATAACAGAATACTGCCGCCTGAACTTCAAAGTCAGGCTAACCGCCAAGTACTTCCGACAACGCTTCAAGACAATAGCAGAAGCGCGAAACATACCCGCCAACGTATTCAACTGGTTAGAAGGCTCAACGCCAAACATTGGAGCAAACGCACTGAACTACGCACAAACCAATAAACTAAGATTCCTCAGAATCTACGACCAACTACTCGCGCCATACCTCAACCCGACAAGCGAGTTATCACTGGACGCACAAACACCCACATCAACAAACGCGGAAACTCAAGAGCAACTAAACAGAATAGAAACGCAAAACAAACGCATCCTCTCGATACTTGAGGGGAGAGCAACAACTCTCCCCTAACCCCCTTTTCTGCTAACACGCCGAACAACACTAGACCTCGTGAGATACTCAGCCTCCCACTCTTGAAACTCAATCTCGCGTTCAATGAGAATCTGTTCCATGCTGGGTCCGGTCGCTTCGGGCGCTTCGCGCCCTCTGTTCCCTCCACTCCCCTCCGGTAGATACATGGAACATAACTCCTTGAACCGAGCATGCCTTTCACTAGCGCGACGCATATACTCCCGACGCTTAACCGCGTCCCAACCGTCAGCATCAAGCAGGGACACTAACTGAGACTCGCTCCCGCTTCCGCTTACGATAACGAGCAACACGCTCGTTAGTCAACATTCTCCTACGCTCTGTCGCAACAATCGCGCAACGCTCACAAATGCGCCTACCTAACGGAACATCAGCAACCCGACGACAACGCGAACACCAACTAAGCCCCAAATACAACTCCCTTGTGTTTGGAAGGCTTCACTCGACCACTTTTGTAAGCCTCAGGCTCACGTGAAAATTCCTCGAACTCTTCAAGAGTCCTCAACCACATCGCAGGCAAATCAGGTACAACCTTCCCATTCTTCAACTTACGCCAAAGCGCAAGTTTCGGACAATAGAACCAAAGGTGCCTCGCAACCCTGCTACGAATCATCCGACCGTGCTCACAAGTCAAAACCTGTCCAGCTTTATCATAAGAATGATAAGCCCGAACCTCTTCATTCTTCGAACGAATCAAACGAGCATCACCATAAAAACGGTCATGCAACCCCAATACATGATAAGCAAGCTTCTCCTCAACCATCACAGGTTTTACAACCGGCTTGCTAGGAGAAACAGGGGAAACCCGAAGAATTCTAAAATTCTTCCTCCCCCGTTTCCGACGCTGAACCTCAGTCCCAATCTGAACCGCCTCACTCACATCTATTTCGCTCGGCTCCAACAAAGCCGAAGGAGAAACAGGCTTATCATAATCCTGCTTTCGATAACTCAAGACAAGAAACCCCCGAAATCAAGACATCAAAAATGACGTCTGATTTCAGGCATAAAGTCCCCCACCTCGGTAAGGACTTCACCTTCCTCGTTTCGGTAACTTCGTATCATCCGAACCTTTTCATTCGCCATAGGCTCACACAAACTCATCAAGACTATTTCAAAATGACGGTACAACAGACCGTAATTAGACCCAACAACCCATAAAACAATACCGCTCCGCATCCTCAACGCTCAACGAAACTCTCTAAACTCTCTCCTGACCTTCCAGACGACAAACGCACCCAACCACCGCTCTAAACCTAAGAGCAAACCACTTACTCCGAGCTAGAACGCAACTAACAATACAAACTTAAGGCTCCGCTCCGCTCCGCCCTAAGAACCTACTGAAGCGTT
>CAWCLD010000004.1:0-94813 GCA_963796355.1 uncultured archaeon
ATCCCTCGCCAGATGAATCGCCTTTCCTCCAGTGTCCTGGACCTGGCCCGCGCCTGCATAGGCCACGGAGATGATGTCGGCCTTTGCCCTGGGCCCAAGAAGATAGATCGACGGATACTTCCTCGTTAGCCGCGAGCCGCCGTTGAAGTCGACCCAGGAGACTGTCGAGTCTTCGTAGGCGTGCGCCCTTTTTGTCACAAGGTTGAGGACATCCTTCGACCAGTTCTGCAGAGTCGTGTACTTCACGAGGGAGCCTTTCTGCGCGACTATCTCAACGATCGCGGAGTGAAGCGACTGCGATGAATAGACGGGGGCGCTGCAGCCCTCCATGTAGGTTACCTCGCTGTAAGGTTCTCCGATGATCAGGGTCCTCTCGAATTGGCCCATGTTCCGCTCGTTGATCCTGAAGTAGGCCTGAAGCGGCATGCTGACCTTGACTCCCTCGGGGACGTGCACGAAGCTTCCTGCGCTCCAAACCGCGGTCTGAAGGGCGGCTATGTAGTTGTCCTGATACGGGACTACAGTCCCGAAGTACTTCTTCATGATTTCAGGGTACTCCTTGAGCGCCGTCACGGTGTCTGTGAAGACCACGCCCTGCTTCGAGAGCTCGCCCTGGATGCTGTGGTAGACGGCCTCGCTCTCGTAAATCGCGCCCACCCCAGAGAGAAACTTCTTCTCGGCTTCGCTTATGCCAAGCTTGTCGTACGTATTCCTGATGTACTCAGGGAGCTGGTCCCAGGAATCCGCAGCCTGCTTCGTGGGGCTCGCGTAGTAGTAGAAGTCCTGGTAGTCGATGTCCGCCAGTTCAGGAGCCCAAGAAGGGGCTTTCCTGTCCAAGAAGTGTCTGAGCGCCTTCATCCTGATCTGCTCCATCCAGGCGGGCTCGTCGTGAATCCGCACTATCTCCTGGACGACCTTCTCGCTGAGGCCCTTTACGCCCTGTACCACGTAGGAGTCGATGGGGTCGCTGAACCCGTACTTCTCCTTGTAATCGTCGGTAACTACGTCCGCCTTAGACGCCATCATCTCACCGGTGAATATAACATAGGTTATTTTCTCTGTTAAAAGGATTATGGGGCCGGCTGGGCCACTTCCTCCTCACCCCCATAGCCCTTGATCCATGTGTAGCCCTTCTCTTCGAGCAGTCTAGAAAGGTCCTCCCCGCCGGATTCGATGATTCTCCCCTGGTACATCACGTGTACGAACTGAGGCTTCACGTACTTCAGTATCCTCTGGTAGTGGGTTATCAGGAGCGTTCCCGTGTTGGGGCCGGACACCTTGTTGATTCCTTCGGCTACTATCCGAAGTGCGTCGATGTCGAGGCCTGAGTCGGTCTCGTCGAGGACAGCGAACCTTGGCTGCATCAACGCCATCTGAAGGATTTCCGCCCTCTTCTTCTCTCCGCCGGAGAAGCCCTCGTTGAGGTACCGGGTCAGGAAGGCTTCATCCATGCTGAGCATCTTGAGCTTCTCGGCGACGACCTCCCTGAACTCGAAAATGGTTGGGGGGGTGGTACCAGGAGGCCTAGAATTGTTGTAGGCGGCCCTAAGAAATGAGAACATGCTCACTCCCTGCACGCTCACGGGATACTGGAATGCCAGAAAGAGCCCCTTCTTGACCCGCTTGTCGGGCGTGAGGCCTATGATGCTCTCCCCGTCGATCAGTGCCTGGCCGGAGGTGACCTGGTATTTCGGATGCCCCATCAGGGTGTAGGCCAGCGTGCTCTTCCCAGACCCGTTCGGGCCCATCAGAGCGTGGGTCTCCCCTTGTGCGATGGTGAGGTTAACCCCCTTCAGTATCTCCTTTCCTTCCACGGAGGCGCGGAGATTCTTGATTTCTAGCTTCAAGTGTGGAAGAGACGAGCCTCCTCTAAGTCTATTTAAGGATATAACATAGGTTATAGACAGTTTCCTAGGGAGACCAGTGGTCGCTCACTTTTTTCGCCACGGCCTCAAGGAACTCTCTGTCCAGAGACGAGAAGGCATCCAGCTGGTCGCTGTCGATGTCAATCTCTCCTATGACTACCCCCTCTTTGAATACGGGGACCACAATCTCGGCCCTCGTCGAAAGGAAGCACTGGAGGTATCGCGGGTCCCTACTGACGTCGGAGACGATTTCCGTTCTGCCGGCCTTCGCAGCGAAGCCGCAGATTCCATTCCCAATCGGGATGCGTGTGTGTTCTGTAGCGGCAGGCCCAGACCACGCGTCTAGGACCAGGTCCTTTCCGTCCAGCGCGTAGAGGCCCACCCAAGAATAGGTCGGCACGTTGGAATTGAGCACCTTGACCAGGATGTCTCGCGAGTCTCTCCCTTTCGTTGTCCCGATCGCAGAATCGATCTTGACGAGGAGCTCCCTTGCATGTTCTCTGGTCAGCCTAAGCGTCGATACTTTCAATGACTCCGTGCGCCCTCCGCTTGCTGTATTTATCTCCGACCCCTGTCACTGCTTGCTCTCAAGGACGAATCTGTAGATCAGACATGCCCAGAGGGCGCCGAGAATGGGGCCGATCCAGCAGATGAACCAATAGGCTCCTTCTCATCTCGATGGACTTGGAATGAACTTTCAGTACTAAGTGCACCTGCCCGATTGCTCCAAACCTTTCCAACCAGGAAGTCTTTTAACCGGCAGACGTGCAATAATCAATGGTAACCTCATGAAGAAGAATAGCAGACATGCTGTGAAGGATAGACATCTTACGACAAATCAAGGCGTTCCTGTCTCCGACAATCAGAATTCACTCGCCGTCGGCGGACGTGGACCTGTGTTGCTGCAAGATGTGCACTTGGTCGAGAAGCTCGCACACTTTGATCGTGAGCGCATACCTGAGCGCGTAGTGCACGCCAAGGGCGCTGGTGCATACGGCTACTTCCAAGTATACAAGAGCATGGCAAAGTATACCCATGCGAAGTTCCTTCAGGACCCAAATAAGAAGACACCCGTTCTTGTCCGGTTCTCCACTGTGGTTGGTTCACGAGGATCCGCAGACACAGTTCGTGATCCCAGAGGTTTTGCCGTCAAGTTCTACACCGAAGATGGAAACTACGACCTGGTAGGAAACAACCTGCCTGTCTTCTTCATACGAGACGCCATCAAGTTCCCAGACATGGTACACGCGTTCAAACCTGCTCCTGACACTGGTTACCCTACAAGCTCGTCTGCAAACAGTCGCTTCTGGGACTTCATCTCGCTGACTCCTGAATCTACCCACATGATCACCTGGCTCTTCTCGGACCGAGGAACAGTCAAGAGCTACAGGAAGATGGAAGGATTTGGCGTCAACACATACAAGTGGGTGAACGCCGAAGGCAAAGCGGTTTATGTTAAGTATCACTGGAAGCCGAAAGAGGGAGTAGAGGCTATTGACCGACATGATGCTACTCGCCTAGCCGGCGAGGATCCTGACATTGCCACTCGCGACTTGCGCGACGCAATTGCTTCAGGCAAGACGGTAGAATATGAATTGAAGGTCCAAGTCATGGAGATTGGCGATGAATTGAAGCAGAGCTTCGATCCGCTTGATGCTACAAAGACCTGGCCTGAGGACAAGTTTCCGCTCATGCCTGTAGGCAAGATGGTGCTCAACCGCAACCCTGAGAACTACTTTGCCGAAGTGGAGCAGTCTGCTTTCGCCCCTGCCTCTATAGTTCCAGGAATCGAGTTCTCCGCTGACAAGCTCCTGCAAGGTAGAATCTTCTCATACCCAGATACCCAGCGGCATCGACTCGGCGCCAATTATCTACAACTTCCAGTCAATCGACCGCAGACGTCAGTAAGCAACAACCAACGCGATGGAGCCATGCAGTACACACCCTACGGCGGAGGAACAGTCAACTACGAACCCAATACTTTGGCGGGCGGAATGCCACGTGAAGCACCAGCCACCGCCACCATTCACAATCACCTCGAGGGGGACATCTTGCGTCAGAAGATCAGCAAGACGAACGACTTCGAACAGGCAGGCGGGCGCTATTGTTCACTCAGTAAGATTGATCAGGACCATTTGATTGACAACATAGTTGATTCGCTGGGAAAAGCAGACAAGCCAATTCAGCGACGTATGGTCGAGAACCTTTCCAGAGCTGACCCTGAGCTTGGAAAGCGAGTGGCAAGCGGCCTATAGCTCCCGTGACCGATGGCAAAACGCCAACCTAGCACCTTCTGCAGAGGATGTCGGGGGCGGACACGACAATTCTTATATACAACACGAAGTTGTATAGTTTCGCAATTCATATGTCAGCAACAGGACAACCAGTAATAATTCTGAAGGAAGGATCCAGCGAGTCGAGAGGAAGGGAGACGCAACGCAATAACATTGCAGCTGCGAAGCTCATCGCTGAGGTTGTGCGGACATCGCTCGGACCGCGTGGAATGGACAAGATGCTCGTCGATTCGATGGGCGACGTCACGATAACCAACGACGGGGCTACGATGCTGAAAGAGCTGGACATCCAGCACCCGGCCGCGAAGATGATGGTCGAGATTGCAAAGGCGACGGACAACCAAGTGGGAGACGGCACGACATCAGCCGTGGTCGTCGCAGGCGCGCTGCTTCAAAGGGCAGAAGACCTGATCGACAAAGAGGTCCATCCAGTGGTGATAGTAGATGGCTACCTTAGGGCAGCCGAGAAGGCGCAGAAGATCCTCGAAGATATCGCGGAGAAGGTCAACCCGACAGGCAGGTCGGACCTCCTGAACGTAGCCAACACGAGCATGCTTACGAAGCTCGTGAACGAGGATTCGCCTCATCTGGCACGGGTCGTCGTGGACGCCATCATGCTGATCACCGAGAAGGGTGAGAAGGGTCTGAAGGCAGACATAGACAACGTAAAGGTCGAGAAGAAGCCGGGAGGGTCAATCACCGATACCGTGCTCATCAGCGGGATGGTCCTGGACAAGGAGGTCGTCCATTCGGGCATGCCGAAGAGGATTGCGGAGGCGAAGATAGCTCTCGTCAACTCGGCGCTTGAAATCGAGAAGACGGAGTTCTCAGCGGAGATAAGGATTAACGACCCTGCACAGATGCAACAGTTCATGGACGAGGAGAGCAACATCCTGAAGGGGATGGTCGAGAAGATCAAGGATGCTGGAGCAAACGTGGTCATATGCCAGAAGGGAATCGACGACCTCGCGCAACACTTCCTTGCAAAGGCGGGCGTACTCACTGTTAGGCGCGTGAAAGAGAGCGACATGACCAAGCTCGCGAAAGCCACGGGTGCGCGAATGGTCACCAACCTCGACGACCTTACGAGCAAGGACCTGGGATACGCGAAGCTCGTCGAAGAGAGGAAGCTGGAAGACGACAAGTGGGTCTTCATCGAAGGATGCAAGAACCCGAAGGCGGTGACCATCCTCGTGAGGGGCGGAACCCAGCGCATAGTCGACGAAGCCGAAAGGGCCCTGCATGACGCTCTGATGGTAACCAAGGACGTCGTGGAGCTGCCTGCGATAGTCGCGGGTGGCGGAGCCCCAGAGGAAGAAGTCTCATGCCAACTCAGGACATGGGCGCAGAAGCTCTACGGAAGAGAGCAGCTGGCTGCCCTAAAGTTCGCCGATGCGATGGAGTCGATACCCATGACGCTTGCCGAAAACGCTGGCATGGACCCCATCGACACACAGGTCGATCTCAGGGCGAGACATGGGAAAGAAGGCAAGTGGTTCGGGGTAGACGTGATGAACGGGAAGGTTGCGGACATGTACGGAAAGTCAATCGTAGAACCCCTAGCAGTCAAGCTCCAAATCCTCCAGGCGGCCACCGAGGCGGCGTGTATGATCCTGAGGATAGATGACGTAATCGCATCGAGCAAGATGAAGGCACCCCCGACACCTCCAGGCGGAGGCGGAATGGGTGGCATGGGCGGGATGCCCCCAATGGGATAGACCCAGAGTCTGCTCAATCAAGCGTCGCATTCAGAAAGCGTCAATTCCTCAGAGCTCCGTCGTGAGTCATAGCTCCGAGCCTCTCTTGGAGAGTATAGGCGTCCACGAGCCTAAGGCTCTTCTTTGGCTTCCTCGGTCTCGGGCTTGCCCCACCTGCCCACCTTCGGCAGTGGCTTGGTCCTGAACAGGCTCATCCCCTGCTGGTACCGCTGAAGCTCCACCTCCAGGAACCTGATGTCCGACATGAGGGCCGCGACCTCATTGTTTTTGCCCTGCTTGCCTGTCAATTTGGTCACCTTGGCCTTCTTCTCGCTTACCATCCCTGACAGGAGCTGCTCGTATTCAGTGGTCAAGAGAAACCCGCGGCCTGCGAGTTGTCGAAAGTATAAAGGCGTTGTCGGGAAGTGGGGGTCTGGTGTGGCTCGCCAGCTTCTCCATTCCTGAGAGCCCCGGACCGGTGAAGCCTCCCGTGGGGATCAGGTCCTGCGCATTCAGCTCAACGCCGGTGCCAACCACCTCTGAGAGATACCCCCACCACAACGCCCTGCAACCGAAGAGGGGTATCTAGCCTGAGCAATCATCAAGGGATCCTCGTTCCGAAGAAGGCCTCGGCCGTAGAACGCATCAGATTCCACGGGCACCCTATGGTGAGATCTCTCCACCCGACCACGATCGAGATCACCACTGAGGAAGACTTGACCGAGAAAGGAGACTGTATCGTAGGGGTAGGAGCTGCCAAGGGATGCGGTCAGCTCAGCGAAACGCTCAAGACCGCCCTCAGGTCAGAAAGGGCCAGGGTCACGATCAGAATATTGGTCGGCGATGAATGCTTTGAGTTTTCTGCCGAGGGCGACAAGGGGCTGGAGCTCTCACATCCTGACGACATCGTGATTCGGAGGAGCAGGTTCATGAGCGACCGGACTCTAGCAGTCGGTGCAAGCGCAGCAGCCAGAGACATTCCGAGGTCAATCGTTTCGAAGTTGAAGAACCCCGAGACCGTGGGAGCGCTAGAGATTGAGGTCCACGACGCTTGACGATCACCAGAGCTGTGGCCTATACGATGCAGGCCCTCGTCAAGTACCACGGGCTGAAGAACTGGGACCTCAGGCTCCCGTACCATGACAGCATCTCGGTCAACACGACGTGTATGAAGACGGAGGCACAGATTGATGACAGGAGGAGAGGGGGGGTGTTCATTCGAGGGAGGCGGAGCGACTCGGCCAACGAGAGGCTGAAGGCAGTCGTGTCTAGCCTCAAACCAGGGACGGATGTTGCTCGTTTCAGGATAGACAGCAGGAACGTGCCGTCCAGCAGGGCGAAAGGAATCGGCTACTCGTCCTCGGCCGGAGCGGCCCTCACGTTGCTGCTGCACAACAGGCTGGTCGGAGGACGACCAGACCTGCTCTCGCTTTCGAGGACGGCGAGGCTCTTCGCCGCCTCCGCTTCACGGTCCCTTGTCGGCGGCTTCTCGAGGCTCTATGCGGGAGTTGACGATGCTGGGACCTATGCGAAGAAGTTCGCTGACCAGCGTGACATGGACCTCCGGATGGTGATTGTGCCCCTCTCTTCCAAGGTGAGGAGCGAGGACGCCCACAGAGAGGTCCTGACGTCCCCATTCTTCAAGGCCCGCATCGAATCGGCTCAGAAGCGGTGCGACGAGATGGAGAGGGCGATCCTCGGGAACGACTTCGATGCACTTGGAATCCTCGCCGAGAGGGACACGCTGGAGCTCCACAGCCTCACGATGACGGGCGAGAATAGGCTGATCATAATGACCGAGGACACCTTGAGAATCATCAGGCGGGTGAGGGAGCTGAGGGATGGCGGGGCGAAGGCCTACTTCTCCATGCAGACCGGCCCCTCTGTATTCATCAACACATTGGAGAAACACGAGCGGACCGTGCTTCGGGCAATTCAGAAGCTGGGATACAAGGCCTATCTCTCGGGGGTCGGCGGAGAGGCCACCATCTTCTAAGAAGCTGGAACGATCAATAGTCATTCCTACCGCTCGATGACCCTTGGCTCCGATGCCCCAGAACATCACCGAATACCTGGAGGAGCTCGAGAAGAACAAGGGCAACAAGCCCGACCAGGTCAGAGGGGAATTGAGATTTGCCTAGACCTTTGGAGAAAGGCGCTCGAGAAAGACGTGGTCCTGCCATCGGATGAGATCAGCGACGTTCTCGCGAAGGTCGAGGAGAAGAGCGGCCCCAACAGGGCCGCAGAGGACTAAACGGAGATCAAGCAGACGAGGAAATCAATGCAGGACTTCGCCTCCGTCCAGCACGACGACCTGCCCGGTGATGAAGCTGGATTCGTCGCTCGCCAGGAAGAGGGCGAGGTTAGCTGCGTCGATGGGTTTGCCGAGCCTGCCCATCGGGATTGCTGCCTGGTACGCCTCGAGCTGCTTCTCGCCCAGCCAGTCCACCCAGGTCGTCCCTATGGAGCCGAAGGCCATGCAGTTGACTCTGATCCTAGGGGCTAAGGCCTTTGCAAGCATCTTGGTCATCGAGATTACCGCCCCTTTCGCAGAGGCGTAGACCAAGCCCTCGCTGTCCCCGGAGAGCGCCGGAGTCGAAGCCACGTTGACGACCGAGCCGCGCTTCATCAGCCCGAGCGCCCCCTGCGTACACAGAAAGGTCCCGAAGGTGTCCACGGCGAAGACCCTCCTCCACATGTCAAGCGTTATCCTCGGAACATCGACGTTCCAGATGCGGCCGTCGGAAAGACCGGCGGTGTTGACGAGGATGTCGAGACCTCCGAGTTCGCGTTCGACCTCTGTGAACATAGCGGAGACGCTCGCAGGGTCCGCGACGTCGCAGTGAGCGGCGAACGCCTTGCCTCCAGAACGGCGGATGACCCTGACAACGTGGTCTGCATGCGCTGCGGAGGGCCTGTGGTTGACCGCAACGTGTGCACCTTCCCTCGCGAAGAGTTTCGCTACCTCAGCACCGATGCCCTGGGAGGAACCTGTGATTAGGGCACGCTTGCCGGCGAGCCTCATTCGGTTGGGCTGCATCGGTTGGTCTGTCTTAAGGGTTAGAGACCAGGAGCGAGGCGCTCTGTCCTTTGTACTGGAACCCCTGGAGCAGTTCTTTGGACCTACTTCTCCTCTCTTGATAAGATGTGTTACCATAGTATAGGGATGCATCTCCGACCGTCTCCTTTGTGACCTTGTGAGGTCCGGATTTCGGTCGCGTTCGTTGCATGGCGTGTGACGGGAATCTCGGGTTCTTGAGTCTAGCGTCGTTCGACGTAGTTCTGCTTCGTTCGGATTCCGTACGTCGTGTAACGTCGCGGTGGATGGTTAAGCGCAGCGTCTATTCTGCCTGTTTTGAGGACGGATTAGTGAAACTAGCGCGCGCTATAGGATTCTTGACACGGAGGAACCTCCGCACACAACAAAGTGCGAGGGGTGGGATTCCCGCCCGACTGCCAAATCCCAGATTTTACTTATGAGTAATGAGAGGGAGGAGTCCAGTCATGAGCGAAACAGGTCGCAGGGTTCCGAATGACAGAGCGCCCTTGAATATTGAGAGGCGCCCTAGCCGGGACTTCACATCTAATGTAGGCGCCCCAACATAGGAGCGAGAGTGGTGGAATCCGCGTGCACAACCACGTGCTCTGAAATGCCGAAGGCTTAACAATCGTTCAGCTCATCCGCATTGTGGCTTGCAAGTTTGCGTTGGCCGGGTGGGAATGGCATTCTGTCTGTTTCTAGCAATTGTGATTGGTCTCTCCGTGGTATCCGTAGCGGAATCTCCTTCGGCTTCTGTCGTTGGGGCGGGCATATCTGGCCCACCATCAACCTCAGTCGCCGTCCAGGGTGGAGGCACAGTCTACTTCTACGTGGGGACCGATGACGGCAAGGCCCCGACGGTTCCAATAGACTTCTCTCAAGATGTCAACATCTTCAATTCAGTCGGGCTTCCTGTTGTGACCATGGGGCATTCCGCGAGCAATGTTGGAACTTTCAACGCATCCGGAGATGGATACCCAATGATTGGCGGAATAGCAGTTACCGGATCTGGGTATCAGGAGGAATTCTTCGGTGGACAGGGCATCGACAATCTAAGCTACTCCTTCAAGGTTCCCTCAACAGGATTAGTGGTGTTCCTATCGGCTGCGGCTAACACGATGCCCACTCTGAATCTTTCCGTATTCGAGAACCTATCGGCGATAGAGATTGCGACTGATGCTGCGTCGGCCGCCTCGCACGGAGGGACAATCCTACTTGCTCATGCGTATCTGAGCGCAGGCAACTACTCCTTTGAGCTCACGGCTCACGAAGGCTCGAATCCGTCAAGCGGCACGGCAATCGGCCTTACCATACTCACTTTCCCGGAGTCCTCCTCAACGTCGACCACCGCCAATTACACCGCTTCAAGCACCACCTCAAGCAGCACCTCTCGTTCCTCCAGCTCCTCCAGCTCTACTACGTCAACCACCTCCACCACCTCCCGGGGAGTTAGTTCGTGGATCCACGTGGGGGCAGGAGCGGCCGTTGTCGTTGTCATCATCGTGGTTGCGGCATACTACACAACCATTCGTGGCCGCTCGAAGCCGTCTGCGACCCATTCTCCATAGAGATCAGGTCATGATTGAAGGGCCCGGAGGGATTCGAACCCATGGTCTTCAGCTCAGAAGGCTGACTTCATTGAGTCATATTGTTGTATCAGGGCCATTTTCGGAGCCGAAGGCTCTACCCATCGCCCGACTCTGGACACTCCCTGTTCATGTGCGGAGCACATCCCGGAGCGTCTAATCTTCGCTTTGTGTTCTGATTGGAAGTGATTGTCGCAAGTCACGTTCAAGTGGACGCCTCCTCCCCTTCGCATTACTCCCTTGAAGTACGTCATGCGTATTCTTGCCACGGTTAGCGGTTCTTCGTTGGCTAGTGTCAACAGTTTCCTTTCGAGCCTTCTCTTGGCTTCTACGTCGTGTTCAATCTCGGCTCGAAGGTCGCTGATGACGTGGTCCGAGTCTGTGAGGCCCAGCTTGGCTATGAGACTCCGCAATGCGTACTTCGTGTTTTTCTGTGTCCTGCTGCTCAGATGCGTGGTCGTCTTTCCGTCCAAGTCAGTTCCCGTGTTCTTCGCTCTTGAACGAAGGTTGTCAAAATATGCGACAACGATTTCGTCTCTGAGGAAAAGGTCTTGGTTCTGCTTCCCTTGTGCCGCAAGACACATCTTATCTTGAAGAATCAGGCGAGCCCGTAGGAGTCGGCCCGTAAACGCTGTCTGGATAGTTCTAGTTCGATCATGGGTTCAAACTAGAACACTAATTAGGCACTTAGACCTCCGGTTCTTCATGGAACAGGAGGGCATAATGAAGGTCGGCAATACCCCCCTAATCAAACTGGACAACATCTACGCGAAACTCGAGTGCATCAACCCGACTGGAAGCATCAAAGATCGCATGATTAAGTTCATCCTAGAGGAAAGCGAGAAGCGCGGGCTCTTGAGGAAAGGGATGACCATTGTAGAAGCAACGAGCGGCAACACCGGCATTGCCCTCAGCTACTATGCCAAGCAGAAGGGCTACGATGCCACAATCATCATGCCTGAAAACGTGACCGAAGAGAGGAAGGAGTTTGTTCAAAGGTTCGGCGCGAAGCTCATCCTATGCTCTTCTGAAGGTAGCTTCACGGAAGCGGTCCGAATCAGAGATGAAATGGCGAAGGATGAACGCTACTTCAGCACGGATCAGTTCTCAAACCAACTGAATGTTGAATGCCACCGCCGAACCACGGGGAGGGAGATTATCCAACAGTTGAGAGAGAGGTCCCTCGTAGCCGACGCGTTCGTAGCCGGAGTTGGAACTGGAGGAACACTCATAGGCGTCGCCAAGGCCCTACGCGAGGTCAATCCGAACGTTCACATTTCTGCGGTTGAGCCGGCGGAGTCTCCTGTCATGAGCGGTGGCGCTGCCGGATTGCATGGTATTCCAGGCATCGGCGACGGTTTCATTCCAGCGATAGTCAAGAGTGAAAACGGAGGTCTCAACCCGATAATTGATGAGCTCGTCTCGATTAGGAGCAGCGATGCAAAGGATGCATCCATTTCCATTGCTAAAAACTGCGGCTACTGTGTGGGCGTCTCTTCGGGTGCTAACTACCTCGCCGCGAGGAAGTTGTCACACAGCTATGATTCAGTGGTGACAGTCTTCCCAGATGGGTTCACTCGATACCTGTCAATGGGTTTGAGTTCTTCTGGCAGGTGTAACTACAATAGTGAGGCGTGTCGAGAATATGTAGCGTGGCTGTCACAGCCTGAAGCTGATGCATCCCCACCTTCGCCGTCTTAGGTAGTAAACGTCGGTTGTCCCTAGCCTGTACGCCATCTAAGCACCCTAGACGTAGGTGGAGAGCAGATAGAAGTTCAGGAAGAGAATGGTAACAGCAACGAGTATCCCAAGAATCGTGGTAATCTTGTTGTTCACGAACTCGCCCATCACCCTTCTCCTGCTCGTGTAGACTATCAGAGGAATCATCGGTAGCGGAATCATCAAGCTGAGGATTGCCTGGCTGTAGATCAGCAACGACAAGGGATTGAGCCCGATCAGGACGGTAATAGTAGTAGGGAAGACGTTCACTAACCTCGTCACGATCCTCCGAAGGTTCTTGTTCACGTGAGTGCCCAGCAGCCCATCCATCATCGCCATGCCTGCAAGCGTGCCGGT
Source organism: uncultured archaeon (assembly GCA_963796355.1). Classification (GTDB taxonomy): domain Archaea; phylum Thermoproteota; class Nitrososphaeria; order Nitrososphaerales; family Gagatemarchaeaceae; genus UBA183. The sequence continues at coordinate 12,559 of CAWCLD010000004.1, forward strand.
GGTCGAAGAGGCGAGGCCCGAGGCGAGCAGTGTTATCGCAAATACGGTAACTGCAAGCCATCCATACAGTGGTCGCATTAGCTGGGAGAATTGAGCGATTGAGGTTACATTGCTGGAACCAGCACTGAGGCTCAGCACAGACGAGAATCGCGACGTTGACGAGGCCGGCGATTGTGAGGGTGATGATGACCTCCCTGAGGTGTAGCCTCCTGTGCATCCTCTTCTCCTCAACGCTTCCCGTGGTCAGCTTGTCCCTTGTGAGCGTGGAGTGGACGAAGAGCGCGTGTGGCATCACGGTTGCACCGATTATCCCGACCACCAACAGGGCGGTCTTGCCGCTAAGAGAAACAGCCACAGAGTGGTACGCGATCTCGGTCAAGCTCGGCCCTACGATGATGACCTGATAGAGAAAACCTAACGCGATTATGGAAACAAAGAGCATGAAGAAGTACTCGACGATCCGAAAGCGCTCTGACGTGAGAGCCAGGAGAATGATCACGTCTGCCGCGCCGAAGATGGACGCGTAGAGAAGAGGGATTTGGAAGATCAGGTTGAGCGCAATGACGGTACCCAGGTACTCGGCCAAGTCTGTCGCTGCTGCAGCCGCCTCTGCTGCCAGCCAGTAGGGGACGACGAGCTTCCTGGACTTCATAGAAGAATAGGATGCCGGTTGCAATGTTGCGGTAGAAGCCGGAGATCTCAGTCCACATTTCGAGCGATGTATGCAAGTCCTCACGAACCTGACTTCCAACGGTCATGAAATTCACCAGCTACTTTCCTTGCTGAGATGAGGCTACTTGGCTAGGATTCGTGACTGAACGGGTTCTCAGCGGGCCCGGTGGGGTCCAGACCTTATGCCCAGTGTCTCAAGCATCTTTCTTCGATAACCTTTCGAGGATTTTTTGCACCGATTTCTTCGTCTTTCTCAGATGCTTCCTATTATCATGGTCCGACTTGTCCTGATCTCCCGTAGGATACCGAGGAATGTGGACGAAGCCAACAGGCCCAGCCACCTTTGCCTGCCTAGACGTAAGATGCATGCCAACATAGAACGCCTCCTCGCAGAGGAACCTGCCCGCAGCCTCGGATTCCTCGAATCTGATTCTCGCATCCTGCAAAGCTTGTTTGACATCTCGGGCAATGGGCGAAGAGTATTCTAGTGGGCCTCCAATGACAACTTCGGTCCCTACCTCGGCTCCGGGTCTATTACTTGCCTCGTCGGCGCGTCCCTTAGCGCGCTGGTTATGGGCCTTCTCCTCCACTCGGATCCTTCTTCCGCCGTACTCTCCCAGTCCTAGAATAGCTATGAGCTGTTGACCTTCTTTCTGGATTTCCTCGATCGCCCCCTTGATTATCATCTCGGGCTTTCCCCATTCAACTGGAACTGAGACTGAACGAATCTCTACGCCGTTAAACTCTTGTCCGTCAAAGGCATCAGCTACGTCACCTGCAGCGTTAGCCCTCCTACCCGCAAATGGGCTGAATCCAATCACCAATATCGTCCTGTGCGCGCCCTTTGCCCCACTCATGCGTCCCAGCCTTGCACCTGCGGAGATTCACACGTATCTTTGTTTCCCTTCAGCACTCAGAGAGTGCTGCTAGAATCAGATACAGAAAGTCACGCCGAGGACAAGGAACATCAGCATCATGTATGGACTTGTAATCTCTTGAAGAGGGTCCTCGGCGGACCTCGCAGTGATTCGGACCTCGCAACCAGTCACGTAAACAGCGAGAATCCAGCTAATCCAGACAAACAGAGGCTATTCTGGGCTTATCTTGAGCGGACCTGCTGGGATTTGACCAGTTTACTGTGCAGACCCAGACCCAATCAGTGCCGCCAGGGTATGATTAAGCGAATCCCTGACCACGCCTATACTCGGTCCAGGCGCGCGCGCGGAAGCATGCCGCAGACTGCTTCTGCGCCGAGGCTCTTGCCCTGTGTTAAGTTACCCAGCAGTGGCAGGCTGTTCGGGCTTCATCCATCGCTTCGCGTGCCTCATGCCCCAGACTATCCAGCCTAGGCCGATGGCTAGACCCATGATGACCAACGTGACGAGGGTCACTATGACGTTCTGGAAGGTCGAGTAGCCGCTGGACCAGTTGAGGGCATAAAGGAGTATGAAGACCAGCCATCCGATCACTACTAGGAATGTCGCGACTATGGGCCCAAGAGGTCTGTAGTGCTCCCAGTTCGTCCACGGGCTTCCCTCTCTCCATTCGTCAGGCGGCATAGCGTGCTTCATCTGCCTGCCGTTATTTAACCGGATGCACCCGTGACCAATAGGAGGATCCACAGCGCGCGAGAGAGATGTACGAAGCAAGCCCAGACTGGCGAGAACGAATCCTAGTCATTCTCCTGACGGTCACCGGGAATTAGGTTCAGTCCTGATCGGGCCCTGAGTTACGAGACTGCAGCTGCGACTGCATCTGCTGCCAGGCTTGGCGCGCTTCTTCCACCGACTCTCCGGATTCGATCGTTGATATGTCTCCAGGTTCCTGATTGAGGACTATGGCCTTCAGCACCCGCCTCATGATCTTCCCGCTGCGCGTCTTTGGGAGTACTGCCACGAAGTTGATCTCTTCTATTACAGCCAGCGGGCCGAATTCTTTCCTGACCGTTTCTCTCAGCTCCGACTTGAGCTGATCGCTAGGGTAGTATCCTGTCTTCAGGGTCACAAAGGCGACTATGACCGAACCTCGAAGTTTGTCAGGGAGGGTGGTGACCCCGGCTTCTGCAACGGCCGGATGCCAGAGGAAGGCGCTCTCTACCTCGATTACTCCGATTCTGTGGTCAGCCACCTTGATTATCTCGTCAGACCTTCCGGCGAACCAGACGTATCCGTCTTCGTCCACGTGGCCGGAATCCCCTGTGAAGAACACCCCAGGGATTCTCTCCCAGTATTCTCGCTTGTAGCGTTCGTGGTCCCCCCATATCGTGGAAGTCAGCCCGGGGAACGGGCGTGTGATTACCACGATGCCCTTCTCTTCCTTGCCGACACTGGACCCATCGGGATTGCGGATCTCGGCAGAGATCCCGGGAAGGGGGAGACAAGCCGACCCTGGCTTTATGGGGAGTAGACAGATCCCGTACGGGTTGCCAAAGACTGGTCCCCCCGTTTCAGTCTGCCACATGTGGTCAATGACAGGAATCCTGTCGCCGAAGAGCTCCTTCTGCATCCAGGCCCAGGCCGGGGGATTTAGTACTTCTCCTGCCGAAAAGACACGTTGGACCGTCCCGAGGTCGAAGCGCCTTGCCGCCTCGGTCCCGTACCGCATGAGCAGCCTAACCGCCGTCGGAGACGTGAAGATCCCTGTGATGCCGTTCTCTTCCACCACCCTGTAAAACGTCTCGGGTCCTGGATGGTCGAGCGCGCCCTCGTAGGCAACGGTCGTGGAGCCAAAGAGCAAGGGGGCATAAACGATGTAGCTGTGCCCCACTATCCAGCCAATGTCTGAAGTCGACCACCAGACATCGCTCGGTTTCAACCCAAAGATCCACTCTCCTGCGCTACGAATCCACACCTGGTAGCCGCCATGCATGTGGACGACGAGCTTTGGCTTGGCAGTGGTCCCTGAAGTAGGTAGGATGAACGCAGGCTCGTTCGCCTCCATTTGTTCAAAATCGGTTGATGATCCCCGACCGGAATCCAGGAATTCCTGCCAAGTGATATCACGGCCGGACTGCAGCTGGGGTTTTTCTGTAAGGCGCTGGAGGACCACAACCTTCTTCACCGGAGAGGAGGGATCGCGGAGAGCTTCTTCAACGATGCTCAATAGCGGGGTCGCACGGCCTCTCCTCCAAGTCGCGTCCGCAGTCAGGAGGACTCCTGCTCCCGCCATTCGGATTCTGTCAGCAAGCGCGCTGGCACCGAAGCCAGCGAACACGACCAGATGCACCGCGCCAATCCTCGTCGCGGCCAGCATCGAGACTATCGCTTCAGGCATCGTCGGCATGTAGATTGCGACGCGGTCTCCCCGCTTCACTCCAATCCCCCTGAGGGCAGCCGCGGTCTTCTTTACCTCAGCGAAGAGCTGATGATAGGTGCAGACCTGTCTCTGACCAAGTTCGTTTACTGCGATGAGCGCCGCATGACCACCCCATCCCTCCTGCACATGACGGTCTAGACAGCTGTAGCTCAGGTTCGTGCGTCCGCCAACAAACCATTTGAAGTCGGGGACTCTTGCTTCGAGCACTTGGTCCCATCTTCGGAACCAATGGATCTTCTCGGCCTCCTTTGACCAGAAGAGATTAGGATTCTCTTCCGCCTCCTTCGTGATAGCGCGAACCGCAGGATTAATCAGGTCCGGCATGCGACTGTCGAGGGCTCGCCCAATCTCTCAATAATAAGACTGTTGACTCCGTGTTTCCTAGGTCACTCAGAGCGTTGTCGTAGATGTTGAACTAAGGAGAGAGTGCAATGGTCCTAAGGATGAATGGATACGTAGATAGTGATGCAGCTACCCCCAGCATCCTGAGCCTTCGCAACGGAGAAGGAAATGCCTCTCTTCGCTCAAGGGCAAGGGCCAATCCCGTTAGGTTCGTGTGACTTTCAAATGCCATGGCTCTTGTGTGAGGCGCCCTGGCCGGGGCATTGTCATGTGATGCAGTCGCACGCACCTTAGAGTTAGCGGGCCCGGTAGGAGTCGCTTAATGGTGCGCGCTTCCTCAACTTAGCGAATATCAGAGGCATCCATGAGGAGAAGCGCCAAGACATTGAAATCACTTGGTTTAGAAGATGCAGCTAGAGAAGTGAGACGACCGTGATTATCAAAGAGGTTCAGTCAAAATCCATTCTCTCGGTATCGAAGGTCTATGACTACGTAATCAACCCCTACGTAGGCTGTCAGCATGCCTGCTCTTACTGCTATGCACGCTTCATGAAGAGGTTCACCGGGCATAAAGAGCCCTGGGGGGAATTCGTCAACGTCAAAGTCAACGCTCCTGATCTACTACCAGCGGAAATTGCCAGGAAGAAACCGGGGAGGGTTTGGATAAGCGGAGTATGTGATCCTTACCAGCCTCTGGAAGCAAGATACGAGCTTACTCGAAGATGCATAGGAATATTGGCACAGTGCAACTGGCCGGTCATAGTCCAGACACGATCCCCTCTGGTTTTGCGGGACATGGACATCCTGAAACAGGGAAGAGACTTTGAAGTCGGTCTCAGCATCACCACAGCCGACGATGGCATCAGGAAACTATTCGAGCCCAAAGCTCCCACGATCAGGGACAGGGTCAGGGCGCTTGATGAACTGCACAAGGCCGGGATAAAGACCTATGCAATGATTGCCCCGATGCTTCCAGGCGCAGAAGGTCTCCCGGAAATCCTTGAAGGAAAGGTCGACTATCTGTTGGTCGATCGGATGAACTACAACTATGGCGACTGGGTGTACCGGAAATATGGCTTGGATGACAAGATGACCGACGATTTCTTCTACCGGACGGGACGAGGGCTTGCCTCCAGCTGCGGAAGATTGGGAATCGATTGTCGCGTTGTCTTCTGAGAGGCTTGCCTTTCCACGGTCATTTTCAAGGCTGACGGTGCCCTGACCCAGATGGAGCGCCACCGACGGCTAGGCCCACTCTGGACCGCCGCGCGCGCAATAAGATTTTGGCAACAGATTGAGTAACATGCGAAAGAAATTGTCCGGAATAGAATCGATGCATGGAGCTTCGGTTAGTGACCGGGTCTCGCCTGCATTGCAGGGAGCGGGACTGAAACCGTCGCGAAAGGCACATAAGACGCCTTGGCCTGCACCCTCCGTAGAGAACCATGGTCAAAGTGAAGAAGAGGGACGGAAAGTGGGAGGAATACGTGGAATCCAAGATTGAGGCCGCCGCGAAGGCCTCGGGAGCCACCGCGAAGGAAGCGGCACAAGTGGCAAAGGAAGTCACTGCAAAGCTCGCCAAGAAGGCAGAGATAACTGCTGAGGAACTCTCGGAGGCAGTCATAAAGACCATCGAGAAAGTGAACAAGACCGCTGCAAAGGAGTTCGTGAGGTTCAGGGACAACAAACTTAGGGCCAAGAAGAAGAAATCCTAGCACTGTGAGCGCTTTTGATTAAAGCGAGCCCAGATGAGGAGCAGAGTTCGTGCCGGCCGGATGGGATTCCTTAATCAGGGCCCTTATCACGATTGAAGGCTAATCTGTTCTTCGAATACCTCAGGGAAGCAGCTTCTCCCTGCTGATCAGTCGGCTCGAAGAGAGGTAGACTAGCAGGGAGAGGACGGCAATTACTCCTGCGAGAAACAAATCGAATGCGAAGGCAAGCGAAGGCACCACGAGGGGGACGAGGTAGGCCGGCATGACCATGAGAACGCCAATCGCCATCCCAAGCGGCTGGTTTGAGCCAACCCTCTGCTTCTGCAACGAACTGAACGACATCATGATCAGCGCGTCAAACGAGACTACCGGGAGGGCAAGAGCTACAACGAGTCCGCACACCTCCAACAGCAATACTCCACTCACGCCCTCTATTGATCCCGCAACTGCATTGACGACGATCTCGAAGACTACGAGTCCTGAAGAGAGTATCAGCGCTGCCTTGAGATACTGTTTGTAGACATCTCCCTGGTTCATCCCGAGCGACAAGAAGTACTCGAGGACTCCGTTGTTCTTGTCGTAAACGTAGAGCATGAGGACCGGGATCGAGAAGGTGATGGCGGCGATGACCTGCAGCGCGACCGAGACCAGCGGGAGAGCATTGGCGACGTCCAAGCCGCCCGTGTTCGCGGCATTGACAGGGATCCCAGTTGTCGAAAAACCGTTAACCGCTCCGGACAGACTCGAGATCAGAACGCCGAGCAAAGCCATGAAGATTCCGACTGCGAGGTACGTCTTGCTTAGAGAAATGCTCCTCTTCGCTATGATTGCGCCCTGCCCGTTGCTCAATTCCGCTTTTCGACCCTCCTTTCGGTATTAGCGGGGTGCTGATCGTAGTTGTCCTCGAACAAGTCTTGAAGCGGGTTGTCGAGCTGGCGCATCTCGGTCACGAGCACGCCGTTTTCCACGAGCTTCTTGAGCGCGAGGCCCGCTTCCTCCGGCGTGGAGACACTGAGGACGTAGCAGCCGCCTTCTCCGAGCTTCGCATCGACTATTTTCGAGATATCTGTCATCGTCCTGATTCCGACCCGATACTCCTTTGACTTTATGTTGGAAATCTTGTCAAAATAGCCAATCGCCCCGTTCCGTACCAGAATCAGGTTCGTGCCCACGTCTCTAGCCTCGTAAAGATTGTGCGAAGAATAGAGGACAATCCTGTCCCTCGACAGTCGCAGGAGTATGTCGCGTATCTCCTTCGAGACCGCTGGATCGAGGTTGGACGTGGGCTCGTCCAGCAGGTATAGGTCCCTCTCTCTCAGGAAGACCTTTGCGATGGATACCCTCTTTTTCTGGCCCTGAGACAGGTCGGAGACTTTCTTGTCCTTCAGCCCCTCGAGGCTCAGCAGAGAGAGAACCTCGTCTGCATTGCCACCCTCGATCCTAGCGTAGAAATCAAGGGCGCCGCGTACCGTCATCTCTTCCGGTATGGCGTTGTAATGTGAGAGGTAGTTGATTCTCTTTCTATCTTCTTTGGACCGAGTCAGGTCTTCGCCGTCGAACAACACTTCTCCGGAATAGGGCTCCAATATCCCCGCGATTGTCCTGAATAGGGTGGTCTTCCCTGCACCATTGGGCCCCAAGACGACGTAGATTGCGGACTCCTGCGCCTTGAACGTGATGTTGTGGAGGACCGGCGTTCCTCCGTACCCCGAGCTTACGCCAGTGAGTTCTAGGGTGTGCAAGTCCCTGTCTGTCTTCTCGGCTCCAGCATTGCTTCATAACTCTTCATCGAAACAAGAGCCTCTAAACTATGTAGAGGCGCGCGCGTAGTCACGCTAGGAGCTTCCCTCTTCAATGTATTTCTTGAGTAGCTCCCTCTGTCTCCCACTTGGATTCCTTGGTATTACGACGCTGACCGCAACAAACTCATCGCCCTTCCAGGTGGAGTCCAGTCGCGGGAGACCCTTCCCTCTTACCCTGAATAGAGATCCGTGTTGCGTACCAGAGGGGATGGAGATGACTACATCCCCGTAGAGAGTGGGCACGCGCACCTCTGTTCCTAGTATGGCTTCTATCGCGTTTATCTTTGTGTCCACGTAGATATCGCTGTCCTTCCTCTTGAACACATTGTGCGGTGGTATGTTGATCACGACGTAGAGGTCCCCAGAGGGTTCACCGCTCTCTCCAGCCTCACCCTCCCCGCGAAGGCGGAGGGTATGACCATCGTCCACACCTGCTGGGATAACGACTCTGATCCTCCTCACCTTTCTGGTCGTGCCGCTCCCTCTGCACTCGCTACAGGGAGAGCCCACGAGGTAACCTCTTCCGCCACATCTTAGGCAAGATTCTGCTCGCACGACCCTGGCGTAACCAGTACTCTGCACCCTTCGTACCTGTCCGGAGCCGCTGCACTGGGTGCAGGTTCTCCTAGACGTACCCGGAGCCGCCCCGCTGCCATTGCAAGCCTTGCAGACCTCAGTGCGAGGCACCTCTATCTCCCTCGTCAGATTAGAGACGACATCTTCCAGCCTAAGTTGAAGACGATAGGTCAGGTCAGCGCCCTGTCTGGGACCCTCTCTACCCCTCCCAAAGAGCTGCCCGAACAAGCCATCGACTCCGCCGAACCCGGGACCCATGTCACGGAATATCTCTGAGAAGTCGGCTCCACGAAAGATATCCTCCTGTCCGTACTTCTGGTATACTCCCTCCCTGCCGGTGGTGTCGTACTGCTTCCGCTTCTCCTAGTCGGATAGTACTGCGTAAGCCTCAGACATCTCCTTGAATTTTCCTTCCGCGTCCGGGGACTTGTTTCGGTCGGGATGATACTGCAGCGCCAGCTTCCTGTAAGCGTTCTTTATCTCGTCCTGCGTTGCATTCCTAGATACGCCCAGTATCTCGTAGTAGTCCCTGGTGGAGTTGCTCATCTTCCATCAGCCTTTACTCCCTGTTCACTGCAGGTGCATTTGCTTCGCTCAACGCTTGGTGCTCTTTGACTTCTTCTTCCTCGGTTCCTCTTTCCTGTCGGAGGCCAACTTCTTCCGCCTTTGCCTTCCTTTCTTCTCGCTCAACTTCTCGTCCTCTCTATCTTCAATCCTCTCGGATTCCTGCTCTTCCGACTCCTTTTCTGTCTCCACCTCTAGCTTGTCTGACTCTGCCTCGTCTGACGACTCGATGTCCGGGGCCGCTTCCTCCTCACGCTCTTGCTCCACCGCCTCAGCTTCCTCCCCGGTGTCGAAGCTCAACGGACGCTCTGTCCGACTTGGCGGTTCATCCGATATTTACGTCGTCTACAGCGCGCGCGCGCGCGCGCGCGCTCTTCAGGGATGCTGGGAAACTCGATGGGTTCGATGGTCCTCAACAGAGTTCTCGTAACGCAGCGGTGCTAAACTGTTCTCCGCCATTGGTGAAAGAAGCTCCGCTACCGAATGTTTGTCCAGTTCGACCACCTCGATTTCGGAACCATCGGGCCGAAGAACCACGATGGTGGTTGGGTCTATGAAGAGGGCGTAGGCGGTATCTGCACTGACGTAATTCTTGAGCTGCTTCTCCCATTGCTCTTTGCGATAATCGCGAGAACGGAATACTCCCCTTTCTTTCTTGACTTCGCCGACGACCCAGTAGGTATTGCTTCTCGGGCTCACATCGGCCGAGACGAGCGACAAGTCGGGTGTCTTGCCCTGGCTTCCCTTCTCGATAAGATGAATGTGGTCTTTCGAGTAACCAAACATATTCGTGAAGAGTTCACCGACATAATGGCAAAGGTCGATTTCACTGTTGCCACTCCATCCCAGCATTTCGTCAAGGGCCTTTTGGGCTTTGGTCAATCGTAAGGGCCACCAAGCACCCAATGATAAGAACTTGAGCCCTCCTCACCGCGCGGCCCTAGAATCGCCTTCAGCGCGCGCGCGCTCCCAGTCGAAGTATTACAAGGTCCAGGACACTGACGATAGTGCCTGCAAGAAAGATGAGGCCACCTAGAATCGGGAGCCGTCTGTCAGCCGATCTTTCCTCTGCGACCTCTCTGAAGGTGCGTCTCAGTGATTTCGCCAATTTTCTGTTGCCCGCCGTTCCTGTCCAACGCAGTATTAGGGTTCCCTGCCCCCTCACAGGCAGAGGAAGTGTTCGGGAGTCAATGATCGATTTGACTCGTCGCCACGACTAGACTCACCAATCGCGTAAACAGCTCGAATCTAGCTAATCTAGACGAACAGAGGACATTCTGAGCTTATCTTAGGCGGGCCTGGTGGGATTCGAACTCGTGGGCGCTCGACGCGCCTCCCACGACATGCTGGTAACTCCCACAGCTAGCTAAGAGCCAGCCGCTTCAGCCGCTTTCGCTCTAACCTGGCTGAGCCACAGGCCCACGGATGACGCGCCCCGGTCAATGGATTTAAAGGGATTCTTCATTCAGGACCCAACTAGGAGAACGAGGAGGGTTTGCGGACTTGCGTTCCACCGATTTCAACACAGCCCATGGAAGGAAGGAGAACGAAAATGATGCTGAAGACACGCGCCGAATCCTTTGGTCGATAACAGGATGGGAAGACTAACGTTCGTGGGCCTCGGCCTAGGCCCGAAAGGAGTCAGTCTTGAAGGCGCCGAGGAATTGAAGTCGGCCGATGTCGCGTACCTGGAGTACTACACTTCGCCCCACGAACCGAGCCTTCTCAGGGAGCTGGAAGGTGTCGTGGGAAAGCATCTGACAATCGTAGACAGGGACTTCGTTGAGGAAGGGAACAAGATCCTCGAAGAGGCATCAATGAAGAATGTGGCCATCGCGGTCCAAGGCGATCCAATGATAGCGACCACTCACGGCGAGCTGAGGGCAAGGGCTGCGAGGGCTGGCGTGGAAACGCGGATAGTGCATGGCGCCACTATCGCCTCTGCCGCAGCAAGCGAGTCTGGACTCCATTATTACAAGTTCTCGAGAACAGTCACGGTGACGAGAGAAGCCGTCGGCAGGCTCACCCAGGCTTACCACATTCTCCACCGGAACCTCCTTGATGGGGCCCACACTCTTCTGCTCCTAGAGTACGACGTAGAGAGCGGAAAAGGAGTCTCACCCGTAGACGCAATGGCCGGTCTTCTGCTGGCCGAAGGCAACTTCAAACGAGGAGTGGTGGGAGACGCCACGTTTGCTATTGTGATTTCAAGGCTAGGAAGGGTCAACAGGTCGTTGGTTGCAGGAGACTTCGCGGGCTTAGCAAAGAAAGACTACGGCCAGCCTCCACATTCGGTCATCATCCCCGGGAAACTTCACTTCACGGAGACTGAAGCGATTGCGGCCATCTTCGGTGCGGACGCTTCCAAGATCAAGAGCAACTCTGATGGAGTCCTCAGGACTGCCCAGACGCTCGTCCCAAAGTACGTCGCAAAGACGAGGCATGCCCTAGACTCCGTCAAACCGAAGCTTGGACCTCAGTATGAGGCTGTCATTGAGAACGCAGAGTTATACATGAAGGATGCCGAGAACTTCCTTGCGAACGGCCAAGACGAATTGGCAATGCTAAGCATTGGATACGCGGAAGGTCTTATAGACTCACTCTCGTTCGCGGGCGTCGCGAAGATAGACTGGTAGACTTGGACGAAAAGCGAATTCTCGGCGCGGTTTTCTCTCTGGGGCTGGGAGAGCACGAGCCCACGGTCAGGAAGGTTTCGGAGCACCTAGATATCGGAACTTTGGATGCGAGTAGGAAAGTCCAGGTCCTAAAGAGAAGGGGCCTCGTCAAACTTCAGGGAGGACGGGTATCCATCACCCCGAAAGGACGAAGAAAGATCAAGGTCGTCTTCATCGGAGGAGGGTTTGAGGTAATCCACCAAGGTCACCTATACACAATCAGCAAGGCGAAGAGCCTCGGCGACGTCCTGGTAGTGGTGGTGGCAAGGGACCGCACCATTCGTGAGAGAAAGAAGAGAGAGCCGATTTCGGATGAGAAACAGAGAGTGGCATTGCTTTCGTCTCTCAGGCAGGTGGACACAGCGATCCTGGGCGTCGAAGGGAACATCTACGACACGCTTGAGAAGGTAAAACCGGACGTGGTCGCCTTGGGCTACGACCAGCATCACATGGAGTCGGAGATCGAGGGAGAGGGCAAGACGCGCGGAATCAAGTTGAAGGTCGTCAGACTTGATTCGCCCAATCCCAGCCTCAAGACCAGCGCCCTGCTGAAAGAGTTCTAGCGGCGGCTCGCCCGGTCCAGCTTCTTCTGCAGGCGCACTAGCGAAGAGTTCACTGATTCGCGTCTGACCTCCTCGGTCATGAGGCCACGGGTGTCTTCGACGAGCATCCTTGCCACGTCAATCTTGCGACGAGTCCCATTCACGACGTGGTCGTACACGGCCATGGGGGAACAGACTGAGTACAGGTCCTCCATGATGGCAAAGTACCCTTTCGCCTTTGTCATCTTGCCGCCCATTATCGAATCAAGGACCAGCCTCTTCAGCTCGCCTACCGTGTCCAGCAGACCGAGCAGATAGGCCTCCGGAGATGCACCGAGCGCATCTCTCGATGGAATCGTTTTCCCCTGCGCCAGGGCCAAGACCGCCGACGCCTCCACGTACTCGGTCTCCGGAGAAATCAGATACCGTGCCACGGGACCCCCTCCCGACTTCTTCAGCGAGCCCAGAAGGGCTCTCGCCTCCGAGAGTTCCCTGGCGGCGTCCTTCATCTTGCCCTGATGAACGCTGATGATCGCCCTCGAGCTGGAGGTAATGACATCTCTGCTCTCCTTGAGGAGCCTGTCACGACGCTCAAGCTGGTCCGAAAAGTGGGCCTCGAGGTCCTTGACGGATCGCCTCACTTCCTCCATGGTACAGCGACCCATGCCATTACGACCGTTGTCATAAGCTTACTCGTACTGGCTCAAGGCTTATCTGCGGATCTCATGCCCGCAAGAGGACTTGAGGAGGGAGGCGGAGATTGCACTCGCTGAGACGGCTCTCGCCGCTGCGATGTGGGGGACATCCTTTCCCGTGGTCTCCTGGGGGATCAAGGGAGGTCTGGACCCCAGGACCTTCGTCTTCCTGAGATTCGCAATCGCGGCGCCGGTGATGTTGGGTGTGGCCTGGGCCCTAGGCAGAGACGTCATGCCTCTCCTCAAGAACAGGGCCATCTGGGTCGTGGGCCTGTTCAACGCGGTCGGGTTCGTCTGTCAATTCGTCGGACAGCAATACACGGAGGCCTCCGTCGCCGCACTGCTCGTCAACATATCGGTCATCCTCGCCGCGATTGGAGCTGTGGCCTTCCTCGGAGAGAGGCTAGGAGGCTTCAAGGTGGTTGGCATCTTCCTCGCATTCGCAGGGACGTTCTTGATAACGACAAATGGGAATTTCGAGACGGTGGTTGGGGGCCAGGGGTTAGGCGACGCGTTGTACCTCATCGCTGCCGTTTCCTGGGCAGGCTACATACTTTATTCCAAGAAGAAGATGGATGAGCAGAGGTGGGACCCTTTGGCCTCGGCCGCGTGCATCGTCGCAGTCACTGCAATCCTTGTCGTGCCGCCGACCCTGACTGCGGGCTTCGGACCGCCGCTGTCGTCGGAGTCACTGTGGGCGGTGTCTTTCACTGCTGTCTTCAACACGGTGATACCGTTCGTGCTCTACCAGCGGGGGCTCAAACACCTCACTGCGAGCTCCTCCGCCGTGGTCCTGATGCTAGAGATTGTAGTCGCCGTCCTGATTTCAGTAATCTTCCTTGGGGAGACCTTCACCGTATTTGCATGGGTCGGGGCGCTCGCGGTGCTAGGTTCGATCCTCCTCGTATCAGGGGTAGAGATCCGTGGCAAGAGCTTATCCGTACGCGTTACTGACACCAGCCGAGTAAAGGACGCCTAGCGCTTGGTGGTTAGCAGATACGCAAGGGGAAGGGAACGAGAATACAGAACGATGAATATCCTCAAGCATGAGGGGTGGCTGGTCGAAAGGAGCGCGGCATCCCACGGCGCGGTCGACGTCTTTGCGGCGAAGGGAGGGAAGCTGCTGTTGATCCAGGTGAAGAGCGGAAGGGCCCGGGTCAAGAAGGAGGAGCTTGAGGAGTTGGTGAGCTGGGGCAAGAACTCGAACAGCGATGCCGAGGTGTGGCATTTCAAGAACGGCGGCAAGATGGAGAGGCGAAGAGTCTACGCAGCGAGGCGCAGGTCATCATGAAGCCCAAGTGCTACTTCTGCGACTCGGAGCTCGAAGTGGTTCTCCACACCTTCAGGATTACCCCGCGGGAAGAACCCGTCTGCGAGGAATGCTACACCAAGATGATGAACCGGCATAAGACGAAGGAAGAAGAAGAGAAGCGCTAGCCTACCAGCTCAGGCCGAAGCGGACGCCCGCCTGAGCTCCCCAATCAGGGTCGAGCACTCTGTGAACTTCCCGCCGTCATCGTCGCGGCGATAGCACTCCAACGCCCTCTCATACTCGCCTAGGGCTGCCATGGCCTTGAGCGCCGGCGGCGTGTTGGGCTCCGACAGGATGAGCCGCCCTGCCGTCTCGTACCAGTTGGCGGCGTCCTCATACTGCTCAAGCTGGTAGAAGCAGTGGGCAATCGATTCGCAAACGTCGAGTTTCTGGGGAGAACCGGCGAACTTCTCGAACTGTTCCTTCAGGAGGTACACCGCAGGATTGCCGCTCCGCATCCTGTCGAACCTGAAGACCTCTGAGAAGTCGCCCATCTGGACTGGGATTCCATGCAGAAGTGTAAGAGCAACCTGCTCTAACATTGTTGAGCCCGAAATCAAATGAGCATGAAGAGGTCAATCCTCCGACAGAACGGCCGCTTCTGCCTGCCTCTGACCCCTCGTCATGCAGTTCCTTCGCGCATGACGCCAAGCCACAATGCCGCGATTTCGCTCACATATTGCATGACGCGCCCTCCAAGGACGTCGCCCAGGACGTTCGCCTACGTCGACATCATGTGCCTTGCCATAATCATGGTAGATTCGAAGGACCGCTGGGGTTTCAGCGCCGACATCAATTGGCCTGACGCTTGGCGGCGTTCACAAGGATAATACGCCAGATTGCCTGGGAGCAAGTGGCTCGGTTGGTCGTTAGGCAGATCAGGGTGGGACCGATGGCGAATTTCGTCTATGTCGTGGTTGACGAAGAGAGCCGTGAGGCGGTTGTCATCGATTCCGGGTGGGAGACTGAGCCGATTGTCAGGGCCGCGACTGAGATGGGGGCCAAAGTCAGGTATGCAATCGCTACACACGAGCACTTTGACCATACAACGACGCTCAGGGAGCTCTCGGGCAGGCTGGGTGCGAGGGTCGTCGCCTATGAGGATTCGCCGATAGAATGCGACGTTAGGGTCACAGACCAGCAAAAGCTGAGGTTGGGCAGGACCAGTTTGAAAGTCCTTCACACCCCTGGACACACGCAAGACAGCATCTGCCTCTATGACGGCAGGAACGTCTTCACCGGAGACACTCTGTTTGTCGACGCGATTGGAAGATTCGAGAGAGCTGACGGCGAGTCAATCTTCAGGAGCATACACACAATCATGGAGCTCCCCGGTTCGACTCTCATGTACCCGGGTCATGACTACGGGGACGTCCCGTCGAGAACGCTTCGGGAGGAGGATCAGGCGAACCCGTTCCTGATGGCCAGAGACCTGAGGAGCTTCCTTTCGCTCTTTTCGTAAGAATCGAGCTCAGGAGGTCCAACGCTATGTTGCCCCCGCTGATGACCAGGACAGCCTTTTCTGCCCTCTCCTGGCGTAGGGGTCCCATCATCGCAGCTAGAGGAGAAGCGCCCGCCGGCTCGGCCATGACCCGTCCCAGGAGAAGCAGGTCATAGATTGCGTCCTCTAACTCTTCGTCGGTGACGAGCCCTATCTTGTCGACGTATCTCCGTGCGGCCTCGAACGTCAGTTCACCCGGAATCGCCGCCTGCATACCGTCGGCAATGGTCGGGCGCGGGTCCACGTGGACCATTCTCCCTTGGCTCAAGGACTCGTACATGGAGGGGATGGACTTGGTCTCGGCGCCAAAGACCTGGACATTCTCCAAGGACTTCTTGAGGACTATGGCAATCCCAGCGATGAGGCCGCCCCCGCCGATGGCCACGGTGGCCGAATCGAGGTCAGGCAGTTGCCTTGCGATCTCAAGACCACACGTTCCCTGGCCCGCTATTATCTCCTTGTCGTTGAAGGCGTGAATGAACGTCAAGTCCCGCTTCTTCGCAGTGACGACGGCGTTCTCGTAGGTCTCGTCATACCCGCTGCCGAACCTTATGATCTCGGCTCCCTGCTCTTCGATGGCCCTCAGCTTCTGCGGGTTGACGTTTTCGGGCACGCAGATGAAGGCCCTGACACCGAAGATACGTGACGCATACGCTATGGCGAACCCGTGGTTACCCGAGGAGGCTGTGACGACACCCTTCCTGAGTTCTGCATCGCTCAGGCACTGGAGCTTGTTTAGCGCGCCGCGTATCTTGAAGACACGGATGGGCTGGAAGGTCTCCAACTTCAGGTAGACATCGCGCCCGAGGAGGCTCGAGATACCCTTCGAGTTCTCCAACGGCGTCGGCGGGATGTACTTCCGAATCCTGCCCTCGGCCTCCTCGATGTCCCGCAGGGTGGGGAGACCTGATTCCTTCAGCCGAACCACTTCTCCAGCGTCTCGGACTGCGCGGACTTCGCTTGCAGAACCCTGCCCAAGGCTGCCTCGACGCGTTCAGGCGAGAAAGAATGTTCGTCGACGAGGAAGGAGATAAGTCTACCCCTGTTCAGAGATTTCCACTCAGGCTTGACCCCCCCGATGATCGGAGGGTTGAGATAGAGCGCTCTGATCTCGTCGTACTTCACTTGGCTGAGCTGTCCCTTCAACTCGGCGATCTCCTCGAGCCGGCCGTACTTCCTTAGGTACTTGAGGGCGGTTGCCGGGCCGACGCCCTCGAATCCATCGGGGTTGAAGTCGGTCCCGAGGAGAATCGCGAAATCCACGAGTTGTTCCCTAGTGAGGCCTGTTGAGGCGAGGGCATCCGAAAGCCGAATCCGTTCGGGCTGGACGTTGATTACAATCCCCTTGCTTGGGAGACGCCGCTTGCCGGATATCGTCACGTTCCTCACGAGTACAGGAGCCCCGAAGACGAGAGAGTCGTGGTCCTGAGAGGCAACAGCGTTGACTGTCCCCTCCTCGGCCATCCTAGACGCTTGCGCTTCTCCTTCTGAAGGGGCGTCAACCCATGGTATCCCCATCGCATCTAGAAGCTGTTTTGCGTCTGCTACCATGTCCCTTCTTAGAACTGTGGAGGCCTCGGCGTACTTTCTCGCCTGGACCATTTCGCCAGCCTGGAGCGCTCTCAGATACTGGTCTCTGGCTTCACGGCGCTGGGCTGACCGGCGCTCGATTTCCTCCATCTTC
The DNA here is from genome assembly GCA_963796355.1 of uncultured archaeon. Classification (GTDB taxonomy): domain Archaea; phylum Thermoproteota; class Nitrososphaeria; order Nitrososphaerales; family Gagatemarchaeaceae; genus UBA183. Next base: position 29,954 of record CAWCLD010000004.1, read on the forward strand.
AATTCCGGCGGCTTCCCGTCGAACACGTAGACGAGCTTCATACCAAGCTCCAGCAAGTTCACGTTCCTGTAGAAGAGGCCGGAGATGTGGGAGGTGACCCGCCCCTTCGAGTCTTTGAGATGGCCACCGTCTGGGCCACGAATTATCGCCAGAAACTGGTAGAGCGTGTTGTAGCCGTCAACAGCGAGCGTCCACCCGGAGATGTCCTCGAGTTTGATCTTCTCTCTCGGGATGGAATCGCCGAAGTCCACGCCCATGCCGAGCTTTCCCAGAGGAGAGTTCGATTTATTCGTTCACGTGCGGTATGCGGGCCTCTTCGCTCGGCTTCTCGACCATCTCGACCCTGCGCTTGTCTTTCGCTACCCACCTAATGGTAACCAGACCGTTGATCTCCAGCTGCATCAGCAGTTTGTCCAGTTCGTCTGGGGAACACCTGCTCCCGTTCTTGTTGAGGGCCTCTATGAGTTCGTCGTCGGTGGTGCTCTTTTTCTCCTTGATCCATTCGAAGGCCGCATACCTTAGAGGGTAACGCATTGTTTACACATCGTGCTAGAAACGGCATTGAAAGGAAGACTTGGGAGGTATAAAAGGAATCCCGAAAGCGGTTCTGTTCGATTAAGGTTGATGGTCGCACTCATGGTTTGGCTAATGTCTCAATCATTATCGTTATTCCATTCAAAACCTTGCCGTGCTGACTCATGACCTTGAATCCACTTTCTGATTTCACCCTCCCAAGCCCTGTTTTTGTCGTTACGATTCCGACTTGTCTCGCCACCTCAATATTCTTGTCGCCGATAGCCTTCAAGTAGACCCGCTGGATTTGTCTCTCGGCAGCGAACAAGACAGCTTGCAGATAGGGTTCTACCCCGCGCGTGTAGACCTTTTCTGCTTCACCCACATAGTCTAATCCCACACGAAAACATCTTCCTCCGAAGTTGTTTTGCGAGGTTCCACCCGAATCCATCGCCTGCACAAGTTTGTCAAGGAATCCAATGAACTCTCGCACCTCGTCTCTTACCTCTGCGGAAGGGACTCCCTCAAGCCTTGCGGACAGTCCGGAGATTTCTGGGATTAAGACCGTCATCAGAGTCCCGTCGCGTTCCAAGGACTTGAGAGCGTTGACTGAACCTTCGAGACTCGGGGTTTTCTCCATAAGCGGAGTCGTGAACTCGGCATTGAGAATCTTCAGTGCATCGAGTCGGTTTCTGCGCGCGCGCGCAGCCGAGGCAATCCCCCTCAGGTTGAGAGAGTCCCGCCTGGTAAGTTCGGCAAGGATTCTGATTGTGCCTATCATCTCTCTTGTGGGTCGTTTGCCCCGCGTGGTGTGTGAGATGGGGTTCCTCTCGGCAATCTTTCTCGGTTCTGGTGCTGATGTGAGAAGGGGAACCCATTCCGAATCAGGTGGTCGCGATTCTGCTGTCAATTCTCCCCCGGGTTGAGTTTCGGAAGTCTCTGTGATAAATCCAGTACCAATCATTGGGCTGGTGTGCCTCAAAGTTACAGTCAGACTGTCAGAGTAGCGCTCTCGCCGAGCGAGTACAAGCAGAAGGAACTCCCTCTAGCATGGGAGAACCTAGTAGGAAGGGCCGTTCCCGAACAGCGGGGTAGGCTGAAGAACTGCCGCAAGGAGTTCTCGCTGTATGTCTGCCCAAACGGTCATCGGGTCTATCGGGCGTCTCTCTGCAAGTCGCCTGTCTGCTACGTCTGCAACAGGGTCTACACCGAGGGCATTGTCGCGGATTCGGTCCGTTTCATGATGGCGATTTACAGGCACGTTTCTGGCAAGATCAAGTACGGGGAAGGGGAGCTAACTCTGCCAAGGGACCTGTGGACCAGGCTCGGCGATAAGGACCTCAAGAGATTGAGACGGATGGGAGTCGAAGTGATGAAGCAAACCTTCGGCGGCTGTATGAAGGGCGATAAGTGCGACTGTGAAGCCCGCGGCGTAGCCCACGAGAGTCGTTATGTGATCGGCGGGAGCATTTCCGTCCATTTCTGGCATAGCTCGAACCCGTTTGAAGGATGGTATCCCCACATTCACTATACGCTGTTTGACCTTGCTTTTGACCGGCTTGAGAGGCGGTTTGTGAGGCTAAAGATGTATCTTGAAGGGGACGCCTTCGCAAGATTAAGATGTCGGTGGAAGGAGAGCCTAGAATCTGCCTTTGGCCCGACCTCGGCAAAGGACGTGGACATTCACTTTCATTACCAGAGCGGGATAGGTCACTTGTACCATCGTCTCAGGTACCAGTTCAGAGAGCCTGTGATTGACTTCTACAAGTACGCGACGCAGGCTGTTTACCCCATTCAGTATGACTCGGATTGGGTTAGGAGGGCCTTGCTCGGAAGGAAGCATGAGAAGCACGTCGTCTGGCTTGGATGGCTTGCCGACTGTGTCAGGTATGAGTATCTTCGCATGATGAAGCTCGAACTCCCAAGGAGGAAAGAACGTGACGCAGAGAGGAGGAAGTGTGAATGTCCGACCTGTGGGCTTGAGTTGGCCTATTCTGTTGGTGGGTTCTCTTACGAGCAGATTGTGAGGATTAACGATGGGTCCATTCTCGGATATCGTCCTTTAGGAGGTTGGTAGTATGAATTCTGAAGGCTCTCGCAGGCGAGTTACATTCAAGATTGTTGGCAAAGGTCACGACATCGTAAGAGTGACCGTAGATGGGATAGATGCGAATTTCCTAGTCAAACTGAACTTCCTCCAGGACCTTATTTCCGGTCTAATTGTTGAAGCGTATGCTCTGGAGGCGTCTGACTCGGAAAGATGGACGACCATGAAGGAAAGTATTGTGTCGAAAAGGTCGTGACTTTTCCCGAACCGTAATCGGGTGCAATGTCTCTTATCTGTAACTCAAGACGGCTCTGTAAAGTCTGCGGTTGATTGACCGAGTTCAGTGCGCTGTAAAAAGTCGGTTGATGGGATTCCGTGGAATCTGGAAGGTTAACCCGTGCTACTCGCCGTTATTGTACAGGAGATGGCTGCTCCCTGGACTTCGACGGTCGTATCCATGCCATCAACGGTCACGCTTCCAGAATGTTGTGGGAGTGCTACCTGCGGCAGAATCGCATAACTGTAGGTTCCGTTGGGAACTGAGAACCAGATGGCAGAGTAGTTCTCGAAAGAAGGGGAGGCTTCGAAGCTGTCTTCTGGCAGGGGAAGCGTTGCATTTGACGGTTGAACTATCGTCTGTTTATCCATGACCACGGCCCAAGGAGCAGCCCAGACTTTCTGCGGACATACCCCCTGTTGCGTGAACTCCACTTCATACAAATGCGACTGTTCCTTCGTTGGAGTCCCCATCGGGAAGAAGACGGACCCGATTCCCAATCCTACCACGAGGGCTATGGCAACCAAGACAATCACTCCCTTCTTTTCCATCGGTTGGATGCAGGTTCAACTAAGCTATAGCTCTTGATTCTCCGATTGACTGTCACTTGGATGCGTTCTGAATCAGCGTTTGGCTGAAAAGAGGACGTGGGAGAAAAACCAAAGGTTTGTCGCCCGACGCGCGGAACGCGGCGGGCTTGCTCTAGATTCCTAGCACTGGTCAGGGCAATCTGAGTTCATTTCCAGTCTCCTTTCAGACTGTTCAGTTCCGTCCGAAGATCGCTTATCGTCGCGTTTAGGTTGTTTATGGTCTGAAGAAGTGTTGCGATGTCTTGTTTTGGAGGGTCGTTCAGTGGGTCGATATCGGCGTTCCCGAACCCTAGCCTGGGGGCAAGGTACTTGTCATATTCTGAGACTAGCTCTGACCAACCCTCGAGGGTGTAGGTATTGGCTTCATGACCAGAGGTCATTTTGTCGCCCATTAGGAAGTCCCAATCGTTCACTGGCATTGTCGTCTTTTGTGCGATGCTGTGGAAGCGTTTGCGAAGATAGTGGCTTGTGAATCTCACTCCGTAGGTTACTCTGGCGTACTCGGTTATTTCCCTCCATAGGCTCTCATGGTTAGGGAAAGGTTGGTTCCTGCCCGTTTGATGGGCGATTTCGAGAATCTTTTCTGCAATCGCCTTCGGGATGATGCAGGGATGGTCGTTTCTGGCCTTAGTCTGGTCTGCTTTAATTGGAATGAGAGAGTATTTGTCATTGTACTGCTGTATCTGGTCAATCGTGACCTTCTTGCAGATGCAGGAGACTCTCTCCCCAGCGAAGGCCTGATAGTCCATCAGAACTCTGCGTTCCTTGTCTTGGGCCTCGTAGATTGCTTTCAGTATGCCTTCGCTGATCTTTGGCGTCCTGGTGGCAAAGTGATGCTCGATTGAGACTTGTAGGGGGCATCTGTTAGCTTTGAAGATACCCTTGATGTACGTTCCATAGAGCCTGAAGGACCTGATAGGATTTTGGTTCGAGAAGACCAGAAGTCGGTTATCTAGCGTGTAGTCGTCTTGTTTGTGCTTTTGGCCAGTTTCGGCAATCAGGTCGCTAACTGCATGGTTGTTGATGTCGAGGCCTAGCCACACTAGGAATTCCCTAGCGGAACATAGGGTCTTCGATATTGTCTCTTCCGAGATGTATCCGTTGTTTCGCCTTCTCCCCTTGATGGATGAGAAGTACAGCTGGATAGCTGTGTCTTCCTGGATGGTCCTGTTTAGTTGGAATTCTAAGGAATGTTGATTGGAGTTGCGTCGTTTGAAGATTTTGTATGGTTTTCTACGTTCACGCTTTGTCGGGGTTAACGAGTTTGCTGGACATCCTGCTGACGCCCATGAGTTCTGATTGACCGACCAGCGGGGCAGCCGAGACCGCCGCTTCAATCTTTTCGATGACCCCTTCTTCTTCAGGTGCGACGACGTCAACGATTATCGCCGAAAGCCCGAAGGCTATGGGTTCGATCTTTTGGCTTCGAATCTTTGCTTGGCCAGGAAGCGAGCCGGCCACTGAATCGATGATCCTCTGGTGCTCGGTGGTCGTGTCCTGCGGTAGGACCTTAAGCCGTATGACGTAGGAGCCCATTCATGTTCGCCTAGGGTCCTTCGAAGCCGCAGTTCACGCACCTGTAGCGCCTTGAGAACTTCCTGCACTTCTCACATCTCCAGATCAACGTCTCATGACAGTTGGGGCAAAGGAACTTCGTCGCCCTCTCGGCAGGCTTGACGGGCCTGTTGCACGAGCCGCACAGGGGAAGAGACACAGTGGATTGCGACATTTCTCTGACAACCCCTTGGGACCTGGCTCATATAGGTTGCTGGGCTGGCGGGGTTCTTCGAACCTCGCTTAGCAGCGAACGGACCTCGGAGGAAGCCACCACCCTGGCGATGCGTGCGAGACCCTGAATCCCTAGCACCCCCAGCAGTGCAGACGCATGGAAATCGAAGTCGGCCTTAGAGAGCCTGCGAAGAATCCTAGGGGTCGCAATCGTCGCGACTAAGGCATCAAAGTCAGAGTTTGAGAGTTTCCTGAAGACGCCCCGTAGCCTCATCATGGTTTTCATCTCCCGCAGGAACTGAGCCTCCCACTCGCGCTGATAGTTTCCGAGCAGGTTGGAGTCGTCTAGCCTGAGAGATTCACTTACCCAGTGTGCGGCCATCACAGCCCCGGCCACGGATGTCATTATTCCGCCTGCTGTGGTGGGCTTCACCTGACCGGCCGATCCGCCCACGAGTACCTTTCTCCCCCTTACGAACCGGGGGACAGGTCCCCCGACATAGATGGGCGCCGACACCTTGCGGAGAATCCTATGAGGTTTGTCGGCAAGGAAGGAATCGAGCGCCTTGAAGGGGCTGATCCCAAACCCGGCCGCACCGACCTTCGCCATGCGCTGCCCGAAGGGGATGACCCAAGCGAAGAACCCTGGGAAACGCTTGGCATCGAGGAAGACTTCGACTGCGCGCTCTCTGACCCAATCTCCTTCCAGCTCGTACTTGGCCGCGGGAAGGATTCCGACTCCGGGACTCGAGGCTGGTCCGGTGGCATCGACAAAGTACCTTGCAGTCACAGTCTCCCGACCGATGTCTACTGATACTTCATCCTGGACCTGAAGGAAGTCTGAGGCCTTCGCCCCGGTCACCACCTCGGCGCCATTGGCCCGAGCCTCGTCGGCAACTTGCTTGTCATACGCACTCCGGTCGAGAACGACGACATCAAGGGCGGTCGCGTTGATTGTGAAGTGCTTGTCTAGAGGCGAGTGTATCACACCCGAAGCAATCTCGTTCTGAACAACCTCAGGTCTCGGGGGATGGCCGTAGCGCTTCAGGCCCCGAAGGCTGACGAGACCAGCGCATTTCTCCGGCTCGCCGATCTCACTGTGTTCCTCAGCCACCAGTACCGAGAGGCCCCTCTTCGCAGCTTCGGCAGCGAACGTCAGACCGGCTATGCTGCCGCCAGCAACGACAACGTCGAACTCGGACGCCAAGGAGGAAGAACCATTCGCAAAGGCTTATTCATAGTTGTAATAACCGTTCAACGGAAAGAAGGATGAAGCAGGCGATCGTCGTGCGGTCTGACTTGAAGATGGGGAAGGGGAAACTTGCAGCCCAGGTCGCGCACGCTTCGCTCTCTGCCGCGGAAGAGGCCATGGACAGGCGTCCGAATTGGTTCGGCGAATGGAAAGAGGAGGGCCAGGCCAAGATCGTCTTGAAAGTACAGACTGAGGAGACCCTCCGTGAACTCTACAAGAAGGCGAAGGCCGCCAAGCTCCCAGCGGCGTTGATCGAGGACCGGGGGCTCACTCAGCTCGAGCCTGGGACTGTCACGTGCCTGGGAATCGGCCCAGGACCCGAGGAATTGCTGGATGGGATTACAGGGAAGCTCAAGCTGCTTTAAGCCGTAAGATAAAGACAACTTCCAGGCAAGAAGGAGAACCACGGAGAGGCGGAAGCTGCAGGGGCTGAAGCTCTGTCCTCAGCCCCTGACTGAAGAAAGTCCCTGGCCGAATATGTACGCCCTGAAATGGACGCCCGAACGATTGGTAGCCCGACCTCGATTGTAGAGGTTCGGCTAGTAGCCGGGTTTCCGAACGAGTGATACGTGAGAAGTGCTTATTACAAGCAGGCAGGTCTTCTGCTTCGTGCCGACATGCCATAAATGCGGCAAGCTGATCAGCGGTAAGAAATACGGCAGACACCTCAAGCGGTGCGGGACAACCCACAAGCACTCTCCGCGATCGAGTGCACCTGTCGAAATCTAGAACCCATGGCGCGCGCTAGTCCCGGGCTTCTCTGTGCTGGAAGACTTTGGTTGTCGTTGGGCTTCAAGGGAGGTGCGGAACCGCACCCTTCTACACTGAAGGGGCTCACGGAAATCTAAAGAATTCTAGGCCCGAGGACAACCTACCTTGACACTGATAGCACAGACTGATGAGCAGCTGTCCGAATGCTGTACAGAATTGTTAGACTGAGGTTTCCGATTTGGTTAGTATTCCCGCGATCTCCGTCCCATTGTCTATTACAGGGAGGAAACAACAAGATACGGTTCCATTTCAGAGATGAATCGAGATCTTCGCTCCATCGAACTGAACAGCACCAACTGCTTCCTAGGTCTCATAAGAGCTACGTAAAAGAGACGACGTTCCTCCTCGGTCTGCCCATCGTTCAACAACTCCTTGAGCCCGGGTAGAAGCTCCTTCGGAAGGAGGGGCTCTCTCTGCCTGAGTCTTGCCCTCGGGATAGGGAATCTGTCCTCCACCAAGTTGGAAATGATCACGGTATCGAATTCGAGCCCCTTGGTCGCGTGGAGCGTCATGAACCTCACTGCATCGACGTCCGTCAAGGATGCGGCTTGGATCTCTGCGCCCCAATCTTCCCCGTTGAAGAGCTCAAGGAAGCTGATGAAGCCGCCCAGGTCCTTCCCATGCACCTGCCAGTAGTTCTGGGCTAGCTCGTAGAACAGGTTCAGGTTCATGAGCGATTCGATGTTTTCTGGGGTTCGTTCATGCGTGAATCTCGTGCTTAGCCCAGTCAGCCCGTAGATGTCTAGCACCAGTTCCGGAAGCGTCTTGTTGGTAGCGGCAGAGAGCTCGCGGAGCCCTTCTATCAGACTCTTCACAATTCTGTTCCCATTCGCAGACAGGCCAATCTCCTGGAGCGAGGTGAGAAGCGCCTCATCTACGGAGACATCGTCTTCCCTCCTGCTTCTGAGATAGCGGCCTATCTTGACGGAGTCCTCTGGAAGTAGCGCGTTTCGGTACTGCAGAAGGGCCCACCACGCTTGCTCGCCAGTGGCTGTCCGAGACCTCAGGTTGTTGACGACCGACAGGTACGAGATGGCCGTCTTGATCTCGGGCCTCTGCATAAGGTCCGTCTCACCTGCCGTCGCTATCGGAGTGCCCTTGGATTCGAACGCGCTTCTGAGCTGCTCACCCTGCCTGTGCGACCTGTAGAGGACGCAGATCTCCTTCATGGGAGTCCCATCTTCTATCTCCTGTTCGACGGCCTCAGCGATCTTCCTCGCTTCTTCCGCTCCGTTCTTGAGCTGTATCAGCTTCACGTTTTCGCCCTTCCTCCCTTCGAAGTTCTCGACGAGCATAGCGTCTTCAGGATGGCCGGAAAAGTTGTTCAGGATCAGCTTGTGCGCGGTCAGCAGAACCGAGTCCGGGGAGCGGTAGCTCCTATCGAGTCTGAACTCGTCGGATCGCTCACTCACCGAGAATCTTTCCCTGAACTCCCTGAAGATGTCCCGATAGGCCCCCCTGAAGCCGTAGATCGACTGGTTCTCGTCGCCCACGGCAGTCAGATTCCTGTGGCCCCCGGCTATGTGCTCTAGCAGCCTTCGCCAGCCGCTTGTGCTGACGGCCCCACCAGTCGGGGTTGTCCCAGGCGTTCGCCAGATCAGGCTCTGCAGAGCCGTCCGGAGCCGTGCGCCTCGACGGGGCGGACTTGCGAGGTTCTTCTCTCTCTTCCGACATCATGGGCGCTACCTTTGGCACCGTCTACTTCAATCGAGTGGAGCACAAAGCTATACCCGAATTACCTCTTAGCCCAATCGTGCTGACGTTGTGCCGGGGGCGAATTCCAATGCATCAATTTTCGGAGGCCAACCGCTCTATCTTTTGCACGGACGTGAATCTGACCTGAGACAAGGGTTAGCAGAATTCGTGCTGACTGACGGTGGAATTCAATTTGACCAACATACGCCCGAAAGTGAGGTTGCCCTCGCCTGGAGGACGCTATGGCCGCAAAGAACGATAATCATGACAGGATGCCGCGGGCTGATCTCCTTCAGCCTTCTGCGGAGGTTGTTCTTCGCCTTCTTTTCGGCTCCCACAGATGTTAAAACCATACTCTTCCCCGCGCCTCAACTGTCTTGATCATTGTCCCTGAAGCGGAGAGGGCCATCGGCATCGAGACCTATGCGAGCACGGGGGCGCCTTGCAGAGCCTTGGCAAAGTCATCTGAGGAGGACTTCAGAGTGGAGGAGTTCATCCCGAAACTGGAGATTACGAGTGAGGACCGTCCTGACTACTACCCCCTCTACCGCGTGGAGAAGCGTTCGATCGACACCCTGCATATGGAGAAGTCTCTGAGCGAGGCTCTCAGAAGCAGGCTCAGCTATGGAGGCATGAAGGACAAGAGGGCCGTGGCGGTGCAATATGCCACCCCCACAAGCACGAAGTCCCTGCGCCCGACTCGAGTCGTCAGGGAGAGGTTCACCGCCCAGCTGGTCGGCTTCACTCCCCGGCCCCTTTCCCGGGGGATGGTCAAAGGAAACCGCTTCACGATAGTCCTGAGGGGATGTTGCACCGAAATTCCCGTTCGCGTAGAGGAGGTGTTTGCTCTCGCGCGTTCAAGGCGGCTGCCCAACTTCTTCGGGTTTCAGAGGTTTGGGGCGAGGGAGGTGGGCACTCATTTTCTCGGTAGGGCTCTGGTCCGACAGGAATTCAAAGAGGCGGTGAGCCTCATGCTGCTCAAACCGCGCACGACAGATGACGAAGCGACCGGCGCAGCAAGGAGCGCCATGGCCGCTGGTAGGTATGCCGAAGGGGCGAAGATGCTCCCTGTCCATCAGGATGTCGAAAGGATGGTGGCCAGGCGACTTTCCTCGAAACCCGAGGACTGGATAGGAGCCTTGAGGGTTGTCTCGGTGAAGCTAAGAAGACTCTACGTGCAGGCATACCAGTCGTTCATCTTCAACAGAACTCTGAGTCTGGCCCTCTTGAAGGGACTTGATATCTCCACATATGAACCTGGAGACAACTGGAGCGAGGCCTCGGAAGACGGCCTAGCCACGTCTCAGGTCCACGGCGTAAGGGAACACGCCCCTCCTTCTGCCGTCCCGATGGTGCAACTCGCAGGGTTTGCCCACAGGAACTACGGGTCGAGGTTTGACTCGTGCCTCGAAGAGGTGATGACGCAAGAGCGGGTCTCAGCGAAGGAGTTCTACGTGAAGCAGATGCAGGAAGTGAGCGCCGAAGGAGGGTTCAGGAGGCCTCACCTCGCGGTCGGAGATGCCTCGTACTTCTGCGCAGGCGACAGGACCGACCTGTCGTTCACCCTCGCCAGGGGGCAGTACGCGACGGTCCTGCTCCGCGAAGTGATCAAACCAGTCAACTCGGTCGTGGCCGGACTCGCCTGAAGTGCGACAATGCTTATACATAGTTCTCGGGGTCAGTCCCGAAGCGTTTGTCCCAGGATATCTACGATCTGACGATTGTGGGGGCCGGACCGACCGGACTCTTCGCGACGTTCTACGCAGGTCTTAGACAGATGAAGACCAAGCTAATCGACGCGCTGGAGGAGCCGGGCGGGCAGGTTGCGGTGCTGTACCCGGAGAAGTACATCTTTGACGTTCCGGGTTTCTCAAAGATCTTGGCGAAGGACCTCGTGAAGAACCTAGTTGACCAGGCGTTCCAATACCATCCCACGGTGGTGCTAGGCGAGCGCGTCACGATGCTGCGCAAGATCGACGGGATCATCGAGCTAGGGACTGACAGGGGAACGAAACACTACAGCAAAGCCGTTCTCATCGCCGCAGGAGTGGGCGCCTTCGCGCCGAATAGGCTCGAGGCCCAGGGAGCGGCAGAGTATGAGGGCAAGGGAGTCTACTACTTCGTCAAGGACATGAGCATCTTCAAGAACAAGAGCATCCTCATTGTCGGAGGAGGAGATTCTGCCGTTGACTGGGCGCTCAACATCAAGGATTCTGCAAAGAAGGTAACACTGGTTCACAGACGGGACTTCTTTAGGGCTCATGAGGGTAGTGTTAGGGAGCTGATGAAATCGAACGTGGAGATCAAACTCTTCTACGAGGTCAGGCGGGTTATGGGCGACGGGACCAAGCTGACGCAGGCAGTCATATTCGACAACAGGACCCAAGCCGAGACGACTGTCAACGTAGACGCAATATTAGTCAACATTGGCTTCAGGGCTGACCTAGGCCCAATCAAGGACTGGGGTCTCGAAATCGAGGGAAGAGAAATACGCGTCAACGGGAGGATGGAGACGAACATCCCGGGAGTCTATGTGGCAGGGGACATAGCGGGGCCGCTCGACGGTATGAAGCTTAACCTCATTGCCACAGGCCATGCCCAGGCTGCGCTGGCCGTTAACGTGGCGAAGGCGTACGTGGACCCGAATTCAAAGATCTTCCCTGGTCACAGCAGCGAGATGAAGAAGTAGATTCAGTCTACTGCGCCGAGAATGCGTCTGTAGTTGTAGTCCTTCCTAACACTCGGGCTGAGCGGATCGATCAGGACACATTCGAACCAGGCGAACCTGCCGTCCTCCCAGACAGGATAGGACCCCAGCACCTTCATGTTGGGGAATCTCTCAGAGACCCTCCTCTCTGCGACCGACTTAGACGAGACCGCAGACTTGATTTTCAAGACACCCATGTGCTTCGGCCTCCTACCAGAGGTCGGGCGCTGCTTTCTCATCCCGCCTCTTGAAACGCGCGCACGCACGACGATGACGCCCTCCTTCGCCTTGTACCCCAGCGACCTGGCACGGTCGAGCCTCCACGGTCGCTCAACCCTCATCATCGCCGGCTCCTTCCTGAGCTGCACCGCTCTAGCCCTAATGTCTCCAGCCTTCTCATGGAAGATGCTTTGATACGTCTTGGAGATCTGACGGTACATGGGTATCTGGGCGCCTCGCCTCTGGTCGGCAAATAAACGTTCTTGGGTGCTCAGGCCTGGCTGAAGAAAGAGCGGACCTTGTCGCCTATGATGGTGATGGCGTCTGCCTGAGCCTCTTCGGTCTGCCCCCCGATGTGAGGGGTCAGGATTGTCCCAGGGGCTGTCATTATGGTGCCGGAAGGGGGTTCCTTCTCGAAGACGTCGAGTGCAGCGCCACCGATGCGGCCGTTCCTAAGGGCGCTGGCCAGGCTGTCTTCGTCCACTACTCCACCTCGAGACGTATTGATCAGGAAGGAATCCTTCTTCATCTGCGCAAGCCTCGAGGGGCCGACAAGATGCCTGGTTTCGTTGGTCATCGGGACGTGCAGGGTTATGAAGTCCGAGGAACTGAACAGTTCATCGAGGGACACAACCCGGCATCGGAGCTTCGCAATGACATCGGGTGGGATTTGTATGACATCATACATGAGAACTGACATGCCAAGTGTCCCGGCTATCTCAGCGATTCTCCTTCCGATTCTGCCGAGGCCAACAATGCCGAGCACCTTGCCTTTGAGCTCGGTCCCCATCAAAGAGTTCTTTTCCCATTTGCCCGCCCTGGTGCTTTCGTCGGCCCTCACCAGTTTGCGGCTCAGTGCGAGCATCAGCAACGTGACGTGTTCGGAGACGGCCTCGACCAAGGATTCAGGGCTGTTCACCACTGTTATCCCCTTTGACTTCGCATATTCCACGTCAACGTTGTCAAGCCCCGTCCCGGGCCTGGCGACTAGCTTGAGCTGGGAAGCCCTGTCGATTACCTGCCTGTCAACCTTAGTCCTACTCCTGATGATAAGCGCGTCGTACCCGCCTACGACTTGGAGGAGTTCCTCACGGCTGATCGAGGGACGGTAGTCCACAACAATCCCTTCGCCAAGCGCCAGCTTCTCGGTCTCCACCTGATCGCAGATCAGAACCTTGGCCATCGCATCATCCCCTTTGCTTCAGTCCCTCCCCTGTGGTCTGAGCGATGGATGATATATCGGTTGAACCTAATACCGCGGCGACTGCTTGGCCGCCGCGGCGCCGGCCGCCCCCCCACACAAGCCCTGCGCATCAGCAGTGCGAGCAAGCCTGACGGTTATATCAGACCGACCTTCGTAGTCGGACGTGCTCGTGGGAGTCGTCGGCAAACCTAATGTCGGAAAGTCAACCTTCTTCGCAGCCGCGACTTTGAAGGACGTGCCAATCGCAGACTACCCCTTCACCACGATTCAGGCGAATGTAGGCGTAGCCTATCTGAGGACGAAGTGCGTGTGCAAGGAGATGGGCGTCACAGACAAGCCTAGGAACTCTGTCTGCGTCAACGGCACGCGGCTGATACCTGTGAAGCTAGTGGACGTAGCGGGCCTCGTCGAGGGGGCATCCGAAGGCAGGGGACTCGGGAACCAGTTCCTGGATGATGTCAGGCAGGCTGATGCCCTGATACAGGTAGTAGATGCCTCTGGATCGACGGATATCGAGGGCAGAAAGGTTCCGCCAGGTTCCAACGACCCACTCAGGGACATCGAAATGGTCGAGCATGAGTTCGACCTCTGGGTCTATGGCCTCCTGAAGAAGGACTGGGAGAGGGTCTCGAAGGCACTTGAACAGACAGGGGGGAAAGTCGTGGACCATCTTGCCAACAGGCTCTCAGGCCTCTCCGTCTCCCTCGCCGATGTCGAGCAGGTGATTCTGCACAACCATCTGAGGACGGAGAAGCCGAGCATGTGGACAGATGCCCAGCTCATGCAGTTCGTACTCGAGGTCAGGAAGCTGACGAAACCTTCCCTAATCGCGGCCAACAAGTCCGACCTCCCCTCCTCTCCGCCCAACATCGACAGGCTGAGACAGACTGGCAGGAAGGTGGTCGCGTGCGCATCAGAGGCCGAGCTTCTGTTGAGAAGGGCCGCCGACCACGGTCTGATACAATACGTGCCAGGCGACGGGAGTTTCAACGTGATCGCACCCGAGAAGCTGACCCCCGCACAAGCTGGCGCCCTCAAGATGGTGGACCAGAAGGTCATGAAGACGTTCGGTGGCACCGGGGTCCAAGATGCGATTAACGAGGCGTACTTCGGACTTCTCAGCGCAGTGGTGGCCTTCCCCGTCGAGGACGAGACTCGGCTTTCAGACAAAGAGGGCAACGTCCTGCCCGACGCTTACGTCATGAAGGGGGGTTCGACCGCACTGGACCTCGCAAGGACGGTTCACACTGAGCTGGCAGAGAGCTTCCTCTATGCCATCGACGCACGGAATGGAAAGAGGCTATCAGCAGACCACAAGCTCAGCAACAGAGATATCGTGAAGATTGTCTCAAGCGGCAAGCGGGGCTAGCGGCTCCGCCTTCTTCTGGTCGGGCCTCGAGATTAGCTTGCTCTTTCTCACTCCGACGTGTCTAAGGTGCGTTACTCTCTTCGCCTCATTGTAGACATCGGAAGCCACCTTCTGCAGAACCAGCTCCTGAGCCAGCTGGTCGTAGGTGAGGTTGGCGGCCCTTTCGGCGATGACGTGGTCCATCACGACCCTGAGGTCGTGCTTCTTCGAACTGTTCATCAAGCCCTGCGACAGAGCCAAGCAGTAGACTCTGACGACGTAGCCGTCCTTCGTCGTGTAGTCCTTGATGAAGTCTGACATCGAGGAACCCCTTCTGATGAGGCTTCTGAGGAATTCACGAGAGTACTCATGCCCCTTGAAGACCGTTGTTGCGGTCTCGCCTTCGACTTTGTCGATTTGGAAGTAGAGCTTGAAGCTGTAGTGTTGGGGGTCCTGTTTCAATATGTCGTAGAGCGTCGTCTCGACAACCCGCCCGGCAGGTTTCTCTATGTCAGTGAGCGGGACGCGAGCTATCGGAGCGTTACCGAAGGAAGGGGACGCGTTGACCACCACCCAGGACTTCAGCTTCCACTTGTCCCTTACTTTCGCTACCTTCTTCGGCAATTAGAGGCGCCCCGCCGCCCTCCCGCTTATAACCTCATTGATGGCGAAGCACATCGATGCCCCCCATGTAGGGGCCCAGAACCTCGGGAATCTTCACCGTTCCGTCCCCCTGCTGGAAATTCTCGACAAGAGCGACCAGCGTCCTGGTGACCACCGCCGTCGAGTTGAGCGTGTGGACCAGGGTCGTTGAAGCATTCTGCTTCTCCCTGTACCGAATGAGGAGCCTTCGAGCTTGGAAGTCGGTGATGTTGCTCGCCGAGGCCATCTCCCTGTAGTTCTGCTGGCTGGGGAGCCAGGCTTCGAGGTCGAAGGTCTTCGCCGACATGAAGCCAGTGTCACCGCTGCAGAGCACAACCACCCTGTAGGGGATCTCCAAGGCCTGATAGATCCCTTCAACGTTTGAGACCAGCTCTTCGTGAAGCTTCCAGCTCTCGTCGGGCCGGCAGAAGACGACCTGCTCCACCTTGTAGAATTGGTGCCCGCGGAAGATCCCCTTGGTGTCCTTCCCGTGCGCGCCGGCCTCGACCCGGAAGCAGGGGCTGAACCCGCAGTACTTGATGGGCAGGTCGGAGCCCTCCAAGATCTCGTCCATGTGCATCGATACGAGTGGATGCTCAGAGGTTGCAATCAGATGGAGGTCCTCACCTTCAATCTTGTAGATTACTGGTCCGAAATCCTCGAGATTGACAACTCCCTCGTAGGCTGCGCGGTTGAGCATGAAGGGCGGCTCAACAGCCGTGAATCCCCGTTCCCTGAGAAAGTCGAGTGCGTACTGCATTATCGCGTGTTCGAGTTTCACGGCGTCCCCCTTCAGGAAGGAGAATCTGGCTCCGGCGACCTTAGCCGCCCGTTCCATGTCCACCATCCCTAGCCCGGCCAGCAGGTCGATGTGGTGTTTGGGTTCGAAGCTGAACTTGGACTTCTTGCCCACCGACTTGACGACGACGCTCTGGGTCTCGTCCTTCCCCGCCGGAACGCTTTCGTGGAGCATGTTAGGCATGCTCATCAGGATGCCGCTCAGTCGTGTGTACCTTTCGGCCGATTTCGCCTCCAATTCTTCTATCTCTTGAGGGATTCTCCTGACCTCCTCCAGCTTCGCCTCGATCGGGTCTCCTCTCTTCTTCATCGCAGCGACCTGGGCAGTCAGCTCGTTCTGTTTGTGCCTGAGCTTGTCAACTTCGGTCTTGAACCTTCTCCATTCTGTATCGGTTTTCACAGCCTCGTCAACAAGAGGGACCTTCTGGAGTGCCCCCCTTCTCTCGAGGTTGCTGATTATCGCCTTCGGATCTTCCCTGACTAGCTTTACGTCAAGCACCGCAGGAGTCCCTCCATGCTTTCAGGCGTCCTCGGCGCGTGATAAAAGCCATACCTCCTGAAACAGGAGGACGTCGCGGAGCACCGCTATCGCCGTCGAAAGAGCCCCCGAGGGGGAATCGGACGCTATACGGAAATCGAGGGTCTCGTTCCTCGCTCCCATCCTCAGGTTCATTCCACGAGGAGCGCCTTCGTTGTCCGGTGTCAGGACCGAAGCCAGCTGGCGACACGCATGGACGTCTGCGCACCTGATCGAGAGTCTAATCGTGGTTCTCATGCGAGGATTCTTTCCACAACGGCCTTTGAGAAGGCCTCGGCCGCCGCCGCCGGGATTCTCGCGCCTGCAGCCATCGTATGTCCCCCTCCGACCCCGCCGACCCCCTCCGCGGCTTCACGCATCACCAGCCCCAGGTTCACGGTCCCGAGAAAAGAGTCCCCGATCCTTGAAGAGACTTTCAGCTCAGAGTCCCGGCTGGAGGACGTGCCGACCACGACCTTGTCCTTGAAGCCGGGTGATGAGGTGAGGATTGAAATCACGGGCCCTAGCAGCTTCTCGTCAACGACTCCCTCGCCCCTTACGAACACGATTGGGCCGTGGTGCTCGAGCCTCGAGGCGTCGCCTGTCAAGGCTTCGAGGGCCTTGTTGATTCCCGAGCGGTACTCCATGAGGGTCTTCATCGCTGCCTTCAAGGCTTCAGACCTGTCGCCGAGGCAAATCGAGATG
The DNA here is from genome assembly GCA_963796355.1 of uncultured archaeon. Taxonomy (GTDB): domain Archaea; phylum Thermoproteota; class Nitrososphaeria; order Nitrososphaerales; family Gagatemarchaeaceae; genus UBA183. The sequence goes on from CAWCLD010000004.1 coordinate 46,967, forward strand.
CCTGTCCCTGGGACTGCCATCCTACCGCAGGCGTTGAGCAGGGTGGCAAACTCCCTGGCGTCCCTGAGCGGGGTGAAAGAGTCCTCGAACTCTAGAGTGTAGACTTCGCCGACTAAACTAGCGATGGCGTCGGTCGCACCCTCGGCCGGTCCGAGCATGCTCGCGATGACTTCTGTCAGCTTCATCTTTTCCTCAGTAGAAAGGGACGAGATCGTCCTCCAAGTCCCCCCGTCCTTGAGCGGGAGGCCGGACTCGTGGAGCGCCGACAACACAGCGTCCTTACTCCCGGTCAGCCCCTTCAGGAAGGGGGTCGAAGTCAACGCGATAGATTCGTGAATGGGCCGTGTCTCCCTGCCCGTGAACATCAGGTCCTTGGATACAGCCACGAGACTTGACGACTGCGCCTCTTCCATTGCTGCCCTGTTGAGGCCCGTCAGGGACCTCCCCTGACCAGTGTCCTGTCTGTCTGCCACGGATCCCACAACCGCTAGTGGAGAGAGATCCCTGTTTGAGGGGTCGATTGAGACTGCGAAGAAGTAAGCCATCGACGACGAGCAGGCCTCTCTGCCGCCGTCGAACCCGTACGCCCAGGCGTTGACGACTGCCGGGTTCAGCATGTCACCCTCGGAGAGCTGGTGGTGGTCAATCACAAAATATCTGCCGTCGAAGGCAGCCCCCAACTCTGCTATGAGGGTGGACGCGAGGTCGGTGAATATGTAGAAGTCGTACCGCTGCGCCTCGAGCTCGCGAATTGTCTTGGAATCCAGGTCCGGGACAGTCCGCAGCGTGACGTTGGCCCCTTTTCGCATCAGGGAGGCGAAGACGATTGAACCGCTCGCAAGTCCGTCCGCGTCGATGTGGGTAGCGATGAGAATCCTCCGTCCGCTTATGGCGAGCTTCAGTATCTCCGGAGCGAGAGATCTGTACCTGCCGAGGAGGCCATCGAGGTCGGCCGCCAATGTAGGTCTGCCTCCGGTTAGGCCAGCTGGGCGACGACCGCGGTATACTTGAAGTCGGCGGGCAACATGCCCCTTTTCTTGTAGTACTTCGAGAGACGATAGATCTTGGCTTCGACCAGCTCGAGGGAATGGACGTTCTTCCTGTCGCTGTGATGTGTCTTCAGGTGCATCTGGACCCTCTGGGCGCGTTCGATGAGGTCCTGGATGTCCTGAGGCAGCTTCGGAGAGGCCTTCCCCTCAGCCAGCACCCTGCCGATTGACTTTCCTAGGAGGGGCTTCGCTAGCGGAACTCCGTAGTCGTCCCTTAGAGTAAGGCCTATCCTGCTCTGCGGCATTCCCTCCTTCGCAAGCTTCAGGATGGTGGTCCGCACCTCTTCGGGGGTGGACTTCACCCAGCTGGGAGGACCCTTGCTGGGCGGTCTCGTCTGGTGCGACTTTCCGTGCCTGTGCGAATGAATGCGGGCCAAAGTGTAACCTTCCTGCCGAGTCCTTTGATTTGTGCTGATAAAGGTTACCTGCTGCGATTCAAGCTCAGCCATCCGCCGAAGGCTCTCAGGGCGCTTGCTCTGTGAGAGATGGCGCACTTCTCGGCGAACGTAATCTGAGCCAAGGTTCTCCTTGCCCCGGTTGGGACAAAGATAGGGTCGAAACCGAATCCTCGCTCCCCCAAGGGGCGGAGCGCCACTCTTCCCTTCAATCGGCCTACAAAGACGCGAGGCTTGGAAGAGCCGTCGCAGTAGGCGACAGCACTCACGAACTCGGCGCCTCGGGCGCTGATTCCGTCCATCAGCTTCAGGATCCCCTCCAGCCCCAGAGTCTGGAAGGCGAAAGAGGCGCAAGTCCCGGGGAAGCCCCGGAGGGATTCGATGAAGAGCCCTGTGTCCTCCACGAAGAGAGGCTTCAACGAGGTCTGATAGGCCCCGGCCGCGGCATGGACTGCGACCTCTGAAGGGTCGCCGAATTGGAGTTCCGGACCCTTGGACGGAAGGCGGCGCAGGACAATCCCCGATTCCTGAAGGATGAACCGGGCCTCCTCGAACTTATGGTCGTTCGAGGTCGCGAACCAGATGCTATGAGAGCCTGGCGTACCTCCCCCTCCGCTCGATGCTCCTGAGCTGTCTCACTACTGCTTTCATCCGTGCCACCCCTGCCTCCCTAGAATACCCTTCGAAGAGCCGTTCAAGGGCCATAGAGGATATTGATGAATGGGCCCCGACCAGTGTCTCCTTGATCAGCCTTAGGTCAACCGCGTGGTCCTCGAGCCTGGAAGAGTGACTAGAGAGGCCGAAATCGATGAAGACCAGCTCCCCGTCTCTTATGATGACGTTTGCCGTCGTGAGGTCACCGTGCGTTATTCCAGCGGAGTGGAGCCGGGCGACGTCTCTGCCAAGCGCGTGAAAGAGCTTCCCCACCTCTTCTTGGGGAGCCGAAGACACGAATTCCTTCAATCTCTCCCCCTCCACGTATTCCATGACGAGGGTCGTGCGTGGAGCGTCGATGTAGTAGAGCCTCGGCGCACACACGCCGGCCTTCCTTGCCGAATGAACCAGTTCGGCCTCGTGAAGGGTCCTCTGATGTCTTATCGAAATGTCGAGCTCAGCGAGCCTGTAGGGCAATGGTTTCCTGACCTTGTATACTGCAGCAAGACCCCGCCACGTCCCACTGATAATGTCGGCTTCTGCCCCCTGGCATAGGAGCCGGTCCTGAGGACTCTCAGTTTCTCCAAGGGATGTCGACTGAGTCAAGCCTCCACGACTGACGGACGTTAGCCTCTCTGACTGGCACGTGGACCCCCTTGCCGTGTGCCAGCAGGCCGGTCCAGGCAATCTGCGCACCGCAATCGCCGCTGTACGCTATGGGGGTCAAGCTGACCGACGCGGAATGCCTCGCGGCCATCTTCGTTATCATGTCTGACAGTCTCGCGTTCGCGGCGACTCCGCCTACGACCAGGACCTCATGCTTTCCGGTGAAGGCGAGGGCTCTCTCTGTGACCTCGACGACCATCGCGAACGCGGTCTCCTGAATCGAGAACGAGACCGACTCGAAGCTCTCCCCTGAATCGATCATGTTCTTCGCAGCCGTGAGCAGCCCAGAGAGGGACACGTCGTTCCCCTTTACGGAGTAGGGAAGTCTGTGATAGATTGAAGAGTTGGACGCCGCGGTCTCGATTGCGGCTCCGCACGGCGACGAAAGGCCCGAATGCCTGCCGAATTGGTCCAACAGCTGGCCCAGGGTCAGGTCAAGAGTCTCCCCTAACACCCTCCACCTCCCTCCCGAGTAGGCGATGACCATCGTGTGCCCCCCTGATACGAGGAGGACCACAGGGTCCTTTGCGCCTGTTAGCAGGCAACCGAGCTCGATGTGCCCCACCGCGTGGTTGACGGGGACGAGAGGTTTGTCGAGCGTGGACGCAAGTGTCCTGGCCACGACCGCGCCCACCCTGAGGCACGGCCCGAGTCCGGGTCCCATCGAGTAACACACGGCCTCAAGCTGATGTGGAGCTACCCCTGATTCCTCCACAGCGTCCCCGAGCACCTTTCCGGCGGCCTTCAGGTGGTTCTGGGAGGCCTCGAATGGATGTATTCCGCTTCCTGCCGCGGGCTTGTATACGCTCTTTGTATTGGAGAGGATCTCCCCCTCGGTGGAGACCACTGAGACGGAGAAGGTGTGAGCTGTGCTCTCCACGCCCAGGACATACTGCTTCATCGGGAGCTACATCTTTCTCGTCTGTCGGTAAAGGTCGCCGAGAAGGTTGATGAACGGCAGCACCTCGACAAGGAAGTCGTCGAACCTTCCCCGTTCGAAGGTCGCGGTGTGCTTTTTCCCTGACACGACAATCTTGGCGGCGAGGACGATTCCCCCGCTTCTCTCAGGGTTCGATTTCAGCTTCGGGAAGTGTATCAGAGCTCCGAACCCAACCTTCTTCTCTCCCTTCGTGAAAACGAGGTTGTAATACATGCTGAGCGTCTTTGTGAACTGTTTCAGCTGCTTCTTCCGGCTCTCGCTCCTCTTGACCTGGTCGAAGTCGGAACTGGCGAGTGAGTCGATCATCTCTTTGAGGATCTTCATGTCATCGACCTTGTTGGTGTACCCAGCGTACTCGATGGGCATCTGGTAGACGCTGTGCATCACCGAATCCCAGTCATCAAGCACGACGTATGTCTCCGTGTCGAGGTTCATCTCGCGCTTCAGCTCGTCGGAGAGAATGTCTTCCACGGTAAGTTTCTTCGGCACGACAGAGGTTCGCAAACTGCTATTAGTTATCGCTTGCGGAACGCAGACGGGCTTGAAAGGGTCAATTCAGCCAATCGAGATCTCGTACATCGTGCATGCCACTGAAGACCCTCAGACCCTCGCGAAGGCGATATCGACCCTCCTGTCGGTCGATACAGCACCGGAGGAAGAACGCATGGAGGGGCACTTCGGAAACGCCATCACCAGAGTACGGTATCACCTCGCTGGAGAGGAAGCGGCCGCGACCCTCGGCAGCATCGCGGCCCATCTGCAGGCACTGACGAAGGACAAGTTGAGACGCGGCATCGGAGAACTCGTGGACGAACATTCCGCCCTCTACCTACGCTTCGACAAGCAACGCTTGGTCATGGGAACGCTGGAGGAGGGGACCGGCGACCCTGTCAGGATCAGAGTGAAGCCCCGAGTCTTCCTGCTCCGAGGCGGGGCGAAAGAGTTCTACTCGAAGATTCTGTTCGGCGGGAGCTAGATGTCCAAGAGATACGTGCTTCTTGTCGCCGACGGAGAGCTCTCGGACGGCGATAGGAGAGACCTTTCCGTGATGCTGGAGAGGAGGCACGGGAAAGTGACCGTCATCCCCGTGGAGAAGAACCCACGGGCTGTCATAGTGAAGACCACGAACGCTGTGGCCCCGCTCCTGCGGAAGACAAGCGGCGAGCTGCACATAGGCGGGAAGCGGCTGGTGACCGTCTTGACTTCAGGATCCATCGGTAAACTCAAAAGCAGAGCGTCTGGTGGTGGGACGACGAGAGATGGCGAAGTTCCTTAGCGACGAGTACTTCTCACAAGTGCAGGCAGCCCTCACTCAGGACCAGAAGTGGCTGGAGAACACGAAGTCGGTCAAGACTACCATAGCCTTCAACGCGACGGACATTGGGCAGAATTACGTCCTGACCGTGGAAAACGGGGTGACCACGCTGCAGAAAGTGGCGGCGGGGACACCGGTGGAGTTCTCCTTCGACGGAACCTACGACGCTTGGACCAAGGTAGTCAAGGGCGAAATGGACATTCAGTCGGCCGTGCTGAAAGGCCAGCTTAGGTTCAAGGGTTCGATCACCAAGATCCTGATGTACAAGGACAGGTTCAACAGGGTCGCAGAGGTGATGAGGGACGTTCCGAAGGAGTTCTAAGCAGGGACAAACACGTAGTAAGGATTTCCTTCCTTGCTCGTCCTTCCCTCGACCCTGACCCTCATCCCGGGCTGGACCTTCTCGTAGTCAATTCCCTCAAGCCAGGCTAGCACCTTGAGGCCGTTTGTCAGCTCGCAGATGGCTACGATGTAGGGGTCGTTTCCTGCAAAGCTGGTGGGTATGATCTCCACGTGCGTGAACGTCACGAGGGTCGCGTCGCGGCCGAGGTCCACCCATGCGAACTCGCCCTTCATGCACTTCGGACAATCGGATTGGGGCGGGAAGCTCACCTGCCCGCACTTGGCGCACTTCGTCGTCACGAACCTTCCCTGTCCAAGCGCGTCCCAGAACTCGTGCGTCCTCGAAATCGGGATGTCGAACTTCAGGGTCAGCGACCTGCGCGAATGAAGGAGGGGGTCTTCCTGCAAGTCTAATCCCTCGAGAGAATGGTGACGAAGGCGTAGTGGCCGGTCCCGCCGACGTTGTGGACTAGCCCAATCCCGTTCCTGATTGGTGCTTGGTGTCTGCCGGCTTCGTTTCGGAGCTGTTTCGTAATCTCCACGGTCATGGAGACTCCAGTCGCCCCGATCGGGTGCCCCTTGGCCTTCAGGCCGCCGTCAAGGTTCACGGGGATCCGCCCCCCGACCTCCGTCTGGCCTTCACGAATCATCTTGGCTCCCTCCCCCTTCTTGCAGAACCCCAGGTCTTCGTATGCCATCAGCTCGGCTATCGTGAAGCAGTCGTGGCAGGTGGCCACGTCGACCATTCCAGGATCGACTCCCGACATTCCGTACGCTCTCTTTGCTGCTTCGACGGAGGCTCGGAGCCCCACGTAGTCGCCCCTCCGGCCTAGGTTGGCGGAGTCCGAAGAATAGCCGACCCCTCTGATCCAGACCGGCGTGTCCGTCAACTTCTTGGCGACCTCCTCTGAAGCGAGGATCACCGCGGCCGAACCGTCTGTGAGCGGGCAGGCGTCGTACAGCTTCAGGGGCCACGATACGACTTGCGAAGCAAGTGCCTTCTCCAGGGTAATCTCCTTCTGGAACTGGGCGAGTGGGTTCATCGCCCCGTAGTGATGCGCCTTCACCGCGACCCTCGACATGTCCTCCTCGGTGGTCCCGAATCTGTTCATGTGAGACACGGCATAGAGCGCGTAGTAGGCAGGGAAGGTCGTGCCGTAGTTCTCGAACTCCCACATGTACGAGCCGGCCCTTCCGATCAGCTCGATTGAAGTCGAGTTGTCGACCTCCGTCATCTTCTCCACGCCCAAGGCCATCGCCACGTTGCCTTCCCCGCTCATTATGCTGTTGTAGGCGGCCTTGACCGCTGCGCTCCCACTGGCGCAGGCGGCCTCGACCCTCATAGTTCCGACGGCTTCTAGGCCCGCGTACTCGTTGACGACAACCGCAGGAAGCGCCTCTTCGTACCAACCACCTAAGCTGCCGACGACTACGTTCTTGATGTCCTTCTTGTCGACACCCGCGTCGTCGACCGCCTGCTTGATCGATTCGAACGCGAGCTCGGCGATGTTGACGTCGGTCCGCCTGCCGAACTTGGAATGCCCAACCCCCACGACCGCGACCCTGCTCATCTAGGGAGCCTCACTGAGAGTTGAGCAGTCCTCTGGGGAGGATTCAACGCTGGACCTCTAAGGCGCCTTCGACTATAAAGTATCTTCGCGTCGCGCAGGCACCTTTCAACCGGGAGAAGCTTGCTGACCCCGTGCTCCCTGTGAATCTGTATCGTCCCTTCGCAGACCCAGGCCGCCGTTTCGCTGGCGAAATGCTTTGCCATCGCGACTTCCTTAGGGAACCCCCTTCCGCGGTCGTGAATCGTTGCCGCATGGTACCACCTCGGCGACGACTCATTCGACCACACCCAGACTCCTGAGCCTTGCCACATCCTTCTTGCAGTAGCCCATCGAAGCCATCAGCGAGTTGGTGTCCCTGCCCAGGGACGGCGCGGCCGTGAAGGGGGCCGAGCGCATCTTGGGTCTCGAGCAGAGAGGGTTGTTGAGCACCGTTCCGTCCCCTGCGACCTCGACCAGCATCGATGCGGCGTTTCCCCAACCGCTGGTCAGAGCTTCCTCCACCGATAGCACTGGTGTCGCGCAGGTATCCTTGTCCATGAGCAGGCTTTCCCATTCGTCTCGGGTCCTCGAGGCAAAGATTCGTCTGAGCCGGCTGGTCACTTCCCTCCTTTCCTTGATGGTGCCGAACCTCTTCTGCTCGAGCTCCCGAGCGCCCAACGCCTCCATGAGGTTGTGCCAGAACTCCTGTTCAATCGCAGCGACGGCGATGTACCTCCCGTCAGAGGTCCGGTAGAGGTTGTAGAAAGGGGTCGATCCGAAGATCAGGCTGTCCCCCTCCTTCGGAGGGCGACCGGTCGCCAAGTACGTGGAAGCGGGCAGGACCATCCAAGAGAGGAGAGAAGGCACGATGGGGACGTCGACGAAGACCGCTCCCTTCCGTCCCACAAGCGCACCCGCAATCGCGAGCGCCGCATAGGTCCCCGACACCATGTCGCTCAATTGGAGCAGCGGCACCTCGGCCCTGCGAGAATAGCCCAGTGTCCCGACCATCGCCTGGAAGTTGATGTCGTGGCCCGGCATGGAGCTGAGCCGGCTTGACTGGCCGTACGCGGAGATTGCACAGTACACAATCTTCGGGTTGATTCGCCTGACTGCTTCGAAGGAGAAACCGAGCCTTTTCATTACCCCGGGCCTGAACCCCTCGACGAAGACGTCGGTCTCTTTCAGAAGCCTGCGCAGCACACGCTTGCCCTCCTCTGCCTTCAGGTTGATCCCGATGCTGAACTTGCTCCTGTTGACAGTGGCGTGGACCGGACTCCCCCCGTCCTTAGTGGGGGGAGTCGCCCGCATGTAGTCACCCAGGCCCGGTTGCTCAACTTTGATGACCTCCGCTCCCATGTCCGAGAGGAGCATCGTGCAGAACCCCCCCGGAAGTAGCCTAGTGGTGTCAACCACTCTGACGCCTTCGAGGAAACCCACGGCCTTAGGTCATTATGCCGCAAATAAAGCCTAAATCGAGGGCCGAACTCGTGCTGTCGACGATGAGGTGAACGCCGTCCCAGTCATAGCCCAGGTTAGCTCCGTGGGCAGATGATGAACTCGCGACGATACCGAGTCAAAACATCCTCAGCCTAAATAGAGGCAGACCAGCAAGGCGGCCGTCTTGGCCAAGACGGTGAAGGTCCACGAGGACACGCACAGGGCGCTCAAGCAGCTCAAACTCCACGGGCGGAAGGATAGCCTCGACGAGGTGATTAGAGAGATGATACGCACAACGACCGGCCTGCCTGTGGAGAAGATCTCCTACGAGCCTCCCACAGCTCGCCTAACCTCTTACATTCCCGAGTGACGCGGCAACACAGAAATACGGATTTCAGGCGGGATGGTAGCCAAGCATGGCCAAGTTCGACGGAATCGTCGGAAAGGCGTTGCTCACAGTCGAAGAGAAGGAGAACGAGCTGACTCTCGTCTTCGCAGACAACAGGTACCTATTCATCAAAATGGAGAACGGGAAGCTGAGAACAGACAGCGTGCCTGAGTAGAGCTCACTCTTTCTCGAGTATCTGAACCGCGGGCTTACTTCCGACGAGTCTCTTGAACCTCAGAGCGTCGGCCCCGCTTCCGACTAAGGCTCCGACATGCATCGGAATGACGACGTCAACCTTCATCGCCTTCGCGGCCTCAGACGCCTCCTCAGCGGTCATGACGTAGGTCCCTGAAACGGGCAGGAATGCGACATCCACCTCGAGCGACTTCATCTCCGGCGTGGCATCGCTGTCGCCCGAATGATAGAACCTGACCCCGTCAAGAGTCACAACGTATCCGACGCGACCGTCAGCCTTCGGGTGGAAGACCCTGCCCGGTTCTCTGAACTTGTTAAGGTTGTACGCTGGGACTGTCTCGAGGGAGACACCCTTTACCTCGATTTTCGAACCAGGCAAGACGAATTTCTTTTCTTGTGTGAATGCCTTCAGCGGCTTCTCGCAGATGCTCGGTGCGACGATGGTTGTCGGGGTGTTAGAGAAACGCTTGATGTCGTCCTCGCTGAGATGGTCCTGATGCTCATGAGAAATCAGGAGCAGGTCCGCCTTGTAGTCCCCCTTCGCATTGAACGGGTCGATGATGACCGTTCTTGAGCCCTGCAACACGAATGAATCGTGCCCGAGCCAACGGACCTTCACGCCCTTGTAGGCCCACAATCCTAAGGTCGCCTAGAGGTCCACTGATTCTTCCTTGATACCCGCGCGGTCCACCGTGAGGATGTCTATGCCATTGCCACTCATCGCGTCCCTTGCTATTGCCGCCTTTATCGCAGCGACGAGCAGGTCTCTCGCGTCCTTCTGGGACATGGCTGGATTGTAGCCTGCTTCGACGACGCCGATTGCGGTCTCCTCTCCTGTTCCTACGGTCGCATATACGTCCGAGATGACACTGCCCAGCGGGTCGAGGATATAGACGACTGGTTTCGCACCGACGCCACCCAAGATGACCTGAGTCAGCAGGGGCGCGTAGCGGTTCTGAAACATGAGTGTAGACATCAATTTCGCGACCGAGTTGGGCTTAAGCGCCTTCCTCGATTCGAGCTCCTTCAGCTTGGAGTAGACCGACACCTCCCTCACGAGGTTCTGCATGTCGGCGACCATGCCCGCGCAGACGGCCCCGACCGTTTCAGTGACCTTGAATACCTTCCTCCCCGACTTGCTCCTCACGAAGCTGCCCAAGGTAATTCTCCTTTCCGCGCCGAGGACGACGCCGTCCTTGTACGTGATTCCGACTGCCGTGGCGCCAGGGAGATACTGCTCATAGGACATGGTTACCAGTACCAGCGAAAAGACCCGCCTTTTTAGACATTGTGTTGGAAAAGTGGCCCAGAAGTCACCCTGGCCTCACCGTTACGACCGCGCCCTGAGCTTCTTCCCGGACGCTGTATTCGCAGGACGAGAAGAGCTTGGCGATGTAAAAACCAGCATCCAAGTGCTTCGAGACGCGCGCGGCGCGCAGGGCTGATGGACCGGACGCGAGGGAGAGCAGCGGTGCGAGCATATCGGCTAGGTTGTCATCGACGCATGCCCCGGACCGGACATAGGAGGCGAACCTCTCGGCCGCCGCCCTCCCGACCTCCTCTGAGGGGCGTCCCCTGGCGCCTAGCTCGTCCGACCCAAGGAAGAACGAATCGCCCGAGGAGGAGACCAGGACTGACGAGCCGGGCGAGTCTGCCGGTTCCTCTGCGACTAGCTTCTGCCCGATGCGGAGTCCCTTCTCCTCCAGCGCTGTGGCAGCCGAACTCAGCTGCCGCTCGGCCACGTGCCCGGGAAGCATCGCACATCTGCTCGTGAGGTCGACGGCCTCCACCCGTGGCGACTCCGTCAGCTGCAGAGGTTGCAGAGCCTCGCAGGGTTCCACATTCACGACGGCCCGGCCGCCTCCCCTCGGATAGTAGCCTCGCCGGACGGCCTTTGCTGAAAACTTGATCCCGATCGCTCCGTACGCTCTCCTCACGATAGCATCGAAGTAATCGAAGGTCGGGCTCCACAGAACGTCGGTCCCTCCCACCAACTCCAAGGCGAGCCGCGAGCGTGTGAGGGCGACGGCCGGGACCACTGCCTGAAGCACTAGAGTTATGCTTGCGGCCGTCTTCATGTCGAGAGAGATGGAGTCGGCGCGAGGAGGACCGGGCACGAACGAGACCTCGGTGGACCCTTCTGCCACTCCGTCCAGCTTGGAGTCGAAGACAGCGCCAAGGACCCTTAGTGACGACACGTGCTGCCTCCTCAGACCAGGGACCTCCCGACCGGCTCTGATCTTGGATACGTGGACTGGCCTGCCCGTGATAATTGAAAACGCGAGCGCGGTCCTGAGAATCTGACCGCCCCCTTCCCCGTAGGAACCGTCTACGTCGAGGAACTCCACCCTAAGCTCTGAAAACCGCTGAGATAAAGCGATGCGGTGTATCTTCTTAAATAGACCTCGGAAGGCCGCCAAAAACGAGAAGGAATGCGAATCGGTCTGCTTGTCGGCCGCTTCCAGCCGTTTCACCTAGGCCATCTTGCTGCAGTGAGATACGCGCTGAGCAAGGTCCAGTATCTCTACATTATCGTCGGAAGCGCACAGAGGAACCATGAAAGAGATAATCCGTTTACGGCCGGGGAGAGAATCACGATGATCAAGAGCGCGCTCGACGGGAACGGGATCGACCCCTCGAAATGGATGGCAATTCCGATAGTGGACGCCGATTCCCACTCCCTCTGGGTTTCCACAGTGAAATCGATGGTCCCGAAGTTCGACACGGTCTTCACGAACGATGCTCTCACTTTTTCGCTCTTCAAGGAGGAGAAGATCGGTGTCGCGGCTGTCCCCTACCTTGACCGGAAGGCCTACTCAGCGACGAACGTCAGGGACAGAATTCTGGAGAGGAAAGACTGGGAGAACCTCGTCCCTCCCCAAGTAGCCACGCTTGTCGAGCAGTTCGGGGGGGTGGAAAGGGTAAGAGCTCTTATGCGCAAGGATCTGGGGGGATGATGTCATGAGTAGCGACCAGAAGTTGATCATGCTGCCGGGTCCGACCAACGTATCGGAACGGGTCATGAAGGCGATGCTGAAGCCGATAATCAATCACAGGGGAGATTCTTTCCGCGAGCTGTACAAGGGCATTCTTGCCAAGACACAACAGTTGTTCCAGACCGAAGGCAACGTGGTCGTCTTTTCCTCGTCCGGAACGGGAGGGGTCGAGGCCGCGGTCTTGAACCTGATCAGGCCTGGAGATGCGGCCGTGGTCGCCGTCTTCGGCGAGTTCAGCAACAGGCTCGCTGAGACCGTTGAGATGGCAGGCGGGAGGGCCGTCCAAGTCCGTGCAGAGTTCGGGAAAGTCCCCTCTCTCGAGCAGCTCAGGGAGGCCATGGAGAAGCAGGGGAGCTTCAGGGCGTTGTTCCTCGTTCATAACGAAACCAGCACGGGGGTGGCGGTACCCTACCTCAAGGAAGCCTCGAAGATGGCGCGCGACCATGGCGCGTTCGCGGTCATCGATGCGATTTCGAGTCTCGGCGGTTACGCCATTCCTGTAGACGATTGGGGCGTGGACGTCTGCATCACTGGCAGCCAGAAGTGCGTGGCAGCCCCGCCGGGGCTCGCCCTTCTCTCAGTCAGCAAGAGGGTGGTGGACTTCCTGAAGGTGTCGCCACCGAAGACGCGTTACTTCGAGATTCCCAGATATCTCGAATATGGGACCAGAGGGGAGACGCCTTTCACACCTGCCTTGCCATTGTTCTACGCCCTTGACGAGGCCCTGAAAGAACTCTTGGAAGAAGGTCTTGCCAAGAGGGTCCAGAGGCACGACCGGATGTCCGCTTCTCTCTACGACGGGATGGCCGGGCTGAGGCTCAAACCGGTCGCCGAGAAGAGCGTCAGGTCAAAGACGGTCGTGGCCTCGTACTACCCCGAGGGGGTCGAGGACGTGAAGTTCAGGAAGACGCTCGCCCAGGAGAAGGGGATCGTCGTCGCAGGGGGGTTCGGTCCGTTCGCCGGCAAGGTGTTCAGAGTAGGGTGCATGGGCCAGATCAACGAGGGATACGTGAGCAGGACGCTGAAGGCTGTTGGCGATACACTGGCGTCTGTCAAGAACGCGTGAAAGCCTATAAACCCAACTGATTGGTTGGTCGAAGCCCATGACGCTTGAGAAGGGGACGCTCATCTTTGCCAACTACACGGCGAAGGTGAAGGACACCGGTGAAGGGATCGAGACGACCATTGAGGATGAAGCAAAGAAGCTCAAGATCTACGACGCCACAAAGAAGTACGAACCTAAGCTTGAGGCGGTGGGGGAGGGCTGGCTCATCTCAGGTCTGGACGAGGAGGTCAAGAAGATGGAGGTAGGACAGAGGAAGGAAGTGGAACTGTCGCCGGAGAAAGCGTTCGGGCCGAGGGACCCGACTCAGATGAGGATGATCCCCCTCAGAAAGTTCGGCGAGAAGGCGCACGATCTAGAGGTAGGAGACTCGGTCGACATCGACAACAGGATGGGCATCGTCAGGTTCATCGGTTCGGGAAGGGCCCAGGTGGACTTCAACCATAGGCTCGCCGGGAAGTCGATAGTCTACGACTTCGAAGTCGTCAAGAAGGTCGAGGCTAACAATGACAAGGTGAGGGCGCTGATTGACAGAAGGTTCGGAGTGGAGGGAAGCAAGGTCGGCTTCAAACTGGGCGAAGAAAACCTAGAGCTGTCGGTCCCAGATGAGCTGTTCCTGCTCGAGGGGCTGCAGATCATCAAGAGGGGAGTATCAAACGACGTGTTCAAGTTCGTCCCGACGGTCGCGGAACTCACTTTCGTGGAGAAGTTCGTCAACGAGAAGCCGGTCGAGAAGCCGGTCGAGAAGCCGGTCGAGAAGAAACAGAAGGCCCCGAAAGAGGAATCCAAGACGCCCGCTGGACCCGCGCCAAAGCCAAGGCGGAAGAAGGCTGCAGCTCCCGCCCAGACAGCCTAGACCACACCGGTCAACTCCGCCAGCTCGGCAGCGCTTCTCCTGGTCATCTTCCTTCGCGAAAGGATCGTGTACCTGTCAGGGCGGATAGAGCTGGCCCTGACCAGGGATTCGATGACCTTCCCATCGCTGACTCCGATTTCGGAGGCGGCCACAGGCGCGTGGACGTTGATCAGAGCGGAGCGGACTCCCCGCCAGTCGAGCCCGTGAAGCTTCGCCATCATGATCGTCCCGATCCCGCACTTCTCGCCGTGCAGTCCCGAGTCCGGGGCGAGCAGATCTAGGTAGTGGCTGAAGAGATGCTCCGAGCCGCTGCACGGCCTCGAGCTGCCGGCTATCCCCGCCGCGACCCCCGTGCTAATCAGAGCCTCGACCAGGTCTCTGACGCTGTCCCTTCCGAACGTCCCGATCTTCCTGGAACCATCGATCACAACATTCGCGCTCATCAGAGCAAGGCTGGCTGCATAGCCGCCGTAGTACTCGCCTGTCGTCCGGCTTGCGAGCTGCCAGTCCTTCACCGCTGTCAGCTTCGAGACCAGGTCGCCGCAGCCTGAGGACAGCAGGCGTCTCGGAGCGGATGCTATCACATCTATGTCGGCGAGGATTCCTACAGGGGGCTTCGCCATGACCGAGTAGGGGCGGTCGAGTCCCTTGAGCGAGGCGAACGGGCTCGATATCCCGTCATGTGAGGCGCTCGTAGGCACCGAGTAAAAGGGAAGGTGCTTGCGGAAGGCGGCCAGCTTGCCGACGTCAACGCTCTTCCCTCCACCGACCCCGATTATGCATCCAGACCCCGCACTCTCGTGTATCACCCGCTCGACGTTCTCCATGTCTGCGGCGACGACCTCCACCCATGCCCCCCGCGAACCCAGTACGGAATCGACCACGTCTCGAACCCTTGATTGGACGTTGGACCCCGATGCCACTACGACCTTCTTTCTGCCGGCCGAGTCCCTGATGAACTCGCCCAGCTCTGACAGAACACCCCCGCCGATGAGCACCTTGGTTGGAAGCTCCATCAGGTGACAGGAAGAGGCCACGTTCGATGAGCATGGAAGAGTCGATTTAAGCTCACTGCGCACGGAATTCGAGAGGATCAGGCTCTTCCCCGTGGACCCAGGTCAGGTGAGGGCCCCCTCTCGGCAGCTCTTTCAGCACAGATACTGTTCCGTCTGCGCCGCCATCGCGAAGGTTCCCTCGAGGTGGGGCAGGGCCTCGTCTTTTCATGATTCACCGGGAAACATTAAATAAGGAACGGACTCACCGCAGTTTCGTCCGTTCTGAATGTGTTTGTGGACATGATTTCAAGAGATTTCAAGGCAGTCGGTGGAAAGGCGCTGGGGGCTGCAGTCTATCACGGCACCACCACGGTGGGTCTTGTCTGCTCTGACGGTACGGTGCTGGCCACAGACACCAGAGTGACGGCCGGGGGCTTCATTGCCCACAAGAGGGGAAAGAAGCTCCTCAGAATCGACGACAACATCGCGATGACAATTTCAGGAGGTGTCGCAGACGCAATGAACGTCGTCGACACTCTGAAGTACTACACAAATCTCTACAGGATCGAGAGGGGCAGACAGATGCCGGTCCGGGCCGCTGCGCAGGTCGTCTCGAACGTGCTCTTCTCGTCAAGGCTCTACCCGTTCATCGCGGACGTCCTCGTCGGAGGGGTTGACCCGAAGGGCGGTTCGATCTTCAGCGTGGACTTCTTCGGTTCCATGAACCAGGAGAAGGTTGTCGCGACGGGGAGCGGCTCTCCCGTGGCGTACGGGATACTTGAATCGGAGTACAAGGAAGACATGACGGCGGCGAAGAGCTACCCGATAGCTGCAAAGGCGATAATCGCGGCGACGAGGAGAAACGTGTTCACCGGCGACCACTTCGACATCGCGGTGCTAGACAAGGCCGGATTCAGAGAGATACCTGAGCAGGAGAAGGAGAAGCTCCTCGCCCAGTTCAAGACTAACGATTAGGTTTGGAACAGAAAGCGAACGGCGCAAGCCTGATGAGTGCGATACTGAACAATATCCCAGCGGAGGCTCAGATAACAAGGATCGAGTACGAGGGGCCTAGGATAGCCCTCTACACCAGGAACCCGGCCTTCCTTCACAAGAACAGCTACGTAATATCCGAGATAGTGAACTCTCTGAAGAAGAGGGTGGTCACCAGGACGGAGAAATCGATAAGGAAACCGGAGAGCGAAGCCAGGCAGATACTCGAGAAGACTCTCCCCACAGAGGCCGAAGTGAGCAACTTCTTCTTCGACGACGCGCTGGGGGAGATAACGGTGGAGGCTGGGAATCCGAGACTCCTGTCACAGGAGACGGGCTTTGACCTTGGAGCCTCGATGGAGCAGACTGGGTGGAAGGTGAAGGTGAGGAAGGCTCCTCACATCAAGTCCACGGCGATCCAGAACGTCTACTACGCGATGAAGGTCGGAAGCGACGTAAGGGAGAAGTTCTACAGGGAGCTCGGGGAGGCCATCTTCAGGCCCAGGCTCACGTCGGCCGAGCACGTTACTATCAAGACGCTCGGAGCATTCCAGGAGGTCGGGAGGTCGTGTCTGCTCGTTGAGACAGCCGAGAGCAAGGTGCTTCTCGACTGCGGCATCCACCCAGGCTCGAGAAACGCGTGGGACGCATATCCCAGGCTCGACTGGGCCGACGTATCGCCGAGGGACATTGACGCCATAGTGATCAGCCACGCCCATCTCGACCACATGGGTTTCCTCCCGGCGATGTACAAGTACGGATACGACGGGCCGGTCTACTGCACGGAGCCGACCCTGCCGCTGATGACCTTGCTGCAGAACGACTTCGTGAAGATAGCACAGATCGAGGGCGGGAGACTGATCTACGACCAGAAGGACATTAGGGACGTAATCCAGCACGCGATTACCCTGCCGTACGGCATGGTCACCGACATCTCGCCTGACATCAAGCTGGTCTTCAATAACGCGGGGCACATCCTCGGGTCCGCAACGGTCCACCTGCACATCGGGGAAGGGGCCCACAACATTGTCTACACCGGCGATTACAAGTACGGAAGGACTCAGCTCTTCGACTCAGCCACTTGGAACTACCCCCGGGTGGAGACGCTGATCACCGAGAGCACCTACGGGGCGAAGGAAGACATCATGCCCGTCAGGGAAGAGGTGGAAATGGACTTTGTCAACTCGATCAACAGCGTGCTCAAAGGCGGAGGAAAGGTGCTGATCCCAGTCCCTGCAGTCGGCAGGGCGCAGGAGATTCTCCTGGTGATCGACCAGTACATGAGGAACAAGGTCTTGGTCGAGGCGCCGGTCTTCACCGAGGGAATGATCTCAGAGGCGACAGCCATCCATGTCTCATATGCAGACTACCTATCGAGAGAGCTCAGGACTAAGATCTTGGAGGAGGGCGTAAACCCGTTCAAGTCGGAATATTTCACTGAAGTCGAGCACCCCTCGAACAGGGAGGAGGCGTACCGCGAGGGGCCCGCAATAATAATGGCTACGTCAGGGATGCTCGAGGGGGGACCCGTTCTCGATTACTTCGAGAACATCGCCCCGTCAGACAAGAACAAGATCCTCTTCGTTTCATACCAGGTCCAAGGTACTCTTGGACGAAGGGTGCTGGACGGCAGCAGCCAAGCTAGCCTGATGGACCAGAGTAGCAAGATCAAGATTGTGGACATCAAGGCAACCGTGCAGAAGGTGGAAGGTTTCAGCGGTCACAGCGACTACAACCAAATAATCAGGTTCGTCGGAAAGCTCAGGCCCAAACTACAGGTGGTTCTCGTAAACCATGGCGAGAAGAGGAAGACGGAGAACCTGGCATACGCCATCCAGAGGATTTACAGGGTGCCGGCCCTTCATCCTGCGGTCCAAGAAGCAATCAGGGTCTACTAGAGACAATCCCGTCACTAATATAGCAAGAAGCAGTATGGATCTACGTTGGACCCGCTCTCCAGCTATCTGAAGGCACTGAGATCCGACTATAGGAGAGAGAGCAACGTAATGCTTGAAGGGGAACGCCCCGTGACCGTCGAGGTTTTTGAGACTGAAGAAGTCAAGGATTTCAAGTATAACTACAAATGCAAGCGTTGCGGTCACGAGTGGTCTGAGGAACGGTTCAAGACGACTGAGAGAGCAGGCAACCCCGAATACAAGGGCGACTGAGCAACCAACTTGGAAGTGGAGACCGTCTCACAAGTCTGAGAGTCTTTACCAAGGTCAAGAATGTCAATGCTAAGGGTCTACTAGACGGACGAAGAGCGACCCAGAACGAGCCAGATGGCGATCGACCGCCCCGAAATTCAGGCGAAGGGTGGTGGCCACGCTCGTCGTGAAAGAAGCAGAGAGGTGAGTGCGGGCCAGCGGCTATCCCTCAATGAACCTCCACGCCTCGAAGAAGGGGAGGAAAGTATACAGGAAGTTGGGATGGGAGCGGAACTGGGAAATGCACACTGAGCTCGAGTAGTGGGTCGGCTCTCGCTTTCTGCTACTGCAGACCGCGCCAGATCCGGACGCCCGGCGGCGTGATCACCACCCTCTCGTCTCCGAGCCTCGCGATGTCGCCGCCGACAGAAGTGGCGAACTCATAGAGCTGTTCGACCGAGGATTTCAGCTCTTCCAAGCTCTTCTGGGCAAGCGGGGTGACCTTCAGAATCACTATCGTTTTGTTCGTCACGTCCTCCTTAATCTTGGGGATGTCCTCGATGCTCCTCAAAGCAAGCGCCTTCAGCAATATCTCCTTGCTCTTGCCTTCCAGCTTTCTTTCCTGCACGACGCCTGACATTCGTAGCTTGTTTCTCCTTTGGCTCGAAACCCATTATTAAGCGTGAACTGGTCTCGCAGTTCTATCAACACCGCGAATTTGTTAGACCAACTTGTACAGTATTCTTCAGAAAGTGCGGAATCCGTGCTCAGTATATAAGGGGAGGGTGTGCCGAAACTACTCACGGTCCATGGCCGCTACCTAGCATGGCAGCGCACCCTACCGGACTCAGACAGCCTTGTGAAGGGTCCAATACCTGTCGCCGACGTAGTGGAGGTTCTTCAGGCAGCTGCCTTTGGTCATCGCAGACGCCTCAGAACCGGAGACAGTTGAGAGACCAATTGCAATCGCCCGCCCCTTCTTCTCCTCTTTCACCACGACGACGGCTCCCGACGCGCCCCAGTCGTCGAACTTCCTTATCCCAGGTCGCATGACGTCCGCCCCATTCAAGAGGAACCTGATCGCACCTTCGTCGACCACGGCCGAAGGGAACATCTCCAGGACCTTGGACGACCCAAGGAAGGGGACGAACCTGTCTTCTATTTTCACGAAAGTGAGGCTGTCGAGGTTCACAAAGACGACACCCTCTTCGGGCTCCGCGCACTCGGCTTGCGCCGACTTCGACAGGTTCAGAACCTTTCCGAGCGAGGACTCAATATTCTGGACCATCTCAGCGGAATCCCGCCTTGACAGGACCCATTTCTTCATTCAACGCCGCAAATCTGATTGCTTAAATAAATCCATTCGAAGGCGGGAATAAGGACATTCATTTGTCAGCAGACATGGCAGTGAAGGTGCTAGATGAGAGCGTCGGGAAAGTCGTCCTCATCAAGCTGAAAGGAGGAAAGGTGATCAGAGGCTCGCTGCAGGGCTTCGACCAGCACATGAACCTCTCTCTCGAGAGGGCCGAGGAGGTCGCAGAAGACGGCGCGTCGAACTCCTTGGGGACACTAATCGTCAGGGGAGACAACATCATAATGATCTCCCCGCCGCCCAGCTGAGAACTCGCAACATTCCTTCTCCAGTAGCCGGGAACATCAGTTCGGTCGCAGACTCTTCTGTACCCGCTCGAACATCTGAGAAAGACAGTGCCGGTTTCTGGCACTCGTGACGGTCAGTCAGAATCTACCTTTAATACCGAAGCACCGACAGGACGGACAAGGAATCGTCTCCATGGTCAACTTGATCACTGCCGTGGTCGCCGGCGCAGTGGGGCTCGGCCTCGGTGCCGTGGTCACGTACTTCGTTTTCTACTCGCGACCGAAGCCTGAGAAGGTGGTCGCAGTGTCCCGGGAGGCGGACGGTAGGATGTCGACTTCGACGGTTTCCTCTTCTGACCTTGACCGCTCTAGGAGAGAGATGAGAACAATCATGGTCGAGAGAGACCTCCTTTCGTCGGCCCTGATGAAGCTCTACGAGGCAGAAAACGAGGGCAGGATTACGAAGGAGGAGAGGGAAATGATTTCTAAACGGTACAGCGAGCAGGTCAGGGACCTCCAGACGAAGCTGAAGGACGTCGAACTGGTGGTCGAGGTCGGGGAGTTGGAGACCCTGAGGAACGAGCTGGTCACCCTCTTCGAACAGAAGATTCAGAACATTGAAGCAAGGCTCGACGTCGCGAAGCAGAGGCTCGGGGTCGTCGCACCCGAGGCCGTCAAGAAGGAAGTGATTCCGAGGGTCGATCGCGGCACGGACCTGGAGAGGGCCGTCGAGAAGAGGTCCAAGCCCGAGATGTCTGAGTCCGAAAGGAGAGTCAAGGAGATCAGGGACGAGGTAATGGAGGCCCTGACGCGGCTAGAGCAGATAGACATAGAGAAGAAGCAGGAAGACTGATGGACAAAAACAGGCAGGCTCTGGAAGGAGTAGCCCAGGACCTTTCGAAGAAGGTCGGGGCAGGGACGACGCTCGGCCTCGGAAGCGGCTCGACTGTCGCTGCGATAATCGAGGAGCTGTCGCCTCTGGTCATGGCGAAGTTGAAGCGCATCAACGGGGTCCCCACGTCCACCCAGATCGAGATGGTCGCATCGAGGAACGGAATCAACTTGGTGCCCTTCACGGGGTCAGTGGACCTCGTAATCGACGGGGCAGACCAGGTCAACGCGGGCCTGAACCTCGTGAAGGGGGGCGGCGGAGCCCTCCTCAGGGAGAAGGTCGTCATGAGTAGCGCGAAAGAGGTCGCCATAGTCGCGTCGGAGGAGAAGTTCTCGAGGCGCCTCTGCGAGAAAGGGGTCAGGGTGCCAGTCGAGGTGGTCCCCATGGCCAGAGAAAGCGCGAAGATGAAGCTCTCGATGCTTGGGGGGGTCCCTGAGGAGAGGCTCCTGCCGAAGGGATATCCATACTTCACCGAGAATGGGAATTTGATCCTCGACACTATGTTCGAGCCGGTCGAGGACCCGAGGGCCTTCGAGGTCAGGCTGAAGGCTGTCCCCGGTGTCGTCGAAGTGGGCATCTTCACCTTCAAGCCTATAACGGTCTACAAGCTGAAGAGCGACGGAGCCTTCGAAGTTCTCGAACAACGCGAGTAGACTTATAATCCCCTCTCGGAAACGTCTTCCGTCAAAATGACGAGAGATCCAGGTTACAAATCAGCCCCGATAGACCCGAACTTTCTTTCGAAGCCCGACCAGTTCCCGGTCACAGGCGAACACAACGGGCACAAGGTTAGGGCCGCAGGCATTTCGAGGATGGATGGCGAGGGCAAGCCACTTCCGACCAAGCACGGGATCCACGGGACTGCGGTCGCTGTCAACTGGGAATCGTGCGTGGCCGACGGCGTCTGCATGGACGTCTGCCCGGTCTTTGTCTTCGAGTGGACCCTGAACCCCGGCCAGGCGGGAACGGGGAAGGACAAGGTGCTCGAGAAGGAGACGCCGGAGTGGAACGAATACAGGACAGACAAGTGCGAACCAATCAGGGAGACGGACTGCATATTCTGTATGGCTTGCGAGACGTCCTGCCCAACTCAATCGATCAAGATCACGCAGCCATAGGTCAGCCGTCTAGGCTGAATTCTGGCAATACGTAGCCATCGAAGATTGGCGTTTTCCCATCATCCTCCGCCTTCCTTAAAACGTGAGTCCCTCGGGGGAGCCTCGATTGGTCAACCTCAGGGGCTACATCCTGATCGTCGCCCTGAGCGTCATCTGGGGCATGGCCTTCGTCGCAATCAAGAGGGCGGACGTCGAGCTGAGCTCGAACAACCTCACGTTGCTCAGGTGGTTCATAGTCGCTGCGGCGTTCCTGGTTCTCTATCCTGTGCTGGCTAGGCCCAAGGCCAAGCTCGATATGAAGGACTTCCCGAGACTGCTCGTCGTCGCGCTCGCCAGCGTTGACATCTATCACCTTTCGCTCAACGCGGCCGAGAAGACCGTAAACGCGTCCCTCGCCGGGCTGCTGATATCATTATCTCCGCTGACCACGGTTCTCCTTTCCGGGATAGTCCTTCACGAGAAGATCCACCGGAGGCTCGGTCTGGCCCTCGTCCTGGCGATTGTGGGAGCAGTGTTGATCTCCAGTCAGGACTTCTCTGTGACTGCAGGCGCTGGTCCTCTGCTCGTCGTCGTGGCCGCACTCGCCAGCGGGACCTACACGGTCGCTTCGAAGCCACTGGTCGGTAAGTACGGCCCCTTCCCCGTCGCCGCCTGGACCGCCTTCCTCGGGACCGCGATCCTTCTCCCCTTGGTCTCCCCGAGCCTGATTGAGCAGGCCCAGAGCCTCTCCGAGGTCGGGTGGGTGTCAGTCCTCTACCTTGCGATCTTGAGCACGGTCGTAGCGAACCTGATCTTCTTCACCCTGGTCAACCGGCAGGCCGTTTCGAAGTTGGGCATGCAGCTCTACCTTGTCCCCATAGTCAGCGCTGCCGGGGGAGTCCTAGTTTTGGGAGAAAGTCTTGGGCTGGCAACCTTGACAGGAGGGGCACTCCTTCTCGTCGCCGTCGCGCTTGGGATGTCTCGACGCTACTGAGCAATCGTTTTATGTGTGCCGGCTTCGGCGGAAGCGAAGACCTTGGAAGAGGACGCGGAAATCAAACTGCTCGAGCAGAGGAAGCTCGAGGCGCTGAGGAGGCGCCTGAAGGCCACCGCCGCGCCTGCGAAGAAGGATAAGACCGACAAGGAGCTGGTCGAGGAGATGCTTTACGACAGGGGAGATGAAGTCCTCGAGGCCGCCTATGGGTTCTACCCGAGGCAGACCGAAGCGATGGTAAAGGAGCTAGCTGGCATGATACGGGAAGGCCGCCTGGCGGAGCGTGTCTCTGGGGGCGAACTCTACTCGGTATTCAGGCAGCTCGGGCTGCGTTTCAGACTCAAGACCTCAATCAAGGTCCAGGACAGAGGAAAGCTAGTCGACCTCAGCGAGAAGCTGAGCAGGAAGGAGGGTGAGTAGTGGTGTCCAGGGCCGAGAAGAGGGAAGAGGTCATGGAGAAGATCTTTCACGTTCCGAAGGCGACCAACCCTGTCTTGATCTGTGGGCTCCCAGGGAGCGGGTATGTCGGGAAGTTGGCGGCCGACCATCTGGTCAACACCTTCAAGCTGAAGAAAGTCGCCGAGTACACGAGTGAGAGCTTCCCTCCTCAGGTCAACGTCAGGGCTGACGGAACTACCGAGGAGATGAAGGGGGAGCTCTACTTCGGCCAGGCGGAGAAGGACAAGGACCTCTTCGTGTTCACGGCCGACGCCCAGCCTGCGACTTCGGACGGCGAGTACGAACTCTCCGATGTGGTGGTAAAGAGGGCCAAGAAATGTGGAGTGAAGAGGGTCTACGCCCTCGCGGCTTACATCACCGGCTCCTTCTCGACGTCCCCGAAGGTCTACGGCGCGGCCACGTCTAGGGCGATGTTGGATTCCATCTCCGAGATGGGTGTCACTCTGATGAAGGACGGTGGAATCAGCGGCATGAACGGCCTGCTGATCGGGATGGCAGCTCTCCGCGGGCTCGAAGGTGCGTGCCTCCTAGGCGAGACCTCTGGATTTGTCGTCAACGCCGGAGCCTCGAAGTCTGTTCTTGAGGTCCTGTCTACTGCGGTCGGGTTTCCGATAGACACTTCGAAGTTGAAGGAGAAGGCAGAGGAGACCCAGAAGGTTATCAGCCAGCTCCAGACGATGTCGGAGCAGTCACAGGAAACGACACCCCAGCCCAGGCGAGAGGCCAGGCCGGGGTACATAGGCTAGCCTTTGATATTGCCGACGGGCCTCAGGGCCACTACCTTCTTGGAGATTCCAGCCCGGTCCATTGTCTCCACCACCTCTGAGATGTCCTTGTATGCCATGCCCGCCTCTTCTGCGAGACCGTCCATCGTGGCCGACTTCACGTAGATCCCCTTTTCGAGCATCTTCCTCTGGAGTTCAGCCCCCCTCACCTCGCGCTTGGCAGCAGTTCTCGACATCGTCCGTCCCGAGCCGTGGGCCGTGGAGCCGAAAGTGTCCTCCATCGCCTTCGACGTCCCGACGAGCAGATAGGAGCCTGTCTCCATCGACCCCCCTATGATGACCGGCTGTCCGACCGCCCTGTAGGGAGCCGGTATGTCTTGATGACCAGGTCCGAAGCTCCGGGTGGCCCCCTTTCTGTGGACGAGGAACTCGGCGGCGACCCCGTCATAAGAATGTCTTTCGACCTTCGCTACGTTGTGGCAGACGTCGTATATCAGATGCATGTCGAGGGCCTCCGCCTCCCTGTGGAAGACCTTGGAGAAGGCCTCCCTGACCTTCTGGACGATCACTTGCCTGTTGGTGAAGGCCATGTTCGCTGCGCAGACCATCGCGCCGTAGTAGTCCTTTCCCTCCTTGGACGAGAAAGGAGCACACGCGAGCTCCCTGTCGCGGACCGAGATGCCGTATCTCTTCATCGCGCTGTCGAAGACTCTGAGATAGTCGCTTCCCACCTGGTGGCCGAACCCCCTGCTCCCGCAGTGGACCATGACGACCACCTGGTCCTCCTCGACGATGCCGAAGTGCTTCGCGAGGTCACGGTCGAAGAACCGAACCGGGTCGACGACCTGGATCTCGAGGTAGTGGTTTCCCGAGCCGAGGGTCCCGAGCTGGTTGATCCCCCTGCTGCACGCCTGGCGGCTTACCTTCGACGGGTCGGCCCCCTTTATGAAGCCGCCCTCCTCCACGTGGGACGGATCGTCCTCCCAGGCCAACCCGTTCTCGGCGCACCATTTGACCCCGTATTTCATTACCTCCTCGAATTGTGATTCTGATATTCTCAGTGTCCCCTTGACACCGACCCCGGCAGGAACCAGTCCGAACATGAGGTCTACCAGTTCCTTTACCTTGGATTTGACCTCTGGATAGCGCAGATTGGTCCTTATGAGCCGCATTCCACAATTAATATCGAATCCGACACCGCCAGGCGAAATAACGCCAGATTCGGTGTCGAATGCCGCCACGCCGCCTATCGGGAACCCGTACCCCCAGTGGGCGTCCGCCATCGCATATGCGTTTCTGACTATCCCCGGCAGACACGCGAGGTTGGTGAGCTGTTCGAAGACTCCTGCGTCCATCCCGTCCAACAGCTTCTTGGTCGCGTAGATTCTTGCCGGGACGAGCATCCCGGATTTGTAGGATGTCGGGATTTCCCAGACGACATCTGAGACCTGTTTGATGGAGTCGATATGTGACATATCGCATGTGGTACCTGATTCGAGTCGGCGGCTCTCGCTTGCTCCTTTAAGCGTTTGCTGGCGGACAGCAGATTGGGGCTAGATGTCCAAGACGACGGTCGCCTTCCAGAGGCCGCCCACGCGGCTGACCCCGAACATGTGCATCGTCACCGCCTTGACGTCGTTCCTGAGCAGATGCCTGTCCCTGTCGATCGGCTCTCCTTTCATCGTCGCCTCGAGCGACTTCTGATCGGCGGCGACCTCCACTTCGATTTCGCGGAAGAGCAGAGAGTCCACGTCCTTGACCACTATAATCTCGGTGAGGAAGTCGTAGAGGAGTCTGTCGAGGTCCTCGGAAGAAATTCTGACTTTCTTGGTCGTGTCAGAGCGCAGCGTCTCGGGGTCGACCATGATGTCGGAGACCGCGAGAGCCGACGACTCGAAGAGCCCGTTGACCGAGTCGGACTCAGCCTCGAAGGCGATGTCGGCAAGCGCGATGTCAGGAAGGAATCTGAACGGCATTCTGAACCTAGCACCTGGTGCTGATTCAAAGCTCTTAATCTATGCGTCCCGCCGAAGGGACCGTTGGTCGGAAGACTCCTGGAAGTGACGCTCGACGACCCCTTCTCCAACCTGGCGCTTGAAGAGGTGCTCTTCACGGGGCTTCTTTAATCCTAACCTGACATTGGTTTAAAGTCCGAGGACTGTTAATCCAGCCTACCCAATGACTACCAGTAACCTATGTTATACCAAATCTGCTTTGGTTTAATTGCGCGGGAACAGGTTCTCAGTATGAGCTGAACCCGATCGTCAACGCTTCTATTCCAGCTTCAGATGGGAACGGAGATAGTCTGTGGAGCTACAACAGCGAGGGCAACTACTGGAGCGCGTACACCGGCGAGGATCACAATCTTGATGGAATAGGCGACGCACCATACACGAACCAATGGAAGGTCGTTGACGACTGCCCGTTCATGAAGCCAAACGGCTGGCTCACGAAGTTCTACCTAACACTGGATACCAACCTTCCAGCGTCGACTGCATTCCAAATCAATGGGACTAGCTTCAGCGTCGGCCAGAAAAGCACCGCTACCCTCCGACTCGGTTATGTAGCCGCCTACAACTTTGCGCTCCCACAGACGGTGAAACTGGCCAATGGAACTATTTAGGGTTCTCGAGGTGGGGAGACGGGGTCACGTCACCCACGAGGATCCTGAAATTGTCAGCCAATTCCACACTTGCGGCGACATACGTCTTGGAAGCTCCCGTAACTACGACCACCACATCGTCGAGCAGCACCACGACGACGATGAGCTCAACTTCCACAACCACCTCCTCAAGCGCTTCGACCACCACGACAGCCACGAGCACGAGCTCCTCGACCCTCGCATCAGCCTCTTCGACGCTCTCCACGCGATCCTCTTCGTCCACTACCACAACAAGCAACACAGTGACTTCTTCGCAGGCCACAACAACGCTTGAGCTTGCTCTCGTGGGCGGAGTCGCAGTCGTCCTCGTGGTGCTCGGCGTCATGTTCTTCAGACGCCGCGAACGACCATTGATTCCTAGAAACGGAAGAGCTGGAATGGGGCACGTCGAAGTAATTGGGTTAGGCGTTCCCTACTGAGCAATAAAGGAAATCCATTCAACCTATGTTATACCTAATCTGCTTTGGGTTTAATTGTGCGCGGGAACGGGTTCTCAGTTATGAACCAAACCCGACTTCGGTTCGAAGCTCTTAATCTATGCGCCCCGCCGAAAGGACCGTTGGTCGGAAGACTCCTGGAAGTGACGCTCGACGACCCCTTCTCCAACCTAGCGCTTGAAGAGGTGCTCTTCACGGGGCTCCGAGTCCCGACCCTCAGGGTCTGGAACAACCAGAGGTCTGTGATCATCGGCAGGGCACAGCTGGCCAAGTTCGAGACCGACCTCGAGTACTGCCGCGGCAGCTCCATCCCGGTCGTGCGAAGGTTCACCGCCGGGGGGGCGGTCTACAACGGACCGGGGAACCTGAACTGGTCGTTCTTCGTCCCGAGGGGAGCCGATGGGACTGGCGCAGGGCTCGGCGATGCAAACCGGGTCTTCGCATCGTTTGCGGCGCACGTCGTCAGGGCGCTCCGAGCCTGTCACGTGGACTGTGAGTTCAAGCCCCCGAACAGCATAGTCGACTGGCAAGGGAAGATCAGCGGGATGGCGGCGTACATTTCGAAAGGAGGCGTCCTCTGCCACGGGACCCTCCTAATCAACGCAGACCTGAAGGAAGTCGAGACTCTGACGAGGCCCAGCGATGAAGAGCTCGCGCGCCGTTATCCAAGGAGCAGGTTCGCCCCCGTGTCGAACTGCGGAGTCGAGACCCGCGATTTCGTCTCCAAGCTGGCGGAGGGCTCTGGATACGACTTGGAGAAGGACCGGCTCACGATGGCAGAGTCGGAGTCGACCCTTCGCCTAGTCGCGTCGAAGTACGCTGACGACGGATGGAACCTGGGAGACCCTTTCTCTCTAGATGATCTCTAGTTCCTTGCCGGCCTTCTCGAACGCGTTGACTGCGAAGTCTATGTCCTCGTTCGTCAGCGCCGCGTTCATGATGGTCCTGATCCTCGCCTTGCCCTGGGCGACCATTGGGTAGACGATCGGGAGCGCGAAGACGCCGAGCTCGAAGAGACGCGAGCTGAGCCTCTTGGCCTTCCCGCTTTCGCCCACCATCACCGGAGTGATGGGAGTCTCGCTCTTGCCGATGTCGAACCCGAGGTCCTTCATCGCCTTCTTGAAGCGGCGCGTGTTGTCCCAGAGCCTCTTCACGTGCTGTGGCTCGTGCTCGAGCACGTCCACTGCAGCGATGCAGGCAGCTGCGACCGCGGGCGGGTGAGAGCCGCTGAGAAGCCACGTCCTGGACTTGTTGTATGCGAAGTTGACCAGGTCCTTCGAGCCCGAAACGTGCCCTCCGACCACGCCGAAGGCCTTCGAGAAGGTGCCCATCTCGACCTGCACCTTGTCCCTGGGGAGCTTGAAGTGCGAAACGATGCCCCTGCCGCCTTCTCCCAGGACGCCCTCCCCGTGGGCGTCATCGACGTAGACCATGGCCCCATGCTCGGCGGCCATCTTCGCGACCTTGTCCAAGGGAGCGATGTCTCCGTCCATCGAGAAGACGCCGTCGGTGATTATGAGGATCCGCCTGGGCGCAGGAGAGGCCTTCTCAGCCCCGTCGAGGACCCGGCCGAGGTCGTCGGCGTCGGCATGCTTGTAGACCCCCCTCTCGGCGTGCGAGAGCCTCACGCCGTCGATGATGCTGCCGTGATTCAACTCGTCGCTGATGATGAGGTCTCCCTTACCCGCCAGCTGCGGAATCAGGCCCGCGTTCGCTGCGAACCCTGTCTGGTAGACGAGCGAGGCCTCGGCGTCCTTGAACCGGGCTAGGCGCCTTTCGAGCTCCACGTGGAGGTCCATGTTCCCTGCGATCGGCCTGACCGACCCTGACCCTGCCCCATGCGTCTTCACGGCGGCGATGGCGGCCTCCTTCAGCTTCGGGTGGTTGCTCAGCCCCAGGTAGTTGTTCGAACAGAACATCAGGACCTTCTTCCCGTCGACCAAGCACCAAGGAGTGCTCGGCCCGCCAAGAATCCTGAGCCTCCAGTCTATCTCTTGCCTCACGAGATCGTCGTATTCCTGTTTCAGAAACGAAGTGGGATCGCGCATGTATCTCGGTTTGGGGGTCCGGCCGAGGGGCTAAACGTCTTTCTGTTCAGACTTCAGTCTTGGGCCCAACTTCGACAGCATGTCGGAGGTCATCCTTGCCAGGTCGTACTCGTGCGACCAGCCCCAGTCACGGCGGGCCTCTGTATCGGATATCGACATGGGCCAGGAATCCGCAATCTTCTGGCGAGGGTCGGGAGAGTAGGTGACCCTGAAGCCGGGGACGTGCTTCCGGATTTCTGAGGCGATCTCGCCCGCGGAGAAGCTGATGGCGGCCAGGTTGTAGCCGAGGTGCCGAGGCACCTTCTTCCCGTCGGCCTGCATGACGTCGACCGTCGCGCGCAGGGCGTCGGGCATGTACATCATGGGAAGGACCGTGTCCTCCCTGAGGAAGCACGAGTAGCTCCCCTTGGTCAGGGCAGAGTAGAAGATCTCCACGGCGTAGTCGGTCGTCCCGCCGCCCGGGGGCGCCTCGCTGCTTATCAGCCCTGGGTACCTGAGGGACCGCACGTCGAGGCCGTACTTCAGGAAGTAGTAGTTGCAGAGCAGCTCTCCGGCCACCTTGGTGACCCCGTACATGGTCGTCGGGTTCAACGGTGCGTTCTGGGGCGCGTTGATTCTCGGAGCGTCGGGCCCGAAGACAGCTATGGAACTCGGCCAGAAGACCTTGGAGAGCCCGTTGGTCCTCGCGACTTCGAGGACGTTCCTGAGCCCGTCCATGTTGACCTGCCACGCAAGCTGCGGGTTGTTCTCTCCAACCGCAGATAGCAGTGCGGCCAGGTGGTAGATGGTATCGATCCTGTGCTCCTTGATCACCCTAGTCAGAGCGGAGGCGTCGGAGATGTCGAGAACCTCGATGGGTCCGGCCCTCAGCAGGGGACCTCCGGAGGCTTTGTGCAGCCCCGCGACCACGTTGTTGTTCCCATAGAGCGACCTGAGATAGGGCACCAGCTCGGCGCCTATCTGACCGGCAGAACCCGTTACGAGTACTCTAGGTGCCAACTGGGGCCGGCTCGATTCCCAACCCGTTTAAAGGTTGAGCGCGCCTCACGAAATAATCTTCATCGTGATCGTCGAGACCACGCCCGCCTTCGACCTCAGGTTGTCAGCGATGATTGATTTCACTGCCTGGTCGTCGGCTCCCTCGACCATCACCAAGAGCGTCGTACAGACCGTACAGCTGGTAGACCGACAGAATCCCCGGTATCTTCTTGAGGGCGGCGATGCTCTCCTCATCTGCCCCCGGGCTCAGGTTGACCAGCACTATCGCTTTTTCCATGCCGACCAGCAACTATGCGGGGACTCGGATTAAAGATTATCCCGAAGAGCCGAATCGGTCGGATTCAGGCACGCTTAAGGCGGCCGAGGGCTGTGGCGAATGAGATTAGCTCCTCGGTCCTGCTCGTCATGTCCCGGAGGGTCACCTTCCCCGCCTGGACCTCCTTCTCGCCCAGGATGATGACCCAGGAAGCCCCCCGCCGGCTGGCATCTTCCAGCTGCCTGGCGAGAGCCCTCTCCTGCAGGGCAGATTCTGCCGGCACCCCGTTGGCCCGGAGCTCCCGAAGGACCCTGTACGATTCGTCCTGAGCCTTCTTGCCAGCCACGGCGACGTAGACCAGCGGGGAGGGGCGCACAGTGTCCCGGGATAGCGAGAGGGCGATCCTTTCCATCCCTCCTGCCGCCCCAGTCGCAGAGAGGTCGGGGCGCCCGAAGGTTCCCGGAAGGAGGTCGTACCTTCCTCCCCCGGCCAGGGAGCCCAGGTCAGGGTGGGTGTTGTCGACGACTTCGAAGACCACTCCGGTGTAGTAGTCGATGCCCCTGACCACGCCGAGGTTGAACTCGACTTCGACCCCCCTGCCCTTCATCATGTCGGCGATCGCCTCGAGGGTCGGAGACTCGACCTTGCTCTCGTCCAGCCTGGACAGCACCTTCCCCGGAGGACCCCTGATGCTGCCGAATTCGAAAAGCCTGTCTATGTCCTCGGGCCTGAACCCTTTCTCGGCGTACTCGTCTCTGAGGTCGGGCAAGGTTCTCTTCTGGACCTTGTCCAGGGCGCGCATCATCTCGACTGCCCTATCGTTCTCTTTGATGCCAAGGACCTTGTTGATGAAGCGCTGAACCGTGCCCCTGTCTCCGATCTGCACACTGAAGCTCTTCAGACCTAGCCTCTCAAAGAGCCGGTAGCTCGCTTCCACCACTTCCGCATCCGCCTCGAGGGAAGGAGGGCCGAAGATCTCGAGGTCCCACTGCCTGAACCACCGGTACCGGGCGTGCTGGGGTTCGTCGTACCTCCACGCGCCAGCAAGGGAGGCGAGCTTGACTGGCGGCTTGAGGTCGCGTCTTGCGCACACGTAGCGGGTCATGCCAACTGTTAGGTCGAACCTCAGACCCACGTCGCGCCCTCCTTTGTCCTTGAAAGCGTAGATCTCCTTGTCGACCTCGGCGCCGCTCTTGGCCCTTAGGATGGACAGGTGCTCCAGCGGGGCCGGTTCCATCATCCTGAAGTTGAAGAGACCTGCCACCTCCTCGAACGCCCGCTGCACGCGGGCCTGCAAGGCGTACTCCTCTGGCTCGATGTCCCTTATGCCGCGGGGCAGAGAGAGGTCCGAGCTACTCAGCCTTCCTCTTCAGAGACGAGAGCTGGGCGAGCATCGCGGTGAGCTGCAGCTCCGGCTGGGACCCCTGGACCAGGCGGAAGTCGTACTCGGCGAGTATTGAGACGGCCCCTGCCGGGTCGTCGACCTTCATCGAATTCAGGGATTCGTTGGCGAAGCGCAAGAAGTCCCTCTCCGGGATGCCGTATACCTTCGTGAGCTCGATCATCTTTGTCCTCGCGGCCTCGAAGTTCCCTTCCAGGGCAAGTTTCATCACTTCGCTCACGCGGGTCTTGACGGTCGCCCCAGAGACCGACTTCACAGCCTCGAGGGTCAGCTCAGAGGAGGCCGACGCGGCCTGCATCATATGAATTGCCTGCCGGAGGTCTCCCTGGGTTGCCTCGTAGATCGCGCCGTAGACGCTTTCGGAGGCCACCTTCAGTTTCTCTCCCTTCGCCACCACCTTCAGGTATTCTGTGACGGCGGTCTCGTTAAGCCGGTGGAACCTGAAGATGGCGCACCTGCTCTGCAGCGGTTCGATGATGCCTGAAGAGTAGTTGCAGATGAGAATGAAGCGCGTGTAGGCCGAAGCCTCTTCCATTATCCTTCTCAGCGCGGTCTGCCCGTCGTGCGTCATCTCGTCCGCCTCGTCAAGTATCACCAGACGGTACGGGACGCCCACCCTCCTGTCTGCGAAGCGCGCGAATGTCTTCACTCTCTCGCGGACCACGTCTATCCCCCTCTCATCGCTCGCATTCAGAGAGAGCAGGTACTCGTCCTTGTGTTCGCCGAGAATCTGCTGGGCGATGATCAGCGCAGTGGTGGTCTTACCCGAACCTGGCGGACCCGCGAAGAGCAGGTGTGGAAGTTCCTCCTTCTTCACGAGGAGCTGCTTGAGGCGGCGCCTGATAGCTTCTTGGTCGACGAGGTCGTCGAGCTTCGAAGGCCTGTACTTCTCGACCCACATCAACTGTTCTATTGGCAAGTCAGGGCAACACCATGATTGGTAGCGCGGGGTTCAGTTGACCCGATTTGAGTTACCTCTCCTGTGTATATATCCGTTCTAAGGCCTGAAGACAATTGTGAGAGCAAGGACTTTGGCTGGCCCGGCGCAGAGCCGAGGTGCATCCTGACTAGCTCACTGTTGGGAAGCAACTGGTGCGTGTCGCCTTGGCAGATCTTCCTTCAGGTCCCGGTGGACCCACGAAATTCTCGCCCAACGTTTAATTATCTAACTCGAAATCTACGCGTGGCACCTTGGAAGCAGGAAGGCAGAGCCTTTTGAAAATGATTGAGGAGCGAGAGAGAGGGTTCCTGCTCGAGAATAGCAGAGTCATCATGAAGTCGTCAGTGGAGAACATCGAGGTGGGAGATTACAGGATAGAGAAACTGGCGGAGGGGCAGTCGGTCGAGCTGCCCAGGTGGGTCGGAGAGGAGCTCGTGAGCCTCAACCTCGCCGAGATGACCGAGGAGCCGTTCGAAGCGGAGCTCTTCAGAGCATTGAGCAAGGAGAAGATGATGGGCCTTCTCCAGCTTTCGGGGCTCCCCCGGGACTTCTACTTCAGGATGAGGAGGAGGCTCACTTTCCTCACACAGGCGCTTTCGGAGGGAAAGGTCAAGCGGGAGGAGGTCGACAGGCTCAGGGCCGGGAGCTATGATCTGATCGGAATGAGGCTGAGCAAGCTGCTTTCCCTATCGAGCTCGTCGACCCAGAGTTCATCTCTGACCGACCGGCTCACGCCCGAAGAGGACGCCTTCTTCTCGGTTTCACAGTCTCTCTCAAAGGAGTGGAGGGCGGCACTGCTCGGGAGCGCGACGTAGTGGGCCATGCTAGCCAGCAGCCGGCTCTCGGAGATGTTCGAGGACTTCCTGAAGACCGTCACCGACAGGTCAGGGAACCCAATCTACAGGGCCAAGATATCCGATCTAATCTCGAACGAGGGCAAGTCCCTGACGGTCGATTTTGGGGACCTCCTGAAGTATGATGATGACCTTGCGAACACGCTTCTGCTGAGGCCCGACTCGGCGCTGGCCTCTTTCAAGACCGCGGCGTTTGAAACCATGAGGAGCGAGAACGCGCTCTACGCTGACAGGGTGAAGAGGGCTCTCATGGTCAGAATCCGCGGGATACCCGACCAGGTCCCTCTGCGGAAGGTCGACACATCTTACCTGGATAAGATGCTGGCTGTCGCAGGGATGGTGGTCAGGAGCTCTGAGCTGAGGCCGCTGATGACCTCGGCGGCGTGGGTCTGCCCGAGCGGGCACCTGACCTATCAGGACCAAGAGGACCTCCCGCTCAAGCGGCCCCCGAAGTGCGAATTGTGCGACGAAGCAAGGAATTTCGAACTCGACAGGAAGCAGAGCAGGTTCATCGATTTCCAGATTCTCCGAGTGCAGGAGCTGCCGGAGGAGCTTCCGCCAGGCCAGCTTCCCCAGTTCTTCGACGTCAACCTGGAGGGGGACATAGTCAACTCGGCCAGGCCGGGGGACAGGGTCGTGCTTACTGGCATAGTGAGAGCCGTCCCGGACTACACCATGGGGCAGGTCAAGACCAGACTCTTCACGTCTCAGATCGACTGCAACCTGGTCGAGGTCAAGGGGAAGGGGCCGGAACAGGTCAAGCTTACGAAGGAGGACGAAGCGCTGATCAGGAGCATCGCTGCATCGCCCGACGCGTACGACAAGCTGATTGCTTCAATCGCCCCGGCGATACTGGGGCACCTTCCCGAGAAGGAGGCGATACTGCTTCTGCTGGGAGGCAGCAGCTCGACCACGCTCCCGGACGGGACCAAGCTCAGGGGAGACATCAACGTCCTGTTCGTCGGCGACCCGGGAATGGCGAAGTCTGAAATGCTGAAGTTCGCGGCACAGGTCTCCCCCAGGGGGATCTTCGCTTCCGGCAGGGGGACGACCGCCGCAGGGCTCTCAGCGGCCGTCATCAGGGAGAAGAACGTCCTGATGCTGGAGGCCGGAGTCACGGTCCTCGCGGACCAGGGCATAGCGGCCATCGACGAGTTCGACAAGATGAAGCCCGAGGACAGGACCGCGCTGCACGAGCAGATGGAACAGAACACGGTAACGATAGCGAAGGGAGGAATCTATGCGACGCTCAACGCGAGGACCGCTATCCTCGCGGCGTGCAACCCCGTCCTGGGGAGGTATAACCCGTACCAGAACCTGACTGAGAACATAAGCACCCTTCCGATACCGCTGCTGACCAGGTTTGACCTGATCTTCGTGATAAGGGACCAGCCCTCGCCAGCCGAGGACGAAAAACTTGCGGCTCACATCCTTTCCGTCCACACGCGGAAGTCGTACGCCACCCCCCCGCCGGTCGAGTTCAGTCTCCTGAAGAAGTACATCGCATACGCCAAGAAGGTCACGCCGACTCTGACGAAGGAAGCGACAGCCAGGCTGAAGGACTACTACCTCGAGCTGAGGAAGAGTGGAGGGGGCGAAGAGGAGGGAGAGCAGATACCCGCGACGCCGAGGACCCTGGAGTCGCTGATCCGGGTCGCCTCAGCGAGGGCCAGGATGCTCCTGAGGGAAGAGGTCACCGAAGAGGACGCCATGGCCGCGACCGCCCTGATGAACAGGATGGTGACGGATGTCCTGACGGACGCGAAGACCAAGAAGACCGACTTCGGCATCCAGCTGGGCAAGCCCGTGGGGGAGACGAGGAACCTGAGGGCCGCCATGGAGATCCTGAAGTCGCTGGAGGGAACCGAGAAGAAGGCAGTGGAGAGGAGGGTCTTCAAGGAAGAGCTGCTCAAGGCGAAGTTCGCAGACGAGGACGCCGAGAAGATAATCAGGACCATGGTCAGGGAAGGCATGGTCTACGAGTCGAAGCCAGGTTTCCTCAGGAGACTCGGCGGCTAGCATCCGGGAGACAACCCTTGAGGTTCGACGAGATCCAGCTTCCTCCCGAGCTGCTCGGCTACATCCAAGGAAAGGGCCTGACCGAGCTGTACCCGCCGCAGGAGGAGGCGATCAGGTCAGGGCTCCTGGAGGGGAAGAGCCTGGTCGTTTCCAGTCCGACAGCATCTGGGAAGACGCTGATCGCGATCATGGCCGCGTTTGTAAAGACCAAGCTCCAGGGAAGGAAGGTCGTCTACCTCGCCCCGCTCCGGGCTCTCGCCTCCGAGAAGTACGCCGAGTTCTCCGAGCTCGCGCGATTCGGCATCCGGACCGTGATCTCGACCGGCGACTACGACTCGAGTGGGGAATCTCTGGGCAGAGGAGACATAATCGTGCTCACCAACGAACGTTTCGACTCCGTGATGCGTCACAGGGTGAGCTGGCTCGGCTCGGTTGGTCTGTTCATAGCAGACGAGGTCCACCTGACCGGGAACGACTCGAGGGGCCCGACCCTGGAGATGATCCTGACCAAGATCATGCACCTAGGGCTGGACGTACAGATGCTCTCGCTTTCAGCCACGATCAGCAACTCGAGCACGATTGGGGATTGGCTCCGCTCGGAGGTGGTGAAGCTCGACTGGAGGCCGGTCCCTCTTAGGGAAGCGGTCTACGACTACAGCAGAATCGTGTTCACTGATGGTGAGGTAAGGCCGATTCCAAGGTTGACCTACGGTGCCCCCATAGACGTCGCGGTGGACGTCCTGAAGGTTGGCGGGCAGGCGCTGATCTTCGCCAACACGCGGAGGAGGGCCGTCAGCCTGGCGACCAAGGCGGCCGAGCTGACGCAGAGGTATCTGACCGAGCAGGAGAAGAAGGCTGTCTCCGAGGCGGCAAGGAGAATCCTTACGTCCGGGGAGGAGACGAGCCTGAGCAGCCTCCTCGCCGAGACCGTGGCGAAGGGTTCGGCCTTCCACCATGCCGGGCTCGACGCGGAGCACAGGCACATCGTTGAGGAGTACTACAGGGCGAGGGCGATCAAAATCCTTGCTGCGACTCCGACGCTCGCTGCTGGGGTGAACATCCCGGCGAGAAGAGTAGTGGTCGCAGACATGACCAGATACGATGCGGAGCGCGGGGGAAACGCCGAGATTTCGGTCCTAGAGTACAGGCAGATGGCGGGGCGAGCAGGAAGGCCCCAGTACGACGATTATGGCGAGACCGTCATCATTCCCTCGCCGTCGCAGCCGTCGGCGACCATCCTCGAGCACTACGCAAAGGACCCCCCGGAACCCATAGAATCGATGCTCTCGGAGGAAGGGGCGATGCGCTTTCACACGCTAGCCGCGGTCGCGACCGGCACAGGTCTTTCGAGGAGGGACATCGATGCCCTCTTCGGAAGGACGCTGCTCGCGATTCAGGCAGGGGCTGAGAAAGTGGAGAAGCTGACCGACGGGGCGTTGGGATACTTACACGCCGAGAGACTCGTGGAGACCAAAGGGGGTCTCTTCTACGCGACCGACTTCGGGAAGAGGGTGTCGATGCTCTACATCGACCCGGCCACCGGGGTCCTATTCAGGGAGGCCCTGAAACACGGCGAACCCGGAAGGAGCTACACCGCGGGACTGCTGCACCTGGTTGCGCGGAGCCCTGACTTCGCTCCAAAGTTCCCGCTCAGGAGCAAGGACTACGACATGGCAATCGCGTTCATGGAGGAACACGGGTCCGAGCTGCTGGAGCGTCCGAGCCCCCGCATGTTCTCCGACTACGACCAGACCCTCCAGGAGATGCGGACCGTGATGGCGCTCTACGGATGGATCGACGAGTGGCGGGAGGAGCAGCTCCTCTCGAGACTGGGCGTCGAGCCGGGAGACGTGCACAGAGCGGTGGACAACGCCGAGTGGCTACTTCATAGTCTGGAGGAGCTGGCGAAGCTCTTCAAGAGACCCGAGATGGCGAGGCAGGCCGAACTGCTCAGGCTCAGGGTGGAGGCCGGGGTCAGCGAGGAGCTGGTCGAGCTGACGACCTTGGAGGGGGTCGGAAGGGTGAGGGCCAGGGCCCTCTACACCGCCGGGTTCAGGACGCTCGAGGACATCAAGGAGGCTCCCGCCGAGAAGCTCGCTGCCGTGGAGAAGGTCGGGACGACCGTCGCGAGGAGAATCAAGGAGCAGGTGGCCAGGTTCTGACCGAGCGCCCGGGGACATTCGAAGACTCCGGGAGGAGGCTGGCTCGTGCGATAGATGCCTCCGTGGCACGCATGGTCGAAGGGCGTTCCAGGGTCGCGGTCGCCTTCTCCGGAGGGCTCGACAGCTCGATAATCGCGTCGTGCGCGAAGAAGCGGACGGGGGTCGTGGCCTGCAGTGCCTTCGCCGAGGGGGCCCTCGACAGCCGCACCGCGGGCCGGGGAGCCGCCGTCCTGGGAATCGAGCTGACGGCCACGAAGCTCACTCGCGAGGCAGTCGCGAGCGAACTGAAGGAAATGGCCCTCCCCTTTCAGACTTCTCTCATGGACAGAAGTCTCTGGTGCCTGTACTCAATCGTCTCCAGGAGCGCCGCAGGAGGAGGGGCGGAGGTAATCATGCTCGGACAGCTCGCAGACGAGCTCTTCGGCGGGTATGCCAAGTACCAGGCCGCCCTGACGGACGCGGGAGAGGAGGCGGCCGCGGCCGTCATGGATCGGGACGTGAGAGAGTACCAGACGAGGGGGATGGCCAGGGATGTGAATGCATGTTCGAGGTGGCTGGAGCCCCGCTTCCCGTTCGCCGAGAAGGAGATCGTCGACCTAGGAAGGTCGATACCCGTTTCTTTCAAGATCAGGGGGGGCGTCCGAAAGGCCGTCCTCAGGGAGGCCGCGGTCATCTTGGGGGTCCCCGGAGAGCTGGTAGATGCACCCAAGAAGGCAGCCCAGTACAGCTCGGGGATTCTGAGGATTGCCAGATAGCTCACGCTTTTAACGCCCCTTCTGGAAAGGCCCTTCATGATTCCTTCACCTCAGCCCAAGGGAAAGCTCGTTGGGTTCAAGACGCTCCAGGAGAGATTCAGCTACTACGCGCTGGACGACGGGACCGTCCTAGGCGTGAAGCCGTCGGTCGTAAAGGTGTACAGACTTCAGAACTCCGACAACAGCCTGGCATCGTCTCCGGACGGAACTCCCGCGTACTTCTACCAGACTCAGAACATCACCCAGGTGCTCAAGCCCGAGGAGTACAGGTCGTTCAAGGGCGACGACATCGCCGAATGAGCAGGCCCTACCTAGCCTCCGAAGACTCTGCACTGCTCAGGGGGGTCCTGAAGACCTGCTCAGGCGGAAGTGCCCTCGAAATCGGCGCAGGGAACTGCGGCAATCTGGTCGTGCTTGCGAAGAGTTTCGAGACTGCGGTCGGAACCGACATAGTCATGCCTGGGATGACTGACTGGAAAGCTTCGGGCGCAGATTTCCTGATGGCCGATGGGGCGTCCTGCCTCCGGTTGGGCTCCTTTGATCTGGTCACATTCAACCCTCCCTACCTGCCCGCCGAAGTCGCGGACGACCCCTCAACCGAGGGCGGTGCCGCCTTGGAAGTGCCAATGAAGTTCCTCCAAGATGCCCTGCGGGCGGTCAAGTTGACTGGAAGGATCGTCATGCTCCTGAACGACCAAGCCCCTATCGGAGAGTTCGAGGCCGAATGCTCGCGCAACGGGTTCAGGCTGGTGAAGGTCGCGACGAAGCACTTGTTCTTTGAGGACCTAGCCGTGTACGAAGCGTCTGCGTTCTAGCGGAGAGCAAGGCTAAGGCCTCCACTCGCCTGGCAAGAGAGTCCTGGGGAACAGCCCGCCCTCGCGGGCAAGTCGCGTCAAAAGGATTCCACCCGCATGTTCGATTCCACAGTCCTTGAGGTCATGGATGACAATCAGGGGCGGCCCGGGTCATGGGGCTCCCAAAAGATTAGGGGAGGCAGGTTCAAAGGTGGCATTCTCAAGAATGGGAATTGTATTGTCGCGTTAAATAGGGAGATACTACCCTAACACATTCGGGAGTATGCTAAGACAGGTTTCGTTGGAAGTCAGAGCAGAGAACAAGCTGCAAGAAGCGGCAAGGGAATTCGGAACCAAGATCAACGTCGTAGATTGCAAGCCGTTCAACAAGAAGGGGATGACCCTGCTCCTGGAAATGAAGGGTGAACCCGAAGCCGTGAGGAGGACTGTCTCAGCAATCCGAAGGCAGGAAGGAGTCAGGCAGGCCGTGGAAGGAGACGACGGTGGCGAGACGCTTCCTTTGCTGCTGGTGCTTGACAGACCCAGCATCTGCCGAGCATCGAGCGACTCCGCGATAATCTGTCTAGACTGTCCGCTCAACGCTGAGGGCCAGCCCGCCTCGTGGCGGTTCATCGTGAGGAGGACCAACGACCTGAGGCAGATTCTGTCCAAACTGAGTCAGGACGGCGTCGAGACGCGGATCGAAGATGTCTCGCCGCTAGATCAGAAGGCGACCCTGACGGGACGACAGAAAGAGATCATTGCAACCGCAGTCGCGCAGGGGTACTTTGAATTCCCCAGGAAGGTCAGCCTGACGAACCTTAGCCAACTCGTGGGGATCAAGCCGTCTACCCTAAGTGAGATTCTCCGTAGCGCGGAGAGGCGCATCATGGAGAACGCGGTCGGCGTTCCCTTCCCGGAAGATTAGTTCGCATAGTGTGCTCCTAGACCAGCCACTGGCCGAACTTCCCACCGAGCGCCCAAAGGGCTACAAACCATTCCATACTGCAGATTGTGCGCTCAGAAACACACTCGAAGACAGATGCATCATCCCCGGCTCGCGGCTCGCCATTCAATACTGACATCACCTGAAGTACGGAAGATTAGCGGCAAGGTGAGAGTGTGAACAGCCTAGGGTCGTGAAGTGCCAAGCCCGTTTGGGCTAGAGCCTACGGCGCCATTGCGTCATTCCAGGTGTCGCGTCTTGTCCCTCCGCCCGCCCCATCACCTACCATCAGCGGAGCGAGGACGAGAGCACAGGGATACACACAAGACTTGACGGGCCCGGCGGGGTCCGCCCCCAAATGGGTCCGAAAAGCGGATTCCGCCCGGAATACTTGGAGAACTTATTTCGGATTTGTCTCGGTAGCCGGGCTAGGATATGCCCCTGCTCAGGGGCTTTCGTGAACTGAAGGTATTCGGTGGCGCCCTGGCCGGGACTTGTCAACCTTAGGCGCCGTAGCGACCTTCTCGACCTCCTTCCCAACCCGCGCAATGAAAAGACTAATATCGCACAATTCTTCTTTTATGTTTTTGGAACTCCTATGATGATCATAGTCCGAATATTTCCGAAGGGTGAACTGGACGTAAGTTGGAACAAGGTTCTTAACAATTTGGAAATGATGTCGAACCAGTATTGCACCCCGCTCTATCTATCCCAGCGGGAGGAGGAGAACTTCATGAGCCTGATCTACGACGTGAAGGAGGTAAATTCCTTCGGCGATATCCTGATAAGGAACATCCCGTCACTCTTGCAGCCCGAGAAGACGAGGACTATCACCCTTCTCAAGCCGGTCTTCTTCCCAGCCCCCAAGGGCAGACCTGCGAATCTTGAAAGATACCAAGTCGAAATAAGAACAAGGTCGGAAGAAGTGGAGAACATCTTCAACCGCATACTTCACTTAGATTATCCAATAGATGCGTTTCCAACGTACACAGCATACTCCTTCGGTGAGGAAGACATACTCACGTCTATGCTTTCCACAAGCAGGGGTAGGCTCAAGCAATTCGTCAGGGAAAACCTGGAGCCGCAGAAAGGAGTGGTTACCATTGAGATCGGCTTCATAAACAGATCGCAGAGAGTTGCACCTACAGAGATGTGGAAGAAATACAGAGAAAGCAGGTACGCTTTCAAACCTACAGCGGAAAATGAGGAATACGACTTCTTAGAATCTGCGACCCTGCCCGCGGCACCTAAGCGAGAATCCGAGACTTCGAGCTTCTGGTAGCCCCTCCCGTTCCTGAAGAGCGCTAGCGCACGCTACCCATATGGGTTCAGCCCGCAAGAAGGTTCGGGTTCGACGGGAGTCGCTGTCATACAGGTTCGATTCTTCCTGGCTCTGGTAAGTCTCCATCGGATTCGTCTCGCTGTTAACTCTCGTCGGATTTCTAACATGCTGGAGCGGCGCAAATTGGCTCCAGATTCCACTTGTTGCCTTCGAATGAGTTTGGCCCAAAACCGACGCCAATTCGAAAGACCGAACAACTCGACGACTCATACCTGGGGAAGAAGCCAGCGAGTTGGTACTTGATTTGACAGCCTGACGCAGGAACGACTGGAACAAAGAAGAATAGGACAATTGCTGAGACGACCAGAGCTCCTGTCACAACCGCCTTTCGACTCGCCAAGTTCCAATCAAGGAAAGAGGTAGGCCGTTATTTGGTCTTTCGACTTGCGTTCTGAATCAGGGTTATCCAATTGTTCTCCCCTTGAATCTTGATTCTCGCCAAGTCTGCGGGAGTCTGGCCTTTCAGAGCTTCATGCGGTCGGATGAAGTTGTGAAGGATTTGATACCTCTTCAGAATCACCTAGCTCTCTGCCAGGCTAGGATTCCGACCTGAATAGGTTCTTT
Organism: uncultured archaeon; assembly: GCA_963796355.1. Taxonomy (GTDB): domain Archaea; phylum Thermoproteota; class Nitrososphaeria; order Nitrososphaerales; family Gagatemarchaeaceae; genus UBA183. The sequence goes on from CAWCLD010000004.1 coordinate 88,897, forward strand.
CGGTTGCGCAAATTTGCCACTGCGGACCCGGTGGGATTCGCCCCCAAAACGGGTTCGGAAAGTGGATTCCATGAGCCCACATCATTGTTCTATGTGCGGGGCGCCCGGCAGCCTGGTGGGCCTAGTCACATCGCTCGGTAACACTTTCTGGAATCCCTGTATCAGTGCTGCTTCCAATAACTATGTCGAAGACAACCAAGGTGTGTATCGTAACACGTCGGATTCCGACGCCGACTTCTTTGGTGGCGCGTCGGTCAGCGCGCAGACAGCCACAGCTACCGTTTCAGGACCGAGCACGGTTTCCGATGATGCTTTCCTTTCTACCGGAGGTCAAATCCAGTCCTGTTTCGCGAAGAACAGAGATTGGGTATTCTACATCTCCTACGCCGACGGGCGCCTCTACTACAAGTCGGCACCCGATGCGACGACATGGACGTCAAACGTTACGATAGGTTCTCAAGGTACGCATGGGTCTCCGTTAGAGACCGTACAGGCAGTTTGCACCGCTGCTAGCGTGTACCTTGTCTATGCTTCTGGCACTAACAACGAATTCTACTACGCGGCAGGCACCTTCAGAGGAACGACGATAACCTTCACGGTGCTCGACAAGCTTGTGGTAACCGACTTGACCGCCGACATAAGCCTGATTCCGATGAACCTTGATTCGGCCGGGAACCTTTGGGTCGCGCCGAGGGTGTCTTGGTATTCCTTCGACGTCTATGAGCTGCCAGCGACGGACCTGTCTTCGGGGCAGGGCTGGACTCTCATGCGCCCGTCAAATCCCGAAATCTCCCTTAGCATCGTGCCGCTCCTCAGCGGGAAGATGGCCGTGATCTACAGCGACACTTCGAGCTTCACCACCTTCAGTGTAATCACATGGTCTGGGTCTTCATGGAGTTCCCCAGTGACCTTCGCGAACGCCCATAATTCGTGCGACAACGACCCCCAAAGCTGCACGGCGACGGCAATAGGGGACACCGTCTATATGCCGCTGGGGACCATGAGCGGAACGCATGAAATCTTGCTTTACAATTTCACCTATGGCGCGGGCACTTGGGCAGGCCCCTCCACCATCGTGACCCTCGACAGTCATTCCATCCCAGACGCGACCATAACCACAAACGGGACCGCATTGATCGTGGCCTATGATACCGAGGAGGCAAGCAGCGGCGTGGACTACTGTACCTCGACCGACGCGGGTTCCACCTGGGCTTGCACTGGGGTGTTCGCGGCCGACGAAGACGGCCCACATTTTGTGGGCGGCTCCACGTTCATGGCTGGCGGAACCGCCTGGGGCGTGACCTGGATCACCAGTACGGGCTGCCCGCCCTCTCTGTGTTCCCCGTACACATTGAGATATTCCAGCCTAGCCCCCGCATCGAGTAGTGTGACGACACCAGATTCCTGCACCTCTTCCGCCAGTCTGGAGCCGTCCCTTCCCGGACAATGGAACGAGAACGCTGAGTTCCCTTCCTCGAAGTGCGGGAACGCCCTCTATTGCGCCTACAATTCCGGGTATGACTTCTGCGTCACCGACTCCTACCCGGAGTCAAGCGCCGTATTCGGCCAAGTCGTGGGCGGTAGGATATCTACATGGGAAGGCATGAGCTTCAGTGCCTGTTCGTATCCTGAACCGTTCTGCAGACCAGGCACGAACGGGGAAGTAGTCGATTGCACGAGCTATTCAGGATACATGTACTGCGTAGACCAGGTCGGAGACTGGACGTCGAGTCCGCTGACGACAGGCGGGTTCGGGAACTGGACAATCCTCGGGGACGCGAACAACGCACTCGACTCGGTAGCAGAGTCCTGCGGCGCAGTAGGTTCTCGCATGGCCTGTCTCACTGAACTTGGCTGGGAATACACGTTCCCGTTGAACTCCACTGGCGGAACGGGGATGCCAAGTGAATGCATACCGTCTTACGGTGGCTATGACTGGTTCCACAACCCTGCGTGCGACTCGATTTGGATTCGGGGCAACGCTGGTGGTTCAAGTGCTTGCGTCGGCACCTCCGCGGGCTTGGAGTGTCAAGCTGGCACAGGGGGTTCTTATCCCGATACATACTGGCTGAACGACACCCTGCTGTATCCAGTCAATTCCACAGGCTTCATACTAGACGCGACGGTCGTTGGCCCAGCATTCGGCGCGTCGATCATTCCACATGACGCGGAAGTGGGCTTCTATCAGGGCCCGTCCTGTGTTTTCGTCTCTGTGCTTTACTGCCTCGGAGGCTACGATTACAACCAAACTTCCGGAAGTCCGTATTCGCCGTTCAACACATTCGGAGACCTCACTTCGTTGGGATGGGATTACTTGAATCCGCTTCCATTCGGGGTGTACAGCCCTGGCGCGCGAGTAGACGAGACGTGTTGCTCTTGGTCTCCGTCGGCGGGAACGAACCTCGTCACCGATGGTTCCACATTCGTGCTCGGTGTCGGCGGGGTCGTCAATGCGAACTATCCTCGCCTGTCCACCAACGAATCGTACAGCTACCTGTTCCCAGCTTTCGGCGGCTCCTGTCCCCCCGGCCAGTTTGTAATCGTAGCCAATTCCACGACCTTCGCGTGCGGAGCGTCTCCCTCGGGCTCAGCCACCTTGGGGTGCGGAGCCCCTCCTTCCAGCTCCACCACCACCACAACGATCCTCAATTCGGAGGGTAACTGGACGAGTTACGTTCCAGTCTGGGTGCTCAACTCTACGGTGCCTTGGGGATCTGTCTACAATGTCTTCGTCTCGACGTCTGGCTTAGTAATTGTTCAAGCCGGAGCAAACGGCCTCTACCGAGTAGGCCTGACAGGGGCGATAACGCAGTTAAGCTCGGGCTGGTCATATCCTCCAGATACGATCCCGATATCAGATTCAAGCGCCCATGGCACTTATGTCATTACTGAGGTTACGTGGTCGTCACCGCCGGAGATTCTTGTGATGAAAAACGGTTCACTTCTGCAAACCCTGACTGTGGCGGAAGGCATCTCAGGATACACCGTGATGGACATCTCGGCGGACGGTCAGTTCATAGTTTTTGTTGGGAATCCATACATCGAGCTTTTCCAAGGCCAAGGCAGAACCTGAGCATCGAGATCTGGAAGGGTAACGGTACTCCCTCCGGTTGATCTGTCCGTCGTTTTAAGCCCCGGACTGCTTCCGTTACGATGTCAGACTTCGAGTCGTTCCTCAAAGAAGTCTGCGAGTCGGTCCTCTCTGGAGCGCTCGGTGAGAGCGGCTGCAGGGCCATGGTCTGGCATCTCGAGAGACTCGGAGTGAACTTGAACGAACTGGGAAGTCATCCGGCCGGGTTCGACGACGCTCTCACCACAATCTTTGGCAATAGCGGTGCCGTCATCCTCGAAATTAAGATCGTCTCGCGACTAGCCTCCGAGCTTCAGATGCCGCTGGAGATTTCCGACTTGATTGGATTCACCGACGCAGTCGCAAGGGCCAGGGCCTGCTTCCAGGCTAGGCCGCAGGTTGGGCCATCGTCAAGCTAGTCTCCTGCGATCGAGGAGACAACCGACCTTCTGAGAAGGCGGTAGAGCGACGGCGGAGGAGTACCGCGTCGGGCGTCCGAAATTCAAGCTTGGTCCATTCGCAGACCAAGGCTCCTGGGTGCCCTTCTTCTTCTCCTAATGGGCTGGGCTATTGTGCAGAACCGATTGACTGAAGAAATGTCGAGACCCTCTGGAAGGCATCCGTCCGGGTCCTGCCGTTCGAGCCTATGAATCGGGACACAGCAACGCATCCATATCGCGTCGACGAGCCGAATGCGTTCCTGATGTTATCAAGAGACTCCGATATTACAGGACGGTAGCGACTCGAATGAGACTTTCTCAGAATACGCCTGTAGGCTTTCGCGGCGCCTTGGGGCGATTTCTCATGGAATCCGGCGACTGCGTAGATGTCGTAGCTGTCCTTGTCCTTCAGCCTCGGGAGTGCTAGACCTTTGGTTACGAGAGAACCGGCGACATCAGCGACTCGGAGGGAGACCGCGGCTTCCCCTCTGTTCATTGGAAGAGCGGCTGAAACATTCTCCTCGTAGTTTAGTTCGAAGACGACGCTGATCCCCCTTATCAAGCACGCGCGAAGGTCCTCTTGGACCTCCGTTAGAAAGTCCAATCCCATCACCGCTTCAGGCTCTGTCAGAAAATCAAGCTTCGTTTCGAACGGTCTCCCGTCAGTCGTCAAGAGCTCCCTGCTGAACCTGAAGGGGTTTCGGGTCTCCCGATATCCCAGCTTCTCCACTATCTCTCTTATGCCGGAGTACCTCTGCATGATCCTTGGCTTCAGCACGAGGTCGATGTCTACCGAGCCGCAGTGGTCGAAGTACTTCTTCGCCAAGAAGTACGGCGGCCACCCGCCCGCCAGCACGAACTCGCGCTTGTATTGGTTGAGCGACATGCAGAGTTCGACAAGGGCGCCCTTGGAAGCGTTCGTCAGCCGAGTGTCATACACTGGTCGCTCCCCCCTTTATCATGGCGTCCCCCCACGCTTTCTCTATCCTCGGCAGAATTGCCTCAGCGGCCTCCTCCCCCCGCGCAGGATAGTTGTACAAGTCGATGTACAGCTGAATGTCCGACACAACCCTTAACGTGCCTGTAGACCTCGCCTTGTAGAAGACGCCCTGGTCATAAGGGACAACGAAGCGGACGTTTCCCTCTTTTGGTATCGGTTTGAGTTCCAGCTTCTTCGTCGCCACCGCTGATATGTCATCCTTGCTTCTTACGTAGCATTCAACCGCGATTGGTCTCACCTGCGGCGCGACCAGCCAGGCTCCTGAGAGACCTGTCAATGCGTACTTGTCAGGTTCGATGCGCTTGAACCGGTCCAGAAGCGTCTCGATTTCCCTCTCGAAAGAATAGTAATCAACGAAGGTGTTCATGGTAGCGTATTGGTGGTAGCTTGCCCAGCGCCTGACAACCCTCATTGGGTCGGTCAGCGCGATGCGATTGGTGGATTCACTTCTCAACAGGTACCCGTTCTGCTCTAGTGCAGCGACTACTGCGTGGGTGTACCCTAGGCTGGTATTCCCTTCGAGCGAGATCTCCCTGAGCGTCCAATCCTTTCCAGGATTGGAGAGAAGGATCCTGAGGACCCTCGAAGCCTTTGGCTCGAATATATTCTTGGTAACTCGCACGTTGAACCGTCATGTTCGCTGTCGCTAATAAATGTTCGTCAACAGCGAACATAACTTGGAGAAGGGACGAGTTTCGTCAACAGCGAACATACAAATAGCGCAGCGAAAGTGCAGATAACGAATCCGCGAGCGCGACTTGCACCCGGCAACGGGTGGCTAGTACGCGACCCTCTTCGATTCCTCTGTTGGCACATAGGTGTCGCCTTTCCGCTTCAGCAGACCCGACTCCGTAAGGCGCCTGAGGTGCCTCGAAACTGACCTGGCGCTGATCCTTATCCCGGCCTGGCCGCATCGCTCCACTAGGTCCTCCCGCCCTGCGAAGCCGTAATCCACGATGAAGCGGAGCAACTTCTTCTCGACCATCCCAAGCGGCTGTTCCGCCCCGACCTTCTCCGCCTCCTTCTTCGGCTGTTCTGGATTGTCTTGGCCTCCGACGGTGGGGGTAGGCGATTCTTCCTGTGCGTCTTTGGCTCCCGTTTCTTCGGGAACATCGGGCTGTGCTCCGGCTTTCGTACCAGAGTCTTGTTCTGCCCCAGCGCCGCTCGTCTGCTCCTGCCTCCCTCCTGGCGTAATTACATTGAGGCTCTCGAAGTCCCTCTGGTCAACTCTGTACTTGGCCGGGTCTGCATTGATTTCCGAGAGGATCCTCCTGACCTGTTTATCGTCACTTTCCGACGTAACCACGAACCTTATCACTGAATACGCGCCCACGTTCTTCTTGTAGTTCTGCTGCACCTGTTTGCTGTTCTTTCCCGGAGACATCTCCACCTCTACAGCCGTCATAG
>CAWCLD010000005.1:0-32921 GCA_963796355.1 uncultured archaeon
GTCTCCTCCGAGGCCACGACGACCGCCGAGGCTCCGTCGCTCAGCTGGGATGAGTTGCCTGCAGTGCAGACGCCTCCATCCTTGAAGACGGGCTTCAGCTTCCCGAGTTTCTCCATCGTCGTGTCCGCCCTGACACACTCGTCGTTGTCGAACTCGATGTCTTCGCCGTCCTCTCTCTGGATTCTGACCTTCACGATCTCCTCGTCGAAGAGCCTGGCCTTTAGTGCCCTCGCCGCCTTCATCTGGCTTTCGCATGCGAACTCGTCAGCCTCCTTTCTTGTGATTCCATACCGCTCAGCGATGTTCTCGCCTGTGATTCCGATGTGGTAGTCGTTGTACGCCTCCCAGAGGCCGTCAAGAATCATCGCGTCGAGAATTCTTGCATCACCGAGCCTCACTCCCCAGCGCTCGCCTCGGACGATGTGAGGTGCGTTGCTCATGCTCTCCATCCCGCCAGCCACGATTAGGTTCCCGTCCCCGGCCCTGATCGCCTGGGCGGCCAGCATGACCGCCTTCAGGCCGGAACCGCACACCTTGTTGATTGTCATGGCCCCAGCGCCGAAGGGAACCCCTCCACCTATCGCTGCCTGCCGGGCTGGGTTCTGGCCGAGTCCGGCGGAGATGACGTTGCCCATTATCACTTCCTCGACTTCGGAGGGAGATACATTCGCCCTGCGGATGCCTCCCTACAGCGATTGAACCTAGCTTGGGGGCGCTGACTCCAACCAGGCTCTTCCCGAACTTCCCGGTGGCGGTCCTGCATGCGGAGATGATTACTGGTTTCCTCATTCTGGCTGGGGTCGTCACGCGTTGATAATAAACGGAACGTTTAATAGAGAAGTGGATCCCTAAATAGCTTGAGTTTTGGGGGCGACTTGCTGATGATCAAGCCCCTAAGCAAGATCTGGATGGACGGTAGGTTCGTCGACTGGGATGATGCGAAGATACATGTCCTGACACATGGCCTGCACTACGGCTACGCGGTCTTCGAAGGGATACGCGCTTCTCCACTGCAGAGGGTCCTGCGATTTTCAGGCTCCGAGAGCACATGGAGCGGTTCCTCAACAGCGCAAAGATCTACATGATGAAGATTGACTATTCTGTGAAGGAGTTGAACGACGCCTGCGTCGAGCTGACAAGGAAGAACGGCATCCCAGAGTCATACATCAGACCAATCGCGTACTCGGCCTACGGCGAAATGGGGCTGAATCCGATGACGAGCAAGATATCTGTCGCAATTGCTTCATGGGAGTGGGGTCCCTACTTGGGCAAGGACGCCGTCGACAAAGGCGTTCGTGCGGCCATTTCGAGCTGGATTAGGGTCGACCCGCGAGCCCTCCCATACAGGCGAAGTGTTCGGCCAACTACGCCAACTCTGGTCTCGCGAAGATGGAGGCGATGAAAGCGGGGTACGACGAGGCGATAATGCTGAACAGCAACGGGATGGTCGCCGAGGGGCCGGGGGAGAACATCTTCCGTGTCAAGGACGAGGTCCTCAGTACCCCTCCCGCGAGCTCGGGCATATTGAGAGGAATCACTAGGGACACTGTCATACAGTTTGCCCGCGACCTGAAGATGAGATTCTACAGGAACGACATGACGAGAGAGGAGCTCTACACGGCAGACGGAACTCTTTTTCAAGCGAACTGCTGTCGGGATCGCCGAGATTCGGGAAGTCGACGGCCGGAAGGTCGGGGAACAGCGCCTTCCCGATGACCGAGAGGATTCGGAGACTGAATGAAGGAACGGTCCACGGGAAGGTCAAACACTACTCGAAATGGCTGACTGCGGTCAAGTCCTGAACTAGGCCTTCACGAACCCTTCGATGTCAAGGATCGTCCCCTGGCGCTTCGCCGGCGCCCTGAACTTCGGGACGACCTTCGAGCCGATCTCCAGTCCCGTTCCCGTGGCAAAGTGAATTAGGCCTCCGGTGACCCCCTTGAATGCGATGAACACGAAGGTCCTCGGCTTCGCGAGCCGGTTCCCCTCGAACCCGACCCAGCTTTCGGTCAGAGCCGCGACCACTCCTCCGGGGCCAACCTGCTTGAAGCGCCTGATCTCGCGGTAGCACTCGACGCAGTAGACCTTTGGTGGAATGTACTTCCTCCCGCAATTCGTGCATTCGGAGGCGAGGATTCTGCCCTCACGAAGACCGCGAAGGAACTTCTCCCCTGCCACCCCTGCCGTGTACTGATAATGGAAGGGGATCTGGTCGGTCCAGGACCGCAGCTTTTCGACGCTCGTTATCCTCTCTTTCAGTGACATTGTTATCGCCTCGGCCTGAAGTACTTGATGTCGGTTATAGCTCCGGTTCTCTGCGACTTCGGTTTCCAGACCGCTTCCACCTTCATCCCGACCTTGACCTTCTCGGGCTTCACTTCGCCCAGGAGGTGGAGCATCCCCATTCCGGGTGACGCTCCGTCGAAGTCGACCACCGAGATCAGTATGGGCCTCTTCCTTCTACTCGCGTCGTTGTTGACGTAGCTTATCGAAAACGTGTTCACAGTCCCCGTGTCCCTTACCCTGACCCATTCATCAGTGGGCACGAAATCCTCCTCGCAGTACATCCGCGGAGGTATCAGCGTCCGACCGCACTTGTTGCACTTCCGCGCCCAGAGCTCCCCCTCCTTCAGCCCATTCAGGAACCTGCTGATCGCCACGCCTGAGGTCCAGGAGTACCTGAGAACGGTATCGAAGTGTGTGATTAGGAACTTGCCCGCTTCGAGCTCCTCGACGCTTATCGCTGTCCCGGGGTAGGCGCCGATTTTCGAACTCATCCTCGCTTCAGTCCTCCCGGGCAATCACATTTCAAACTTTCCTAACCACTCCCAGTCGTCTCGCGAGCTCGACGTAATACTGGAGCGACGCTGGGTCGGCAAGCGCGCCCGCGCTGACCGCCCTGGCGGGGTCGGCCCCCATGAGATCTTCTTGATCGGTACTTCCAGTTTCTTCCCGTTGAGAGTCTTGGGGACGGAAGGGACCTGAATGACCTCGTCGGGTGAGTACCTCGGGGAGAGGTCCGTCCTCACCTTCGCCCTGATCTTGGAGATTAGGTCTTGGTCCAGCTCCTTCCCTCTCGAAGTCACCACAAAGAGCAACAGCCGAGGAGGCCCCCCGGGGGTCTCGAGATCGACTGCCACGCAGTCAGCGACCTCAGGCATCGTCTCGACGACCCGATAGATCTCACTCGTCCCGATTCGGACCCCCATCCTCTTGATCGTCGCGTCGGAACGCCCGTAGATTATGCAGGTCCCTCGCTCTGTCAGCTCGATCCAGTCGCCATGTCTCCAGACCCCTGGGAAGGCTTCGAAGTAGCTTTCGCGGTACCTGCTCCCATCTGTATCTCCCCACAGGTACAGGGGCATACTGGGCATCGGCTTGGTGATTACTAACTCGCCCACCTCTCCTTTGACGGGCTTCCCATCTTCGTTGAACGCCTGTACGTCTGCACCGAGGCACTTGCACTGAATCTCGCCGGCGTATACAGGGAGGACGGGGCACCCACCTACGAATGCCGTGCAGACGTCAGTCCCGCCGCTAATCGAGGCCAGCCAGAGGTCCTGCTTGACGCGCGAGTACGTCCACCTTGACACCTCCGGGGACAGTGGAGATCCTGTGGACCCGACTCCTCTGAGCGCCTCGAGCCTGTGGGTGCTGCGGGGCTCGATTCCAGCCTTCATGCAGGCCCCGAGGTGAGCTGCGCTCGTGCCGAGGAAGGTCACACCGTTCTTCTCCGCGAGGGTCCAGAGCGAGTTAGCGTCTGGGTAGGAGGGGTTGCCATCATAGAGGACTATTGTAGTGCCCAGCAAAAGCCCCCCGATGAGGTAGTTCCACATCATCCATCCCGTAGTCGTGAACCAGAAGAACCGGTCGCCGGGCTTCAGGTCGTTGTGGAGCGAAAGGACTTTCAGGTGTTCCAGAAGGATTCCTCCATGTCCGTGCACGATCGGCTTCGGTAGTCCCGTGGTCCCCGACGAGTAGAGGATCCAGAGGGGGTGACTGAACGGCACTCGTTCGAACTCCAGCCGCTCCTTCCCCCTGATCATCTCGTCCCAATCCACGGTCTTCGTCAGATCTTCGGGTGTCTCGGAACCGGAGGTCAGCACCGTCGCCTCAAGCGTGGGGAGCGACCCGACGATGTCTCTGACCGCCTCTCTCCTGTCGAAGCTCTTCCCCCCGTACCTGTAGCTGGTCGAAGCCACCAGTACCTTGGGCTGAATCTGCTTGAACCTGTCCTTCACGCTGGGCGCCCCGAAGTCGGGCGAGCAGCTCGACCAGACTGCGCCGAGGCTCGCTGCCGCCAGCATCGATACGACGCTTTCGGGCACGTTGGAGATGTAGGCAGCCACTCTGTCGCCCTTCCTGACACCGAGCCGGCCAAAGGCCGCCGCCGCCGATGCCACTTGCCTCCTCAGATCGGCCCAGCTGATCTCCCATTTTTCTCCCGATTCATCGAGGTGGACTATTGCTGGTCCGGCAGAGGCGTTGGTCCTAAGTGCGTGCTCGGCGTAGTTCAGCGTTGCCCCTTCAAACCATTTCGCTCCTGGCATCCGGCTGTCGGAAAGCACACCGGTATGCTCCGAGCCCGACAGGACGCCACCAGAATCCCAAACTGCCTCCCAGAAGGGGCCGAGGTTCTCCACCGACCATCTCCAGACGTCTTCGTAGGCGGCCTCCCCGGCAGACCCGCCTTCGAAGTACGAGTCCACGAAGCGTGTGATGTTGGCTCGCCCTTTCCAGTCTGCATCGGGCTCCCAGAGTGGGGCGGGGTGCTCCTGAGAAGCCATGAATCGGCTACCTCTTCATCGTGATTACGGTGCCGACCTGCATCAGGTCGCCCCATGCCTGGGCAAGTCCCCTGTTGACCTCCTTCTTCACCTGCCTTTTCCCTGCCTCGCCTCTGAGCTGCCAGAAGAGCTCACAGGACTTCATCATGCCCGAGGCCGCGATTGGGTTTCCGACACCGAGAAGCCCCCCCGAAGGGTTGATTGGAAGGTCGCCGTCTCTTTGAGTGACGCCTTCCCGAGTGAGCTTTGGCGCCTTGCCCTTATCTGCGAGAAGAAGCCCTTCCATGTGATGAAGCTCTTTGTAGTCAAAGGGGTCGTAGACTTCAGCGAAATCGATCTGCTTCCTCGGGTTGTCTATCTTGGCCATTTTGTACGCCATCCTGGCCGCAGTCTCCACGTAGCTCGGGTAGTACAGGTCCCTGTTCGTCCAGTACTGTGAGTCGACGTTCCATCCGACCCCGTCGATCCAGACCGGGTCGTCTGTGTACTTCCGCGCCACATCCTCGGATACGAGCATAAGCGCGGCAGCTCCGTCCGATGAGGGCGAAACATCGAGCCTCTTCACGGGCAGACAGATTGGCTCACTTTTCATCACGTCGTCGACCGTGATTCTGGCGGGCAGCTGGGCGCAAGGATGGTCCATCGCATTGCCCTTGTTCTTCACGGACACGAGCGCTATGTCCTCCTCACTGACATTGTGGACCGCCATGTAGCGCCTCATCTCGAGCGCAAATATCCACAGAAGCGTCACTCCAAGGGGCCTCTCAAGCGTGTGGTCGAAGATGCTCCAGAATGCGTACTGTGGGTGAGGATGGAGCGGGGACATCTTTTCTTCTCCCACGACAAGACAGGTATCAAAGAGCCCAGATGCAACGTGCCACCAGCCAGCCACTGGCACGAAGACACCGGTCCCCCCGCCCACGTACACCCTGCTGTACGGCCTGTTCGTCCCTCCAGCCCCGTCCATGAGGTATTCTCCCTTCATGTGAATCCCATCGAAGGCGTCGGGGGCCGTGCCCAAGACGACGGACTCCACATCCTTGATTTCCATCCCAGCTGAATCAAGGGCCATCCTGCTCGCTTCGAAAGAGAGCTCCCTGCCTGTCTCCAGCATCCTCCGTCTGAATTTCGTCATCCCGGCTCCGATGACCGCCACTTTCTTCATTGTGTCAGTTCACCATCGACAGCGCGACCGCTGCTCCCGTTGCCGTAGGGTGCCCGCGCCAAGAAACGGCTAGAGCTTTCTCCGCCCTCCTGACCTGGTTGCCGCCTGCCTTCCCTCTCATCTGCAAGACGCATTCGAGGACCTTGTGCGAGCCGTTTGCCTCGATCAGGTACCCCGCGCCCAGCGACCCTCCGCTGGGGTTGAGCCTGCGGGTCTTCTCCTCTAGCATCTTCATGGCAGACGACTTGCTGACGCCGAGAGAAATCAAGTGCTGCACCAGCTTGTAGGAGTAGGTGTCGTCTACTTCGAGTATGTCGAACGCGTCGACACCCCTGAATCCGGCCTGTTTCTCCACCGATTCGAACGCGTCCCTGGCGTACTTCGCAAACTCCATTCCGCCTCCCTCGAACCAGGGCGTCGATGAGCGCCAGGCCAACCCGTCGATGAACACGGCCTCCTTCTTATTCCTCCTGATCCAACGCTCGGAAGCCAGCGCCAGGACTATCCCCACCTCCGCGTAGTCTGACCTGTCGTACCTCCTCAGCGGCGCCGCAATCACTTCAGCCTCCCCGATTTCAGAAAGCTCCAGCCTGGTCCCGTAGCTTGCCCTAGTGTTAATCGTCGCCTTCTCCTTCTCGGTCTTCACGGCTAGGCTGATGTCGTCTCTTCCCAAGCCTGCACTCCTCATGAAGGCGCTCATCTCGAGGCCAGCGAGGATGTCCCCGTTGGTTCCTGTGACCCTGTGGAATTGAGGGTCGAGCGCCAGGTTCTCCACGCGCGCCTTGTCGAGGACATCCGCCACCTTGCTGTGGGCCTCGACCGAAACGACCTCAGCGATCCCTGATCGGATGTGCATCACTGCATGTCCGATGCCGATTATCCCATCGGCCGGGACAGTGCAGACGGGCCTCCTCGCCCCTCCCACCTGATCGGGGACCATTTCGTCGGCGATGCTCCACCCCTCCCAGAGGTCCTCCGTGCAGCAGATGAACGAGCCAATCTCCTTCCTCGGGTCTATCTGGGCATCCCCGTAAGCCTTCGAGGCAGCTTGGTACATCATTTCCCTCGTCGACAGGTCTGTAATCGCCGGCCGGAAACCCTCGTAGCCGACGCCTATGATGCCGACCCTGTCTGTCACGGCGTCGTCCCTCCCGGAGAGGCGATATTATTCGTTTGCTTGAAGAAGCCCATCTCCCTTTGACCTTGCCACAGTCAATCTCTTGGCGATTCCGGCTTCCTGCTTCACGAGAACCGTTAAATGCGTCTCGCAAGGGACGCAGCGATGGCTCTCGCCTTGCCCTTGTTCAGCGCCGAGCACAAGGTCCTGCTGGAGACCTTCTATCCGTCTAATCACGACGAATATTCGGAGATTCTTGGCTCGCTGGGTGGGTTCATGGAGAAAGAGATCATGCCACTTTCTCCAAAGTTCGACCTCGGCCAGGAACCGATCGGGCCTTTTCGAAGGCGCCTGCTCGAGAACGGGATCTGTCAGATACCATTCCCCCCCGAGTACGGCGGGCTCGGTCTCCCCTTCTCAGTCTACGCAAACGCCATAGAGCTACTTGGTGCCGCCGACGCGTCGATCGCGCTGAGCGTGGAGATCCACAACGCGGTCGCAGAAGGTATCTTCAGGTTCGGCAGCGATGAGCAGAAGTCCAGTCACCTCCCTTCTCTTACGTCCGGTAAGAAGCTCGCGTCGTTCAGCCTGACCGAGCCTGCATCGGGTTCGGACGCAAGGAACGTCAGGACGACGGCGAAGCTCTTGAAGGATGAATACGTCATCAACGGCTCGAAGACGTTCATCACAAACGCGGGAGAGGCCGACCTGTACATGGCATTCGCCCGCACCGAGAAGGGGCCATCCTGCTTCCTAGTGGAAGCCCCGAACCCAGGGATGAAGTTCGGGGCAGACATGAAGAAGCTCGGGATGAAGGGCTCGAGGACCTCGGAAGTCACCTTCGAGGACTGCCGCGTCCCCAGGGAGAACCTCGTCGGGGTCGAAGGGCACGGAATCGATTACGCGACTCAGGTTCTGCATGGAGCTAGGATAATCGTGGCCGCCCTCAACGTTGGGATATCCAGGCTTGCCTTCGAGAAGACGCTGGGTTACAGCAAGCAGAGGAACGCCTTTGGTCGGCCGATCTCCGAGTTCCAGTTGACCCGAGAGAAGATCGCCGACATGAAGACTGGCATAAACGCCGGTAGACTCCTTTACTTCTACGCTTCCCGTCTCAAGGAATTGGGGGCGGACTACTCTTCCGAAGCCGCACAGGCAAAGGTCTTCGCGACTGAAATGTCGCTCAGGGTCTGCGACGCAGCTATCCAGGTGTACGGTGGGTACGGCTACACGACCGACGAGCTCCACAGGCACTGGAGGGACGCACGCCTCCTTACGATAGGCGAGGGCACGTCCGAAGTCCTGAGACTCCTCATAGCAAGTCGGGAACTGGCGAGGGCGCTATGAGGTTCGCTGTCTGCGTGAAGCATGCGGTCGACGAGAGCGAGCTCAAGATCGACTCCAGCGGCAAGCCTCAACTCGAGGGCGCTCAGGCGAAGATGGGGACCTTCGACAAGAACGCGGTCGAGGAGGCTCTGCGCCTCAGGACCGCGCTCGGGGGAGAGGTCGTAGCGATGACCGTCGGAAAGGCCGAGGCGAGGAAGTCCCTCAAGGAGGCACTAGCGATGGGGGCGGACAAGGGCGTTCACGTCGTGGCAGACCCCAGGGCTCTGGACCCTTCAAGAACCTCCGAGCTGCTCGCGGCAGCAATCGCCAAGACCGGGCCATTCGACCTGGTCATCTGCTCCGAGGGCTCGTCGGACACCTACACCGGGCTCGTCCCACCTATGGTCGCGGAGCGGCTGAGAATCCCTTACATCGGATACGTGAGGAAGCTCGAAGTGGCAGCCCAGAGTGTCAAAGCCGAACGGTCGCTCGAGGAGAGTCTGGAATCGGTCGAGTCCTCCCTGCCTTCCGTCGTGTCGGTGGTGAGCGAGATAAACGAACCTCGGTATCCCACTCTCATTCAGATAATGCAGGCCTCCAAGAAACCAGTCGAGGAGCTGACCCTTCAGCAGCTGGGCGTCGGCGACGTTCAGGCTTCCGTCCGGATAGTCTCGATGACTGCCCAAGCTATGAACAGGAAACGCGTCGTCTTTGAAGGCTCGACCGACGAGGCGGCCTCCAAGCTGGTCGATGCACTCGCATCCGAGGGAGTGATACCGAAGTGAGCGAAGTCTGGGCTTTTTCTGAATCCGCTGCAGTCGCGAACGAAACCGTGTCCGCAGCGATGGAGGTCGCAGCCGCGTGCTCGGCTCAGGCCGTGGTCGTCGAAGTCGGCAGGGAGAGGAGCTCCGTCTCCTCGCCTGGCAAGAAGCTCGTCATCAAGGGACAGGGCCTCACTGACGAATCCCCCGAAATGACAGCGGGGGCGCTCTACCTCGCAGCGAGGGAGACAAAACCTGCCGCCATACTCGTGGGTGCCACGAGGAACGGGAAAGAGGTGGCTTCCAGGCTGGCCGTCAAGTTGGGCATCGGTTGCCTTCCGGACCTCTTCAAGGTCTCCGCCGACCGCGAGATGCTGGTCGGCGAACGCGGTGAGTACGCTGGAAAGGTTATGACGAAACTGAGCAGCCCCCTCCCCTGCGTGGCCGCAATCAAGGTCGGTGCCTACCCTGCTTTCAACGGGGCGGGTGGTGAGATCCTCGAGAAGGACGTAGGAGCGGTAGCAAGAAGTTCAAAGATTGTGGCCGTGACAAAGAAGGAGGCGAGCACCGTAGACCTCCGGGCGGCCAAGGTGATAGTTTCGGCGGGGCGCGGTGTGAAGAAGAAGGAGGACCTGGAGATGGTGGGGGCACTAGCCAAGGCCCTAGGGGGTGCGCTCGGCTGCTCAAGACCCCTCGCCTCAGACCTAGGATGGCTCCCAGAGGAGTGTCATATCGGCCTGACGGGGGTCAACGTGAAGCCAGAGCTGTACCTCGCGGTCGGAATCTCCGGTCAGCTGCAACACGTGGCAGGCATCAAGGACTCGAAGGTGATAGCCGCAATCAACACGGACAAGGACGCCCCGATTTTCCAAGCCGCAGACTACGGCATAGTGGGCGACCTCTACCAGGTCGTGCCCGCCCTACAGAAGGTCCTGTCTTCGAGGCACCACTAAGTCTCGTTCATCCGGCCCAGTCTTCTCAGGCTGGTTCCAGTGCCTGGGCCACGCTTCTTGGCCGAGCCTGCTGCCGCCAACGCCTTCTCAGGCTGGGTTCTCACTCTGAGCTTCGAGCGAGTCGGCGACCATCTCTGCTATGTCTCGTACCCTTAACCCATCGGTCCCGATTGCATTCGCTGCATCGTCGAACATCGTGATGCAGAACGGGCAAGCGACGGCGAGCGTCTTGGCTCTTGTCACTCTTGCCTCCTCCAAGCGTATCACGCCCACTTTTTTCTTCTCGGGTACCTCGTACCACATGTTGGCCCCACCTCCGCCACAACAGAAACCTGTCATTTTCGACCTCTTCATTTCCGCCAGTTCGAGGCCCTTAAGTGACTCGAGGACCTCTCGCGGTGCGTCGAAGACGCCGTTCATCCTGCCGAGGTTGCACGGGTCGTGATACGTCACTTCTCCCTCGAACCTGCCAGGCCTCAGCTTTCCTTCACTTATCAGCTGGGCTATCAGCTGAGAGTGGTGGACAACCTCGAAATTGGCACCGAACTTCGGGTACTCGTTCCTGAACGTGTTGAAACAGTGGGGACAGTGGACAATCACTTTCTTCACGGAGTACTTGTTGAACGTCTCTACGTTGCGCATCACGAGCTCCTGGAACCTTCCCTCCTCGCCCATCCTGCGAACCGGTTCCCCGGTGCACGCTTCCTCGCTTCCCAGGATTGCAAAGTCTACCTTCGCCGCTCTCATGATCTTCACCATCGCCTTTGCCACGCCCCGACCTCTGGGGTCGTAGCTTGACTGGCACCCGACCCAGTAGAGGTATTCCGCGCCGGGCTTTTGTGCCAGAGTCGGAACGCCCAGGTCGGCGAGCCAATTCTGCCTGTCTGACGCGGAGAGTCCAAAGGGATTCCTGTTGCGCCCAACGTTCTCGAGGAAAGCCCTCTTCTTCGGGTCCAGCTTGCTTTCGCTCACGAGTGTCCTGCGGAACTCAGTGATGTAGCCCACCTGATCGATGAACACCGGGCACTCTGCGACGCAGGCGTTGCACATGGTGCAGGCCCACAGCTCGGTTTCCCTGACCACCCCCTTCGAGAGCACATCCCCTCCGTCTCCCAAGCGCATCTCCCGAGACAGGTCCTGGACCACGAGTCTGGGGGAGAGGTCGCGCCCGCTCGCGTAGGCGGGACAGGCCGCCTGACACCTCCCGCAGTTCGTGCAGGCGTCCAGAGCGAGCAGCTGCAGGGGAGTGAAGTCCGATGTCTTCCTGAAGTTGGGAGGGGTCTCCAACTGGCCGGTTTCCAACATTTTCTGCAGGTTGAAAGGCGTGCTGAGCCTCCCCATGGGCTTGACCGGGGCCATCGCCACGTTTGCCCCAGAAGTGAAGACGTGGACCAGCTTAGTGTATGGGACGGCGGCAATGAGGAGCATCACGGATGCCATGTGCAGCCACCAGAATCCCTGGTACAGCTGCCAAGCCCCAACTGCCTGGAGCCCGGTCATCCCGAGCAGCCTGCCGATAGCCCCGCCCACAGGCGAGAAGGTCGCCCATTGCCAGAAGTTCTGGATGTCGTTAGGACCGCACGCCCCAACTTGGCCAGTTGTCCCAGGTGAGCACACGAACCGGAGCGCTTCCAAGATGAACCCCGAGACTCCTATCCAGATCAGCATCCCGAGGACGAATCCGTCGTCCCATCTCGTTTCAAGCCTATCAAGGCGCATCACGTATCTCCGGTAGACCGCAATCAGCAGCCCCAAGACGAACGCGATGCCTAGGACATCGCCCAGGAACTCGAGGGTCAGGTACAGGTTGCCCTGTAGGTAGGTGATGCCGAAGAGCTTCAGAAGGAAGTCGTCTTGGACGAAAATCAGGGTCGTATACGCAAGGAGCATTAGGAACCCGAAGAAGAGGGCCCCGTGCATTATCCCGCCCGATTCCTCATTGAGGACCTTCCGCTGCCCTAGGCCGAACTTCAGGAACCTCTTTAGCTTGGCGCCGAAATCCGTGAACACCAGTCGGAAGAACTGTCGGAGCCCGATCTTGTATCGCCTTAGGTGGTGGTAGAGCCCGTAGAGCATGATTACGAAGCTGATGAAGAAGAGTACGTACATCACGTCGTACGCGTAGGGCGGCATCAGTAGTTCCCTGGAGACAGGAACCGCCATGCGGGCAGTCCGACTTCCGGTTCTCTTTTACGTGTTTCTGGGTTCGGCGGGCCTCGTAGAGGAGGAGTGCTTCCGCAGCACCTTGCCCCCGCCTGCGGGAAGCATCCTCAGTACCTCGTCGACAGATACTCGCGCCTGAGCTCCACCTGCGGGACCTTCCAGGTCCTTCAGGACCCTCTTCGCCGTGTCTGAGCTCTTCTCCCTCTGCGGCCGGACCACGACATACGACCCTGCCACGGTCTTGATGGCACTCTCGGGTCCGGACACGACCCTGCCCTCTCGGTCGAGGCCGACCGCTAACTCCACTAGGTTGTGCTGGACGAAGTTCTTCTTCCCCCTGATTAGGAAGCTGCCTCTGGGCAGGAACTCGCCACTCGGGGCCGAAGTGGACACCTGGTCGCTATTGACCCAGTATGCGTCCGCCGAACCCAGCCCTGTCTTCCATGCGCTGCTGAAGGCAACGGTGGCCTGTGCCATTTCGCCGACCTCGGTTTCTGTCTGCTCCTTTCCCCCCTTGAGCACGAAGAAGGGGGAGCCGAAGAGGTCCGCGTGGTAGACCACGTCGTCGTCCTGGAGATGCCTCTTAACGAGCAGCGCGTTTGAATGGGCGTCTCTCCCTCCGAGCGCGAGCCTTCCCTCACTGGTGAAGAACCATCTGAACTTTTCGTACCATTCCTGTTTCCTCCTCACGAGCCTCTTGGTCGCATGCTTACCTTCGGCTTTGACCTTGGGGATCCTCCTAGAGAGGCGGGCCACAGTCTCCCTGACGTCCGCGACCCTATCTTCCACCTTCTTCGCCCCGTCGTAGAGAAGCGATGCCGCCGCGGCTGGGGAGGCCGGGTCCACTCTCGGTTCCAGTCCTCCGTTGAGTACCAACCTCTTGGCATCGACGGCTGAAGCAGCGCGGGATGCATCTGCAGCGAGAGAACGAAGCCTCGACGCCTCGCGAAGCAGGGACGTCTCCTCGAACCTCAGGTTCGATATGGTCGCCTCGAGCTCCCGGCGCTCTCTGTCTTCTCGCCTGTCGGTCGAAGCAACCCCTTCAATCACCTCTTGCAGCAATATTTCATCGCAGAGGGCTGAGACCGTCTGCGACTCTTTCTTCAACTTCAGCCTCCTAGGAGAGACCACGAAGATTTCGTCTCCGTTCTCCGTCTCGCAGACGCAAGGGTGTGGTCTCTCATGCGCTTCCTCCAGCATCTCCTTGAGGACGTCCGCGACCTCTGTCTCCCTCCCCTCGAGCTGTGAGCTAGGTGCCTCTTCGTCGAGGGAGAGCCTCGCCAGGGCTTCGGCAACGTACTTTCTAGGCAGTGACACATGCTTCCCGATTGCCTTGCCGACAGTCTTCTCCGCCTTCACCATCTCAAGCACATCTTTCGGTCCGACGATCGAGGGGCTCATCCTCCTCTGAGCCGGTGCGGAATAGGCTCCTCCTCGGACGAGCCTCCGTGATGCCGACTTGACCTCATCCTTCAACAGCAGGATCTTGCCGTTCCCGTCCGCGAGGATGATATTTCCTGGAGGCATCAACTCGACTATCAGTCTCCTGGTCGATTCGCCTTCCCCGAAGGTCAGTTCGAAGACCCGATCGAGGTCAGCCTGGGAGGCCCCAGCAAAGCGCGCCCTTTCCAACTCGCCCCTCAGCCTTGAAGTGAAGTCTGTTGTTTCGGCTCTCTCGGATACCCTTTCGGAGATCCAGACCCCGAGACTGGGCGAGGCGACCAGCCACAAGTCCTCGCTTCCTGGCTTCCTGAGACGGAGCAGCTGGGCGTCTCCCAGCGTGTAAATGTTATTAACGTACGTGCCTCGGAGCGTCGAACTAATCTCCTTGATTAGCGCCAAGACCTCGAAGCCTGCGAGTTCTGTCACAAAGGTTACGGCCTCCCTGCCATTTGATAAGCTATATTGGCTGAGAATTGGCTTGGGCGTGCTCGGCGGGCTGGCAGCAGACCGAGTTTTCGTGCCTGGTGACTACCTCAATGGGTTGCTGGTAGGAGTCATCTTCTACCTCATGTCCTATTACGTCGCGCGGTACGTCTGGTTCAAGGACATGGCGCGTGAGAACCTCGGGAAGCTCTACAGCACCGGAGTAGGGGGTTACGTACTGACCTTCTTGTTTACGTGGATTCTGCTCTTTACGCTAATCCCTGCATGAGCTTCGCGTAGTCCAACAGGGTTTCGGCGTATCCTCTGTCGAAATCGTCGGCCATCTGGCTAGACTCTACGGACTTTGCGGCTCTGGTTATCCTGTCCTGACCCCATGACTGGAGCGTCCCTTCCTTGCCCTTCATCATGCTGGCGTAGATTCCGGCAGCTGCAAACAGACTGCCTCTTTCTCTTTCGCCTTTGATCTCTGGCGGGAGAGCGTCGAGCATCCTCTTCGCGCCCTCCAAGTCGGAGTTCCTGAGAGATTCCAGGATCGATGAAACGCCTTCGTGCACGGTCTTACTCGTCAGCACGACTGTCACACGGTATTTAATCTTCCATATGCGCCATGGTTAAACAAAATCTGGCTTTTAGTGAACGAATGACGGCTGATAGGAGGGCCGAAAACGCCCTAAACGGGTTCCTGGCGGAGATAGGGCCCAGCAAGGCGGTCGAAAGGTTCTTCTCAGGATACGGGAATCCTAGGACTAGGGCGGCCTACGCCTGCGAGCTGGCCCTCTACTTTAGGTGGCTGAAGGGCAAAGGCGTCAGTCTGAGTCCCGACGCCCTGATCACGGACAACCTGAGGTGCGTCTATGAGTCGAGTCCGACCGACGTTTCAACCAAGCGGCGGCACACGGACCTCCTGAACGAGTACGTCAACGTCCACCTAATCCAACGCGAGGATTCGTCTCCGCGCGCGCGCAGCAGGAGCGTATCATGGTGTCTTCTACCAGACAAGACTCACCTTTTATTAGCCAGAGAAGTATGTCGGTAAGCGATACCCAGGCGCTCAAGAGAACCACAGTCGTACTGAACAAGGACATCCGCGTGAAGCTGAAGCTTCTGAAGAAGGAGCTGGGATTCGCGACCTACAACGCGCTCTTCAACTACGCGATTCTGGAGCTCACAAGGGAAGGGTTGATTCCACCGGTTGAGTATTCGGCCGTCTTCGAGAAGCTAGGGACGAAGCCAGTGATCATAACCGGCGAGTCGGGGTCTGGGAAGACCACGGCCGTCAGAGAGCTGCTCTCAAGATGGACGGGCCCCGCGTTCATCTTGGATGTCACAAACGAATATCCCGATTTCAAGCGTGTCGACCTGGGGAAGGTCTTCTCGATGGACTGGAGTAAGGGCGGGCAGAGAATCAGGTTCGTGCCCAACCCCAACGTCGAGGCGTCAAAGGGGGAAGCCAGCGCTGTCTTCGGGCACCTAAACTACCTCAAGAACGCAGGCGCGCTGAGAGATTGGACGCTTGTCGTCGAAGAAGGGCACAGGTTTGGCCAAGACGCGAACCTGCGAGCCTTATTGATCGAGGGCCGGAAGTTCGCCAGAAAGGTGATCCTGGTCACCACAGACTGGCGTGTCTTTGAAGGGATAGCCAAAGTCTTCAAGCCTGGTACGTGGAGCGAACAGGCGACCCCCCTCTCCGAGCGAGAACTATCCTTGTAAGACCAAAGTATCAATCGCCTGTTAGCTGGGCGTCGTTCGGCAATTCAACTGCGCTGACTTCAGATTGGGGTAATAGGTATAAGGCTAAACCGAGCGCGCTCCTTCGTTGTCCTCTTGAAAGACAGGACCCAAGTGCTCTTCGAACTGGCCGAGAACGACTTGAAGGTGGCAAGCAGTCTCATAGAGACGATGCCCAATCAGGCTGCCTTCCATGCACAGCAGTGTGCTGAAAAGGCCCTCAAGGCAGTTGTCTGGGAACTGAACGATACGGAAGATGAAGACGAACTCAGGTCAAGAATAAGACATGATTCGGTCCGAGCAGTCTTGAGGGTGACGGCATCAGCAATTCGTACGACCCTACGCAACTCTGAGTTCTACCGCGTCGAAGGCACGCTGAGGAAACAACAGGATACACAAGGGGGAAGACTGGCGATGATTCTGTATCTTGCGGTTTCAACAAGTTTCGATGAAATCTTCCGGCTCTTCGAAGCAACGCCATACTCCAAGACCAAAGACTACTGGGGCGACAGTCTGAAGGCAGAACTACAACCCGACCCGCTCTTCAAGGAAGTCTGGGCTCGACAGATCGCCCGGGCTGGCGAATTCAATAACCTATTGATGGAGTTTCTATTCTCCACTATGGACCTCAGAGGTAGTCCTGTGGTGGTGGATTCAAAGACGGACTTCTCTGCGCTCAAACAATCGCTCCAGGCAGCTTCTCAAGATCTGGCGACAAGGGGTAAGCAAAAAGAAGCTGATGCAGCATCAAGAGCTTTCGAGAAGGTAAGCAAACTGACTAACCCCAACGCGTCATTAGTCCAATGGATGAGATTAGCCATTTTCTGGGCCCCGTATCTTGACGCCCATGTAGTCAGAGCTCGTTATCCTACACGTAAGGAGTTGACCAAGTATCTCAGGAGTCGAGAAGGAGTCCGCAATCTTGTCAACAAATCAGGTGAGATACTGCAACAGAGCAAAGCAATTCTTGGTACTCTCAAGAGCTTCTGAGCAGAACGATCATCGCGTGAAATCCATCGATGGAGAAGCATCCATCAATGGAGAACGTGGCGAATTAGAAGAACATCTAATAGCATAGCCGGGCTATCCCATGAACTTGTGAGACGCCGCTCAGGGGAGGGTAATTGTCACCAAGGGCCATTGGATTTGGAGGTCGATCACGCCTACTCGTTCATGCTCACGGGGCCTACACCTTCCTGAGAGTGGTTCGTAGCAAGTTGTAACGCTCCACGGTTATTCTCTTAATGTATTGATTCATCTCAAGAGGAATGGCCGGACGACGCCAATCTCTTCTCGCCGGGTTTGCAATGCATAGTACTCTCGGGAACACTCCAGAGGCCTTCATAAGACGGATAAGTTCCTGACGCTTCAGTGTAACGGGATACGACTTCGTCCCTTGCGCTAGCGACAGCATTACCAAGAAGAGATTGAAGTTCTGATTCCGCAAGTCCGATTCCATGTCTACGAAATCATCTATCGTTTGATCCATCACCCCAAACCATGTCAACTTTCGGAGCACCTCATCGGCAAGGGAAACTGGAAAGTCAATCAGCAGGCTATGCAATGCGAAATAGACTCTCAGATCTTCGTTCCGTTGCTCTTGGATTCGTAGGAGATTCTCAGGGGTCAGATCGGCATCACTTGGCACTGCCCCATTTCTGAACTCCGATTCCCTTCTAAAGCCTGACTTCAACGTCTTCATGTATTTCTTGACGATGTTACTAGCACGGATCGCCTTCTCGTGACCAAACGACTTGTCGAGGAACTCCAGGAGATCAATCGTCGAAGCTACAAGGTCGGGTGACGATGAGTAACGAGTCCTACTCGGTTCATCATTCATCGCATCAAGGGTCGCTGTAATCCGTTGAAGATTCAGGACCACTCGGTCGGCGTCTGCCGCTCCTCGTCCTGTGCAACCCGCTAAGGAGGCGACTCTGTGAATGAGATAGACGAATCCGCTTGATTTCGTTAAGTCTAAGTTACTAATGCGTTACACCTTACGCACTTGGCAATCCAGCTTCGGCCCTCTTTGTATCTTATTTTTGTGTAACATCCATTACAATACTGGCCTCCGCAGGCGTTGCATTTGTGGGGATAACTTCCAAGGAGCTTCGAACCGCCACATTTTAGACACTGGGCCATGAGAAACCACTCTCCTAAGCTCTAATCAGTTGAGTTCCATGCTCCGGACAAGCCGGTTTCTTCAACACCGACCCGACTCTTGGCGTGCAATCTCCACAATAGGCCTTCTGGCAAACAGGGCATCTGTAGGCAGGTGACTGCATAAATCCTCCAATGCTTTTGCCACACTTCGTACATAATGCGGCTGGCATTGGATAGAAATCTGGAGGTCTTGTTATTTATAGTTAGTAGAGCTCAAATCTACAAGGCTTATACCAAAACCTCTCCAGTCCAAGGCAAATGCCGCTTCTCACCGCAGGAGAGACGGTGGTCACAAGTGAGACCTCGAAATTTGGGTCGAAGACAGGAACGCTGACGCTGACATCAAAACGTTTGGTGTTCGAAAGTCAGTCTGGTGTCTTTTCCAAGAACACTTTTGTGAACGCAGACTTCCCCCTGACGACAGTAGAGAACGTGACGACTGAAGGACGGCTTACCAAAAAAGTGGTCTTCGTCCTAAAACACGGGAACATCCCCCTTCGTTATGAATTCGCCGTGAGTGATCCTGAACTATGGCGAAACAAAGCTCTCGATACGATTGGACAGGGCTCAGAAGCTGCATCGTCAGCCTCAGGCACTCCTGTGATGAAGGAAAAGGAGGTAATCATAAAGGAGATCGTTAAGATCCCCTGCCGCTACTGCGGAACCCTGATTGTCAACACGGACACGTATTGCAGCAGCTGCGGAGCAGCCCTGAAGTAGAGCGAACCGCTGCACTTCGCGTGCGTGCAATCCTGTTCGGGCGCCTATGCCTAAGCACATATATTCGGCCAGGGCACCTCCTCCACTAGTTGTATGAATCACGATTGGAACCCACTTTCAGAACCTGTTCGGGGGCTGACTCCACCGGGCCCGAACCTATTGGCGGGTATCTGGGTCTTGGTTCCGACCCCATCCCAGGAGCGAATCCTAGCGAAGGCCCAAATCACAAAGGACTGGGAAGAAGCCAGGTTGCTTTATTAGTGCGACGCTCCACCATTTGTGCGTGAGTAGAATGGCAGTCAAGAAAGTAATCGAACTGGTAGGAAGTTCGCCCCGGAGCTGGGAAGAAGCGGTCAGAAACGCAGTGAAGGAAGCAGCCAAGACGATCAGAAACATCACGAGCGTTCATGTAGAGCGCTGCACAGCTAAAGTGCAAGGAAATAGGATTGTTGAATACCGAGCCCTTGTAAGAATCGCTTTCACTGTACAAAGAGGGTCCGCCTCAGACTGATACGCGGTCAGCTGCTGCTAGGTACAACCCCGAACCGATGAAGCGAAGATTGCCCATAGCGCGCGCCGCGACTATGGGTTCCGCAGTCTTCTTGCCTTTAGGAGAAGAAGCGCCGGCAGGGCGAGCGCCACAGCCACTCCGATTCCTAGGGCAAGGGGAAACTCGGGAACACCAGGGGCAACCGCAGTCGTGGAAGTTGATGCAGTGGTTGTTCTGCTTGTGATGCTGCTCGAAGTGGTGGTAGCGCTCGTGGTGGTTGAGGTAGTCGTTGTGGTAGTGCTCGTCACCCCTACGGCGATGGGGGTACCCGACAGGGCGGAGACGGGTATCACGCCGCAGATCGAGTCGTCAGGGAAGCTCAGGGGCGTAGCCTGCGTCCAGGGCCCTGACGGGGGTTGGTAGTAGTCCATCGTGGTGGCTCCGTCGGAGGGTGCTATGCAGACCTGCGCAGTGCCGTCGGTAGCACCGGAGACTTCGACGTCGTAGTACGCGGCCCCGCTGCCAAGGCTCAGGTCAGCCCCGCTGGATGGTGGGGTGCCTCCGTAGTCCGTGGCGTTGATGGTGACAGGGCCTGTGGCCGATGTGCCGGTGATGCTGACGTTGACGCCGGTGTCGGTCGAGGATGCAGTCAGATTCCCGCCGGCCGGGGTGCCGGTGCATTCGTCCTCGTTGGGGGCGGTAGAGGTGCAGGGCGCAGTGGCGGTGCCCGCCACCCCTACGGCGATGGTGGTATCCGACAGGGCAGAGACGGGTATCACGCCGCAGATCGAGTCGTCAGGGAAGCTCAGGGGCGCAGCCTGCGTCCAAGGCCCGGACCGAGAATAATAGTAGTCCATCGTGGTGGCGCCGTTGGAGGATGTTATGCAGACCTGCGCAGTGCCGTCGGTCGCACCGGTGACGTCGACAACGAAGTAGTAGCCGTCCCCGCCGCCGAGGAACGGGTCAGGCCCGGTGTAGGTGTAAGCGTTGCCTGCGTAGTCTGTGATGTCGATCGTGACCGAGCCGGTGGCCGACGTGCCGGTGATGCTGACATCGATGGTACTAACTATGTTCGCACTCGCAGTCAGACTTCCGTCGATCGGGGTGCCCGTGCATTCGTCCTTGTTTGTGTCTATAGGTATGCAGGGCGCAGTGCCTGCTGTGGAAGTCGATGTGGTGGACGACGTGGTGGATGTGGTGGACGACGTGGTGGAGGTTGTCGTAGTGGTGCTACGGCAGATAACGTCTATGGGCATCGAGGCCGATGCGGGGTTGGGCCACCAACCACCACTAAAAGAATTAAACCCTTCGGCAAGCAAGTAGAGCGTGCCGCTAGTTTGGCATGTGGGTCCGGATACGGCTCCGATATAAGCGACATAGAAATTGGCAGTGCTATAGTCCCCCACGTCAATGATGCCGACATCGCACCAATAGACATGCGAAGTCACCCCTCCGATAACCTGAGCGTAGTCCCCGATACCAGAAGGGCAGTCCGGGGGGTTCCATCCCACTGCGAACGCAGAAGTAGAAGGAATTGTGATTTCTACATACACAGCGGCACCCACACAGCTGCCAGAATCTATGGATGGCATTACGTATCCGTACACTCCGGTTTCTCCAGTGGTCAAATCGATTGTCGAAGGATAACTCAGAGCATCTAACGTCACGATTGTTGGATGCAGGGTCATATTGCAGGATTCTGTTTCGTCCAGTCGAGTGACAAGAGCTGGGCTCGCGAGGCTCTTACTCGGAGAGAACGAAGCCTGGCCCAAAGAGAGGCCGGGCAGGACCAGCGAAGAAACTAGCATAGCAATTATCATAGCCGGGAGAACGAAGAAGGCGAGCCTCTTTCCATTCGCTGGCAAGGTTGCTCAGCACTTCCGCGCACGCTTCCTGTTCCCTGCACCATTTATCCATTCTGAAGTTGGAATCAAACAATATGAAGCCAGTCTTCATGCTTCAACCCGAAGTCTGTAGCACTCTACCGGCGCGCGCTTGCCGGGAGCGGTCTTCAAAGATTGCTCGGGAGATTTAGTAGGAGAGAGCTCAGCGCGCGCACGGTCCGCCTAACCCCGACCAAGTCACACTGCACCACCTCTACGCTCGGTCGCCCCACAACGGCTTTATCATCCGGTTCTCATCTTGACTGAAAGGAAGCCTTGTCCCAGAGCGAGCGGAGACTCGCGGCGATAATGTTCACGGACATGGTGGGCTATACAGCTCTGGGGCAAAGGAATGAATCTCTATCACTGGCCCTGGTTGATGAACAGAGGAAGCTGCTGAGGCCGATCTTCAGTAGACACAGTGGGAAAGAAATCAAGACGATGGGGGACGCCTTCCTCGTGGAGTTCCCGAGCGCACTTGACGCCGTGAGGTGCGCCTATGACATCCAGAGGGCGACCAGGGAGTTCAACATTACCCTGCCCAGCGAGAAGAGGGTGCACCTGAGGGTGGGCGTCCACTTGGGAGACGTGGTGGAGTCCCAAGGCGACATATCGGGCGATGCCGTCAACGTGGCATCGAGGATTGAGCCATTGGCAGAAGATGGAGGGGTCTGCCTCACCCAGCAGGTCTATGACCACGTTCAGAACAAGTTCGAACTCCCACTGGTAAGTCTTGGGAGCAAGTCCCTGAAGAACGTCAGCTTGCCGTTGGGAGTCTACAAGATGGTGATGCCCTGGAGCACAGAGAAGGCCATTCCGATGACCCAGCTCGACAAGAACAGGATTGCCGTCCTCCCTTTTGCAAGCATGAGTCCTGACCCCAACGACGAGTACTTCGCTGACGGGTTGACTGAGGAGCTGATAGGTAGAGTCTCACAGGTCGGTGGACTGGAGGTCATCGCCAGGACCTCTGTCATGAACTACAAGAAGAAAGAGAAGAATGTCTCGCAAATAGGAAGGGAACTGAATGTCGGCACCGTTATGGAAGGGAGCGTTAGGAAGGCCGGAAATAGGATTCGAGTAGCGGCTCAGTTGATCAACGCCAACACCGAGGGACACCTCTGGTCATCCACCTACGACAGGGACTTGGAGGACATCTTCGCCATACAGAGCGACATAGCGAACCAGATCGCAGAAGCCCTGAAGCTCAGGCTTGCTCCCGGACAGGGACCGGCTGGGAAGCATCCGGAGAACATCGAAGCCTACACGCTCTACCTGAAGGGACGCTCCCTCTGGAACAAGAGGGACAAGGAGGGAGTCTTGGGGTCGCTGAGGTTGTTCCAGGAGGCTATCAAGATAGACTCAGAGTACGCGAGAGCGTACGCAGGACTGGCTGATGCCTACTCCATCGCTGCAGTCTTCGGTTTCATGAATTGGGCGGACGTACATGCCAAGTCGAAGGAGGCGGCAACAAAGGCGTTGGAACTGGATGACATGCTGGCTGAGGCACATGCGTCGTTGGGGCTCATCCTCTGGCATGACATGAGTTACGAGGAAGCCCACCGGGAGTTCCGAAGGGCGATCGAGCTGAACCCCAACTACGCGTCAGCTCATCAGTGGTACTCTCAGATTCTGCAAGACATGGGAAGGATGAAGGAAGCGACGGAAGAGATCGAGAAGGCCCACGAGTTGGACCCGCTGTCTCCAGTAATCACAAGCATCATGGGAAGTACAGACATCTACAACGGAAGCCTGGACAAAGCGATTACAGTGTTCGACAGGCTAATCGAGACAGAGCCTACGTCTGCCATGGGCTATTGGAATCGTTATGCCGGTTTCTTGTATAAGGGCATGAAGGAGAGGGCTTACGCTGATTTAGAAGCCTTTCATGAACTTCAGAAAGACGAATATCAATACAAGTGCGGACTTGTCTACTATTATGCTACGTTTGGAGAAAGAGAGAAGGCCATGCCGTTGATTGAGGAACTTATTCCGAAGGTCGGAAAGTCGGCATTAAACTCTGAGGGGGACATCGCTGAGTTATACGCAACTCTTGGCGACAGAGATGAGTGCTTCAAATGGATCGATAAGGCCATATCTGCGAAGAGCATTTTGGCGGCAGAGCTTCGCTATTGTCCTGGCTTCGCCAATGTGAGGGACGACCCGCGCTTCCCTGAGATCTTCAAGAAGCTGGGCCTTCCCTACTGAGTAGACCTACGGGTTGTTAGTTCATGAACTTCCTGTTGGGGCGCCTACCTGAACTGTAAAATCCCGGCCAGGGCGCCACTCGAGGAAGTAGTTTGGGTCTGGACTTGCACACTAAACTGTGCGGGTCCGGGCCGGCCCATTCGAGATAAGCCCAGAATAGACTCTGTTTGTCTGGATTAGCTAGATTCATGCTATTTACAAGGTGATTGCTGCTAAGTCCGAATCCCAGCGGGCCCGTTCAGTAACCCCACAACGGCTTTATCATCCGACTCTCGTCTTGATTGAAAGGAGACCTTGTCCCAGAGCGAGCGGAGACTCGCGGCGATCATGTTCACGGACATCGTTGGTTATACGGCACTGACGCAGAAGAACGAACCCCTGGCGATGAAGCTACTCGAAAAGCACAGGGAGCTCGTCCGTCCGATCTTCTTGATGCATTCAGGCCGTGAGGTCAAGACGATCGGCGATGCTTTTCTCGTCGAATTTACGAGTGCTCTGGAAGCCACTGAATGTGCGGTCGAGATGCAGAAGACTCTGCACGAGTTCAATGAGAGCGCGACCGAAAGAGTCATGGTGAGAGTCGGGGTGCATGTCGGGGACGTCATCCACAGGGACGGCGACGTCTATGGCGACGCTGTGAACATCGCCTCGCGGATTGAGCCCCTTGCCTCGGCCGGAGGCATATGCATCTCCGAGCAGGTCTACGACCAGGTCAGGAACAAGATTCCATATGAGCTGGTCAGGCTCCAGCCAAGAGAGCTCAAGAACATCGCTTTCCAGATCGACGTTTACAAGCTAGACCTGCCTTGGGAGGCAGGCATGAGACCCGGGTCAGAATACGACAGGCACCGCCTGGCCGTCCTGCCCTTTACAAGCATGAGCCCAGATCCGAATGACGAGTACTTCGCTGACGGCATGACGGAGGAGCTGATCACGTCTATGTCGGGCCTTCAGGGACTGCAGGTCATCGCCAGGACGTCAGTGATGAACTACAAGAAGAAGGAGAAGAACGTCTCAGAGATAGGCAAGGAGCTGAGGGTCGGGACGGTCCTTGAAGGGAGCGTCCGCAAGGCGGGGAACATGGTGCGGGTCACCGCGCAGTTGATTGACGTCCCCACCGAATCGCACCTGTGGTCGGAGAAGTACGACAGGGAGCTGGATGACATCTTCAAGATTCAAGACGACATAGCAGGGAAGATCGCAGGGGCCTTGAGGGTCAAGCTGGCCTCTGTTCAGGAGCCGGGCAAGAAGCACACTGAAAGCATCGAAGCCTACACGCTCTACCTTAAGGGACGCTCCCTCTGGAACAAGAGGGACAAGGAGGGGATTTTAGGATCGATGAGATTGTTCCAGGATGCCATCAAGTTAGACCCCGACTACGCGAGGGCGTACGCAGGACTGGCTGACGCATACTTCATGGCTGCAGGGACAGACTGGATGGAAATGGCTGACGCGCTGGCCAAGTCGAAGGAGGCGGCAACGAGGGCGCTGGAACTGGACGACACGCTCGCCGAGGCTCATGCCTCCTTAGGGCTCAACCTGTGGGGAGATTGGAGGTGGGAAGAGGCTCTGCGAGAGTTCCGGAGGGCGATTGAGCTGAACCCCAGCTACGCCTCAGCTCATCAATGGTACTCTCAATGTCTGTCAGACATGGGAAGGGCAAAGGAGGCGAGGGAGGAGACTGAGAGGGCCCACGAGTTAGACCCGTTGTCTCCAATAATCACAATGCGTGTCGGAGTGATGGATTTCCTGCACGGAAAGCTGGACGAAGCGATTGCGACATTCGACAGGCTGATTGAAGACGAGCCTGCCTTTGCCGCCACCTATTCGTGGCGTGCTCTCTGTTTCGCATTGAAGGGCATGAAGGAGAGGGCTTACACTGATGCGGAGGCCTTTGGAAAGACTAGCGCGCGTGCGCAATTTGCAGACGCTGAAGACGCACGCAACCTCTTGCTTGCCGGGCTGTACGGATGGTTTGGAGAAAGAGAGAAGGCCTTGCCGATGATTGAAGAACTCATTCCGAAAGTCGGAAAGTGGGGAATCTGGGAGTCGGCCATCGCTGACTGCTATGCGACTCTTGGCAGCAGAGATGAGTTCTTCAGTTGGGTCGACAAAGCCATGTCTGCGAAGTCAGTTGACCCGGCAGGTCTTCGGTATTCTCCTTTCTACGACAAGGTGAGAGACGACCCGCGCTTCCCTGAGATCTTCAAGAAGTTGGGCCTTCCCTACTGAACAGACCTTCAGGTTATCAGGCCCTGAGTTACTTGTCGGGGCGCCTACCTGAACTGCAAAGTCCCGGCCAGGGCGCCTCGGGATTATCACGGCGGATAATTGAGAGAACAGCCATATACCTAGCCGGGTTATTGAAATGAACCAGAGACAACGAGAGGGCCTCAGAACACTACAAAACAATCATTAGTTAGCGGCCCCAATTAACATGGAAATGCCGAAAAGCGCCTGACCGTGCGGCGAGGCACAGACTTAAGACACGCTTCTTTCCAAGTATCTTCGTTGAAAGCGATACTTGTTGCAATCGGGGGACTTATCCTGGGTCTGGGCGTCACTCTGATCTGGGTGGGTTCGGGCCTTCCCAGCCTAATAGGTGGGGCCAGCCAGCTTGGCTTGAAGGAACCTATCTCCCTAAGCGCAGCCTTCTCAGATGCGTTTTGGTTCGCATTGACGGGACTCATTCTGTTTCCAGTAGGACTAGCAATCCTTCTGTATGGGATCGTGACGAAGAAATCCCCACCCTAGACTGTCTCGCCTAAGACAGGCATCTAGCGCGCGCGGCAGGGAGCAGGGGAAGGCGAAAGGCAACCAAGTTAACATGAAAGTGCCGAAAAGTGCTTGTCTGTGCGGCATTACTTTACTTAAGTAAGACTCCTATTCTTCCTTAAGCGAACGCGCCAACTGAATTTGCACCGATTGTCAAATCCCGCTGAGGGGCAGTTGCAGAAATGATCACCTAGCCGGAAGAATCTGTTGGGGCGCTAGGTCTAGTCCAGGCCTGCTTTGCTCATGGAAGCCAACACGCTCTGGCCCGTGGACAACTTGGTCGCCCTTACGGAGTCTCTGTTCCTCTCCAGCAGAATCGACGCGTGGACCATCTGCTCGACTGTCCTGCCTCCAATTGCGACATCGTGAGACGGCCCGAATGTCACCCGGTTGGTTAGGAGGTATGCTCTCCCGTTGAGATAGGCGTCCCTCGCAGTCTCGCTCAGATACACGTCGAGCGCTCCCTGTCTTTCGGCGAGGTTCGACCTGCCTGGCAACCCGATTGTGAAGTTCCTGGTCAGCGTATCGACGACGACTAGCGAACAGGCTGCGGTCGCCTCCCTTGCGTTCATCTTGGCAACTGTCTCCATCTGCTCGACGAAGGAATCGGTCCTCAAGTATACAATTCTCTCGAGGATGCCGGCAGGGTTCCATCCCCGAGCCTCCGCCATCCCTACGAGCCTTTCAGGTCTGAAGGTGCCTTCGGTGTCGATGAACAGCGTCTTCTTGCTCCTCCGCGCGGCACAGAAGACTGCCTGCATGGCCAGTTGCGTCTTTCCTGTATTGCTCCTCCCGTGCACTTCGACCACGCGACCCCCCCGATAACCACCCTCGAGAAGTCCGTCGAGATTCACCGATCCTGAACTGAACGTCGAAAAGGAGGCTGTTTTCTTCACCACATCCGTTCCCGTCAGCTCTGAAGTCATCTACCGTCCAACGACCTGTCTTCACTGTCGTCTCGATACCGATGTCTTTTTAACTCTGACACGGCGCCCTGAGAAAAAGTCCGAATGAGTTCTCAGCCCCCTCCTCAGGCCAAACGTCCACTGAGCGTGCTCCAGAAGGCTACGAACAAACAGGTTTCGGTCAGGCTCAAGAACGAACTCGAGTACAGAGGAAAGATGTCCAACGTCGACTCGTACATGAACGTCCTCCTGATGGATGCGGAGGAGTCGGAGAACGGCGCGAAGAAGGCCAACTACGGGAAGGTTGTCATCAGGGGCAACAACGTCCTCTACATCAGGATAGAGGACCGTCTCTAGGGAAGCACATTCACGGTGTAGCGGTCCCTCCATGTGGAGGAGATTCGGTTCTACGGAGTTCAGGACCTCGAAGTCGAGGCAGTCGACTGCGAGGGAAAGTGTCACCCATCAATGGAGATGCCAAGGCGGTTCTAGACGAATCCCTCGATGGGATCAGCGAGGTCACGAGGCTTATCCTTCAGGAGTCTACGCTACTCTAGGTTCTTTTCCTCGCCGGTCGCGAAGAGGAGCGCCTTCTTCTCGTCCAGCTCGACCCCGTAGGCCTTCCGGAAGAACTTGGCGACGGCCGTCACGTCGTGTTCGAGCAGCTCTCTGCAGTTGGGATGATTCGCTCCGACCGCCTGGGGCCAGTCTATCAGCCACAGCGCAGCTCCGGTGGTGAGGATGTTGTACTCGCTGAGGTCGGCGTTGACCAGCCCAGCCTTGAGGAACGCCTTCCTGATTGATTCCATGACCGTGCGCGCCGCCGCCTCAGGGTCCTCGAGCTCCGGTCTCTGCGAGAGCCTGACCCCGGACAGCTCCTCCAACAGGACGGTGCTCCTGTTGAAGGCAATCGCCTTGGGGAAGACCAGAGACAGGCCCTCGAGCTTCTTCAGCGCTGTGTACTCCCTCTTCGCGGCCTCGTAGTTGGCCGTCATCCAGCTCCGCATCTCGGTCCCCTCTCTGAACCTCTTCTTCCTCACCCTCGTGAAGCTCGTTCTTCCGAGCTTGTAGAACTTCAGGGCCAGCGGCGAGCCCTCCTCCGTTAGCGTCTCGTAGACGTCCGACTCCTTGCCCTTCGCGATGACTGCACCCAGAGCGAAGATCAGGTCCCTCTTCACGTAGTCCCTGAGCGCCATGGCCTCGACCGCTTCCTTCGTCAAGGCGTATCCAGACCCCCGCCGGCTCACCAACTCCCTCTTCTCGAGCTGTCCGACTGCGAACCGCACTCGCTCAAGAGGAAGCCTGCTCATCCTCGCAAGCCTGCCGATGTCGGCCGTCCCGTGCCCAGTGGCTGCCTCTTCCAGCCCAGCCAGCGTCCTCCACTCCTCGTCCTTCAGTGACTTCAGGACGCGAGCCGCCCGCTCAGTGGTCGACATCGTCTAACCTCCTGCTTCCTCCCGCGCCATGATAAACGAGATGTCGAGTTGGTCGGGCTCAGCCTGAGGTCCCGAGGGGGCCGGTCCCGCATGTCAGGTCGACACCGGCCGCGTGGTATCGAAACTCTGGTTTGCCCTCACCAATGATGCCCTGATGAATCCATTTGCCCGGCTCAATTCCACTACCTCAAGCCCGCGTCTATCGCGTCCCTGTAGGCGGCCCAGTATCTGTCCGCTTCGGGCTTGATTCTCTTCGGGCGGCCTTCGCCCTTGGTAACCCAGAGTCCCGCTCCGTCTCTGACGGACCCAATCTCCCGGATTGGTATCCCTGATCCTGCGAATTCGTCTTTCACATCATCGAGCCTGTCCGGGTTGCACGTCACCAGAAGCGTCCCTTCGCTGAGTGAACCGAGGGGGTCGAGGCCAAATGCCCCGCAGACCGCGCCTACCTCCTCTGAAACGTTGATTCTGCCCTTGTTCACATGGAATGCGGTCCCTGACGCGTATGCCATCTCTTCGAGACCTCCTAGGACGCCTCCTTCTGTCGCATCGTGCATCGAGGTTATTCCGCCCCTGCCCAGGCCGATTCTCGCAGCCGTGAGAGCGTCGGTCACGGTCGAACACGATCTGATCAGCTTCTTCGCTCTCGATCCCATGAGGCGGCCCACCTTCCCTTCCACATACCGTGGAAAGGAAAGTGCCAGCGAGGCGGTTGCCTCGATGCCCGCCTGCTTGGTCATCAGAATAACATCGCCAGACCTCGCCATCGAGGGGTCGACGAAGCCCCCTCTGCGCCCGAACCCAAACATGGAACCCGCTCCGATGACTGTGAAACCCGCCCCGGGGTAGCTCCCCGTGTGTCCGGCGGCTATCGTGATCCCAAGTCTGCGGCACTCTTCCCCCACCGATCGGACATACTCCTCACGGTCAGTGTCGCTCAGCTCAGGTGGGAAGTTGAAGCTGAAGGTCGCATACTCGGGCCTCAAGCCCGACGTGGTATAGTCCGACGCGATTAGATGGACGCTCAGCCAGCCTGACAGTTTCATTCCGATAGATGTTATGATGGAGACCGGGTCGACTGTCAGGATCATGACTCTCCCTCCGCCAGCCGCAATGACCGCGTTGTCCGATCCTTTCCTGGGTCCAATTACAAGCTTCCGAGACTTCTTGCCCAGGCTAGCATAGACAACCTCCTTCATGAATTCGGGACCGGCCTTCCCAATTGCCGACAATCTTGTCAGCTCCTCAGTCGAACCCGAACCTTCTGAACGCAGGGCCAGCGGCGCGGATTAGGATTAGTGCGACCGGTATGTATGCGAGGTCAACCAATGTGCCAAAGTCCGGGAACGCCGCCCAGAACCCGGAGGCCGCATTCGTTGGGCTCCCGTACTGGAACAGCCCGTATGTGTAGAACGCCCAGTCTGAGAGGAAGAACGCCATGGTCTCGAAGACAGTCGCGATGACCATCGACAGAACTATCATGCGTCTGCCCCTCTTTCTCGCCCAAGCTATGATGAACGCCTCTGGCGCCCTTGCCCATACCATTCCAGGGACCCAGATTGGAAGGAAACCTGGAGTACCCAAGACCACGTTCATGCCTTCCCCGATTGCTGAACCCAGCGCTATGGCGGCAAAGGATGGATAGGCCCCTGCAAGAATTGAGAGGGCCATGTAGATTGGCGGTGCCCAGGTGATTTCTCCCAGCGGTGGAGGGAGTTTGAAGGACAGGAATGTGGATACCGCTATGAGCGACGAGAAGACGATTATCAGGGCCAGCACCTTGGACCTCTGCGGCTTTGGCGCCTGATTTTCGTCGGGTGGTGGGTAGCCCACGATGGCTGCTTCGGGACCCCGTTTATAAACGGGTAGATAAACGGCTTATAGCATGCAACCCCCCGACGAGCTCATGGTCCAGGAACTCCTTCCAGCACTGAGGCATCTCGTCGCGAAGGAGCTTCATGCGCAAGGGTTCTCCCAGAACCGGATTTCATCGATGCTCGGCGTGACGCAGGCATCGGTGAGCCTCTATCTGTCATCAGACAGCGACAAGTCGTACTCTGTGCTGTCTGGTCTTTCCCTCTCTGCCGAGGAGGCGAACAGGTGCGCAGCCCTTCTGGCCGAAGATGCAAAAAGGAACGCTGTCGACGCGGTCGGGACCCTGAGCACGGTCTGGACCGGGCTCCTCGGGAGGGGGGCTGTCTGCGCCAGGCACAGGAGCCTCCATCCTGTGCTCGCAGACTGCGACGTGTGCATCAGGGAATACGGAAAGGACAGGTCGGCCTTCTCTAAGGCGGTTTCAGAGGTCGCCGAGGCTGTCCGGAGGTTCGAGGCCTCCAAGGACTTTGTCTCAGTAATGCCCGAGGTCTCCGTGAACCTCGCGCTAGCAGTCGGAGACGCGGAATCAGCCGCG
Organism: uncultured archaeon; assembly: GCA_963796355.1. Taxonomy (GTDB): domain Archaea; phylum Thermoproteota; class Nitrososphaeria; order Nitrososphaerales; family Gagatemarchaeaceae; genus UBA183. Next base: position 30,878 of record CAWCLD010000005.1, read on the forward strand.
GACGTCGTCGCCGTCCCAGGGAGGATCGTAAGGGTGAAGGGCAGACCGAAGGCCATTCTTCCGCCCGAACCGGGTGCCTCTAGGCACTTGGCCAGGGTCCTCATCCTGGTGAGGGCAGTGAAGCCTGAGCTCCGGTCCTGCGTCAACCTCAGATACGACCAGAAGATGGCGGCGGTCCTGAAGAAGCTCAGGCTCAGGACCCTCAAGATTGGAGGATACCCGCCTTCGGCTTCAGGGGACCCCACGGTCCGGGCCCTCGAGAAGCGTCTGTCCTCGGCAGATGAGGGCTTCGACGTCGTAGTCGACCTCGGAGGAAACGGCGTCGAGCCGAACCTCTACCTCTTCGCGGCAAGTGCGGCCCACGCGGCCGACCTCGCACTCAGGATTTCGCAGGCCTATTCAGCGGGCTAGCGCTTACACTCGCCTGTCTTTCCGGGCCGTCTCTCTTCCTCTCTTCAAGCAAGCTGAGACGAAAGCCACGTAGATGGGCTCAGGATTCTCAGGCCTGCTCGCATATTCGGGGTGGAACTGCGTCCCCATGTAGAAGGGATGCCCATCGAGCTCCATGATCTCTGCCCTACGGCCGTTGTCGCTGAAGGCGACGTAGTGCATCCCCGCCTCTTCGAACCTCTTCAGATACTTCTGGTTGAGCTCGAACCTGTGCCTGTGCCGCTCGCGTATCTTCTCCCGCCCGTAGATGTCGAAGGCCCTGCTTGGCTTCTTCAGGAAGACGTCGTGCCCTCCCAGCCTCATCGTGCCCCCTAGGTTGGAGACCTCCCGCTGTTCCGGCAGGAGGTCAACCACTGGGTGAGGTGTCTCCTGGTCCACTTCGGTGGTGTTCGCCTTCTCGAGCCCGAGGACGTGCCTAGCAAATGCGACGCTAGCCAGTTGGAAGCCGAAGCAGAGGCCGAGGAAAGGTATTCCTGAGACGCGGGCATAGTTCGCCGCCGCGATCTTGCCCTCGACCCCCCTGCTTCCGAACCCCTGGGGAATGACGACCCCGTCGTAGCCGTCTAAGAGCCCGAGCTTCGCACTATCTTCCTCGATCACCTCGGACTCGATCCAATCTATATTGGACTTCGCTCTATTGACTGCGCAGGCGTGCATCAGCGCCTGATTGACGCTCACGTAGCTGTCAGCCAGGCTTGCGTACTTGCCCACCATCGCGACCCTGACAGTCTTCGGCTGGTCGAGGAACCGGGCGGCTACCGCGTTCCATCTGCTGATGCTCAGCCGCCTCTTGATCCCGAACTGCCTAAGGATCGGCCTGAGCACCCCCTGCTCCTCAAGAAGCCTAGGGACCTGGTAGATTGATTCCACGTCGGGGTTGGATATCACGCTCTCCACGGGCACGCTCGTGAAGAGCGAGATCTTCTCCTTGGCTTCCTTCGGAAGGGCCCTCGAACTCCTGACAACTATGATGTCGGGCTGGAGACCTATCCTGCGCATCTCCTGGACGCTGTGCTGGGTGGGCTTGGTCTTCATCTCGCCCACCACCGAAAGTTCGGGAGCGAGGCTCACGTGAAGGAAGAGCGTCCTAGATGGTCCCTCCTCCATCCTCATCTCTCTGAACGCTTCGAGGAACGGAAGACTCTCGATGTCTCCAACCGTCCCACCGCACTCGATTAGAAGAACATCGACCTTCGAGTCGGTGGCCAGCTGCCTGATCCTTCGCTTTGATCTCATTCGTGATGTGGGGAATTATCTGGACCGACTTGCCGAGGAACCTCCCCCTCCTCTCGTCGTCGATGACCTTGCTGTAGATCTGGCCGGTCGTTATGTTGTTGGCCTTCGACATGTTCCTGTTGAGGAACCTCTCGTACGTCCCCAGGTCCATGTCCGTCTCGCCGCCATCGTCCGTGACGTATACCTCCCCGTGGGTGATGGGGTTCATGGTCCCGGCGTCGAAGTTCAGGTACGGGTCAATCTTGAGGCAGGTCACTTCGAGACCCGACAGCTCCAGAAGCTTGGCTACGGATGATGCCGTGATGCCCTTGCCGAGGCCCGACATCACTCCGCCCGTGACAAAGAGATACTTCGGCAT